>JANINJ010000086.1 GCA_024508855.1 Xanthobacteraceae bacterium
GCATCGCCGCGTAGACAAACACCATCAGCTTGGCGCCGGCGGTATTCACGCCGAAAGCTTCGGCGGCGCGCGTGCTGCGGCGAAGCGCGCGGATGCCGCGACCGACGCGGCCACCGAGCAGGTTTTGCGTCGCGATCACCGCCAGCACGACGGCGACCCACACGACGACAAAGTATTCCTTCGGGTCGGTCAGTTGATGCGTGCCGATCTGCAACGCCGGGATGCCCGGCAATCCGTCATGCGCGCCGAGCCAGCTCATATTGCCGAACAGGTAGAAGAACGCGATACCCCAGGCGATGGTGGCGAGCGGCAGATAGTGACCAGAGAGTCGCACGGTGACAGCGCCGACGCCGGCGGCGACGATCATGGTCACGATCAGGGCCGCGGGCAGGGTCAGCCATGGCGAGATGCCGAAATACACGGTCAGCACGCCGGTGGTGTAGGCCCCGAATCCGACGAAAGCGGACTGACCGAACGAGGTCATGCCGCCAACGCCGGTCAGAAGTACGAGGCCGATCGCGACCAGACTCGAGATGCCGATATAGTTGAACAGCGTGATCCAGTAATCCGGCAGCAAGCCGGAGAACGGCGCGACCAGAATGAGGATCGCGCAAACGATGGCGACGGCAGGTCCGCGAAGCAGTTTCATTCCGGGTCCTCGACGTGTGGCGCATAGAGCGAGCGCCAGGCCAGCACCGGAATGATCAGCGTGAACACCAGCACTTCCTTGAAGTTGCTGGCCCAGAATGAAAACAGCGCCTCGGCAAAGCCGACGCCGAGCGCCGCGACCACGGTGAGCGGATAGCTCACCAGTCCGCCGATGATCGCGGCGACGAAGGCTTTCAGCCCGATCAGGAAGCCCGAGTCGTAGAACACCGTCATCAGCGGTCCGACGAGCACGCCGGAGATCGCGCCGAGCAGCGCTGCGATGGCGAACGAGAACTGGCCCGCCACGGAGGTCGGGATGCCGACCAGCCGCGCGCCGATCCGGTTCGACGAACACGCGCGCAGCGCTTTACCCAGCAAGGTGCGGCCGAAGAACAGCGCAAACAGCACCAGCAAGACGGCGGTGACGATCAGCACCGCGACGCTCTGGCCGGTCACGAGCAGGCTGCCAAGCGAGAACGACGCATCGGACAGCGGCTTGGTGCCGATGCCTTCGGGGCCGAAGAACAGCAGGCCCAGTCCCATCAGCGAGAAATGCACACCGAACGCCGCCATCAGCAACACCAGCACGCTGGAATGCGCGAGCGGCTCGAAGGCGATGCGATAGAGCATCGGCCCCATCGGCGTGATCAGCGCGACCGCGAGCAGGATGTTGACGAACTGGCCGAGCTTGAGCGGAGCCAGCGCCTGCGTCAGCAGCAGCAGCGCGATCGGCAAGGCGAGATCGAGTAACGCGATCCGGATCAGGCGGCGCAGGTTGATCTCGCGGAAATGCCACACCACTTCTGCGACCGCCGCCATGACGCCGAGCGCCAGCAGCAGCCACGGTGTCGACGGCATCTGGCCGTTCTCCAGCGCGGCGACGGTCAGCGCCGCGAAGGCGACGAATTCGCCCTGCGGCACGAAGATCACCCGCGTGACCGCGAACACCAGCACGAGCGCGATCGCCACCAGCGCGTATACCGCACCGTTGATGATGCCGTCCTGAAGCAGGAACAGGAATATTGTTGCGTCCACCCGCCGTTGTCCCCCGATAGCGCGGTCCGCCGGATCTTCGGTCCGGGTTAGCCTGCGCTGGTCTCGTTCGGGCTAAAATTCACCAACCGATCGTTTAATTCAAGAACTAATTCGGCTAATTTTCCAGTCCCGCGGTCCGTTGTTTCATCAAGCATTCACATCACACCGCCAGTGCCTTGAATTCAACCGGCAAAGAGCCGATCGAACGCAGCGTATTATTCAACTTTCGGACCGGCTCCGCCGTCAGTTCGATGGCGTCGACGCGCTTGAGCAGTGCGGTCAGGATCAGTTCGACCTCCAGCCGCGCCACGAGCTGCCCGACGCAGGTGTGGATACCGTTGCCGAAGGCGACGTGGCCGATCGGCCGGCGGCGGATGTCGAAGCGCTCCGGCTCCGGGAATTTGCGGTAGTCGCGATTCGCCGCGCCCAGAAACAGCAGCACCTTCTCGCCTTCCGGAATGGTGACGCCGGCCACCTCCACGTCGCGGGTGGTGGTGCGGAAGAAGGTCTGCACCGGCGATTCCCAGCGCAGCACTTCATCGAAGGCTGGGCGCAGCAGCGCCGGATCGTCGCGCATCGCGCGCCACTGGTCGGGATGTTGCGCGAAGGCGTAGATCGCATTGGCGATGCCGTTGACGGTGGTGTCGAGGCCGGCGGTCAGCATCGAGCGCACCAGCGTCGCCGCTTCCTCGGCGTCGATCTCGCCGGCATCGTGGGCGTCCCACACCTGCGATCCGAAACCGCCCGGCCGCAGCATGTCGCGCGAGCACTGGTCGTAGATCCATTGCACCACCGGCCTGGCATTGGCGACCGATTCCTTGAAGATCGCGTTCTGCGGACCGAACGAGTTGAACACCATGTTGCCGAACGGCAGCAGGTTCTCGCGGCCTTCGGGACGCAGTCCCACCGCATCGGGAAACACATGCAGCGGAAACACTTCCGCGATCTCCGTCACCGCATCGACGCGCCCCTTCGCGATCACGGCGTCGGCAAGCGCCTCGGCGCGCGCGGTGAATGTCTCGCGCACCTGCCGCATCGCCGCCGGCGACAGGATACGCGTCATCACCGAACGGGTACGGGTGTGGATCGGCGGATCGACTTCCAGCAACTTGCTGGGCGGTCGCCACGATTTGACCTTGGCGAAATCCTCGATCCCCGCGCCGCGTCCGGAGCAGAAGGTCTGCCAATCGGCAAGCGAGGCATGGACCTCGGCATGACGCGCCATGCCGAACACGCCGTAGGTATCGAGCCAGAATACCGGGCCGACTTCGCGCAGCTCGTCGTGGAATCGGTAAGGGTAAGCCAGGAACTCGTCCGAAAACGGATCGATCCGGGAGACCGGGCAGGCGACTGGCGGCGGAAGCGGAACCGATTGAACCATGACAGTTCACCCTTGCTGCGGAGCAGGGGCGCATCGGCGGATCCCTGCAGCTATTCCCTCAGCTTTTAAGGAGGTGCTCCGGTTCTGTCTGTCCCAAGCGATTGCGACAGCGCTATTCCCGGCGACAGCCATCATAAGACTTTCCCCTGCGCGGGGCTTGGCTTAGGTTTGCAGAAAATAATCCGCACAAGTTTCCCGGAGGAAATCTGCATGGCTGTCGTGCCTCGCGACACATCTGCAACATCGACCGTCCCAATCGCAGGCAATGCGACCGACGGACTGGATCGGGCCATCCTTCATGTCGGTGATGTCGTTTTTCCGGAGGCGCTTCTGTCGCATCTGCGTCGGATTGCCGCTGTCGATCATTGCATGGTGTTCGCCTTCACCAACGACCGCAACGCGCAGTGCCTGATCGATATCGGCAATATCGCCAACGGCAACGATCTCGGCGACGCCTATGCCGGACATTTTCATGCCAACGATCCGAACAAGGAAATGATGTTCGGCCGCGATGGCGGAAGCGATCCGATCCGGATGCCGTTCGTGCCGCGCGGCATGTATCGCCGCAACTATCGAAAGCTGTTTTTCGACGATGCGGGCATCGTCGACAAATACGCCGCTGCGCTGTGGCATGACGGCGTGTGCATCTACACCAACTTTTATCGGGTGACGGCGAGCGGCCGTTATTCCGAGCAGCAGGTCGCGGCACTGCATCGCGCCAGTCCTGTGCTGGCCGCGACGATTGCGCGGCACTGCCAGCTTTCGCTGATGGCAAAGGCTCCGGATCCACAGGACGCCGCGGGATTGCTGCGGCAAGCATTTTCGACAGCACCGTTGAGCAGCCTGACGACGCGCGAGCGCGACGTGTGCGCCAATATCCTGCTTGGCTTCAGTTCGGAAGCCATCGCCAGCGAACTCGACATCAGCCTCAACAGCGTGCTGACCTACCGCCGCAGGGCCTATCAGCGGCTCGGCATCACCTCGCAGAACGAACTGTTCTCGATCGTGATGATGCAACTCGCGACACGCGGCCAGCGCGTTCCATTCGCAGCCCGCACGCCGCTTCGCTCGCTCAATTGATGCGAATGGATTTATCGGCCTGCGGAATTTTAATGTTGCATCCAGTGCCGTCGTACCTCCCGCAAGAGCCAGCGGCGGTCCTGGTTCGCTGCGCAGCGTTCATTTGACGGCGCGGACAAAAGACGGCTAAGTCTTGCGAAGCGCGCAAATGGTCCAGGCTGGGGCGATTTGATGGTGGATCCGCGAGGACATCCATTGAATTTGGCCGGAACCGTATTTGCCAAAATCAATATTGATGTCGCTTCGGCCAAACCGGAGCCTCAGGGAGGGAATTGAGATGACCATTACCCGTCGCGAATTTGCAATCGGTGCGTCCGGCGTAATCCTCGGTTCGGTCGCTGCACCGTTCGTTCGCAAGGCGGGAGCGGCAGGCTCGACGATCCGCATCGGCGTGGTCAATTCCATGAGCGGCGGCCTTGCCGCCTACGCCCAGGAAGGCCATCCCGCGTTCGAATACATCATTAAAAAGATCAACGACGAAGGCGGCATCAAGAGCAAGGGCGGCGCCAAGATCGAACTGATCCAGGCCGACGACACCAGCCAGCCCGCGCGCACCGCCACCGAAGCGCGCCGCCTGATCACCGAAGAGAAAGTACAGCTTCTCACCGGCACCATTCTGAGCGCACAGATGCTGGCGCTGACGCCAGTGCTGGATGAGCTGAAGACGCCGACGCTGTCGGTGTGGGCTGGCGGTTCGCACTCCAACTACATGTTCACGCTGGGCTATCCCTACGATCGCGGCTACGCGCAATCGATGCATGACTTCGTGATCTTCCTGCGCGACGCGCAGAAGTTCAACATCAAGACCGCGGTGATGGGCTACTCGAATTACGAGGCCGGCCAGCAGGTCAACAAGTTCTTGACCGAAAAGCTCAAGGCCAGCGGCGTGCAGATCATCGGTGAGGCGCCGCTCGATATTCGTGCACAGGACCAGACCTCGGCGATGGTTCGCATCCGTTCGCTGAAGCCCGATGTTGTGGTCGGGCTGGTGACGCCGCGTGACGGCATCCTGCTGCATCAGGCGCGCTACAATCTCAACTATCACGGCAGCATCTTCTGCGGCGGCACCGGTGGTTATTCGGACCTGTCGCTGTGGAAGGATCTCGGCCCGGAGATCGGCAAGGCGGTGCTGACCAACAACCTGTTCGGCATGACCGGCTTCAGCCCGGGCGCGAAGATCGACTCGATGCAGAAGATCATCACCGAGCTGCGCGACGTCGCGAAGCTCGAGCGGATCGGGCAGGGCGCGATCCAGTACGCGCAGGCCGGCCGCGTGCTGCAGCAGGTGCTCGAAACATCTGCCTCGCTGGAGAGCGATGCGCTGCTCGACGCCTTCAAGAAGGTCAACATCCCGTTCGGCGATCCCAACCTTTACGTCGCCAAGCCAAAGGGCGTGCAGTTCGCGCCGGATCGCCTGCTTACCGATGGCAGCGCGATGTTCATCCAGTGGACGCCGGATCAGCAGCAGCAGGTGGTGTTCCCGAAGGAATTCGCCCAGACCGCGCCACGTCCGCGCGCATAAGGGTGGCCAGTGGCGCTGCTTGAAGTCGATAAGGTCACCAAGCGGTTCGGCGGCCTTGTCGCCGTGAACAATGTCAGCTTTTCGGTGGCCGCCGGTGAGATCCTCGGCATCATCGGGCCGAACGGGGCCGGCAAGACCACGCTGTTCAGCGTGATCTCCGGCTTCGCGCCGCCGAGCGACGGCAACGTCCGTTTCGACGGCCAGGATATCGTCGGCGTATCGCCGGACCGGCTGGTGCGGCGCGGCCTGATCCGCAGCTTCCAGATCGTGCAGACCTTCGCCGACATGACGACGCTCGACGTCGTCACCACGGCGGCGTTGACGCGTCGGCCGATCCGTGAGGCGATCGATTATGCCGCTCACGTGATGGCGCGCGTCGGCATGGCGGGCAAGGAACGCCTCACGCCGGCAACGCTGTCGCTGCAGGACAAGAAGCTGCTCGAACTCGCCAAGTGCCTCGCCACCGATCCGCGCTGCATCCTGCTCGACGAGGTGATGGCAGGTCTCACGATGGCGGAGACCGAAGCGCCGATGGCGGTGGTACGCGAACTCAACAGCCAGGGCGTCACCATCGTCATGGTGGAGCACGTCATGCCGGTGATCATGCGGCTCGCCACCCGCATCGTCGTCATCAATTTCGGCGAGAAGATCGCCGAAGCTACGCCGGAAGATATCGTCAAGGACCAGCGCGTGATCGATGCCTACTTCGGGGAGCACCTCGATGCTTGAGATCGAACACCTGGTGACGGGGTATGGCGGCGTGCCGGTGCTGCAGGATGTCTCGATCAAGCTGGCCGCCGGTGAACTGGTCGGCCTGCTCGGCGCCAACAATGCCGGCAAGACCACGCTGATCAACAGCCTGTCGGGAATCTATCCGCCGATGTCCGGCCGTATCCTGTTCGAAGGAAAGGACGTGACGCGGCTTACCGCGCGGCAGCGCGTCGAGATCGGCATCGTACAGGTGCCGGAGGGGCGGCTGGTCTTTCCGGAAATGAGCATTCGCGAAAATCTCCTGCTCGGCGGCATCAACGCGCGGGCGAGGGCGCATCGCGCACGGCAGATGGAGCACGTGCTTGAATTGTTTCCGCGCCTGAGCGAACGGCTCGGGCAGAACGCCGGGACTCTTTCGGGCGGTGAGCAGCAGATGCTGGCGATCGGCCGCGGGCTGATGGCCGAGGCGAAACTCCTGATGCTGGACGAACCGTCGCTCGGCCTGTCACCGCTGTTCGTGCAGTATATTTTCGGCATCATCGATCGGCTGCACAAGGAAGGGCTGACGATCCTGCTGGTCGAGCAAAACCTGAACCTCACGCTTCGCCATGCGCAGCGCTGTTACGTGCTGGAGCGTGGCAAGATCGCGGTGGAAGGCGCATCGGATGTCGTGAAAGACGATCCGCGCACCCGCAGCGCCTACCTTGGACTCTGAGCTGTGGACTCTGAACTTTGGCCTTCGAGCGGAGATCGACGTGACTGAATTCATGCAAGCGCTGGCGCAGGGCCTGCTGATCGGCAGCACGTACGGGCTGCTGGCGCTCGGCATGGGCCTCGTTTACGGCGTCAGCGGCGTCGTCAATTTCTCGCACGGCGATTTCATCTCGCTCGGCATGTTCATGTGCCTCGGGCTGTATTCGGCGCTGACGCTCGATCCCTATGTCTCCATCATCATCACTGTGCCGGTGATGACCGCGATCGGCGCGGTGGTTTACTGGTATCTGATCCGGCCCATGGTCGGGCACAAGTTCCTGATGGTGGTGCAGCTCACGTTGGGACTGAGCCTGGTGCTGCAGAACGGCATCCTGATGGTGTTCGGCGGCCAGCCGGCGCGCACGCCCTCGATGGTCGAATCCAAGCTGCTGATCCTCGGCGATGTCGTGGTGCGCGTGCCGCATGTCATCGCCTTCGTGGTGTCGTTCGCGCTCGCCATCGGGCTCTATGTCATGCTGCGCTCGACCGACTTCGGCCGTTCGATCCGCGCCGTGCATCAGAATGCCAACGCGGCCGCACTGATGGGGATCGATGTCAGCCGCGTCCAGACGCTGACCTTTGCGCTCGGTATCGGCATTCTCGCCATCGCCGCGGCGCTGCTGCTGCCGGGGACGCCGATCCAGCCGGCACAAGGCTTGCGCTACACGGTGATCACGCTGCTGGTGGTCGTGCTTGGCGGCATGACCAACTTCGTCGGCATCATGCTCGGCGGATTGATCATCGGCATCTCGGAAGCGTTCGGCACCATCTACCTGTCGGATACGCTGGGCATGCTGCTGCCCTATGGCATCTTCGTGCTGATCATGCTGTTCCGGCCTCAGGGTCTGACCTGGAGTTCGCGATGAGGCCGGAGTTCTACAAGACGCTCTTGTCGCCGTTCTGGCTGATCCTGCTGGTGCTGGCGGTGGTGCTGCCGCCGCTGCTGCCGTCCTACTATCTGCACATCATCATCCTGACGCTGGTCTATGTCGCGCTGGCGTCGGCGTGGAATATCGTCGGCGGCATGGCCGGGCAGATCTCGCTGGCGCACAGCCTGTTCATCGGCGTCGGCGCAATGTTCTCCACCGCGCTGCTGCTGAAACTCGGCATCAATATGTGGCTCGGCCTCGTCATCTCGGCGGTGATTTCGGGCGTGCTCGGCGCGATCATTGCATGGATCGATTTCCGCTTCCGGCTCGGCCATCTGTCCTTCGTGCTGATCACGCTGGCCTTCGCCGAAATGGGCGCGGTGGTGGTCGAGGGCTGGGATTTTCTCGGCGGTGCATCGGGATTGCTGCTGCCGCGCGACACCGGCAACTTCCTTCAGTTCCAGTTCGGCGGCGGCATCGGCGCATTCTGGGCGATGCTGGTGCTGGCGGTTGCCGCGATCCTGATCAATGTCGCGATTCTCAATGCGCCGCTGGGTTATTACCTGCGCACCATCCGCGACAATGAAAACGCGGCGCGCGCCATCGGCGTCAACGTGCTGCGCTACAAGATCGCGGCGATGGTCATTTCCGCGATGCTGAGTTCGGTGATCGGCACGGCTTATGTCCGCTATCTGACGTTCGCCGATCCTTATCTGCTGATCTCGCCGGTCATCGTCATCGAGATCGTGCTGTTCGCCACCGTCGGTGGGCTCGGCAGCGCGTTCGGGCCGGCGCTGGGCGCGATCCTGCTGGTGCCGCTCGGTGAAATCCTGCGCGGCAAGCTCGGCGGTGTACTGCCGGGGCTGCATTATTTCATCTACGGCGTCGTGGTGATCGCGGTGATCCTGATCACGCCGAGCGGGTTGCTGCCGCTGCTGGAGAAATGGTGGGCGCGGCTGCGCGGTACGGCGCCGGCGCGGAAGTAATCATTCGCAAGCGCTGTCGCCTCAGGGGCGCAGCGACTGCATCACCAGGTCGATGATGTGCTTGCGCCGTTTGCGCAGCGCCGCCGCGGTCGCCATGTCTTTGCGGAATACGGTCGAGAGCGTCGGCAGGCCGGAGAAATAGAAATAGCTCAGCCCGGCGATCGAGATGTAGAGCTGCTCGGGGTTGACCCCTTTTCGGAAAATACCTTCGCGCACGCCATGGGTCAGCGCCTTCGTGATGACGCCGAGCAACGGCGAATTGGAAGGCGTGAGGTTCCTGAAGCTGCTGATATGCGGCGCGCCATTGCGATTCTCGTCGTTGAGAAGCGCCACGAGGTCCGGGTGCACGGCGAGATAGTCGAACGAGCTTTCGATCAGCCTGCGGATGATGTTGTCGGGTGAGAGGCCGTTGAGCTTCAGGTCGCGTTCGTATTCCCTGATCTCGGCATAGATCCATTCAAGCACCGCGAAGTACATCGCGTCCTTGTCGCCGAAGTAGTGATAGACCAGTTGCTTGTTGACGCCGGCCTTGGCGGCGATCTCGTCCACTCGCGCGCCGGCGAATCCACTGCGGGCAAATTCCTCACGTGCGGCGGTAAGAAGTTTGCGGCGGGTGGCGGCGGCGTCTCGACGTCGAGGGACGGAATCCGGTTCGTTCAAGCGCAATTCGCCCAATTTTTTTGTTGAGACCGACAGCGATATGGCGTGCGTATATTTTTAGTAGTAGAAGCCTCAATTTACAAGCATTGTTATATGCTCGCGCGTTCACGAATTGCGGCGCGGATGCTGCAATGAAATTGCTTGAATGAGTGCGAGAGTGCGTAGCGGTCGTCGCGACCCGCGCTCAGACCCTGACCGGCGTGCGAACGCGCCCGGTATCGCCGAATACGCGGAGATAGCGTGCGGTCTCGGCAGGATCGCCGGTGGCTTTCTCGGGATTGTCCGAGAGCTTGACTGCCGGCCGTCCGTTCACCGACGTGACCTTGCACACGATCGAGATCGGATCGAGATCGGTGCCGCCATCCGGCGCGCAGCCGACGAAATCGTTGGTGAGATTGGTGCCCCAGCCGAAGCTGACGCGCACGCGGCCTTCGAAATGGTAATACGCTTCCTCGATCGACGCGGCGTCCATGCCGTCGGAGAACACCAGCAGCTTCTCGCGTGGATCGCGGCCCTTGGCTTTCCACCACTTGATGATTTCTTCGCCGGCCGCGATCGGCGGCGCGCTGTCGGGACGGAAGCCGGTCCAGTCGGCGACCCATTCCGGCGCGTCGCGCAGGAATGCCTTGGTGCCGAACGCATCGGGCAGCGCCACCAGCAGGTTGCCGCCATAGGTATGCCGCCACTGGTCCAGAATGCGATAGGGCGCCCAGCGCAATTCGGTGTCGTCGTTGGCCAGCGCCGCCGCGACCATCGGCAGTTCGTGCGCGTTGGTGCCGATCGCTTCGAGGTCGCTGTCCATCGCCAGCAGCACGTTCGACGTGCCGGTGAATGCCGGGCCGAGCCCTTCCTTCACCGCTTCCACGCACCAGCGCTGCCAGAGGAATCCGTGCCGCCGCCGGGTGCCGAAGTCCGACAGCCGCAAGCCGTCCAGCTTCTGCAGGCGCTCGACCTTGGTCCACAGCTTGGCCTTGGCGCGCGCATAGAGCACGTCGAGCGCGAAGCGTCCCTGGCCCTTCATGGCCTGCCGCGAGCGCAACTCGTTCATGATGGCAAGGGCGGGAATTTCCCACATCGTGGTGTGGGTCCACGGCCCGTGGAAGTGCAGTTCGTATTGTCCGTCGACCTTGCGCAGTTCGTATTCCGGCAACTTGAAGTCGCCGAGCCAGCGGATGAAATCCGGCGAGAACATCTGGGTCTTGCCGTAGAACGTATTACCGGCGAGCCAGATCAATTCCTTCTTGGTGAAACGGATGCTTCGCGCATGATCGAGCTGTGCGCGCAACTCGCCTTCGTCGATCACCTCGGCGAGGCGGACATGCTTGCTGCGGTTGATGACCGAGAAGGTCACATGCTCGTCCGGATAGAATTCCCGGATCATCTGCAGCATCAGCAGCTTGTAGAAATCGGTATCGAGCAGGCTGCGGATGATGGGGTCGAGCCGCCAGCCGTGGTCGTAGGTGCGCGTTGCGATGTCTGTCACAGGCATGCCAGCTTATAACCCGGCCATCGGCAGCCGCCTAGCCGCTCCCGCCGCGATGCCTGCTATGCTTAACTCACCGTGCGGTGGCCTGCCGCGTAGCGCGTACCGCGTCCTCGATGCCGATCCAGGCCGGTTTGTCCGGTGCGAAGCGCTGCCGGAGATAGCTTGCCAGCTCCGAGACCTGCCGGTCGTTCAGGCTGCCCGCGAAGCCTGGCATGGTGCCGAGGTCGCCGGACACCGGTGCGGTAATGCCGTTCAGAATGACCTGAATCAGATTCCCGGGCGTCGCAGCGTGAACGTTGCTGTTGAGCGCCAGCGACGGCCGGCTGCCGAACAGTTCGGGCCCGCCGACCTCGTGGCACACCGCGCACGCACCGTCGTAAATCCGCGCGCCCTGTGCCGAGGCGGCGATCGGGCGAACGCTGGTAATGGTCTCTAACTTGACGGCCATCGCCTGTTGCGCGGCGGCACTCGGCGCGTCGGGATTGAACGAGGCGAGATACACCGCCATGGCGCGGATGTCGCTGTCCGGCAGTGCCCCGAGCTCTTTCACCACCGGGCCCATCGGACCGGCGGCGACGCCATGATAGGTCGAGATGCCGGTGCGCAGGTAGCTGAAGAACTCATTCTCGCTCCACGGAATCGGCGATTGCGACAGCGACGTCAGCGGCGGCGCATCCCAGCCCTCGGCGTTGCCGCCGGCGAGTTGAGCGGAAGCTTTCTCGGCGCCGAGCGCGTTGCGCGGCGTGTGACAGGCGCCGCAATGGCCGAGCCCTTCGACCAGATATGCACCGCGATTCCAGATGTCGGACTTCGCGGGATCCGGCGTGTAGGTTGCGGGCGTATGAAACAGCGTGTTCCAGCCCGCCATCAGCGGCCGGATATTGAACGGGAAGGCGAGGGCGTTGTCGCGGTTGTTCTGCCGCACCGGCGCTTGCGCCATCAGGTAGGCGTACAGCGCCTGCAGGTCGGCATCGGTGGTTTTCGCGAAGTGGTTATAGGGAAACGCCGGATAGAGATGCCTGCCGTCGCGATGAATGCCTTGCCGCATCGCGCGCTCGAACGCGGGATACGACCATGCACCGATGCCGGTCTCGACATCCGGCGTGATGTTGGTTGCGAAGATGGTGCCGAACGGCGTCTCCAGCGGTCGCCCGCCGGCGTTGACGATGCCGCCATCGGCGGTGTGACAGACCGCGCAATCGCCGAGCGCCGCCAGTTGCTGGCCGCGCGCGATGGTCGCGGCCGTATAGATCGACGCATCGGGGCGTGCGATCGGTGCGATGGCCGGTCGCCACGGTGATGCGGCAACGATCAGGCCCGCGACAGCGGTACACAGCGCCGCCAGTCCGGCGAACAGGCCGCGTCTTCTTGCCGGCGCGGGCGCGGTTTTCGTTTCCGCCGCCCGCAGGCCTTCGCGAATCCGATCCGGCGTGAACGGCAATTCGCGAAACCGCACGCCGGTGGCATCGAAGATCGCATTGGCGATGGCGGCGGCGCTCGGCACCGATGCGGATTCTCCGACACCAAGCGGCGGCTGGTCCTGCCGTGGCACGATCAGCACATCGATCTTCGGCACATCGGGGAAGGTGATGATCGGATAGCCGCCCCATTCACGGCTTGCGACGGCGCTCGGCTCGAAGGTGACTTCCTCCATCAGCGCACGGCTGGTCGACTGGATGACGTTGCCGTGAATCTGATGACGCACGCCGTCCGGATTGATGACGAGGCCGGAGTCTTGTCCAACCGTTACATGGGTCACCGCGACATCGCCGGTTGCCTTGTTGACCGCGACGTCTGCGACCCACGCCGACCATGCCGCCGCCTTGCCGGGGAAGGGCCCGTGGACATAGACCGCGTAAGCAAACCCGCGCCCGCGCACCACGTCGCCATCGGCCTGTGGCGGTTGCCAGACCGGACGCGGCGTCCACCTGGCACGATCCGCGACGCTGCGCACCAGATCGGCCGCGCGCTGGTCCTTCAGGTAGCGCAAGCGATATTCGACCGGATCGACGCCGGCTTCGGTCGCCAGTTCGTCGATGTAGGATTCATGCGCGAATGAATTCGGCAGCGCCGAGACGCCGCGAAACCACGATGCGCGCACGATCGGCGGCATGTCGTGCGTTACCACGCGCATGGCATCGTAATCGTAGGGCGGGATCGCGGTGCGGTCGCCCATCTGCATCACGGTGGCGACCGGCGGAATCGTGCCGGTCAGCAGCAGCGCCAGCGTCGGCGCGGCGTTGGACGGATAGCGCGTGGCGAAATCGTAGGCGACGGCATGGCCATTTTCATCGAGCCCGCCGTTGACCTCCATCAGTTGCGCGGTGCCCTTGGGGTCCCAGGCATGTTCCTGCTCGCGGGTGAGCTGCACGCGCACCGGACGTCCGACCGCGCGCGACAGCAGCGCCGCATCCGCGCTGACATCGTCGGCGCCGTTGCGGCCGTAGCAGCCGGCGGCCTCAAAGCGAATGACATCGATGGCATGTTCGGGCAGCGCCAGCAGGCGCGCGAGATCGCCACGCAGCACATGCGGGTTCTGCGATCCGGTCCATACCCGCAGGCCGCCGTCGCTGTAATCGGCAACCGAACAGGACGGCCCGATCGATCCGTGAATCTGATAGGGCCAGACGTAGGTGCGCTGCATCGGCTTCGCGGCCGCGGCAATCGCGGCATCGACGTCGTTCTTGTCGAGCAGCACGCGCGGCGTGCTGGGATTGGCACGCAACGCGGTGGCGATATCGGTCAGGTCCGGCAGCGTCGGCGTTCGCTTCCAGGTGATCCTGAGTTGCTGGGCGGCGCGGATGGCATTCTCTTCGCGTTCCGCGACGACGCCGACGAAATCGGCGATGCGCACGATCGCGACGAGGCCCGGAATATCCGCGACCGACGATTCATCGATCGCGAGCAGGCTGGTGCCGACGAAATCGCCGGCATCGACCCCGGCATAAGGCGGCCGCACCACGCGGCCGTGCAGCATCCCCGGCACGCGCACGTCGTGCACGTAGGTCATCTCGCCGGTGGTCATCGCCGGGATTTCCAGCCGAGGCACTGCCTGACCGACAATTTTGTAAGTCGAGACGTCCTTCACCGGCACGTCGTCGCGCAGCTCGAGGCAGACGGTCTTGCCTGCGACCAGTTCGGCATAGCTGACGCTGCGGTTGTTTTTGGCACGGATCAGGCCGTCGTCGATCGTCAGTTCGTCGAGCGACTGATCGAGTTCGGCGGCGGCCCGCTCCAATAGATATTGCCGCGCCTGCGCTGCCGCATGGCGTAGCGGCACGGCCGTGATCTGGATGGTCTCGCTGGCGATGGTCGGTCCCTGATCGGGGACATGCTCGGTGTCGCCCAGCACCATCGTGACGTGCGACAGCGGCACGTCGAGTTCTTCGGCGACGATCTGGGTCAGAGCAGTCCGGATGCCGGTGCCGAGATCGACATGGCCATTGAAGGCCGTCACGAATCCGTCGGCGGCAATGACGATGAAGGTCTCGAACCCTGCGGCAGGCTGGTCGGCCTTCAGGCTGCGGATAATCGATAACGATCCGGTGGCGCGGCTGCCGCCGTTCTCAGGCCTTGTCGCATCAGCCGGCGGCATCGGCGGCCTCCGATGCACGGCTGTGGCCGGCCGCCGATTTCACGGCGGCGAGGATTTCGACATGGGTGCCGCAGCGGCAGAGATTGTAGCGCAGCGCTTCGAGGATTTCGGTTTCCGTCGGATGCGCATTGCGCAGCAGCAGCGCCTTCGCGGTCATGATCATGCCATTCAGGCAATAGCCGCATTGCGCCGCCTGATGTTCGACGAAGGCCGCCTGCAACGGATCGGGATGCTCGCGCGTTCCGAGCCCTTCCAGCGTGACGATATGACGTTGCGTGCAGGCGCCGACCGGAAGCACGCAGGAGCGTGCCGCGATACCGTCCAGCATCACGGTGCAGGCGCCGCACTCGCCGAGGCCGCAGCCGAATTTCGGCCCGTTCAGCTCCAGATCGTTGCGCAGGACATAAAGCAGCGGCGTTGCGGGCGCGACGGCGATATCATGGACCTTGCCATTGACCGTCAGGCGGATAGTGTCTGGCGTCATGGATCGATACCGCGCTGCAAAAAACCGAATGCTGTTCCGTGAAGAATACCGTTTGTGTACAAACGTGCAAGGATGTCACCGGTTCATCATGCGGCATCGGTAGGAAATGCGCGAGAGGTGATTTGCTGCGCTGCCCAGCGAGTGGGCAGGGTTGCGATGCAAATGAACTTTAATGCGGCATCGGCGATTTTCGTGCGCGGGACCGCTTGACAGTTATCCCGGCCACGCGCACCATCATTAGTATACGAATGAACGCCGGCACGGACCGGTGTGGTAGAGGGTGGAAGCTGGCTGCAGGATTGCAGTCTTATCGATCGACGTTCACCTGACACCTTGTGCGCCCTCGAGTTGTTGCTTTGTTTTCGGGTTTGCTGATGACGAATAATGGATCTCCGATTTCAGCAGGCGCCACGGATGGCGACAAGATACGCTGCGATGCCTGTCCGGTGATGTGCTACATCAAGCCCGGCGCATCCGGCGCCTGCGATCGTTACGCCAACGATGCCGGCCAGCTCGTGCGCGTCGATCCGCATGTGGTTCTGCAGCGCACGGTGTCGCAGGGCGGCCAGATTGTCCCCTTCCAGAAATCCGCCGAATGGGACGGCGCGCTGGTGACCGGAAAAGACGTGTTCGTCACCGCGATCGGCGCCGGCACGACGTATCCGGACTACAAGCCGGCACCGTTCATCGTCTCGTCGGAAGTCGACGGAGTCGACATGGTCACGGTGGTGACCGAAGGCATCTTCAGCTACTGCGGCGTCAAGGTGAAGATCGACACCGATCGCTTTCTCGGTCCGGAAACGTCCACGGTGCGCGTCGAAGGCGAGGCCATCGGCCATGTCACGACGGGTGAATATGGGTCGCAGATGCTGTCGCTCGGCGGCGTGCATCATCTCACCGGCGGTTCGAAGAAGGAAGGCCGCGTCACCTGCGATGCATTGATGGATCTGTGCAACGGCAAACCCGTCGAACTGACCATCGACAACGGTGCGACGGTGATGGTGCAGGCCGGCAAGGCGCCGATCGTCAACGGCGTACCCGAGGTGCGCATGCGCGTCGGCTGCGGCTCGGCGACCATCGGCATGTTCGCCAAGCAGTGGCAGGGCAAGGTCGACGAGGTGGTCGTGGTCGACGATCATATCACCGGCGTGCTGTCGGAACATCAGGCCGGCAAGCTGCTTGATGTTCCCGAGACCGGCATCAAGATGAAGGGCCGCCGCTCTACGCCGGGCCGTTACTTCCAGGTTGCCGAGCCCGGCACCGGCTGGGGCGGCACGCAGATTTCCGATCCGCTCACCGTGCTCGGTCCGTTCAATCCGAAGGTCGCGAAGCCCGGCACGCGGATGCTGATGGTGTCGACCACCGGCGAGCACTTCGCCTATTTCGAACTCGATGAGGCCTTGCAGCCGGTCGAGAAACCGCTGCCGCCCGAACTGGTGCAATCGGTCGAACGCATTCAGGAGAATTGCGAGCCTGCCTTGTGCACCGTGTTGTTCATGGGCGGTGCCGGCGGATCGCTGCGCGCCGGCGTCACCGACAACCCGGTGCGGCTGACGCGCTCGGTCAAGGAGGCGCTGACGTCGGTGACCAGCGGCGGCGCGCC
The DNA here is from genome assembly GCA_024508855.1 of Xanthobacteraceae bacterium. Classification (GTDB taxonomy): domain Bacteria; phylum Pseudomonadota; class Alphaproteobacteria; order Rhizobiales; family Xanthobacteraceae; genus 62-47. The sequence continues at coordinate 16,814 of JANINJ010000086.1, forward strand.
GGTCTATGTCTGGCCCGGCGGCGGTATCACCTTCATGGTCGACGTCACGCAAATGCCGGCCGGTGCGTTCGGCTATGTCCCGACACCCGCGCTGGTCGCGCCGATCGAGTTCACCTTGCGGCTCGACGACTACGCCGCGCTCGGCGGCCATATGGATTACGTTCGCCCGCTGGCCTCGCTCAACGACGGCACCGAAGTGCGCCACGCCGTTCCGCCCCCCAAATCGGGGACCCATGCATGATCCGGCGTCCGCAGATCGCGTTGCTGCCGGATGGCAAGCGCCTCCATCTTCAGGATGGGCCGATCGACCTGATCGTCGAGGCGCAGGGGCGGGCGGCGGAAATCGAGATTGCCTACGCGGCCGCGGCGGAATCGCTCACCGGATTGCTGGATCGGCTGTGCCAGGAATTGACACAACTTCGCCGCAACGTTTCCGCACGAAATTTTGAGCTCTCCGATGTGGTCGCGCGGCGTATGTTTGCCGCTGTCGCGCCTTATGGAGACGAGCATTTCATCACGCCGATGGCCGCGGTGGCCGGTGCGGTGGCCGAAGAGGCGCTCGGCGCGATGACGCGCGCCGCAAAACTCGATCGTGCCTACGTCAACAACGGCGGCGACATCGCGCTGCATCTCGAAGAAGGTCAGCATTTCACGGTTGGACTGGTCGATCGTCCGGATCATCCGTCGCTTGTCGGCAAGACCATCGTTGATGCTGCCAGTCCGGTGCGCGGCGTCGCTACCAGCGGCAGGCATGGTCGCAGTTTTTCGCTCGGCATTGCCGATGCCGTCACCGTGCTTGCGCGAACCGCATCGCAAGCCGACGCCGCCGCAACGATTATCGCGAATGCGGTCGATTTGCCGGGCCATCCTGGTATCGTGCGTTGCCCTGCGTCGGATATTCAGCCGGACAACGATCTCGGCGAGCGTCTGGTGACGCGCGATGTGGCGACCCTTTCCGATGATGAGGTGGCAACTGCGCTGCAATCGGGGTCGGACTGCGCGCGCAACCTTCTAACGCGAGGATTGATCGAGGGCGCTGCGCTGTTTCTGCAGAGGCAGAGACGGATTGTCGCGTTGCCCGACGCGTCATTATCGATCAACACCAGCAGCAAGAGCGCCCTTGCAACGGCGCCGCAAATGGAAAGACTGATGCATGCCTGAAATCGCAATCCGCAAGCGCGTCACCATCGTCGAGGAGATCCTGCACGAGGGCGGGCCGCCGCCGGCCCAGCCGTTGTTGCGCGGTGCCGCACTGTGCGTGATCCGCAATCCCTTCGCAGGAAAATATGTCGAGGAGATCGCAGGCTTCATGGATGATCTCACGCCACTCGGCATTGAGATGGCGCGTGGGCTTCTCAACGCGCTCGGCGGCGATCCGGCGCGCATTCAGGGCTACGGCAAGGGCGCGATCATCGGCGCGGCCGGCGAGCAGGAGCATGGCGCGCTGTGGCATGTGCCGGGTGGTTACGCCATGCGCGAAATCCTCGGCGAAGCGAAGGCGATCGTGCCGTCCGCGAAAAAAGTCGGTGGCCCCGGTACGCGGCTCGACGTTCCGGTGACGCACATCAACGCATCCTACGTGCGTTCGCATTTCGACGCGATGGAAGTCGGAATCGCCGACGCGCCGCGTGCCGATGAACTGCTGCTCGCACTGGTGATGACGACAGGCTCGCGAATCCATGCCCGCGTTGGCGGATTGAAGGCGAGCGAAATCAAGGGACAGGATGGATTGCGATGAGTGCAAAGGTCAAGATTCGCAAGATCGTCACCGTCGTCGAAGAGACGCTGCAGGAGGGCGGCCGTGCCGTTACCCCGCCGACGCGGCGCGCGGCGGCGATCGCTGTCATCGACAATCCATACGCCGGCCAGTACGTCGATGATCTCGCAATGTTGATGGACATTGGTGAGGAATTGGGCGGCCTGCTTGCCAAGCGGGCAGTCGCGGCGCTTGGCATCGAAGGCAGTGCAGCGCAAAGTTACGGCAAGGCTGCGGCGGTCGGCGAGAATGGTGAACTCGAACATGCGGCAGCAATCTTGCATCCGAAACTCGGTGCGCCGTTTCGCAAGGTGCTGACCAAGGGTGCGGCGCTGATTCCGTCATCGAAGAAGCGCGGAGGGCTCGGCACCGTGCTCGATATTCCGCTCGGTCACAAGGATGCGGCCTTTGTCCGCAGTCATTTCGACGGCATGGAGGTTCAGGTCAACGACGCGCCGCGCGCCAATGAAATCATGGTCGCCGTTGCCGTCACCGACAGCGGTCGACCCTTGCCGCGGGTCGGCGGCCTGAAGCACGAAGAAATCAAGGGCGAAGATGGCTTGAGATAAGGCAAACTAAAAGGCATTGGAATTGCAGGCTGCATCGTGAAGAGGGGCGAGGCAGGCTGGAGCAAAACCGGGAGTATCAAACTCCCGCAACCACTGGAGGCACGGAATGCGACCGGGTAATCTTCTTTTGAGCGGATGTCTCGCCGTTGTTATGGCGGGCATGGCGGCGGCCGTTACCAACACCGCGGCCATGGCGCAGAGCGAAATCAAGATCGGCGAGATCAACAGCTATTCGGCGCTCCCGTCGTTCACCGAGCCTTATCGCAAAGGCTGGCAACTGGCGGTCGAGGAAGTCAATGCTGCGGGCGGCATCAACGGCAAGAAGCTGGTTGTCATTTCCAAGGACGACAACGGCAAGCCAGCGGACGCCGTGACCGCGGCCAACGAACTCGTCTCCAGCGATGGCGTGGCGATGATCTCCGGCACGTTCTTCTCGAACATCGGCCTTGCGGTGAGCGACTTCGCCAAACAGAAGAAAGTATTCTTCCTCGCCGGCGAACCGCTGACCGACGCGGTGACGATGTCGAAGGGCAATCGCTACACCTTCCGGCTGCGGCCTTCGAACTACATGCAGGCGGCGATGCTGGCGGATGAGGCTGCCAAGCTGCCGGCCAAGCGCTGGGCAACCGTGGCGCCTAACTACGAATACGGCCAGTCGGCGGTCGCGGTGTTCAAGGAACTGCTGACGAAGAAGCGGCCTGACATCCAGTGGGTTGGCGAACAGTGGCCGCCGCAGGGCAAGATCGACGCGGGCCCGGTGGTGCAGGCGTTGGCGGCTGCCAATCCGGAAGCGATCCTCAATGTCGAGTTTGGTCCGGATCTGGTGAAGTTCGTCCGCGAGGGCAACACGCGTGGCTTGTTCAAGGGCAAGTCGGTGGTGAGCTTCCTCACCGGCGAGCCGGAATATCTCGATCCGCTCAAGGATGAAACGCCGGCCGGATGGATTGTGACCGGTTATCCCTGGTACGACATCAAGACTCCCGAACACGAGAAATTCCTCAAGGCCTATCAGGCCAAGTTCAACGATTATCCGCGTCTCGGCTCGGTGGTCGGCTACGAACTGATCAAGTCGGCAGCGGCGATCCTGGCCAAGGCCAACTCCACCGACACCGATAAACTGATCGCGGCTGCAGAAGGCATCAAGCTCGGCTCGCCGTTCGGCGAGATCACCTTCCGCAAGAGCGATCACCAGGCGACGCTTGGCGCGTTCGTCGGCAAGACGGCGGTGAAGGACGGCAAGGGCGTGATGGTCGATTCCGTCTATCGCGACGGCGCCAACTTCCTGCCCTCCGAGGCGGATGTCGAAAAGGCGCGTCCGAAAGACTGATTGCTTCGACGATTGAACGATCGACCGCGGGCGATGTGACGCCCGCGGTATCCTCCGCAACCGGAATCGCCGATGAGTTTCTATATCGTCCAATTCCTGACCGGGCTGGCCAGCGCAGCGTCGCTGTTTCTGGTCGCGTCGGGCTTGTCGATCATCTTCGGCGTGACCCGCATCGTGAATTTCGCTCACGGTGCCTTCTACATGCTCGGTGCCTATGTTGCCTTCACGCTGACGGAACGGTTGTCGGGCACGCTGGGGTTCTGGGGTGGCATCGTTGGCGCTGCATTGATCGTCGCGCTGATCGGCGTCATCGTCGAGATGGTGCTGTTGCGGCGGATTTATCGCTCTCCCGAATTGTTTCAGTTGCTGGCTACGTTCGGCCTGACGCTGATGGTCGAGGATCTCGTCGTCCTGATCTGGGGGCCGGACGATCTGCTCGGCCGCCGTGCGCCCGGTCTGCGTGGCGCGATCGATTTCTTCGGCCAGGCGGTACCGACCTACGACATTCTCTTGATCGTGCTCGGTCCCGTAGTGCTCGGTTTGCTGTGGCTGTTGTTTCGCCGTACCCGCTGGGGCGTACTGGTGCGCGCCGCAACGCAGGATCGCGACATGGTCGCGGCGCTCGGCGTCAATCAGAAATGGCTGTTCACCAGCGTCTTTGCGCTCGGTGTGTTTCTCGCCGCGCTCGGCGGCGCGCTGCAGATTCCGCGTGATGCGGTCAACCACACCATGGACCTTCGCATCATCGTCGACGTCTTCGTCGTGGTGGTGATCGGCGGACTCGGCAGCATTACCGGCGCATTCGTCGCGGCGGTGCTGGTCTCGGAACTCAATGCCTTCGGCATTCTGATCTTCCCGAAGATTTCCATTATTCTTGTCTTCCTTGTCATGGCCGTGGTGCTGGTGGTGCGGCCATGGGGACTGTTCGGCAAGCCGGAAGCTGCCGCGCGGCAGACGCCGGGCCTGTCGGTGCGACCGTGGCGGCCGTTGTCGTCCAACGAACGGCTGGCCTTTATCGGCGCCTTGATCATCGCGGCGGCACTGCCGCTGCTCGGCAGCAACTATGCGCTGATCGTCGGTGCGGAGATTGCAATCTTCGTCATCTTCGCAGCGAGCCTGCATTTCCTGATGTCGGTCGGCGGGCTGGCGTCGTTCGGCCACGCCGCCTATTTCGGCCTCGGGACCTATGGCGTTGCATTTCTTGCCAAGTTCCTCGGGCTTCCGATGATCGTGTGTTTGCTGATAGGTCCATTGCTGGGCCTGCTCGGCGCGATGCTGTTCGGCTGGTTCGCGGTGCAGCTCTCCGGCGTTTATTTTGCAATGTTGACGCTTGCCTTTGCGCAGATCGTCTGGTCGATCGCATTCCAGTGGGTCGAAGTGACCGGCGGCGACAACGGTATCCTCGGGGTCTGGCCGGCCGCTTTTGTCGCGACGCCGGCGCGGTTCTATTGGCTGGCCCTGTTCGTTACCGCGCTGTCGGTGATCGTACTGCGCGTTCTGGTGTTCTCGCCGTTCGGCTATTCATTGCGCGCCACGCGCGATTCAGCTCTGCGCAGCGAAGCCATCGGCCTCAACAGCAAACGCATCCAGTGGACGGCGTTCGTGATCGCCGGCACCTTTGCCGGTATCGCCGGTGCATTGTTCGCCTACCTCAAGGGGAGTGTGTTCCCCGACAATGCCGGCATCGCGCTGTCGGTGGATTCGCTGGTGATGGTGTTGCTGGGCGGTGTCGAGACGGTTTCCGGCGCCGTGATCGGCGCCATCGTCTACAAGGCGCTGAGCATCTGGCTGGTCAGCTACACCGAGTTGTCGAAGCTGGTACTCGGCGGCATGATCGTCCTGATCGTGGTGGCATTCCCCAAGGGCATCGCAGGTACCTTCGGCAACCTCGTCGATAGTGGCCGCCTGCCATTCTTCAAGCGCGCATTGCCGCGCGCTTCGCAAGCCGAAGGTGCGGAATGAGCGTGGCACCCACATTGCTGGCGGTTGAGGATCTGACGAAGTCCTACGGCGGCGTGCACGCGGTGCGCGGCGTTTCGTTCTCGGTCGCAGCCGGCGAAATCGTCGCGCTGATTGGCCCGAACGGCGCAGGCAAGAGCACGTGCTTCGATATGCTCAACGGACAGAAGACGCCGGACCGAGGCCGCGTGCGTCTGCTCGGCGAAGATATCACCGGCAGGCCGCCGCGCGCTGTGTGGCGGCTTGGGGTCGGCCGCACCTTCCAGATCACCGCGACGTTTCCCACCATGACGGTGCGCGAGAACGTGCAGGTGGCATTGGTTTCCTATGCCAACAAGATTTTCAATGTCTGGCGCTCGACGCCGGATTTTGAGCGCGGCGAGGCGGACCGGCTGCTCGAACTGGTCGGCGTCGGTGGCTATGCAGAGCGGCCGTGCGGTGAACTGGCTTACGGCGATCTCAAGCGTCTCGAACTGGCGATTGCGCTAGCCAATCATCCAAGACTGCTGCTGATGGATGAACCGACCGCCGGCATGGCTCCACGTGAGCGGATCGAATTGATGCGGCTGACGGCACGCATCGCGCGCGAGCAATCCATCGGCGTTCTTTTTACCGAACACGATATGGACGTGGTGTTCGAACACGCCAACCGGATCCTGGTGCTCAATCGCGGTACGCTGATCGCGGAAGGATCGCCGGATGATGTGCGGCGCGATCCGCAGGTGCGCGCGATCTATCTCGGCGAAGGCTTGGTGTACGACGCGCGGCATCGCGAGGGGGCAGGCGCATGAAGCTCTCGGTGTCCGCACTCAACAGCTATTACGGTCCGGCGCACATCCTGTTCGACGTCGGGCTTGAAGTCGACGCCGGAGAAGTCGTTGCCTTGCTCGGCCGCAACGGCGCGGGGAAGTCGACGACATTCCGCTCCATCGTCGGACTGGTTGCGAGGCGCGATGGTCAGATCGTGTTTGAAGGCACAGATGTTTCGAAATCGCCGACACACGCCATCGTACGTGGCGGGCTGGGCTACGTTCCCGAAGAACGTCGGATATTCACGGACCTGACGGTCGAGGAAAATCTTGAGGTCGGCCGGCAGCCTGCACGGCCGGGCGCGCCGCAATGGAGCAAGGACAAGCTGTTCACGCTGTTTCCCAACCTTGCCGAAATGCGCAATCGTCCCGGCGGCCGCATGAGCGGCGGCGAGCAGCAGATGCTGACAATTGCGCGAACCTTGATGGGCAATCCGTCGCTGGTGTTGCTCGATGAGCCGTCGGAGGGACTGTCGCCGAAGATCGTCGAGCAGATGGCGCATGCGATCCTGACGATGAAGAAGGAAGGCTTGAGCATTCTGGTGTCGGAGCAGAACCTGCATTTCGCACGGCTGATTTCCGACCGCACTTACATCATCGAGCGTGGCCGGATTTGTTACAGCGGGACCATGACCGAACTTGAATCTCGTCCTGACATTCGAGATGCACATCTCGCCGTTTGACGCAGTGGAGTATTCGTTGCGTCGTTTCGCGCTGCCGATCGAGGAATTGGGATGACCAAGAGCACTGCTTCAAAGCGCCGCGCGACACCGCAGAAGCCCGGCTATGAACTGGACGAGCAGGTTGGCTTCATCCTGCGTCAGGTTTCGCAACGTCATACCTCCATCTTCGCCAATGAGATCGGCGTCAACCTGACCGCCACGCAGTGGGCAGCAATGTCGAAGCTGGCGGAGACCGGTCCGTGTTCGCAGAATCTGCTGGGACGCATGACGGCGATGGATGTTGCGACCATCAAGGGCGTCATCGATCGTCTCACCGCACGGGGTCTGACCGAAACTGGGTCTGATCCCGAAGATGGCCGGCGGCTGCTGGTCAAATTGACGCGTGCGGGGCAGGCGATGGTCGATAAGGCCACGCCGAATGCGCTCAAAGTCACCGAGGCGACGCTGGCGCCGCTGACTGCAAAAGAGCGCGAGACATTCGTCGCGCTGCTGTCGAAATTGCGATGATGCGTCGTCGCTATTGCCGATGAGAATAAAAGGGCCGGCATTCACATGCCGGCCTTTGTCGTTGGTGCATCGATCTAGTGCGTTCAGTTCGAGACCTTGGTGAAGGCCGGGTACTTCAGCTTGCCGTCGGCAATTTTTTTCGGCCACACGGTGATCTGCTTGCCGTCTTGCCACTGGAATACCAGACCATTGACTGCATCGGGGCCGTAGACCAGGGCGTGCGTGAACTTGTCGGAACGACCGTAGAACTTCACTTGTCCGATGGTGCCTTCGTAATTGGTCTTCTCGAGCTCCGCGACCATCTTGTCGGGATCGGTCGAGCCCGCGCGTTTGATCGCATCGGCAATGATGTAGACCTCATCATAGGCGGTGTAGCCCGTATAGGCCGGCGCCTTGCCGAACTTCTTCTTGAAAGCTTCGGCAAATGGTTTGGTCTTCGATGTCACCGCGACATTCTCGGTGGCGACCGCAAGCGACGGAATACCGTCGGCTGCGCCGTTGGTGTCAGCCCAGAACGTCGGGCTCAGTGCCTGCGCGCTGATGCCGAACATCGGGATCGGCACCTGCTGGTTCTTCCACTGCACGGTCGGCTGCACGCCGACATGCGAGATGCCCGTGACGATGACATCCGGCTTCGAGGCTTCGATCTTGTTGAAGATCGGCGTGAAGTCCGTGGTGTCTGGCGAGAAGCGGATGTGATCGGTGACCTTGAGCCCGACCTTCGGCAGACATTCCTCGTAACCGACGTCGAGCGGCTTGGTCCATGCCGCATCCTCGCTCATGATGGCCGCGGTCTTCATCTTGAGGCCGTCGACGAGGAGATCCTTGGCCGCATCGCATACGGCCTGCGCTTGCGCCGCCGAGGTCAGATAGCCATGGAAGGTGTATTTGTTCTTGTCGTAATCGTCGTGGACCGGCTTGGAGATTTCGTTGCTGGCTGCGCCGGGCGTGATCAGCGGCATCTTCAGCCGCGCGGCCCATGGCTCAAGCGCGAGCACGACCTCGCTGATATAGCTGGCGATGACAGCGCTCACCTTGTCTTCGGAGACTGCGCGCTGGAACGCCCTGACCGAATCCGCCGATGAACTCTTGTTGTCGTAGGTGACGATCTCGATCTTGCGGCCGTCGACGCCGCCCTTGGCATTGATCTCGTCCGCCGCGATCTGCGCTCCGCCCGGCGTCGCCGCGCCGGCGATCGACTGCACCTCGGCGATGACACCGATCTTGATCGGATCCTTTGATTGGGCGAGCGCAGGTGCACTAACCCCCGCGAGAAGCGCGCCTGCAAGGACCAGCGACCGGACGTGAACGCCGGTCGCTGCGCTGAGGACTGGATGTGTCATTAGGCATGTCTCCCTGTTGTAGCCACCTTAAGCTGACGGCTTGCAACAAGCTCAACACATGCCTCCGCCTGAATCAACGAGACTTTGTGCTCTCAGTCGAAGCGGATAGGTGCAGTGCAAATAATGCACGCGGCGCGGTCAGGAATGCACGATCAGAGGCACCTTGCCAGCCGGTGGCGTATTGCGGCTGCGCTGCGTTCGCACGATGCCATCGATGATGGTCATGCTGATGCCCGGCAAATCGCCGAGTTGCACGCTGTCGAGAATGGTCTTGCCCGGCGAATGCTGTGCCTTGTCCATGATGACGAAGTCTGCCGATCGGCCGACCTCGATCAGACCGCAATCGAGCGCGCGCATTTTTGCGGTGTTGCCGGTAGCGAAGCAAAAGGCCAATTCCGCGGGAACATCGCCGAGCGATGACAGCAGTGACACCATGCGCAGGATGCCGAGTGGCTGCACGCCCGAGCCGGCCGGCGAATCCGTACCCAGGATCACGCGGTTCAGATCGCCCATTTCCTTGGCGATACGCAATGTATAGAGCGCCGAACGCTCGTTGCCATTGTGCACCAGTTCGAGGCCGCGCTTGCAGCCTTCACAGATGCAGCGAATCTGTCCGTCGGGCAGGGCGGTGTGGCCGCCGTTGATGTGGCCGACGACGTCGGTGTCGGCCTCGAGCACCACGTCCTTGTCGATCAATCCAGATCCGGGGATCGATGGGCCGCCGGTGTGGATCGTACTCTGGATGCCGTACTTGCGCGCCCAACCGACCATCTTGCGCGCGGTGGGGCCGTCCTTGACGCCGCCGAGACCGACTTCGCCGAGCAGCTTGACGCCGGCTGCAGCCAGTTCCTTGAAGTCTTCCTCGACCATCTCGTTTTCGATGACCGGCGCGCCGGCATGAACCTTCACGCCGCCCGGACGCAGCGTCCAGAACGCGCGCTGCGCGAAGATCGCCATGGCTTTGAGACCGACGACATCCTTGGGGCGACCCGGCATGTGTACTTCGCCGGCCGAGATCATCGTCGTCACGCCGCCGTGCAGGAAACTGTCGATCCAGCCGATCTGGTTTTGCCGCGGCGTCCAGTCCCCCGCCACCGGATGAACGTGGCTGTCGATCAGCCCAGGCGTGACCGTCGTGCCATTGGCGTCGATGACCGTGGTGGCCCCTTCCTGATCCACATCCTTGGCGCGCCCGATCGCGGTGATCTTGCCGTTCTCGGCCACGATCGTATCGGCGTCGAGAATAGGCTTTTCGAGATCGCCGCTGAGGATCAGGCCGATGTTGCGGATGACCAGCTTGCTGGGACCGGTTGCTTGGGGCTCGTCGTGGGCCATGGATTCTTCCCTTTTTATTCCAGTGCCTTGCGGGGCGATCTGGCTATTTTGCGCGCGGCTTGACTATCGGATCAAGTCGTTATATTCATTAGTACACTAATGATTTAGGTCGAGGCAACCGGCCGCTACGACGCAGATGCCTTAAATTCCTGTGGTTGCCGCCCCCATGTTGACCCGGAACATGCCGCAATGAGCAACTTCAATCACGAGAGCGTCCTCAGCGTTCACCACTGGACCGATAATCTCTTCAGCTTCACGACCACGCGCGACCCGTCGTTCCGCTTCCGCAACGGCGAGTTCACCATGATCGGCCTGAAGGTCGGCGAGAAGCCGCTGCTGCGCGCCTACAGCGTCGCCAGCGCGAATTACGAAGAGAACCTCGAATTCTTCTCGATCAAGGTGCAGGATGGTCCGCTGACCTCGCGACTGCAGCACCTCAAGGAAGGCGATCAGATCATCGTCAGCCGCAAGGCCACCGGAACGCTGGTGATCGACAATCTGCTCGATGGCCGCAATCTGTATCTGGTCGGGACCGGGACCGGTCTGGCGCCGTTCCTCAGCGTCATCAAGGATCCCGAGACTTACGAGCGTTTCGAAAAGGTCGTGTTGCTGCATGGCTGCCGCCGCGTCGCTGAACTCGCTTATGGCGAGATGATCACGGAGACGCTGCCGAAGCACGATTTCCTCGGCGAATATATCCGCAACCAGTTGATCTACTATCCGACGGTGACGCGCGATCCGTTCCGCAATCGCGGCCGGATCACGGACCTGATGACCTCCGGCAAGCTATTCCGCGACGTCAATCTCGCCGACCTCGATGCCGAGAAGGATCGCGTGATGATCTGCGGCAGCCCGGCGCTGTTGCATGACACCCGCGAACTTCTGCTGGACCGTGGGTTTGTTGAGGGCAATCACGGCGAGGCCGGGCACTTCGTCGTCGAAAAGGCCTTCGCAGAGCGATAGTCCAGGTCCGCGCTGCGCGATACGAGCGGCCGGTGCTGCTGGAAAACGATAGCGATATCGATTAAGAGGACGGGCCGGGTGGAATTGACGTTCCGCCCGTTGCCACATTGGCCTCATTGCGGTCATGTGATGGTGCTCTAGTGTGATGGTTCAGAAGTTCGCATCATTGTTTCCGCGAGTCCTTCAAGCGAACTTCTGAACCTAAATCACACTAGAATCATAAAGTTGCTAGTGCCCTTTTTGAATCCGAAGTTCGCTCAAACGATGCCGCAATGGGAGCGAACTTCGGATTCAGGGCACTAGGCAACCTTGACGTGACCGAATGACGAGGCCAGATGCTCAATTCTTGTCTTAAATCAAACTTGTGCGGACGTGCTGCGGCTCTCGCAATGCTGCTGGCCGGCTGTGGAGCGCTGGTCGGCTGCGCCAATATGGGCGACAGCATGGTCTCGGGGGCTTTCGTCGACCCCGCGAAGTACGAGTTGTTCGATTGCAAGCAGCTCGAAGCCGAGCGCAAGTCACTGGAAGCCCGCACCACGCAACTGCAAGGCTTGATCGACAAGGCCAAGACCGGTGTCGCCGGATCGGTCGTCGGAGAAGCGGTTTATCGCAACGACTACATTTCCACGCGAGCGTCCTTGAAGTCCGCCAATGAGGCGTGGGAGCGGAACAAGTGTGTCGCCTCGGCAGCGCCGGTGACCGCTCCACCGCCTGCGCCATCACCGAAGCGCGGTGGCCGGGCAGGGCATTGATGGCAGTCCGGTGCGGTTCACGCGCGCCAGTCGTAAATCCAGTTCTGACGCGCTAGTAACCGCGGTCCTCCCATTGCACGCATGACCAGGTCGCGCGAGACGGCCAACGGACCGCTCAGATGATAGATGCGACCGTTTTGGTCTGCAGTCTGCTGAACGCGTTTCACGCGTGGCCGGCGCAGATCGGCGTAGCGCCGTAGCGCTGCCGGGATGTCTGTCGACCGTCCATCGAGGCACGAGGCAAGGACGGTGGCATCCTCGATCGCCATACCGGCGCCTTGCGCTGCGAATGGTAGCATGGCGTGTGCTGCATCGCCCAGCAACGCTGTCGGACCACCGGTCCATTCGATCTGCTGCGGCAGGGTGAAGAGCGCCCACTTGCGCCATTGCGGCACCGCCTGAACGATCGCGCGTGCAGCTTCCGACCATTGCGGCGCCATGAATTGCGCCAGGACCTCTCCCGCCTCGGCGGGTGCACTCCAGCCGGGTTCGCGCCATTGCCCCGATGTGATCGCGACGACATTGAGTTGTCGCCCACCCGTTACCGGATAGATAACCAGATGCGCGTTGGCGCCCATCCAGAGCTGAACGCAGCGCGGTGCGAGGTCTGCATGCACGCGCTCGATCTCGACGATCCCACGCCACGCAATCCGTCCGCTGAATCCGGGTTTGATGTCCGGGAAAAGTTGACGACGTACGCTTGACCAGATTCCATCGGCGCCGATCAGCGCAGCCGCATGTTCCTGCCGATATGACGAACCGTCGCCGCAGCCGACGACGACCTCCGCTTCGTCATTCGCAACGTCCTTGAACGCAGTGCCGAGGCGAAGTTCGATGTCCGGATGGTCGTTTACTTGCGCCACAAGTGCGGCTTGCAGGTCGGCGCGGTGCACTACCCAATACGGCGCATTCGCAGCCGATGACGCGGCGTCAGTAAGCGGCAGCCTCGACAGTTCGATGCCGCGCGGGCCGCTCATGATGCTGACGGCCTCCGGCACGATCGCGTGCGCGGAGATCGCAGGCCGAAGGCCGAGACCGATCAGTATACGGCTCGCGTTGGGCGACAGTTGCAAGCCGGCGCCGGCCTCCTCGAGCCGTTCGGCCTGCTCCAGAACGACGATGCGGTAGCCCTTCGCCGCCAGCGCCAGCGAGGCGGTCAGTCCTCCGATGCCGGCACCAGCAATGATGATGGTGGGGCGTGCGGCGGGCACGGGCCGATCAAACGACCTTATCGGTCACGACACATTCGGGCGGCCGGGCCGCGCCGGGTGCCAGATCGGCGGCATAACGATAAAGCGTCGAGCAATAGGGACAGATGATCTCGCTGTCGTTGCCGAGATCGAGAAAAACATGCGGGTGATCGAACGGGGGATTTGAACCCACGCACATGAATTCCCGCGACCCGATCTCGATGACCGCCACGCCGGCGTCATTGTGAAAGTGGGGGACAACGTGATCGGACATCTTCTTCACCTTTAGTCGCAACCGGCCCGGAGGCCGATTGATCCAGCCCGGCACCCTTGGCGGAGCGCACCATAATGACCGTTGTTGTTGATTCCTAGAGCAACCATATGGCGTTCTATAGTGTAAATTCGACACAATCCTGTCGTCTTGGAGAAGCCCTCCTTTCGTCTTGGCAGTTGCGTCCAAAATGTGACGCAATGGATGCGACCCTAGGCAAGGATGACGTTTTCGATGGCGTGGTTGCGGATTGGTGGATCATTGACAGGGGTTGCGGTTTGCGCCGCGGCGTTTGCCATGCTTTGGCCGCACGCAGATCACGCCGGCCACATCTTGGCCGCGCAGGACGATCCCGCCGAACTGTCTGAAATGCAGGTCAATTCTGTCTTGCGGAATGACCCCGGCGCGATTGAACGGCAGATCGAGGCGGCGCTTGTGGCCAACGACGCGGATCTCGCCAGCAGCTTTGTGGACGTCGCCGCCGCGCATCGCGTTGCACTTCCGGATGCACTGCTGGGACGGGTGAACGACGCCGTCGCAGAAGCCAATTCGACATCCCGCATGGTCAAGCGATTCGCGACCGGACTGGTCACCGGCAATGCTGATGATGGTGCGAGTCTGTCCGGCACCGTTGCCGGCGATCTGTTCGTGTTTGGCGATGTGAGGGACGTCGTTCGCGAAGGCAAACGGCTGGCGATGGGCGAAGAGGCGGACCGGTTGATCCTGGGGCTTGCCGTAGCCGGCTTGGCGGTAACGGCTGCCACCTATGCGTCGGCAGGCGGTGCAGCGCCGGTGCGGGCAGGGCTTACCCTGGTCAAGGACGCCCGCAAGGTCGGCCGGCTGGGCGCAGGCATTTCACGCTGGGCAGGGCGTTCTGCCCGCGACGTTGTCGACACGCCGATGTTGCAGAAGGCCGTGGCTACTGGATCGTTTGTGCATCCGGGCCAAACGGTCGGCGCGATCAAGTCGGCGTTCCGCGCGGAGAAGGCGGGAGCATTGGTCCGGCTGGCGAAAGACGTCGGTCGTGTCGGTGAAAAAGCCGGAACGCGCGGCGCATTCGATGCGCTGAAAATCGCCGACGGCCCGAAAGATATCGCCAGAGCAGCGCGGCTTGCCGAATCGAAGGGCAGTCAGACCCGCGCGATCATGAAGTTGCTCGGCCGCGGTGCATTGCTGCTCGCCGCTGGCGCTTTCAATCTCACGTTGTGGATATTCGGCGCGCTCCTGACATTGTTCGGTTTCCTCGCGTCGATCAAGGCGACGACGGAGCGCTTGACGATGGCGTGGATGGCACGACGCAAGGCAAGGCGGCTGCGATTGCAACCTGCCTCTGCACCGACGCTGGGGCAGCCTGCCTGACAAAGGGTAGCGAAGCCTGCCCGACGGGGTTAATACGGCTCCCCAGCCCCACATTCACTCAATCCCTCAAGACTCAATCCCTCAAGACATGGACCGATAGATGCCGAGCTTTAAAAACGGCGCCGTTGAAATTGCCTATCTCGACGAGGGTGAGGGCGAGCCGATCATTCTTGTGCACGGCTTCGCGTCGAGCAAGAACGTCAACTGGGTTTATCCGACCTGGGTGTCGGAATTGAAGAAGCATAACCGGCGTGTCATTGCGCTCGACAATCGTGGCCACGGCGATTCCAGCAAGCTGTACGATCCGGAGGACTATCATATCGGCATCATGGCGGGCGACGTTCGCGCGTTGATTGACCATCTCGGTCTCGATCGGGTCGATATGATGGGCTACTCGCTGGGCTCCCGGATCACCGGGTATCTCGCCCAGAGCCAGCCGCAGCGTATCCGCTCGGCGATCTTCGGCGGCCTCGGCATCGGCATGATCAAGGGTGGCGGCCCCGGCGAGAATGTCGCCAAGGCGCTGGAGGCAGATTCGCTCGATGACGTCACTGATCCGGTGGGCCGCACCTTCCGAGCTTTCGCCGATCAGACCCGCTCGGATCGGCGGGCACTCGCGGCATGCCTGCGCGGTTCGCGTCGATTGATGACACGTGACGAAGTCGCGAGCATTTCCGTGCCGACATTGATCGCCGTCGGAACGACCGACGATATCGCGGGCTCCGCGCATGAGCTCGGAGACGTGATTGCCGGTTCCGAAGTGCTCGACATCCCCGGTCGCGATCACATGCGTGCAGTCGGCGATCGCGTCTACAAGGCGGGAGTGCTCGATTTCCTGTCGCGCCGCCCCTGAAAGCGGGAGCCTTACGTATGCGGCTTGTGCAGTCCCTTGCTCAGCCTTGCCGCGAGCAGATATCGCTCCAGCGCAATCAGGACGACGAAGGTCGCAATCCACACCATACGTGCACCGTATCGGTCATGCGGTCCGGAGATCACGCCGCACAGAAACGCGTTGCCGAGCAATGCGAGGGATACGGTCGCCGCCAGCAGGCTGAGGTCGTCGAGATGCCGTCGCCACAGGCTGCGCACCACGATGACGAGGAGCAACGCCATCGAGATCAGCGCGATGGGAATGTGAACCCGATTAATCGCGGCGAAATTGATGTCCCAATGCTGCTGGTGCGCGGCGCGCATCATTGAGACCTGGTTCGGCAGGTAGCGCTCGATGATGCCGTAAGTGTGCGGTATCCAGCCGTTGGTCCCTTCACCGGTCCCGACCATCCTCAATTGCGTCGCCGTTGCGGCGATTGCGGCTTCTGCCTGCCACAATGGATAGGCCGCCAGCGAATGCAGCGCGATGAAGCCCATCTCGTCGTCCATGCCTTCGAAGCGGCCAAGCTTGTTGAAGATGCTGTCATTGGCCCAAAGGAAGTCGTCGGCGGTCGGCGGCAATTCGTTGCGATAGGGACAGAGCTTCAGTTTGATCTTGTCGCAATGATCGTTGAGGTAGCGGGCGACGATGCCGTCCTGCATCATTCGGCCGAATGAAACGCCGGGGCCGCCCGGCGTCCACGCTAGCTGTCCCGAAAGAGCATAGTTGGCGGCCAGCAACAGCGCGGCACTGACGGCGACGGCGACGCTGCCTTGAATCAATCCGGCTATCGAGAGGCGTCGTCCCGCAAACGGTCGAATGACCCATCCCGCGATGCACAGACCGAACAATACGCCGAACGTAGCACTATGAGTTGCCGCGGCGAACGCCGTGAATGCAAACAGCAACACCTTCTCGATTGTCGATAACTTGTCGCCATGTGCGACCAACAGAAACAACGCGAGCACGGCGAGACCGGCGAAGATATCGGTGATCAGCATGCTTGCGAGCCACGGCAGTGCCGTCGTCAGCAACAGAACAAGTCCGATGGTCGCCAGCCGCAATGATTTGGCCATGCCCATCGCGCGCAACACCAGATGCATCACCCACAAGGTCACGACCGATTGGAACGCGAGGTTCGCCCAGAAGAAGGTGCTTTCGCCGAGATGGAGATAGAGCCCGTAGACCGTCGAGCGGCTGGGGACGAGATAGCCTTCGTACCATCGTGCCAGATAGCCGCCGGTGTCATATTGGAGCAGGGGATAGCCGTTCCAGATCGCCGGGGCGATCAATAGCAATGCGACCACGGCGGTCGCGATGGCGCTCGTAATCCGAAGCGGCATCCGCCTGGCGGCATCCGCGGGCAAAGCTTGCGTGCTAATGGCGTTTTCCCTCTTCTCCGCCGGCAAGATGCTCAAAATCCGGATCTTTCCCAATCGGCAAATAGTTGGAACCAATGCTGCGGGGGGCGATTGCGATGGACCATCCGCACGCCTATGTCCCTATAGATTTTGGTAAATTGGAGAGCATTTTGCGGTAAACCGGGGCCTCTTCGCCGATTTTCGTGGCGGTTGGCAAGCAAAAACCGCGACCCCAGCCTTCGATTTGGACTGCGGACAGCCGTCCATTCACCGTGTTATAATGTTGCGAAACGTCGAAATGCGAGAGCTCAATGGCAATGCATCAGATCAATCCGCAGAACGCCAAATTGACGGCATTGGATCCCATCTGGGACCGCATTCGCGGTGAAGCAGAGGATATCGTCCGGCGCGAGCCTGAACTGGCATCCTTTATCTATGCCAGCGTGTTGCATCATGACAGGCTAGAGGCGGCCGTGGTGCATCGGGTTGCCGAGCGGCTCGATCATCCAGCGCTGTCCGGTGATCTGATCCGGCAAACCTTCGACGAAGCGTTGCGCGCAGATCCCGATATCGGCAATGCATTCCGTGCGGATCTCGTGGCGGTTTACGATCGCGATCCTGCGACCTCGCGGTTCATCGATCCGCTGCTTTACTTCAAGGGCTTTCACGCCATTCAGACGCATCGGCTTGCGCACTGGCTGCATAACAACGGTCGTCAGGATTTCGCGTTCTATCTGCAAAGCCGCTCATCGTCGGTATTTCAGACCGACATCAATCCGGCCGCGAAGATCGGTCGCGGCATTTTCCTCGATCACGCGACCGGTTTCGTGGTCGGCGAGACCGCCGTCATTGAGGATGATGTATCGATCCTGCACGACGTCACACTCGGCGGGACCGGCAAGGAAAATGAAGACCGTCATCCGAAAATCCGCCATGGCGTTCTGATCGGTGCCGGCGCCAAGATTCTCGGCAATATCGAGATCGGACATTGCGCGCGTATCGCTGCCGGTTCCGTCGTGGTGAAGCCGGTGCCGCACAACGTCACCGTTGCCGGCGTTCCCGCCAAGATTGTCGGCGAAGCGGGCTGTGCGGAGCCGTCGCGCACCATGGACCAGATGTTGCACGCGACCGGCGGTCTTTGATCGGTATAGTTTTTTCACGTACGAAGACGCAGAAACGAATAGCGGTTCGCTCTGTCTCGAAGTAAGACGTCGGCGACCTTGTTTATTGGAGATGCTCGTGGACGTTCAGGAAGTCAGGAAGCTCGATTCTTATCTCAAGCGTCTGTTCGGCAATCCGAAAATTCGTGTCGTGCCGCGACCGAAGAAGGACGACTCGGCGGAAGTGTATATCGGCGAGGAATTCATCGGTGTGCTGTTTGTCGACGACGAGGACGATGATCGTTCGTTCCAGTTCCAGATGGCTATCCTGGAAGACGATCTCGTCGACGAAGGCTAGACGCGTTTCGCTGTTGTATTGAATGGCACGGGCGGCCGCTGCAATCAGTTACGTGGCCCGTGCAACTTCATGATCAGGCGATCCATCGCGGTCGCCACGTCGCGCCACCGCTCGAGCCATTTACGCGGAAAGCGGAAGGTGAGGTCGGCGTCGCCGACGCGGCGTTCGCTCAGGCACATACCCGGCGTCTCGCGGTCGCGCGTACAGCGCGCGACCAGATTTGGCGCCGCCGCGACGAACAGATCTTCATTCTCGTAAGGTGAACCGGCACGGAATGTCCGCATGCTCAGACCGTCTTCTGTCCGGGCTGACGCTTCATCCAGATAGCGCGGATAGATCGTCTGCAGGCGAGTATCCGGGGACATCGCATCGTGATGGGCGGCGATCGAGAGAAAAATCCGATCGATCGGTTCATCACTGGCCGCGATTGTTTCCGTGTTGACGCGTCTCGGCACGGTCGGTGGATCGAGCGATGGATACGCGAAGCTGAGGTCCACTCTTTCTTGCGGTCCGGAGTATCGCTGCGCTTTGACGCGGACCGCATCTTTGGGAATGTTGAACAGCGTCGCCCCGACGCTGACCGGAAGCCATGCGGGGTCAGCAGCCTTGTAGGGCGCCCACGTTGGCCACAGCAGATAGGCGACCAGCGTTGCCGCGCAGGCGGCGGTAAGGACAGAGGTCAGGATCAAACCAAAATGGCCGCGGCGCGATTTGCGCTGCGCGCGGGGGCGATGTGGCAGCGACGACAGAACGGACATGGGGCGGCGAACCTGCATCGAGCGTGACATCGGCCAATGGCCGAATCACTTCAGAATATGCCACGCGATCCCGGCATCTCCTCACATCTTCGCGCAACATATTTGCGTCTCGGATCGCGGTTCCAGCGGTCGGTGTTAACCCTTTCTTAAGGATAAACTGGCGGGCGGCGGGTGATTTTGCCAAGCATGGGGCGTTGTTCGTGAGGAAAGACGCTCATGTCGCCGGATGCCTTGAATTCGCTGCTCTCGCTCCTGATAGGGTTTGCGCTCGCCGGCGCACTGGTCAGTGGATATCAGGCGCTGGTCCAGCGGCCCGCAAGCTTCGGCTTGCTGGCGGAAGGCGCGGCGCCGCGCGCTTTCGTTGCGGTGCCGTTTCTCGTATTTGCCGCACCCTTCATCATCATGCGCAATACGCTTCGTGGTCGTCAGATCGAACGGCGCCGGATGGAATTCGTCATGATGGCAACCGTGCTGGCCGGCTTCTGGAGTCTGATGTCGGGGACGTTCGTGGTGATGTCGCTGCAGGCGGTTGGACTTCTGACCTGACGGCGGCGATTTCCGGTGTTCTCTTGCTTCGGGATTTCGCTAAAGTAATACAAATCGAAGCGAATTTTCGGAGTCAGGACAGCAGTAATGGCGATCTACGAACTTGACGGGCAGGCGCCCGAACTTCCCGCCAATGGCAATTACTTCATCGCCGACAATGCGTCCGTGATCGGCAAGATACGGTTGCTGGACTCCGCAAGCGTGTGGTTCGGCGCGGTACTGCGCGGCGACAATGAGTGGATCGAGATCGGCGAGGGGTCCAACGTTCAGGACAACTGCACCTGTCACACTGATAAAGGCTTCCCGCTGACCATCGGCAAGAACTGCACGATCGGACACAACGTCATATTGCACGGCTGCACTATCGAGGATGGGGCGTTGATCGGCATGGGCGCGGTGGTGATGAACGGCGCGCGGATCGGCCGCGGCAGCGTGGTCGGCGCTGGCGCGATCATTACCGAAGGCAAGCAGTTTCCCGAGCATTCGCTGATCATCGGGGCGCCGGCACGTGTGATCCGAACGCTGGAGTCGGCGCAAGTCGATGCGCTCTCGGCAGGACCTGCGAAGTCCTATATTGCAAACGGCCCGCGCTTCAAGAAGGGCTTGCGCAAGATCGGCTAGCTGCCCTCGCTCTCGCTAGCCTCGGTCGCGCTGGCGACGCGCTCGTGGCCCGCTGCCCATAGCGCATGTTCCTCGGAGCCGTCGCGATACGGGTTGGCTTCCGCCGGAATATTCTCGCGCGCCGCACGTTCACCAAGCTCAAATGGATCGGGTGTCATCGGTGGCCTCCGGTGCCTCAATTCAATTGTTGCTGTCGCGGATGGTTCCGTCGGCGATGTCGTTTGCGTTGCGTGCGTCTGGCGACAACGAGCTTCAGTCAGCGCTTGATATGAAAAAGTTGCGGCCAGCCTTGGGGGAGGCTGGCCGCGCGCGATCCGGTCTGGGACGGGGAGGGGTGGGGATACGACCGGGTCGCGGGTCTCCGTTGTCTGTTAGCGTGCGCTCGCGGTTGCGACCGCAGAATTCGGCTGGCCCAGCGAGACCCACACATTCGGATCGCTCTGGGATTGCCGCTTCACGAACTTGTAGCCAGTCTCGGTCCAGGCAACGACGTCCTCGTTCTGATTGTCGAGGATGAATTCGCCCTTGTTCGATTTCACGGTGAGCACGGCGTGGCCTTCGCCTTTCTTGTCGCGCACCACGGTGACGAGCAGTGCTTCACGCGGCCAGCCGGCATCGATCAGCATCTTGCGCTTCAGCAGCACGTAATCCTCGCAGTCGCCGTAGCCGTCGGTCGGCAGCGACCACTTTTCCACGACACCCCAATGTTCCATGTCGGTCATCGGCTTGATGTTGTCGTTGACCCACTGGTTGACGCGCAGCAGATCGCGCCATGCGGTCTGCGTCATCACGATATCGCGCGGCTGGGTCGCGCCGCCGCGGCATTCGCGCGGACTGTCGGCACAGAATTCCACCCAGCCGATCGGAGCGCGCGCGGTGTCGCCCAGACTTGCGTATTGAACCCGATTGTCGCCTGCGTAAGCTGAAGTCGCGATGCCAAACAGGACTGCGGCAAGCGCCAGTCCCTTCCCCTGTCCCCGAGCAAACATTGTGGCCCCCGTTTCTTGTTGGGACCACTATTCGCACAAAGGATTTTCAGCGCCGCTAAGTCTGCGAAGTAGAATTGAAGCGAATACAAGTAAAGGTCAGCGAAAATTCGATCTATACTTGAATCTAATTTTCATAAAATTTGGAACATCTGCAATTGATTCAAATTTTATGCATTAACCGATTTGGCTGCGTGAATATGCGGGATTCCGGCATGCGCGAGGGATGGCGTTAAGCAGCGCAAGTACCCTAAACGGCAACGATGGCCACGCCCGCAGGCGGGGCGGAGGCCATCGGGGGGCGAAAAACGGGGGTAGCGGGGGCGGCCGGGCGTTTACCGGGCGGTGACGCTATCTTCGAGAGTCTCGGCCAGCTGCTCGTGGATGAACTCGAGCGCGAAGCCTTCGTCGAGGTGACGGACGACCCGTGCTTGCACGCGGCCAAGCGAAACCTGCGATTTCACCGGCGGACGGTGTTCGGCTGCGATGGCTGCGCCGGACAGCGACAGATCGATCATCCGGCACGTCATCCGCTGGCCGTCCTCCAGCGTAAGGACCGTGATCGGGTTGCGGGGGATGATGCGATCATGGCGCCGGTCTTCCGGCAGATTGAGAATATCGCGATTGGCGAGCCACGTCAGTTGCGCGGCCAGCTTGTCGCGTTTGCGTGGGGTGGCCCCAACGGTCATGGCGAAGCCGTTGTCGATAATCCGGGTGATTTTGCCTTCGACACGGCCGATATGATCGAGATAGGCGATGACCCGGTCGCCGACATTGCCGATTCCCGGCGCCAGCATCGCAAGGCCGCCGGGAGACATGTTGATGACCTGGCATGGAAACTCACGCCGATCAGGCAGCATGTAGCGTCCGAGCAGGTGAACCTTCACGCGCTGGAAGCGTCGCCGTTCTTCGGCGACAGGATGGATGGATTTTTTCTGCGCCAACGCCATCATTCAGCACCGGTCGACCGGCCATGGATAAGGATTAACCCTACGGCGCTCAGGGTTAACGGCGCGTTACTCGATGGAACTTTGCGTATCAGAGGATCAGACGAGGCCTTCGTAGACCATGAAGCCGCGGGCGATGGCGAGCTTCTTCAGCACGCGGGGGCCGAACCGTTGCGGCGGATGGGCCATGTAACGCCACGACGTCAGCGTAAAATCGCTCAAGCACTCGTGGCCGGTTTGAAATGGCGCCAGCAATCCCGTGAGGCTGATCGGGGTATTCGTCCGTGAACTGAATGGCAGCAGCAGCAGTTCGAGCGGGATTCGATTGCCGGAGGCCGTCGATGCTGCCGTGACGCCGGCAACGGCAGCGAGTTTCTCCTCGGTGACGACGCCGAGAATCTCTTCGATCTCCTGACGGTCCGATGGCGCGAAGAGGGCAGAGAATTTCTCGCCTTTCACATCGCGACCGAGCAGGGCGCAGACCCGCGTTCCAGCGACGCGGAAGGGGTACCCGCCGCCTGGATCGTAGGACAGGACGAAGATATCGCCCAAGAGCGAGCGCATCGGTCCGGGCTCGAGGTCGGCCCGGTCGGGGGCTTGAGCCCCTGCGCGCTTCTCATCCCAGTAGGCGAAGAATTCGCGGCTCGACGGATGCTTCATAATTTAACCCTGCTCCACGGACGCCGTTCGCGGGACAGTTCTGTCCCGCTTTCGTGCGCCGCGCGGCCTTTCCAGTTGTGCAGGAGAAGGGTGTGCAGCGTCCATGCCGGATGCGGATTCCGGCTGGCCCGGTCGCGCCTTTGTGTCGTTAAGGTAAATTTAACTATGTGCTTGGGGTTTTGCGGAGATGCGGTAGTATCCAACTGCTCCAAGACGTGAGGTTTGAAATCCTCGCAGGGCTTCTCCAAGGGCCGGCGGGGGACGAACCGACAGGGTATGGTGGAAAACAGACTGGCCGCGACGCGGGAGGGGTGGGGATATCCCGCGTAACGAGGCCGGCACAGGCAAAGGGAGGGTCTCGGCCCTCCCTTTTTCTTTGCGTTTTCCGGCCCTTGGGTTGTTCCGGCGCTTGCGCCTGAGGCTCAAGCCGCCTATTGGGGCCAATCGCTCGTTTGAGCTGCACGTTGGTGGGTCTTTCCTTGCAATCCCCGCAATCTCCGCGCGAACCGATCCTGACGCTGCCCGGCGCGTTGACGGCCTATATTGCGTTGCTGGTGGTGATCCATGTGGTGCGCGCATTGCTGCCGCTGGATTGGGATTACTGGACCATCGAGACCTTCGGTTTCATCCCAAAGCGGTACGATTCAACACTGCTGGCAGTGCCGCTTCCCGGCGGCGCAGGAGCGAAGGTCTGGACCTTCCTGACCTACTCACTGCTGCACGCCAACATCAGCCACATTCTTTTCAATGTCCTGTGGCTATTGCCATTCGGTAGCGCCGTCGCACGGCGATTTGGTGCGCTGCGTTTCTTTGTCTTCATGGCAGTGACCGCGGTGGCAGGTGCGGCGGCGCATCTAATTACCCATGAACACGCCATCGCACCGATGATCGGCGCATCTGCTTCGGTTTCGGGCGCCATGGCAGCGGCAATCCGTTTTGCATTCGTGCAGGGCAGTTTCCTGTCGTTCCGCCGCGGCGATGCCGATGCAGCGGCACAAGTCCCGGCGTTGCCGCTGCTGCGCGCGCTGCGCGACCCGCGTGTGCTGGGCTTCCTCGCGGTCTGGTTCGGCGTCAATATTGTTTTTGGCGTCGGCTCCATTGCCATCGGCAGCGAAGGCGCAAGTGTGGCATGGCAGGCCCATATCGGCGGCTTCTTTGCCGGTCTTTTGCTGTTCTCGCTGTTCGACCCCGTGCCGCGGGGCACAGGCGGTGTTGCGAAACCATCGATACCCGATATGTCGGACAACGGCTGACTGCACCTGCTTGCGAGCCCCCCGGATTTCATTCATCATCGCGATGCAGTCAGGCGAATTGGTTTCCTGTTCGCGTGAGCGCGGCGCAGAATTGCCGGGAATGCGTGAACAAAATTAGCGCTGGGCCGTTGCCTGAAAGCGAAAAAGTACGAGATCGCGCTATCTCGTTCGGCGCGATCGCTTTCTGGGAGGCGACAATGACCGTGCGCGCTATTCTCGATTCCAAGGGCCATCACATCGTGAGCGTCGACCCCGACATCAAATTGTCGGAGGCGGTGAAGATCCTGTCGGAGCGGCGCATCGGCGCCGTGCTGGTCATCAAGAATCAGCGGATCGAGGGAATCCTGTCCGAGCGTGACATCGTTCGTGTATTGGGCGAGCGGGGCGCATCCGCGCTCGAAGAGCCCGTCGGCAATGTCATGACCCGCAAGGTGGTGAACTGCCGCGAGGCCGATACGGTCGCGGCCATCATGGAGCGCATGACCTCCGGAAAATTCCGGCATCTGCCGGTCATCGAGGGCGAACGCATCGTTGGCCTGATCTCGATCGGCGACGTGGTGAAATGGCGCGTGATGGAATTCGAGCGCGAACAGGAAGCCCTGCGCGATTATATCAAGACCGCCTGAACCGCAGGACCGGAATGGCGAAACGCTACCTAGCGTTTCGCATCATCTCCCGGCGCGGCGGTGTCGCTGCTTTCCGTGGGCGCGAGAATTTCGATCGCTTCCTGGATAGCTTCGATCGTGCGCTCCGCGGCGCGCTCTCCATGCGCGATCGCATCGGCGGCGCGGTGGAAATCGAACCATCCGATCTGCCCGACGCGCGGCGAGATCAGGAGGTCGGGCGGATCGCCGGCAAGGCGCGCGCGCGTAATGCGATCCTGCATGATGTTGAACGCATCGATCATCACCGTGGAGATTCCCGGCCGTCCGCCGCCGCCGAAGAATTCGCGCTTCATCGTGCGCTCCGGTGAAAAGAATTTGCCGATGCCGCGCTTCGGCGGCGGCGTTTCATCGACGCTTGCGGGCGCATCGTCGGAAGCGGTGCCATAGGAAAAGATCGTCGTCGCGTGACCGAATACGTCGCTCGACAGGTTGGCGGCGATGACGATCTCGGCGCCGAGTGCGCGTGCCGCCGAAACCGGGACCGGATTGACCATCGCGCCATCGACGAGCCAGCGATCGCCGACCAGGAACGGCGAGAAAATTCCCGGCAGCGCGAAAGAGGCGCGAATGGCATCGACCAGACGGCCATGGGTCAGCCAGATTTCGTGGCCGGTGCGAACCTCGGTGGCGACCGACGCGAATTTGATCGGCAGATCTTCAATTAGAATCTGCCCGAGCGAAGCTTCCAGCTGTGCAGCCAGCTTGTCGCCGCCGATCAGTCCGGAACCGTTCAGCTTGATGTCGAGATAGCCAAGGATATTCCGCGGCTGCAGCCCGCGCGCCCATTCCTCCAGCGTATCCAAATGGCCTGACGCATAAACCCCGCCGACCACTGCGCCGATCGAGGTGCCGACGATGACGTCCGGAATGATTCCATGGGCGACCAGCGCACGCACGATGCCGATATGCGCGAAGCCGCGGGCCGCGCCGCCGCCGAGCGCGAGACCGATTACCGGTCGCCGGGTTGGCCCCAAGCCGACCTTGTTGCCGCCATTGCCCCCGTTTGGATTGCGCCCCATCAGGTTCTCAAGCACACGTCCACTCCTGCCGAGATTATCACGCCGCGAACCGGTCGGTCGCCGTCGCCCGATCGCTGAGATGGCATGCTTAGCGCGATCCGGCCGGCTTCCCAAGCTCTGGCGGGATTACTTGTCTGCAAAACAAGATGATCGGAATGCGGCGGCCAGTAGAGGCTTGAATTTGCCGCGTTTTACGTCAAGAACGGCAGCATGACGGTCCGGGGCGACAACGGTGCGAAATCGCGGTGGGGAAGGTGGCTGGCGCTTGCCTTCGCCTGCTTGCTGGTGCTTGCGCCGCTGCGGCCGGTGTCGGCGCAATTGTTTGGGGACCGGCCCCCGCCGGTGCCGCCCGCACTGGTTCCGGAAGCCCCGTCCGGATCGGCCATCAGCCTTGCGCCATCTGCAGGTCCCGCGGCGGCGCCCAATCTTCCGGCACCCTTGCTCCAGCCGCCCGTCGCTGCGGTCACGCCGGCGGCGGCACTGCCGACTCCAAACCAGGGCGTCCTGGCGTTGACGGCCCGTTACGGCAAGGACCTCCCGACCATCAACGGCGGTCTCGTGTGGCGCGTGTTCGCGGACAAGCCGGATGAAAACGGTGCGTTCAAGCTGATCCGCGAAGATCACGGCGCGACTCCCAACATCGTCCTGTCGCCCGGCAATTACGTCGTGCACGTCGCGCTCGGACTGGTCAGCGCGGTGCGGCCGGTGACGGTGAAGTCGGATACCGACCGCGAATCGTTTTTGTTGCCGGCCGGCGGACTCCGCATCGAGGGGCGTGTCGGCACATCGAAGATTCCGCAGAACCAGATTGCGTTCAGCATTCACAAGGGCAGTCAGTTCGATGCCGGCGGCGAGAGCCCGGCGCTGGTTCCCAATGTCGTGCCCGGCGACGTGGTGATATTGCCTGAGGGCACCTACAACATCATCTCGAATTACGGCGATGCCAATTCGGTGGTGCGCTCGGATATCCGTGTGCAGGCAGGCAAGCTCACCGACACGACGATCACGCATCGTGCTGCGGTCATTACCCTCAAGCTGGTCAGTGAGAAGGGCGGCGAGGCGCTTGCCAACACGGCGTGGTCGGTCATTACGCCGGGCGGTGACGTGGTCAAGGAATCGATCGGCGCGTTTCCGCGCGTCATTCTGGCCGAAGGCGAATACCGCGCGATCGCCAAGAACGAAGGCAAGGTGTTCGAACGCACCTTCAATGTCGTCAACGGCGTGGACGGCGAGGTTGAAGTCGTCGCTCGCTGATCGTCATCGAATCGTCATGGTTTCTAACGCGCAATAACCATCGAACGATTTATCTCAGCGCGACGACGAATTAGCCGCAAACTTTCGCCGGCGTTTACATCGCCTTAAGCACACCGCAGTTGGATACCGCCGGCTGAAAGCTAGTGTTGCAGAGGGCGTTGTGATTGCCGCGAAGAATTCGTCGGAACGATTGAAGATCGAACTTGGGGATATTGCCGTCCTGCAGCGCAAGTGGCGGGCCGCCCTGAAGCCGGGCCATAGCTTGCCGCGTTATGAGGACGTGATGCTTGGTAGCCTTGGCCGGCTCGCCGATCACGTCATCCTCTTACGGGGCGAGCCGGACAATCTCGAACTATCGCGCAGCGGCAGATATGCCCAGCGCTGGCTTGGCACCGAAGCCTGGGACGTGTCGCTCGACGCGTTGCCGCCCGATTGCGCGACGGCCGTTGCCGAGGCCGTCGCCTCGTCCGCGCGAAACAAGCAGCCTTATCTGGCAACAGCGCATTGCGTTCGCGATGGCATCGTTCAGGTGTACGACATCCTGATCCTGCCGACATTGTCGCGCTGGGGAGACATGTTGTTCGGAGCCTACGTCAACGAACGAAATCAGCAATACAATCTGCTTGATGCAGTTTTCGCCAGCGCCGACGAAGGGATTCTGTCGCTGGCGGCTATTCGCGACGCAGCGGGCCGGCCATTCGATTTCCAGATCGTTCATCTCAATGAGTCGGCGTCACGTCATTTGAGGCAGCCGCAAACCGGATTGCTGTGGCATCGGCTCAGTGCGGGAGAACATCTTCTGGGGGCGCCGGTGGTCCTCGATCATCTGCTGGATACGGTCAATTCCGGAGACAGCGTCCAGTTCGAACTCGAAAGCGATCTGCGTAACCTGCGGCTGAGCGCAACCGCATTCGGTGACATGGTCTCGCTGACGATATCGGATGTCACGGCTCTCAAGAGGCGGGAAGATTCGTTTCGTCTGTTGTTCGAGAACAATCCGATGCCGATGTGGCTGTTCGATGCCCGGACAACCGAATTCCTGGCCGTCAACGACGCAGCCGTGCAGCACTATGGCTACGACCGTGCGACCTTCCTCCGTATGAAGCTGCGGCAGATATGGCCCCAGGACGAATGGGAATCGCACTCACAGGCTCTCACGGAAGTTGGAGACGCCTATCAGTCGGCGCGAACGTGGCGTCACCTGAAAGCGGACGGCCGCGAGATCCAGGTGCTGACATTCGGGCGCCGCGTCGCATTCGATGGTCGTGACAGTTATCTGGTCGCGATCGTCGACATTACGGAGCGCCGGGAAGCCGAAGCCCGCGTCGCGTATATGGCGCATCACGATGGTCTGACGAATTTACCCAATCGGGTATTGTATCAGGAGCGTCTGGGGCTGGCGCTGGCGCAGGCGCAATCCACGGGCCGGCATATTGCCGTTCTTTGCGTCGATCTCGACCTGTTCAAGAACGTCAACGATTCGTTCGGTCATCCGATGGGCGACCGTCTGCTGATGCTGGTCGCGGATCGCCTGCGGTCGATGACGCGCGAAAGCGACGTCGCCGCTCGTCTCGGCGGCGATGAATTCGCGGTCATCATGGCCGATGCGACGCCTCGGGATGCCAGTGATTATGCCGCCGACCTGATCGAGGCGCTGAGCAAGCCGTACGACATCGGCGGGATTGAAATTGTAATCGGGGCCAGCATCGGGATTGCACTTTCGCCCGGTGACGGCACCACAAGCGAGGATTTGATGCGCAACGCCGATATGGCGCTGTATCGCGCCAAATCCGAAGGCGGCGGCGTCCACCGCTTTTTCGAAAAGGAAATGGATCGCCAGGCGCAGAAACGGCGCGAGATGGAATTCGATTTGCGCCGGGCATTCGCGAACGGCGAATTCGAGCTCCACTATCAGCCGCTGGTCAATCTTTCCGCCAATCGCATTAGCGGATTCGAATCTCTCATGCGATGGCGGCATCCGCAGAAGGGCATGATCTCGCCGGCCGAGTTTATTCCGGTGGCCGAGGATATCGGATTGATCGTCAGTCTGGGCGAATGGGCGATGCGGGAGGCCTGCAAGGAAGCAGCGACGTGGCCCGCCGACATCAAGGTCGCCGTCAATCTTTCGCCGGTTCAATTCCGCAGCCGCAATCTCGTTCCGATGGTGATTTCGGCGCTTGCGGTGTCCGGTTTATCGCCGCGACGGCTTGAGCTGGAAATCACCGAGTCGGTGTTCCTTGCCGAGACCGAGGCAAACGTCGCCACGCTTCATCAGTTGCGCGAGCTCGGCGTGAGTATTTCCATGGATGACTTCGGCACGGGGTATTCCAGTCTGAGCTATCTGCGGAGCTTCCCGTTCGACAAGATCAAGATTGATCGTTCGTTCGTGAAGGACATCGCAGAGCGGCCGGATTGCAGCGCGATCGTCAAGGCGATCTCGGGACTCGGTCGTAGTCTTCAGATCATGACCACGGCCGAGGGTGTCGAGACGTCCGATCAGCTGGACTGGCTGCGCGCCGAAGGTTGCAACGAGGTGCAAGGCTTCCTGTTCAGCGGGGCGCGGCCGTCGTCAGAGATCGGACAGCTATTGCGTAAATTCAACCGAGGCGAAGCAGACGCTGCCTGAGCACTAGAACCGCGTCACCAGATCGGTGATGGCGGGACGCGGGCGATCTTCGTTCGGCTTGGCCGACTTTCCGATATGGACAAAGCCGGCCAGTTGTTCTTCCGGTTTCAGCCCCAATGCCGTCAGCACGTCGCGGTCGAAGGCGAACCACCCGGTCAGCCAGTTGGCGCCGTAGCCTAGCGCGGTCGTAGCGGTGACGATATTCATCGCGCTGGCGCCGGCGGACAACTGCTGTTCCCACGGTGGCACTTTCGGATGCGGCTTGGTCGAGCTCACCACCGCAATCACGAGAGGCGCTTCCATGAAGGCGTCGCGCGCTTTTGCAATATCCTGCTCGGAGGCATCGGGGTTCTTTTTGGTGAGAACCTGCGCAAAAATTTCGCCAGCCTTCTTCCGCGCATCGCCTTCAAAAACGATGAACCGCCATGGCGCAATCTTGCCATGATCGGGCACCCGTGCGCCGATGGTGAGAATGGTTTCGAGTTCGGCCGGCGAGGGGCCGGCGCCGCTCATGTCGCGCGGCTTGACGGAGCGGCGGGTTCGCAGGAAGTCGATTATTTCAGACATGGTGATCCGGTAATTGTTTTGTCGTGGCGCGCATGTGCGCGCCGCTCATATCGTGCCGGCTGCCATGTTTGGCAACCGGCACGACTTTAGGGGCTCTCTAAACGACACCGGCAGTGCGGGCCCGCTTGACGTCCGGCGGCACCGCTTCCTCGACCAGTGCGGCTAAGGCGTCGTTGAGCGACATCACGGTCTGTCCCTCGCTGCCGAGGCGGCGGATCGACACCGAATGGGTCTCGGCTTCCTTTTTGCCGACGACCAGCAGCGCGGGAATTTTCGCCAGCGAGTGTTCGCGCACTTTGTAGTTGATCTTCTCGTTGCGCAGATCGAGCTCAACGCGCAGGCCCGCCTTGCGCGCGGCGGCGGCGACCTGCTTCGCGTATTCGTCGCCCTCCGACGTGATCGTGGTGACGACCGCCTGCACCGGCGCGAGCCATAGCGGGAAGTTGCCGGCATAGTGTTCGATCAGGATGCCGATGAAGCGCTCCATCGAGCCGCAGATCGCGCGATGCACCATAATCGGCGTCTTCTTCGAACCGTCCGCATCGATGTAGAACGCGCCGAACAGGCCCGGCAGGTTGAGGTCCACCTGCGTGGTACCGCACTGCCAGTCGCGGCCGATCGCGTCGCGCAGCACGTATTCGAACTTCGGCCCGTAGAACGCGCCTTCGCCGGGATTGATCGCAGTCTTGATGCGGCCACCCGAATTGGTCTCGATCTCGCGTAGCACCGTCGCCATGACACGCTCGGCGTGATCCCAACTCTCGTCGGTGCCGACGCGTTTCTCCGGCCGCGTCGACAGTTTGACGACGATGTCGCCGAAGCCGAAATCGGAATAGGTCGACAGGATCAGGTCGTTGATCTTGAGGCACTCATCCGCGAGCTGTTCCTCGGTGCAGAAGACGTGCGCGTCGTCCTGCGTGAAGCCGCGCACGCGCATCAGTCCGTGCATCGCGCCCGACGGCTCGTAGCGGTGCACCACGCCGAACTCCGCGAGGCGCAACGGCAGGTCGCGATAGCTCTTCAGGCCATGCTTGAAGATCTGGATATGGCCGGGGCAGTTCATCGGCTTGAGCGCAAACCAGCGCTTGTCCTCGGCCTCGTCGCCGGCGGATTGCGCCGCGAACATGTTCTCGCGATACCAGTCCCAGTGACCGGAGGTTTCCCACAGCACCTTGTCGAGAATCTGCGGTGCATTGACCTCGTCATAGTCGCCAGTGAGGCGGCGGCGCATGTAGGCGATCAGCGCCTGGAAGATGGTCCAGCCCTTCGGATGCCAGAAGACGACGCCGGGCCCTTCTTCCTGGAAATGAAACAGGTCGAGTTCGCGGCCGAGCTTGCGGTGGTCGCGCTTTTCGGCCTCCTCGATCTGCTTCAGGTAGAAGTCGAGTTCTTCCTGCTTGGCGAAGGCCGTGCCATAGATGCGCGTCAGCATCGGGTTGTTGTTGTCGCCGCGCCAATAAGCGCCGGCCACCTTCATCAGCTTGAAGGCGTTGCCGACCTTGCCGGTCGACGTCATGTGCGGACCGCGGCAGAGGTCGAACCAGTCGCCCTGCTTGTAGATGCGGATGGTCTGGTCTTCCGGAATCGCATCGACCAGTTCGACCTTGAAGCTCTCGCCCTTTTCAGCGAATACGCGCTTGGTCTCGTCGCGCGTCCAGATTTCCTTGGTGAACGGTTTGTCGCGCGCGATGATCTCGCGCATCTTCTTTTCGATCGCGGCAAAATCTTCGGGTGTGAACGGCTCGTTGCGGAAGAAGTCGTAATAGAAGCCGTTCTCGATCACCGGGCCGATGGTGACTTGCGTGCCGGGCCACAGCGTCTGCACGGCTTCGGCCAGCACATGGGCGGCATCGTGCCGAATCAGTTCGAGCGCGCGAGGATCGTCGCGGTTGACGAACTCGATCCTGGCATCGTCCGCGATCGGATCGGCAAGGTCGCGGACTTCGCCATCGAGCGCCATCGCAACGGTACGTTTGGCAAGCGAGGGCGAAATGCCCTTGGCGATATCAAGGCCGGTCGTGTTTTTGGGAAATTCGCGGCGTGCACCGTCAGGAAAGGTGAGGGTGACGTTATTGCTTTCCACCGGTTTCAAATTGGCAAGGCCGAACTGGAATCCTGAGGCGGGCGTCTTGTCGTCGGGCATCGTGTTCTCCTTTGGCTCACTCCTGCGAACGGGCGCAGGTAAGCGGAATGCTGCGGTATACCAGCGGGGGGCATTCTTGCAACCATTGCTGCTCTGTTCTTGCGACGGCTGCAAAGCACCATTGCGGCAGCGACTTCACTATTTAGATGCAGATGCATCGAAATCATGCTATGGTACGATTGTGACCCGCTCATTTGCCCCCACGTCATTGCTGCTCGGAAACTTTGTCATTGGCACCTCGATCATCGGGCCAAGCGGCATGCTGACCGAGCTTTCATCCGGTCTCGGCGTCACCATCCGCGACGCCGGACTGCTGATCACGTTCGGCGCGGTGGT
This sequence comes from Xanthobacteraceae bacterium, assembly GCA_024508855.1. Taxonomy (GTDB): domain Bacteria; phylum Pseudomonadota; class Alphaproteobacteria; order Rhizobiales; family Xanthobacteraceae; genus 62-47. The sequence continues at coordinate 49,708 of JANINJ010000086.1, forward strand.
ACTGTGCATCTGTTCGCCATTGAGCGCGTGGCTGACCAGCCGCTTCGACCGGCGTTATCTGCTTGGCTTCATTCTGTTCACGCTGGCGCTGACCAATCTGGCTTCGGCTTTCGCACCGAGCTATGCCGCACTGATGGCGATACGGCTGCTGATGATGGCGGTAGCTGCGCCGTTCACGCCGCAGGCGGCCAGCACCGTTGGATTGATCGTCCCCGAGGAAAAGCGTGGCAGCGCCATCGCCTATGTCTTTCTCGGCTGGTCTCTGGCCGCCGCCGTCGGCTTGCCGTTGGTGACGGTGATTGCCAGCCGCTATGGATGGCAGGCGGCCTATATCGGCATTGCTGTATTGTCGTGTGTCAGCTTCGCCATGTTGATGTGGCGCCTGCCGCTCGGGGTGAGAGGCGCGCCGGTCGAATTGAAAACATGGGTTGCGCTCGGCCGCAATCCGCTGGTGGTTTTGCTGCTGCTGATCACGATGCTGCAGATGTCCGGACAATTCGTGATCTTCACCTTCATGGCGCCATTGCTGCAACGGCTTGCAAGCGCCGGCCCGGAAGCGATTGCGATCGTGTTTTCGCTCTATGGCATCTTTGGTTTCGTGGGCAACATGATCGCCACGCGGTTGGTCGATTCACTCGGAGGCTACCGCACGTCGCTGATCTTTACCGTGGCGTTGCTCGCCGGGGTCAGCATCTGGGCGTTCGGTGCGGGAGCGCTCTCGGCGATGGCGTTCGGCGTCAGTGTCTGGGGCCTTGGCTTTGCTTCGACCAATTCCATGCAGCAGGTACGGCTTGTCGGCGCGGCGCCGCCATTTGCGGGAGCGTCGGTCTCGCTGAACACATCGGTGCTCTATATCGGTCAGGCCGTCGGCTCGGCGCTCGGCGGCATGCTGTATGTGCGCGATCTGTTACATGCCGCAGGCTTTGTGGCGGTATCCTTCGTCGTCGTCGCACTGATCGTGGTGTTGATCACCGGACGCCTGGTGCCGGCAAGGCCCTGACACGGATTCAGTCGCAGATCCGCGTCAATACGGCATTGAACCGGATGCCGGGAAGCTGCAGCGCAGCGCCTTCAAGATCGATGGTGTCGCCGTTGGTGCGGCCCTTGAGGGTCAGCGTCACCATGTCCGTTCCGAACAAGGGCTTGAACGCGGGATCGTCGTTGTATCGCTGGGTTGAGACCTTCACGAGGATCTCGTCCTCGGTGCCGGAGTAATTCCCGATGAATGCGAACCCGGAATTTCCGCCGCGGATTTTACCGCCGATGGCGTAGACGATTCCGTTGCCGGTGCCATGCGCGGTATGGAAAGCAACCGCATAGAGTCCGTCTCGCACCTTGTTGCCCCAACCGTTATCGCCGCCTGAAAATTATCCTATGCCGCTACAAATCGAAGAACAACGGGACCAGTGACGTAGCGTCTAGGATTGTGAGTCATTGACGCCACGCCATCGGCCGAAGCGCCATGGCAGGTACCATGTTGCACCGGGCGGTCTCGCGGTCGGGACGTTGTCGATACCGGATGTCCCCCATGGCTGGCAGCGCAGAAGCCGCGCCAGGGTCATCCACCCGCCGGCCCATAGCCCGAACCGCGCAATCGCCTCGTCGCCATAGACCGAACATGTCGGAAGGTGACGGCAGTTATAGCCGACCAGCGGCGACAACGTATGACGGTACAGCCAGATCAATCCGCGCGCGGCATTTCGGGGCAGCACCTGAACGTGACTGGCGCAATGCTGGCAGCGCTGGGAATGGGCCATGGCCGTTAGCTATTCCTGGTTTCGTTGAACGCCAGTTCCAGTACAGGAACTGGACCGATTGGCATTTGCGACACACTCGGCGAAATATCGCATGTCCGGCGTCGCGATGCAGCAAAAGCTCGTTGGAGCATTGCACGGCAACAGGTAATTTGATCATGACAGTTCTACCACGGCGGGTTCGTCGGTCTGGTGACGGAACTGAAGTGGTCGTTCACCGGGGGCGGGGAAGGAGCCAGCGTGAGGTCGGCAAGGTTGCTCAGGGTTGCCGCGCGGGGATGGCTATGCGCCGCTGCGCTGATGGCGTCGATCGCGGTTGCCGGTTCTGCCCCGGGCGCACAGGCCGGGCAAACCCTTGAAGTACGCAAGCTGCCGATGCGCTTTGAATGGGTGCGATGTCAGAGCGATTGCCGCGGCGGCTGGATCAGTGCGGTAGGAGTCGTCACCTCCGATACGCCCGCTGCATTCGAAGATTTTGCGCGGGACCGCAATGTTGAGGGCGCCACTGTGGTGCTCGATTCAAGCGGCGGTTCGGTGAATGACGCCATTGCGATCGGGCGAAAATGGCGCAAGCTCGGCATCGTGACGACGGTCGGCAGCACGGTCGAGACGCGGACTCCGAACGGCCTCAGCGCCAGCGTCGAACCGGACGCATATTGCGAATCGATGTGCGTCTTTCTGCTCCTGTCGGGGAAATCACGTTACGTGCCGCCGGGCGCCCACGTGCGCGTCCACCAGATCTGGATGGGCGATCGCGCCGACGACGCGCGGGGGGCAAGCTATACCGCGCAGGACCTGATGATCGTGGAGCGCGATATCGGGCGTCTCGCCAAATACACCTTCGACATGGGGGGCTCGGGCGATCTGTTGTCCCTGGCGCTCAGCGTTCCACCCTGGGAAGACCTGCATGAACTGACGGCGGCGGAACTGCGGCTGACCAATCTGGTGACCACCGACGCGGTTGCGGACGTGCTGCCGGGGCCGGGCATCGGTGCCGATACGCCTGTTGCAGGACTGACGAGCAGCAAGCCGATTCAGGATCGATTCGTCAGCACGGCAATCGACTCTCCACCGCCGTCTTCGGCGAAGGCGACCAAGACTGCGGAGGCTTCAGCCGTCCCCACCGGCGTCGCGGTGCCGCAACGCACCCGCCAGTAACGGCGGGTAGGCCCGGCTGGGGCTCTCAGTCTGCGGCCGGAGCGAGTTGTCCGCTCTTGAGGCCGGACTTGGTCCCGGTCTTGGTCTCGATCTGCCCGATGGCATCGACGACGGCCTCGAATGTCAGCATCGTCGACGCATGACGCGCCTTGTAGTCCCGCACCGGCTCCAGGAAGGCGATGTCGGCCCATTTGCCTTGCGGCGGGGCGCCATTCTCCTTCAGCATCCGAAAAACGGTGTCACGCAGTTCGCGCAATTCGCTCGCGGTTGAGCCGACCACATGTTGCGCCATGATGGACGACGAAGCCTGCCCAAGTGCACAGGCTTTCACGTCATGAGCAAAGTCGGTCACCACCGGCCCATCCATCTTGAGGTCGATCTTTACGGTTGAACCGCAGAGTTTTGAATGCGCGGTAGCGCTGGCGTCGGGATCCGCAAGTCTGCCCAGCCTTGGAATATTGCCGGCCAGCTCGATGATCCGCTTGTTGTAGATTTCATTCAGCATGGGATTTTAGCCCCGGCTTTCGCCGTTTTTTGCGCCGATTCAGCTCGGATCGCCCCGGTGTTCGCCCTTGGCGGCCCGGTTCCTCACACTATATAAGTCGAGGTACGAGAAAATACAGCCAGGCTATTACCGAAGCTGCGGAAATATAGAATTATATCCGCTGGTTGCGGTGTTAATGTTGAGGGACTCAGGCGTCCGGCGGTCGTCGCCGCCCCGTCTGCCCGGTGACACTCCGGCCTCGCGAGGCCGGTCGAACGGAGTGAAGATGGACGCACTGATCAAGCCGCTGCGCACAGGCAAAAACCCAGACAGCAAATCAACCGAATCGAAGCTTCCCGAGGCGCGGCCAGGCGAGCTGGACCCATCGGAATATATGGCTGCCGCCGTTCTCCCGGATCAGCCCCGACCGTCGCGCAGCGAGGCCGAGCAGGCGGTGCATACGCTGCTTTCGTATATTGGCGAGAATCCGCGCCGGGAAGGGCTGCTCGACACCCCGCGGCGGGTGGTCGAGGCTTTCGACGAACTGTTTCAGGGCTATCGCCAGTGTCCCGCCGAAGTACTCAACCGCACCTTCGGTGAGACTGCCGGCTACGATGATTTCGTGCTGGTGCGCGACATCCCCTTCACCTCGCATTGCGAGCACCACATGATGCCGTTCTATGGCAAGGCCCACATCGCCTATGTGCCGGTCGAGCGGGTTGTCGGGCTCTCCAAGCTGGCGCGCCTGGTGGACATCTTCGCGCAGCGCCTGCAGACGCAGGAGCATCTGACGGCTCAGGTCGCCGCCACGATCGACGAAGTGCTCAAGCCGCGCGGTGTCGCCGTGATGATCGAGGCAGAGCATACCTGCATGTCGGTGCGTGGCGTCGCCAAGCACGGCGCATCGACGCTGACGACCCGCTTCACCGGTATCTTCCGCGATAACCATGCCGAACAGTCGCGCTTCATTTCGGTGGTTCGCGCCGCGCCGCGCTGATCGCCGAATAGCGAGTTCGGGCAACTCTGTATGCCGAAATGCTTGCGCAATCGGAGCGCCGCAGGTGCCTTGTCGCGCAGATTCGAGCGGAAGATTATGAGTTGAATCTATCGTCTTGTTTCTAGGTTATTTTCTGGAGTCGTGGCGCTCGGTTTCGGCGCCCGTCTTCACGATCCACATGAGGCTGTCCCGTGTCTTCATCCACCCTATCGTCGGCTGCCGTCAACGACCTCGAAGAAGGTCTTGTTTTGCGTCCGAAGTTCGACGCCAGCGGCCTCGTCACCTGTGTCACCACCGATGCCGATAACGGCGAGGTGCTGATGGTTGCGCACATGAACGACGAAGCCTTGCGCAAGACGATCGACAGCGGCGAAGCCTGGTACTTCAGCCGCTCGCGCGGACGGTTATGGCGCAAGGGCGAAAGCTCCGGGCATGTACAGCGCGTGGTCGAACTGAGGGTGGACTGCGATCAGGACGCCGTCTGGCTCCGCGTGGAGCAGGAAGGCGGCGCGGCGTGCCACACCGGTCGGCGCTCGTGCTTCTATCGGGCGGCGGTAAAGGGCGAGGGCAGTAGCGGAAAGTTGGTGCCGGTCGATGCTGACAAGCTGTTCGACCCTGCCAGCGTTTACGGCAAATCGTCCTGAGCAATGGGCGCTAAGTGCCCTGCCACCCATTTCCTTTAACCCGGCATTAACCATAATCGCCCACCCTGCTCAGGGGTTGTGTATACGGCCCCCGCAGCGAATGCGTGCCGTTTGGGAGAACGACCGACTTCGGATGCGATGACAGCGGCGCGTTTCGCGCCGGGACGCGAGCGGTCGTTTCGCGGGGAGCGGGGCACCACGGCATGACGTTCGACGCAGCAAGCGCATCCACACCTGCCGGGCTGTCGTCCTCGCGCGTCCGCGTCGCCGGCGCCATCCAGCAGGCGGCCAACGTCACCGGTACGAGCTTCGAATACCTGCTCGCCACCGCGAAGATGGAATCCAATTTCAATCCCAGCGCCACGGCGTCGACTTCGTCGGCGCGCGGGCTGTTTCAATTCATCGACCAGACCTGGCTCGGGACGGTGAAGGAAGCCGGTCCGGCACTCGGCTACGGCCAATATGCCGATGCGATTTCGAGATCGCCGTCCGGAACATATTCGGTCAGCGATCCCGGTGCCCGCAAGGCAATCCTCAACCTGCGCGACGACCCCACCGCCAACGCCGCGATGGCCGGCGTGTTGACGCACTCCAACAGTTTCAAGCTGATCGGTCAGATCGGTCGCCGGCCGACCGATGCCGAACTCTACATGGCGCATTTCATGGGCGTCGGCGGCGCCAGCAAGCTGATCACTAATGCCCAGAACAATCCGCAGGCCAGCGGCGCCAGCCTTTTCCCGAACGCGGCGGCGGCTAACCGCTCCATCTTTTACGATCAGGGCGGCCGCGCGCGAACCGTGTCGGAAGTCTATTCGGTGTTGACGTCGCGCTACGCAAACGCGGCGAACTCGAGCGCGACCCGTACGGCGATGGCGGCAGTCGGCGCCACGCCTTCGAGCGTCGCGGCGCCTGTTCAACTGGCGTCGGCCAGCGCGCCGGTGGACAACGCGGCCTATCTCGCCAGCTTTCCGGATGTGCGCTCGACGGCGCGGACGACAGTCGCAACGCAGCAGAACATCTCGTTCCGCACCCTGTTCCACGCCGGGGCGCGGTCCGAGCCCGTTTCGCCAGCCGTGCAGCAATTATGGGCGAACGGCGGAACGCAGGCGGGCACGTCGCCAACCAGTGCGGCGACGCCGGAGGTTCGTGCGACGCAACCGTTCGACCTGTTCAGCGATCGCGCCGGCACTTTCAGCGGCTGACGCATTTTGTGCCCGCCGCTGGCATTAATGAAACGCCAGTCGATGCAGGCAGTTATGGTGAACCCTTTGTTAAGCGTCATGGTTTATTTTGTGTGACAGGGCGCCGCGTCGCGATGCCGTCTCCTGTCGCGTAAGCCGGAACAACCATGATCGTTCGGCAGTTCATTTCCTGGGTCCGCACTGCACCTGCCGGCGAGCGCGCCGATGCCACCCGATCGCTCGCGCGCGCGTGGCTGATTTCCAATCTCTCCGAAGACGATCGCGCAGCCGCCGAAGGCGCGCTGCTGATGCTGCTGGACGATCCGTCGCCGCTGGTGCGGCAGGCGATGGCCGAAGTGTTCGCCCGCAGTGTGGATGCGCCGCCGGCGATCGTGCAGGCGCTGTCGCTGGATCAGGCCTCCGTTGCGCTTCCCGTTCTGGAATATTCGCCACTGCTCATCGATGCAGACCTCGTCGATCTGGTAGCGACAGGTAATAGCGACGTGCAATGTGCAATAGCGCGCCGGCGAAACCTTCCCAGTTCGGTGTCGGCAGCGATTGCAGAAGTCGGCTCGCCCGCATCTGCACTGGAACTGATCGAAAATCCGCAGGCGCTGCTGGCGCCGTTCTCCTGGCACCGTATCGTCGAACGTCACGGCCATCTTGCAGCGATCCGCGAGTCGATGCTGGCGCTGGACGATCTTCCGGCCGCGACGCGGCTGGCGCTCGTTGCAAAGTTGTCCGATACGCTCGCGCAATTCGTCGTGGCGCGGCAATGGCTGAGCGCCGATCGGGCCGAGCGGATCGTGACCGACGCGCGTGACCGATCGGCGGTGAACGTCGCAACGCGATCGCGCGGCGAAGACATGCAAGGACTTGTCGGGCATCTGCGAGCTACCGGGCAGCTCTCGGCGGGGTTGATCCTGCGTGCATTGTTGTCGGGCAATCTCGAACTGTTCGATCAGGCGCTGGCCGAATTGTCGGGACTTCCGCAAAGCCGGGTGGCGGCACTGCTTTACGATCGCGGCGGAGCCAGCGTGACGGCACTGTTGGCGCGCGCCGGCTTGCCGGAATCCACTTTCCCGGCGTTTCAGGCGGCGCTCGAGGCTACGCACGAGATCGGCTTCGTGGGAACGGTCGGCGGCGCTGCTCGGTTGCGCCGGCGAATGGTCGAGCGGGTGCTGACGCGCTGCGAGACTGATGAAGATGTTTCAGAGCCGTTGTTGATCCTGCTGCGCCGTTTCGCAACGGAATCGGCGCGCGAGGAAGCCCGTGTGTTCTGCGACGAACTGGTGGCCGACGAGATCGAGATCGAGTCGGGTCATCAACGTATCGCAGCGTGATTGCAGGGCCTTACGGCTATTTCTTCAACGCGACATGCAAGCAATAGGAAAATGGCCGGGATATCCCGGCCATGATGTAGGGCGCGCTCGCAGAATCCCCGGCTATTCTCCGGGAACGATGCTCGGTGCAAGGATGGCTTCGAGATGTTCGGGGCGATCGTGATTGACTGCGGTCAGGTATTCATCCGCGACACCGCGCAGACGCTTGCTCAATTCGTTTGCGACGCCGATCCTTTGAATGCTGGACTGCTCTCGGATGATCGCCTGGATAGCATTGATGTGATGCGCGATCAGTTCGGCGGGCACCTTTGCGAGATCCGGTGCGTGCTCGATGATGCGGCAGAGGCTTTCGGCTGCGGCGGCTGCGGCCGGATATCCGAACGTCGCGGCGTCGCCTTTGATATCGTGCGCGGCGCGAAACAGTTCATCCCGCGCCAACGCCGAAAAGCCATCCTTGAGGATGGCGGCATGCGCGGAGGCGAGGCGGTCGCATTCGATCGACATCCAGTTGTCGAACTCGCCCGACAGGTCCTCAAGTGCCTTTTCGGCCCGTGCGACCGGATCGTCGAGATCCTTGTCCTCGACGTAACGCAGCACACCGCGTAGCGGATTGGGCTGGGTGATAACGTGATGGTCGGGGAATGTTTTGACCTGCACCGCGGGCGGCTTTTCCTTGGCCATGATCTGATCCTTTGCGGAGTTAGCCGGGGATGCGGGCCTTATCGAGCAGCGAGGGCTGCTGCATCACTTCCATTTCGCCACCGGTGCGGCGCTCGGGACCGACGTAGGAATTGTTGGTATTGCGACGGCGATCGGGGCCGAAATAGTTCTTGGTCTTGATGAACGGGCGCGGGTTGGCGACGACATTCATGATGCGCTGATACAGGCCCTTCGCGGAAATCGGTTTCGCGAGAAATTCGGTGACGCCGGCATCGCGCGCCATGGTGACGCGGCGTTTCTCGGAATGCCCGGTGAGCATGATGATCGGCGCGTACGGGTTGCCGTTGGCTTCCGGCTGCCGGATCATCTGCGCAAGCTCGAGGCCGTCGAAGATCGGCATCGACCAGTCGGTGATGACGATATCCGGCACGTAGTGACTGAACATTTCGAGCGCGGTAGCGCCGTCTTCGGATTCATAAACCTCGCGGGCGCCGAACGAATGCAGCAGGGTGCGCAGGATGCGACGCATATGTGCGTTGTCATCGCAGACGAGAAACCGCAGCTTGTTGAAATCAATACGATACATAATCGGCCCGGATACCCGCGAAGCCGGCGACGGCCGGTATACCTCGCGTTAACTATATCCAGCCGTCGTTAATGAATAGTTGAAAGCGGCCGACGCAACCAAGAGCCTGCTGAGTCCAAGTTTACGCGACGACATCACCCATCGAGGCTCGTTCGCGCTCTCACTTCGGGGCGACGGCTTCTAATTCAAGCGCCGCTCGTCCCACGTTAGAAATTGAACTGCTCGCTGAGGATGCGTTCTTCGAGGCTGTGGCCTGGATCGAACAGCATGCGCATCGAGATCGTCCTGTCGGACAGCACCTCGACACGGCTGACGTCGCGCGCCTCGTCGTGGTCCGCCACGGCGGCGACCGGCCGCTTGTCGCTTTCCAGCACTTCGATCACCACGAAGGCCGAGTTCGGCAGCAATGCACCGCGCCAGCGGCGGGGGCGGAAGGCGCTGATTGGCGTCAGGGCGAGCAGGGCGGCGTTGATCGGCAGGATCGGTCCCTGTGCCGAGAGATTGTAGGCGGTCGAGCCGGCCGGTGTCGCCACCATGACGCCATCAGCGACCAACTCGGGCATGCGCTCGCGCTCGTCGATCAGGATGCGCAGGCGTGCCGCCTGGTGGGTCTGACGGAAGACGGAGACCTCATTGATCGCGTGATGGATGTGAACATCGCCACGGATATCGGTCGCACGCATCAAGAGCGGGTGGATCACGGTGTCGCGCGCTGCCGCGAGACGCGCATATAGATCCTCGGACCGGTACTCGTTCATCAGGAAGCCGACCGTGCCGCGGTGCATGCCGTAGATCGGCTTTCCGGAACGCATGTTCTGGTGCAGCGTCTGCAGCATCAGCCCGTCGCCGCCGAGCGCGACGATGACGTCAGCCTTGGCGGGCGAATGGTTGCCGTAGGTTTTCACCAATGCGGCGAGCGCCTGCTGCGCCTCCGCGCTGGGACTCGCGACGAAGGCGATCCGTTCGTATCGCGCGGGAGAGGTCATGAAGCGTGGGCCTTTGCGGCATCTGCGAGAACGAGAGACGGCGTCATATGCCTGACCGTCTATACGACCTGTCACGGGCTTGTCGAGCCGGCAATTATGAAGGAGCCATGGGAGGTGTCGAGTGTGTCAGGCGCGGATGGTTACCCGGCAAGGAAAAGCCGGCGCAGGTCCGATCGGTGCGCCGGCATCCAGATTGGCGAATTGCTGCCCGAATGTCAGTAGACCAAGCCTGTGCCCGGCGCCTTTTCCAGCGCGGCGGCCAGCGATTTGTATTCCGCGCAGTCGGTCCCGCACAGCGCGCCGATCCGGGTCAAATGATACTGCGCCTGCTCGCGGTTGCCCTGTTCGATCTGCCACAGCCCGTAATATTGCCAGGTACGAACGTGGTTGGGATCAGCCTTGAGCGCGCGTTCGTACCAGACTTGCGACAATTGATAGTTGCCGAGCTTGCGGTACGAATAGCCGATCAGATTGGCAACGTCGGCGCGATCGTCGTGACCCAGCGCCTTCAGTTGATCGATCGCCGCGGCATAGTCGTGGCCGTCGTAGATCGTGGTGTAGGCGTTGCGGTAGCCCTGAAGGAAGGCCGGGTCGTCGGCGCTCGAATGTTTCTTCTTGGATTTCTTGGTGTCCTTGGGGGCAGATTTGCTGCTCGGCGGAGGCGGCGAGGGCTCGTCGGACCCTGCCGCAAAGGCCGGGGTAAAGGACGACGGTGCAGCCAGCGCCAGCGTCAAAGCCGCGGCGGCCAGCCATTTGATCGCGGATATGCTCATGCTTCCTCCTGTTCGGACGGGGGCGGTCGCGTGCAATACCTTTCAAACATTCCAACCGGGCCGATATTCCATCACGATCGGGCCAGGGTGTCACGAAATTTGACGGGGCGGTCGGGCCACGACAGGCGAATGCCGCCGAGTCTCGTCACCGGATCATGACCAAGAATTCATCAAGATGAACGCAGTCCATCCTCGCGCTTCAGGATGGGTTCAGCGCGGCTCGCCTAACATCCACACATGATCGACGAGCCCGGCCATCCGACCGGTCAACTTCGTGATCGAACAGGAGATGACCAATGTTCAAGACGATTTCAGCTGCGCTGCTCGCCGTTTCCATGCTCGCCGCTCCCGCGATGGCGACGGGCATTGCCCACAAGGCGCCTGCGACCAAATCCATTATCTTCAATGGCAAGCACGTCGGTCCGAGCGTTCTCAATGCGCACGCCCGGATGAAGAAGCATTACGTTCGCCATCATCGGCATCATGTCGTGAAGAAGGTGCACGTTCGTCGTGGACACCGCCACTAATAGCGCTCGCTATTGAACGTGAAAACGCCGTGGCTGCCTTCGCAGTCACGGCGTTTCCGTCAGGTCTGACGGCCAACCGTCAGATGAATTGATCCGCGATGGCGTCGAAGCCGCGCCGCCAGCATTTGGCGGTTTCCGGATCGAGCGGTATTCCCTCCGATGCCATGCGGATGGCGACCATCTCGGCGTCAGGGTGGATATAGATCCACTGGCCGTGGATGCCGAGGGCGCAGAGCACGCCGGCGGTCCGATCGATCTGGTACCACTTGCTCCGATAGCTGGCGCCCGGAAACAGCTCGGCGAATTCACCGCGCGCCCAGGCAGTGGACGTATCCGTTTCGTTGATATCGTCGATCCACCAGCCGGGCACGACCTGTTGGCCGTTGGCGACGCCACGCCGGCGGATCATCTCGCCGAAGCGGGCGAGGTCGCGCGGTGTCACGCAAATCCCGCCGGCGGCGCGCATCGCATCGCGCGAATCGACGGTGATATACGCGTCGCGCTCGGCGCCGAGCGGCGTCCAGAGATACTCGCTGATGATATCGGAAAGCGGTTGATCGCAGGCGCGTTCATACACCCAGCCAAGTACGTCGGTGTTGGTCGAGACATAATGAAACGTCTCGCCGTGCGGTTGTCCGTTGGGACGCATCGTCGCGAGGAAGCGGCGCACGTCGGTGGTTTGCCGACCCGGCGGCACGGGGTCCCATCCCATCGCGTAGCGGTAGCGAATGACGTCTCCGTCGGGGTCGTCGTAGTCTTCGGTGAACTGGATGCCGACGACCATATCGAGCAGGTGCCGTACGGTGCAGTCGCCGTACACCGACGCTTCCAGTTCTGGAATGTAGTCGATCACGAGATCGTCCGGATCGAGCAGACCGCGATCCGTCAGGATGCCGCCGAGCGCGCCACAGATCGATTTGCTCACCGAGAATACGATGTGCGGCGTCGTGGCGCTCATTCCGTTGGCGTACCATTCACTGATAATGCGGCCGCATCGCAGCACCACGAGTGCGTCCGTGTTGGTGGCGCGCAGGACGCGGTGCAACGTGGTCGGTTCGCCGTTGAGTCCTTCGAACTCGGTTTGCCCGATATCCTCGAGACTGTACTCAAGCGGCACGCTATGACCTGAGGCAGCGATGTTCGCCGTCGGCAGGAGCCTGCGGACGTTGCGATAGCTCCAGCTATTGAATGGCGATGTTCGCCAGTTCGCCAGCGTCACCTGCTTGTCCGGCGGAGGCGGAAAACCGGTCATCAAGTCATTCGCGATCATGCTTGTTTCAATCCCCGTTCGTCTTGTTCATGCGGGCCGCTTGCAACGCTACAATCGCAAGTGGTGCCCGTAATTACTATGCCATCTGCCGAACGGAAGGAACCGGATTGAAAGGCCCCATCTGGCCGGTCGCAGTCGGGAGTTGCCCCTCACCAATTCGTGTCCATTTGAACCGGATATGTTCCTGAAAAGACATAGATACGTACCATCGCTGCTTTTTGTTCGCCGCCAAGCAACCAAATTGACGCCACGGTGTTTGAACACGTTGGCAGGGCTAACAAGGGGACACTCTATGAAAAAGTTTCTGTTTGCCGCGGCCGCGACGGTTGCATTGGCTGCACCCGCTGCCGCTGCCGATTTGCCCCCGCGACCTTACACCAAGGCGCCGCCGGCCTATACGGCACCGGCAGTCGTCTACAACTGGACCGGGTTCTATATCGGTGGCCATCTCGGGGGTGCCTTCGCCGGCGACAGCAGCCTGCAGGGCAGCGATGGCCGCTTCCTCGGCGGTGTACAGGGCGGCTACGACTATCAGTTCGCCAACAACTGGGTGATGGGTCTCGAAGCGAATTACAGCTGGCTCGGATCGAGCAATTCGGGCGTCACGTTTCCGGGTGGTACGATCGTCTCCGGCAATAACAACGGTCTCGGCTCGGTTACCGGTCGCCTCGGTTATGCTTGGGGTCCGACCTTGCTGTACGCCAAAGGCGGTTATGCATGGCGCGACCGCAATCTCGACGTGAGCCTCGGCGGCGTGCCGCAAGGCTTTGTGACGGAAGGCGATCATAAAGATGGCTACACGATCGGTGCTGGCCTCGAATATATGTTCGCACCGAACTGGTCGGCGAAAGTTGAGTATCAGTACTACAACTTCGGAAAGACCACGTTCACCGACAGCACATCGCCGGAAATCATCGGCTCCAGCTTCCGCAATGACGAGCACACCATCAAGGCCGGTTTGAATTACCGGTTCGGCTGGGGCGGGCCGGCGGCCAGCAACTATTAAAGCCAGATAGCTTTCTGGACACGAAAGGCCGGCGGTTCGCCGGCCTTTTTTATTGGATGTGCATCGAACCCAACACGACCGTTCGACGTTGTAACTCCCCAGCCTGCGCTCCGCTTCCAAGCAGTGAGGGCAGGTTTGTCAATTCGCACCCCATTCTGGGGCCGTTCGAACCTTGTGGAGGGGGCGCGACCGGGCGTCTAGTTGGAATGTCATGAGTCTCGACTGCAAACAGAAACGTGTCGGCGTGCGTTGGACATCGGCGGACGTCGACTTGCTCAGGCGGCTTGCAGCTGCAAACACGCCATCGCACGAAATCTGTGAGTTGCTTCGGCGCACGCCAGCCGCGATTTACAACAAGGCATCCGAGCTCGCGATTTCCATTACGCCGGTTACGCGACGGCCTTACGGCTCATCCAGACAAGCTGCGTCTAACCCTCTCTAGCCTAATACCCTCTAGGAAGGATCGGCGCCTTCCGCCTGATCGTCATGCAGTTCGAACGCGCCTAGATGGAATTCCGGCGGCGTGTCTTCGTCCACGATTGTTTTTGCGGGGACAAGCGTAAACGCGGCATGCGGATGGGTTCGCCAGATTGCCAGGTCGTCTTCCGCAATGGTGAGCCAGCCGAACGTAAAAAGATAGCGTCCGGGTTTTGCCGCATGCCCCACTTGCTGCCAATTGACCTTGCGCGCGGTGATGTCGGTCATGGTCGTTCACCGCGGCCATGCAGTCACGATAGGAATAACAGCGCGGGACATCATTGATGGCTCCCCCTGTCTCAGCGCCACCCAAGACCTCGCAGCTCCACGGCTGGTCTCCACGCGCTGTTGGACTGCGAAATATACTAGGTGGTTTCGGGGAGCAGGCAAGTCAGCATGGCTGGTGCCGGTTGAGAGGATTGAACTCCCGACCTTCGGTTTACAAAACCGCTGCTCTACCGCTGAGCTAAACCGGCGAATGGGCAGAGAGCTAGCAGCGTCGCGGCGCTACGACAAGTCTGCGCTTAGGGGCGGGGCAAATGGAAGAGAAAATTTATGCTCATCTACCGGCGGTATCCGGACAGCCGAGCCGTGTTCCCCGTAAAGACAGAATGACGCACCGGTCGGCGCTGCTCTGCAGGTTTGCCAAAGGATGTACGGGTTTCAGACAATCACGTCTAACCATGCCCTCGCGCGTTAGCCTTACCGCGAAATTGGGCGCCGCTCTTAACCTCTGGAAGCGCCATCTGTCTTAGAATGACACCGCAACTGAGGGTTCCCCGCATGCGGATAGCGCTGGCGCTCGCCATTCTGATCGGAACGTCGTTAACGGCATCGGCCAATGACGGGTTTTCGTACGTCATCCCGGGCCGTCCCGGCGTGCCGATCATCATCAACGGCATCGACGCGTCCTACGCCGTGATCGAGAGCGATCAGGGGCTGGCGCGGGGCGTTCACATCCAGCCGACGATCTACGGCGGCCGATTCATCGACGTAGAGCCGCGGGTCGGCCACTATTATCCAAGTGCCGGACGGCAGCCTGGTTACGGACGTCTGGAGATCGAGCCTCCGGCGAACCGCAAGCTGCCGCCACAGGCGGAAAGTTTCCACCAGTCGTGGTCGGCGCAATCTGCACCGCCTGCGCAGGCCGAGGTGCCGCTCTACCCGCCGCTTGTGCTTCAGGCGCCGCAAGGCGAAGGCGCGTCGCCGATGCGGCCAAGGCAGCGGCGTCAGAATTTCCGACCCCATCCATAAACTACAAAAACACACCAACAGGAGAGCGTTATGCGTCAGATGATTTCAGGATTGATTGCGGCGATGGCCGTGGTCACCGTCAGCGCCGTGCCGGCGATGGCTTGCGGCGGTTGCCCGCCGTGCGGGCAGATCGCGGTGAGTCCGTGCGGACAGTCCTACTACGGTCACCACTATTATTCTGGTTATCACGGCTATGGCTACCGCCAGCATTTGACGGATCCGGATGCGCTGCTGCGCCCCGCAGCCCCGCAGTATTTTTATGCGAACCAGGGGCCGACCTTCTCTGGCCCCGGCATGTGGGCGCCCGTGCCGACCTATCGTGAGCGTGCCGTCACCGGTTGGCACGGCTACGACCGCGGCTACTATTACGGCTACAACGGTGGCCCGTATGCCAACGCTACCCACCATTATTACGATGGCGCGCCGAACTGGCACGGACCGGCAATCTACAGCTATCGCTGGCGGCATCATCGTCATCATATGCATGGCATGCGAACCGGTATCCGCTATGGCCACGCGCCGCGCCATGCTTACCGCCACGCCTATCGTGGCCACTACCATCCGCACGGCCGCCGCTATTGATCGTATTCCAGGCCCGGTTCTTTGAACCGGGCCTGTCGATCTGAATGCAGCTTTCGTCAGCGCTTGGTGGGCGGGCGATCGGCCCGCGATTGCGCGAGCGCGATAAATTCCCTGACCAGGGGTGTAGGATCGCTGCGCCACGCGATGCTCAGATCGAACGTCGCGTGAGCATCCTTGATCTTCAGCGCCTTGATATCCGGCGGCAGCGATGGCGCCGTCGATGCGCCGTACAATGTGATGCCGCGTTGTAACGACACCAGTTGCAGCAACACCGGCACGTCGTCGGCTTCCTCCACCACCGTTGGCAGAAATCCTGACTTCAGGCAGACGCTTTCGATAAGCGAGCGGAAGCTCGCCCACCGCCGCGGCGTGCCCATGACGAACGGCATGTCTGCGACGTCCGCCATATCGATCGACGTTCGCGCCGCGAATGGATGGTATTTCGAAATGAGCACGACAAACCGCTCACGCGAAATAACCATGTGCTGCAGAGGGGCCTTGCAGGCATTCGACAACAGAAAACCCAGATCGGTTCGGCCTGACTGGAGAGCGGCGATCTGCTCGTCCGACGCCAGCGAATAAAGACCGACCTGCGCATCGGGAAATGCGGTGCGGAAGCGCACGACGATTTCCGGCATGACGCCGTTCGTGGCCTGGGCCGAATAGCCGATGATGATTTCTCCTGCAGTTCCTGCGGCAACCTGACTGGCGCTGCGGACCGCGCGCCGGAGCAGTTGCATCGCGTCGGCAGCCTGTCTGGCCAGAACGGTCCCCGCGGGAGTCAAGGCTACGTGTCGTGTAGTGCGTTCAAGCAGACGAAAGCCAAGCTTGGCTTCGAGTTGCTGAACGCCACGACTGACCGCCGGCTGCGCCACATTGAGGTTCTCCGCAGCGCGGTGAAAGCTCAACGTATCCGCCACGGCCAGAAAATAGCGCAGTTGGGGTAGATCTGGAGACTGGTTCATTGATGCCATTATAGCATCAATGAACCCAATATTGATATTGGACTTGCGTCAAAATCCCCGCCAAGTCCCACATATGGGCAGGCCGGATCCGGCTTCCCGATCCCAAATCCCCTCATTGGCCTCCCCGAAGCGTGTTGCGGCGGGTGCGTGCCGGGAGAAACGCGATGAGCGCCCTGTCTTCTTCAGCCTTGCCAGCGGTCGGCGTTGCCGTGGCGCAATTTGCCGCTGTTGCGGATGTCTCCGCCAATCTGGCGACGATCGCTCGCCTGGCGGAGGAGGCCGCCGGAAAGGGCGCCGAAGTCGTGGTATTTCCGGAAGCCTCGATGTTCGCCTTCACTGCCTCGGCCGAGGAGCTTGCTGCCACCGCGCGCCGGGCCGGCCGCCAGTTTGAAAGCGAGGTGCAAACCATCGCGCGCCGCGTCGGCATCACGCTCGTGGTCGGCATGTACAGCGACGGCGGGGAATGTCTGTCGCGCAATACGTTCATCGTTGCGGGCGCGAACGGCGTGCAGCTTGGCCGCTACGAGAAACTACATCTGTACGACGCGTTCCATTATCGGGAATCCGAAAAGAACGAGCGCGCGCCGCTGCGTGACGATTTCGCCGAGCTTTGTACCTTCGACGTGGGTGGCCTCCGGTTCGGCGTATTGAATTGCTACGACCTGCGTTTTCCCGAGATGGCTCGCGTGTTGATCGATCGCGGTGCGGATGTGCTGTTGCTCGGGGCAGGCTGGGTCGCTGGCCCGCTCAAGGAATTGCATTGGGAGACGTTGATCCGTGCGCGCGCGATCGAGAACACCTGTTTCGTTGCTGCGGCTTGTCAGTCGGCGCCGGTGTCCGTCGGCCTCAGCATGATCGTCGACCCGAGCGGTGTGGTGCTGGCGACTGTGGCGGGTGACGAAGGCGTTGCCGTTTCCCGGCTCGAAAGCTCGCGGCTGCAAGCGGTCCGTGAGATTCTGCCGTGTCTGCAACATCGTCGATATGCCGTCGTGCCGCGTCAGCCGAACGCAAATACTATCAAGCACATTGTGGAGCAGATGTAATGACAATCGAGATACATGCGGGCGCCGTGTCGCAATCCAGGGCTGAGGCGCAGAGCGGACTGCGTCGTGTACTGACGTCTGCAGCAATCGGCCAGTTCGTCGAATGGTATGATTTCGTCGTCTATGCCTATTCCGCGGCCATCATCGCCAAATTGTTTTTCCCCAATACGGATCCCACCGCGGCGTTGCTGGCGACCTTCGCGATTTACGCCGTTGGATTCGTTATGCGTCCACTCGGCGGCTTTGTATTCGGCAGTCTCGGTGACCGCATCGGCCGTCGTCGCGTGTTGTCGATGGTCATTCTGATGATGGGCGCAGCGACGCTGGGCATCGGCCTGTTGCCGACCTATAGCCAGATCGGCCTTCTTGCACCGATCCTGCTGGTCGTCTGCCGTCTGGTTCAGGGCATGTCGGCGGCCGGTGAAACCGTTGGCTCCAACGCCTTCGTCGCCGAGCATGCGCCCAGCGAGCGCCGTGGCCTCTACGTTGGATTCACGTATTCATTTGCCAATCTGCCGCCCATCGTGGCCGCGCTTCTTGTCCTGCTGCTGACCAACGTACTGAGCGGCGATGCCTACGCCTCATGGGGCTGGCGGATTCCGTTCCTGCTTGGCGGACCGCTGGCGCTCGTCGGTCTCTATATCCGTCACAAGGTCGATGAATCGCCTGCATTCAAGGCGACACAGGCCGCCCGGAACGTGGCGACGTCGCCGCTGCGCGATGCCGTGCGCTCGCAAAAGCAGGCGATGGGATTCAGCTTCGCGCTGGCTGCCTTTTCCAGCCTCGGCTTCTATACGCTGGCCGGTTATTTCGTCAGCTATCTTGTCGGCACCGTCGGGCTCAACAGCAACGCGGCATTGATATCGAATAGCGTGGCATTGTTTGTCGCATTCGTAACGATGATCATCGGCGGTTATCTGTCCGACCGACTGGGCCGCAAGCGGATTTTGCTGACCGGCCTCATCCTCAACGCCGTGACGTGTATTCCCGCTTACCTGATTGCGGCCCAGGGCAGTCTCGCGACCGCGATTCTCGGCCAAAGCCTACTCGCATTCAGCTGCGGCCTGTTCTGGGGCCCGGTCGGCATCGCACTGCTCGAGTTGTTTCCGACCCGCACGCGCTACAGCGCATCCGCCATCAGCTATAATCTGGCCTATACGATCTTCGGTGGCACTGCGCCGCTGATCGGCACGTGGCTCGTGCTCCAGAGCGGCAACAAGCTGGCACCGGCGATCTATATGTGTGCTGTGTCAGTCGCGGTCCTGCTGGTCGTGATGCGAATTCCCGAGACCTATCGGAGTTCGTTGATTCACGATGAGGATCTGCGTCGCGCCTGATCGCTCGTGTGACCTATTGCAAAACGCCCGTTCGCAGTCAGATGCGAGCGGGCGTTTTTTATGAAGGCATCAGGCCGAGGCGGCTCGCGCAGATATAAAGCGACAGCGCTGCCGCGTTGGAGACGTTGAGGCTCTTGATATCGCCCGGCATGTCGAGGCGCGTCATCACGTTGCAGGTTTCGCGCGTCAACTGCCGCAAGCCCTTACCCTCTGCGCCGAGCACCAGTGCCAACGGCTGCGTCAAATGTACGGCTGCCAGATTCTCGCCGCCCTCGCTGTCGAGGCCGACAGTCATGAAGCCGCGCTCGTTCAAGGCTGTCAGGGCGCGTGCTAGATTCTGCACCGTCACCAGCGGCACCAGTTCGAGCGCACCGGATGCGGATTTCGCCAGCACCCCGGTCGCCTCCGGCGAGTGCCGCGCGGTCGTGACGATCGCCCTGACCGCGAATGCCGCTGCCGAGCGCATGATGGCGCCGACATTGTGCGGATCGGTGATCTGGTCGAGCACCAGCACGATGCCTTCCTGCGGCAGGGTCTCGATGTCGGGGGAGGGCAGGGGATCGGCTTCGGCGAACAGGCCCTGATGCACGGCATCGGGACCGAGTTCGTGGTCGATTACGCTGGGCCGTACGATCTCCGGCGTTATGCCGGTGGCGATGCCTTCATCCGCCAGCCGGCGCGCGGCGTTCTCGGTCAACAGCAGCCGGCGAAGCCGGCGCTGCGGGTTGGCCAGCGCAGCCGTCACCGTATGCCAACCGTACAGGATGACGGTCGCCTCGCCCCGCGTCTCGCGGTCGCGCCAGCCGCCCCGGCGCTCCGGACCACCGCGATTTCCCGGTCTTTGGCCGGCCGGCCGCTGGAATCGCGGCTTTCGATCTCGATCACTCATGTGGCGCTTGTCTCACGGGTTCCGGCGAATGGCAATTTTGCCAATTCGAGCATCGGAACAGGTATATATTCGTGGCTCCCGCGGTTGACTTTGCCATGGGGCTTCCTCCATAAACGCGCCCAGCCGACGCCCTTTTCGAGGGCGTGTGTTTCAACGTCATCGATGGCCATGTCGCCACCGCCTTGGTGGATCAGGGTCCGATGGGGTCGAGCGGGGGAGTGTCCCGAGTGGCAAAGGGAGCTGACTGTAAATCAGCCGCCGTATGGCTTCGAAGGTTCGAGTCCTTCTTCCCCCACCAGCCCGCGAAACCGCCGATTTAAAGCAAATATCCTCTCACCGGACGGATTTACGTCTGGAGTTGCCGACGGCCTTCGCGCTCTTGCGCAGCGCGTCCCGCAGATCGACCGGGACGCCGTACTTCTTCAGCAGATCGGCAAAGGCCTCGTCGGCAAGCTCCTGAAACGTCGCCATCCGGTCGCGGCCGAGCTCGTTCAGCTTGTTCAGCGTATCCTCGTCGAAAGCGACCAGCTTGCCCGGCATGGTTTATCCGGCTTTCCGGCGGGTCGTGGCCTTTGCCGGCTTCCTGGTCTGCTCTTTGGCCTGCTCCTTCGCAGCGCCGCCCTTTCCCGCGATCGGAAGCAGCATTTCCTTTTGACCGGGGATGGCCTTGCGCGGCTTCTTGCGCTTCGCCTGGGTGGCGGATTTCGGTTGTGAACCGGACTTCGGCGCGCCCGAGACGCTGCGTTTCAGGGCTTCCATCAGATCGACCACGTTCTCGCCGCTGGGCCTTGGCTTGGCCGCGGTCGCCCGCCCGCTGCGCTTCTGATTGATGAGCGTGGTGAGTGCCGATTCGTAGCGGTCCTCGAACTTTGCCGGCTCAAACGTCGCCGATTTCTGCTCGACGATATGCTTGGCCAGGTCGAGCATGTCCTTGGTGATCTTCACATCCTGGATATCGTCGAAGTACTCATCTTCGTTGCGGACCTCGTAGGGGTAACGCAGCAGCATTCCCATCAGGCCCTTTTTTAGCGGTTCGAGCGCGATGATGTGCTCCCGGTTGGTCAGGACCAAGCGCCCGATCGCAATCATGTCCATGCTTCGAATGGTCTCGCGGATGACCGCGTAGGCGTCGTGCCCCACCTTGCCGTCCGGCACGAGATAGTAGGGCCGGATGACGTAACGCTGGTCGATATCTTCCCGCGGGACGAACTCGTCGATTTCGATCGTATGGGTGCTTTCGAGGGCGATGTCGTCTAATTCGTCTTTGCCGATCTCGATGTAGGTGTCGATATCGACCTTGTATCCCTTCATGATGTCTTCAGGCGGGACTTCTTCCCCGGTCTCGGCGTCGACCTTCTGGTATTTGATGCGGTGTCCGGTCGCTCGATTGATCTGGTTGAAGCTGATCTTTTCCGAATCGGACGTGGCGGGAAACAGTGCGACGGGGCAGGTCACGAGGGAAAGGCGCAGAAAACCCTTCCAGTTGGCGCGGGGGGCCATTGGGATACTCCGGGCTGAACGCAACAAACTAGACTCAAGTAGCCAGCAGCCGGTTTTGTTCCGACATTCGCCGCGATTTCGATCCGGCTTTCGCCATGGCTGCGCCATAGTCCAGCCTGGCAGCTCTCGATCTGTTGCAGAAAATCATCAGCGCGCCCGTGAATCGTGCCTGTTTCTGTTTTCCTTTTGACTGTGCGGGGTTGCATGCCGTTACGTGATGACGCTGGGTTAAGGACGGCTACGATGTTCGAAATTGTTATTGCAGTTTGCGTTCTACTGAGTGCGGCTATTTTCCTCGCCCATGCGGTCGATGGCTATCGATCCGGGCAGAATCGGGTCGCCTGAGCGGCCTCGGTTGATTGGCGGCCGGTTTCATACGGGCCGCCAAGTTTAGCCCTCAACCGGTTCAGTCTTAAGCCGGCTTGGCGGTTGGCTCGAAGCCATACCGACCGGTCGGATGGAAGGCGCTTCTCTCCACACAGCGGCTATTTGAAGCCGGCTACCGAACGGGGCGTGTAGGGCGCTTCCAGGGCCGCGATTTCGTCCGATGTGAGTTCAAGCTTCAGGGCCGCGACTGCGTCGTCCAGATGGCCGGCTTTAGAAGCGCCGACAATCGGGGCCGTCACTTCATTCTTCTGCAGCACCCACGCCAGCGCGACCTGAGCGCGCGGCACGCCACGAGCCTGAGCGATGGCGGCGAGCTGCGCGGCGATTGCGCGGTCGCTTTCGGGTGACGCGCCATAGAGTGTCTTGCCGAATTCGTCGGTTTCGATGCGTTTGCTGCCGGCGTCCCAGTCGCGGGTCAGGCGGCCGCGTGCCAATGGACTCCACGGGATCACGCCGACGCCCTGATCTACGCATAGCGGCAGCATTTCGCGCTCCTCTTCGCGATAGAGCAGATTGAGATGGTTCTGCATGCTGACGAATTCGGTCCAGCCGTTGAGCCGTGATACGTAAAGCGCCTTCGCGAACTGCCACGCGTACATCGACGAAGCGCCGATGTAGCGTGCCTTGCCGGCCTTCACGACATCATGCAGGGCTTCCAGGGTTTCCTCGATCGGCGTGGTGTAGTCCCAGCGGTGGATCTGGTAGAGATCGACGTAGTCGGTGCCGAGCCGTTTCAGGCTGGCGTCGATTTCCGCAAAGATCGACTTCCGCGACAGGCCGGCGCCGTTCGGCCCGGGCCGCATGCGATTGAACACCTTGGTGGCCAGCACGATTTCCTCGCGCCGCGCGAAATCCTTCAGTGCGCGTCCGACGATTTCCTCCGATGTGCCGTCCGAATAGGTGTTGGCAGTATCGAGAAAGTTGATGCCGGTCTCCAGCGCCTGCCGGATCAACGGTCTGCTCGCGGCCTCGTCCAGCGTCCAGCTATGGCTGCCGCGGCCCGGCTCGCCATAGGTCATGCAACCGAGGCAGATGCGAGAGACGCCAAGGCCGGTCGATCCCAGTTTCACGTATTGCATGGCGATGTCTCTTGGCTGTCCGGTTGAGGATGTGTTGATTATCATTCATGCGCGCTGCAGTGGCCGGGCAGGCCTGGCCACTGCAGCGTACGTATACCCTTACGATAGCCTCAGGCGGTCTTGATCCAGACCGCCTTGACGTTGAGGTACTCCTCGACGTGCTGGATGCCGGATTCCCGGCCATACCCGCTCATCTTGTAACCACCGAACGGCACTGCCGGGTCCATCGCCTGATAGCAATTGACCCACACCGATCCCGCACGGATCGCCTTGGCGAATTTGTGCGCCTTGCTGACGTCGCGCGTCCACACCCCGCTGCCGAGGCCGAAGTTGGTGGCGTTGGCGCGCTTCACCAGTTCGTCCGCGTCCTTGAACGAGATCGCGGAGATCACCGGTCCGAAGATTTCCTCCTGCGCGATGCGCATCTCGTCGCGGACATTGGCGAAGACGGTCGGCGGCACGAAGTAGCCCTTACCGAGATTGCCCTCGGTGAGGCGCTTGCCGCCGACCACGGCGGACGCGCCTTCCTTCTGGCCCACGTCGAAATATCCGGTGACACGACTGAGCTGCTCCTGCGACACCAGAGGCCCGATCTGGACTTCAGGATCGATACCATTGCCCACTTTCAGGCCCTTGCCGAATTCAGCGACCTTGCCGACGAATTCGTCATAGATGCGCTGCTCGACGAACAGCCGGGTGCCGGCGCTGCAGATCTGGCCGGAATTGGCGAACACCGCCATCGCCGCGCCCGGCACCGCCGCATCGATATCCGCATCGGCAAAAACGATATCGGGGGATTTGCCGCCGAGTTCGAGCGAGACGCGCTTGAGGTTGCCGGCCGATGCCTTGACGATGGCCTGGCCTGTGAGATGCGAGCCCGTGAACGCCACCTTGTCGACGTCGGGATGGGCCGCCAGTGCCGCGCCGGCAGTTTCGCCATAGCCCGGCACCACGTTGATCACACCCGGCGGCACGCCGGCTTCCAGCGCCAGTTCGCCCAGCCGCAGTGGTGTTAGCGGAGCTTCCTCCGCTGGCTTGAGTACGACCGTGCAGCCGGTGGCCAGGGCCGGGCCGATCTTCCAGATGCTGGCGGTGAGGGGACTGTTCCACGGGATGATTGCGCCGACGACGCCGACCGGCTCCTTCAGCGTGTAGGAAAAGACTTCGCCCGGCAGCGAGTTTTCAATCGTTTCGCCGTGGATCGATGTGGCCTGTCCGGCATAGAACCGCAGCATGCCAAGCACGCGCAGCTTGCCGGCGCGGGTGCGGCTGAGCGGTGCACCCATGTCGAGCGTGTCGAGGGTGGAAAGCTCGTCGAAATGCTTTTCGATCAGATCGGCAAACTTCAACAACAGATTCTGTCGTTCGAACGGGGTGAATTTGCTCCAGGGTCCTTCGAATGCGCGCCGGGCTGCGGCGACCGCACTGTCGATGTCGGCCTTGTCGCCTTCCGCGACGGTCGCGAGCAATTCGCCGGTGGCCGGGTTGTGACTCTCGAAGGTCTTGCCGGAGGCTGCGTTGACCCACTGGCCGTCGATCAGCATCTTCTTGGCGCTGCCATC
The DNA here is from genome assembly GCA_024508855.1 of Xanthobacteraceae bacterium. Lineage (GTDB taxonomy): Bacteria > Pseudomonadota > Alphaproteobacteria > Rhizobiales > Xanthobacteraceae > 62-47. The sequence continues at coordinate 74,152 of JANINJ010000086.1, forward strand.
GGCATACGGATGGCGATTGAACGAGATGGGCTGAGCTTGCGCCATGGTTTCTCCCTCTGTCTGGTTTGCGAGTATCGTTATATCCATACGACTATAGAGCGTGTTCTTGAGCCTAGCATGACCCCGATGCGACATGGCAGCCAAGCCGCAATGCAACAATGAGGGAGCGGCAGCGCAGTCCGAGATGTGGCGAATTTGTCCGGTCGGCTTAACCGGCCGTCAATGTCTTTGCGGAAGCCTGAATGCGGCGAGCAGGAGAGAGTGCCGTGGCAAAGACACGCGATCCCAAGGCCGGCATTGGGCACAGTTCGGCCCGGGCCTATCTACGACCGGCGGAAACCGAAGGGACAAAACTCGCCCACTGGCCGCCGCCTTTTCGCGCCAGGGAAAGCAAGCCGGTCATCATGAAACATCAGCCGGGCGAGGCGCCCAAACGGGCCAAGCCGCGGGGCTGGCGGTTGACCCGCGCCCTTTTCTCGGAATTCGCTGACGATTGAATGGCATAGGCTGCCGTCGAGAGCGTTCCCGGGCAGTATTTCATGGCCGGGATAATCACCGCACCCTAGTTGAGACCTGCGTTCGGGCATGATAGTGCATCGCCCAAGCGCGGGTGTAGCTCAATGGTAGAGCAGCAGCCTTCCAAGCTGAATACGAGGGTTCGATTCCCTTCACCCGCTCCAGCCATTGCATCGATATTCCAGGTTTCGCCGCCGCGGGGAGAGGCTCACGTCCCCTTAGCGGGAGCGCCCGAACAATTTGAAGCAGGCTTGCCGCAACCATCGATGTGCCGGGTCGCGGTGGTAACGCTCGTGCCAATATTGCGCCACCGAGATCGGCGGCATGGCGATCGGCGTTCGGAACGTCGCCAACGGCAGATGACGCGCCATCGATGTGGCGACGACATCCGGGAGGGTGGCGATGCCGTCGGTCTCGGCGGCCACCAATGATGCAGCGATGAAACTTGGCAGGCGCAGCAGTACACGTTCGGGCGCGATGGCTGCCTCGATCGCATCTTGCGCCATTTGATGCGCGGTGTGACCGGTATCCGAGGCGGTGACGACGATGTGGCGGGCCGTACAGAACGCTGTGCGCCGCGCCAATTTCTGCCGGTCCGGGTGATCTCGCCGCACCACGCTGAGATAGTTGTCGGTATAGAGTTGCTGGCGGCGCAGGTTACGCGGCGCCCTGGCATAAGTCCCCAACGCGAGATCGGCCTCGCCGGTAGCGAGCCGGGTTTCGAAATCATGCGCATCTAGCGGCACCGCCTGCAATCGCAATTTCGGCCCGGCGGCGGCCAAATGTGCGGTAAGCGCTGGCAGAAAATGCATCATGCCGACATCGCTCAACAGCAGGTGGAATTTGCGATCGGACGATGCCGGATCGAATTTGTCGGCGCCATGGTCACGCAAGTTGTCGGCCCCGCGCAACCACTCGCGAAGCGGCTCCTGCATGCTGCTGGCCTTGGAGGTCAGCCGCATCCGCTGACCGTCGCGCACCAGCAGCGGATCGTCGAAATGAGAGCGTAGCCGCGTCAACGCCTTGCTGATCGTCGGCTGTGTGGTGTCCAGCAATGTGGCGGCGCGGGTAAGGCTGCCTTCGTTGAGGATGATCTGCAAAATCCGCAAGTCGCGCAGCTGAATGTTTTCATCATTCCAATTCGGCATGAATATAATTCCAAATAGTGCATCGCCGTAGCATCTCCCGCTCGCTAGCGTTTGGTCAAGCAAGTCGCAAAGGTCGCGAGACAGTCAATTTACCGGGAGGCCCCTATGTCGAAATTCAAGATCGAGCCGCACTTCCGCCTGCAGGAGTGGGTCGCCGAGGAAAAGGGCTATTTCCGTGCGGAGGGTCTCGACTACGAGTTCAAGGAGTTCATCCGCTCGACCAATGGCGCGCACCACGCCACCTCCGGTCACAGCGGTGCTTTTCAAAGCATCGAAAAGGGACGGGAGTCCAACATCACCTGCGCCTGCCACTGGACAGTGAATGTCGCGGCGTCTCGCGGCCACACCAAGCTGTTTGCCGACGCTTACTCCGTCGCTCCCTCCGGCATCTTCGTCCGCGCCGATTCATCGATCAAGTCGCCGGCCGATCTGGCGAATGTGCCGGTCTCGGTCGGCTTTCAATCGGGCAGTCACTACGCGACGATCCAGGCTCTGGAATCATATCTGGCTCCGGAGCAGATCAAGCTTTCGTTCGACGAGGGCATGCTGTTCCACCGCATGGAGGCATTCTTTGACGGCAAGTCGCAAGCCGCGACGCTATTCGGTGGCCCTTACTACTTTGCGGAACAACTCGGCTATCGAAAGGTGATCGACACGACGTTCATGATCGGCGCCATGATCAACGGCGATCCGGATATGGAAGAGGTCCGCAAGTATTTCCAGGCGCTGCGTCGCGCACAACGCGATATCGATCTGCGGCCGGAGCAATTCACCCACTACTACAAGATGGAATTTCCGGAGCGTTTCCATGCCGCGATGGATACCCGACGCTGGGGACCGGGTGAACGGATCGTATTCGAGCCCTACAGCAAAGAGGTCTTCGAACAATCATTCGAATGGATCGCCCGCCACGAGATTTTCGAAGCCGGCAGCATGGGCTCGGGCAATTATGATCAATCGGTGATCTCGATAGCGGCCAACGGCTAGGTTTCCCCCGCGTCGCGCGCGGGAGCCGACAGCTGCACTAGGCTCGCTGCGCCCTCGCGGTCGCAGCGCTCGGCCGCTGGGTCAATGCCAACACCGATGCGGTGACGACGCGGTTGATGATTCCGTCGACGTCATTGAGATCGCAAAGCCCTTCGGACAGCTTGTCGAGCCGCTCGCTGTCGCGGATGGTCTGGTGCGCCATCGCCAGCGCGAAATGCAATCCCCAATAGATATCGACGTCCGGGCAACCGGGGAGCGAGCGTCGCATCGCCGCCGCAAATCGTCGAAGATGGCTGATCTCGCGGTTTCTGATCTTGCGGATCGGCGGCACCGCTTCGATCGAGGCGCGGATCATAAAACGTGCTGCGGTCGAGCGTTGCCGGTCCGGGCCCAGGCAGCCGCGTAGCGTCGGGCCTACTAACGCGCGCATCACGGATTCGATCGGAGCGCGCCCGCCGCCTGCGTCTTCGACTGCCTTCAACTCGCTCAGCCGCTCACGGTTGGTGGCGATACTCCGCGTGACGAACAATTCCGCGATCAGTTCGTCTTTGGAGCCGAAGTGATAATTGACCGCGGCCAGGTTGACGTTTGCTTCAGCGACAATGTCGCGCAGCGTCACATCGGAAAAGCCGCGTTCGGCGTACAACCGTTCAGCGGCATTGAGGATAGCGGTCCGGGTGCGATCGGTAGCCATGGATTGTCACTGCGGCGTTGTGTCCGGCATAGCCCCATGCGCGGAGCGGGGGATGCGGCAGTTGCATTTCAAACAGTTGTATGAAACTATCGTTTTACGGCCGGGAATGTCAATGCGCCATCAGGGTGCGGAAACCTCCCGGCGTCTGTTTGGCCTCATCTCTTCTTTACCGCGGCCGCGACGACGTCGCGAATTCCGGTTGCGGACAGAGAGCGACGGCAGAACAGTGCCCGCCAGTTTTTCGGAACAATTGTGAGGAACGTCCCATGGACTTCAATATGTCTGATCGCCAGCGCGAATGGCTCGATCGTGTGCGCTCGTTCATGACCAAGCATGTGCGCCCGGCCGAACCGATTTATCGGAAACAGGACGAGACGGGCGACCGCTGGAAGGTCATTCCCATTCTCGAGGAGTTGAAGGAAAAGGCGCGCGAGGAGGGGCTATGGAATATGTTCATGCCGCCGTCCGAGCATGAGGACGACGAATTCCGCGGCGCCGGACTGACCAATCTCGAATACGCGTCGCTCGCCGAAGAGATGGGCCGCGTGAGTTGGTCCTCGGAGGTTTTCAACTGCTCCGCGCCGGACACCGGCAACATGGAAGTGCTGATGCGCTACGGCACCAAGGAGCACAAGCGCCAGTGGTTGCGTCCGCTGATGGATGGCAAGATTCGTTCGGTGTTCCTGATGACGGAGCCGGCGGTCGCTTCGTCCGACGCGACCAACATTGAAACCAGCATCAAGCGCGATGGCGATCATTACGTCATCAATGGCCGCAAGTGGTGGTCGTCCGGCGCCGGCGATCCGCGCTGCAAGATCGGCATCCTGATGGGCAAGACCGATTTCAATGCGGCGCGTCACCAGCAGCAGTCGCAAATCCTGGTGCCGATGGACAGCAAGGGCATCACCATCGAGAAGATGCTGCCGGTGTTCGGCTACGACGATGCGCCGCATGGCCACGCGCAGGTGCTGCTTGAGAATGTCCGTGTTCCAGCGAGCAATCTTCTGCTCGGCGAAGGCCGTGGCTTCGAGATCGCGCAGGGCCGCCTCGGTCCCGGCCGTATCCATCACTGCATGCGCACCATCGGCAAGGCCGAGGAAGCGCTGGAGAAGATGGTCAAGCGGCTGTCGTCGCGCACCGCCTTCGGTAAGAAGATCATCGAGCAGTCGGTGTGGGAGCAGCGTATCGCGGAAGCGCGCACCGACATCGAGATGAATCGCCTGCTGTGTCTCAAGGCTGCCGACATGATGGACAAGGTCGGCAACAAGACCGCGCAGCTCGAGATTGCGATGATCAAGGTTGCCGCGCCGAACATGGCGTTGAAGATCATCGATCACGCGATCCAGGCGTTTGGCGCCGCCGGTGTGTCCGACGATGCCGGCCTTGCCAATTCCTACGCCCACGTCCGCACCTTGCGGCTGGCGGATGGTCCGGATGAGGTCCACAATCGCGCCATTGCCAGACTTGAACTTCGGAAGTATTCAAACTCTTCCATTCACTAATGGGAGGGTCACTCTGGCGCTCCCGCGAAGGAACCAAGGGAGCGTCGCAGTGGCTGAAGGTGTCAGGAAAGACGAAGAATATTCTGGCACCAAGCCGGTCGAGGAGCGTCATCGGATCGACGAGATCCGCCTCGATGGCTGGATGCGCGAAAACGTCGAAGGTTATGAAGGTCCGCTGACCGTCCTGCAATTCAAGGGCGGTCAGTCGAACCCGACGTATCGGCTCGACACGCCATCCCGTTCCTATGTCATGCGCCGCAAGCCGTTCGGCAAACTGTTGCCGTCGGCACATGCGGTGGATCGCGAGTTCCGCGTCATTGCCGCATTGGGCAAGCAGGGCTTTCCCGTTGCGAAAGCCTATGCGTTGTGCACCGACGACGGCGTGCTCGGCTCGGCATTCTACATCATGTCGATGGAAGAGGGTCGGGTATTCTGGGATCCGCAGTTGCCCAGCCAGCCTGCGTCAGCGCGCCGCGCTATCTTCACCAGCAAGATCGAAACGCTGGCGAAGCTTCATCAGTACGATCCGGAAAAAATCGGCCTTGGCGATTTTGGCAAGCCCGGCAATTATTTTGCACGACAGGTCGATCGCTGGACCAAGCAGTATCGCGCGTCCGAGACACAGCATATTCCGGAAGTCGAAAAATTGATCGAGTGGCTGCCGCGTACGGTGCCGCAACAGGAGCGCGTATCGGTCGTCCACGGCGACTATCGGCTCGATAACATGATCTTCCACCCGACCGAGCCTCGCGTGCTGGCGGTGCTCGATTGGGAGCTATCGACGCTGGGCGACCCGATGGCGGATTTCACCTATCTGCTGATGCAGTGGACCATGCCCGGACTCCAGGACGCCGACCTCAAGGCGTTGAATATCCCGACCATGGATGAAGCCGCCGACATTTACTGCAAGGTGACAGGGCGCAACCGCATCGAGCAACTCGACTGGTATTTTTCCTACAATCTGTTCCGGCTGGCGTGCATCACGCAGGGTATCGCCGGCCGCGTTCGCGATGGCACCGCCGCGAGCGCCAAGGCAATGGAGTCCGCCAAGCGAACCGTTCCGTTGTCGAAGGCGTCCTGGGACTACGCGCAGAAGGCTGGCGCGACCTGATTTACACTTAAGGCACGCCCGCTTTGGGCGTGCCTTTCCATTTTGTTTCGCCATAGTTTTACTGCTCAAGACGCGATGCAGACCGAGTGCAACGGTTTTTCTCTGCACCGGTAAGTTGTTCGTCGCCCCTTAATCGGTTGCTCCGAATTTTCAGACAACTCTTGTGAACCTTTCTCCCAATCTTCGCGGCAATCTGTTCATGGTGATCGCCACGGCATGTTTTGCCATGAACGATGCGATCACAAAATTCGTGTCGTCCGAGATCAACTTCGGACAGGTCATGCTGATGCGTAGCGTGTTCGCGATGGCGCTGATCGCGGCGCTTGCGGTCCGCAGCGGCGCGATGCGGCCGATCCGCACCGTTCTAATGATGCCGGTGGGCTTACGCATCATCTGCGAAGTTGGCGGCGCAGTGACATTTCTTGCGGCGATCACGCATTTGCCGCTCGCCAACACCTATTCGATCTTTCAGGCGCTGCCGCTCGCCGTCACGCTGGGGGCGGTGGTGGCGTTCGGCGAGCCGGTTGGCTGGCGGCGGTGGCTGGCGATCGCCGCCGGCTTCATCGGCGTTCTCATCATCGTTCGCCCCGGTGTCGCGGGATTCAATCAGTATGCGCTGCTCGCGCTGTGCTCGGTGATCCTGTGCGCGGTTCGCGATCTCGCGACCAAGCGTATCCCCAAAGAGATTCCATCGCTGTTCATCACGCTCCTGACGACGATATCTGTCGGGACCGGCGGGGCCTTGTTGCTGTTGCCGCTGGGAGGTTGGTCGCCGATGTCGGGGCAAACGCTAATGCTTTTGATCGTCGCGGCGATCCTGCTGCCGATCGGCTACAACTGCATCATTATGGCGCTACGCATCGGGGATATTTCGGCCGTCGCGCCGTTTCGGTACACGGCGCTGATCTGGGCCATCCTGATCGGCTATCTGGTCTTCGGCGAAGTACCCGACGCGATGATGATCACCGGCGCATCGGTGATCGTGGCTTCCGGGCTCTACGCACTTTACCGCGAGCGACTTCGTGATCGCGGCCGTCCGGCTGCAAGCGCAACGAGCCTGCCGCCGGACGGAATGTGATCGAGCTCAGATGGGCTTGCCTGCATAGGGCATCGATGCAGTCAGGCCGCCATCGACCGGAATTGCCTGGCCGTTGACGTAGGATGCTTCGTCGCTGGCGAGGAAAAGTCCCATCGCGGCGAGTTCGTGCGGTTGTCCGGGACGCTTGAGTGGATTGAGCTGACCGATTTTGCCCTGCGTGCCGCGTTCCTTGGCGTTATCGAAGATCGGTTTCGTCATGCCGGTTTCGATCAGGCCGGGACACACCGCATTGATGCGCACGCCGGTGCCGGACAGCGAATAGGCGGTGGTTTGCACGAGGCTGATGACGCCGGCTTTTGAGGCAGCGTAGGGGTGGCCGCTGGCATTCGCCTTCAGGCCAGCGACCGACGCGGTGCAGACGATCGAGCCGTGACCTTGCTTGGTCATGTACGGGATCGAATATTTCACGGCGAGGAATGGGCCGATCAGGTTGACGCGCAGGACTTCCTGCCAGTGTTCCACCGTTTGATCGGCGATCGGCACAAGACCGCCGCCGATACCGGCATTGGCCCAGATCGCGTCGAGCTTGCCGTATGTCGACACCGCCTTGTCGATGAAGGCGACAACGTCCTTCTCAGAGCCGGCGTCGGCCATCACCGCTTCCGCGGTGCCGCCAGCCTTGCGAATCTGCTCGACCGTTTCCTTGACGCCTTCAGTGCGGTCCACGGCAATCAGCCTAGCGCCTTCCTTCGTGAACAGCAGCGATGCTGCGCGTCCGATGCCGCTGCCGGCGCCCGTGATAACGACCGATTTGCCTTCGAGGCGACCCATGAAACTCTCCGTGCTTTTGCTTGATGGTGGTTTGCCGCGGGATGAAATTCATACAATGTTTGAAGCAAATCGCGGCGCATGCGGCCATGTTGGACATGGAGTTGACTTGAGGTCACGCTATATCTCACTTACTCCTCTCGAAAAAGCTTTGAAGGGTTCTCGCGATGTCCAATCCAGTAAAACCCGGCTTCGTCGCGCAACACACGGTGCCCGCCGGCGCTGTTGCGACGCGATGGTGGTGGGTGCGCCATGCGCCGGTGCGTGAAGATGGCGGCTGCATCTACGGGCAGACCGACATCGGCTGCGACTGCAGCGATCGTGTCGTGTTCGATGCGGTTGCACGAATCCTTCCACGCAATGCGACATGGTATGCGAGTAACCTGAAGCGTACGCACCAGACCGCAGATGCGATCTGGGCCGCCGGTTTTCCGAAGCCCGAGAAGATGACGCATGATGCCGCATTCGCCGAACAGCATCTTGGCGAGTGGCAGGGCCTCAATCGTGCGGCGTTCTTCGCGAGCCGCCCGATCGAAGTCGGTACCTACTGGTTCGCGCCGATCGACGATCCCGCGCCGGGCGGCGAGAGTTTTATGGATCTCTACAATCGCGTCAAAGGTGCGATCGAGCGGATCAACGCCGCGCATACTGGTGGAGATGTCGTGGTTGTCGCCCATGGTGGCACCATCAAGGCGGCACTCGGCGTCGCACTCGGCAATCAGCCGGAGCGGGGGCTCGCTTTCACCATCGACAATGTTTCGGTGACGCGGCTCGATCACCTCGCCAGTGCAGGCCATAGCGGCTGGCGAATTCCGATGGTCAATCAGCAGCCATGGATTGCCGATGCCTCGCATAACGCCATGCACCAGCCATCCGGTGCCGAGCCTGCCAAGCTGGCGTAGTCAACAGCGCCAATATTCGTCAATCAACACTGAAACGTCTGGGAGAAACGCATGACCTTGTTCGACATGACCGGAAAAGTCGCCGTCATTACCGGCTCGACGCGCGGCATCGGCCGCGCCATTGCAGAGCGCATGGCCGAACACGGCGCCAAGGTGGTGATCTCCTCGCGCAAGCAGGATGTCTGCGATCAGGTCGCAAAGGAGATCAACGACAAGTTCGGCAAGGGCACGGCGGTTGCGATTGCCGCCAATATTTCCAACAAGGAGAACCTGCAGAACCTGGTCGACGAAAGCAACAAGGCGTTCGGCAGGATCGACGTGCTGGTCTGCAATGCCGCGTCGAATCCGTATTACGGTCCGCTGGCTGGCATCTCCGACGATCAGTTCAACAAGATCCTCAGCAACAATATCGTCGCCAACAACTGGCTGATCAGCATGGTGGTGCCGCAGATGATCGAGCGGAAGGACGGCTCGATCATCATCGTGTCGTCGATCGGCGGCCTGAAGGGCTCGACCATCCTCGGCGCCTACGCGATCTCGAAGGCTGCCGACATGCAGCTCGCGCGCAACCTCGCTTGCGAATACGGCAAGCATAACGTGCGGGTGAACTGCATCGCACCCGGCCTCATCAAGACCGATTTCGCCAAGGCGTTGTGGGATAATCCGGAAAACCTCAAGGCATCCACCGCGCGCTCGCCGTTGCTGCGCATCGGCGTTCCGGACGAAATCGCCGGCGCCGCTGTCTTCATGGGATCGGCAGCAGGTGACTTCATGACCGGCCAGACGGTGGTGATCGACGGCGGCGCGACGATTAGTTGACGCGCTATCGTTTCGCGCAGACGGTTGTCGAAATGTCACGGCCGGGCTTGTTCCGGCCATCCACGTTTCATCTTCGTTGCGTCCATCAAAACGTGAATGCCCGGCATAAAGCCGGGCATGACGTCGAGAGAGTGTTATTAGTCCCGTTTCACTCCACCGCCGCGTAAACCAGGTTGCGCACGACATTACGAAAATATTCGCGCTGACCCGGTCCCTGCGACATGAAGACCGCGAACAGGTCTTCCTTCGGATCGATCCAGAAGAACGTTCCGGCGATGCCGCTCCAGAAGAACTGGCCGGCGGAGCCGGTAACCGGCGACAGGCCCTCATGGGTCCGGACGCAGAAGCCGAGGCCGAAGCTGTGTCCGGGCGAGAGCAGCGTGCCGTTGATCTTCACCGATGGATCGAGATGGTCCGAGGCCATGAAGTCCAGCGTCTTGCGCCCGATGATCCGTTCGCCGTCCAGCGTGCCGCCGTTGAGCAGCATCTGGCAGAACCGCGCGTAGTCCATCGTGGTCGACACCAATCCGCCGCCGCCGGATTCCATCGCCGGCTTTTCGGTCATGTCGAACAGCTTCACCTTGTCGCCGGTCCAAGGATCGACCGGGAACGGTTCTGCGAGACGGTCTTTGTTTGCGGCGTCGGTGTGAAACCCGGTCTCCGTCATTCGCAGCGGAGCAAGGATGCGCTCGGTCAGGAATGTGCCGAGCGATTGCCCGGAGACCACCTCGATGATGCGCCCGAGAATGTCGGTCGAACGACTGTAATTCCACTCCGCGCCAGGCTGGCAGACCAAGGGCAGGCTGGCCACGATCCGGGCATGTTCGGCATTGTCGATCTTGCGGCTGCGCAGCCGCGACTCCTGATACATTTTATGGATCGGGCCGTTGCCGGTGTGCTCATAGGTGATGCCGGAAGTATGGCGCAGCAGGTCCTGCACGGTGATCGGCCGCACGAGCGGGACCAGATCGAGCTTGCCGTTGTTTTCGACGCCGACTTTCTGATCCGCAAATTCCGGGATGAATTTGGCCAAGGGATCGGTCAACAGCAACTGGCCGTCCTCATGCAGCATCATGATTCCGGTCGAGACGATCGGCTTGGTCATCGAGAAGATGCGGAAGATGCTGTTCTGCGCCATGGGCGCATCGGATTCGGGGCTTTGACGTCCGAGAGCGTCGAACCAGCCGATCTGACCGCGCCGCGCCACCATGATCGTCACGCCCGGGGTGGTCCCCTTGTCGATGTCACGCTTGAAGGCGTCGGACACCCGCTGCAGGCGCGTCCGCGACAGGCCCAGCGTTTCCGGCTTGGCCTGGGGCAGGGGCGGCGTCTGCGGCGCGGCGGCGCGTTGGGCGGCAGTTTGTGCAGTCATGGGTGTCTCCCGATTGATCTTCTTGATTCCTGAACTAGATAAGGCCCTTCCCGAGGGCGTGGTTGGGCAAGCTTGGCCTAGAACTTCTGACTTGAACAGGGCCGTTTTCTTGAGTAACCACGCGCCCGTTTGGTGCCGCGCAAATGCCCGGCCGTGAGAGGTGGACATAGATGGCCAAAGAGAAGTTTGAACGCACGAAGCCGCATTGCAACATTGGGACGATCGGTCACGTCGACCACGGCAAGACGTCGCTGACGGCGGCGATCACGAAGGTGCTTGCGGAGACGGGCGGCGCGACGTTCACGGCGTACGACCAGATCGACAAGGCGCCGGAAGAGAAGGCGCGCGGCATCACGATCTCGACGGCGCACGTGGAATACGAGACGCAGAACCGTCACTACGCCCACGTCGACTGCCCGGGCCACGCCGACTACGTGAAGAACATGATCACGGGTGCTGCGCAGATGGACGGCGCGATCCTGGTGGTGTCGGCGGCCGACGGCCCGATGCCGCAGACCCGCGAGCACATCCTGCTGGCGCGTCAGGTCGGCGTTCCGGCGCTGGTGGTGTTCCTGAACAAGTGCGACATGGTCGACGATCCGGAACTGCTCGAACTGGTCGAGATGGAAGTCCGCGAACTGCTGTCGAAGTACGACTTCCCCGGCGACGACATTCCGGTGATCAAGGGCTCGGCGCTGGCGGCGCTGGAGAACTCGGATCCGAAGCTTGGCCACGACGCGATTCTCGAACTGATGAAGAACGTCGACGCCTACATCCCGCAGCCGGACCGTCCGATCGACCAGCCGTTCCTGATGCCGGTGGAAGACGTGTTCTCGATCTCGGGCCGCGGCACGGTGGTGACGGGTCGCGTCGAGCGCGGCATCGTCAAGGTCGGCGAGGAAATCGAGATCGTCGGCATCCGCCCGACGCAGAAGACCACGGTGACCGGCGTCGAGATGTTCCGCAAGCTGCTGGACCAGGGCCAGGCCGGCGACAACATCGGCGCGCTGCTGCGCGGCACCAAGCGCGAGGACGTCGAGCGCGGCCAGGTGCTGTGCAAGCCGGGTTCGGTGAAGCCGCACACCAAGTTCAAGGCCGAGGCCTACATCCTGACCAAGGAGGAGGGTGGCCGTCACACGCCGTTCTTCACCAACTACCGTCCGCAGTTCTACTTCCGGACCACGGACGTGACGGGTGTGGTGCATCTGCCGGAAGGCACCGAGATGGTGATGCCGGGCGACAACATCGCGATGGAAGTGCACCTGATCGTGCCGATCGCGATGGAAGAGAAGCTGCGCTTCGCCATCCGCGAAGGCGGACGTACCGTCGGCGCAGGCGTCGTCGCTTCGATTATCGAATAATCGAAGCGGAGCGCCGTTAGCCCGACGGCAATAAATAATGCGCAAGTGCGAAACATCGCACTTGCGGTTGGTGCCGGCGTCGTCGCCAGCATTATCGAGCAAGAGGCGAATAGCCACGTAGCGAGTTGTCTGCTCGCTCGTCGCATTTGCTTCATTTTATGGCTGACGGAACAGTTTCCGTTCGCTATAGAGGCACGCGCTAGGAGTGTAGCTCAATTGGTAGAGCACCGGTCTCCAAAACCGGGGGTCGCAGGTTCGAGCCCTGCCACTCCTGCCAGCGCGGACCGCACGATCTTCGACAAATGACAATATCGGGGCCGCTAGTCGCGGATTCGCGTCAGCAACGCCCTGAATCCCAGCGACGGGAATTCGGCGGCGGTTCCTTCGATCGACGCGTAGTCGCCCTTTTCAACGCCGTGAAAATCGATCCGGACCCTGCTGACTCCAAACACGGACGGGTGGTTGGGGTCGTCGGTATGGGGCACAGATTTGACCGTGCCGGTGATGGTGTTGCCCTTTTGGTCGTATGATCCGATGTAGGCGAAGGCCGAACTGCCGCCATGGAGCTGGCCGTCGCTGGCGAAGATGATGCCCACCGCCTTGCGGCGGGGCGTCTCGAATTCGACCTTGTACAACCCCTGGAGCATGGTTTTCCCTGCACGACCCGGCTTGGCGTCGGGTAAGTAAAAGTCCAACCTTAATTTCTCGTTATAGTTGAATAACACGGTCGTTAAACTTTTAGTGAATTTTAGGCCGTAACGGGCGCCTTATCTTCCGCTGGCATGCTGCCTCGGCTTGGGCGCACGCCAGCGAGCGGCGTTTACCAGGCCGAATTCGCGGAGTGCAGCCACCGTGGTTCGCGGTTCTGATGGTTTCTCCGTAACTTGACCTTTGACCCGGCCCGCAGTAGGAAGCGCTACCTGCTGCCGGCCCGTAAATGCGGATATCCGGCGCGGCTTTTAAATCCCTGAAACACGAGCCCGCTTGGCGGCTCATCCTTGGAAAAGGGTTGGGCGCAAGAGAGCTGTTCGGATTCCTGCAATCTGAATTAACCGACGACGGATGCGGATCATCGACGATGGCTTTCAGCCCGTTCAAATTCCTGCAAGAAGTTCGCACGGAGACCGCGAAGGTCACGTGGCCGTCCCGTCGCGAGACCATGATCACCACCATCATGGTGTTCGTGATGGTTGCGCTGGCGTCGATATTCTTCTTCGTGGCGGATCAGGTCATCCGCCTTCTCATCACCTTCTTGCTCGGCATTCACTGACGGGCGGCGCGGAACCAAATTCATGAGCATGCGCTGGTACATCGTTCACGCCTATTCGAACTTCGAAAAGAAGGTCTCGGAATCGATTCGCGAACAGGCGAAGCAGCGCGGACTCGAGGATCTGTTCGAACAGGTGCTGGTGCCGACCGAGCGGGTCACCGAAGTGCGCCGCGGCCGCAAGGTCGACGCCGAGCGCAAGTTCTTTCCCGGCTACGTGCTGGTGAAGATGAATCTCACCGACGAGGCGTTTCATCTGATCAAGAACACGCCGAAGGTGACCGGCTTCCTCGGCGCTGAAAACAAGCCGATGCCGATCTCGGAAGCGGAAGCGATGCGCATCCTGCATCAGGTGCAGGAAGGCGTCGAGCGTCCGAAGGCGACGGTGTCGTTCGAGGTTGGCGAGAACGTGCGCGTGGCCGATGGCCCGTTCGCGTCGTTCTCCGGTGTGGTCGAGGAAGTGGACGATGCGCGTTCGCGCGTGAAGGTCGCGGTGTCGATCTTCGGTCGCGCGACGCCGGTCGAACTGGAATTCGGTCAGGTCGAGAAGGTCTGATCGACGTTAAGCGCGAGGTTCGCCTCGCGTGAGAAAGGCCGTGGGAGGACGGTGCGGTTGCCAGCCGCGCTCGATCCGAACCACGAAACCTGAAACCGCCGACATTCGTCGGCACAACAGGAGTGACATATGGCAAAGAAAGTGACCGGATACCTGAAGCTTCAGGTGCCGGCCGGTGCGGCAAACCCGTCGCCACCGATCGGCCCCGCGCTTGGTCAGCGCGGCCTCAACATCATGGAATTCTGCAAGGCGTTCAACGCGCAGACGCAGAAGGAAGAAAAGAACACTCCGATTCCGGTGGTGATCACGATCTATGCGGATCGTTCCTTCACCTTCGAGATGAAGACGCCTCCGATGTCCTACTTCCTCAAGCAGGCGGCGAAGATCCAGTCCGGCTCCAAGGCGCCGGGCCGCGATTCCGCAGGCAAGGTGACCAAGGCGCAGGTGCGCGAGATCGCCGAGAAGAAGATGAAGGATCTCAATTGCGATACCGTCGAGTCGGCCATGAAGATGGTCGAGGGCTCTGCCCGCTCGATGGGTCTTCAGGTCGCGGGGTAACGGGCCATGGCAATCGGAAAGCGTACCAAGAAAATCCGTGAAGGCATCGATCGCACCAAGCTCTATCCGATCGCGGAAGCGATCAAGCTGGTGAAGGAGCGTGCCCAGTCGAAGTTCGACGAGACCATCGAAATCGCGATGAACCTCGGCGTCGATCCGCGTCATGCCGACCAGATGGTCCGTGGCGTCGTCACGCTGCCGAACGGCACCGGCCGCACCTTGCGCGTCGGCGTGTTCGCGCGTGGCGCAAAGGCCGATGAGGCGAAGGCTGCCGGTGCTGACGTTGTCGGCGCTGAAGACCTCGTCGAGAAGGTCCAGGGCGGCACGATCGAATTCGATCGTTGTATCGCTACGCCGGACATGATGCCGCTGGTCGGTCGTCTCGGTAAGGTGCTCGGCCCGCGCGGCATGATGCCGAACCCGAAGATCGGCACCGTTACCATGGACGTTGCCGGCGCCGTGAAGGGTGCAAAGGGCGGCTCGGTGGAATTCCGCGTCGAGAAGGCCGGCATCGTGCAGGCCGGTATCGGCAAGGCATCGTTCTCCGAAGAGAAACTGGTCGAGAACGTCAAGGCGCTCGTCGATGCGGTCTCGAAGGCGAAGCCGGCCGGTTCGAAGGGTACTTACATTCAGCGCGTCGCCGTGTCCTCGACCATGGGCCCGGGCGTCAAGGTTGAGCCGGGCACCACGCTCGCCTAAACGCGTTGCGATTTGCTTGTGACGAACCGGAGGCGGAATCGGGGCAACCGATTCCGCCTCTTTCTTTTGGGAAGACGACAACAAGGACGCGCCCATGCCCGACAAAGTGCTGATCTACTCCCGGTTCCCGAAAGCCATGATGGTGAGAATCGGGGAGCGATACGAATTGCTCGACAGCAAGGGGCAGAATTTCACCGAGGTGTTTTCGACAGAGCAGTTGTCGGACGTCCGCGCATTGATCTCCGCCGGCGGAACGGCATTGGGCGCCAAGGCGATGGACGCGTTGCCGTCGCTCAAGGCGATCGTCTGCTATGGCACCGGTTATGACGGCGTCGATCTGAAGGCGGCCACTGAGCGTGGCATTGCCGTCGGCAACAGCCCGGCCGCGAATGCGGCGGCTGTCGCCGACCTAGCCATGACGTTGATGCTGGCGGTCACGCGCCGCATTCTCCCGGCGGATGCGTATGTCCGCAGCGGCGACTGGGCTGCGGCCAAACCGTCGCCACTGATGAGTCCGCAGCAAGGAATGCCGGCCCGGCGCTTCGGCGTCTATGGGATGGGGGAGATCGGTCGCAAGATCGCGGTGCGGGCAGCGGCGTTCGAGACCGAGGTCGCGTATTTCAGCCGCAGCCGGCATGACGTGCCGTATCAGTATATGCCGAGCCTCGAGGCACTGGCGGACTGGTGCAATGTGCTGATGGTCGCGGTGCGGGCAGGGCGAGACACCCACCACATCATCGATGCCGCGATGCTGCGCCGTCTCGGGCCGGAGGGCTATCTCGTCAATATCTCGCGCGGGTCGGCGGTTGATGAGGCGGCGCTAGTTGCGGCGCTCGCCGACAAGACCATCGCCGGAGCAGGGCTCGACGTGTTCGAGACCGAGCCGCACGCACCGGACGCGCTCACCGCTTTCCCGAACGTGGTGCTGACGCCGCATATCGGCGGCCACACCCTGGAATCCCACGTCGCGATGCAGAACTGCGTGATGGCCAACCTCGAGGCGTTCTTCGCCGGAAAGCCGCTGGCGTATCCTGTGACATAAATGTTTCCGCGATTTGGTTCCGCGTCTTTCAGAAAATATTGATGGCGGCGGTCCGCGGAGTTTCGTTGCGGGTTAGAAGCGTTCGAATGTAACCTTCGTCAGCATCCGATATGCGGAGAGCGACGATGGCGAACTTCACGTTGAAACTCAACGGCAAGCCACATGTGGTGGATGTCGATCCAAATACCCCGCTGCTGTGGGCGATCCGCGACAACGCCGGATTGACCGGCACGAAATACGGCTGCGGCGTCGCGCAATGCGGCGCCTGCACGGTTTTCCTTGACGGAATGCCGGTGCGCTCTTGCACGCTGCCGGTTTCCGCCATCGGCAGCAGCGATGTCACCACGATCGAGGGACTGAGCGGCAAGGAAGGCAAGGCGGTGCAGGACGCCTGGGTGGCGCATGACGTGCCGCAATGCGGCTATTGTCAGTCCGGTCAGATCATGAGCGCCGCTGCGCTTTTGCAGAACAATCCGACGCCGAACGATCGCGACATCGATCTTGCGATGAATGGCAATATCTGCCGCTGCGCGACTTATGTGCGCATTCGTGCCGCCATTCACAGCGCCGCCAAATCGCTGGAGGGTTGAGCCATGACCGTTCACGATTCCGGGCTTTCCCGCCGCACCCTGCTCAAGGCCGGTGCTGCTTTCGCGATCGGCGTCTATATCGCGCCGAACAACGGTCCGGCTCGCGCGCAGGCCGCGCCCGATCCGAAGGCTGTGAACATTGCACCGAACACGTTCCTCGTTATTGGCGCCGACGACACCGTCACGGTGCTGAGCAAGCACATCGAGATGGGGCAGGGGCCATTCACCGGAATGGCCACGCTGGTTGCCGAGGAACTCGACGCCGATTGGGCGCAGATGCGCGCCGATCACGCGCCGTCGAATGTGGTGCTGTACAAGAACCTTGCATTCGGCGCTCAGGGCACCGGCGGTTCGACCGCTATTGCCAATTCGTTTATTCAGATGCGTCAGGTCGGCGCCGCCGCGCGGCAGATGTTTGTTGCGGCCGCAGCCGCCGAGTGGGGCGTGCCGGCCTCGGAGATCACGGTCGAGAAGGGCGTGATACGTCATCCGTCCGGCAAGCAGAGTGGCTTCGGCGCGCTCGCCGCCAAGGCGATGGCCCAGCCGATGCCGGCCGAGCCGAAGCTCAAGGATCCGTCGCAGTTCAAGTTCATCGGCAAGGAAGGTGTGGTGAAGCGCCTCGACAGCGCCGCCAAATCGAACGGCGCGGCCGTCTACACGATGGACATCCATGAACCGGACATGCTGACCGTGCTGATCGCGCGGCCGCCGAAGTTCGGCGCGACGGTGGCGTCGTTCGATGCCTCGGCCGCGAAATCGGTACAGGGTTTTGTCGATGCGAAGCAGGTGCCGAGCGGTGTCGCGGTCTATGCAACGGGCTTCTGGCCCGCGCGGACGGCGCGCGATCTCATCAAGATCACCTGGGATGAAAGCAAGGCAGAAAAGCGCGGCACCGGCCAGTTGCTGAACGAATTTCGTGCGCTGTCGCGACAGCCCGGCAGGATGGTGAAGCAACAGGGTGACGTCGATGCAGCAATCGCCAAGGGTGGCAAGCTGATCGAGGCGGAGTTTGTGTTTCCGTATCTCGCCCATGCGCCGATGGAGCCGATCAACGCCTTCATCCACTGGAAGGGCGACACGGCGTCCTCGCATTTCGGAAGCCAGTTTCCGACGCCGGATCAGGCCATCATGGCGCAGATTCTCGGCATCGGCGTGGACAAGGTGGCGCTCAAGACGATCCTCGCCGGCGGCAGCTTCGGCCGCAGAGCGCAGCAGACCTCGCATGTCGCCGCCGAGCTGGCGCATGTCGCCAAGGCGTTCGGTCCCGGCCGTCCGATGAAGCTGGTGTGGACTCGCGAAGACGACATGCGCGCCGGTTACTACCGGCCGTTCGGCATTCATCGGATGCGCGGCGTCGTCCGCGACGGCCGGATCGAGGCGTGGAGCGATACCATCGTCGGCCAGTCGATCATGAAAGGATCGGCGTTCGAAGCCGTCCTGATGAAGGACGGTCTGGATCCTACGGCCTATGAGGGATCGAACGACATTCCCTACGACATCGCGAACTTCCGTTGCGACCTGCATCAGGTGGACGTTGGCGTGCCGGTGCTGTGGTGGCGTTCGGTGGGACACACCCATACCGGCTACGCGGTGGAATCCTTCATCGACGAGTTGCTTGCCGCAGCCGGCAAGGATGCCGTCGAGGGGCGTCTTGAAATGATGAAGGACAAGCCGCGCCATGCCGGCGTGCTGCGCGCGGTCGCCGAACTGTCGGACTGGAAAAATGCCAAGCTCGAGCCGGGCCGTGCCCGTGGCGTCGCGGTGGTGGAGAGCTTCAACTCCTTCGTGGCGCAGGTAGTCGAGCTTTCGATGGTCGACGACGGTCCTCGCGTCCATAAGGTGTGGTGCGCCGTGGATTGCGGTGTCGCGGTCAATCCTGACATCATCCGCGCGCAGATGGAGGGCGGCATTGGCTTCGGCCTGGGCCATATCCTCTATGCCGACGTACCGCTCGACGATGGACATCCGGTCCCCGGTAACTTCGACACCTATCGCTCGCTGCGTATCAACGAGATGCCGGAGGTGGAGGTGACCGTGGTCAAATCCAGCGAGAAGCCGACCGGCGTCGGCGAACCGGGCGTGCCGCCGATCGGGCCGGCCGTTGCCAATGCGATGGCGAAGCTCGGCCATGTCCGGCCGCGCCAGCTCCCGATCGTGGGGAGTGCCTCGGCATGAGACTATTGCGAAATGCAGCGGTCGCGCTCGCGATCGGCGCGCTCACCGCCGGGGTGTTGGCCTATGCGGGAGGTGCGCGCAACGCAGCGGATGCGGCAAGCGATCCCGCCGGCGCTGCGGCCGCGGCCACCTTGAGGAGCGCCACAAGCTTCGCCTCGGTCACAGACAAGAATGCCCGCGCAGTGGCGTTGTTCGAGGAGGCGGGGAAGGTAATACAATCGCCGCGCTGCCTGAATTGCCATCCCGCCGGGGAGCGGCCGACCCAGACCGACCGCATGACGCCGCATCAGCCGTTGGTGGTGCGCGGCGAAGGCGGAATGGGAGCGGCGAGCGGGCTCGTCTGCACCACCTGCCACCACGACGCCAATTTCGATGCCTCCGGCACTCCAGGCAATCCGAAATGGTCGCTGGCTCCGGTCGAGATGGCCTGGCAGGGCAAGTCGCTTGGTCAGATCTGCGAGCAGATCAAGGACAAGTCGCGCAATGGCGGCCGCGATCTCGCCGCGCTGGTCGAGCACATGGCGAGCGACGATCTCGTCGGCTGGGCATGGAATCCGGGAAAGGGCCGCACGCCCGCGCCCGGCACGCAGAAGGAGTTCGGCGACCTGTTCAAGGCCTGGGCCGAGGCGGGTGCGGCTTGCCCGAAAGGGTGAGGGCGGATAAATCCGGTTCCGCCTCCCATGCACAGATGATGCCAAATAAGGGCCTGTCGCCGAAATAAGACTTGGCAACGCCCGGAAGACTCGTTAAACAACCGTTTCCGGACGTGCTGGCTCTCGCTGGCAGGTCCGCGCGCGCACTCCGCAAATCAGCTTCTATAGGAGACCATTCCTTTCCGGACATCCGCATGGATTGCTTGAAGGGAAGGGAACCTGACGCTGAATGGAATGCATGCGGGGGTTGGCCGGTTCGCCGGACGATCCCGATCCTGTCCGAGACTGCAGGCGCCAACGGAAATTTCTCTTGTTTCCAGCGGCTTAATCGCAAAGCCTGCACAGACGGGTGAAGACCAATCTTGCAGTTTTCCGCGCTCGCGGAAGGCCGCGTATTTGGTTCGAACCTCGACAGCCCGCGCCGGTTCGCCGGTTCGGGAGGGCAGGCTGTTCAATGTCGTCGCGCCCTGCGTGTCCTGAGGTCAGTGTGCCTTGAGTCAGGTCGGGTGGGACGATGGGTGCAACCCGGCGGTCCAGCCTCGGACACTGATCCAGGGCGAAGGCCGCCAACCGGAGAGAGCTTGCTGTGGAACGAGCGGCAAAAAAAGAGGCGGTCGAATCGCTGAATGAGGTCTTCAAGACCACAGGCGTTGCGATCGTTGCTCACTATTCCGGCCTCACCGTGGCCCAGATGCAGAATCTGCGTAAGCAGATGAAGCAGGCGGGTGCGTCGGTGAAGGTCTCGAAGAACCGTCTCGCCAAAATTGCTCTTGAAGGCACGGATGTCGTTGCCATCGGTTCCCTGCTGAAGGGACCGACCGTGATCGCCACTTCAGACGATCCGGTAGCGGCGCCGAAGGTTGCCGTCGAATTCGCCAAGACGAACGAGCAGTTTGTCATCCTCGGCGGTTCGATGGGTAAAACCGTCCTGAATGTCGACAGCGTCAAGGCTTTGGCCTCGCTGCCGTCGCTTGATGAGTTGCGTGGCAAGCTCGTTGGCCTCCTCGTGGCGCCTGCGACCAAGATCGCTCAACTCACGACTGCGCCTGCGGCCAAGGTCGCTCGTGTGGTTCAGGCTTATGCCTCAAAGAGCGAAGCGGCCTGACGCCCTTCGCAAATCCAACCTGGTTCGAACCTGATACGCTAAAGGAATACATCAATGGCTGATCTGCAGAAGATTGTTGACGACCTCTCGAGCCTCACCGTGCTCGAAGCGGCTGAACTCGCGAAGCTGCTGGAAGAAAAGTGGGGCGTGTCCGCCGCCGCCGCCGTGGCGGTTGCCGCCGCTCCGGGCGCTGGTGGCGCCGGTGCCGCTGCTGCTGAAGAGAAGACGGAGTTCACCGTCGTTCTCGCCGCCGCTGGCGACAAGAAGATCGAAGTCATCAAGGAAGTCCGCGCCATCACCGGCCTGGGCCTCAAGGAAGCCAAGGACCTCGTCGAAGGTGCGCCGAAGCCCGTCAAGGAAGGCGTTGCCAAGGACGAAGCCGAGAAGATCAAGGGTCAGCTTGAGAAGGCTGGCGCCAAGGTTGAGCTCAAGTAATCGCGTCAGCGATTACGCGAGCGAAATCCTCGGGTGAGCGTCAGCGAGACCCCGAGGATCGCCTCGCCGGAAACGGAATGACCGGATCGCCGGTCGTAACGAGGATGGAGAGGCAGTGAATTTCCCGGTACGCGCGCAAGCGGGTTCCGGGAGTGCGCTGGGGTGATACGACACCCGGACGATCGGTTGGTCGTCCGGGTGCGCTCCGGACACAACATCGTGTGGGGATTGGCGGGGGTGACCCCTCGAATTTCCACGATTGCCTTCCCATATCGGGACGGCAGCACGAAAGCACGGCGAGTCGGAGGCGCAGGTTGGGCGTCGATGCAAGCCGTTGGGAGATAAGCAATTTCGGGCTTTTTCGGTCCGTAGATCAAGAATCGAGACGGGCAGAGCGTCGGCAGCGCTCCGCACGTCGTTTTGCGTTCTGAGCGTTGTGATTTCGAATTTGGGAATTTGATCCTGAATTGATGTCGCGATCTCGAACGTGTCGCGTTTCAACCCGGGGGCGATGCCAATCGTGCCCTGGAAGGTCCGCCCCTCACGGGCGGCGCAATGAGAGGCCACGATGGCGCAGCAGACGTTCACCGGTCGCAAGAGAGTTCGCAAGTTCTTCGGGCACATTCGCGAAGTCGCGCAGATGCCCAACCTGATCGAGGTCCAGAAGGCTTCGTACGATCAGTTCCTGATGGTCGACGAGCCTCCGGGCGGTCGGCTGGACGAGGGCTTGCAGGCGGTGTTCCGGTCGGTGTTTCCGATCTCGGACTTCTCCAACACGTCGATGCTCGAATTCGTCCGTTACGAATTCGAGCCGCCGAAGTATGACGTCGACGAGTGCCGCCAGCGCGGCATGACCTTTGCTGCGCCGCTGAAGGTGACGCTGCGCCTCATCGTGTTCGATATCGACGAGGAAACCGGCGCGCGCTCGGTCAAGGACATCAAGGAGCAGGATGTCTACATGGGCGACATTCCGCTCATGACCATGAACGGCACCTTCATCGTCAACGGCACCGAGCGCGTCATCGTTTCGCAGATGCACCGTTCGCCCGGCGTGTTCTTCGACCACGACAAGGGCAAGACCCACTCGTCCGGCAAGCTGCTGTTCGCCGCGCGCGTGATCCCCTATCGCGGCTCCTGGCTCGACATCGAGTTCGACGCCAAGGACATCGTGTTCGCGCGTATCGACCGCCGCCGCAAGATTCCGGTGACGTCGCTGATGTTCGCCCTCGGCCTCGACGGCGAGGAGATCCTGTCGACGTTCTACAAGAAGCTCGTCTACAAGCGCACCAAGGACGGCTGGCGCGTGCCGTACGATCCGGCGCGCTTCCGCGGCTATTCGACCATCAACGACCTGATTGATGCCGACACCGGCAAGGTGGTGCTCGAGGCCGGCAAGAAGCTGACCGTGCGTGCCGCTCGCCAGCTCCAGGAAAAGGGCCTCAAGGCGCTGCGCATGTCCGACGACGAGTTGATCGGCATGTATCTCGCCGAGGACCTCGTCAATCCGAAGACCGGTGAAATCTATGCCGAAGCCGGCGAGGAAATCACCGAGAAGTCGCTCAAGGGTCTGAACGAGCACGGCTACAAGGAACTGCCGCTGCTCGACATCGACCACGTCAACGTCGGTCCGTACATCCGCAACACGCTCGCTGCGGACAAGAACATGACCCGCGAGGACGCGCTGTTCGACATCTATCGCGTGATGCGTCCGGGCGAGCCGCCGACCATCGAGTCGGCGCAGAACATGTTCCAGTCGCTGTTCTTCGACAGCGAGCGCTACGACCTGTCCGCGGTCGGCCGCGTCAAGATGAACATGCGCCTCGACCTCGATGCGCCGGATACGCTCCGCACGCTGCGCAAGGAAGACATCCTCGCCGTCATCAAGACGCTGGTGGATCTGCGCGACGGCAAGGGCGAGATCGACGACATCGACCATCTCGGCAACCGCCGTGTGCGTTCGGTCGGCGAACTGATGGAAAATCAGTATCGCATCGGCCTGTTGCGCATGGAGCGCGCCATCAAGGAGCGCATGTCCTCGGTCGACATCGACACCGTGATGCCGCAGGACCTGATCAATGCGAAGCCCGCGGCCGCCGCGGTGCGCGAGTTCTTCGGCTCGTCGCAGCTGTCGCAGTTCATGGATCAGACCAACCCGCTGTCGGAGATCACCCACAAGCGCCGTCTCTCGGCGCTCGGACCGGGCGGTCTGACCCGCGAGCGCGCCGGCTTCGAAGTGCGCGACGTGCATCCGACGCATTACGGCCGCATCTGCCCGATCGAAACGCCGGAAGGCCCGAACATCGGTCTGATCAATTCGCTGGCGACCTTCGCACGCGTCAACAAGTATGGCTTCGTCGAGACGCCGTATCGCCGCGTCAAGGACGGCCGCGTCACCGACGAGGTGGTCTATCTCTCGGCGATGGAAGAGGGCCGCTACTACGTCGCGCAGGCCAACCTGCCGCTCGACGCCAAGGGCCGCTTCACCGAAGACCTCGTGGTCTGCCGTCACGCCGGCGAAGTGCTGCCGATCGCGCCGGACAAGGTCGACTTCATGGACGTGTCGCCGAAGCAGCTCGTTTCGGTCGCCGCGGCGCTGATCCCGTTCCTCGAGAACGACGACGCCAACCGCGCGCTGATGGGCTCGAACATGCAGCGTCAGGCCGTGCCGCTGGTACGTGCCGAAGCGCCGTTCGTCGGCACCGGCATGGAAGGCGTCGTGGCGCGTGACTCGGGTGCCGCGATCGCGGCGCGCCGTTCGGGCGTCATCGACCAGATCGACGCGACCCGCGTCGTGATCCGTGCGACCGAAGATCTCGATCCGACCAAGTCGGGCGTCGATATCTACCGGCTGATGAAGTACCAGCGCTCCAACCAGTCGACCTGCATCAACCAGCGCCCGCTGGTGAAGGTCGGTGACGTGGTGAAGAAAGGCGACATCATCGCGGACGGTCCGTCGACCGATCTCGGTGAACTCGCGCTCGGCCGCAACGTGCTCGTCGCGTTCATGCCGTGGAACGGCTACAACTTCGAAGACTCGATCCTGCTCTCCGAGCGGATCGTGAAGGACGACGTCTTCACCTCGATCCACATCGAGGAGTTCGAAGTGATGGCCCGCGACACCAAGCTGGGCCCTGAGGAAATCACGCGCGACATTCCGAACGTCTCGGAAGAAGCGCTGAAGAACCTCGACGAAGCCGGCATCGTCTATATCGGCGCGGAAGTTCGCGCCGGCGACATCCTGGTCGGCAAGATCACGCCGAAGGGCGAAAGCCCGATGACGCCGGAAGAAAAGCTTCTGCGCGCCATCTTCGGTGAAAAGGCGTCCGACGTTCGCGATACCTCGCTGCGCGTGCCTCCGGGCGTGCAGGGCACCATCGTCGAAGTCCGCGTCTTCAACCGGCACGGCGTCGACAAGGACGAGCGCGCGCTGGCGATCGAACGGGAAGAGATCGAACGCCTCGCCAAGGACCGCGATGACGAGCAGGCGATTCTCGACCGTAACGTCTACGGCCGTCTCGCCGAGCTGCTTGAAAACCGCCAGGGCATCGCTGGCCCGAAGGGTTTCAAGAAGGACACCAAGATCACCCGCACGGTGCTCGACGAGTATCCGAAGTCGCAGTGGTGGCTGTTCGCGTCGCCGAACGACAAGCTGATGGCCGAGATCGAGGCCATGCGGAAGCAGTACGACGAGTCGAAGAAGGGGCTTGAACAGCGCTTCCTCGACAAGGTCGAGAAGCTGCAGCGTGGCGACGAATTGCCGCCCGGCGTGATGAAGATGGTCAAGGTCTTCGTCGCGGTGAAGCGCAAGATCCAGCCGGGCGACAAGATGGCTGGCCGTCACGGCAACAAGGGCGTGGTGTCGAAGATCGTTCCGATCGAAGACATGCCGTTCCTTGAAGACGGGACGCATGCCGACATCGTGCTCAATCCGCTGGGCGTGCCGTCGCGCATGAACGTCGGGCAGATTCTCGAAACCCATCTCGGCTGGGCGTGCGCCGGTCTCGGCAAGCGCATCGGCCAGACGGTGGACGCGTATCTGTCGAAGCAGGACGTCAAGCCGCTCAAGGAGACCTTGAAGAAGGTCTATGGCGAGAACGAAACCATCAAGTCGCTGAACGACTCGGAACTGGTGGAGCTCGGCGGCAACCTTCGGCACGGCGTGCCGATCGCGACGCCGGTGTTCGACGGTGCCAAGGAAGCCGACATCGAAGAGATGCTCGAGCTAGCCGGCGTCGACAAGTCGGGTCAGTCGGTGGTGTACGACGGACGTACGGGCGATCAGTTCGATCGCAAGGTGACGGTGGGCTACATCTACATGCTCAAGCTGCATCACCTTGTCGACGACAAGATCCATGCGCGTTCGATCGGTCCGTACTCGCTCGTCACCCAGCAGCCGCTGGGCGGCAAGGCGCAGTTCGGCGGCCAGCGCTTCGGCGAAATGGAGGTGTGGGCGCTCGAGGCTTACGGCGCGGCGTACACCCTGCAGGAAATGCTGACGGTGAAGTCGGACGACGTTGCGGGCCGCACCAAGGTCTACGAAGCCATCGTGCGCGGCGACGACACGTTCGAGGCCGGTATTCCGGAATCGTTCAACGTGCTGGTCAAGGAAATGCGTTCGCTTGGCCTCAACGTCGACCTGCATAACTCCAAGCTCGGCCCGCCGCCTGCGGAGGCTGCCGAGTAACGCAAGCAAATGATGTCATGGCCGGGCGTTGTCCCGGCCATCCACGCCTTCGCTGAACTTCCGGCTCGAAGACGTGGATGCCCGGCACAAGGCCGGGCATGACGGTTACGGAATTTCTTGAAGCCGCCCGGCGGCTAAGGAGAATGCGATGAACCAAGAAATTATGAATCTTTTCAATCCGACGACGCCGGCGCAGGTGTTCGATCAGATCCGGATTTCGATCGCGTCACCGGAGAAGATTCTCTCGTGGTCCTACGGCGAGATCAAGAAGCCGGAGACCATCAACTACCGTACCTTCAAGCCCGAGCGCGACGGCCTGTTCTGCGCCCGCATCTTCGGGCCGATCAAGGATTACGAGTGCTTGTGCGGCAAGTACAAGCGGATGAAGTACAAGGGCATCATCTGCGAGAAGTGCTCGGTCGAAGTGACGCTGTCGCGCGTCCGTCGCGAGCGCATGGGCCACATCGAACTCGCGGCTCCGGTTGCGCATATCTGGTTCCTGAAGTCGCTGCCGTCGCGCATCGGCCTTCTGCTCGATATGACGCTGAAGGATCTCGAGCGGATTCTCTATTTCGAATACTACGTCGTTCTTGAGCCGGGCCTCACCGCGCTCAAGGACCGTCAGTTGCTGTCGGAAGAAGAGTACCTCCGCGCGCAGGACGAGTACGGCCAGGATTCCTTCACCGCCATGATCGGCGCCGAAGCGATCCGCGAACTGCTGAAGGGGCTCGAGCTCGAAAAGCTCGAGGCGCAGCTGCGTGTCGACATGGCGGAGACCGACTCCGACATCAAGCACAAGAAGCTCGCCAAGCGCCTGAAGATCGTCGAGGCGTTCCGCGTTTCCGGCAACAAGCCGGAGTGGATGATCCTCACCGTCGTTCCCGTCATCCCGCCGGATCTGCGTCCGCTGGTGCCGCTCGACGGCGGCCGCTTCGCGACTTCCGACCTCAACGACCTGTATCGCCGCGTCATCAACCGCAACAATCGTCTGAAGCGGCTGATGGAGCTGCGCGCGCCGGACATCATCATCCGCAACGAGAAGCGCATGCTTCAGGAAGCGGTCGATGCGCTGTTCGACAACGGCCGCCGCGGCCGCGTCATCACCGGCGCCAACAAGCGTCCGCTGAAGTCGCTCGCCGACATGCTGAAGGGCAAGCAGGGCCGGTTCCGGCAGAACCTGCTCGGCAAGCGCGTCGACTATTCGGGCCGTTCGGTGATCGTGGTCG
>JANINJ010000087.1 GCA_024508855.1 Xanthobacteraceae bacterium
TCAGGTCGGAGGCCAGCGTGAACTCGTCGTTGCCGCCACGCTCGATTTCCTGAAGAAATCCGACGCAGCGCAGCAGATGCTCGTCCACGGTATAGTGATGATACATGTTGAATTGCATCATCGCGACGATCTTGCCGAACGCGCGGATGAAGTGACCGAGCACGCCGGTTTCGTTCATCCGCCGCAACACCACCTCGGCATCGTTCGAGGTGAGAATTTCCATGAACAGCTTATTGGCTTCCGGGTCTTCGCGAACCTGCGGTCCGATCAGGCGCAGCGAGCGCGTCACCGCGCGCATCGCGTCGGGATGGAAGGCGAGATTGTTCTTCTGCGCGAGACGGAAGATGCGGATCAGGTTGACCGGATCCTGCTTGAACACGTCGGGTGAGGCGAGATTGATGCGGTTGTTGTCGACGATGAAATCGTCGCTCTCCGGCACGCGGCGATGCCGCACGCCGGGGCGCAGCCGTGCCATCACGCGGCTGAGCACGGGGACAGGCTTGGCCTGTTGATCTTCCAGCTTCGCGCACAGGATCGCGGTCAAGTCCCCGACGTCCTTGGCGACCAGGAAGTAGTGCTTCATGAAGCGTTCGACATCCTGCATGCCGGGATGCGAGGTGTAGCCGAGCCGGACCGCGATCTCGCGCTGCATGTCGAACGACAGCCGTTCCTCGGGACGGCCGGTGATGAAGTGCATGTTGCAGCGGACCGACCAGAGGAAATCGGCGCAGCGCCGGAAGGTGCGATATTCCTGCGCATCGAACACGCCGCGTTTCAGCAGCTCTTCGGTATCGCGTACCCGGTAGACGTATTTCGCGATCCAGAATAGCGTGTGCAGATCGCGCAGCCCGCCCTTGCCGTCCTTGACGTTCGGCTCGACCAGATAGCGGGACTGGCCGGAGCGGCGATGGCGTTCCTCACGTTCCGCAAGTTTCGCGGTGACGAATTCGGCGGCAGTGCCTTGCACCACTTCCGTATCGAAACGCGTTACCAATTCATCATAAAGGGCCTGATCGCCGGTGAGAAAGCGCGTCTCCAGAATCGCGGTGCGGATGGTCATGTCGCCGCGCGCCTGCCGGATCGATTCATCGACCGAGCGGGTGGCATGTCCGACCTTGAGCCCCATGTCCCACAGGCAATAGAGGATCGCCTCGGCAACCTGTTCGCCCCAGGCGGTCTGTTTGTACGGAAGAATGAACAGCAGATCGATGTCGGACTCCGGTGCCATCAGGCCGCGGCCATAGCCGCCGGTGGCCACCACCGCCATGCGCTCGGCGCCGGTCGGGATCGGCGAATGATAAAGGTGCTGGGTCGCGGCGGCGAACAGCATGCGGATGATTTCATCCTGCACGACGCACAGCCGCTCGGCGCAACGGCGGCCGTGTCGATCCTTGAGCAGCATCGCCTGTGCCGCCTCGCGCGCCTTGATGAGTTCGATCTTCAGCATCTGCGCCAGGGCTGAACGGAAAGCGTCCTCGCGGCCGGCATTCGCCGCCCACAAGGCATCGATCTCGCCGGTAATACGCGAGGTATCGAACGACGCGACGGCCTCGGCCGGCGCTGGCAACACGCTGCTCTCCATACAAACCGGATATCGGACCGCGAGCGCGCTGTCACGGATCATTGTTGGGGCGGAGGAGGACTGTGCTGTTCCCTGCACATTTTCGATGGTTCTGTTTTCTCTGTCCGCTCAAGGCGAGACTCATTTTCTAGTTGACGTTATGTCATAAGTGATTGAAGAAACTAGACTTTATTCGCCGGAGGCGTGCTCTTCTTTGCCCCGGGTCCGCGGCGAGCGTAGCGGCCGGCAGCAACGTCGCGGCAGCGCGGTTAGCCAGTAGCTTGGCAAGCCGGCACAGATTGTTGCCGCCCTCGTTGCCTTCGCGATAATCGGAAGGCGACCGACTGACTGATCGAGGTCGCGACTGCGCCGCTCATGCGCTGGCATGGATGCTTACGGTCAGGCGCAGCGCGTCGCTATCGCCCGTGCGCTGGTTCCGCGGCCTGAAGTGCTGCTGCTGGATGAGCCGTTTTCCGCGCTCGATGCATTCACCCGCCACGATCTGCAGGATCGTCTGCTCGATCTTTGGGCCGATACCCGCCCGACGCTGATTTTGGTGACCCATGATGTGGACGAGGCGGTCGTACTCGCGGACCGGATCCTTGTGATGCGCCCGCGGCCGGGCCGATTGTTCGAAGAAATTCCGGTCTATCTTGCGCGGCCGCGCGACCGGGCGTCGCCGTTGTTCGAGACGCTCAAGCGTCGCGTGCTGACGGCGCTGGATCGATCCCTGGATCGCAATGTTCCGGATCGCGATGGGAAATCGATCGTAGGCGAGGGCATGTGGTGGTGATGTTTGCCGACCGGCCACAGTTGCAGTTACAATCGCACCAGATCATTCGGGAGAGACATTCATGGACGCGGCACAACTGCGCGCAATGCAGGCTCCGATCAAGGAGCGGCTGAAAAACGATCCAAAAACGGGATTTATCACGCTCAAGGCCAAGGGATCGGTCGAGCGCGAAGGCATCGCCTGCAAGGTCGAGACCGGCCGCGCGCTGGCGGTGGCGGGCCTGCATCCCGCGACCGGCGGTTCGGGCCTGGAACTGTGCTCCGGCGATATGCTGCTGGAGGCGCTGGTGGCCTGCGCCGGCGTGACGCTGAAGTCGGTCGCCACGGCGCTCGAGGTCCCGCTGAAGTCCGGACATGTTTCCGCCGAGGGTGACCTCGATTTTCGCGGCACGCTGGGCGTCGACAAGGAAGCGCCGGTCGGCTTCGCTGAAATCCGGCTGCGCTTCGATGTCGATACCGATGCTCCGCAGGACAAGCTCGATCTGCTGCTGAAAATCACCGAGCGTTACTGCGTGGTCTATCAGACCATCAAGAACGGGCCGAAAGTCTCCGTCAGTCTGCATCGCGTGTAGTCGTTCATCTTCGAACGGCGACGAAGGCTGCCAGTGCAGGCTACGGTAGCGGAGCAGTCAGTGAGCCCGACCAGACCCATTGTCGTTGCCGGCGCCGGCAGCATCGGCTGCTTCGTCGGTGGCATGTTGGCCGATGCAGGGCGCAAGGTTGCCCTGCTCGCGCGTCCGAGAGTGATCGCTGACATCGAGCGGAATGGCCTACGATTGACGAGTTTCGAGGGGCTCGATCGTCGGGTGCCGGCGGATCGGCTGCTGCTTTCCGAGGATAATTCCGTTTTTGCCGACGCGAGCATTATCCTCGTCACCGTCAAGAGCGCCGACACAGCATCTATCGCCGATGCGATCGCGCAGCACGCTCCGCGCGATGCCGTCATCGTCAGCTTGCAGAATGGTGTCGGCAATGCCGCGGTCCTGCGCCAGCGATTGAAGGATTGGACGGTTCTCGGCGGAATGGTGCCGTTCAACGTTCTCGCGTCGGGCGATGGTCATTTTCATCGCGCTACCTCTGGTGTTATTGCGCTCGAGCGAGATCAGGCAGGAACCGCCGACCGGTTGTCGGTGCCCGATCTTGTCGTGCGCGCGACCGACAACATGGCTGGCGTGCAATGGGGCAAGCTGCTGCTCAATCTCAATAACGCGCTCAATGCGCTATCGGGGCTGCCGTTGCGGGAGCAATTGTCGCAGCGGGCATGGCGGCGTCTGCTGGCGGATCAGATGACGGAAGCACTGGCGGCGATGAAGGCGGAAGGCGTTTCGTCGGTGTCGTCGACACCAGTTCCAGCCGGCTTGACGCCGCATCTGTTGCGATTGCCCGATGCGCTGTTTCGCGCGCTCGCAGGAAGCACCATCAAAATCGATGCGCATGCGCGCTCGTCGATGTGGGAAGACCTGCAGCGCGGCCGGCGAACGGAAATCGATTATCTGCAAGGCGTCATCCTGGAGATAGCCGAGCGACGCGGCCTCAAGGTGCCGTTGACGCGGCGTATCGTCGCTTTGATCCGCGCAGCGGAAACTGCCGGCAAAGGGTCACCTGGTTTGATGCCGGATCAAATCCGCGGCTGAAACTGGTGGCGATCAGCGCCACAGGCCGTAACTGGCCCATTTCGCTTCCGGGATCACATTGCCGATCTTGTAGGTGAACGACACCACGCTCATGGCGTCGGGCGATCCCTTGCATTCGAAGGAAAACTGATACCACTTGCCGCCGCTGCGGAATGCACCGCCGGTGCCGATAATCGTATTCTTGACGTGCCGCGGGTGAGAAATGACGTCGGCCTTGGCGCGGTCAGGATGAAACGGATTTGAATCCCGGTCGATGCGGTTCATCGCGTAAAGGTCGCAAATCTGTTCGAGCCGCGTATAGGGATCGAGCTTGCTGAGGCTGGCGAGAAATCGCGCGTCATTCGCCATCGCCGGTGCCACGATCATTTGCGCGAGGACGACCGACAACAGGATAGCAGACTTCATGATAGATGGACCATGGCTTCACGATGACGAAAGAGCTGGATCACCGCCGGTGGCGAGGCGATGCTGGCTTACTAGAATATTCGTCGCAATCTTGCTATCGGATTTCGCGGTCCTTCAGCACAATCATGCGTGAGGTCAAATGCGAACGTTGTTGGCGCTCATTGCGTTCATCAGCCTGACGATGCCGGCCATGGCTGCGGATTACGCCAGTCAGATCAGCGCATATCGTCGCGCCCATGGCTTGTCGGCGGTCAAGATCGATGCCCGGCTAAATGCCGTTGCGTTGCAGCAGGCGCGTGCGATGGCCTCGCATGGTGTCGTCAGCCACACGGTGGCGGGCCTTTTTCCTGTGCGGATCGCGAAACTGCGAAAGAGATTGGCCGCGGAAAATATCGCTGCCGGTTTTGCGACCTTTCCCGAGACGCTGAAGCAATGGGAAAATAGCACAGGCCACCGCGAGAATCTGTTGATGGTCGGCGCACACAAGGTCGGCGTCGCGTCGGCGATCAACAGACGTTCGCCTTATGGTGTGTTCTGGGCGATGGTCATCACCGATTAGAGACCGCAGATTCTAACGGTCGCGGTGCTGCAGGCGCGATATCAGCGTTTCCCTGGATGGAGGGTTGAGCAGATCCTCCTTGATGGTCTTGATCCGCGAGGTGAAGTGCATCCAGCCGCAGGCAAGCGGTGTATCGCGACAGGCCGGCTGCCTGGCGGCGTGTCGGGATTCCTTGCGCTGGGCGGCGACGGAGCGCGGCGGCGTTCGTTGCGCAGATGGCTTCGCTATCGCATTCGGCTTGGCGCCGCCGACGATATTCGACGTCCGCAAAAGCTCAGCATCTCGCGGAACTGGCGTCGGATTTCTGGCGGCAAGGTAACGAATGAATTCCTTGTCGATCTGCTTCAGTTCCTTTGCAGTGGGGACCGGGCCGGCAATATCGAAATGCCTGTTCTGCATGAAGTCGTAATAGGTGTAACCGCCGCCGGGCTTGCGTCGCCCGGGAAAACGGCTGTCGCATTCGGCGATTGTTGCCGGCGCCGATTCGGTCGCGAGCGCGGGCGCGCGGACCCGTTCGGCGCATTCTTCGTAATCCCGCGCCGCCGCGATGGTCGATTGCTGGGCGCCCGAAGATATCGATGTCAGCGTGACACAGCAGAGCGCCGTGCCGCACAGCAGTGCCGCATGGAGCAAGAACGCCGGTGCGTGCACGGAATACATGGGGCCTTTCGCAGGTCGCAACTCGTTCGTCGAATCTCGCCCGGCAACGCCTGCATTGTCATCCGCTGTTTTGTTTTCTCCCCATGTTTGCTGCAACTTAGGAGGAGGCGCCCGGCGGCGATCGAAGGCGTTCCCACTACAAAGGTGGCTGGCGAACAGGCTGCCGGTCTGGTAAGAAGCCGGGCAAGTGCCCGCCGGTTCGCGGGTCTTCGGTCCCGTAGCTCAGCCGGATAGAGCGACGGTTTCCTAAACCGTAGGTCGCATGTTCGAGTCATGCCGGGATCGCCAACGCGCTCGATGGCTTTCGAAGCCGCTCGCAGACGGAATTCAGCGATTTCCGCAGCGCCGGGATAGTTCCGAGTTCCGCCTCGGGATTGTATCTCGCTGGCGGTGTCCCGGTGTCCGCTTTTCCAGGAATTATCCGATTGACGCCAACCGCTTTCCCCTGCGGAAAGCGCCGCCGCGGCTGTGCGCTCTCCTCGCCCTCAACTGCGTGATGAGCAGATTGCTCCGTCCATGAAGACGCCTGGCGCGTGATGCTGGCCGTTGAGACAACACCAGTGAGCGCCGGTCAACAGCATCAGCCCGGCGATCGCGGCGCTGCCGGTCAGGCGGCCAAGCCAGCTTTTCTTGCCCGTCTGGGCAACGGTTGTCTCGTCCGTGCCACCGACTGCTTCGCCGAACGAGGTAAAGAATTCGCCTGCGAGCTTTTTCGCGGTCGAATCGATCAGCCGCCCGCCAAGCTGGGCGAGCTTGCCGCCGATCTGCGCGTCCACGTCGTAGTGAAGGATGGTGGCGTCGGGGCCATCG
Organism: Xanthobacteraceae bacterium; assembly: GCA_024508855.1. Taxonomy (GTDB): domain Bacteria; phylum Pseudomonadota; class Alphaproteobacteria; order Rhizobiales; family Xanthobacteraceae; genus 62-47. Next base: position 6,422 of record JANINJ010000087.1, read on the forward strand.
GCCTCGAGGCGCACGGTGGCTCCGCCCTTGGCGAAGCCAGCAACCCCGCCCGAACCTTCGCCGGAGATCCGATAGCTGTTCGGCGGATCGAGATCCGACAGCGTAACCTTGCCGCCGAATGTTGCCTTCACCGGGCCGATCCTGATGACGACTGTCGCGGTCATGTCATTCGGGGTGGTCATCTCGAGACTCTCGCACCCCGGTATGCACCGCTTCAGCGTCGCGGGATCGTTAAGCGCAGCCCACACTTTTTCTTTCGGCGCAGAAATCCACTGGCTGTCGTTCATTTGCATCGGGTCAGTCCTTAAGTGGTTGCACTCTGGGTGGATGTTCGCTGGCCGCGCCGCCGCTCAACGGTGATCTCGGCCAGAATCGACATGGCGATTTCCTCAGGCGTGATGGCACCGAGATTGAGCCCGGCTGGCGCCTTGATGCGATCGATCACGTCCGGCGAAACGCCTTCGCGCACGAGCTTGTCACGCAGCGCAGTCATTTTGCGGCGGCTGCCGACGAAAGCGTGATATGCGGCCTTTATCGTTACAGCCGATTTGAGCGCGGCTTCATCGCCCTTGCCTTGCGTCGAGACCACGACGAAGCGCTTTGCATCGGGAAGCGTGCCAAGATCGAAGCCATCGTTTTTGATGTCGGCGTCCGGCGCATCGGAGAAATCTGCGAGCGGCGCGGCAATCGTGACGTGAAACCCGAGCGCGCGCGCCTGCGCGGCAAGCGACAACGCAACCGGGCTGGCGCCCAGGATGACCAGGGATGGATGCGGCAACACCGGCTCTACAAAGATATCCATGGTGCCCTGACTCGGACACATGTTCTTCGCAAACCGCACGCCGTCGCGTTGTTCTCCTGCAGAAACGCCGCGTTCCGCCAGCGAATCTTCCGGCTGTACCGAAATCATGCGGGGTTCGCCATCGGCAAGGGCCTCGCGCGCAGCCTTAAGCACCGCGCCTCGTGCGCAACCGCCGCCGATCCATCCGGCAGCGATCGTGCCGTCGGGACGGATCACCGCTTTTGCGCCGGCCTTCGCGGCCGTGACCGAGACCGTGCGAACGACGGTGGCGAGCGCGAACGGTTGTTCGGTCGCTTTCAGTTGCGCCACGAGATCGATCACTTCGACATGAACCGTCATCGGCCTCTCCTAGAGCTTCGCCAGATAGGGTTCGAGCGCCAACAAACTTTCCAACGTATTGGCCGGGGCATAGAGATCCACATGTGGGAGCGCGGCCTTGATGCCGGCGGCCTCCGGCGCGTAGCCATCCCAGCCTGCCATCGGATTGAGCCAGACGACGCGGCGGCAGCGTTTTGTCAGTTGCGCCATCTCGCGGCCGAGCAGGTTGGCGTCCCCGGTCTCATAACCGTCGGAAACGATCATCACGCAGGTTCGCGAATGGATCACCCGCGCGGCGTGCCAGCGATTGAAGGTCTGCAGGCAAAGGCCGATGCGCGTGCCGCCTCCGGCACCCTGCGCCATCATCGACAGCCGGTCGAGCGCGCGCGCCGGATCGCGCTCCTTCATCGCGTCCGACACGTGGGCGAGTTGGGTGTGGAACAGAAATGCCTCGGCTTCGTGGAATTCGTCGAGCATGCCGTGGATGAAACGGATGAAAACCGCGGTGTACATGCTCATCGAGCCGGAAGCGTCGAGAAGCACCACAAGCCGTAACGGCTTGTCCTTGCGCCGCCGTTTCACAAGAGTGATCGGCGTGCCGCCGTGAACGATATTGGCATGGATGGTCCGGCGAAGATCGAGGCGATAGCCGTTACGCCGCGCAAGGTATCGCCGCGTGAGGCGCGAGCGCATCGCCTGTGCCAGCTGCGCGGCGGCTGCATGCGCTTGCGTGATCTGGTCGGGGTCGCTCATCTTGCGGAAATCGACCTCCGCCAGATTGATCGCTTGCGATGCACCTTCCATGCGGCCTTCGCCGCGACCGTTAGGGGGATCCTCCGGGGATGGCATTTGGTCGAACGCCTGCTCGCCATCGCCGCGTTCGGCATTTTTGTCCTGAAGGCTCTTCAGCGACGGATTGTTGGCCGGCTTCGATGCGCCCGTGATCGTGGAGCGCGACTTGACGCGCTTGCCGAGCCAGAATGCATCGAAGATGCCGTCGAACCTGTCCCAGTCGGCCTTGCGCGTGGAAAAAAGATGCTTGAATGCGGAGCGCAGCAATTCCGGATGTTCGCCATAGCCTTCCGCGATCACAACTGCGGCGTCTTCGCCCTCGCGTGATCCGACTGCGAAAGCGTTGTCGCGCAACGTCGTGACAAAGCCCGCCAGCCTGGTCGCGACGAGACGATCGACGTCGTGATCAATCGGAGATTTGCCGCTGCCGCTCATGCGACTTTCCCCAGCAACTTTGCGGTAATTTCCGGTTTGAAACGCGCCTTGTCCTCGCGAGTCTTGAGCAGGCACATCAGCGTCTCGTGTACGATCTCGGGGTCGTCGTGCAGGTCGCGTATGTCGAGACCAATCAGTGCGACCGCCCAGTCCAGCGTCTCGGCGACGCCGGGCACCTTGCGTAGATCTTCTTTGCGAATGTTTTCGACCATTCGCGCGATCTGCAACGCGAGCGACGCACTGGCGCCTTGCACGCGCGCCATGATGATACGGGCCTCCCGATCCACGTCGGGATAGTCGACATAATGATACAGGCACCGCCGGCGCAGTGCGTCGGACAATTCGCGCGTGCCGTTGGACGTCAGTACGACAAGCGGAATTGAAGTGGCCTTGATGGTGCCGAGTTCGGGAATCGATATCTGGAAATCCGACAGCAGTTCGAGCAAGAATGCTTCGAATTCGTCGTCTGCGCGATCGATCTCGTCGATCAGCAGGACAGGCGGCTCTTCGCGCCGGATTGCCGCGAGCAGGGGGCGCTCCAGCAGATATTTTTCTGAGAAGATCTGGTCTTCGACCTCGGACGCGTTCTGTCCTTGATGCGCTTGAATCGCCAGCAACTGCCGCTGGTAATTCCACTCATACAGCGCGGCCGATTGATCGAGCCCCTCGTAGCATTGCAGACGGATCAATTTCGCGCCGTGGAGCGCTGCCAGCGCCTTGGCCACCTCGGTCTTGCCGACGCCCGCTTCGCCTTCGAGGAGCAGCGGGCGCCTCAGAGATTGCATGAGCGAGATCGCAGTCGCGAGTTCGCCATCGGCAATGTAGCCGGTCGCGGCAAGACGTTCGGCGATATCGTCCCGGTTCTTCATCGTCAGGCTGCGAAGGCCGCGTCTTTGATCAGGCCAAGTTGCTTGGCCGCTTTCCAGTTGCGCCAGAAATCATGCGGCATCTGAATGTGCGTCGCGCCGAGGAATGAGAAAGCGTCGTTGACGGCGTTGGAGAACGCCGGCACGCCGCCGACATTCGGGCTTTCACCCACACCCTTGGCACCGATCGGGTGATGCGGCGACGGTGTCACCGTGAAGTCGGTCTCCCAGTGCGGGGTCTCGACCGCGGTAGGCAGGAAGAAGTCCATGAACGAACCGCCGAGGACGTTGCCCTCGTTGTCGTAATGAATCTCTTGTCCCATCGCGATAGCGAACGCTTCGGTCAGGCCACCATGGACCTGCCCTTCGATGATCATCGGGTTGATCCGGGTGCCGCAGTCGTCGAGTGCGTAAAAGCGCCGGACCTTGTACACGCCGGTATCGACTTCGATATCCATCACGCAGATATAGGCGCCGAACGGATAGGTCATGTTGGGCGGATCGTAATAGCTCACCGCTTCCAGTCCCGGCTCAAGTCCTGGCGGTGGCGAATTGTAGGCGATCCAGCAGATATCCTTCATGCCGAGGAATTTCTCCGGCAAGCCCTTTACGCGGAAGCCGTCGATATCCCACTCCAGGTCATCTTCATGCACTTCAAGCTTGTAGGCCGCGATCATCTGCGCCTTGGCCTTGATCTTACGCGCGGCCATGGCGATCGCAGCACCCGCCACCGGGGTCGATCGCGAGCCGTAGGTGCCGAGACCGTAAGGGGCCGTATCGGTATTGCCTTCCTCAACCATGATGTTGTCGGCGGGAATGCCGATTTCCGTCGCGATGATCTGAGCCCATGTCGTCTCGTGGCCCTGGCCCTGGCTTTTCGACCCCATCCGCGCGATGCCCGTGCCGGTCGGATGCATGCGGATTTCGCAGGAATCGAACATGGCGATCCCAAGAATATCGCAGTTCTTCGACGGTCCGGCGCCGACGATTTCAGTGAAGAAGGAAACGCCGATACCCATGATCTCGCGCGTCTCGCCGCGCTTGAACGCTTCGCGCTTGGCCGCCTGCTCCCTGCGCAACGCAGCGTATTGCGTGGTCTCCATCGCCTTCTTCATGGCGGTGGCGTAATCGCCTGAATCGTACTCCCAGCCGAGCGCGGAGTGATAAGGAAACTGCTCGGGCTTGATGAAGTTCTTCAGGCGCAGTTCGGCCGGATCCATGCCGAGCTTCTGTGCCAAAATATCCATGCCGCGCTCGATGCAATAGGCGGCTTCCGTAACGCGGAACGAACAGCGATAGGCGACGCCACCCGGAGCCTTATTGGTATAGACGCCATCCACGGTGAGGTGTGCGGCCGGGAAATCGTATGAACCGGTGACGATATTGAAGAAGCCGGCCGGCCACTTCGACGGATCGGCGCAGGCGTCGAACGCACCGTGATCGGCGAGCACATGGACGCGCAAGCCAGTGACCTTCCCCTCTTTCGTCGCGGCGATCTCGGTCGTCATGTGGTAATCGCGCGCGAACGACGTGGTGGTAAGGTTCTCCATGCGGTCTTCGACCCATTTCACCGACTTGCCGGTGACGATGGTCGCAACCGCCGCACAGATGTAGCCGGGATAGGCGCCGACCTTATTGCCGAACCCGCCGCCGATATCTGGCGAGATGACGTGGATTTTCTGCTCCGGAAGCTTCGCGATCAACGCCACCACGGTACGGATCACGTGCGGAGCCTGGAAGGTGCCGTAGATTGTCAGCTCACCCTTCACCTTATCGAATGAACACACGCATTGGCAGGTTTCCAGCGGCGATGGATGGACGCGGTGATAGGAGATCAGTTCCTTGATCGTGACGTCGGCCTTCTTGAACGCGGCATCGGTCAGGTCCTTGTCGCCGACGGTCCATTCAAAGATGTGGTTGGGATGCTTGCGCGGTCCGTGCGCGCCGTCCTTCTTGTCCTTGATATCTTCGCGCAGAATTTGCGCATCAGAATTCATTGATTTGAACGGATCGACCAGCGGCGGCAGCGGCTCGTACTCGACCTCGACGGCGTTGATGCCGTCATCCGCCGTATAGCGGTCGGTGGCGACGACGAACGCGACTTCCTGATTTTGGAACAGCACCTTGCCGTCGGCCAGCACCATCTGAACGTCGCCGGCGAGCGTCGGCATCCAGGCGAGATTGACCGTCTTTAAAGTCTCGGCGGTCAGCACCGCCAGCACGCCTGGTATCTTGAGCGCCTTTTCGGTGTTGATCGATTTGATTCGCGCATGCGCATGCGGCGAGCGGACAAAGTCGCCATGCAGCATGCCGGGCAGCTTGACGTCATCGACGTAATTGCCCTTGCCCTGCGTAAACCGGACGTCCTCGACGCGCTTGCGCTTGCAACCCATGCCTTCGAGGCGAGCTTCGCGTTCTTCCCGCGTGGGAGTCATGTCGTTCATTCTGCGGCCTCCTGGAATTCAACGCCATTGATCTTGGCGGCGGCGTACTGGATCGCCCGGACGATGTTCTGATAGCCGGTGCAACGACAGAGATTGCCCGCGATGCCGAAGCGGATTTCTTCTTCGGTGGGGCTGGTGTTCTCTTGCAGCAACCGGTGCGCGCGCACGATCATGCCCGGCGTGCAGAAGCCGCATTGCAGCCCGTGCATCATCCGGAAACCTTCCTGAAGTGCCGAGAGAGTGCCATCCGCATTGGCCATGCCCTCGATGGTGGAAATCTCGGCGCCTTCGGCCTGCACAGCAAGCACGGTGCAGCTCTTCACCGACATGCCGTTGAGATCGACGGTGCAAGCACCGCAATGGGTGGTGTCGCAGCCGATATGGGTGCCGGTCATCTGCAAGTTTTCGCGGATGAAGTGCACCAGCAGCGTGCGCGGCTCGACGAGACCTTCGACCTCCGCGCCGTTCACCCTCATCGTTACGTGTGTTTTTGCCATCGGTGCCTCCTTACTTCGCGCGGGCCGCGGCGTGCTGCAGCGCCCGTATCACCATGATGCCGCCGACATATTTCCGGTATTCCGGCGAGCCACGGCCGTCACCGGCAGGCGACATGATCGCTTCTGCGGCAGCGGCGGCCCTTTTCAAGGATGCATCGTCAAGACTGGTCCCGATGACAGCTTTGGCGGCCTCGTCCGCCAGCAGCGCAGTCTCCGAAAGGTTGGTCAGGCCGATGCTGCAGGTCGCAACTTTGCCGCCAGACATGGTGAGCACTACAGCCGCCGCCGCAGTGGCATAGTCGCCGATCTTTCGCTTCAGCTTTTCATACGCGTAGCCATGGTTCGCAGCTGGGGTCGGCACCGCGATCGCGGTCAGGATTTCGCCGGGCTCGAGTGCGGTGAAGTAGGCACCTTGATAAAACTCTGCCGCCGGGACCTGGCGGACGCCGCCCTGGCCCTCGAGATGGTACGTCGCGCCGAGTGTCATCATCAGCGCCGGCATGTCGTTGCCGGGATCGCCGTTCGCAACATTGCCGCCGATGGTGCCCATGTAACGGACCTGCGGATCGGCAATCAGCAGCGACGTCTCGTGCAAAATGGGGAGCATCTTGGCGATTTCGTCAGAGGCGAGCAGGTCATGCTGGGTTGTCATCGCTCCGATCACGATCCGGTCGCCTTCGCGCCGGATGCCCTTCAGGGAAGCGATGCCATGCAAGTCGACCAGATGTTCAGGAGTCGCCAGCCGAAGTTTCATCATGGGAATAAGGCTGTGGCCGCCAGCGAGCGGCCGTGCGTCATCACCCAGCTTTGCCATCAGTCCGATGGCCTCGGCGGTCGTCGCCGGCCGGTAATACTGGAACTGGCCCGGAATCATCGATGTGCTCCCTCAATAGTCTGGAATTATTCAAAGCAGACGTTGAGGGAATGGATGTCCTTCGCCGTTTTCGCAGGCAACCGATCCGGCACAAGGCGGCGAATTTCGCATGAAATGCGCGTCAGCCTGCACGAAATGCGTCAATGTTGCTGACGTTAACGCGATCAGAGTGTGGACGTGCTGCGCTTGGCCAGTCCGAGGCGCGCTTTCACCTCGGCAATCTTGGCTCGACTGACGGGGATGCGATGCGGCGACGAGCCATCGAGCTCGATCACCGCACCGTCACCTTCCTTTCGGACAAAGGCGATATGCGGAATGGCTGCGATGTAGCTGCGGTGCACCCGAAGAAACTGACTGGGATCGAGTTGCGCCTCGGTTTCCGAGATCGACCACGGGCACATCCGCTCACGGATGCCGTCGTGTACCCGAGTATAGTGGGCGTCGGCGCGGATACTCCTCACCTCGGCGACATCTATAAAGTGTGTGCCGTCTGCGCCCTCGATGGGCAGGCGCGGCACGGGAGCCGCGCGCGGCGGCTGCCCCAGCCCGCCCAGTGGCGCAGCTTTCAGCCGGGGGGCGACCGCAGGCGCCAATTCGGCCTCGATGGCCACAGATTCGGCCATAGCCGTCGTTTCCGGCAAAATCCCCTCAATTTCGGCCGCCGCCGCGCTGGTATGTTTGCGGGGATCCGGCATCAGCGACAACAGAAACCCGGCGGCAACGACAAAGCACAGCACCGCGACGACGAGTGATAGCACTTGTTGCGATGCCGCGAGCCCCTCGGCCATATGAGAATGGGCGCCATGACCGACCGTTTCGAGTTGCATCCCCTCCATGGCGGTGTAGTGCATGCCGGACACGGCGACTCCGAAGGCGATGGCACTGACGATCAATTGCCAGCCGTCGTGGCGAGCCAAAAATGCCCGCAGCCCGCCGTAAGATGCGCCGATCGCAATCAGCGCCGCGAGCACGACGAAAATCGGCCGATGAACCATCGCAAAGGGGCCGGACAATCCGTGCATGCCGACATAATGCATGCTGGTGATGCCGACACCCATCAGCACGGCCGAGGAGGCAAGCCGTCCAAGCGTTGGTTCTCCAGTGCTGACGAAGAACAGCGAGACGCCGACAACGAGCACGCAAATCAGAAACGAGACGATGGTAGGCAGAATGAGGTAGCCGGTGTCGGGGGGAAGCGGCGCGGCCAGCATTCCGATGAAATGCATGGTCCAGATGCCGATGGCGAGAAAAGCGGCGGCACCGGCGAGGAGTACGCGATGGTGTCCCTCGGGCGTCACGCGAATGCGCGCCGCCAGGCCAAACCCGGTATATCCTCCCAGAATTGCGACCGCGACCGAGAGCGCGACGAGATAGGGATCGTGTCCTTCGAACATGATCATATCGGTGACCCGTCTCCACGGATCACCTCCTCCCGCGGCCAATTTACACGTGCCGCAGCCAGATTGACAACAAGAGTAGCGCTTAACCTGCGTCGTGGTTGCCGCAACGCTGTTGCGGTGCGGACTATCCAACTATCTGGTCTGTCGTGGCGTAAGACGGTCTCCTAAACCGAGCTTTTGGCCTTGAGTACCTCGAACACCACGGCGGTATCCATTTCGCCAAGGCCGCTCGCGAGCGCCTTCCGATAGATCGGTTGGGTCAGCGTGAAGAGCGGCGTCTCACAACTGGAGTCATTGGCAAAGGCCGCAATGATGGCCATGTCCTTGGCCCAGTTCGATACGCGCATTGTCGCAGGCGTGTACGTTTCCGCCGCCATCATCGGTGCGCGCATCTGAAACATCCGTGATCCGCCGGCTCCCGGACCGATGACATCGACGACCTGATGAAGGTCGAGGCCTGCACGCTCGGCCAGCAACATTGCTTCGGCCGTCGCGACATTGTGAATCGCGACCAGATGGTTGGCGATGAATTTCATCCGGCTGCCGTTGCCATAGATGCCAAGATCGACATCCTGCTTGGCGAAATCAGCAAACGCGGCCTTGCATGTTGCGATGGCGGCGCTGTCGCCGCTGGCATAGACGATCAGGTCGCGGACCTCCGCCTGCGCACCAGTGCCGCTCAGCGGGCAGTCGAGAGCGATATGCCCGGCTTGGTCGAGAATGGCCTTGAACTGAAGCTTGTCGGCGAGCGACAGCGTGCTCAGTTCAGCAATGATTCTTCCATTCTGCGTTGCTGCTGCGATTTCGTGCGCGACGGCCAACGCAGCAGCAGGACTGGGTAGGCTCGTCATGATGACCGGCGCCGCGGCCACGACACTGGCGATGTCCGAAGCGATTTCGATCCCGCCGCCCGAAACGGCAGCCGCGCGGGCGGCATCGATGTCGAATCCGACAACGCGCCAGCCCCTCTCGGCTAGGTTCCGCGCGATTGCGCCGCCCATGATGCCGAGCCCGACGAGCCCGATGATCTTGTCGTCCATGGTTTGCTCCGCCAACGAAGTTGCCCGATACGCCCCGTATGGAGCGCTCGCTAACAATGCAATAATGATCGATCGATAAACACAAGTCTTGTCAAGCCGATCGGAGAACTACATCCTGAGATCGTTCCCGACGTGATGTTCGATGTCGGGCAGACGGAGCAATGAATGGGAATGAACGATCTCGCGATCATGGTTGCGCCGAACGGTGCTCGCAAGGGTCCGGCCGACCATCCCAATCTGCCGATCTCGCCGGAAGCGATCGCACGAGAGGCCGCGGCTTGCTTCGCCAGAGGTGCTCAGGCGATCCACCTGCACGTGCGTGACGACACCGGGAAGCACACGCTCGATGCCGCGCGCTATCTCGCTGCGACCGAAGCCATCAAACGGAAGGTTGGGCCGGACGTGATCGTCCAGATCACGACGGAGGCGGTCGGGATGTTCAGTCCGGCCGAGCAGATCGCGGTCGTGCGCGCAACGGTGCCCGAGGCCGTGAGCATCGCGATGAAAGAACTGATTCCGGATGCGAGCGCGGAGAGCGCTGCGGCCGATCTCTATCGATGGGCACATGTGCAGGGAATCGCTGTGCAGCACATCGTCTACTCGGTCGAAGAACTTGATCGGCTGCTTGACCTGATCGCGCGCAGCGTCATTCCCGGCTGTCGTCATTCGTTGATCTTTCCGCTCGGACGTTACGTTGCAAACCAGGAAAGCGATCCGGCTGAACTGGTGCCGTTCCTCGCGAGGCTGAAAGCGCAGGAAGAATCGAATGCTTTCATCTGGTGGGCGTGTGCCTTTGGTGCGGCTGAAACGACATCGCTTGTCGCTGCAGCCGCGCTCGGCGGTCATTGCAGGATTGGTTTCGAGAATAGCTTTTTGAACGCCGACGGGAGCAGGGCCGCGTCCAATGCGGAGCGGGTCTCGGATCTGCAGGCATCCTTGCGCGGTGTCCGCCGAGCACCGGCGTCCCGCACCGAAGCTCTGATTGCGCTGGGAAAGCCGGATTGATGCATTGCGCGTTCACGCGAGACGCTTCGTTCTTGTGCAGTGCGTCGACGGAAGCCGCTTGCGCTCTCGTGGCAAGTGCACTATTTATCGATCGATAAATGATTATAACAATCCATCCGGGAGGCACGATATGAAAGTTCTTGGGTTTAATCACCTGTCTATCGGCGCCAAGGATCTCGATGAGTCCGCTCGATTTTACCAGGACGTCCTCGGGATGGAATTGATCCCGACGTACAATTTTGGCTTCAGGACGAAGTATCTGCGTTGCGGCGATCTGCAATTGCATGTCTTCGAACTGGAAGATCATGTGCCGGTCTATCAGCATTTTGCGCTCGACGTGGATGACTTTCACGGCGTTTACGAAAGGGCGAAAGCGCGCGGCGTTCTCGACGCCAAGGCATTTCGCAACGCGGTCAACGAGCTGCCGGACGGTTGTGTGCAAATGTATCTTCGCGATCCGGCCGGAAATCTGGTCGAAATCGATTGGCCGGATGTCAGCACACTCGACAGGTCGCGTATCCCGGAGATGAAGCTGCTGTCGGAGTTTGCTACGCAGGACGACGAAGGTTTGAAAGCGTCGCTCTATCTGGACCGTCCGCATATGAAGAGAGCGCAGTCCGCCAAGGCATCGGCACGTTGAGCGGAGGATCGGATGTCCGGTACCATTCGCAAGCTTGAAATCGGTCCGCGGTCGGCAGATGACGGCGCAGCTTATGCGATGATGTTCGATCGCGCGCGGTCGCTTTTACCTCAGCTGCGCGAGCGTGCCGGGTCGACAGAGGAACGCCGACGCCTGCCGCAAGAGACCGAGCGCGAGCTCCATGACACTGGTTTGTTCAGGATCCTGCAGCCGAAGCGCGTGGGCGGCTCGGAACTTGACTATGTAGCGCTGGTGGATTTTGCCGATGTGGTGGCGCTCGCCGATGCGTCGGTGGCCTGGAATCTCGCCAACTTGGCCAGCCATCACTGGATGCTGGCGATGTTCGATCGTCGCGCCCAGGATGCGATCTGGAATGAAAGCCCTGATGCTCTCATTGCGTCGTCGTTCATCTTTCCGGCAGGGCGCGCCCGTAAGGTGGCGGGCGGCTACACGTTGTCGGGCCGCTGGCCGTTTTCGTCTGGCGTGGATTCCAGCACGTGGAACATGCTGGCAGGCATCGTGGCATCGGAGGATGAGGCCGATGGCGTCGAGTATCGAATCTTTCTTCTGAAACAAGACGACTACCGGATCATCGATGCGTGGAACGCCATGGGTCTCAGAGGCACCGGATCGAATGACGTCGAGGTCAAGGACGTATTCGTTCCGGAGCACATGACGCTCGCGGTGAAGGATGTCGCCGGTGGCCCGACGCCGGGTAGCGCAGTCAATCCGGGTGTCCTTTATACGCTCCCGGTCTTTGCCTTATTCCCCTATGTCCTGTCCGGATCGGCGCTCGGCAACGCGCAGGCGTGCGTCGATGACTACGTTGATATCGCGCGTCATCGTGCGTCGACCTATAATCGCGCCAAGCTCGGCGATCTCCAGACCACCCAGATCAAGGTTGCCGAGGCGTCGGCCAAGGTCGATGCCGCGCGGTTGATCATGCGCCGGACCTGCATCGATGCGATGGACGATGCGAGGCGTGGCCGCGTCCCTGCAATGGCGGAAAAAACGAAGTATCGCCGTGACGGAGCCTATGCCGTCAACCTGTGTACCGAGGCCGTCGAATTATTATTTTCGGCGAGCGGCGCTCGGGGACTGTATACCTCCGGCGCGCTGCAGCGGCAGTTCCGTGATGCGCATGCGATCAATGCGCATATTGCCTTCAATTTTGATGCGGCCGGAACCAACTATGGTCGTGTAGCGCTCGATCTTCCGTCCGAGAATCTTACCCTTTGAAAGACGGTTGTCATGACCGCAGCAACTCGTGACCGCATCAATATCGACAACGAATTGGCAAGCAACAGTTCGTCGATCGATCCGCGCGATTTCCGAAATGCGCTTGGTTCTTTCGGGACAGGCGTCACAGTCATCACTGCGGCCGTTCCCGACGGCAAGCCGGTTGGGCTGACCTGCAACTCGTTCGCCTCCGTGTCACTCAATCCGCCACTGGTTCTTTGGAGCCTTGCGTCCTATTCGCCGAGCATGGGTGTATTTCAGAATGCCAGCCATTTTGCGGTGAACGTTCTTGGGACAGATCAGCGCCATCTAGCCCAGCAATTCGCCGTTTCAGCCGACGATAAGTTTGCTGGTGTGCAATGGCGCCAGGGACTTGGCGGTGCGCCGCTGCTTCCAGGCACCGTCGCGTCATTCGAATGCCGTGCGGTGGACCGATATTATGGGGGAGATCACATAATTTTCCTTGGTGCTGTGGAAAGCTATGCTTACAACCGAAAAGAACCGTTGCTGTTCGCCCGGGGCGGCTTCGGTCATTTTGTCTCTGAGTCATGATACCCGACAGCAAATTCGGATGAGAAAGAAGGCGAAAGCAGCAGGAATCCCCGTCAAGCAGAAGCGCTTGTCCCCGGAAGATCGGCGGAAGGAATTCATCCGTAAGGCGACCGAATTTTTTGCCGAGGAGGGATTCAACGGTGGCACGCGGGAGTTGGCGCGCCGACTGGGGGTGACTCAACCGCTGCTCTATCGATATTTCCCGAGCAAGGAAGATCTGATCCGGGAAGTCTACCGCAAGGTTTATCTAGAGCCCCTCGATAGCGACTGGGAGAAGCGGCTGTCCGATCGCTCACGTCCGCTGCGCGACCGCCTGCAGTACTTTTACGTCACTTATACCGACGCCATCTTCAACAGGGTCTGGTTGCGGATTTATCTGTTCTCTGGACTGAAGGGGCTCGACATCAACCGCTGGTACGTCGGCACGGTGCGGGACAAGATTCTGACTCGCATCATCAAGGAATGGCGGTTCGAGGCCGGGCTTTCGGTACAGTCAAAGCCGACGGCGAAAGAACTCGAACTGGCCTGGGTGTTTCACGGCGGCATCTTCTATTACGGCGTCCGCAAGTTCATCTACGAATCGCCGGTTCTGGAAGACAAGGAAAGGATGATCGCCGACGCCATCGATACCTTTCTGATCGGGATGACGCGGGCGCTCGGCAAGAATTCGCGGGAGGTGTCACGCAACCTGAATCGGCTCGAGACAACCGCTGACCGCTGATCGCTGAATCGCTTCAAAGGTCCGCACGTTCGCCAGCATCTCATCGTGGCTCACGGGGTACGGGGTTCGGCCCATGGCTGCCCGCGCAAACGCCTCGATATTGTCGCGCACGGCGGGATGAGGCGGATAATAGGCGGTCGCCGGCTCCGTATTGCGCAGCGTCCGCGTGACGTCCCATCCCGTCGGGTTTTCGGGGTGCGTGCGGTCACGAATTTCCATCCATCCCCGTGAGCCGAGCAATGCGAGGCGTCCCATGAACGGTGTTGCGAGTACCGCGGTCAGCGATGCGGTGGCACCATTGGCAAAGCCGAGCGTGATCGCGAGCGTATCGCCATTGGCGAAGTCGGTGCCTAGCGTCGCCAACCTGGCCCAGACCTGGGTCGGCTGACCGAGCAGCGCTATCGACAGATCGACAAGGTGAATGCCCGTCGCCGAGAGAGGGCCGGCCGGATTGTCTGATTTCGATAGCCGCCAGTTGTCGCGTGGCAGCTTGAGGAACTTGTCTTGGCTGAAATTCGCCTCCAGGACCAATGCCTCACCGAACTCGCCCGCGGAATATCGTTTTCGCATTTCGATCACGGCCGGTTCGAAACGACGCTCATGCCCGATTCCGATTTGAACCTTTGCAGCCTTGACGGCCGCGATTGCGCGTTCAGCGTCAGCGGCCGTGGTGCAAAGCGGTTTCTCGCAGAACACGTGCTTCCCGGCTTCGGCGGCGGCTTCGATCTGCGCTGCATGCCGGTCCTGCGGCGTGCACAGGATCACGGCGTCGATGTCCGGGCGTTCCAGTGCTGTTTCGAAACGGTCGGCGGTAGCGAGTCCCATGGCTTCCGCCTTGGTTCGCGCATTCTCGACGAGATCGATGGCGAGAACGGGCCGGATCGCGTCGCTTTGCATGAGATTGCTGGCGATGGTTTGTCCCCACCAGCCGAAGCCGATGATGGCTGCCCGGATCATGACTAAAATCCCTGTTTCTTATTTCGCGATGGCGGCCATCTGCCCGCAATACCAGTCGCCGATCTCGCTCGCGGTCATCGGCGCGACACCGTCGTGGCCGATGACGTAGTCGAGTAGTTCTTCGAGATATCTGATGCGGTGCGGCACGCCGGTGATGTAGGGATGAATCGAAATCGCCATGACGCGCGCGTTGCTTTTGCTTTCCAGATAAAGGCGATCGAACTGATCGATGCCCCGCCGCAAGAATTGCTCGGACGGCTGATGTTGCAACGCGTGAACAACGATGTCGTTGGTTTCGACGGTATAGGGAATGGTCGTGATCGTGCCGTGCGGTGTTTCGATACTTTGCGGCAGATCGTCGATCACCCAGTCGGCGACATATTCGATGCCATTCCGCCGCAACAGATCAAGCGTGTCGCCGGTTTCGGTCAGTCCGGGACTCTCCCACGAACGAGGGGTCTTGCCACTGAATTTGGCGATCGTGTCGACGGTGCGCGCGATGGCGTCGGCTTGGTCTGCAAGCTTATGCATCGGTCCCTGAACGAAACCGTGCCCCATGAACTCGCAACCCGCCTCGCGCGCTGCTTCCACAACGCGCGGATAGGAGTTGCAGACGTTGGCATTGAGCGCGAGCGTGATCGGGATCCGGCGATCCGTCAGGGCTTTGAGTTGCCGCCAGAATCCCGCGCGCATGCCGTATTCGTGCCATGACCAATTGGGGACGTCAGGCAGCAGCGGCTGGCCCATCGGCGGGCTAAGCACAGTGCGCGGCATCGGGTTATCGATGCGCCACTCCTCGACGTTCAGAATGACCCACAGCGCCAAAGTCTTGCCATTCGGTAGGCTGAGCTTCGGGCGGTCGATGAGTGCCTGGTAGGGAATGCGGTCTGTCAGTGCCAATAGACGTCCCTTTTCTGGCGCGCTGCTATTCTGCAGCGCCTGCTTGTTTGCCGGACGCATCTGAATTCACCAGCGGCATGACTTTCTCCGCAGTGAGGATCATGGATTGCCGTCCGAGTTCTCGGTCTTTCCAGTCCTTGCCAGCATACAGCAGAGTGCCGAATGCGCCGACTTCCTCCTGAAATGCGAGAATCTGGTCGGCAACGCTATCCGGCGTGCCGTGGATGATCAACTTGTCGCAGATCGACTCCAGTGTGACGTCGTCGTCGGGCTGGTCGCGATGAGTCTTGAACAGCGCGACGCGGCCGCTCTTCTTCAGCTTGGTGAAGAGGGAGCGGTAGTAGTTCACATAGGGTCCATCCGGGTCGGTCGCATAGGCTTTCGCGGTCGCCGCATCGTTGGCAACGAAGACGCTTTTGGCGACACGCCAGTTGGCGGGATCGGCAGGGCGGCCGGCTCGTTCGCAGCCCTCGACATATTTGGGCCAGTGGCTTTTCACCCATGTCGGCATCAGGAAGTTGGCCGAGATCGGCTCCCAGCCGCGCGCGGCCGCTTCCGTCACGCCCTGCGAAAACGGGGCGACCGCGGTGACGACGATCGGCGGATGCGGGCGTTGCAGCGGCTTCGGGATATAGCCTTGGCCGATTTCCGCCATCAGCGTCCGCTGGGTGGAGATGGTCCAGTATTTGCCGTTGATATTATAGGGCGGCTCGCCATCCCAGATCGCAAGCACCTGATTAATGGCCTCGAGGAACATCTCATTGCGGTTGGCGTCGAGATTGCCGAACAGTTCGGCGTCGGACAGGAGGCCGCCTGGGCTAATTCCAAAGATCAGGCGTCCATCCAGCATATGATCCAGCATCGCCATGCTGGCCGCGACGGCGGCGGGATGAGCGTTCGGCATGTTGATCGTGCCGGTGCCGAGCTGGATTTGCTTTGTTGCCGCGGCGAGCCAGGCGATGAAGGTGATGCAGGAGGTGATGTTCTCTGCCTTGTCCGTGAGGTGCTCGCCCACGTAGGCCTCGGTGAAGCCGAGTTCATCCGCCAGCAGGAAAGCTTCGCGATCTTCAGCCAATGATTGCCGCCAATCCTTGGTCAGCGGATGGATGGGCATGGTGAAGAAGCCGAGCTTCATGATGCGCTACCTCAATTCCTGTCGACCGGAACGAGGGTAGCGATTGCCGTCCATTAGAAAAATGATAATTTCTACTGACTTGTAGTAGGGTTCTTGATGCGAAAATGGTGTCGATCCGGCAGATCAAATCGTTCGTTGCGGTTCACGAGGAGGGATCGTTCACCGCTGCGGCGGCGCGCGAGGGCGCTACCCAGTCCGGCATCTCCCAGCATGTGAAGCAGCTGGAAGACGAACTCGGCGTGGAACTGATCAGGCGCAGCGGGCGCGACATCGCGCTAACCCGAGCGGGAACACTTTATTATGCGCAGAGTGCCGACGTCCTGAAGAAGCTCGAACTGGCTCGGCAGAGTGTTGGCGCCAGCCAGATCGGCGGCGCCATTCGCATCGGACTAATGCCGACCTTTACACGCTCGATTCTGCCGCCGACTCTGGAGCGCTTTCTCGATGTGGCCAAGGGCGTCGACATCAGCATCATCGAGGCCTATTCCGGCGTCCTGACCGACATGACGCTAAAGGGTGACCTCGATTTCGCCGTAGTACCGGCGTTCGAGGGCCGTGCAGGGATTTCTCATCGCCTCATGGCCCGGGACCGGGAGGTTCTCGTTCGCGGGCGCCGTGACGGTAAGCGCAATCACCTGAAACCCCTTCGGTTGTCCGATTGCGATCCGCTGAAAATTGTTCTGCCAGCAGGGCAGAACACGCGGCGACGCAATATCGAGACCTATTTCAGCACCAACGGCGTGCGAGTTGCTGAACGGCTTGAACTGGATGCGATGATGGGGACGCTGCAGTTTGTCGCAGCCAGCGACTGGGTGGCTATCCTTCCATTCGTGATGATGGTGGCCGACCTTGACGATCACCGGTTTGAGATCAGGGCATTGGACGATCCGCCATTTTATTCTGAATTCGTCTTGATCGAGCCATCGCGCAAGGTGATGTCGCCGGCGGTGGCGCTGTTCGCGGAGATTCTCAAGGAGCAGACCGGGCGTGCCCGAAGCGCCTTTGCGCGCATGGACAAGCCTTTGCGCCGCAGGACGTCGCGCTGATTCCGAGGCGCGTTCCGCATCAGTTCGTGCCATTTCCAATCGATGACGCGCCCGCGAGGCGCCCGCCCCGCGGTCTGGGAATTTCCGCCTGCGACAAATACGGCGTTCTCGGTCAAATCTCACGGCCGGACGCCGTCGGATGCCAGCTTCTTCAAATAATCGTTCGATAAACAAGCTTGACGCTGGACGCCTGACATCTTCTAATCGCGGCGGCGATGGCGGAGAAACACGCCGCGAGGAGGGAGGTTCATGAAGGCTCCGGCTTTCAATTATGCGCGTGCGTCGAGCGTCCAGGAGGCGATTGACCTCCTCTCGCATTACGGCGACCGCGCGAAAGTTCTCTCCGGAGGCCAGAGTCTGATGCCGGCGCTTAATCTGCGGCTGCTGGCACCCGAGTGGCTGATTGATATTGGCCCCATCGTCGACTTGCGGCGAATTTCGGTTGAGAGCGGGCTGCTGACCATCGGTGCGTCAACGCGTCACGCCGACCTTCATCGATCTCCGGATATCGCGGCGCATGCGCCGCTCCTGAAAGACGCGGTCGCGCATGTCGCACATCCCGCGATCCGAAATCGCGGGACGATCGGCGGAAGCCTCGCGCATGCCGACCCGGCATCCGAACTGCCGGCATGCATGGTTGCGCTCGACGCAACGATCGTCGTCCTGGGACCCGACGGCGAGCGGCGTATTCCGGCTGTGGATTTTTTTGTCGGTATCTATGAAACGCAGCTCTTGCCCGGCGAGTTACTGGTCGCCATCGAGGTGCCAAAACGAGCTGCAGGCGTGCGGCATTTCTTTAGCGAACATGTCCGCCGCTCCGGTGATTATGCGATGGCTGGGCTGGCGGCCGAGGCGGAGATCGATGGCGATGCTTTCGTCAGGCTGCGACTGGGCTTTTTCGCGGTAGGCGAGAGACCGATTCTCGCGACCGCCGCGCGGCATCTGATCGGCCGGCCGGTGACGGAGGCGGTGCTGGCGCAAGCTTGCGCGGCGCTCGACGACGAACTCGCCCCCCAGGATGATCATCAGGCGACGGCCGGTATGCGCCGTTACCTGGCGCGGCAGCTTCTTGTCGAGTGCATCGTTTCGCTGCTCGGCAGGAGCGATCTTCGCACCAAGGTGGTGGCATGATTGCGCCGGTACCGATTGCTCTGACGGTGAACCACGAGCGCGTCGAAGCGCTGGTTCTTCCTCGTCTGAACCTTGCGGACTTTCTGCGCGATCATCTCAGTCTGACCGGAACGCATGTCGGCTGCGAACATGGCGTGTGCGGGGCCTGCACGGTCCGGGTCAACGGCGACATCGTGCGGAGCTGCCTTATTCTCGCGATCCAAGCCGAGAATGCCACCGTGGAGACGATCGAGGGATTGTCCGATAGCGGTGAGATCGCGGATCTTCAATCGGCCTTTCATCAGCGCAATGCACTTCAGTGTGGTTTCTGCACGCCGGCCATGTTGATGGCCGCTCAGGATCTGTTGCTGACCAATCCCGACCCGGACCGCGATCAGATTCGCGAGCACCTGTCGGGCAACTACTGCCGATGCACTGGATATCATGCGATCGTCGACGCGGTTGAGTCGACAGCGCACGCAAGGTTGGAGCGTGCGGGATGACGCCAGGGATGCAGACTGCGGGCCTGTCGCCGTTGGATCGCCCGAATTCGTATATCGGCAAGGCGGTGCCGCGCCCCAATCTGGAGCGTCTGCTGGAAGGTCGCGGGCAGTACGTTAGCGACATCACGCTGCCGCGCATGGTGCACGCCGTCTTCGTGCGCTCGCCTCATGCGCATGCAAGGATCGTCGGCATCGACGTCACTGAAGCCAAGACGATGTCCGGCGTGATCGCCGTGGTGACGGGCGCCGAATTGGCGAAAGTCATCACGCCCTGGGTCGGCGTGTTGTCGCATCTGAAGGGATTGAAATCGGCACCGCAACACGCGATCGCAGTCGATCGGGCATGCTGGCAAGGTGAGGCCGTTGCGGCCGTTTTGGCTACTAGCCGGGCGCTGGCAGAGGACGCTGCAGAGCATGTTGTCGTCGAGTACGAGCCGCTGCCGGTTGTAACGAACGTGCGCACGGCGCTCGATCCCGCGACGCCGATCATTCATGCCGAACTCGGCGACAATCTCGCATTTGAGCGCAAGATCGACGCCGGCGCCGTCGACGACGCGTTCAAGCGCTCCGACAAGATCGTCGACGTAGAATTCATATTCGGTCGCCATACCGGCGTGACGCTAGAACCGCGCTCCATCGTTGCGGACTGGGCGCCCGGCGATCGACGCATGACGGTGTATCTTGGCAACCAGGCGCCTCATATGGTGCAAAACATCGTTGCCAAGCATCTGGATCTCGAGGAAGCGCAGGTTCGAGTTCTCTGCAAGGATGTTGGCGGGTCGTTCGGGGTCAAAGTACATATCTATGCGGACGAGATGGCGACCTGCGCACTGTCGAAGCTGCTGCGCCGTCCAGTGAAGTTCGTTGCTGATCGCGTCGAGAGCTTCAATACCGATATCCATGCGCGGGACCACATTTGCCGCGGCCGGATCGGTGTGAGCCATGACGGCACGATCAACGTGTTCGAGATCGACGATCTCACCGGGGTTGGACCGTATTCGATGTATCCGCGCACGAGTGCGGTCGAGGCCAATCAAGTCATCATTCTAATCGGCGGCCCCTATACGACGCCGAACTATAGAGGCCGGACACGCGTCGTTTTCCAGAACAAGAATGTGATGTCCCAGTATCGCGGCGTCGGTCACCCGATCGCCTGCTCCATCACGGAAGGTCTGGTCGATCTCGCGGCCCAGGCCATCGGTATGGATCCGGTGGAGATACGCCGCCGCAATATGGTCCGGGACGATGCATACCCGTGCGATTCTCCGACCGGCCTGAAATTCGAGGCGCTCTCGCATCACGCGTCGCTCGACAAGCTGGTTGCGATGATGCGGTACGATGACCTGCGGGCCGAGCAGGTGAAGTTGCGCAAGCAAGGAATCTACCGCGGCATTGGTATCGCCAGCTTCATTGAGGTGACTAATCCTGGTGCCGCCTTCTACGGCGTCGGAGGTGCACGCATCTCATCGCAAGATGGCGTCGCCGTTCGCCTCGATGCGGCCGGGACGGTGATCTGCCAGACTAGTGTCACCGAACAGGGGCAGGGTTCGGAATCGATGACGGCGCAGATCGTCGCGAGTGCGATTGGCGTGTCGATGGAAAAGGTGCGCGTGATCCTCGGTGACACGGACAATACGCCTTATGGCGGCGGCACCTGGGCCTCACGCGGAACCGGCATTGCGGGGGAAGCTGCGCTTCAGGCGGCCAAGGTGCTGCGCGGTAACATCCTCGCAACGGCTGCTGCGATCCTCCAGGGCAAGCCGGATGATTTCGATATTGTCGATGGAATGATCGTCGACGCCCACGGGCAGCAACGTATCGAATTGAACGAGCTTACTCGCATCGCCTATTTTCGGCCGGATACTTTGCCGCCCGGCTTCCAGCCCGAACTGATGGCCACGCGTCATTACGTTCCGCGTCAGTATCCCTTTGCCTTCACCAACGGCGTTCAGGCCTCGTGGCTGGAGGTCGATGTGATCACAGGGAAAGTCAAATTATTGAAGCACTGGGTGGTCGAGGATTGTGGAACGATCATCAACCCGCAGCTCGTCGATGAGCAGATTAGAGGTGGTGTCGTGCAAGGATTGGGGGCGGCGTTGTTCGAACACTGCATCTATGACGAGACCGGTCAGCTCACCAACGCCAATATGGCGGACTATCTCGTGCCGATGGCGACCGAGATGCCCGACATCGAGGTCGGGCATCAGATTTCGCCGACGTTGGAGTCCGAACTCGGCGCGAAAGGGGCCGGGGAGGCTGGCGCAGCGGGTGCGGCGGCCTGCGTGTCGAATGCCGTCAACGACGCGCTGTCGCCATTCGGAGTTACGATTACCGAAATTCCGCTGACACCAAGACTCATTCTGACCGCACTCGGCCGGATTTGAGGAAGGGTGAGAACGACCGTCTCATTACAATAAAACACGATCACTTAGGGAGGAGCGTATGACCAAGAAAACCAGGGGTTCAAAATTCATCACACGGCGGCGTCTTTTGACGACGGTTGGAACGGGAGCCATGCTTGCGGCGTCGCCGTTTCGCATCAATGTCGTCAAAGCAGACGAGCCGACGATCAAGGTTGGCTTTCCAGTCCCGCTGACGGGGCCCTATGGGACCGAAGCGCAGGATCAGGTTCGCGCCGCGCAAGTCGCGATTGCCGAATTCAACGATGCTGGTGGACTGAATGGCCGAAAGGCGGAGCTGTTGGTGAGGGACGACAAGCTCAATCCCGGCGAGGCAGCTACCCGTGCGCTGGAATTGATCGAGAAGGACAAGGTAAGTTTCATCGTCGGCAGCCTCTCGGCTTCCGTACAACTGGCGGTGAACAACGTCACCAAGGAACGCAAGATCATTTACAATTCGATCAGCCAGTCGGACGAGATCAATGAAGCCAAGGACTTCAGCCGCTACACCTTCCATGAAGCGCTCAATCCCCACCTCACGGCGGGCGCCGTTGGTCGTTACGCTTTTCCGAAGTTCGGCAAGAAGGTTGCATTCCTGACCGCCGATTATGCCTACGGCCACGAAATGGTGCGTGGCTTCCAGGAGGCCGGCAAGGCCTTCGGGATCGAGACCGTCATTGACGTTCGGCATCCGCTCGGCACCAGCGATTTCTCGACACTGCTGCCGCGTATCCAGGCGCTGAAGCCTGATATCCTGTGCATCAGCAACTTCGGTCGGGATCAGCAGATTTCGCTGAAGCAGGCCACCGACTTCGGACTGAAGAAATCGATGAAAATCGTCGCGCCGATCCTGCTCTATACAGGACGCCTCGCGGCGGGCGCTCAGGCGTTCGACGGTGTCATCGGCGGTACGTCCTATTACTGGGGCATCGAAGACAAGGTTGCCTCCGCAAAGGCATTCAACGATCGCTTCAGGAAGATGCACGATGGCAAGGTGCCATCCGACTACGGCGCGATGGGCTATGCGGGAGTCAAGGTTGTCCTCGAGGGCGCCAAGGCAGCAGGAAGCCTCGATTCTGAAAAGGTTATCCCCGCGATCGAGGCCTTGAAGTATGATTATTACAAGGGCCCCGAATACTATCGCAAATGCGATCACCAGGCCGTGCAATCGGTGCTGATCATCGAATCCAAGTCAAAGCCGGAGAAGGGTCCCGCCGACGTCTTCAACGTCATCTCGACCGACGAGCCGAGCGAGGCGAACCTGCGTACCTGCGCCGAACTGGGATTCAAGAGCTGATTTTTCGCATGATTGGCGGTGCGCGGCGGTTGTCGTGCACCGCTTTTGGAGTTTTGTGATGGCTGGTCTGAGCCTCGACCTTATCGCGGTGCAATTATTCGCAGGTCTCGCGCTCGGCGCGATCTACGTTCTGTTTGCCATCGGTCTATCGCTGATCTTCGGGATGCTGACCGTAGTCAACTTCGCGCACGGCGCCTTTTTCATGGTGGGGGCCTATGTCGGGCTGTTCGTGCTCATGATGGGCGGCAACTTCTGGCTTGCGCTTGTCGTGGTGCCGCTGGTGGTCGGTGTAATCGGGTTGATCGTCGAACGTTTTCTCGTGCGTCCGCTTTACGGGCGCGGCATCGATTACCCGCTGCTGCTGACGTTCGGTCTGAGCTACATCATGGTGGAGCTGATCCGGATTGCGTTCGGCACGACCGGCTATCCGTTTGACACGCCCGAATTGCTGCAAGGCGCAGTCGATATCGGTATCGGCTATTTCCCGCTTTATCGGCTGTTTGTGCTCGGCGCTGCGGCGGTTGTCCTGTTAGTGCTCTGGCTATTCCTGGAGAAGACCAGTTATGGACTGATCATTCGTGCCGGCGCGCGTGACCCCCAGATCGTTCGCGTACTTGGTGTGGATGTCTCGCGGGTGTGGCTGGTCGTATTTGGCGTCGGCACGGGAATCGCTGGTCTCGCTGGCGTTCTTGCGGCGCCGCTGCAGGGCGTCATCCCCGAAATGGGATCGACAATTCTGGCTGAAGCATTCGTGGTCACGGTGGTCGGCGGCATGGGATCGATCGGCGGCGCCGTCATTGCCGGTCTTCTAGTCGGCGTTGTTGTGAGTATGACGTCGTTATTCGCGCCAGAGATGGCCAAAGTATCGATTTTCGCGCTGATGGCGATTGTTCTGCTGGTCCGACCGCAGGGCTTCTTCGGTCGCGCCGGCTTGATGAGTTGATCATGAGCGACGTGCCTCAAACGATAGCGGACGCATCTGACCGCTCGAATAGCTTGTTCGATATGGCGGTTCGGCACAGGGCCATCCTGGCCAGCGTGTTCTTGCTGATGTTCCCGCTGATTATGCCGTTCAAGGCGCTGGCGGCGAATATTCTGATCTACGGACTCTATGCGCTTGGCTTTAATCTGTTGTTTGGGTTCCTCGGCCTGCTGTCATTCGGGCACGCGGCGTTATTTGGCACAGGCGCTTATTTCTGCGGTATCGCCATCGTCCACTTTGGCTTGCCATGGTATGTCGCGATCTTGATCGGGACTCTCGGCGGTGCTGGAATGGCGGCGATCATCGGCGTGCTCGCCGTCCGCACGCGGGGCATCTACTTCGCGATGGTTACGATGGCTCTGGCGCAATGCGTCTACTATCTTTTTTATCAGGCGGAGGGCTGGACCGGTGGTGAGAACGGCCTACGTGGCATTAATGTTCGCGTCATCGACATTTTCGGTCTGAAGTTCGACTTTCTTGATCCGTTAACGCGTTACTATGTCATCGCAGCGTTCGTGATCCTCGCGCTATTCGTACTGTCGCGGATTCTAGCGTCGCCGTTCGGGGCCGTGATCGAGGCGGTGCGTGAGAACGAAGCGCGCGCCCGAGCGTCGGGCTATAACGTCATGTTGACGCGGCTGCTTACCTTCATTCTGTCGGGCGCTTTCTGTGGTCTCGCCGGCGCGTTGGCTGCGCTTCATCTCTCCATCGTTCCGATAGAAATGCTGCATTACGAAACCTCCGGCATGGTGGTCATGATGGCGCTGCTCGGTGGCATGGGGACATTCTTCGGGCCGTTCGTCGGTGCGGCGGTGTTCATGCTCCTGGAAAATCTGGTTTCACTGTGGACCGTGCACTGGCAGCTGATCGTCGGTGCCGTATTCGTGGCTTGCGTGCTGTTCTTCCCAGCCGGAATCTGGGGCACCATTTTGAGGAGGATTCACAAGTGAATTCTCAATCTGATGCGGACAACGGTGTGATTCTGCGAACCCACGACGTCAGCAAGACGTTTGGGAAATTTCGCGCACTGAAGAACATTTCGGCATCGTTTCCGCGCGGCGCCATCACCTCGATCATCGGGCCGAACGGCGCCGGGAAGAGCACGTATTTCAACCTGCTGTCGGGAGCGTTTCCGCCATCGTCCGGTCGAGTTGAATTCGAGGGGCGGGATGTAACCAATGTGCCGCAGCACAAGTTCGCTCATATGGGGGTGGCGAAATCATTCCAGATCACAAACGTGTTCCCTCTGTTGAGCACGCGCGAGAACGTGCGGGTGGCTTTGCAGGCGCTGGTGTCTTGCTACGATATCTGGCGGCCACGAGCCAAGCTGCCGGGTCTCGCCGAGAAAGCCGATGCATTGCTGATGCAAGTTGGAATCTGGCACTGCCGCGATCGCGTTGCCAAGACGTTGGCGCACGGCGAGCAACGTGCGCTGGAGATCGGAATGGCTCTGGCCAGCGATCCGCGTCTTCTGCTCCTCGACGAGCCGACGGCCGGCATGAGTCCGGAAGAAACCCGGGTGATGATGGACCTGATCGTGAAACTCGCGCGGGAACGCACCGTCATTCTGGTCGAGCACAAGATGAAGCTTGTGATGGGGATCAGCGATCGCGTCCTGGTGCTCCATCACGGCGAACTTCTCGTAGATGGCACTCCGTCCGAGGTGCGTCAGGACCAGCAGGTCAAGCGCGTCTATCTGGGCCAGCGGGAGCATTGAGGATGCTGAGGGTCTCCAACCTGAACGCCTGGTATGGTGCGAGCCACGTCCTGCAGGATGTCGTACTCGATGTGAACAAGGGTGAAATTGTCTGTCTGATTGGCCGCAACGGCGCCGGCAAGACGACGACACTGAAATCCATTATCGGTCTGCTCGACAAAACCCGTGGTTCCATCGTCTTCAAGGATGAAGAGCTGCTGGGGCAGCCGGCATATCGTCGTTTTGGTCGTGGTCTTGCTTATGTTCCGGAAGAGCGGCGGATCGTGCAGGGTCTGACGGTGCGGGAAAATCTCAGGCTCGGCCTCGTCGCGTCGCCATTGAAGGCCCGAGAAGCTGCCTTGATTGACGAGATCGCGACGATCTTTCCACGTCTTGCCGAGCGGCTGGACCAAGAGGCCGTGACCATGTCTGGAGGCGAGCAGCAAATGCTCGCTATCGCGCGGGCGATGATCGCAAAGCCGGATCTGATCATGCTCGACGAGCCGTCCGAAGGCATCATGCCCGTGTTAGTGGATGAAATGTTCGACCTGTTCCGCAACATGAAGCAGCAAGGCACAACGATCCTGTTGGTCGAACAGAACGTCGAGCTCGCGCTCGACATCGCCGATCGCGCTTATGTGCTCGATCAAGGAGCGGTCGTTCATCATGCGAGCGCGCAGGCGCTGCTTACGGATGACGAAATCAAGGAACGTTACTGCTCAGTGTAATAGCTTTGAACGTTCTCAAAGCGAAAGCCACGTCTTCATAATTATCACTCGATAAATAAAAGGAAAGATGCATGAAAGTCAATCGAGCGGCCATATACGAAGCCGCGAAGAAGCTCTCGAACTGGGGACGGTGGGGTGAGGACGATCAGATCGGAACGTTGAACAACGTTTCGCCCGACGATGTGATCAACGCGGGAAAGCTGATTCGCAAGGGCAAGGTGTTTTCGCTTGGATTGTCGCTCAAGGAGCCGATCCAGTCGGGTCTGTTCGGGGGGCGCTGGAACCCGATCCATACGATGCTGGCAACCGGAACGGATGCGGCCGCCGGCAATCAGGACGTGCCGTCGCCGTATCTGCGCTACGCGGACGATGCGATCAACATGCCATGCCAAGCCTCCACGCAGTGGGATGCACTCTGCCACATCTTCCTCGATGACAAGATGTACAACGGGTTCGACGCTAAGCTGGTCGATGCACGGGGGGCGAGGAAACTCGGTATCGAGAACGTACGCGACAAGATGGCCGGCCGCGGTGTCTTGCTCGACGTTGCGCGTTTCAAGGGTGTCGCCTCGCTCGACGATGGCTACGCAATCACCAACGCCGATCTGGATGCCTGCGCCAAACAGCAGGGTGTCGAAATCCGTAAGGGCGATTTCGTGATCGTCCGTACCGGGCAGCAGGAGCGATGTCTGGAAAAGAAGGACTGGTCAGGCTATGGCGGCGGCGATGCGCCGGGGCTGGCGTTCGAGACTTGTTATTGGATTCGTGAAAAGGATGTCGCGGCGATCTGCACCGACACGTGGGGCTGCGAGGTTCGGCCCAACGAAACCGATGAGGCCAATCAGCCGTGGCACTGGGTGGTGATTCCCGCGATCGGAATCTCCATGGGCGAGATATTCTATCTGAAGGAATTGGCGGCGGATTGCGCGCAAGATAAAATCTATGAGTTCTTCTTCACGGCGCCACCGCTGCATCTGCCAGGTGGAGCCGGTTCGCCGATCAATCCCATGGCGATTAAGTAAGTATGGCGATCAAGTAAACGGGAGGTCGAGCATGGCCAAATATCTCAAGCGCGGCAAGGATGCCGCGCAGCGTGCCGAGGACGATTCCAAGGTCCGTGCAACCGTCGAGAGCATTCTCGCCGATATCGAAAAGCGGGGCGACGACGCCGTGCGCGACCTCTCGGTCAAGTTCGACCAGTGGGACCGCAAAGACTATCGCCTGACCGATGCGGAGATCAAGGACTGCCTGTCGCAGTTATCTACGCGCGAACTCGACGATATCAAGTTCGCGCAGGCACAGGTCCGCAACTTCGCCCAGCATCAGCGTGCCGCACTCAAGGACATCGAGGTGGAAACGCTCCCGGGCGTGGTGCTCGGCCACAAGAATATCCCGGTCAATTCCGTCGGCAGTTATGTTCCGGGTGGAAAATACCCGATGGTCGCGTCGGCGCACATGTCGGTCATCACTGCGAAGGTGGCTGGTGTGAGTCGCATCGTGACTTGCGCGCCGCCGTTCAAGGGTAAGCCGGCGGCTGCCATCGTCGCCGCCCAACATCTCGGCGGGGCGGACGTGATCTATTGTCTTGGCGGCATTCAAGCCGTCGGCGCGATGGCGATCGGCACCGAGAGCATCGCGGCGGTGGATATGCTGGTGGGGCCGGGAAATGCCTTCGTTGCCGAAGCCAAGCGTCAGCTGTTTGGCCGCGTCGGCATCGATCTGTTTGCCGGTCCCACCGAGACGCTTGTCATCGCGGACGAGACCGGCGATGCGGAAATCTGTGCGACCGATCTGCTCGGTCAGGCCGAGCACGGTCCCAATTCACCCGCCGTCTTTCTGACCAACTCTGAAAAACTGGCGCGCGAAACCGTGGCCGAGGTTGAGCGACTGTTGAAGATACTGCCGACCGGTGCCATCGCGGCGCAGGCATGGGAAGACTATGGCGAGGTTATCGTCTGCGAGTCCGAGGAGGAAATGGTGAAGGAAGCGGACTTCATTGCTTCCGAACACGTCCAGGTCATGACGCGCGACCCGGACTATTTCCTGAACAACATGACCAACTATGGAGCCCTGTTCCTCGGCCCGCGAACCAACGTCGCCTATGGCGACAAGGTGATCGGCACCAATCATACGCTGCCGACGAAAAAGGCCGCGCGCTATACCGGAGGCCTGTGGGTCGGAAAGTTCTTGAAGACCTGCACCTACCAGCGGGTCCTGAGCGACGAGGCGTCGGCAAAAGTCGGCGAATATTGTTCGCGCCTTTGCATGCTGGAAGGGTTCGTCGGTCACGCCGAGCAGGCGAATATCCGGGTGCGGCGCTACGGTGGCCGTAACATTCCTTACGCGAGCGCCGCTGAATGACGGACAAACCGCTTCCGTCGACACCATCGTTCCGGCTCGAGGGTCGTCGCGCGCTCGTCACGGGCGCGGGACGAGGTATCGGGCATGCCGCTTCCGTCGCGTTGGCGGAAGCGAGGGCCCATGTCACGCTATGTGCCCGCACCGCCTCGGAAGTAGAGGAGGCGGCCGCCGCAATCCGCGGCCGGGGCTTCGATGCGGATGCGCTCGCACTCGATGTTACCGACGTCGATGCGTTCCGCACGGCGATTGAGGCTCGCGAGCCCTACGGCATTTTCGTCAACAATGCCGGCACCAATCGTCCCAATCCCTTCCTCGAAGTTCCAGCCGAGGATTTTGATGCGGTGATGAATCTGAACATCAGAGCGGCCTATTTTGCTGCGCAATCGGTGGCGCGGTGCATGGTCGAATCGAGCCTACGCGGCTCCATCATCAACATGTCCTCGCAGATGGGGCACGTCGGCGGGCCGAATCGGACACTTTACTGTGCGTCCAAGTGGGCGATGGAGGGATTCTCGAAGGCGATGGCGCTCGATCTGGCGCCGCACGGCATTCGCGTCAATACGCTGTGCCCCACGTTTATCGAAACGCCGATGACGCGGCCGTTCCTCGAAAACGAAGAGTTCAAGCAGAGCGTGCTGTCGAAGATCAAGATCGGACGGCTCGGCACGGTCGAGGATCTGATGGGAGCGATCGTCTTCCTGGCTAGCGACGCATCATCCTTGATGACGGGATCGTCATTGGTCGTCGATGGCGGCTGGACTGCAGAATAATCGGATCGTATGCGAAGTCCTATCTTCCTTCAGCGTGTCTAGTGGCCGGTCAGAGATTTTCGCAGTTCTGAATGGAAGCCATCATTTCGATGGTTTCCACGTCATCGGGCGAAACCGTCGCCCAGGCTGCATTAATCGCGGCGCGTTAACGCGCCACCTCCAGCCATTGCACTACTTGTTGAGGTGAAATGGGGTGCGCGGAAATGAACGGTCCATTCGGTCCGAGCGCATCTTCCACGGCCGAAATTACGCAGGCCGCCGCGGGAATTGTGCCGCCTTCGCCCGCGCCCTTCACGCCGATCGGATTGCGCGGCGAGGGTGTTTCCATGTGATGGATCTCGATCGGCGGCATCTCCGACGCCATCGGCAGCAAATAGTCGCCGTAGGTGGTCGTCAGCGGTTGACCTTGCTCGTCATAGATCATGCGTTCGAACAACGCATTTCCGATGCCATGCACGACACCGCCGCGAATCTGGCCATCGACGATCAGCGGATTGATCAGCTTGCCGCAATCGTGGACCACCACGTAGCGAACCACCCTGATATCTCCTGTTTCCGGATCGATCTCGACTTCGCAGGCATTCGCGCCATAAGCGAATGTCAGCGCATTGGAGTTGAAGTAGGCCGTCGCGGCCAGATCAGGCTCCATGTTGCCGGGCAAGGGAACGCCGGTCGAGCCGGCGAGTGCGCCAGCAATCTCGGACAGCTTTATTTTCATGTCCGGAATGCCCTTCACGTGCACCGCGCCGGCTTCGAGTTCGAGGTCCTGCTCATCCACTTCCAGTTGATGCGACGCAAAGGTGATGGCCTTGGCCCGCACCTTGTCCGCCGCCAGCTGGACCGACGAACCTGCCGTCACCGCAATGCGGCTGGCGATAGTGGAGATGCCGAGCGGAAACTTCGCGGTGTCCGCCGTCTCCACCGTCACATCGTCGAGTTCGACGCCGAGCGCGTCGGCGGCGATCTGGGCGAACGCGGTGCGATGGCCCTGGCCCTGACTGGACGCGCCGGTGGCGACGATGACCCTTCCTGCCGGCGTCACACGAATGGATGCACCCTCGAACGGACCGAGCCCGGTGTCTTCCACGCAGGACGCAATGCCGAGACCACGCAGTTTGCCCCGTCGCTTGGCCTCTTTGCGCCGTGTTTCAAAATCCGAAGCGCCGATCTTCTCAAGCACAAGGTTTAGCGCCCCCACGTAGTCGCCGCTATCATAGGAGATAGGCGAACCGTCGCGTGCTTTCATGCCGGTGGTATAGGGCATCTGGTCAGCCTTCACGAAGCTGCGCTGCCGCACGTCCTGTCGATCGATTCCGAGATGGCGTGCGATGCGGTCGGCAAGGCGCTCGAGCAGAAACGCAACGTTCGGCCGGCAGGCACCGCGGACTGGCGAGGTCGGCACCAGATTGGTGAGCACAACATCAACGGTGAGATCGAGCGCCTCAAGTGCGTAGGGCCCCGGGAAACTGGCGATGGCCGTTGCAGGAAGGATCAGGCCGTAAGGCGCGTAAGCGCCGTTGTCGTGAATGCAATGGCCGCTGATTGCGCGCATGCGTCCGTCGTTGTCGAAGGCCACGTCAAGCGACCAGATCTGGCCGCGCTGCTGCGTGGTCGCAACGAAATGTTCCTGACGATCTTCGATCCACTTCACGGGTCGCCTGATCTTGATCGCGGCAAGTGCGACGGCGAATTCCTCGGCGTAGACGTTGGCTTTCGGCCCGAAGCCGCCGCCGACGTCGGGTGTCATGACGCGAATGCCGTTCTCGTCGCGTTTGAGGTAAGCCGCCAGATGCCGCCGGACCATGTAAGGCGATTGCGATGAGGTTGAAATCGTCAGCGCATCGGTCAGCAGGTCGATGTTCGCAACCACCCCGCGGCACTCCATCGCATGGCAGCCGCCGCGATGGATGTCAAAATGTTCGGTCAGAACATGATCGGCTTTGGCAAAGACCTTGCTGCAATCGCCAAAGCCGGCCTTCATGGTGGCCGCGATGTTGCTGGCATATTGCGAATGCGTCGTCGGCGAATTGGCCACGCGGGCGAGGACGACATCCGATACTGCAGGCAAATACTCGACGTCCAGCATGACCGCGGCCGCAGCATCCTCGGCGTTGGCGCGGTTGTCGGCGAGAACGATGGCGATGGCTTCGCCGACGTGGCGCACTTCTGCGTCGCTCAGCGGATGATAGGTAATCGGCGTCTTCAAAAGCGGATGCGGTGCCATGGCCGGCATCGGTCCCTGCGCGATGTCCGCAAAATCGTCCATCGTATAGATCGCAACCACGCCCGGCATTGCCAGCGCGTCGCCTTTGTCGATACTGCGAATTCTGCCATGGGCAAAGTTCGCACGAACGAAAGCAGCATGGAGCATGCCGGGCAGTTCGATGTCGTCGACATAGTGACCCGTGCCGGTGAGCAGGCGCGCATCTTCGACGCGGGTGATGGCGGCTCCAAACAAACGTCCACTCATGTCCGGTTCGCCTTTGCCGATGCCGTATCGAGCGCCGCCTGCACGATGCCCTGATAGCCGGTGCACCGGCAGATGTTTCCGGAGATCGCCACTCTCACATCCTCTTCGGTCGGCGCAGGCGTGGTCCGCAAAAAGGCTTCAAGCGTCATCAGCATGCCGGGCGTACAGAAGCCGCATTGCAGCCCGTGATTGGCCGAAAATGCTTTTTGGAGCGGAGACAGATCGCCAGGTTTTCCAAGGCTTTCCACGGTCTCGACCGTGCCACCGTCGATCTGGACTGCGAGCATCAGGCAGGAGCGCACTGGGGAACCGTCAACGATCACCGTACAGGCGCCGCAGACGCCATGTTCGCAACCGATATGAGTGCCG
Organism: Xanthobacteraceae bacterium; assembly: GCA_024508855.1. Taxonomy (GTDB): domain Bacteria; phylum Pseudomonadota; class Alphaproteobacteria; order Rhizobiales; family Xanthobacteraceae; genus 62-47. The sequence continues at coordinate 38,770 of JANINJ010000087.1, forward strand.
GTCAATCCGAGCGAGTGTCGCAGAAAGTCGCCAAGATGCATACGCGGATCGGCCGCTGCCTCGCGCTGCTGTCCATTGAGTGTGAATGTTACCGATTGGTCGGTCATGGCTGCCGCTCCAGCGTGGTGCAGGCCTCGTGCAGTGCGCGGCGGATCAGCACGCCGGCGAGATGGCGGCGATAGCCGGCGGTTACATGAACGTCTTCCATCGCATCGAGCGCACGGGCTTCAGTTACAACCGGCTCGATATCAAGTTTGTCGATGGGTTGACCGATCAGAGCAACCTCGGCATCCGACAGTCGGCGAGGCGACGCTTCAACGCCGAACGACAACAGCGCGGCGCGAGTGATCCGGCCATCGTTGCCGGCCTTGATCATGGCTGCGCCGCCGGCAACGGCGAAGTCGCCATGCCGCCGCGCATATTCAGCGAAGCCGTAACCGTGACCCTTGGCCCATGGCTTGATCCGGATCGCCTCTAAAAATTCCTGCTCCCCAAGGGCAGATTGCAGCAGCCCTTCAAACCATTCGCTGATCGGAACGATACGACGGCCTTCCGGTCCGGTGACGATGAGCTCGGCGTCCAGCGCCGCACACATTGCGGGCTGTTCGGCCGATGGATCGAGGTGGCAGCAACTGCCGCCGATCGTACCGCGCGCGCGGGTCTGGATATGGCCGACGTGCTCCAGCGCTCGGATCAGCAGCGGAATACGAGCTTTTACGATGTCCGACGACAGGACATCAGCCTGCCGTGTCATCGCACCGATCTCGATGCCATCCGCCGTCTCGCGGATTCCAGCGAGGTCTGAAATACGGTTGATGTCGATCAGATGCTCCGGGGCAAGCACCCGAAGATTCATCATCGGCATCAGCGATTGCCCACCGGCGAGGATCTTGGCGTTCTCCAGGCTGGAAAGGAGCGCGCTGAGTTCTTCGCGCGTCTGCGGGCGGTGATATTGAAACGGCGGAGCCTTCATGCCGATTAAGCCAGATTGAGGAACTTCGAAATCGTCTTGATAAACGCTTCGGGTGCCTGCGCCATCGGCGCATGTCCGCAGCCGGGCATTTCGATCAGATCGGCTTTGGGCAGCGCCTTCGCCAGTGCGTGAGACATTTCGGGTGGCGTCGCCGCGTCGAGGCTGCCAACCACGACCAGGGTCGGATTACGGATCGTGCCGATCTGAGACGCTAAATCCAGCGCAGCAAGCGCATGGCAGGCCTCGGCAAAGAATTCGGGATTGGTCTTGACCAGCGCGGCGCGGCGCTCGGCCATGATTGCTGGATTGGCAGCAATGAAATCTTCGGGAAATAGTCGCTTGAGTGCGACATCAACGATCGCTTCCATGCCGCTCTGATGCACGCGATCGGCCATCGTAAAGAAGGATTGCTTGCCTTCCGGTGAAAAGCCAATGCCGGTATCGGCGAGCACAAGCCGGTCGAATTTCGCGCCGTGACGAATCGCCAGCGTGCTGGCGACGAAACCGCCAAACCCGTTGCCCAGCACGTCCGCAGTCGTCCCGAGGTCGAGCGCCTCGAACAGGCCCGAGATCCGATCTGCGATACCCTCGATGGTCGAGCCGGCCGATGACGAGCGGCCGAATCCGGGAAGATCCGGCACGATGACGCGCCGCTGCTCCGCGAGTGTCGGAACCACCTTGTAGAAAATAGCGCGATCGGCGAGAAGCGAATGCAGCAGCACTAGCGGCTTGCCGGTTCCGGTCTCGATAATATCAAGCGTGCCGTCACGCAGGCGAACGGATGTCATGGGAACCTCTCAATAGACGCCGAGCAGTTGCTCGACCAAACGATCGTTTGAGCGAAGCGAGTCCGCGTTGCCCGCATGTGCGACGTAGCCGGTGTTGAGCACAACGACTTCATCCGCGATGTCGAGCGCCAGCTTGATGTTCTGTTCGACCAGAATGACGGATAGCCCGCTGTCGCGCAGTTTCTTGAGCACGACCGCCACTTCCGCAACGATCTGCGGCGCCAGACCTTCGGAAGGTTCGTCGAACAGGACGACGCGCGGATTGGTCATCAAGGCGCGGCAAATGGCCAGCATCTGCTGTTCGCCGCCGGAGAGTGAGCCCGCGAGTTGACGCTGACGTTCGTGCAGGCGGGGGAACGTTGCGTAAACCTGCTCAAGCCCCCAGCCGGGGCCGTCATCGGAACGGCCGGGGCGAGCTGCCACGGTCAGGTTTTCGTAAACGGTAAGCGAGGCGAAGATACGCCGGCCTTGGGGAACAAGACCGACGCCTTTGAGCGAAATCGCTTCGGGCGAAAGCCCGGCGATGGACTGACCGAACAAATCGACGCGCGCGGCCTTGGCTTTGACCAGCCCCATGATCGCGCTGATGCAAGTGGTCTTGCCGGCGCCGTTGCGTCCAAGCAGACCAAGCACGCGCCCCTTCTTGACACTGAACGAGAGATCATGCAGCACGTGGCTCTCGCCGTAGAAGGCGTTCAGGCCGTCGATGGTGAGCGCATCACTGTCCAAGATACACCTCGCGGGTCTTGGGATCGGCGACGACATCGGCGCGGCTGCCTTCCACGACCACCTGGCCGTGCTGCATCACCGTAATCACGTCGGCAAAGGCAAGTGCCACATCCATGTCGTGCTCGATCATGACGATAGTCACGTCGCGCGGAATGGATTGCAGAAGGCGCTGCACGTCCTGGCGCTCGTCGGCGGAGAGGCCGGCGAGCGGTTCATCGAGCAGCAGCAGTTTTGGCTTTTGCGCGAGCGCCATGGCGATCTCAAGTCGCCGCCGCTCACCATAGCTGGTTTCCATCACGGTCTGATCGGCGAGATGTTCGAGGCCAACAAGCACGAGCGTGGCGCGCGCCTCATCCCACAGGGCTGTCTGCCGGCGTAGGTCCGACCACGGGTTGAATCGACATTCGCGCAGACCGACCAGCGAAATGACAACGTTATGAAGGACGGTATTTTTCGGAAACAGCGTGATGATCTGATAGGTTCGCGCCATGCCGAGATGGGTGCGCTGGTTAGCGGACTTTCGCGTCACGTTCTGGCCGAAAATCCGGATTTCACCTTGCGAGGGCGGATAGTCGCCGGCGATGAGGTTGAAGAACGTCGTCTTGCCGGCTCCGTTGGGGCCGAGCAGCAGTCGCCGTTCGCCGGCGGGAATGCGCATGGTGACGTCCCGCACGGCAGGCAATCCGCCGAAGTAGCGATAAAGACCGGTCACTTCGAGAGCAGATATCGTCATTGGGTACGATCCCTGACGATTGAAGAGACGTCCGCATCCTTATCCGTGTGCGGCGAGTTCTTCAGCGCGCGCAGGACCCGCCGGGCGCCCGGCACCAGGCCCTCAGGCATGAACAGAACGATGACGACGAAGATAACACCGAGCAGGATCAGCCAGCGCGTGATGTATGCGCTGACGACGTTTTTGAGGATGACGACCAAGGCCGCGCCAACCACCGGCCCGAGCAATGTTCCGGTGCCGCCGGCGATAACCATCAGCAACGTCTCCGCCGATGTCGTGAGATGGAGCGCCTGCGGGCTGACAAACTGATTGTAATACGCATAGAGCAGGCCGGCGACAGCTCCCCAGAATCCGGCGAATACGAAACTCAGCCATTGGATCAGCCACACATTGTAGCCCAGCGCGTGCATGCGTCGCGGCTGATCGCGCGTGCCTTGCAGACTTTGACCGAGGCCCGATTGCATGAAGCGCGCCATGCACAAGAGCGCGATGCCGAGAAAAACCAAAACGAAATAGTAGAACGTCGTCGGATCCATCAAGTTGAGACCGAACGGATGCGGCCGTTTCAGCCCGCCCAATCCATTGTCGCCGCCGGTCAGGCTCGACCATCGATAGGCGACGCCCCACAAGATCTGGCCGAGCGCCAGCGTAATCATCAAGAACCCGAGACCGGAGGCGCGCAGCGCCAGATAGCCGAAGATCATCGCCAGGCCGGTCGTCGCACCGATTGCGATCAGCGCACCGGTGAGATGTCCAAATCCGGCTTGGGTCGTGAGATAAATCGACAGATAGGCTGCCACGCCGAGATAGGCCGCATGACCCAGCGAGATCATGCCGCCCCAGCCGACCAGCAGATTGAGGCTGAGCGCGAGAATGGCCGCGATTGCGATCTGGCTTGCGATGTTGATGTAATATTCAGAGGTCACGAGCCACGGCATCACAAGCAGGGCGACGAGCCCGATCAACGATAGCGATAAAGTGGAGACCGGACTGCGCATCAGAAGGCCTGCTTGCCGAACAGGCCGGTGGGCCGCAGTGTCAGAACCAGAACCATCGGCAGGAACAGGATCATGTAAGCGAGATCGGGAAACAGCGCCTGTCCATAGCTGTAGATAAAGCCGATGATCAGGCTACCGACGAACGCGCCGAGCAGACTTCCGACTCCTCCCAAGATAACGACCACCAGTGCGAGGGGAAGCATATCGGTATCGAGACCCGGATAGACCGACAGGATTGGGCCGGCCAGAACGCCGCCGGCGCCGGCCAGCGCGGAGCCGAGGCAGAACACCACAGAAAACAGCAATGAAGTGCGGATTCCCATGGCTCGGGCCATGGTGAGATCGTCGACGCCGGCCCGGATCATCGCGCCGAGGCGGCTGCGTTCCAGCAGAAACCACAATGCCGCGGCCAGTACGAATGCCACGCCAATGACAAACAGGCGATAGATCGGAAAGGCGAGATGCGAGATGCGGAACGCGCCCGCCAATTCGTGCGGCATGGGCACCGGCCGTGGATCGCCCGTCCAAATCCAGACGCAAGTGTCCGCAATGATGAAGGCGATACCCAGCGTTACCAGCACCTGCGCCAGCGGCTGGCCGGTCAGCCGGCGCAGGATAAAGCGCTCGATCACGGTGCCGAGGATGCAGATTGCGCCACCCCCGATCAGGATCGCGATCCAGAAATTCACACCAGCCTCGATTGCCGACAAGCCGACATAGGCGCCGAGCATGAAATAAGCGCCGTGCGACAGATTGACGATGCGCATCAGGCCAAAGATCAACGAAAAGCCCGATGCGAGAATGAACAGGAGAGATCCGAAGGCCAGACCGTTCAACCCCTGGATGATCCAGAAATTCATGCGGATCCCTCCCGACGGCGAATTACTTCGCCGGCGTCCAATCGCGTGAATAGACCGGGCTCTTGAGGAATTGATCTGCGCCGTAGGTCCAGAACTGGCTCACGGCCGGATAGGTCTTGATCACGACGTTCTGCAGCCTGCCGTCCTTTTTCTCGACCTTGCGGATGGTGATATCGAGGATCGGCTGGCCGTACTTGTCGAGCTTCACTGGACCATAAGGGCTTTCAGGAATGTTGACGTTGCGCAGCGCCTTCATGAAGGCTTCCTTGTTCGAGATGTCGCCCTTGACCTGCTCGAGCGCGTTGTTGAGGAACTGGCAGGCCATGTAAGCGCCGACCGTGTAATAACCGGGATCGGCGCCATAAGCCTTGCGCACGGCTTCGACGAACTTCTTGTTGGCAGGTGTGTCGATGGCGGCGCTGTACCAGCCGGACGAGATCACACCGACCGCTTCGCTGCCCATGCGCTTCAGGATACCTTCATCCACCGTCGTCATGGCGCCGAGGACAGGCTTCTGCATGCCGTAGTTCTTGTACTCGCTCAGGAACTTGATGCCGTTGCCGCCGGCAAAGGCTGCAAAAACCGCATCGACGTCCGGGTCGATCTGCGTGATGTAGGTGCCGTATTCAGCGGTATTGAGCGGCGACCACAGCTTCTGGACAATCTTGCCGCCATTCTCCTCGAAGGTACGTTGGAAGCTGGCCGCGATTTCATGGCCGAATGCAAAATCGTCGGCGATGATCGCGATCTTCTTGTAGTGCAGATCCTTGGCCGCGTATTCCCCGAGCGGGTGATGAGCTTGCGCGGACGTTCCAACCGCGCGCACGAACCACGGGTTGAGTTTGCGCTGGGTCAGATCCTCTGCGGCGGCGGAAGGCGAGATGATGGGCGTCTTGGTCTGGCGGATATAGTCGTCGATCGCCAACGCTTCGAACGCAGCCAGCGGGCCGATCAGCACTTGTGCGCCGTCACGCTCGACCAGCTCCTGTACTTTTGTCTTGGCGACGGCCGGCTGGCCGGCGGTGTCTGCGGTGATTAGATCGATTTTTCGTCCAGCCATCTCGCCGTGATGCTCGTCCATGCACAGCTTGAGGCCCTCCTCCATCTGTCGACCACCGGCAGCCAGGGCGCCGGACCGGACAGTCATGAAGCCGACCTTGAGCGGCTCAGCCGCCTGCGCTGGCGCCAGAGCCAGCGTGGCGAGAACCGTCGTCGACAACAGAATGCGAAAACACAACATACCCGCCTCCCCAAAATCTCAGCTTTTGATACATCTGATTTTATATTTGTTCAGAATTATAGAATGTCACAGACCTCAGAAAAGAGTCAATCGCCGAAGTCGCGACGGCATATTGTTGTGATTTATTAGTTTAAATCAGTGGCGGGACGGTCATGTTGCAGATAATGTTTTGAAGGATTAATCAATTTTGTGATATCTTACGAAAAGAACGAAGGGCTGTTGCGATCAAAATGCAGGGACAGCGGATTTACGATTTTTTGAGGCGGGGGATTTTGACCTGCGAGCTGCCACCGGGCCGCGAATTGCGCGAGCAGGAGCTCGCCCAACAGTTCAATGTCAGCAAGTCGCCGGTGCGCGAGGCCCTTCAGCACCTCGTCAGCGAAGGGCTTGTGATCGTAATTCCACGCCAGGGTTACCGGGTGTCGCCGGTCTCATTGCGCGATGCCAACGAGATCTTTGCGTTTCGCCAGGCGCTCGAATTGGCTTGCCTCGCAGAGGCCGTGAAGAATGCGCCGGATGAGGGCCTGAAAGCGCTCGACCAGTTTCGTGAATTTCACGGCGATTACGAGAACGAGTTCATCACCTACAATCGGGATTTTCACTGCGCACTGGCGCGCTGTTCCAACAACGGTCGGATGGCGCGGACCACCTGCGACTTGATCGAGGAGACTGAGCGCCTCGTTCGAATGAGTGTGGCGGCGGTTCGTGGCCCGAATGCGCACAAATTCGTCGAAGAACATAACGCCATCATTTCCGCGCTTCAGGCGCGAGACTCGCGTGGTGCGGTCAGCCTGCTGAAAGCACACGTTTCTGCGGCGATCAAACGATTCAGCACAGCGCTCGAATGGACGGCCATGCAAGCCTAGGTCGTCTTTCCACTACGGTCCTCAGAAGAACAGGACGTCTCAATGATCGACCGCAAAAACCGTTATGGTCTGACCGCCGCCCGTATCCATGACGCCGATGGCCGCGCCCGCCGCCCCTCGACGACGACGATCGACATCCATTCGCACGTTTTCATTCCCGAAGCAGCCAAGCTTGCCCAGCCGCATGTCGACATCAGCCGTATCTCGCTGGCTTATTTTGCGGATGATGCCACCAAGGCCATCAACGCGGGCCAGGAAAAAGACATCAATGAGGTGATGACGACGATCGACCGGCGGTTGGGCGATCTCGACAGGATGGGGATCGACATCCAGGTTGTCGCGCCGGCACCCGGCCAATGTTACTATCATCTCGCTCCCAAGATCGCGGAAGAGGCGCATCGTATTGCCAACGACGGCGTCGCGGAATTTTGCGCACGTAAGCCCGACAGGTTTATCGGTCTCGGAGGCGTGACGCTGCAGGAGCCCGAACTGGCCGTCCGCGAACTCGACTATGTGATGACGCATCTGAAACTGAAGGGCGTTCAGATCCTTACCAATGTCGACGGCAAGGAGTTATCGGACCCGGCGTATCGGCCTTTCTTTGCGAGAGCCGAACAACTTGGCGCATTTATCATGCTTCATCCCAACGGGTTCACGCAGGGAGAACGGCTCACGCACTTCTATTTCAACAACGTGATCGGCAATCCGTTCGAAACCACACTGGCGCTGCATAATCTGATTTTCAGCGGCACGCTGGCGCGGTTTCCGGCTCTCAAGCTGATGGCCGTGCATGGCGGCGGTTATCTGCCGGCTTATTCCGGGCGCATCGATCACGCCTGGGGTGCCCGTCAGGATTCGCATGGCGACTTGCCTCTGCCTCCGACGACCTACTTGCGCCAAGTCTATTTCGACACCGTTGTGTTCAGCTACCATCAACTCGCGTATCTGCTGGATGTGTTCGGTCCCGATCGGATTCTGATGGGCACCGACTATCCCTACGATATGGCCGAATACAATCCGATCGGGCACGTTGCTGGCGTCGCCGGCATGGACGAAACGACATTGGCGCAGTTGACCGGTGGTAACGCGAGGCGGCTGCTGCAGCTATAGTTGTGGCAACTCTGGCTTCAGGCGGATGCTTGCGGCTTAGCTGACTCCGTTTTCGCTCCTGCCCGGCGGCGATCTGCTGACGTGGCTACCTCCATCAGTGCGTCGCGCCTACGCGAACATCGTAGCGTTAGCGATCATCTAGTAGCGGAACGAGAATACCCTGCTGAGATAGTCGGTGAGAAGATGACCACGATCTCGCCGATCAGATACGACGTTGAAATCCAGGACCTGTTGTCAACGCCAGTTCCGATGGCACCCTCGATGTTGAGAAGGGGCGCATTGGTGATCCGGATGTTCGGGATCACCATGACGAGCCGATCATCGCGGTGAGGACGGCGATCGGGGTTGTCAGGCGGTTTGGATCGGCGACCGGCCGTTCAGATGCGCTACGCGAGATCGGCAGTGCGGATATCGAGGCTGAACTGAGGTTTGAAATGACATGATACTCCCCGACGCTGGCGTCGAAGTCTACGGCGGCGTTCCGCTGCCTTCCCGGCCGAAATCGAACGACGGGTCCGCATGTGCGCGCCTGCTTCTGTGGGGCTGCCAGCGACAAGCAACGCAGGGTACTCGATGAGCTCGCCATTCGCGAACAATGACGGCCGTGCATTGTCATCGGCGTTGCACGGACCCCAGCGCGATAGCCGTTGTTGCGTTGCCGTCTGCGCCGCGGCCATGGCTTTGCGGAATACTCTGATTTGAAATATCGGTGATCCGCATCGTGTCTGATCGGATCGATGATTGTCCGCCAGTTTCTGGATTTTCGGAAATTTCGCGTCGTGGGTCTTTGGAAGGCATCTATACGGCGGAAACTGCTTTTATGTTGACTAAATGGTCAACTAGAAATAGCCTCTGACGGATACGTCGATGGTAGTTGTCTTGGGCGCGCCAAGACGGCATTTCAGTGTGCGCCCGCTGCTCCTCGTCGATGCAACAGGTTTGCTTGAAGTTACAGGAGAACTAAATGGCTACGGCAAGGCACGCTCGTCCCAAGGAGCTGGAATCGGCTTCCCTGGAGCAGATCATGGATCGCTACGTCGCGCGTTTCGCCGACCGGCGCGCGGACTGGGCGGCATTCGAGGATGCGAAGATCGAGGGTTTTAAGCGCGCACAGCACCGGTTCATCGGCGCGGGCGGCTCGGGAAAGCACAACGACGTCGCGGCGATTCCGCCGGGAAATTTCACGCTTTCGATCATGTTCGTGCCTCCGGGACAAGGCAACGCCGCGCATACCCATGAGGTCGAGGAAGTGTTCTTCGTCCTGCAGGGGCATCTGGACGTCTTCGTGCAGGACGAGGATGGCCACAAGATCACCAAGCGGCTGGGTCCCTGGGAGTGCATCTCCTGCCCGGCAGGCGTGATCCACGGATATGAGAACAACAGTCTGGAGCCGGTCTATTTCCAGGTCATGCTGGGCCGTGCCAAACCGGAAACCATGGGCTACGCGGATGACGAACTTTACAAGCGCCGTGACCAGCATCTGAAGGTTTCGTAGCGGCTCGCATATCGCCTACGGACAGTCTCCGGCCGTCGATAAAGGTGCGGAGACTTTCGTTTCGAGTAGGCGCAAAAGATTTCTTCGATGAAGAAATGCGGGCCAGCTGATCACGCAAGAATCAAGCCGGCCCGTTTCTTGATGGTCTGGATCAAGCTGAACGGCGCCAACACAGATGTCTTCGGATTGGACGGTAACGTCACCGACCTGATCGTGGTGGCGATTTCTCCAAACTTTCCGCGTGCCACAAACGAATGATTGTTGCCGTTGGCTGAGGGATCGACGATCAGCCGCACCTTCGTCTTCTCAAAGCCAAGGCCGGCCAACGCCAGTGCCGCTACGACATTGGCATTTTGTGGAAATTGCAGTGCGGCCGTTCGCGCGTCGCATTCGAGAAATGTCGTGGCTTGCATGACCGAGGCGAGCCCGATCATCTTCTCCGCGGGCGTGCCCTTCCAGGCCGTGGGCGCCTTCCGGCCTGAATACTCGACGGAATCGAGGCCTGCCTCGCGGGCAGCACCGAGCGCGTCGATGCCGCCGAGCGCGCCGCCGGGGATCAGCAAGCGGCCTCCGCCATTGGCTGCAGCATTTCGCAACGACCGCTCGAGCGTCGCATCTGCCAAGGCTCCGACCGAGACGACCAGCAGATCGGTCCCGTGACGGATAACGGCTTCGCCGGAATCCTTCAGCCCTTGATGACCTGCGCATTCGACCACCAGATCGGGTTGCATCGCCAGCAATGCCTCGACGCTGTCGACAACCGGAACGGAACATGCCTCGGCCTGCGGGATCGAAAAAACTCCGCACACCTCGATCGTGGCTTCGCTCTTCAAATGCTCAACGACAAAGCTTCCAATCGCTCCGTAACCGATGACTGCAATCTTCAAAGCGCATCCCCAATTCTGTACCAAGCGCTGAACCGCAATCATGTTGACTATGTAGTCAACATGATGTCAAGTTTCGCTCACCTGCGGTGTGATCTGAATTGCGCTCGCGTTCAGAGCGCGATCTGGCATATGCGTCGGAAGCGCGATCCTGCGGGCAGGTTCGCGGGTTGAATTCAATCGGACGGAAAAATGACCACGAGTAATGTCGATACGTCGGCCTTGGCCCCCGCGAAGGACGGAGAGCTTTCCGTCCGTAACCCATGGACCGGCGAGGTCGCTTTCATCGTTCGCCCCGGCGGCGCGGGTCAAATCGAAAACAGCGTGCGGGCGGCCAAGACGAGCTTCCGGCAATTCATCAAGACACCGGCCCATCAGCGCGCATCGTGGCTCAATGACGCCGCCGCAGCGATGGAAAAGGTGGTTGCTCAACTCGTCGACATGACGGTTGCCCATATTGGCAAGCCGCGCAAGGCGGCCGAGATGGAAGTCAAGCGCAGCATCGCCTTTGTCAGAGCCTGCGCGACTCATCTGCACAGCCTCGCCGGCGAAGTTGTACCGATCGACATGGTTCCGGCCGGCATGGGGCTGTTCGGGTTTACTCGCCGCGTGCCTTACGGCGTTGTAGCCGCCGTCACGCCGTTCAATGCGCCCTCGAATCTCCTGGTGCAGAAACTCGCTCCGGCCCTGATCACCGGTAATGCCGTCATCATCAAACCCTGTCTCGAAGGCACCGAGATCGCGCAGGCGATTGCCAAGGCATTCGTTGGCGGCGGCCTGCCGGAAGGTCTGGTTCATGTCGTTCCCGGAGATCGCGAGGAAGCGTTGGGCCTAGCCGCACATCCTGACGTCGACGTCGTCACGCTGACCGGCGGAACCGCTGCAGGCGATGCGCTGGCGCGCGCAGCGGGCGCGAAACGGTTCGTTGGAGAACTGGGTGGCAATTCGCCGAACATCGTTCTCGCCGATGCCAATATCGACGATGCGGTGAAACGCATCGTTCCTTCGTCGTTCGAAGCGAGCGGTCAGCAATGCATCTCGACCCAACGGATCATTGTCGAAGCGCCGGTGTTCGATGCGTTTCTTTCCCGCTTCATCGCGGCAGCGAAGCAACTCAAAATGGGTGATCCGGGATTATCCGATACCGATCTTGGCCCTGTCGTGTCGGCGCGCGCCGCCGAACGGATCACGGCGATGATCGGCGACGCACGGAGACGCGGCGCTCGTGTCGAGGTCTGCGGCGAGATCGCCGGTTGCATGATCCCGCCCGTGATCGTGATCGAGCCTCCGGCCGGCACCCGTCTGATCCGGGAAGAGGTCTTTGGACCGGTCGTCGTCGTAATGCGCGCCGACAACGTCGATGACGCGATCCGGATCGCAAACGACTGCGAATTTGGGCTGCAAGGATCATGCTTCACGTCGAGCCTCGCCACGGCGATGCGGATGTCGGAAGAAATCCGTGTCGGTTCGCTCTGGATCAATGAAGCGAGCCGTTTTCGGCTCGACAATTATCCGTTTGGTGGCGTCGGCCGCTCGGGTGTCGGTCGCGAAGGGCTGCCTTACGCGTTCGAGGAGTACACCCAACCGAAATTCACCGGCATCCGCCTTCCCTAGCGTTGCTAACGGCGCGGGTCTGCAATGAAATCGAGGCAGGCGTGGCCGAGAACATCCTCGGCAGTGTTGAAATGCGCGATGATCGACGTGTGATTATGATCCTTGAGCCAAACGAAGCGTGGCGCATAGCCCTTGGCAGCATACGTGGATCAACGGATCTTCGAACTGTGAGCATGCGACGAAGGTCCGCGGAAATTTCAGCGGGCCTGGTCATGAACCGATCTCGTATTCTGTGCGTCGGGCATGAACCGCGCGGCGTTTGCCTTTACAGCTTGAGCAACCGTCTGGCGTTGTCGCCGACCAGTTTGCGTTTGTCGCCGACCGATAGTTGAAGCTCCTTGATCCAGTCCATGCCGTCCTTGTTGAGGACATAAGGATAGTCCACGGCAAACATGATGCGGTCGATGCCCAGTTCGAGCATGGTGCAGGTCAGTGCAGGGGTAGAGAAAAAGCCGCTGCAGGTAACGTGGAAATGCTTGCTGAATTGTTCGCGGAAACCCAAGGTCTCCTGACCGGGACGCGACAAGGCCTGGTTGATGCGCCAGAGCAGGAAAGGCAGAGTCTCGCCGAAATGCCCGAGGATGATCTGAAGTTTCGGATATTTCTCCAGCGCCCGGCTCAGGATCAGCCGGATTGCGGCCGTGGCCGTTTCGACGGTGAATCCCCAGGCCGGGCGGATCACGGTCGGAAAATCGCGGGCGTAGTCGTCGTAGTAGTGTTTGGTAACCTCGGCGTGTGGCACCGACGGATGAAGATAGATTGGCACATCAAGCTTCTCGGCGACCTCGAAGATCGGCCAGAAGCGCTTGTCGTCGATGAAAAGGCCGTTGGTGAGGCCATGGATCATCGCTCCCTTGAACTTGAGATCCTTGACGCAGCGTTCGAGTTCCAGCGCAGCCTTGTCCGGCACGGGGGTCGGAATGGCGGCAAACGCCGCGAAGCGGCCGGGATGCCGGGCGCAGGCCTCGGCGAGGCGGTCATTGACCCGCTGCGTCAATTCAACCGCGATATCCGGCGGCAGTTTCTGTGCGGCCGGGGCGCCATGAGACAGCACCTGCATGTCGATCCCGGCTTCGTCCATCTCGCGGAGCCGGACGTCGCCGATCTCGGTCAGAAGGTCGGACACATGCGACTTGCTCTCGCCAGCCGGAAAGTGCTTCGCCATCTCGGGATCCCAGTAATGCTCCTCGATTGCGATGACCGGCGTGTTGTTGAACATGGCAGCTACCCTTTTTCGAAATTCCCGGTGCGGCGATCGTCTGCAACGAGAGCGCTGCCGTACGACAATTTCAACCTTTGTCCAAACCTATTCGTTTGTTGACTAACTAGTCAACATTGGACATAGTTCTGACATGTCGCAGCTTGGCGGTCGAACGGATGGTTCGGCCGGTCTTGTAAACCAGCACTGCCGCGGCTTTCTATTTTCGTCACGTGATGAAGACCGTAAGTCGATGCATCACATATTGGTGGGAGACAGGATGAAGCCGCCGATTTTTGAATATGCGTCGCCGTTGACCGTTGCCGAGGCCGTCAGTCTGCTCGCATCCCGGAACGGAAACGCCAAGGTGATTTCCGGCGGTCAAAGCCTGATGCCGATGCTCGCGTTCCGCCTGGCTGCACCGGAACTGCTGGTCGATCTGAAGCATCTGAAGGATCTCGGTGCGATTCGCATCGGCGAGGATGGTGTTCGCCTCGGCGCCAGGGTCAGATGGTGCGATATCGAAAGCGATGCCCGGCTTGCCGTCAGCCATCCGCTGCTTGCCGAGGCGATCAAGCACGTCGCGCATTACCAGATTCGCAACCGCGGAACGGTCGGCGGTTCGGTTGCGCATGCCGATCCCTCGGCCGAGATGCCGGGAATCGCCATGACCTGCGACGCGCAAATGAAGATCGTCGGAAGTGCCGGTACGCGCATTGAGGCGGCGGCCGATTTCTTCACCGGTCCGCTGCAGACCAGCCTGGAGCAGGATGAAATCCTGACCGAGGTGCACCTGCCGGCGTGGCCCGCAGCGAGGCGCTGGGCATTCCTCGAGTTCGCGCGTCGCAAAGGCGATTTCGCGATGGCAGGCGTTGCTCTCTATTATGATCTGGATAGTGGCAGCCGCATTACAGATGCCCACATTGGTGCGATCGGCGTTGCCGATCGGCCGATCCGCCTAACGGAAGCCGAGGCCGTGCTGAACGGCAATCAGATGAGCGACAAGCTGATCGCGGCTGCCTCGGCGAAGGCGCGGCAATCGATCGATCCGCCCTCCGATATTCACGCCCCGGGCGCCTACCGTGCGGCACTGGTCGCAACCCTGCTCGGGCGCGGCCTGAAGAAATCGGCCGCTTAGGAGTTTCATATGCAAATCGAATTCAATCTCAATGGCCAGGCGGTCAGCGCCGATGTCGAGCCGCGCACGACCTTGGCCGATTGCATCCGAAATGATTTCGGCCAGACCGGCACGCACCTCGCGTGCGAGCACGGCGTATGCGGTGCCTGCACGGTGCTCGTGAACGGCGAGGCGGTTCGTTCCTGCCTTCTCCTGGCGGTGCAGGTGCAGAACGACAAGGTCGTCACGATCGAGGGTCTCTCTGGTGATGAATTGACGCCGCTGCAGGCCGCGTTTCGCAAGCATCACGCGTTGCAATGCGGCTTCTGCACGCCCGGCTTCATCACGACGGCACATGCGCTGTTGAGCCATGAGCCGGATGCCGACGAAGATCGGATACGCGACGTGCTTTCCGGCAATCTGTGCCGGTGCTCGGGATATGTTCCGATCGTCGAAGCGGTACTCGAAGCGCGCAGTTCTTACCGGGACTCGGGGAGCAAGTAATGAAGGTCTTCAATTCCTATATCGGCCGCCCGATGGAGCGAGTCGAAGACCTGCGCATGGTTCGCGGAAGGGGCACTTACGTTGCCGACGTCAATCGACCGAACCAGCTATATGCGGTAATCCTGCGCAGCTCGACCGCGCATGGAATCATCAAGTCGATCGATAGCAGCGAAGCACTGGCGCTCGCCGGCGTTCATCACGTTCTGACCGCCAAGGATCTCGGTAACGAGGTTCCACTTATTCCGCTTCGGCTGCAGCCGCTGCCGCAGCTCGAGCCGTTCCATCAACCGGTGCTGGCCGACAAGAAGGTGCGCTATGTCGGCGAACCGATTGCCGTCGTCATCGCCGAAAGCGCGGCGATTGCTGAGGACGCACTGGAACGCATCGCGCTGGAAATCGATCCGCTGCCGGCCGTTGCCACTCGTGCGCAGGCCGAAGCCAAGCGATCGGTGCTGTTCGAAGGTCATGGCTCCAACGTCGCGATCACCTGGAAGGCATTTCGAGGCGATGCCGACGAAGCCTTCAAGACGGCCGATTACGTCCGCCGCGAGACTTTCCGGGTTCAGCGTCATGCTGCGATGTTCATGGAGCCGCGCGGCTTCGTCGCGGAATGGGACGAAGCCGCAGGGAAATTGACGGTCTGGGGAGCCGCCAAGACGGCCTGGTACAATCGCCGGACACTCGCCGCCCAGCTCGGGCTGGAGCTCGAGGCCGTGGACCTGATCGAGGTCGATGTCGGCGGTGGTTTTGGTTCGCGCGGCGAGTTCTACCCTGAGGACTATTTGATCCCGGCCGCGGCGCGTATCGTGGGGCGTCCGGTGAAATGGACCGAGGACCGCCGCGAACACATCATGAGCGCTAATCATGCGCGCGATGTGGAATGCGACGTCGAGTTTGCGGCGACGCGCGATGGCCGTTTCATTGGTTTGCGCGGGCAGATCTGGTCCGACATCGGCGCCTATATCCGGACCAACGGGTCGGTTGGTCCACGCAATGTCGCACAATACATGTCAGGGCCGTATTGCATGGAGCATATCGACCTGAAGAGTTCGATGCTCACGACCAACAAGACGCCTTGCGGCACGTATCGCGGGCCGGGACGTTACGAGACCGACTTCATTCGCGAGCGTATGATCGATCTTGCCGCGCAAGATTTGAAGATCGACCGCGTTGAGCTTCGTCGCCGCAATCTGGTGGCGGATGCGCAAATGCCCTACACGCTCGCTTCGATCACGCCCTATGACAGCTCGACGGAGCTCGATAGCGGCGACTATCACGCAGTGTTCGATCGCTGCCTGAAGGAGTTCGGCTGGGAAGAGCGAAGCAAGCTCCGTGGGCAGTCGATCGACGGCTACTATCATGGGCTCGCGATCGGCAGCTTCATTGAAGGCGGTGCAGCGGGTCCCAAGGAGGAGGTGCGTCTGGTCCTGGAAACCGATGGAGCGCTCTCGGTCTATATGGGATCGTCGTCAGTGGGCCAAGGGTTGGAAACGATCATGGCGCAGATCGCGGCTGACGCGATGGAAATACCCTACGAAAAGATCACGATCCTTCATGGCTCGACCAGCTATGTCAAAGACGGTTACGGCGCGTATCACTCGCGCTCGACCGTGATGGGCGGCTCGGCCATTCTGCTGGGTGCCGAGAAGCTGAAAGAGCTGATCCAGCAGACCGCGGCTCAACGCCTCGGTTGCAAATCGGAAGAGGTTGTCATCGACGGCGAGCAGGCCAGCTTTGGCGGCAATCACATTGCGTTTGCCGGGTTGTCGGAAACGCCGCTCGAAGTCGAGGCCGCGTTTTTCAACAAGAAATACACTTGGGCCTATGGAACACAGGCCGCGCATGTGGCGGTCGATCCCGGCACCGGCCATGTCAAGGTAATCGACGTCATGTCGGTGGAGGACGTCGGCCGCATGATCAATCCGCTGACCCTGCATGGTCAGGCGATCGGTTCGATCGTGCAGGGCCTCGGCGGAGCGTTCCTGGAACATCTGGTCTACGACGATGAGGGCCAGTTGTTGACGGGCTCGTTCGCCGACTACCTGATGCCCACGGCCTCGGACTTTCCGAGCATTCGTTCGGTTACGCTCGAGCTTAAGCCGTGCCCCAACAATCCGCTCGGTGCCAAGGGCGCCGGTGAGGGCGGGCTCATTCCGATCGGAGGCTTGATGGCGAACGCAGTGGCGGATGCGCTGTCGCACCTCAATGTCCAGCCGATGGAGTTGCCGCTTTCACCGCCGCGGATCTGGCAATTGGTCGAGGAAGCGGAGGCCGCCCGCGCCAGAGCTTAGTCATTTTCGATTTGATTTTCGCGAGCAGTTGCGCTTCTTCTGACGAAGAGCAAGCGGAATCGCGGTCCGGTCCTGGCGAGCGAAGCGAGCGCGATGCTCGCTGGGGCGGACAAGGGAAACGGACTTAAGGATTTCGCTCTTGCATCATTGACGAAGGGAGCGCGTCTTGGCGCGTCGTAGCAGCGATCCGGCTCGCGTCCGCGAGAAGATACTGAAACTGGCCATGGAAGAATTTGGCCGTATCGGATTTGAAGGTGCGCGCGTCGACCGTATCGCCGAGCGCTGCAATGTCAGCAAGAACATGCTGTACTACTACTTCAAGTCCAAGGAGGGCCTGTTCGTTGCGGCTCTCGAGCGGATGTATGAAGGCATCCGCGCCCAGCAGCGAGACCTGTCGGTGCGCGCGAGCGATCCGCTTCTGGCGATGGAGCAGCTGATCGAGCACACTTTCGTCGCCCTCGAAAGCAACCCGCATGCGATTCGTCTGCTGAACGAAGAGAACAAGCACCGCGGTAAATATATCAGGAAGTCGAAGCGGATCAGGGATCTCTACAGCCCGCTGGTCGAGACTCTTAGTTTCATTCTCGAGCGCGGCTGCCGGGACGGTATCTTCCGGTCAGGGCTGGATCCGGCAGTTGTTTATCTGACCCTGTCATCGCTGTGCTATCATTACCTGTCGAACCAATACACACTCGAGATCGCGCTCAATACGGATCTGAGTTCGGTCAGTTCGCGCAAGCAATGGCTTCAACACGTGACCAACATTGTTCTGCAGTATTGCGTAGCCGACCCAAGCGCGACGCTGGACAGGAAGCCGAACGCGCGATCGTTGGCCGCCAGCGCAAGCTGAAACCAGCGTCGCGAATTACGGGCTGCTGCAGCGTTTCAAATATGCAAACCAGAATAAAAACCGGGTCCTGATTCAATCAGGACCCGCTCGGTTATGTTTGCAGATCATGCCCCGCAACAGGACGGGTATCAGGTTGCGGGATTGGCCCCGGGAATAGCGTTTCCTTCGAGGCCGCTGTCCTCGATTGGGCTTCCGACCGGCTCCCATTTGATCAGCCATAGGGCAATCAGACCGGCGAGCGGCGACAACGACAACGCCAGCATCAAATTCGACAGGCCGATCTTTGCCAGCAGCGGCGGAAAGAAAAACAGACCGATAATGGTGCCGATCCTCACCATGCCCTGCGCCCAGCCGGTGCCGGTACCGCGCAGCAAGGTCGGATAGGAGAGAGCGGCTAGCGACGCAGAAACCGAACCCGGCCCCACCGTTTGGCCAAGGATGAAGAAATAGATCAGCATGATGGAGACGTAAGGTGACACGTGACCCGCGGTCCACCAGAACAGCATCAGGCTAACGGTCACGATCGTATAGCCGACAATAATCAATCGCCTGATGCCAATCTTGTCGACATAGGCCGCCGCGATAAGGCCGCCGATCACGCCCGCGACGGTTGAGACCAAGGTGCCGATCGCAGCATAAACAAAGTCATGGCCAAAGATTACCGAGGAGATTGACGGCAGGTAGAAGCCGACGGCGAAATATTCCAGGCTTTGGGTAATCGAGACCACCGAGACCAGCACGGTTCTCGCCAGATACGGTTGTGAAAAGATCGCGGTATAGCTGGTGGAAACGACCTCGACGGTTTTCGCGAAGCTCTCTTCCACCCGCACCTTTACATTATAGGTCTTTTCAAGAAGCCGCGCAGCTTCCGCAAGACCGGCGTGATGGGCGGCCCATAGCGGGCTCTCCCACATATATTTGCCCCGCAACAGCAGAATGATAAGCGCCGGGATCGCACCGAACCCGACGGCGAAGCGCCAAAGATGATCGATATAGCCGAGCATATAAATCGCAAGTGCAACCATCACCGAAACGGCGACCGCCACCTGCCACAGGAACACCCACAGCGCGATACTGCCGGCACGCCGCGTCCTGTTGACGAATTCGGCAAGGAAGCTGAACGCGACCGGATAATCCAACCCGACGCCAACCCCCATCAGGAAGCGGAAAAACAGTAGCACATAGATGTTTGGCGCGAGCGCTGCACCGAGCGTTGCGATCACGAGGCAAATCAGGTCGACCACGAACATGCGCAATCGGCCCACCTTGTCGGTCAGATAGCCGCCTGCGACGCCACCGATTATGGCGCCGACGCCCATGATCGCAGTGATCGTTCCAAGCTGCGACGGCGCGAGATTGAATTCGGCGCGCAGCCCGGAAACGCCGATGCCGAGACTGGCAAAGTCGTAGGCGTCGACGAAAACACCGCCAAGCGCGATCAGGACCACACCAAAGCCGGACCTAGTCATGGGTTGCCTCCCGACAAAGTCGGCAACGTCTTCTTTGGTCCGGATAACGATCTCGTTCATCGATGCCCCCACCATCCCGCTCTCACGATCTGACAAACTAAAGCTCAGTTGACCAAATAGTCAACGTGATCGTCAAATCGAACGCGTGTGCGAGTGCTGCTAAAACTATCTCGCGGTGCAACGCAAATGAGCAGCACGATCCTCGATGAGTGGACAGACGCGCGCAAGCGCAGCGTGCGGCCTCTCCGTCGAAAGTACGATATGCCCGATATTTAGCCCGTTGCCTGCAGTTTGTCCGCTCGATGCGCATGCGCGTTCAGACAGGTATCTTGCATCGAGCGCTGTAGATCGGCGGTCCATTCGTTCATCGCAACACCGCGATCTGGCTGGAACGAATTTCACGCTGGACAAATTCCAAAAAGGTCAGTTAACTAAGTAGTCAACAAAAGAAAGCTCGGCGCAT
Source organism: Xanthobacteraceae bacterium (assembly GCA_024508855.1). Classification (GTDB taxonomy): domain Bacteria; phylum Pseudomonadota; class Alphaproteobacteria; order Rhizobiales; family Xanthobacteraceae; genus 62-47. Next base: position 58,952 of record JANINJ010000087.1, read on the forward strand.
GTGGCGTCCTGGCGCATATTGCTCCTCACGAGGGTGATTGTTCGCCGCTTCGATTGAAGGAAACGATGATTGCTCTAAAGGCTCAACCGGCAGGAGACGCTTATGGCGTTCCGGTTCCGTCCGCTGGCGCTACGAAGCCGGCAATGATTCACATTGCCGGTCTCGAGAAAAGTTTCAAGACGCGCTCCGGTGAAACTGTGAATGCGCTAACGAACGTTAATCTCGACATTCGCGAGAATGAGTTCATTTCGGTGGTGGGGCCGAGTGGCTGCGGCAAAACAACGCTGTTGCGAATTCTTGCCGGTCTTGAGATCGCTTCGTCTGGCGTCATCCAGTGCGATGGCGCGCAGATTGCCGGCCCGCGTCCCGATGTCGGTGTGGTGTTTCAACAGGCCACATTGCTGCCCTGGAATACGGTTCTGGCCAATGTGCTGTTGCCGGCCCATCTGGCGAACGATAAGTCCGAGGCGAGGGTGAAGCGGGCGGAGGGCTTGCTGGCGTTTATGGGTCTGAAGGACTTCGCCCAGAAATATCCGTTCGAACTGTCTGGCGGCATGCAGCAACGCGTCTCGATCTGCCGGGCATTGATGCGGGAGCCGCGCATTCTGCTGATGGACGAACCGTTCGGCGCGCTCGATGCGATGACGCGCGAAGCCATGAACATGGAGCTCATGCGGGTTTGGTCCGAAGAACGGAAGACCGTCATCTTCATCACGCACAGCATTCCAGAAGCCGTCCTGCTGGGAGACCGTGTGGTGGTGATGTCGCCGCGGCCCGGACGGATTTCAGAAATTATCAATGTCGATGTTGGCCGGCCTCGAAGCTTGCAGACCATGGCGACGCCGAGATTCGGTGAGATTTGCGATCACATCCGCACGATCTTCGGTGCGCAATCGTTGACGGCGACGTCGCTATGAGTGCCGCAGCGAAACAATCGAGGTCTCATCTGCTGCAGTCGATCGCGGTTGCCGTGATCTTGCTGGCAGTGTGGGAAGGAGCTTGTCGGCAGTTCGATATTTCATCGATCGTCCTGCCGACACCGAGCGCCGTCGTGGCGCGCCTATATGCGCTGATTTCGAGCGGGATGATCTGGCCGCATCTGTGGGCGACGCTGATCGAGATCCTGAGCGGATTTGTTCTCGGCGCGGTTGCAGGTCTCGTGATCGGTGCAATGATCTCGTTGATCCCGGTTTTCGAGCGGCTGGTCTATCCATATCTCGTTGCGCTGCAAACCTTGCCAAAGGTTGCCATCGCGCCGCTTTTCATCATCTGGTTCGGTTACGGCCTGACATCCAAGGTCGTGATCACGGCGCTGGTCTGTTTCTTTCCGGTGCTGGTCAGCGTGATCGCCGGCTTCCACTCCACCGACAAAGACCAGCTTGACATGATGAGGGCATTCGGTGCCACCAAGTGGCAGACATTGCTGCGTCTGCGCATCCCCTCGGCCCTGGTTCTGATCTTTGCTGGGTTCGAGATTGCCGCGGTGCTCGCGGTGATCGGGGCTATCGTCGGCGAGTTCGTTGGTGCGCAGGTGGGGCTCGGTTATCTCGTCGTTACGCTCAATTTCGGCATGGACGTCCCGGGCGTCTTCGCAGTCTTGATTGTTCTGTCGGCCATTGGCCTCGCGATGCACGGTCTGATGCGATACGCCGCGCGCCGCTACATTTTCTGGATTCGGCGCAACGACGCGCCGGTCATACCTTAAAAGCAGTCGGAGGTAGGAATGTTGAAAGTAGCTTTTGGGCGCCGGCTGATCTGGGCGGCGGCTTCGATGATCGTTATCGGCCTTGGCGGGATGCAGAGCGCGAGTGCGCTGGAAAAGGTGCGGTTGCTGATCCCGGTGCGGAATATCGATGAAGCCTTCTCGCCGTTCGTGGTTGCCAAGCAGAAGGGCTACTTCGCCGAGGAAGGTTATGACGTGACGTTGATTGCAGTTGGCGGCTCCAACGAGTCGGCGATCCAGGTGTCGGCCGGGAATGCCGAAGTCGGTGCGGCGTCACCGGGCGAAGCACTGGTCGGAATCCAGTCAGGAAAGCTCAACATCCGGTATTTCTATGGCCTCTATTATTCGAATATCTGGTCGGTCGCGGTATTGCCCGACAGCCCGATCAAGGCGCTTACCGATCTCAAGGGCAAGAAGCTTGGTGTTCAATCGATGGGAAGCGCGGGCACGACGTTCGGCCGCGCGTTTGCGCAGGCGGCAGGACTGGATCCCGAAAAAGACATCTCCTTCCTGCCGATCGGCGTTGGCGCGCAGGCCGTGACGTCGGTACGCCAGAAGCTGGTGGACGGGGTCGTGTATTGGGATGCCGCGCTGGCGAAGTTCAAATTCTCCGGCCTCGATCTTCGCGAGCTTCCGGTGCCGGAGCATTTGCGGTCGTTGCCGGATGTGGGATTGCTGGCCCGCAATGAGACCATCAGCAAGGACCCGAAGATGCTTACAGGAATCGCTCGGGCCGTCGCCAAAGGTTATGATTATTCGATGGCAAATCCCGAGGCAGCGGTGCTGATCACATGGAAGGCCTATCCCGAAGCGCGGTCAAAGAATCCAGACGCGGCTGCAGCGCTCAGGGAGGGCGTAACAGTCAATCAGGCTCGGCTCGGCATCTGGAATTCGCCGAAGATCGGCGACAAGCACGGAACGCTGGTCGATGCTGACTGGAGCCGCTTGATCAAGTTTTTTGTCGACCAGAAAGTTCTCCCTGCCGCCGTGCCGGTTGATCACGTCATCACCGATCAATTTATCAAAGACATCAACACCTATGATCGGGCGGGCATCATTGCCGCCGCGAAAAAGGAAGATATTTCCAAGCTTCAATGAAGCCTCTTGGACCAATGGCTCGCCCCGTTGATGGAGGCATCGATCGCAGGGGCGCCTTTTGAGAGAGAACCCTCAGGTATGAGTAGGCTTTTTTACGGTGGGTCGCCGCCGTTCGGACATCCGCTTGCGTATGGTCTGTGGTGCGCATCGCAGATCGGCCCGCTCGGCAACGATAATGAGGAGTAAAGTATCAGGCAGCCTCGACGGTTTGGAGCAGCCGAAGCGCATTGGTTCGTTCGATCGCAAGAAGAACGTCGGAAGGTAGTTCGAGGTTTGCGAGGCCCTTGATGCTGGCGACGGTGGTCGGCTCCGGGGCATACGGGTAGTCGCTGCCGAACAGCACCTGTTCATGGGAAACAAACCGCAGCAGAGAGCCGAAGATCAGCTTGTTCGCTGACAGGGCGGTGTCGAAATACAGCCGCTTCAGTTCGAACATTACCCCGTCCGGGACCTTGGCGCGAAACTCAGGGCGCATTTCAAGCCGTGCGATGCGCTCTGCCAGGAACGGAATCGTGCCGCCGGCGTGCGAAAAAATAAACCGGATATTGCGGGACTGCGTGAAAGTCCCGTTGATCAACAGGCTGGTGACGGCTTTGGTGGTCTCGAAGGGAAAATCGAGCGTGGCTGCGGGAATTCGAAGACGGTCCGGATGGCGGTCCGGTGATTCAGCCGGATGAAAGTGTACGATCGCACGACGGCGGTGCAGTTCCTCGAAGATCGGCGCGAACTCGGGCTCGCCGGGATATTTTCCGTCGTAATTGGTCAGCAGACTGACGCCGTCAGCCTTCAACTCGTCGAATGCGTAGGCAATTTCGCGGAGGCTGCCTTCGACGTCAGGTAATGTGAGGCTTGCGAACAAGCCGAAGCGGCTTGGATGATCGTCTCGTACCCGTGCACCGTAGTCGTTGCATCCACGAGTCAGTCGTCGTGTTTTTTCGACATCGTCAAACCACAGATTGGGCGCGGAAAGCGAGGTGATCGCCTTCTCGATACCGTTGCGATCCATGGCTTCGATCGAGTGCTGCGGCGTCCATACCGGCGTCTTGCCCGATACGAGCAGCGGGCCAATGCGATCATCGCCTATCGCTTGGACATAGATCGGTGGCAAGATGTGGTGATGAATGTCGATGCGATGTGCTGACATGAATGCCGATCGTGCGGGTCTTCGACCCTTGGTTATAAGTTAGTGGCCCCCATGCGTCGGCCTTGAATGCCGGCGCAGCAAAACCTGTTTGGTGCGGGCGATCCAACTATGTGTTCGGAATATCGCGGCTGTGACCCTGCAACGACGCAACGAGTTTGTTCGATGCTTCAACCGCGCCCTTGCCTGCATCATTGCCCCAGATGAATCGCGATAGCTGCCCGCCCAGATAAGGATGCATCCCGAGATCGTAGAGCGTGCGGAAGTCGCGCTCTTCGATGGCCTTGCGCTCTTCCGGCATCAATTTGTAACGATCGAGCACGGCGGCTTCGTTGCGCTTGAATTCTTCGCGCAGCTTCGGATCCCACTTCATGTCTTGAACCAGATCATGAGCGGCGAGGTTTGGATTGAACTTTTCCCAAGCCATGGCTTTCCTCACTGCTTTGCTTCGAGATCCCAGATCACCCCGCCGACGCCGCAGCGGAAGCTGGGCCAGCCGGTGTATCCGAACGATCGTCCTGGCCGCTCGCCGATGGCCGCCATCACTGGAAACCAGGAGAGTAGCTCTGCAGTCCCGCCAATCCCGGCTTCCTCCAACCGCTCAACGGTGATTTCCTTCAGGAGCTCTTTGTGGTCCCCCTTCACGCACAGATCAAGAAATGCGCGGTCGAATTCCTCGTCGATCTTGTAATACTTCACGCCGCCGGGCTCGTGGCTGAGCCCGCCTGACCCGAACAGCGCGACGCGCATATCCTTGGGCAGATCTTTTTCGATAAAGTCTCGCAAGGCCGTTCCGACCTCGTAGCACTTCTCCGGGCTCGGGAATGGCGGCACCGTACAGTTCTGCAGCACGGGGACCAGCGTGATCTCCGTCCGGTCGAGATCGGTCATCACGACCGGGACCGAGATGTTGTCGTCGAATTTCAGATTTTCTTCGCGCGACGACATCCGGATGCCGCGACGCGTCATACCCTGGAATAACGCCTTGGCCACGTCCGGATTGCCTTTGGCGGAGTAATCGCGGCAACCGATCCATTCCTGGAACCATTCATGCGGGCCGCTGTGCTGCGCCGCGGTCCCGATCAGAAAATCGGGGTAGAGCGTGATGCGGCTGTTGGCGAGGTGATCGTTGGCGAACACGATCAGAACGTCGGGCTGAGCGGCTTTCAGTTCCTGCGTAATGGCAGTGTAGGTGTCTTTGACAACCTTCTGGGAATCGGCCGGTGCGCGATCAAACAAACCGACGATAGCGGGCGCGTGCGGTGCACCGGCTGCAAATACAATCTGTCCCATGCGCTCTCCTGCTTGTTCTCCTGTGGCATTTATATACATTGACCAAGATTATGCAATTAGCATAATTATATAAATTATTCTTCCTCCCCGCAAACAAGGTTAGCTGGATGCTGTTGCTCCAACAAATCATAAATGGAGTGATGCTGGGTAGCAGCTACTCTCTCATCGCCATCGGCTACACGCTTGTGTTTGGCGTCCTGCACTTGATCCATCTGGCCCACGGTGAAGTCTTTATGGTGGGTGCCTTCGTAGCATTGCAGGTCGTGCTGCTGATGGGCGGCGGGGTCGGCGTTGCCATTCCAGCCGCCGCCGTCGCATCGGCTGTCCTCGGCGTGTTGATCTATCTGGCTGCGGTCAAGCCGATCATGGCCCGCAAGGGACATTTCCTTGCGCCGATGATCAGTACCATCGGCGTCGGGCTGGTGTTGCAGGAACTGGCGACGCGGATGTTCGGCGGCGAGCAGGTCGGCTTTCCGGTGCAGATGGAAAGCCACGTCTGGCATCTCGGCGGGCTCACGATCACGTCGGTTCAGGTGGTGATCCTTGCAGTTTCGCTCGGGCTGATGCTGGCGCTGCATCTATTCGTGACATTGACGCGGGTCGGCATGGCGATGCGCGCTACTGCCGAGAGCATGGTGATCTCCCATACACTGGGTATCCGCAGCGACCGTATCATTATTCTGACCTTCGCCATCGCATCCGCGCTTGCCGGCGTAGCGGGCGTACTGGTCGGCATGTCCTTCAATTCGATCTCGCCCTACATGGGCGTCGACATGGGCATCAAGGGCCTCGCGGCAATGCTGCTCGGCGGTCTTGGCAATGTTTACGGCGCGATGATCGGCGGTCTTGTGATCGGCATCGTCGAGGTCATCAGCGTCGGCTATCTCTCATCGTCGTATCGCGATGCGTTTGCATTCTTCGTCATTATCGCGGTGCTGCTGTTCCGGCCGCGCGGCATCTTCGGCTCCACTGCGCACGTCGAGGGCTGAGATGCTGGATCCGTATATCGAGTCGATCCTCATCTTCTCCGGGATCAACGTTATTCTGGCGCTGAGCCTTTATCTGCCCGTCTCGGCCGGTCTGCTATCGCTCGGGCAGGGCGGGTTCATGGCGATTGGCGCCTACGTGTCGGGCTACATGACGTCGGTGCTCGGCTGGCCATTCGCCGTGGCCCTGATTGCCGGTGGCGTCAGCGCCGGCATCGTCGGCTTGCTGGTTGGGTTGCCGTCGCTGCGCATCAAAGGCGTCTATCTCATCATCATGACGATGGGTTTCGGCGAGATTGTACGGGTTTTCTTTCTCAATTTCGAACCGACCGGCGCGGCGTCGGGCATGGGCGGTATTCCCACCGAGACGACACTGCCGATCGTCGTCGGCGTTACGGTATTGGTTCTGCTGATGTGCTTCCAGATCCGCGGCTCGCGGATCGGGCGTGCACTGGAGGCGGTGCGCGAAGACGAACTTGCGGCCGAAGTGATCGGCATCAATCTGACGCGCATCAAAGTTGCGATATTCGGGCTGGGAGCGGCAGTTGCCGGCATCGGTGGCGGCCTGTTCGCGCACTACGCGACGTTCATCGATCCCGGACAGTTCGGTTTTCAGCGCTCCGCAGAAATCTTCATCATGGTGGTGCTGGGCGGAATGGGAAATTTCCTTGGCGCCACGGTTGGCGCATTGGTGGTGACCATTCTGCCGGAGGTGCTTCGTGTCGGTGATATGCAGGAATGGCGCATGACGTTCTTCGGCGTTCTGCTGGTCATCATCATGATCGTGCGGCCAATGGGTTTGATTGGAGTGCGCCGATGAACGCGGCTGTTTCACCAGTCCTCGAAGCGCGCGCCTTGTCCAGGCGGTTCGGCGGCTATTTCGCGGTTGCCGAAATGAATCTGACGGTCGACAAGCGCAGCATTCATGCTGTGATCGGCCCCAATGGTGCCGGCAAGACGACGCTCTTCAATCTGATTACCGGCGTGTTGCCGCCCACTATGGGCGACATATTGGTGGAGGGTACACAGGTTGCCGGTTCACGCCCGGATCGTATTGCGCGGCTGGGTGTGGTGCGGACGTTCCAGGGCGTTCGGCTCTTCCCTTCAATGAGCGCTCTCGAAAACGTTCTGGTTGGACGTTTTTGCCGAACCAGAGGCGGATATCTTGCCGCGTTCACACGGATTCCCGGCAAAGCAGGTGTTACCGAAGCGGCGTCGCGACGCCGCGCGGAAGAATTGCTGGAACGCGTCGGTCTGGCCTCGCGGAGGCACATGCGTGCATCCGAACTGGCGCTTGCGGATCAACGGCGGCTCGAGATCGCCCGGGCGCTGGCAACGGACCCGCAGTTGCTGTTGCTCGACGAACCGGTGGCGGGAATGAACCCTGTCGAGGTGCAGGAGGCCGGTGAGCTGTTCAAGTCGCTTCGCGATGAGGGCATCACGATCTTGCTGACCGAGCATCATATGAGCCTGGTGATGGCGATTTCGGACCAGATCACCGTGATGAGCTACGGTCGGAAGATTGCCGAAGGCACTCCGGAAGTCATCCAGCGCGATCCGCAGGTGCTGGCCGCTTATCTCGGCAGCGAGGCCACGTCATGATCCTCGATGTGCGCGATCTTCGCGTCGGCTACGGCAAGATCACAGCGGTAGCGCAAGCTTCGATTGAAGTCGCTGAAGGTGAGATCGTTTCGTTGATCGGACCTAACGGTGCGGGCAAAAGCACGTTGCTGAAGGCGATTGCGGGGCTGCTTCCGGCTCAAGCCGGCACGATCTCCTTCGACGGTGAGCCGATCTCGAATCGTCCGGCCGCCGAAGTCATGCGGCGTGGTATTGCGCTGGTGCTCGAGGGACGTTCCACCCTGAAGCACATGACCGTCCATGAAAATCTGGTTCTGGGCGGCTACACCCGCACGGATCACAAGGCCATTGCCGCCGATATCGAGCGCATGCTCGCCCGGTTTCCGATTCTGCGCCAGCGGCTCAAGCAACGCGCCGGCACATTGTCCGGCGGCGAACAGCAGATGCTGGTAATTGCGCGCGCGCTGATATCGCGGCCGCGCCTCCTCATGCTCGACGAGCCATCGCTGGGGCTTGCGCCGCTGATCGTCGCGGACATTTTCAAGATCGTTCATGAATTGAACAGCGAAGAGAAGATGACGATTCTTCTGGTCGAGCAGAACGCCAACCAGGCGCTGCGGCTGGCCCATCGCGCTTACGTGATCGAGAACGGTGAGATTGTCTTGCAGGGACCCGACCTCGCCAACGATGCGCGGGTGCGGGAAGCTTATCTTGGAATCTGAAGGAAGCGGAACATGAGTCAGCAATCACCGTCCGGCGGATATTCCATCTTTCACGGAACCATGGCGGACATGACGTTTCCGGAAGTCATGCAGGCGGCGGCCGATCGGGCGGTCGTGTTGTGGGGGTTGGGTGTGATCGAGCAGCATGGCCCGCATTTGCCGCTCGGAACCGATGTCTACATGCCATCGGCGCTGCTGCGCCGCGTCCGAGGGCTGTTGCGTGAAAAGGGAGTCAACAGTGTGATCATGCCGCCGTTCTATTGGGGCGTGAACCATGTCAGCGGATTGTTTCCAGGCACGTTCGAAGTGCGTCCGCAGATCATGGTCGAACTGATGGTCGATCTGATCAAAAGCCTGAAGAAAGACAGCTTCTCGACGCTGTTCTGCGTGTCGGGTCATGGCGACGCGCTGCATAACCGCACCATTCTCGACGGTGTGCGCCGCGGCGCGGACGAGTCGGGCATCAATGCCTATTTCGTTGGCGCTCCCAGCTTCTTCCAGCGGCTTGGCATCGAAGCGGCCGATCCGAATGTGCTGCCGACTGCTACTGAAGTCGAGCGCAAGAGCAGGTACTTCGATGTTCACGCCGGAACCTTCGAAACCTCCTCGATGTGGGCGGTCTATCCCGAGCTGGTACACACGCAGATTTTGCCGACGCTCAAGTCAACCGACTTCGAACTGGATGATCTGATGGAATGGCGCAAAGGTCGCGAGCACGCGAAGCGCAAGACGCCGCTTGGCTATCTTGGCGACCCGGCGTCATCCGATCCGGAACTGGGGGCGCGAATGATGGCCGAGCAGGCGGAGATTGTGGCCGACGCCATCGCTGCCAAAGTGAAGGCCGCGGCATGAGCGCCGTGGCAGCAGACCAGATCCTGCATAATGGCCGTATCTACACGGTCGATGCGAGAGACAGCGTGGTCGAGGCATTGGCGATCCGGAATGGCGAAATTCTGGCTACCGGAACGTCGCAGGAGATTTTTGCACTGGCGGGGCCCGCCACGCGCAAGATCGATCTCGCTGGCCGCGCGGTGCTGCCCGGATTCGTCGACGGCCATCCGCATATGGATGATGTCGGGCTCGGCATGGTATTGCCGTCGTTCAACAATCCGAAATCGATCGACGAAGTTCTCGATGTCGTTCGCCGTGAAGTGGCCAGACGCAAGCCCGGCGAGTGGATTGTGTTCAATGCGCTGGTGACCGAGCCGGACGCTTTCGCCTATCCGGCCGTGTTCGGCGCCAGCGGTTGGCCGACGCGGCACGACCTCGATAAGGTCTCGCCCGATAATCCGATTTATATTCAGCCACAGTTGATGCTGGCGCCGGGTGTCGCGATCGCCAACTCGGCCGCTTTGCGAATCGCCGGTCTGGATCGCAACGTCGCTGCGCCGGATGGTGTGGTGATTGGCAAGGATGACGCGGGCGAACTGACAGGAGTATTTCTCGACTACAATTTCCCGAAGGTCATGCCGGATACGTTCGGCGGGTTTCATGCCGGGCGCGCTTTTTTCCCGATGATCCCCGCTGTCTCGGCCGACATGGTCTATCGCGGGATCGAGACGGCGATGCAGGCGTTCAATCGTGCGGGCATCACCACCATTTACGAGGGGCACGGTCTGCCGAAGGGCCCGCAGCGGGTCTATCTCGATCTCTGGTCGCGCAAGGCGCTCACGGTCCGCACGTATTTCGTCATCTCGTATCCGGTGGCGATCTACAACGACCCCGAAGCGCGCGACAAGCTGATTGCCGAAACCGCACTTTACGCGAGCGGAGAGGGCTTCGGCGACGATCTGCTGAAATTCGGCGGACTCGGATTTTCCTTCGATAGCGCCACTGCCATCGGTGCGTCGCTGATGCGTGAACCCTATATGGGCGCACAGGGGCGGCCATGGATCGGAATTCAGCTCACCGCCGACGAGAACTTCCGCGACATCCTGTTTCGCGCCGCGCGAGCTGGGTTGCGGCTGCAGGTGCAGTGCGCTGGCGGCGGCGCGATCGACAAGGTGCTCGGCATTTTCGCCGAGATCGATCGCGAGATGTCGATCCGCGACAAGCGCTTCGTCATCGAGCATTGCCAGTTTCCCAGCGCCGAAAACATGAAGCTCTGTCGCGAGCTGGGCGTCATCCCGACCAGCACGACCAACTTTCTTTGGAATTACGGATCGGTATATCTGCGCAGCTTCGGACAGAAGATGGCGGCCGATGCCATCCCGTTCCGCAACTGGCTCGACGCCGGTGTTCCGGTAGCGCAATCCACCGATGGCCGGCCTTACGATCCTATCTTTTCGTTCTGGCAGATGCTGGCGCGCCGTGACGGCGTGACGGGCCACGCATTTGGCTTGCCGGGGCAAAAGCTGACGCGCGCGGAAGCGTTGCGGCTCTACACCTATAATCCAGCGCGGGCTGCATTCTGGGAGCATCGCATCGGGTCGCTGGAGCCGGGCAAGCTGGCCGATCTCGTCGTGCTGTCCGACGACATCATGACCATCGATGAAGAGCGGATTCGAGACGCAAAAGTGCTGGCGACGCTGCTCGGCGGAAAGCCGGTTCACGATAGCGGACTGTTCAACTGAGGGCGAAGGCCCGAACCAAAACCTGGAGTGGCGATGCCATCAAACCTTTTGGATACCGTTGAGAAACGGCTCAAGTCAGCGCATTCGGCGGTCCTCGTGATCGACATGCAGAACGACTTCTGTGCCGAGGCCGGTTATGTAGAGAAAGTCGTCGGCAAGGATGTCAGTGCTTGCCGCGCGGTCGTACCGGAGGTGATGGCACTCGTCGAGGCAGCGCGCGCGCAAGGCGTGCCGGTCTACTGGATCAAGGCCAACTATGACCCGGACCGCTTGCCCGAAGGCATGCGAGTCAAGCAGCAGGAGAAATCCAGTGTTGTGTGTTGCGGAACCGGAAGCTGGGGCGGCGAGTTTTACGGCGTTTCGTCGGCGCCCGGCGAAGCGGTGATCGAAAAGAGCAGCTACAGCGCGTTCGCCGGTACCGAGGTTGAACGGCAGCTCCGCGAGCGAGGTATCCGGACCATCGTATTTGCCGGCGTGCAGACCAATGTCTGCGTCGAGAGCAGTCTGCGCGACGCCGTTTGCAAGGGATTCTATGCCGTGCTGGCGAGCGACTGCGTCGCGTCGCATACCCCGCCGCTACATGAGGCAACGCTCAAGAACGTCCAGTTCCTCTTTGGCGATGTGATGGATCGGCAGGCGATCGCGGCGATCTGGTCGGCGGCCTGAGGCGATGCCGGCGTCGGGCGCTGACGGTAACCCGCTCGCTGGCGGAGGCGTGCGGCTTCGGCTTGACCGCTTGTTAATTGGCTGAATTTGCACGCGACAAGCCCGGGAGGCTGCTATATCGTTATGCACATTGGTGTTTTGACGCAGAGACAGCACGCCCTATAGATGACGCCATGAACAAAAACTCGATTCCGTGGGGGCCGGCGCCGCGCCGCCAGATTGATGCGCCGAAGACGCTGGCCGACGAAGCCTATCAACGCATCCATGACGATATCATTCGTGGCGTATTCGCACCCAATGACAAGCTGCAGCCCGATGCATTGCGGGAACGCTACGACATCGGCCTCAGCCCGGTCCGCGAGGCGCTGTCGCGCGTAGCTCTGGAAGGGCTCGCGGTCACGGAGGGGCAGCGGGGATTCTTCGTCGCCCCGGCCACGCGGCAGGAATTGCTGGATATCGCCGATCTACGCATCAATTTTTCGGTGATGTCCCTCGAACGCTCGATCCGGCTTGGCGATGATGCCTGGGAGAACCGTGTCGTCACCACCTATTATCAGCTCAGCAAGCTGGAAAATCTGACCAAACGTGAGCCCCGGACGTTCCACGACGAGTGGGAGCGTCGCAACCGTGATTTCCATCAGGCGCTGGAATCCGGCTGCGGATCGCCGTGGTTGCTGCACTTCTGCGATATTCTGTACGACCAGCTGGAGCGCTATCGGCGCCGATTTGTCGTCTATACCGACATCCATCCCACCATCGCGGAAGAACATCGCCAGATCATGGAATTGGCGCTGGCGCGCGATACAGCAGCTTGCAAGGTGCTGAAGCAGCACTTTGAACATGCAGCCCAGGTGATCGGCTCGATGATGGCCGAAGCGACCAAAGCTGCTGCGCCGGCGAAAAAGAAGGCGTCTGCCAAGGCCAAGCCAAAATCGGCAAAGGCGGCGACCTCCCGCGTCGCCTGACGCGGCCTCGCCACCCTATCTAATCTCAAGCTTCCGACCGAAACGGCCGGCCTCTCAAGGCCGAGCCGCGCGTATGGCTGCATGATCCATGGCATTTTGACACATGCGATAAAAATATTAAAAATCGATATTGTAATAAATTATCGCATTTATAATATTGCGCACGTCATGGAGGATTGGCGAATGGGTGGCATGGTCATGGATGGAAAAACATTGCGCCGTGCGGCGCTGCTTGGAGCTGTTGCTGTCTCCGCGGTTCTGTTTGCAGGACAGGCGCTGGCGGACGTCAAGATCGGGGTGCTGATGCCGCTTTCGGGCAAGGGCGCTTCCTACGGACAGCATCAGGACGTTGCCCTGAAGATGGCACTTGAAACGCTGGCGAAAACCGGCGGCAAGGGCGAAAAGATCGAGACCGTCGTCTACGATACCCGTGGCGAAAATGCCGAAGCGATCAACCTGACGCGCAAGCTCATTTTCAACGACAAGGTACTGGCGATCGTCGGGCCGTTCTTCAGCGCCGAGTGCGAGGTGGCATTTCCGATCGCGGCGCAAGGCAAGACGCCGATCGTAACGGCGTCTTCCGCCAAGCCCGGTATTGCCACCAAGAACCGGCCTTGGGCCTTCCGCAACGCGTTGTCGTCGGATCAGATGAACGGCTATCTGCTGGATGTCTGGCTCAAGCGCAATCCGATCAAGTCGGTGGTCGTACTGACCGACGTCAAGGACGCTTTCACGAAGGTCGATGGCACGGTGGTTTTCCCTGCCGAGCTGAAGGAGAAGGGCGTCAAGGTTCTCGACAATATCTCCTATCAGACCGGTGACATCGATTACTCCGCGCAGGTCACCAAGGCCAAGGGGCAGAATCCTGATGGCATCGTTATCGCCGGCCTCTACAACGAGGGCGGCAATATCGTTCGTGAAATCCGCAAGCAAGGCATGACGCAGCCGATCCTCGGTGCGCTCGGCATGTCCGAACCGCGCTTCCTTGAGATCGCTGGCAAAGCAGGCGACGGAACGATGGTCGTCAATCCGTTCTGGCCGGACGACCCGGATCCGAAGGTCCATGCCTGGGCGACGGAATACAAGGCTCGTGCAAAGGTCGAAGCCGGCAATACGGCAGCGCTGATGTACGATTCGGTTCTGCTCTTGAAGACCTGCATCGAACGCTCTGGCGTTACCAACAAGCCTGAGGACCTTGCCGCCGACAGGACCCGGATCATGGAATGTCTGTCGAAGGTCAAGGACGAGCCGGGCATTGCAGGGCCGGTGACCTTCAACGCCAACGGTGACGCTCAGTTGAAGCCGACCGTGCTTGTCGCCAAGGACGGCAAGTGGGAGAGCATCAAGTAACCTGACCGCTCACTCGCAACTCGATTGAAACGTCGTAAAAAGCGGAAGCGACGATGAATCGCTTCCGCTTTTACTTATGCGACTATCAGAGAGCTAAAAGCGGTGTTCCGCGATGGGCTTTATGCAACGTTGCGGCTGTGCACCGGATCGAGCAGCCAGCGCACCTCCCGGCCGAATGGATCGCGAGCGTCCGCCAGTTGCTTGAATAATGTCAGGCCATTCTCGGCAAGAACGACAAAATGCGTCTCTCTGTCGTTCGCCTGCAGCAATTGGTGATACGACATCCCGCCGCGGCGAGCTGCGGGGGATGAACGGCGAGCTGCAATCACGGTAAACAGCGTATCAAGCTGCGCCAATTCCGCCGTGATATTTGAAATTTCGTTCGTTGCTGGCGTCGACGCGAAGGCATCAACCGCGACGATCCCGCCGATAGTCGGCAGATTTTCCTGGCGATGGGACTGCAGCACCGCCAAGCAAGCAGACAGGGCGGCGGCTCCATCTGCAACCGCGACGATTCGCAATGGCCGCGTCGATGTCGACGCCAGCTGCGTCGTTGCGCGTGACAGCGCATCGTTGATCGCCACTGCAACTGCAGTCGCACTGGTACTCTCTGTCACAGCCAGATGCAGTACGTTCCAGCCCTCGTCGGTCATGGTTTCAGCAAGCGTCGCAATGCCATCGTGGCTCGACGAGCCGGCTTCCATAACGAGCAACAGGCGATCGCTGGCAGATTCCGCCAAGTAGAGGGTAGCTGCGACGTTGGCGTGTTCGGCTGACGATATGTCGATATGGCGCATGGCGGTCTATTGCTCCATGACCTGTACGTGAACCGGACTGCATGTGGAGCCGTTCACCGGCGCGATGACATCCATCGGGCAGTTCGACAACGCCACGATGCAATCGCAGATCGCTTCGAATTCAATGAAATCCCCGGCCTTGGTAACGCCCGGCTCGATGATCCAATGGCCTTTGTCGCAGTCGTGGTGATAGTTCATGAACAGGTCCATGGTGTCCGGGATATCTTCCGGCAACAGCCCGAACGGTTGCATCAGATCGGAGATGACTTCGTGGCAGCCGCGGCGGCCGGGATGGCCGTAATATTCGTAGAGCTCGCGGTTACACATCCGATTGTGCACGTCATGGATGCCAACGCGCTCGGCGTGATCGGTTTTGATCGTCATCAGCGGCGTGCAGATCGTAGATATCAGCGTGTCGCCCGGCAGCAACTTGTCACGCGGGACAAACTTCTGACCCGGCGCGGGCTTGTAGCGCGTGCGTGAATAGGACGTGGACAGTTTGTCGCGCGGATTGTTGCGATTGAATACGGCCATGTCGACGACCTGCAGACCGGCCAGATCTGTGATTCGCAGTGTCTCGCCCGGTGCGACGAAGGCAAGGCATCCGGTCTTGGCCGGCAGGATGTAATCGTAGACGATCTTGTCGGGCTGGATCGTGTGAGCAGACATTGGCAGTTATCCGAGGAGGCTGGTGTGACCCGGCGAGAGGTGAAGCTCGGCAATCCGAGTGCCATGCGGCGAGCCGGTTCGGTAGCGCGTGAAAATTTCGATGTCATGACCCGGCAACAGCCGGGCGAGATCGTCGCCGGCAACTTCCTTGATCCGCTTCATCTCGCGCAGGATGTTCCAGGCGTTGCCCTGCATGTAGCCAGGTGGCCACATTCGTTCCACGTTGAAGTAGGTGTAGCAGACGTCGCCTGCGAGCGCGTAACGGCCTCCGCTGGTTGCCACCTCCAGCCATTGAATGCCGAAACTGTGCGTGTCCTTGGCGATGCGGCAGGTCACGCCTTCGTGCAACTGATAGTCACCATCGAGCAGCGTCACGCGGCCGGCGGCAATCGCGGCGTCCAGTGATTTGAAATTTTCAACGTCGAGTGAGGAGAACGGCCATTTGTCCTTGCCGACGCCATCTCCGCCAAATTCGGTAATTACCTGCTTCCAGCTCTCGTACTCGTAGCGCTGCACAAAGATATGTGCATTGGGGAAACCGTCGATGTTGCCGGCGTGGTCGAAGTGCAGATGCGTCAGCACCAGCGTATCGATTTCGTTGGGAGCAATACCGTGACGCCGCAACAGTTCATCGGTGCGGACGAAATCCTTGAACCCGGGGCCGGTCATCGAGACGCCGCCGCTGAAGCCTGTGTCGATCAATATGCGTTTGCCGTCGGTCGCTTGCAGGAGCGAGACGATCATGGGGACGGCAATATGGCCATGATTGCTGGCGATCGGCGTGCCACGAACGAAATCGAGTGGCAGGCGGCCTTCCGCGTAACAGAAGGTCCAGATACTCCAGTCCACGATGGTGTTCCTTATCTTCGTTGTAGGTGCATCCAAGACGTCGCCGCATGGGCGGCGTATGGATGACGCAGCGTTGTCACGAGAACAAGCCCGAATCGTGCACTGGCTTGCCGCCCAGCAGCGTGGCGAGAACCTTCGCTTCCGGGATGCGATCTTCCGGCATCGTCATGATGTCGTCCGACAGGATAGCAAGATCGGCGAGTTTGCCCGGCTCGATCGAACCGATGCGGTGCTCCCAGAACGCAGCATAGGCTGCATTGTAAGTCGCCATCCGCAAGGCTTCGGCGCGCGTGATCTTTTGCCGTGGCAGGCCGAATACGTGTCCGGTCACGCCGCCCTTGCGGGCGAGGCTTTGCCAGAATGTAAAGATCGGATCGTACGGCCGGCCGTCGGTCGATTGCGAAATGACGACACCGGCGTCGAGCCAATCGCGCAGCGGAATGGCGTCGGCAGACATCTCCTCGCCGAAGCAGCGCAGATAGACGCTGTCGTAATTCCACAGGAAGTTGGCGGTCGTGGTGGCGACGACGCCGAGGCGGCGGCATGTCGCCATGTTCTCGGCGCTGGGAAACTGGCAATGCTCGATGACCCATCGCTTGCCTTTGATTGGAATTTCGCGGTCGATGGTTTCGAACATCGCCAGCACCTTGTCGATCGCGCCGCCGCCGGCACACTGCACTTGTACGCGCAGGTTGGCGCGTGCTGCGCGGAACAAGCCATCAAGGAAGGCTTCGTCCGGTGTGTGCTGCACGCCATTCCAGGCGTAGCCGCGTGCGCCGACATAAGGCTCGCGCATCAGGCAGGCGCCGATGGCGGTGGCGCTGTCGAACGAATAGCCGAGGCCGCCATAGCGCAGCAGGTCGTCGCCGAAGCCTTCGCCTGCGGCGTAGAGTGCGGTCTCATCGATCAAGGCCTGACCCTTGGCAATGTCGGTGAAGAACGCATTCGGCCAGGAGATCACGAAATAGGTTCGCACCGAGAGGTTTCGCCGTTGCCACAGGTCGGCATAGGCAAGTTGCTGCGGCTTCGGAATGCCGTGGCCTTCGTAGATCGCGGTGACGCCGGCGCGATTGAAAGCCTGCATGCCGGCTTCGACGGCGCGATTCATATAGGCCTGATCGAACGGCGGAAGCATCGGAAACAGCGCGCGATTGGGACGGATCGTGCCGTAGGTGTCGGGCATCAATTTTGGAAACGTGAAATCCTTGAACACGCCGGTCGGCTCGCCGGCGTCGTCCTTTTCAATCTCGACGCCGGCAGGCGTGGGTGTGGTGCCCGTGATGCCGGCGGCGCGTATCGCGGCGCTGTTGGCGATGGCGAAACCCGGTGCGATCAGGCCTGGCGGTTCGATATAGACCGGGTTGTCCGGTGAGACCTTGTCGAGATCGTGCCGGTTGGGCCATCGGCCCTCCTGCAATGCTGCCGGAAAGGCAAAGGCTTCAGGCTCGTTGGCCAACGGATTGCAAACGATCCATTCGCCCGGTTTGCGCTGGCTGACTTCGCGGCGAATGATCGCGAGGACATCGTCGATCGATTTGACGCCATCGAAGGATGGCTTGAGCGCGCGGATGCCGACGCCGTCCATGTGCGGATGACCGTCGACGAAGCCCGGCACCACGGCGCGGCCTTCGAGATCGACCTTGCGGGTGGAGGGCCCTGCCAGCTTGAGAATCTCTTGTGACGAACCGGTGGCGACAATTTGTCCGTCGTAAATCGCCAGCGCCTCCTGGACGCTGTCTTGGCGGTCGACGGTATAGATTTTGCCGCGATGCAAAATGAGATCGGGATGCGTCATAGGCCGTTCGTGTTGGGGTTTCCGGGGACCCGCGAGGGCGGGTGTCTGGCATGAGATAAATCGCTCTTGCATAGTAGAGCATTACTTGTTTTATGAAATCAATGAAATTTATGAAATCTGTCTCAGGTGATATACTGGCGCCGGGCAGGTTTCGTTATCGATGCAGGCATCTGCACCGGGATGCAGGCTGTTTCCGGCGCAATTTGGAGTCGAGACATGAATAAGGCAGTCACCAACGTCGAGACGGCGAGCCCGTGCCTGGCGAATTTCATCGACGGGCGCTTCGTCACCGTTGGCGGGAAATCGTTCGAAAATCGCAATCCGGCCACCGGCGAACTGATCAACCTGGTTTCCGAAGCCGATGCGGTTGCAGTGGATGATGCGGTGAGGGCGGCCCGGCGTGCGCTGAAGGGGCCGTGGGGTCGGATGAGCGAGCAGGAACGCTCGGCGATCCTGCGCAAGGTCGCCGACGGGATCATGAAGCGGTTCGACGAATTCCTCAAAGCCGAGGTGCTGGATACCGGCAAGCCGGCGTCGTTGGCATCGCATATCGATATCCCGCGCGGCGCCGCCAATTTCAATATTTTCGCCGATCAGGTGCTGACGCTCTCGACCGAAACGTTCCGGATGGCGACGCCGGACGGCGCAGGAGCGCTGAACTATGCCATTCGCGTGCCGCGCGGCGTCATCGGCGTGGTGTGCCCGTGGAATTTGCCGCTGCTGCTGATGACCTGGAAGGTCGCGCCGGCGCTGGCCTGCGGCAACACCGTCGTCGTCAAGCCTTCCGAAGAGACGCCGACCACGGCCGCGTTGCTCGGTGAGGTCATGAACGAAGCTGGCGTGCCGCCGGGCGTATATAATGTCGTGCACGGTTTCGGGCCGAACAGCGCCGGTGAATTCCTCACCCGTCACCCCGGCGTGGATGGCGTCACCTTCACCGGAGAAACCGCGACCGGCACTGCGATCATGAAGGCTGCGGCGGATGGCGTGCGTCCGGTATCGCTCGAACTCGGAGGCAAGAATGCCGCGGTGGTGTTCGCCGACTGCAATCTCGACAAGGCGATCGAGGGCACCATGCGCTCGGTATTCGCCAATTGCGGCCAGGTCTGCCTCGGTACCGAGCGGGTCTATGTCGAACGTCCGATCTTCGACGTGTTCGTCGAGCGCCTGAAGGCAACTGCGGCGGGCCTCAAGATGGGCGATCCCTTCGACAAAGCGACGACGATGGGGCCGCTGATCAGCCAGGAGCATCGCAAGAAAGTGCTGTCGTACTACGACAAGGCCAAAGCAGAAGGCGCGACGCTGGTGCTTGGCGGCGGGGTGCCCGATCTCAGTGGATCTTATGCCAAGGGCTCGTTCGTGCAGCCGACGATCTGGACCGGCTTGAAGGAAACATCGCCGGTCATTCGCGAGGAAATCTTCGGGCCGTGCTGTCACATCCAGCCGTTCGACAGCGAGGATGAGGCTGTCACGCTCGCCAATGACAGTCCTTACGGCCTCGCCACCTCGATCTGGACTGAAAACCTGACCCGTGCCCATCGCGTAGCGGCGCAGATCGATGTCGGGATCACCTGGGTCAATTCGTGGTTCCTGCGCGATCTGCGCACGCCGTTCGGCGGCTCCAAGCAATCCGGCATCGGCCGCGAGGGCGGCGTACATTCGATGGAATTTTACACCGAACTGCGCAATGTTTGCATCAAGCTCTGAGCCATTTACTCTCCGATAGAATCGGATCGCGGCTCCAGATTCTTGTTTTGACGCGTTTCTTCACGCGAACCGGCAACCACTTCGCTTGAAAACGCTACATCACCGACCAGGAGGATTTTCTGACCATGTTGACCGAACAAGAGCGCGCCCAGGCCGCCGACATTCTGATGGAAGCCGAGCGGACCAAGAAGCCCGCGGTGCAGCTCTCCAAGACCTTTCCCCATATCGAGATCGAGGACTCCTATTCGATCCAGAGCGAAACGACGCGGCGCAAGATCGCCAGCGGCCGCAAGCTGATCGGTCACAAGGTCGGCCTCACTTCGAAGGCGATGCAGCAGTCGTCACAGATCGACGAGCCGGATTACGGCCATCTGCTCGACGACATGATGCTGCAGGACGGCGCCAAGGTGCCGCACGCGAACTATTGCGTGCCGCGCGTCGAGCCTGAACTGGCCTTTGTGCTCGGCAAGCCGCTGAAGGGGCCGGGGATCGGCCTGCTCGATGTGCTGCGCGCCACCGAATACGTCGTGCCGGCGATCGAGATCATAGATGCGCGTGTGCAGAACCCGCGCAAGATTTTCGACACCGTCGCCGACAACGGCGCGGCCGCGGGAATCGTACTGGGTGGCCGCCCGGTGCGCCCGCACGATGTCGATCTGCGCTGGGTCGGCGCGGTGTTCTATCGCAACTCGGAAATCGAGGAGACCGGGATCGCCGCCGGTGTGCTCGGTCATCCGGCCATGGGCATTGCGTGGCTGGCCAACAAGGTCGGCCGGTTCGGCACGGTGCTGGAGCCGGGTCACGTCATGCTGTCCGGTTCGTTCACGCGGCCGGTATGGGCCGACAAGGGCGATACCCTGCATGCCGATTTCGGGCCGCTCGGCTCGGTCGCAGTCCAGTTCGTGTGAGCGGTGCGATGAAGACTCCTGAAAATTCCTTCAAGCGCCGGCTGCTCGCGAAAGAACTGCAGATCGGGATGTGGTGCAGCCTGTGCAGCACCCTCAGCGCGGAAATCATCGGCGATGCCGGCTTCGACTGGATGCTGCTCGATACCGAGCATGCGCCGAATGAACTGCCGAACATCCTGGGCCAGCTTCAGGCGATGTCGCGCGGCACCGCCGCGCCGGTGGTGCGCCCGGCCTGGAACGACACGGTGCTGATCAAGCGGCTGCTCGATGTCGGCGCGCAGACACTGCTGATTCCCTTCGTGCAGAATGCGGAGGAAGCGACGCGGGCGGTTTCGGCCTGCCGCTATCCGCCGGCCGGCGTGCGGGGCATCACCACCGGCGGCCGCGGCGCACGGTTCGGCCGTGCCTCGAGCTATCTCAAGGAGGCGGATCGCGAGATTTGCGTGCTGGTACAGGTCGAAACCATGACGGCGATCGACCAGATCGAGGCGATCGCCGCGGTCGATGGCGTCGACGGCATTTTCATCGGTCCGTCCGATCTCAGTGCTTCGATGGGCCATATCGGCAATCCGCTGCACCCCGACGTTCAGCGCGCGATCGAGGATGCGGGCCGTCGCATCGCTGCCTGCGGCAAAGCGTCAGGTATCCTCACCGGTGTCGAAGCCGATGCGCGGCGTTATATCGAATGGGGTTATCGCTTCGTGGCAGTCGGAACCGATATCGGACTGCTGACCAAGCACACGGATGCGCTCGCGTCGTCGTTCAAGAAGGCTTAAGTGCCGTCAGAATTCACGGAACACATGTCACAGGAGGCCAGAATGCAACAGCTCCCGGTTCTCAAGCTTCAGGAAATCGCCGACGAACTCGCCGCCAGCGGTCAGCGCGTCAAGGTGTTGTGGCAGGAGCCCGGCTCGCTCGCCTTCGTCGCGCGCGGGCGGGAATATCGCAGCGAATTCCACGTCAATGACAGCGACGAAGTCACCTACATGATCCGTGGGACGATGAACCTTCATTATCGTACTCCGGAAGGCAAGGAAGAGATCGCCGTCATCCCGGAAGGCTCGACCAACTGGATGCCGCCGGGCGTGCCGCACTCGCCGCGTTTCCCGCCGGATGCCTTCGCGCTGATCGTGGAGCGGCAGCGCCATGCCGGCGAGATCGACAAGTTTCACTGGTATTGCCAGAACTGCGGCAACTTCCTGCACGAGGAAACCTTTGTCGTCAGCGATTATCGCGCCGATCCGGTCTCCAAGGCCTACGCACGCTTCTTCGAGAACGAGGATGCGCGGACCTGCAAGAAGTGCGGCACGGTGATGCCGAACGCACTGGCGCAGAGCGCCAAGAAGGCCTGAGCGTCGGCCACCCGATCCCGATCCCGATCGCGGATTCACCTCGTCGTGGGTCCTCGTCACGTCAGTCTCGATCCAAGGAGGCATTCTTGCCCAAACAGTTCGTCAGTTCGGCCAACGCACCGACCACCGGCTTTACCGATCTACAGAAGCCTCCGCCGATCGCGCAGGCGATCCGCTTCGGCAACATGCTGTTCGTCTCGGGGCAGGGCCCGCTCGATCCGGCGACCAAGACGGTGGTTGAAGGCGACATCGAAGTGCAGACCCGGCGTACGCTCGACAATCTGCTGAGCGTGCTCGAAGCCGGCGGCGCGACCCTGGCAAACGTCGTCAACGTGCGGGTGATCCTGCGCGACGTGGCCGATTTCCCGCGCTTCAACGAGACGTTCCGCACCTATTTCGAGAACGATCGCGTCACCCGCACCTGCGTCGGCGGCACGCCGCATCGCAAGGGCGTGAATGTCGAGATCGATTGCGTCGCGATGTTCGATTGAGGGTGATGGGCGACGGCGATCGTTGAGGGCGCAGCTACCGCTGCACCCGAGAGCCCGACCGGACATCCGCTTTGCGAGCACATTTGCAACACGAAAATCGTCGTCCCCGCGAAGGCGGGGACCCATAACCCCTGACGGTCGTGGTCAGGATGGCTGTCCGTCAAAGATCATCACCGCCGCTCGTATCACGAGCGACACGGCGTATGGGTCCCCGCCTTCGCGGGGACGACGCTGAGGCTTTTACCAGTTGCATTTCCAGACAAACGCTCAGGACGACGCCGTCGCGTAGACGCCAGCTCATCTCGCTCCAAATATACCAAAATCAAAAAAACGGCGTGCCACTGGGCGCGCCGTTTTGCTTTGGCGGGATGCGACGGGCGACGGTTACATCAGCCCCATATAGGCCTGCTGCACCATCGGGTTTTCCGAAAGTTCGCTGGTCGGCCCGATGATCTTCACACGGCCGGAATCCAGCACGATGCCGCGCGTCGTCAGTTCGAACGCCGTCACGACATCCTGCTCGACCAGCAGCATCGATAGCCCTTGTTGCTGAATGCGGCGGAGGGCCTCGCCGAGGCTGTCCACCACCTTGGGCGCGAGGCCGAGCGACAGTTCGTCGATCATCAGCAGTTTCGGGCGGCTCATGATGCCGCGCGCGATGGCGCACATCTGCTGCTCGCCACCCGAAAGCGTGCCCGCGGCCTGATGACGCCTTTCGGCAAGGATCGGAAACAATTCCATCATCTGCTCGAGGTCCTGGCGAATCGCGGCCTTGTCGCTGCGCAGATAGGCGCCGGTCAGCAGATTGTCGATGACGCTCATCGGGCCGAACAATCGCCGGCCTTCCGGCACATGGACGATGCCGGCGCTGAGAATGTGCTTCGGCGTATCGTTGGCAATGCTTTCGCCGCGAAACTGAATCTCTCCGGTTCGTGCGGGGAGCAATCCGGACAGCGTGCGCAGCAAGGTGCTTTTGCCGGCGCCGTTCGAGCCCACCAGGCACACCGCTTCGCCTTCTGCGATGTCGAAATCGATTCCCCACAACACCTGGATGTCGCCATATCCCGAGGTCAGGTTCGTCACATTCAGGAGAGGCTTAGTCATGGCGCACCATCTGTCGTTCGGCAAAGCGTGAGCCGAGATAGGCTTCGATTACGCGAGGGTCGTTGATCACGTCTGCCGTGGCATCGTCGGCGATCAGCTCGCCGTGATGCAGCACAACGATGCGGCTGCACAGCCCGGTCACGACCTTCAGCAGATGCTCGATGATGACGATCGAAATGCCGCGGGCAGCGATGGCGCGAATCAGATCGAGCGCCTGGTTGATCTCGGCGGTGTTGAGTCCGGCATTGACCTCGTCGAGCATCAGGATGTGCGGGTTCATCGCCAGGCTTTTGGCCAGCTCCAGCCGCTTGCGATTGGCAAGCGTTAACTGGTTCGCCGGCCGGTCGGCTTGCGCCGCGAGGCCGGTGAAGGTGAGATGCTCCATGGCAACCGCGCGCGCTTCGGTCATCGACATCACGCCGGCGGCGAACATGGCGCCGGCCATGACATTCTCCACCACCGTCATGCTGGGAAACGGCTGCACCACCTGAAAGGTGCGGGCGATACCGCGCGCCGAAATCTGGAATGGTTTCAGATTCTGGATCGGCTCGCCGTTGTGCAGGATTTCACCGGCGGTCGCCGGATGTACACCGGTGATGACGTTGACCAGCGTGCTCTTGCCGGCGCCGTTGGGGCCGATCAGGCCGACGATCTGACCGGGCTGCAGCGTGAGCGAGACATCCCGCACCGCCTTGACGCCACCGAAGGAGCGGCTGACGTTCTTCAGTTCGAGCAGGGCGGTCATGTCGCGGATACTTTCTTCTTCAGCAGGGCGCGCCAGTCGAAGGAGAGAACGCCGGCAGGCAGGAACAGGATCAGGATCACGATCAGCAGTCCGAGAATTCCGGTATGGAGTTGCAGGAAATTGCGCCAGACGATCTCGTCGAGCACGAGGAAGACCACGGCGCCGAGCGCCGGCCCGAATATGGTGCCCATGCCGCCGAGCAGCACCATCAGGATCGGTTTGATCGAGAACAGGATGTCGTAGACGTCGCTGGGCTCGATGTAGCCGGTCCATGATGCGTACAGTCCGCCGGCGGCGGCCGCGAAACCGCCGGACAGCGTGAAGGCGATGATCTTGTAACGGGTGGTGTTGATGCCGACGATATCGGCGGCGTCTTCATTCTGCTTGATGCAGTTCAGCCCGAATCCAAGCCGGCTGTGAGCGACGATGTAGGTCGTTGCCAGCGTAATGGCTGCCAGCGCGAACATGGCATAGAAGAAGAACCGGCCGAGTGCGTCGGGTCCCCAGCCGAAGAACGGCAGGTTCAATCCCATGCCGCCGCCGGTCAGGTCGGTCATGCCGTTGGTCAGTTCGCGCAGCACTTCGGCAATCACCAGCGTGGCGATGGCGAAGGCATGGCCGCGCAGCCGCAGCAGGATCAGGCCGAGCGCATAGGCGAACAGCGAGCCGATCACGATCGCGAACGCCCACGCCAGCACCACCGGAACGCCGCGCGCCTGCACGACGGCGCCGGCATAGGCGCCGAGGCCGAAGAACGCGGCAATTCCGAACGACGGATAGCCGGTGAATCCGCCGATGAAATTCCACGCCATCGCCAGCGTGGCGTACATCATCATGATGGTCGCTAGCCGCAGCGTATAGTTTCCGCTCATGACCGGCAGCAGGAGGAGGACCGCCGCACCGACGATCAGCAGCAAAAATTGTGTTTGCGCCTTGGTCATCAGAAGCCCTTTACGCCCAGCAGCCCATGCGGGCGGACCAACAACAGGATGATCAGTACGATGAAGGCCAGCGTGAGCGCGTATTCCGCTCCGAAGAACACCGCGCCGAAACTCTCGAGCATGCCGAAGATCAGTCCGCCGAGCGCCGCGCCCGGAACGCTGCCGACACCGCCGAGAATGCAGATGACGAAGGCCTTGCTCAGGAACAGCGGGCCGGACAGCGGCGAGATCGGGAACGACACGCTCATCAGGCTTCCGGCTGCGCCCGCCATCGCGCCGCCGAGCGCGAAGGTGATGGCGTAGGTCTTCTTAACGTCGATCCCCATCAGCGAGGCGGCCTCGCGATCGAAGCGCACCGCAACGATGGCGCGGCCGATCGAGGTCAGCCGCATCAGCAGCCAGAGCAGGAAAATCAGCACGAAGGCGATCACGGTGGCTACGGCACGATCCATCGCGATGAAGACGTTACCGATTTCGAGGACGCCGAGCGACTTTTCGAGAATGACCTTGCGGTAATCCGCAGTGAACGCCACCAGCATGGCGTTGTTCATCATCAATTCGAGACCGAAGGTCAGGATCAGCGTTACCAGCACCGACTGTGCGACGACGCGATTGATGATGCCGAGCTGTACGACATAGCCGAGCGCGCCGAGCACGATGCCGGCGGTGATGACCGACACGAAGGGATGGATCCCCAGCATCGTGTAGGAGAAAATGCCGATATAGGCCCCGAGCACGATAAACGAACCGTGCAGGATATTGATGATGCTGAGCACGCCCCACACCAGCGAAAAGCCGGTTGCGATGCAGGCGTAGAGGCCGCCCAGGATCAATCCGTTGACGAGATACTGAAAGAAGATCATCGGCGTGTACGCCTGCTGTGCTGTGAAGAGTCAATCGAAGTGTTTGTCGCGCGGCCCGCTTGGAAAACCGGCGCCGGCGTTCCGTGACTGGAGCGCCGGCGCGGGCCGCGATGCCGGGCTTACTTGGGCTCGAAGCGGATATCGGCCTGCTTGATCTCGACCGGATCGACGACCGTCGGCTGGCCGTTCTGGATCTGCATGGTCGGCGGCTTCAGCGATTCGATCTGGCCGGTCGGTCCGAACTTGATGTGACCATAGAAGGTATGGGCATCGAGCGCGGCGATCTGGTCGCGCACCTTGGGCTTTTCGACGGTACCGGCCTTGTTGACCGCGAGCGCGAGGACGACACCGCACGCCGCCGCGGAGGCGACCGAGTAATCGGGATAGCGATTGTCGTTCTGCGCGCGGAACGCCTTCTCGAAGCCTTCCGCCGAACCGAAGACGTCGTCGCCCTTGAACTTTGCCGCGACATCCCACCACGACGCCGTGACCACGTTTTCCGCGAGCTTGCCGGTATTGGCAATGAACTCCGGCGTCGTCGGGCCGATCAGCATGGCGATCAGCCGCGTCTTGACGCCCTGTTCCTGCATCTGCTTGCGGATCAGGATGTTATCGTTGGTGTAGCCGGTGGTGTAGATCCAGTCCGGCTTGCTGGCGCGGATTTGCGTCAGCGCCGAGCTGAAGTCCACCGTGCCGATCGGGTACTTCTGATCGGAAACGATCTCGAACCCCTTGGCCTTGGCGTATTTGAGAAACTCCTCGGCGATCGCCAGCGGAAACAGATCGTTGCGCGAGAGCACGGCGACGCGCTTGATGCTCGGATCGCTCTTGAGAACGAGATCGACCAGCGGCTTCACGACGGTATCGTTCGGGGTGTACATGCCGAACAGATATTTGAAGCCCTGGTCGTAAACCTGCGCCGACGCGGCCTGTGCGGCGATCATCGGCACGCCGTACTTCTCGGAGACGGCGCTGACTGCCTTGGTGGCGCCCGAACCGAACGGCGCAAACAGCGCGTCGACCTTGTTTTCCGTAATCATCAGTTCGGCCGACTGCACCGCGCGCGGTGTGTTCGATTGATAGTCGGAATAGATGATCTCGACCTTGTAGCTGTCGTTGCCGGCCTTGATGCCGCCCGCGGCATTTTGCTTTTCAGCCCACAGGTCGTAACCGGATTTCATGCGCAGGCCTTCGGGCGACAGGCCGCCGGTGAGCGGGAGCGGTGCGCCGATCCTGTAAACCTTGTCCGCGGCATGGGCGGCTTGTCCCATGCTGCATGCGATCAGAATGGCGCTTGCAACGGCCGCGCCAGCGGCCTTGATATCGAACATGACAGATCCCCTCCGGTGAAATTTAACGTCGTCAGTCAGTAATCAATGCGGCGCGCCGTGCATCCAGCGTCCGCCGACCATGGTGGCCTCGCAATTGATGTCGAGAATTCCTTCGGCGCTCGCCGTCAGCGGATTGCCGGACAGCACGGCCATGTCGGCGAAATATCCCGGAAGCAGCGGGCCTTTCTGGTGCTCGTCGAAGGTCAGCCAGGCGCCGTTCACGGTCAGCAACCGAAGCGCGGTCTCGTTGGAAACGGCGCCACGCGGGCCCATGATCTTGCCGCTGCGGCGATCCTTGCGCGCCAGCATCGTCCACATGCAGAACAGCGGATCGTTCGGAACGGCGTCGGTTGCTGCCGAAACCGGCACGCCGAGATCGACCAGCGCCTGTGCCGGCGACAGGAAATCGAGCTCGGTCTCGCTCAGGCTGCTGAAGGAGTGGCCGACCTTCCAGAGATAATGCGCCGGGATGAGCGTGACGGCGACGCCCATCGCCTTGAGGGCCCCCAGATCGCGCGGATTGGATTTGCTGATGTGCTCGACCACCCAGCGCCGCTCGCCGATCGGATAGTGCTTGGCGACACGTTCGAGGATCGGAACGACCTCGTGCAGTTTGTCGGAGGCGAGGGTGTGCAGGCGCAAGCCATATTTGCCGGCCAGCATGCAGAGGGCTTCGAAATCGGCCGGCGAGTTGATGCTGGGAATGCCGCCGCTCCAGCCGGTATCGCTGAGGTCCTTTCGTGCGACTTCGGCGAATTGCGGGCTGCCGCCATAGCCGACGAAGATGCCGGAGATGCGCAGCATGTCGTCGCCGAGCCCGCTGCCGCGCGCCCATGACAGCCAATGGCGCATGGCATATTCGGCGTCCGACGTGGCAAGCCATGCCGGGCTGAGACACAGGCCGGACCGCAGCGTCAGTTCGTTGCGCTGGTGCAATTCCCGGTAGCTCGCGACGACGTCGGGCGAACAGCCGTGGCCCTCATAGACGCTGGTGGTGCCTTTCTGCAGATACATCGGCAGCGAACGCCGCAGCCCTTCGATGCGATCGTCGAGCGTGAAGCGCGGTACCGCCGGCAACAGGTCCGGCTCGACCATGCGCATGTAGTTACGCTCGACGATGATTCCGTTCGGTTCGCCGTTATCGTCCTTCAGGATTTCAATGCCAGGTGCACGCGGCACCGTGTTGCGGTCGATGCCGTTGAGCTTCAATGCCAGGCTGTTGAGCACGGTGGTGCAGGGCGGCTCGCCCCAATAGCCGCTCGGGCTGGCGATGCAGACCGGATGATCGGGAGCTGCGCTGTCGAGATCGTGCCGCGTGGGGAAACGGCCTTCGGCCAATGCCTTATCGGCGTCCCAGTAAAACGGCGGTTCGCCGATCGGCATGGTCACGATCCACTGGTCGGCCGGCGTCTGCGCGGCAAGTTCGCGAACCTTCTTGAGCACGTCGGCGATCGAGCGCGCGTCCTGCAACGAGGGGCGAAGGGTCTTCAGGCCAAGCCCGTCGGAGTGGGCGTGCGTATCGTTGAAGCCGGGAATGATCGTGCGGGCGCCGAAATCGCGGACCTCCGTGCGCTTGCCCCGGAACTGCATCACGGTGTCGCGATGGCCCGTGGCGACGATGCGGCCGTTGGCGACGGCGACGGCTTCGGCCGTGGTGTTTGCGGAATCCAGTACGAGCACATTGCCGAGCAGGATTGTATCTGCCGCCCCACGCTCCGCAGGTTCCATAACGCCCATCACGCCCGTCCCGATTGCGCCCTGAACGTTGTCATCAACCATTTGCAGGACGATTTTATAAATATATCGATCTTTTATGTAGATATCGATTAGTTGTCAAATCACGAGTATATTTATCGACGGGAGCGGGCGGATTGCACGGCGATGGATCATCATCGCCTGAGGTGATCACCCGAGGCGTAGAACCGCTCGAGGCCAAGCTGGAATCGTGCCAGCAACGCGCGCTGCGCAGCCATTTCCAGCGCTGCATGGGCGAGCTGCTTTGCGAGCTCCTGCTGAAGCACAGCTTCATCGACACCGAGCACGCGGCCCTGCGCGACAATATGTCTGCCTGCACAATAAACGTGCTCGATATGCTGCTGGGTGGCGCGAGAGAAGAAGGTGAGGAACGGCTCGTCAAGCGCAGCGTGAAGATCGGCGCTGATCTTTGCGTAGTTCAGCACGATGAAATCCGCCGGTGCGCCGGCGGCCAGTTCACCGGCCGGGCCGGGACCGCAGACTGCGCAGGCGCCCGCGTGACTGCCGGCGTCAAACACGTCCTCGCGTGTGACGTGGCGATCGAAGCCGGTGCCGCCATGCAGCAGATGCGTCAGGCGCAATTCACGAAGGATATCGTCATCGTCATCGAGCGCGAGCGCATCGAGGCCGATGGCGAAGCGAAGCCGGGCGGCCTTGATCGACGGCAACGGCGCAATGCCGGATTTGAGGCGCAGATTGGAGCTGGTGTTGATCGAGACCGTTACGTTATGACGCGCCAGTATTTCGCTTTCGTCCGGTCGAAGCCAGGTGCCATGCGCGACCGTCAATCGTTCGGAGAGCAGGCCGAGTTCGGCCAGCCGCTGCACCGGACCCTCGGCGTAGTGCCGATCGGTCCATTGCCGCTGATATCGCGTTTCGAGGAGATGCATATGGATACGGCGGCCGGATCGGTTGGCGCGCGCCGCGACCTGGCGCAGCAGATCGTCCGAGCACCATTCCATGCCGACCGGACCGTATTGCACGCTGAAGAAGGAGCTCTCGCATCGTTCGGCGATGCGATCGACCATGTCCAGTTGCTCGGCGATCGGCGCGATGGGCTTCAGCCATCGCGCCGATATAGCTTCGACATCGGTGGCCGCCATGTGGGCGAGGATGGCGGCATCTGCGCCGTAACCCAACCGGTGGCGATCCCGCAGCGGCACGACGAACGCGACGCGCACGCCGACATCGCGCGCGGCCCGTGCGACGGCTTCGGCGGCGGTGAGCAACGAGATGCCGCCGCTCGACACATGACAATGGACGATCGATGTGATGCCCGCGCGCGCCATGCGGGCGAACGCCAGTGCGGCGACGAGATAAGGGTCGAGCGGCGGAAGCGTGTAGGTGGCGGGCACCCAGGCCTCCACCGCGGTATCGAACGCACCATAGGCCAGCGTCTTCAGTCCGCGGCCGTGATCGTGCGCGTTGGCCAATGCCGGGATGATCAGCGTGTCGGGATACGCCGTATCCGAAGCCGGATCGCTCGCGACCGATGCGATCGTCGCGCCGTCGACGTGAAGCGTGACGTTTCGATCGATCTTGACCGGAGAGACGCTCCGCAGCAGGTAATTGGTCCTGATCGATGTCATGCCGGCACCGTTCCTTGCGCTCAGTCCGCGCCGTCGTTCCATTTCACCGCGAAGCCGTCGCCGCGTCGCGTGATAAAGCAGCCGTTTTCCGGAATGAAATGCGTCGGCAACAGGAGGGTCTGGCTTTCGGCGCAGGATTCCAGCAGGTGAAGCCGCGACCGCACGCCGAGTTGCGGGTCGTCATCGAGGCTGGTCCCCCACAGCGGATAGTAGACCTGCAACGGCACATGCATGACGTCGCCGCTGAAGACGGCGCGGTTGTCGTGCGAGTGAAGGTGGATGGCGCAATGCGCCAGCGTATGGCCGGGTGCGGGCAAGAGGGTCAGCGTATCGTCGAGCTTATAGCCGTCGTCGACCGCGACGGCCTGCCCGGCCTCCACCACCGGCAGTATGGAATCCTCCCAGGTGAATTCGTTGTGCGGATAGAATTGATGTTGCGGATGCGCCGGATTCCACCGGTCCATCTCGGCGCGATGCATGATGTATTTTGCATTGGGAAAGGTCGGCTTCCAGCGGCCGTCCTGCAAGACGGTATTCCAGCCGACATGATCTGCGTGCAGATGCGTGCACATCACGAAGTCGATATCTTCCGGCGCGACGCCGGTGGCCGCGAGGCGATCGAGCCAGTCGTGTTCGCGCTGGTGAAATCGCGGGAAATAGGGGCGGTTCTTGTGGTTGCCGCCGCAGCAATCGATCAGCACGTTGTGGCGACCGGTCTTGACCAGAAAGCTTCTGACCGACGTGCGGAATTTCTCCTGGGCGAGGTCGTAATGCAGCGGCGCCATCCATGACAGGTGCTCCGCCAGTGCCTCATCGCTAGAGTCGGGAAACAACAGCTTCGGCACGAAGCTCGGCTGCACGCTCTCCTCGACCTGATGAATGATGGCGTTACCGATCTTGAGCATAGGCGGGAGTCTCCAGTTCAATTGTCGATGCTTGGCCAGCGTGCCTCGGCACGCAACCGCCTGACGGCGTCGCGGCCCTCGCGGCGGATCAGGCCCTCGTTGGGTTCGGTCAACACGCCGTTCTGCTTGCGCAGCCGTCCGTCGACGGCGACCAGCAGCACATCGGCTGCGGTCGCATTGCGGATAATCTCATGCCCGTGTTGTGGGGCGAGGGGCGTGCCGTCGCCACGCGGCGCGGCGATCATGATGATGTCCGCGCATTTTCCGGGAGACAGCGAACCGATGCAGTGATCGAGGCTCAATGCGCGCGCTGCGTCGAGCGTTCGCGTCGCAAGCGAGTCCTGCTGCTGCGTCACTTCCTTGCTGTGGTCGGCCGTGATCGGTAGCGATGGTGGAATGGCGAGCGTGTCGTCACCGGCGTTATCGACGGCCAGTCCCAGATCCAGCAGATGATCGCCGTAGGATGTGAACCATTCGCGCTCCAGGCGACGCAGCGTGTCGTGGTCCGGCGTGCCGTCCCAGGTTGGGCCACCCAGCGGATAGCTCAGGCAGCCGCGCACCCCGCTATCGATCTGCGCGACGATGGCGGTCTCGGCGTGCTCGCTGCCGATGTCGTAGGCGCAATGGTTCAGCGTGGTGATGCCGGCCGCCAGCGCGTCGAGCAGCGCAAGACGCATCGTCTTGTAGATGTCGGACGCATGGGCGGAGGACAGGTCGGGCAACTGCCGATGGTCGATCTCCGCAAGGGTGGAAGTGCAAAGATGCCGATGGCCGGCGACGAAGCCCGGAAGCGCGATCGCGTTGCGGCCGTCGATCTCATGCATCGCGGTCGCTTGCAGATCGCGCCCGATATTGACGATCACGCCGTCGCGCACGTGGACGTCTCCGTTGGCGAGATCGCCGATAAAGGGATCCATCGTCAGCAGGCAGGCTTGACGGATGATGAATTCGGTTTGCTCGGGATGCGCCGCGGGAGCGGACAAAAACGTCGCGCGCCGCTGGTATACGGCACGGCGCGCCAGCGCGGCCTCGGCGTCCGGCGCGGGCGCGCCCACGTCTTCGGCAAAGAAGCCGCTGGAACGCTGTCCGGGGACTCTGCAGCAGGCGCAGAACATGGTGGCTATCGGTCCGCCGTGGCGATTATCGATGTCGATGAATGCTGCGTCGTCATCATTTGCTGTGATTCTCGGCCAAACTCTTGAGGACGTTGGTGCCGGTGCGTTCGATATGCTGGCGCAGCAAATCCGCGGCCTTGTCGGCCTGGCGCGTCACGGTCGCGTTGGCAATCGCGATGTGTTCCTCCTGAACGTCGCGATCGGTCGGGTTCTTCTCCAGAAACAGCCGGCGATAGCGGTCGCTCAAGTCGTGCAAGGTGGTGCAGAACTGTAGCAGCAGCGGCATCTGGCACGCGGAAATCAGCGCCAGATGGAACTGCCGATGTTCGGCCTCCCATTCGTCGATTTCCTCGGTGCGCGATTTGCTTATGGTGGTCGGCGGCAACGAATTGAGCCGATGCAGCGCGGCGACGATGCCGCCCTCCCACTGTCGATCGCCGCACGCGATCGCCTGTCGCAAGGCGAAGCTTTCCATTTCCATGCGCAGGATGGTGACTTCCCGCAAATTGGCTTCCGAAACTGGCGCGACGCTGTAACCGCGCTGGCCCTGCAATACGACGAAGCCTTCGCCACTGAGACGCGACAGCGCCTCGCGCAGCGGGCTGAGGCTGACGCCAAAGGTCTCTTTCAGGTCTTCGAGGTGCAGCTTGGTGCCCGGCGTCAAGCGGCCTTCGGTAATCTGCTCGCGCAGTCGTTGTGCCAGCGTGCTGGCGAGCGTGACGCCGGAAGCCTGAGTGGATGACGGGTCTTTGCCGGTGCTGATCGTCATGATGTGCTCGTGACCGACTGACTCACGTTGTAAGGAGAGCGGGGATAAAAAGATCGCCCATCGTCAACGGACGTGATGTCAGCCCCTGTTCGAAGCCATAGCGGATAAGGCATTCGAGAGCCGCTCGATTGGGCCCGACGCCGTTCCGCCAGAATTCGGGTGCGGTGATATCGATGCCGCTTGTGTCTGGAAGCGGCGGCTTGGGAGCGACTGCCGCGTCGCCGGCCGCATTGAATGCGTCATAAACGCGCACGGCAAGGGACGGATCGCTGTCATATACGTCGCGGCGAATCCCGACCATATGCATGATCGGAAAAATGCCGGTCGATCGATAGTAGTCGCACTCGGCCGCCTCAGTTTCCGCGAACAGCCGACGGATCGGTGCGTCCGCGTCGCCGAAGCCGCGCGGCGGATGGTAATGCACGATCGCATCGATCGTGCCGTCCATCAGCATCGTGGACAATGTCCGGCCCTGCGCGGCCTGAATATTGGCCCGCCGCTGCAATTGCGGAATCGGAATAGTGTCGCGCTCGACCCGGTCGACGTCGCCGATCCACCAGTTAATGTCTTCGACGCCGATCCCATAGACGTCGCTGAACAGTCCGCGCACCACCAGCGCCGCCGTATTCAGATAGTTGCGCACGCCGATGTTGCGGCCGCGCAGATCTTCCGGCTTCGTGACGCTGCCGTCGGATCGCACGTAGATCGCAGCATGACGGAAAGCACGGGACGGAAACACCGGAATGCCGACATAGGGGCAGGTGCCGCGATCGATATGCAGCATGGATGTTGCAAAGGACAATTCGCTGATATCGAATTCCGCATCTTCGAAGGCACGCCGGAACATCTCTTCGGGCGGAAAGCTGTTCGTCCTTAGATCGCAGCCTTCGATACCGATCGATCCGTCCAGCAGGCGGCGGGTGCGGGGCGTGTCGCTGCAGGCGAGCGTCAGGATCATACGCGGTCTTTCGGAAACATTGGATCGGTGCTGCACAAACAAGAGCATTCGTGCTCGCTCTTTGAGCGGCGGTCGCGTTGACAATCGTGTCTATCATACAATATCGTTATAATCATAAAAAATCGAATATTTAGAAATTCGAGCAGATAGCCAAGAGTTTCATGGCGTTTCGAAACTTGCGGCTGTCGGGAAACGGAGTGTGGCGAATGCAGAAATCGCTGATATCGGGCGCGGCCGCGCTGGTCCTCTCGGTGAGCGCTGCGTTCGCGCAAGTGCCGGGCAACACCGTCAAGATCGGCGTCCTCAGCGATTTCTCCGGGCCGTTCGCCGATCAGGCAGGCAAGGGATCCCTGGTTGCTGCGCAGATGGCCGCCGAAGACTTCGCGAAGGAATCCAAAGGCTTGAAGGTCGAGATCCTGTCGGCCGATCATCTGAACAAACCGGATGTGGGATCGGCGATCGCGCGGCGTTGGGTGGATCAGGATGGCGTCGATGCCATCGTCGACCTGCCGAATTCCGGCGTCGCGCTCGCGGTCAACACCGTGATGAAGGAGAAAAACCGCACCATGCTGGCTTCGGGGTCGGCGACGTCGGACCTCACCGGAAAATTCTGCGAGCCGACGACGGTGCAATGGGCGCTCGATACCTGGGCGCTCGGCAATGCCATGGGCCGCGCGGTGACAGAAAGCGGCGGCAAGGCCTGGTATTTTGTCAGCTTCGATTATGCGCTCGGCAAGGCCTTGCAGCGCGATACGACGGAAGCGGTCGAAAAGCAGGGCGGGAAAGTTCTTGGCGCGGTGTCCCATCCGCTCGGAACGTCGGATTTCAGTTCGTATCTGTTGCAGGCGCAAGCCTCGGGTGCCGACGTCATCGCGCTCGGCGACACCGGCGCCGACGCGATCAACGCCATCAAGCAGATCGCCGAATTCCAGATTCTAGGGAAGAACAAGCGGCTTGCGGCGCTCTTCATGCAGATCGTCGACATCGATGCACTGGGTTTGAAAGCGGCGCAGGGGCTGCTGCTGAGCGAGGCCTTTTATTGGGATCTGAACGACAGCACGCGAGCGTGGAGCAAGCGTTTTGCCGCGCGAATGGATGGGCGCATGCCGACGATCAATCACGCGGCGACCTATTCGGCCACGATGGCGTATCTGCGTGCCGTGCAGGCCGCGCAAACCATCGAGGGCGACAAGGTGGTGACGCAGATGAGAAGCGCGGAGATCGACGATCCGCTGTTCGGCAAAGTCAAGGTGCGCAAGGACGGCCGCGCCGTGCACACCATGTTCGTGTTCCAGGTGAAGACGCCCGAAGAATCCAAGGGACGTTACGATTACTACAAGCTGGTGCGCACCATCCCGCCCGACGAGGCGTTCCGGCCGCTCGATCAGGGCGGTTGTCCGCTGGTTCACTGAGGTGCGTTGCCGAGAGCGCGTTACCGCGCCGGGCCATATCTGACTGGATTGTTATCCGCGCAATGGCGCGGTCGTGATCGATTCAAGGAAACGGGGAGGAGGACAACATGAACTTTTTCAGATCGATGGGATTGGCGTGCGGATTGCTGGCCGCGGCTTACATGGTTGTACCGGCGGCGCAGGCGGCGCCGGAAAAGCTCCGGGTCAGCATCATCCCGATCAATGACGTGACGCCGCTGTTCGCGGCGATCAAGCAGGGCTACTTCGCGGAGGAAGGGCTGGAAGTGGATACGGCGCCGTCAGCCGGTGGCGCCACCGGCATTCCGGGCCTCATCGCCGGCAGTTTCGATATCGTCTACGGCAACGTGGTGTCCATGTTGCTGGCGGCCCAGCAAGGAATCGATATCCGCGTCGTCGCGCCCGGCACCAAGATCGAGACCGTCGAAAACGACACGTCGGCGATGGTCGTCCGTGCCGACAGCGGCATTGCGACCGGCAAGGATCTCGAAGGCAAGACGGTTGGTGTCAACACGCGCAACAACGTGATCTGGCTGTATGCGCGCGCCTGGATCAAGGCCAGCGGCGGTGATCCGGACAAGGTGACCTACAAGGAAGTGCCGCATCCGCAGATGGAAGATGCATTGCGGCTGAAGCAGGTTGATGCCGGCTACATGGTCATCCCCTATGTCGCGCTGGCGGCGGCCAAGCCGGAGTTCAAGGAAATCGCTCATCCCTACAGCACCGTGCAACTCGGCGTCGATGTCGGCGAATACCTGACCACTTCGAAATTCCTCGCCGAGCGTCCGGAGACTGCCAAGAAATTCATTCGCGCGCTGCGGCGTGGAATCGAGTGGTACAACAACAATCGTGGCAAGCCGGAATTGCTCAGCATCGTCTCGGGCTTCACGCGGATCGATGTCGGTCTGCTCAGCAAGATCAAGATGGCGCCATCGCCGATGAAGGTCGATCCGGACCAGATCGAAAAGACGATGAAGCTGATGATCGACAACAAGCTGCTGCGCGGCCCGGTCGATATCAAACCGCTGATCGCGCAACAGGCGCTGTGAGGCGTGGAAGGAAATCGATCCGCGCGGCGGGACCTGAAGTCTCGCCGCGCGGATGCTCCTGACTTTGACATTGGAATTTCCAATAACTAC
Source organism: Xanthobacteraceae bacterium (assembly GCA_024508855.1). Lineage (GTDB taxonomy): Bacteria > Pseudomonadota > Alphaproteobacteria > Rhizobiales > Xanthobacteraceae > 62-47. Next base: position 96,262 of record JANINJ010000087.1, read on the forward strand.
AAATACGAACGATTGTTCGGTAGACGAACTTAGATCTGACGGTTCAGGATCGGAGGGCGTTGCGGGGAATCGTCTTTCGCAATGATGAAGGGACGCGGGGATGAATGCAGGGCGCGAGACAGGTGCAGGTTCACGGGCGAATGGCGCTGCGTCGGCCGACCATCCCGATACGATCTTCATCAACGGCAAGTTCATCACCGCAGACGAGTCCTTCCGCATCGCGAATGCCGTGGCGGTGCGCGGCGGCCGCTTTCTGGCGGTCGGCGACGAAGCGGATATCGCAGCGCTCGCCGGTCCCTCGACGACCGTGGTCGATCTGCAGGGCCGGACCGTGCTTCCGGGCCTGATCGACACCCATGTTCACGTCGAGCGCGCGGGATTGCTGAAATACACGGTGCAGCTCAACGACGTCAGCACCGTCGAGCAGGCGCTGTCGCGCATTTCCAGCTACGCGGCGAAGCTGCCGAAGGGGCAGTGGCTGCGGGGCGGACAGTGGCACCCGCTGGCCCAACTTGCGGAAAAGCGTCTCCTGACTCGTGAGGAACTGGATCGCGTGGCGCCGGACAATCCGGTGTGCCTGCCGATCGGCCATTTCACCATGGCGAATTCAGCGGCGCTGGCGCTGGCAGGAATTTCAAAGGACACGCCCGATCCCGATGGTGGCATCATTCATCGCGACCCGGCGACGGGAGAGCCCAACGGCACGCTCGAGGAAGCGGCCGAGGATCTGATTCACGATCTCCTGCCGGAGTGGTCGGACGACCAGCGGGACGAGCAATTGAAGTATGCGATGCAATACTTCAACGAATATGGTCTCACGTCGGCGATCAGCGCGGCCGTCGATCCCGCGACCCTGCGCGCGCATCATCGCGTGCGACGGAACGGACAGGCGACCATGCGCATCAGTGCGATGTATGCGCCGACCGGCGGCCTCAGCCCGACGATGTCGCTGGAAGAGTGGGAGCTTTTCTTCTCGCGGATCGGCGCGGCCTCGGACTTCGGTGATGACTGGCTCAGCTACTCCGGCGTCAAGTTGCAGATCGACGGCGGCATGACGTTGCGGACGGCCGCTATGCGCGACGGTTACCCGGACGATCCGGACTACAAGGGTACGATCGTCATCGAGGCCGCCAGATTCAATGCACTGGTCGCCACCGCCAATCGTTACGGCTGGCGCGTGGGCGTCCATGCCGTGGGCGATGCTGCCGTCGACACCGTTCTGGATGCCTATGAACTGGCCGATGCCGAGAAGTCCATCAAGGGCAGGCGTTTCATTGTCATCCACGGCAGCCTGATACGCCGTGATCAGATGGAGCGCGCGCGTGCGCTGGATGTGCGCGTCGATGCCCAAACGTCATTCCTGTGGGACAAGGCTGCCGCCGTGGCGCGATTCCTTGGCAAGGCGAATGCCGACCGGGCATTCCCAATGCGGACGATGATCGATGTCATGGGCCTCGATGCCGTCGCGCAGGGCACCGATTATCCGATCAATCTCGCGAACCCGTTCGTCAACATGTACGTGATGGTGACGCGCAAGGACAAGAACGGCGACGTCTACGGCGCCGGCGAACGGATCACGCGCGAAGAGGCGATCCGGCTCTATACCAGCGCAGCTTCGCGCTATTCCTTTTCCGAAGCGAAGACCGGATCGATCGAGCCGGGCAAGTATGCGGATATGGCGGTGATCTCGGACGATATCCTCACCGTTCCCGAAGAGGCGATCAAGGACATCAAGGCGGTGCAGACCATCATCGAAGGCCGCACCGTGTATGCGCGCGCGAACTGACGCATCCGTTTACAGGCGTTGGCGACAGATATGTCGGGAGGAGGTTGACACGTGAGCCAGAGACTGGGGTTCGATCACGTTACAAAAGTCTTCCCGGGCAACGGAAAGGATGCGGATTTCGTCGCGTTCGACGACATTACGCTCGAAGCGGCGCCATCCGAATTTCTTGCGATCGTCGGCCCATCGGGATGCGGGAAATCGACCTTGCTCAAGATGGCGGCCGGGCTGCTGCCGCCGACCAGGGGCAATGTGCTGCTCGACGGCAAGCCGGTGCAGTCGCCGCCGCCGGGCGTGGTCTATCTGTTCCAGCAATACGCGAAATCGCTGTTCGCATGGCGCACGGTGATCGAGAACGTGATGTTCCCGCTCGAAGGCAGATCGCGCGGTCGCCGTAACGACCTGCGTGCCCAGTGCCAGGACTATCTGCGGCAGGTCGGACTGGCGGGCTTCGAAGATCGCTATCCGTGGCAATTGTCGGGAGGCATGCAGCAGCGTGTCGCGATCGCGCGGGCGCTCGCCGCCGATCCGAAGGTGTTTCTGCTCGACGAACCGTTCAGCGCGGTGGATGCGTTGACGCGGATGGAATTGCAGTCCCTGGTCTTGCAGCTCTGGGAGCGCAAGAAGTTCACCGCAATCCTTGTCACCCATGATGTCGAGGAAGCGGTGTTTCTTGCCGATCGCGTCGCAGTGCTGGGCGCGAGGCCGACTGCGTTGAAGGAGATTATCGATGTCGGGCTGCCGCGCCCACGCGACCAGTTCGCGACGCGCGAGGACGCGCGCTTCCTGAAGCTTCGCCATCATCTCACCAAGTCGCTGCTTGCCAAAGATGCCGGGCATGCCGCAGCAGTCTGAAACCCAGGGCAGCATCAGCGTCCTCGGGCTCATCTCGCCCGCCGTCGTGCTGTGCATCTGGGAAACCGCGGGAGCGCTGGGCTGGGTCAATACGATTCTGTTGCCGCGCCCTTCGCAGATCGTGCAATCGCTGTTCGAACTCGTGGCCGATGGCGCGGTGGTCTCGCCGCTGATCCACACGGTCGTGCTATTTCTGGTCGGCTATTGTCTCGCCAGCATCATCGGGATAGCGCTCGGCGTCGCGATGGCGATGTCGCAGGTGCTGTACGGGTTGTTCGAACCTCTGGTCGAGATCGTTCGCCCGATTCCCAAATCCGCGCTGGTCCCGGTTCTCTTCCTGTTTCTCGGGATTGGGAAGGCGACGATGGTTGTCATCGTGGTGCTGGCGGCGGTGTTTCCGATTCTCATCAGCACGTTCCAGGGCG
>JANINJ010000088.1 GCA_024508855.1 Xanthobacteraceae bacterium
TCTGCGCCGGCAACGACCTGAAGTGGCAGGCGGCCGGCGGCAAGCGCGGCTGGGACACCGGTGGCTTCGCCGGGCTGACATCGCGGTTCGATTGCGACAAGCCGATCATTGCTGCGGTCAACGGCGTGGCCATGGGTGGTGGCTTCGAAATCGCACTGGCCTGCGATCTCATCATCGCATCGGAGAATGCCAAGTTCGCATTGCCGGAGCCGCATGTCGGCCTCGCCGCCCTCGCCGGCGGTTTGCATCGCCTGCCGCGGCAGATCGGCTTGAAGCGCGCTATGGGCATGATCCTCACCGCCCGTCACGTCTCGGCGCGCGAAGGCTTTGAACTCGGCTTCGTCAACGAAGTCGTTCCGCAAGGCGAAGCGCTGGCTGCCGCCGAACGCTGGGCCGAAACCATCTGCAAGAACAGCCCGATGTCGATCCGCGCCTCCAAGCAAACCATCGAACGCGGGCTTGCCGTGTCGCTCGAACAGGCGATCAATGAGCAGCGCGAATATCCCGCGGTGAAGGCGATGGTGGCGTCGCAGGATTACATCGAGGGCCCAAAGGCGTTTTCGGAAAAGCGTCCGCCGAAATGGGTTGGGAAGTAGAATTGCGCGTTTCCGTGAGGTCGTCATGCCCGGCCTTGTGCCGGGCATCCACGTCTTACGGCATCTCCCAAGGTAAGATGCGGATGGCCGGCACAAACCCGGCTATGACCAAATCACCTCAGGATGTCGGCTCTCGTGAGCTTCCGCGCTCCAGCTCCCGCCGATAGCTCGCGTAGTTCGGCTGATCCACCGCAAGCTTGTCCATCGTCGTTTGCCAAAGATGCTCGGCAATGCCCGACGTTTGCAATCCGATCTCGCCTTTGCTGATGCCTTCCGCCAGCGCGCGGTTGAGTTCCTGAAGCGAACCATCCTTGCCGAGCAGTTGCGTCAGCCGCGCATGCTCGGCAGCGTCGCTGTTCTGCTCCAGCGTGAGCTGACGCGTCACGAGATCGAGCGCGTTGATCGCCACCCGCAGCTTGAATGCCTTGTGTCCGCTCATCGCCGGCATAACATCGTTTCGCAAGAAATCCGCGACGGCGTGGATCAGTTCGGTTGGCGTCGGCTCGTCCTGCATTTCACGCTCTCCGCCTGTGACGCGGCGCCAATAGACGCAGCAGATCGATTTCGGTTTCCGACGATCGCCGCCCGATCATGGCGCGTTCCATGGAATGATCCGGGCCGCTGCGAAAACGCTGCATCATCCCGCAGCACATGATGCCCCAGCGCAGCGTGCCCATCACTTCCCAGAAGTGAACGCGCGCCGCATCGACCTTGCGTCCTTCCGCCTCATAGCCGGCGAACAGTTCCTCACGCGAGCCGAGACCGCCGACCGGTTTGTCGATCTCGCCGAAGCGCCAAGAGTTGACGCAGATCCAGCCGAGGTCCTCCATCGGATCGCCGAAGTGCGCCAGTTCCCAATCGAGCACCGCGCGCGTGCCGTCGGGCCCGATGATGAGATTGCCGTGGCGGAAATCGCCGTGCACCAGCGTCACTTCCGAAGATGGGCCCGGATCGTTGTCGCGTAGCCAGCGCAGCGCCAGATCGAATACCGGGCGCGGCCAATTCAGGTTGCGATAATCGCGTTCCAGCTCCGCAATTTCGCCTGCGGCAGTCATGCGGCGAAGTTCAGGCAATTGTGACGGGCTGAGCGCGTGAATTTTCGCCAGCACGCCGCCGAGCTGACGGGCGAGCTTCGGTCGCGCTCCCGCAAATTGCTCGTCGCGCAAGACCTTGCGCGGGATGGTTTCGCCGTCGACACGGCCCATGATGAAGCCGGTGCCGAGTTCATCCGCCGGCGACAGTACGTGCATGACACGCGGCGACGGAATTCCCGCGGCGTAGGCGCGCTGCATCAGCATCGCCTCAGCGCCAAGCCCCGCGGCACGATCCGGCGCAGCACCGTATCCCGGCGGCGCACGCCGCAGGATCGCACCGATATTGCCGTCCGGATGAACGATATCGAACGACCACGTCTCCTGACTGGCGCCCCCCGACAGACGGGTCGCATTGGCGATCCCGGTTGCACCCGCACACCATGTCGCGACGCAGCGCGCCAGCAGATCTTCGGTCGATGCCGCCATCGAAAGCTATTTGCCTTTGAATTTCGCCGGGCGCTTTTCAAGAAAAGCCGTGACGCCTTCCTTGAAATCCTCCGCCGCGCCGGCGTGGCGTTGCGATTCAAACTCGTGGTTGAGTTGCTCTTCGAACGTTTGCTCGGAGCTATCCCAATAGAGCTTGCGGATCAACGACAGCGCGATCGTCGGACCATTGGCGAGCTCACGCGCAAGCTTCATCGCCTCATCCATCAGAATGGCATCGTCGTAGACGCGGTTGATCAATCCCCACGCCAGCGCCTTTTCGGCCGGCAGCTTCTCACCGAGCAGGGACAATTCGACTGAACGCGCTTTGCCGATCAAGCGCGGCAACAACCAGGTCGATCCGCAATCCGGCACCAGGCCGATACGCCGGAACGCCTGCAGGAAATAGGTCGACCGCGCGCACAGCACGTAGTCGCCCATCAGTGCGAAGCTCATTCCGCCACCTGCAGCAGGACCGTTGACGGCCGTTACAATTGGACAATGCACGCGTCGTAATCGCCGCAGGAACGGATGATATTCGGTGTCGAGCGTCTTGCCTGCGCTCATACCGTCCCGTGGGCGGACCCTGCCCTGCAAATTGGCCCCGGCGCAGAACGCCTTCCCTGCTCCGGTGAAGACGACGCATCTGACCTCATCGCGCTTCGCCTCGATGACGTCGAGCGCTTCCATCAGCGACGCCAGCATCGGAGAGGAAATCGCGTTCATGACCTCCTGATGATCGAGGGTCAGAACCGCGACCGCACCATCGAACTCAAGCCTGACATGTTGGAGCTGCATTTTCTCTCCGCGCTATTACAGGCTTCAACGGCCCTTGAACTTCGCCGGACGTTTTTCAAGAAATGCGGTCACGCCTTCCTTGAAATCTTCCGCCGCGCCAGCGATCCGCTGCGAACGCTGCTCGAGATCGAGCTGGTCTTCGAACGAATTCTCCGGACTGTCCCAATACATTTTCCGGATCAAAGACAGCGCTATGGTCGGGCCGTTGGCCAGTTCGCGCGCCATCTTCATGGTCTCGTCGGAAAGCGCCGCGTCGTCGTAGACACGATTGACGAGGCCCCACTCCAGCGCCTTTTCGGCCGGCAATTTCTCGCCCATCAGCGACAATTCCACCGAGCGCGCCTTTCCGATCATCCGCGGCAGCAGCCAGGTCGAGCCGCAATCCGGCACCAGACCGATGCGGCGAAACGCCTGCAGGAAATACGATGAGCGTGCGCACAGGATCATGTCGCCCATCAACGCGAAGCTCATCCCGGCACCTGCCGCAGGTCCGTTGACGGACGTGATGATCGGGCAGTGCATGTTGCGCAGCCGCCGCAGGAATGGATGAAACGCGGTCTCCAGCGTCGCGCCGGCATTCCTCCGACTGCCGGGCTTGGCATCGCCGCGCCCCTGCAAATTGGCACCCGTGCAGAACGCGCGGCCGGCACCGGTGATGACGAGACAGCGCACCTCGTCGCGACGGTCTTCGATGGCATCCAGCGCCTCGGACAATCCACCGAGCATATCGACCGAAACCGCGTTCATCACCTCCTGATGATCCAGCTTGAGGATCGCCACCGGTCCATCGATATCGAGCGTCACGTGTTTGAATTGCATGGTTTCCTCTCGGGCGCGATCCGCATTCGGCCGATCAGACCGGGGAGCGCGATGTCCTGATTGAAGTACGGCCGACATATTTGATTTTTAATCCGCACTTGTCCATGGTCGGATTCACAAACGTGGCTTTCCGCGGATGCGGGACGCAGCATGACAACGCAAGACAGGCAGGAAAACCCTCATGTCCATTTTCGATCTCAGCAACCGTACCGCCGTCATTACCGGCGGCAACGGCGGTATCGGTCTCGGCATCGCGCAGGCGCTTGCGGCTGCCGGTTGCAATGTCTCGATCTGGGGTCGTAACGCGGACAAGAACAAGAACGCGGCCGCAAGCATGTCGGGCGCCAAAGGCAAGGTCGACACCCAAGTCTGCGACGTCACCGACGTCACCTCGGTCAAGGCAGCGATGGATGCGACGCTGAAAAAATTCGGCCGTGTCGATGGCTGTTTCGCCAATGCCGGCATCGGCGGCGGCGGACGTCACGCCTTCATCGACCGGACGGAAGAACAATGGCGCAACATGTTCGCCACCAATCTCGACGGCGTATTCCATGTGTTTCAGGCAGCCGCCCGCCACATGACCGAACGCGCGGGAAGCGGAGATGCCTTCGGCCGGCTGGTGGCAACCTCAAGTCTCGCCTCGCTGTTCGGCACCGCGCGCAACGAGCATTATGCCGCGACCAAAGCCGCGATCAACGCGCTGGTGCGTGCGCTTGCCGTCGAACTGGCGCGGCAAGGCGTCACCGCCAATGCCATCCTGCCCGGCTGGATCAAGAGCGACATGACCGCCGGCATCATGGCGAACGAAAAGTTCGTCGCCAACGTGATGCCGCGGATTCCGATGCGCCGCTTCGGCGAGCCATCGGATTTCGGCGGCATCGCGGTGTATCTGATGAGCAAGGCTTCGTCTTATCACACCGCGGATTGCTTCGTGATCGACGGAGGATATACGGCGTTCTAGAATTAGGCGCGTAATTCCGGGATTGCACCTGACGAAGGCCCCTCCAGGATGACGGCCGTGTGTTAAGACGACACGGCTACCCGCTGTCTCGGCGCTGCCGTCATCGCAAACCCCTCGTAGTCCTTCGCCGCGACGTCGTTGCAAATCTGCCGATAGACGCCTACGCCACCGATGTAAGGCATGAATATCCGCGGCTTGCCGGGAATGTTCGCGCCCATGTACCAGGAGTTCGCCTGCGGCATGAGCGTGGTGTAAGCGACCTCGTTGACGTGCGCGACCCATTTGTCTTCGGCCGCCTTGGTCGCCTCCATGCAATCGAAATCGCGGTCGCGCATATAGCCGATGCAATCGGTGATCCAGTCGACGTGCTGCTCGATCGAGACGATCATGTTGCTTAAGACCGACGGACTGCCCGGGCCGGTAATGATGAACAGGTTTGGAAAACCTTCGCTCATCAGGCCGAGATAGGTGCGCGGACCGGCCGACCACTTGTGGTTCAGAGTCTCACCCGCTCTGCCCTCGATATCGATCTTGGCGACGGAGCCGGTCATGGCGTCGAAGCCGGTCGCGAGTACCAGATCGTCGAATTCATAGTCCTCGCCACCGGCGCGCAGGCCATGTGGCAGAATCTGTTCGATCGGGTTTGCCTTGACGTCGATCAGCTTGACGTTGGGACGATTGTAGGTGGCGTAGTAATCCGTATCGACGCAGATGCGCTTCGAGCCGATCGGATGGTTGTCCGGCTGCAGCAATCTGGCGACCGCCGGATCCTTGACGATCTCGGCGATCTTCTCGCGAACGAAATCGGCGGCGGTGTCATTGGCAGCCTTGTCGATGGCGATATTGTTGTAGGTCGCAGTGAAGGTCAGGCCGCCCTTGGCCCATCGAGCACCGTAACGCGCGCGCCGCTGCTCTTCGGATTCATCGAGTGCGCCTTTCTCGGGAAGCTCCTGGAAAATACCGTTGCGCATTTCCTCGCGCGCCTTGCGGCGGATTTCGGGGTAGTTATCGCGAAACGCCTGCCGCTCTTCCGCCGTCAGCCTGGCATTGCGCGCCGGCACGCTAAAGTTCGCGGTTCGCTGAAACACGAACAACTGGCTGGCCTGCTCGGCAATAAGCGGGATCGACTGGATCGCCGACGAACCGGTGCCGATCACGGCGACACGCTTACCGGTGAAATCCACCGGCTCATGCGGCCAGTGTCCGGTGTGATAGACGTTGCCTTTGAAATCGGCGAGGCCCTTGAAATCGGGCATGCGGGCGTTGGACAGACAGCCGGTGGCGAGCACCACGAACTGCGCGGTCACGGTCTTTCCGTCCGATGTGGTCACCGACCAGGTGTTGGATCCCTCGTCGAACACCGCACGATCGACCCGTGTGTCAAACTGGATATCGGACCGCAGGTTGAAGCGATCGGCCACGTGGTTGGCGTAACGCAGAATCTCGGGCTGCGGCGCGTAGCGTTCGCTCCAATCCCATTCCTGCTGCAACTCATCTGAGAAGGAATAGGAATACTGCATGCTTTCGACGTCGCAGCGCGCGCCCGGATAACGATTCCAGTACCACGTGCCGCCTACGCCGTTGCCTTGTTCGTATACGCGTACCGACAGTCCCAGTCCGCGCAGCCGATGCAGCAGGTACATGCCGGCAAAGCCGGCACCGACCACAACGACATCGTAACCGTCGGCCGCTGACGAACGGCTCTTGATCGCATTCGGCTGACTGGCAGGCATCGGGTGGCGCTCCTCGGATCATTTCATTGTTGCCAAGCAGCATTCTACCCACCGCGCGAAAGCGCAAGAGACAAAACTGCCGCGGCACCCTGACAGCCATGCGGAGCACCGGGAAATTCCGCGTGACGACAAGTTCAAGCGGCCGGGAGTTTCGGCCGAGCATTCGCTTCACCGTTGTCACCCCTTGGCATCGCCGCGCGACGTGGGCTAGCGTCGAGCCAGCATCGATAAATGCGGACCGCACCAATGCGGCCGCCGTCCACGGGAGTGAAATGCCACCATGAAGTCCCCCATCTGCGACATGCTCGGTATCGAATTCCCGCTGCTGGCCTTCAGCCATTGTCGCGACGTGGTTGCGGCCGTCAGCCGTGCCGGTGGCTTCGGCGTGCTGGGCGCGACGACACACTCGCCGGAATCGATCGAGCAGGAATTGAAGTGGATCGACGACCACGTCGACGGCAAACCCTATGGGCTCGACGTGCTAATTCCAGAAAACATTTCCACCGCGGGCGAAACCAACGTCACCTGGAAAAGTCTCGAGAGCCGGGTCTCGCCGGAACATCGCGCATTCACCAAGAACCTGCTCGGCAAATACGGCATCGAACTGAAGACCAGGGAAGTCGCCGCCGACGTGCCCCAGCCGTTCGACGCCGAGCGCGCGCTGGAATTGCTTGAGGTGTCGTTCCGGCATCCGATCCGCCTGATCGCCAATGCGCTCGGCGTGCCGCCGAAGGCGATGATCGAGATGGGCAAAAAGCACAACGTTCCGGTCGCGGCACTCGTCGGCGCCAAGGAACACGCGCTGCGTCAAGTGGCGGCGGGTGTCGATATCCTTGTCGTGCAGGGCACCGAGGCCGGCGGCCATTGCGGCGAAGTCTCGACCATGGTGCTGGTGCCCGAAGTTATCAAGGCCATCAAGCCGATCCGCGATGTTCCGGTGCTGGCTGCAGGCGGCATCATGACCGGACGACAGATGGCGGCCTGCATGGCAATGGGTGCGGCTGGCGCGTGGACCGGCTCGGTATGGCTGGCGACAGTTGAATCCGAGACCACCGAAATCTTCCGCGAGAAGATGATCGCCGCCTCGTCGCGCGACGCCATTCGCTCGAAGGGGCGCACCGGAAAGCCGGCGCGGCAGTTGCGCTCGGTATGGACCGACGCGTGGGATCGTGGCCCGGATAGCCCCGGCGCGTTACCGATGCCGCTGCAAAGCCTCATCAGCCGCGATGCGTTCGATTCGATCGATCGTGCTGCGGCAGCGGGCAACGCGCAGGCGCGCGATCTCGTCAGCTATTTCGTCGGGCAAGGCGTCGGCCTGATCGACAGCGTCAAGTCCGCCGGTGCGGTCGTGCAGGAATTCAAGGAGGATTTCGCCGAAGCCGTCGAGCATCTCGACAACCTGGTCTCGGATTAACGCGGAGAGCGATTATCGTTGGTCCGCGACAGCATGCCCGCAAACAGCATGACAAGTTCGGCCTGCCGCCGGGCACCGGTTTTGGCGAAGATGCTCTTGAGATGATGACGCCCGGTTTCCTTGGCGATGCCAAGCTCGTCGGAAACATCATTGAGTTCGGCGCCGGACGCCAACCTTGCGGCGACCCGCGCTTCGGCATGGGTCAGCTTGAAGACGTTGCGCAGCGCCTCCTCCGGAGGATGATCGCGCCGATCCGGATCGATCAGCACGATCATCGCCCGTCCCTCGGAAAAAGGATTTGCCGTCAGTTTGGCGAGTTTCAGGGGATAGGCCAGCAGCGGCGACGCGCCGTCGCGCAGCAACGGGACCGGCGGAGCAAGCGCGGAACCGGTGCGCATCCAGAGCAATCGGTGCAACGCGCGGTCGAGTGCGGCCGTGCTGTCACTGTCTGCGGCTACAAGTTGCTTCCTCGCGATGCGGACGCTGCTTCCATTGTTGAGGAGTCGCTCCGCAGCTCCATTGGCCCGGACCACCTCGCCGCGCTCGTTGACGAGCAGCACCGCAGCGCCCGCGATCTCGAAAGCTTCGAGCGCGGCGTCGGATGCGGCATATCCCAGTGCGCGCGAGACGGCAGCCGCACTCGAAAGGCTGTCGGAGAGCGAGGCAAGCTCCTGCTTTTCCGCGCGGGAAAACAGTTCGGCCGATTTTGCCCGTTGCAGCGAGACACACCATATCTCCTCGCCGGCCGCCATCTTGATGCCGACAAAGCCGAACAATCCGTTCTTGGCGAGGAACTCCTGATAGTAAGGGTGACGCTTGATCGCGTCCCCGTCCATGATGTCGAAGTCGTCGAAAATCCTGTTGCGCATCATCGCGGGCAGACCGCGAAAGCGCTCGTCCCGCAAATGCCATCCATCGCGAAAATAGTTTTCCGATGGTTCGCCCATACGATCCGACATCGGCAAACTTGGAAACGGCTTGCCGGCGGCGTTGAACAGCAGCGCGCCATGGCTCCCGGTCTGCTCGGCCAGAATCCCGAGTGCACTGCCCCACGCGTCGAAGTTGGTGGCAGCTTCGGCGAACGCCTGTTCGACAAGTTGCAGGTTCCAGTTTCTCATATCGAGCCTTGCAGAATTGGCGAGGCAGCTATGATGAATATTACCGATAATCAAACGCTGGAAACAAGACGATCATGAGGCGATCGCCTATCACCCAGGCAGATGAAACCAGCCGCTCGACCGGAGTCGCATCGAATCGATGCGATACTGGTAAGTACGATCTAGTGTGATTTAGGTTCAGAAATTCACGGAGAGAGTTTGAAGAAACAATGAAGCAAACTCTCAACCATCATCCCAGCTGCTCGGCGCAAAGGACACAGCTTTCGACATGACCAACGCCACTGCCCTTTCCGAAAATCGCATCCCCGTCATCGTCGGCGTCGGCGAGATATCCGACCACCCTGCTGAAATCGCGGCTGGGCGCGAACCGTTGGCGCTGATGGTCGATGCGCTGAAGCGGGCTGAACAAGACGGCGGCGGCAAGTTCCTTGGCGAGATCGGGTCCCTCGATATCGTTAATTTCCTGAGCTGGCGCTACACCGATCCGGCGGCGCTGCTGTGCGAACGCCTGCGCATCAAGCCGGCACATGCGGTCTATGGGCCGGTCGGCGGCGAAAGCCCGATCCGTTACCTGCACGAGGCTGCAAAGCGGATCGCCCGCGGCGAATGCAGCGTCGCGGCGATTTGCGGTGCGGAATCGCAGAGCACCGCCACCAAGGCCGAGCGCGCCGGCATCGAACTGCCGTGGACGCCGTTCGCGCATGACGCGCCGGTGTCGCCGCGCAGCGCAAGCTTCCAGAAGCCCATGGCAACGACGCTCGGTGTCGCCAAACCGGTGACGGTCTATCCGATCTACGAAGCCGCCTCTTCCGCACATTGGGGCCAGACCCCGCGCGAAGCGTTGCAGGAATCCGGTGAGCTGTGGTCGCGCTATTCCGGTGTCGCGGCACAAAATCCGAATGCGTGGCTGAAGCGGCATGTGCCGGCCGCGGAAATCGTGACGCCGACGGCGGATAATCGCCTGATCGCGTGGCCCTACACCAAACTCATGGTCGCCAACCCGTCGGTCAACCAGAGCGCCGCAATCCTGATGACGTCACTTGCCAAGGCCCGCGCCGCGGGCGTTCCCGAAGATCGCATCATCCATGTCTGGGGCGGCGCATCGGCCGAGGAGCCGCGGGATTATCTGGAGCGCGACCAGTTCCATGAGAGCCATGCCCAGAATGCCGTGCTGAAGTCCGCGATGGACTTGGTGGACGCGACCGACGGCAAGGCCTTCGACGCCATCGAGCTCTATAGCTGCTTCCCCACCGTGCCGAAGATGGCGCGGCGAACGCTCGGCCTCGGGCCGGATGTTCAGCCGACCGTCGCGGGAGGCCTGACGTTCTTCGGCGCGCCGCTCAACGACTACATGGCGCATGCCGCCTGCGCCATGGTGCGCAAGCTGCGATCCGGCGCGAAACTCGGCCTGCTCTACGGCCAGGGCGGCTTCGTCACCAAGCATCACGCGCTGGTCCTCTCTCCCAACGCGCCGCCATCGGCCCTCGCACAGGAGACCAGCGTGCAGACTGAGGCCGATCGCAATCGCCGCCCCGCTCCGCCGTTCGTCACCGACGCCAACGGCCCGGGCAAGGTGGAAAGCTTCACCATCATCTATGGCCGCAAGGGCGATGTGGAGCATGGTGTGGTGCTGCTGCGCACAGCCGACAATGCCCGCGCGCTGGCCCGCGTCCCGGCGAGCGACACGCGCACCCTCGCCCGTCTCACCGACATGGATCGAACGCCCGTCGGCATCCTCGGCGATATCCGGCAGGCAGAAGATGGCATTTTGAACTGGACCGCAGCATGATGGCGTGCCGCCCACCCGCAGTGGCCGAGTCCTCACCCTATCAAGACCGGATCATTTCATGTCGTTCCTGATATCTGCGCTTCTCTCGCTCGCGGCGGGAGTCAGCATCGTCGTGCAACAGGCGCTGAACGCGAATCTGCGTACGGCGTTGAACTCAGCAGCCTGGTCGGGCTTCGTCAGTTATTTCGTCGGCCTTCTATGCATGATCGCTCTCATTGCCGCGTTTCGCGATCCCGTACCGACGGCGGCGATGGCGGCACGCATACCGTTCTGGGCATGGTCTGGCGGCCTGTTCGGGGCCATTTTTATCGCGCTCGGAATCCTGCTGCTGCCGAAGATCGGGGCTGCCACCTTCATCGCCCTTCTGGTGGCCGGTCAGATGCTCGCCTCGGTCGCGTTCGACCATTTCGGCCTGCTCGGACTCACGCAGAGACCTGTCGACGTTCCGCGCCTCATCGGCGTCGCCCTTCTGATCGGTGGAGTTCTTCTGATCCGTCGCCCCTAGCATTTTGGCACAACTCGTACGATAGTTGGCCAGTTTCTGTGCAAAAATGCAGATATGAGCATGGACTGGGACAATATCCGGGTTTTTCTGAGCGTCGCGCGGGCTGGGCAATTCCTGGCTGCCGCGCGCCAGTTGCGCATCGACCACGGCACCGTCAGCCGCCGGATCGGTGCGCTGGAGAAATCACTGGGGGTGCGGCTGTTCGACCGGCAGACCACCGGCTGCGTGCTGACCGCTGCAGGCGACCGGCTCTATGCGTCGGCGGAAGAAGTCGAAGCGCAGTTGCTCCGAGCCCAGGGCGACCTGTCGCAATCGGACGTGGAATTGTCAGGCACCGTGCGGGTCGCTGCTCCGGATGGCTTCACGGCGCTGTTCCTGTGTTCCCGGCTCGGCAAGCTGAAACAGAAATATCCGTCGCTCACGATCCAGATGGTGCCGATGTCACGCACCTTCTCGCTGTCGAAACGCGAAGCCGACCTCGCCATCACCATCGAGCGGCCTGAGGAAGGCCGCCTCGCCGTCCGCAAGCTGATCGATTACTCGCTGCACTTCTACGCCGCCAAAACCTACTTGGCGGAGCACGGCACACCGCAAAGCGTGGCCGATCTCGAGCGCCACTGTCTCGTGACCTATGTGCAGGATCTGATTTTCGCCGATCAGCTCAACTTCATGCCCGAACTCTACGGACCGGCGTATAGCCGGCTCGAATGTTCCGGCGCAGTCGGGCAATTGCAGGCGGTTCGCGGCGGCGGCGGCATCGGCATCCTGCACGACTATGCAGCGCACAGCGATCCGCAGTTGCAGGTGGTGTTGCCGGATACTGTGTTCGCGCGCAGCTACTGGATTATCACCCACGTCGACATGCGCCGGCTCGGCCGTGTGCGCGCCGTCTCCGATTTCATCTCGGCCGAAGTTGGTGCGCAGCGTTCGATTTTTTTGCCGTGACGTCTTCACAT
This sequence comes from Xanthobacteraceae bacterium, assembly GCA_024508855.1. Taxonomy (GTDB): domain Bacteria; phylum Pseudomonadota; class Alphaproteobacteria; order Rhizobiales; family Xanthobacteraceae; genus 62-47. The sequence goes on from JANINJ010000088.1 coordinate 12,207, forward strand.
CACCAGAAAGACGTGGCTGGCCGGGTCAAGCCCGGCCATGACCGGTGGAGAAGCCGGAACCGCCGATCAGCCCTTCTTGTCCTGCGCGCTTGAAGCAGTCGCAGGCTTGCCGTCCTTCGGGCCGGTGACGCGCACCTTGTCGCCGTCCACCATTCCATCCGGCGGCGCAACGATGACACGGTCATCGGCGGCGAGACCGGAGGCAAGCTCGATGTCCTTGCCAAGATCGCGCGCAATCGTCACCGTCTTGAACTTGATCTTGTCGTCGGTTCCGACGGTCGCCACGCGCAAGCCCTTGCTGTTGAACAGCAGGGCACTGGCCGGAATGTAGAGCGGCGCCTTGTCGCGAACCAGGTTCAGATTAACGGTGGCATAGCTGCCCGGCATCAGCTTGTGATCCGGATTGTCGAGGGCAAGCTGGATACGAGTCGTTCCGGTGCTGACATCGACGGACTGCGACGACGATTCAACCTTGGCCGGGAACGTCTGATCGGGATATTCCGGCACCGAGATTGCGGCAGATGCGCCCATCCGCACCAACGGTACGTAATTCTGCGGCACGTTGATATAGACGCGCAGCTTGCGGATATCGGACACCACGAACATCGCCGGACCCGTCGATGCCCCGGCATTGATCAGCGCGCCGACGTCGGTGTTGCGTGCGGTCACCACACCATCGAACGGCGCAACGATCTTCTTGTAGCTCGCCAATGCTTCCAGCCTGTCGACATTGGCCTGGCCAGAATTCACGGACGCGCGCTTGTTGGCGAGATCGGCGGTACGCTCGTCGATTTCCTGGTGCGAGACGAAATTCGAACTCAGCAGCGTCTTGCGCCGTTCCAGCGTCGCTTCGGAGAGCTTCGCGCTCGCCTGCGCACTCGTCAGGTCGGCGCGCGCCTGCAGCAATTGCTGGTCGAGATCGGGGGCCTCGATCTCGGCCAACAACTGGCCGGATTTGACCGACGCACCGATGTCCACGTTCCAGCTCTTCACATAGCCGTTGACGCGCGCATAGATCGGCGCACGCGAATAGGCCTCGAGCCGCCCGGGCAGTTCCAGCGTCGAGGCCTGCGCCCGCGCTTCCGGCAATATCACGGCGACAGACGGAACGGCCTGTTCATCGGTCCATGTTCGCAGGTCGGCATTGCTCTTCTCACGCGAGGCAATTCCGGTGACGACGACAATGGCCGCGGCACAGATGCCAATCACGCCAAAGAGCCCCAGTTTCTTGCGCGAAACGGGTTCGGTCTGATCAATGGGCATGTGCCAACTCCGCAGTCCCCGCAGGCTGCGCGGAACGTTTCTTGTGAACCATACTGAATACCACCGGCACGAACATGAGCGTCGCGAAGGTTGCAAAAATCAAGCCACCGACCACGGCGCGGCCGAGCGGTGCGTTCTGTTCGCCGCCCTCGCCGAGGCCCAGCGCCATCGGCGCCATGCCGATGATCATGGCGAGCGCCGTCATCAGCACCGGCCGAAAGCGCACAAATCCGGCCTCGAGCGCGGCACGGACTGGATCGCCGGTTGCTTCATAGACTTCGCGCGCGAAGCTGATGACCAGCACGCTGTTCGCGGTCGCCACGCCCATGCACATGATGGCGCCTGTCAGCGCCGGCACCGAAAGCGTCGTATGCGTTGCGAACAGCATCCAGATAATGCCGGCCAGCGCCGCCGGCAACGCCATCACGATCACGAACGGGTCCGACCACGACTGGAAGTTGACGACGATCAAGAGATAGATCAGCACGACCGCACCGAGCAGGCCGAACAGCAGGCCTGCGAACGCCTTGTTCATGGTATCGACCTGCCCGAGCAGCACCACCGAGCTGCCGCGCGGCACGTCCTTTGCGGTGTCGGCGATGATCTTCTGGATATCCGACGCCACCGCGCCGAGATCGCGGCCCTGCGTCGTTGCATAGATCTGCACCAGTGACTGGATATCGTATTGCGAGACCACGGCGTTCGAGGTGGCGCGCGTGATATTGGCGATGCCGCCAAGGATCGGCGGCGTGGCGACGCCGGCCGCGGAGATCGGCATGTTCTCCAGCTTGTTCAGTGAATCGATCTGGTACTGCGGCGTCTGCATCACGATCGAATAGGACACGCCGTTGTCCGGGCTGAGGAAGTAGGTCGGCGCAACCTGCGAGCTGCCCGCCAGATTGACGACCATGCTGTTGGTCACATCGCGCGCGGTCAGGCCGACATACTGCGCACGCGTCCGGTCGACATCGACATTGAAGCCGGGATTGTTCGGCGACTGCTGGATGCGAGCATCGGCAATGCCGGGAATAAGCCGGACGCGCCGCAGCAGGTCGTTGGCGTATTTGAAGTTAGCCTCGAGATTTGCGCCGCGTATTTGCAGATCGATCGGCGCCGGCGCGCCGAAGTTCAGAATCTGGCTGACGATATCGGCCGGCAGGAACGCGAACGTCATGCCGGGAAATGCACGCGGAAGGGTTTCGCGCAGTTCGCGTACATATTCGTCGGTTGGGCGGTGCCCTTCCTTCAGCTTGATCTGGATGTCGCCATCCTGCGGTCCGATCACACCGGTGTTGTTGTACGTCATGTTGATGCCGCTGACCGGCATGCCGATGTTGTCCGCCATGGTGTCGAGTTCTTCCGGCGGAATCACCTGCCGGATCGCCCGCTGCACGTCTGCGAGGCGGTTCGCGGCTTCTTCGACGCGGGTGCCCACCTGCTGACGCACATGAATCAGCATCTGGCCGGCATCGACCGATGGGAAGAAGTTGCGGCCGAGGAACGGCACCAGCAGGAACGACAGCGCCACGCAGGCAAGGAAGCCGATCACGAAGATCGGCCGATGCCCCAACGCCAGTTCCAGCAGCCCATGATAGATCGCCCTCATCCGCTCAAACCGGGCCTCGAAGCCGCGCTGGAACCAGACCAGCGGATTGCGCGATGGCGGCTTCTCGCTGTCGTGGTGCTCATGCGCATGCAGCAGGTACTTCGCCATGGTCGGCACCAGCGTGCGCGACAGGATGAACGACCAGACCATGGCGAACATCACCGAGAGCGCCATCGGCACGAACAGGAAGCGCGACACGCCGGTGAGGAAGAACATCGGCACGAACACGATGCAGATGCAGAGCAGCGAAACGAACGCCGGCGTCACGATCTGATTGGCGCCGTCGAGAATCGAGGTTTCGACGTCCTTGCCCTGTTCGAGATGCCAGTTGATGTTCTCGATCGTCACCGTCGCGTCGTCTACGAGAATGCCGACCGCGAGCGCCAGACCGCCCAGCGTCATGATGTTGAGCGTCTCGCCCACCAGTGCGAGCATGATAATCGCGCCGAGCACCGACAGCGGGATCGAGATCGCGATGATCAAGGTCGAGCGCCAGCTTCCCAGGAACAGCAGGATCATAACGCTCGTCAGCAACGCGGCGATGACACCCTCGAATGCCACGCCGGTGATCGCACCGCGCACGAAGATCGACTGGTCGCCCAGAAGCCCGATCTTGAGATTGTCCGGCAAGGTGTCGCGGACCTCCGCGATCTTCTTCTTGACGCCGCTGATGATGTCGAGGGTCGACACCGATCCCGCCTTCAGCACCATCATCAGCACCGAGCGGCCGCCGTCGACGTGAACGATATTGGTCTGCGGCGGATTACCGTCGCGAACCTGTGCGACGTCGCGGATGTAGACGGTGGCGCCATCGACGACCTTGATCGGCAGGTCGCCAAGTTCCTCGATCTTCAGCGGCGAGTTGTTGAGTTGGATGTTGTATTCGAACTGGCCGATCTTCTGCGTACCCACCGGCGTGATGAGATTTTGTGCAGCGAGCGCATTGGCGACGTCCGTTCCCGACAGGCCCCGCGCCTGCAATGCGGACGGATCGAGGTCGATCTGGATCTGGCGCTGCTTGCCGCCGAACGGCCACGGGATCGCCGCCCCCGGAACGGTGACCAGCGGCGTGCGCAACTGATTGGTGGCGATATCGAACAGGTTCTGTTCGGTCAGCCCCTCCCCGGCCAGCGCGAGCTGGATGATCGGAACCGTGGAGGCGCTGTAGTTCAGGATCAACGGCGGCGTTGCACCGGGTGGCAACTGCTTGAGCATGGTCTGCGCAATGGCGGTGACCTGCGCGTTGGCGGTGCGGATATCGACGTTCGGCTGGAAGAATATCTTGATGATGCCGACGCCGTTATAGGAATTGGCGGAGATATGCTCAATGTCGTTGACCGTTGTGGTCAAGGCGCGCTGAAACGGCGTCGTGATGCGCCCGGACATCTGATCGGGCGGCAGGCCGGTATAGGACCAGACCACGCCGATCACCGGAATGCCGATATTGGGGAAGATATCCGTCGGCGTCCGCAGCGCCGCCAGCGGCCCGATGATGAGCAGCAACAGCGCCAACACCACAAAGGTGTATGGGCGGGTCAGTGCGATCCGTACAAGCGAAACCATCCGGCGGCGATCCTAACTCGGCCTGAATCATAGACAGGGCGGCGAAGCGGCTTCTTTATCAGACGTAGCCGGTTCGTGCCTTACGCAGCAGCGTCCCTTCCGCATCACGATGCGTTGAGGGTGTTGAACGTTCGACTGGGAAAACCCCGAACGAACGTCACGCATGCATGGAACTCATGATGCGAATGCAATTTCGCATCCCTCGCGTGGATCGACTATTTGCCCCACGCCACACACCGCAATTCCATACTCTGAAACCGTCAGCCTGTCATCGCATCAGGCGCAACGCATCCTCAAAAAAGCCTGGTCCGCCGAAATTTCCTGATTTCAAGGCTAACAGCATGCCATCGCCACCTGCGCCGACGGCGCGCAGCACCGGCACGCCGGGCGCGATTTCCGGGCCAACCAGAAAGCCCGGAATGCCGAGCCGATCGACGACCGCCCCCGAGGTCTCGCCGCCGGCGACCACCAGCCGCCGGACGCCGGTCCGGACCAGCCCCTCCGACAACGTGGCCATGGCCTGCTCGATGGCGTGACCTGCGGCATCGCGGCCGTGCCGCGCCTGTACGGCGGCGACCTGCTCCGGCGTCGAACTACTGGCGATCAGGATCGGGCCTTTCGCCAGGTGCTCCCCTGCCCAATCAAGGGCTCGCTGCACCTCGTCGGCACCTGCAACGATCTTGTCCGGATCGAGCTTGAGCACAGGCATGATCCGCTCCGCCGCCGCGATCTGGCCGAGCGTGGCCTGTGAACAGCTTCCCGCCAGACACGCCGCAAGTCCGCCGACCGGCGCTCCCGCGTTTTCGCTTCCCGTCGTTGCAGCAATTAATCCAGAGCCAACGAGGCCGCGCGCCAGTCCAAGGCCGAGGCCGGACGCGCCGACCGACAGCCGATGATCGAGCGCCGCGAGGCCGATCATTTCGAGGTTGCGATCGAACACCGCATCGATGATGGCCGCGCGAACGCCATCGGCGGCAAGTTTGGCCAGCCGCGCACGGATTGCCTCGGCGCCCTGAGCAACGCTTGCAAGGTCAACCAGGCCGATGGGCGATTTGCTCTGCCGCCCCAGCACACGGATGAGATTGGCGTCGTGCATCGGGTTGAGCGGATGGTCCTTCAGTGGGCTCTCATTGAGCGGCACCGCGCCGACGAACAGATTGCCCTGATAGACCGTGCGCGCCGTTCCCGGAAACGCCGGGGTTACCAACACGATTGCATCGCCGGAATCCGCCTGAAGCGCGTCCATCACCGGGCCGATGTTGCCTGCATCGGTGGAATCGAAGGTCGAGCAGATCTTGAACAGCACATGCCGCACGCCGCGGCTGCGTAGCCATTGATCGGCGGCGCGCGATTTCGCGACCGCATCGGCGGCTGCGATCGAGCGGCTCTTCAGCGACACCACCACGGCATCGACATCCGGCAGCGCAAGATCGTCGCGAGGCACGCCGATGGTCTGCACGGTGCGAAGGCCGTTGCGTGTCAGCGTGTTGGCGAGATCGGACGCGCCGGTGTAGTCGTCGGCAATGCAGCCGAGCGCGAGGGTCACGATGCCGCTCCCTTGCGCAGCTTAGCGTAAGACGCGAACCAGCCGAGACCATCGACCGTTTTTCCGCGCGGGCGATACTCGCAGCCGACGAAACCCGCGTAACCCAGTCGATCCAGTTCGTCGAACAGAAACGGATAATTCAATTCCTCGCCGTCCGGCTCGTTACGGGATGGCACGCTGGCGATCTGGATATGGCCGACGACCGGCATCATCTCGCGCAATCGCATGGTCACGTCGCCCTGCACGATCTGGCAGTGGTAGATATCGAATTGCAGTTTCAGGTTCGGATGCTTCAACTCGGCGATCAAATCGCGCGCAAAGGTGAAGTCGTTGAGAAAATAGCCCGGCACATCGCGCGGATTGATCGGCTCGATCACTGTGTCGATGCCGTGCTTGCCGAGTTCATCCGCCGCCCACATAACCGACCTGCGAAACGCCTCGACCGCCTTTGCGTCGCGCCGATCGGCAATGCCCGCCATCAGATGCAGTCGCTTAACGCCGGTCGCATCCGCATAAGGCAGCGCGGTGCGGATGCTCTTCTGCAAGTCGTCAAAGCGGTCCGGCAGTGACGCGAATCCCTTCTCACCGGCATCCCAGTTCCCGGGAGGCAGATTGAATAGCGCCTGCGTGAGACCGTTGCCGTGCAGCCGCTTGCCGACCTCGTCGGCTGGATGATCGTAGGGAAACAGGAATTCGACTGCATCGAAACCCGCATCCCGAGCCGCCGCAAAGCGATCGAGAAACGGGATCTCGTTGAACATCATGGACAGATTGGCGGCAAAGCGAGGCATCGCATCCCCTTATTGAATATATCGTTCTATTGTTTCGATCCCGGCAGCGGCGCGCCGGTGATCTGCGCATACACCTTGGCGACCGCGATATCGTCGTCTCGCCCCATGCCCGCGCCCGCGGCCATCAGGAACATTTGCAGCGCCGCCGCGGATATCGGCACCGGAAATTTCGCATTGCGCGCCATGTCCTGGATGATGCCGAGATCCTTGACGAAGATATCGACGGCACTGCGCGGCGTGTAGTCGCCCTCCAGCACATGCGGCACGCGATTCTCGAACATCCACGAATTGCCTGCGGATGCCGTGATCACTTCATAGACCTTGCGGATATCGAGACCCTGCTTGGCCGCGAAGGCGATCGCTTCCGATGCCGCAGCGATGTGGACACCCGCGAGAAGCTGGTTGATCATCTTGAAGGCCGCGCCCTGCCCCGGCTCGTCGCCGAGTTCGTAGAGCTTGGCCGCCATGGCATCGAGTGCGGGTCGCGCCTTGGCGAAGGCGTCGCGGCTGCCCGACGCCAGAATGGTGAGCTCGCCTTGCGCGGCACGTTGTGCGCCACCGCTGATCGGCGCATCGAGATAGAGTCGCCCGCTTTCAACCAGGCGCGCCGCCAGCCGCCGCGCCACATCCGGGTCCATCGTTGCTGAGGAGATGAAAACCGCGCCCTTCGGCAGGGTTTCCGCAACGCCGCCCTTGCCGAACAAAATGGTTTCGGTCTGCGCCGCATTGACGACCACGCTGACGACAACATCCGCGTCTCGCGCTGCCTCTGCCGGCGTCTTGGCGCCGCGTCCGCCATCCTTGACGAACCGCGCGATGGTCTCGGCAGAAACATCGCATCCGGTCACGTCGAACCCGGCCCGCTTGAGCGACAACGCCATGCCGAACCCCATCGACCCCAGTCCAATGACGGCGATATGTTGCGGAGAACCGGCCGGAGAACGAACCATGGCGTTTCCTGTTTCTTGTCGCGTTTCTGCTTGGGTATGGCGTATCACGGCTTGGCCGTGCTGCCAAAGCATGGGACAAATGCGCCATGAACGAAAGCAAGCTTCGTGAAGATATCTGCCGCTTCGGCCGCTCGCTGTTCGAGCGCGGGCTGACGCCGGGCTCCTCCGGCAATATCAGCGTCCGGCTCGATGACGGCGGCTGGCTGGTGACGCCGACCAACGCCTCGCTGGGCTTCCTCGATCCCGCGCGGATTTCCCGCCTCGACGCCAGCAACCGGCTGATCGGCGGCGATGCGCCGACCAAGGAAATCCCGTTGCACGCGGCGCTCTACGAGACGCGCGGCTCGGCGCGTGCGATCGTCCACCTGCATTCGACCCATAGCGTCGCAGTCTCGATGCTCCCGGAGATCGACCCGCGCGCCGCACTGCCGCCGATGACACCCTATTATCTGATGCGCTGCGGAGCGACGGCGCTCCTGCCCTATTACCGGCCGGGCGATACCGCTGTCGCCGACGCCATCAAGGGCCTCGCTGGACAATACGCATCGGTGCTGCTCGCCAATCATGGCCCGGTGATCGCGGGTGAAACGCTCGAAGCCGCCGTCTTCGCCGCCGAAGAACTGGAGGAAACCGCAAAGCTGTATCTGTTGCTGCGCGGCATGAACCCGCGCCACCTTTCGCCGCAGCAAGTGGCGGACCTCGTGAAGACGTTCGGGCTGAAACTGCCCGATACACACGATCACGATTCCCACTCGTGAGCGTTAAACCGCGGGGAACAACGTGGCATCAACAGAACAGACCGCTCGAACGCTGAACGGAAAATGCTACTGCGGCGACGTTCACTACGCTGTGCAGGACGAGTTCATCTACGCCGCCAACTGCCACTGCTCGGATTGCCGCCGCACCACCGGTTCGGCATTCAAGCCGTTTGCCGGCATCGAACGCGAAAAGCTGACCCTCACCAAGGGGCACGACAAGCTGAGGATATTTGGCGACCCCGATGGCAACAACACGCACTGCGCAAACTGCGGTTCATTGCTGTATTCGGTCGTCCGGGGCGGAGCTTATGTTCACGTTGCGATGGGGACATTGGTGGACGATCCTGCGATCCGGCCCACTCACCACATCTTCGTGGGGTCGAAAGCGCCCTGGTTCACGATCACCGACAACCTTCCGCAGTATCGCGAACACGCCGGATCATAGTCCGAGATACGCCTTGCGCACGTCCGGATTGGTGCGGATATCCGCTGCCGGTCCCTGCATCAGCACGCGGCCGGTCTGAAGGATGTAGGCCCGGTCGGCGATCTCCAGCACCTCGGCCATGCGCTGTTCGACGATCAGCACCGTCAGGCCGGTTTTGCGGATTTCCAGCACCGCCTGGAAAATCTCGTCGACCAGTTTCGGCATGATGCCTTGCGACGGCTCGTCGAGCATCAACAGGCGCGGCCGCGTCATCAGCGCACGGCCGATCGCCAGCATCTGCTGCTCGCCGCCAGACAGCGTGCCGGCCAGTTGCTCCAGCCGCTCCGACAACCGCGGAAACAGCTTGAACACCAGTTCCAGCGGCTCGTCGCGACCCGCGTCGCGGCGATAGAGATAGCTGCCGAGCCGCAGGTTGTCGTGCACCGTGAGGCTCGGAAACAGGCGGCGGTTCTCCGGCACATAAGCGATGCCGCGCGCGGTGATGAGATGCTGCGCCATGCCGTCGATGCGCTGGCCGTCGAACGTGACGGTGCCGGAACGCGGCCGTTCCGCGCCGGCAATAGTCTTCAGCAGCGTCGACTTGCCCGCGCCATTGGCGCCCGCAACGCAGACGACTTCGCCCTTGGCGACCTCGATGGAGACTCCCGAGATGGCGACGAGGCCCTCATAGGCCGTGGTCAGATCATGCGCCGACAGCATGACGATCCCCAAGGTAAGCGGTAATGACTTTCGGATCGCGCACGACATCGGCCGGCTTGCCCTCGACCAGCACCTTGCCGAGATCGAGCACGATAGCGCGATCCACCAGCGGCATGACGATTTCCATGACGTGCTCGACCATCAGCACTGTGACGCCGGTATCGCGCACGCGGCGCACCAGTTCGACACCGGTCTGCGCCTCGAGCGGCGTCAGGCCGGTCAGCACTTCGTCGAGCAGCAACAGTTTCGGCTCGGTGGCCAGAGCACGCGCGACTTCGAGCCGCCGCTTTTCCGACGGGATCAATTCCGACGCCGGCACATCGGCCCGCGCGGCAAGTCCGGTGAACTCCAGCACCTCGAACGCCTTGCGCCGCGCCTCGCGCATCACCGTGTTGCGTACCAGCGCGCCGACGATGACGTTGTCGATCACGGTCATGGTCTCGAAGCTTTTCACCACCTGGAAGGTTCGGCCGATGCCGGCGCGGCAGCGCTCGCTGGCCGGTGTCGCGGTGACGTCCTTGCCGTCGAACCAGATTGAGCCCTGCGACGGCGGTCGCACACCGGCGATCAGATTGAACAGCGTCGATTTGCCGGCGCCGTTGGGGCCAATGAGTCCGACAATCTCCCCGCGCCCCACCGAAATCGACACGTCGGAATTGGCGACGAGGCCGCCAAAGCGTTGCCAGACGCCACGTGTTTCAAGGAGCGCGGTCATCGCACGGCCTCCTTGCGCTTGCGGGAGAACAGACCCAGCAGACCATCAGGCCGCGTCAGGGAGACGAGAACGATCAAGCTGCCATAGACGATCAGATCGACGCCGCGCCCGGAGCCGCCGATGAAGGATCGCGTCAATTCGGTCACGGGAATAAGCACCGCCGCACCCAGCACCGGCCCCCACAGCGTACCGATGCCGCCCAGCACCGCGGGCAGCGCGATCAGCAGCGAGAACTGGAAGCTCATGACCGCGTCGGGATCGATGTAGGACACGAACATCGCGTAGAACGCGCCGCCAATCGCGGTGAGGAACGCCGAAATCGCTCCCGCCCCCATCTTCGACTTGAACACCACGACGCCGAGGCTTTCCGCCGCGTCGGAATTGTCCTTCACCGCGCGCCACCAGTAACCCCATTTGGAGTTCTCCAGCCACCAGGTGACGAGCCACGCCACCGCGGCGAAGGCCAGCGCAAAATAGAAGTACGGCAATTTGCTTCGCACGAACTGGAATTTCAGCCAGCTGTCGCCGCGAACCATGATGTCGATGCCGAGCGCCGCGCCGGCCCAGTCCCAGTTCAGGAACAGCAGATAGGCGATCTCGGCGATCACGATGGTAGCGATCGCAAAATAATGCCCGCCGAGCCGGAAGGTCGGATAGCCGAGCGCCAATGCGATCAGCGCCGAGATCACACCGCCCGTGAGCATGCCGAACCACGGCAGCACGCCGAACTTTGTGAACAGGATCGCGGTGACGTAAGCGCCCAACCCGAAATAGAGCGCGTGGCCAAGCGATATCTGGCCGCAGTAGCCGCCGAGAATGTTCCAGCTCTGCGACAGTCCCGCATACATCAAGGTGAGCACCAGGATGTTCTGCGCGTACACATCCTTGACGAAGATCGGCACGCAGGCTGCGGCTGCGACCAACACGGCTGCCACGATCAGGTCGCGGCGACGGCGGCGGGCATGGGTGACGTCGTGCATCAGATCGATCCGAACAAGCCGCGCGGGCGGATGAACACCACCAGCAGATACACCGCATAGATGCCGACGGCCTTGAGCGATGGCGGCATCACCAGCGCTGTGGTCGCCTCGACCAGCCCGACCAGGATGCCGCCCGCGAAGGCGCCGAATACGCTGCCGAAACCGCCGAGCGCCACGACCACATACGCGATCAGGGCGAACGACGCTCCGACATCGGGATAAATGTAGAAGAAGCTCGCCATGATTGCGCCCGCGAGCCCGACCAGCGCGGAGCCGAGCCCCCAGCCGAGCGCGAACACGCGGTTCTGGTCGATGCCGACCAGCGCCACGGCGCCGGCGTCTTCACGGGTCGCCTCCAGCGCGCGGCCGAAGTCGGTGCGCTTGATGAAGAAGTACAGCGCGCCGAAGGCGAGGATCGATAGTCCCGCGCCGACCAGTTGCGGCACCGGCAGGTAGATGCCGAGGATGGAAATCGTTTTGCCGCCGAGCCACGAGTGGGTAATGCTGCGATAGTCCGGCGTGAAGAAATACTGTGCCAGCCCGCGCAGCACGATGGCGAGGCCGAAGGTGGCGAAGATCTGAACCATGCCGACGTTGGTTTTTGCGCGCATGGCAAAGCGGACGATAAGCAGATAGACCGCCGCTCCGAAGATAAACATGGCAGCCGCGACGAACGGCATCGCCAATAGCGGATCGACCGCGAAGAACGCAAAGAGAAAAAATGCCGCGTACATCGCCAGCATCAAGAATTCGCCATGGGCGAAGTTGACGATGTTCATCAGGCCGAAAATCAGCGACAGGCCGACCGCAATGAGACCGTAGAGCAGCCCCATCAAGAGGCCGCTCGCCAGACTCTGGATAATGGTTTCGGCTGTCACCTATCCCGCTCCATCTTCGTTCGTCGTCCCTGCGCTCGTGGCGCGACGACGCGAGGCCACCGTCAACTTCAGACTCCTCGGAGTATGGGTCCCCGCTTTCGCGGGGACGACGTCAGTCGTGCGGATGGACCTGCAAAAGGGCCAACGGCTACTTCATCGGCCAGATGGCTTCCGCCACTGCGGCCTGTGGCGGGAAGATGGTGACAAACTTCTTGCCGACATATTGCAACAGCACCGGATCGGCATCGTCGTTCTGGCCCTGCGGGTCGAACTTGACGTCCTTCCACGGCATGATGGTGTGATCGCCCGGCATGTTGGTGGCGACGAGTGCCTCGCGGATCTTTTCGCCGTCGGTGGACTTGGCGCGGTTGATGGCATCCGCCATCACGATCAGGCCCATGAACTGGCGCGACGAGTAGTCGTTGAAGTCCTTGCCGGAGCGCTTCTTGTACATCTCGTTGATCGTACCGACCATCGGCCGCTTGGCCGCGAGGTCGAGCGAGAAGCTGCCGCGCGAGATGACGCCTTCGAGCTTGTCGCCGACGGCGTCGTAGAGCGCCTTCTCCGAGAAGCCTGCGTCCTGCGCCACGATCGCCTTGGGTTTGTAGCCGAGTTCGGCCATGGTCTTGACCAGCAGAATGCCGTCGGTGGTGTAGCTCGACGGCATCAGCACGTCGGCGTCCGCGGCCTTGAGCTGCTGCACTTCGGCAGTGAGCGACGGCGAGTTGGCGCGATACTTGATGTCCGCGACCACCTTGTAGCCGCGCTCCTTGGCGAGCTTGAGCTGTGCGTTGGCGGAGTCGGTGCCGAAGATGGTGTCTTCGTGGAACAGCGCCAGCGTTTCGATCTTCTGGCCCTTCTTCTTCAATGCATCGAAGAAATCGAACATCGCCTGCGAGAACATCTCGTCGTGCGGCGCGGCACGGAAATAGAACTTCAGACCGCGGCGATGCAAGCTCGGCGACGAGTTGTCGGCGGAGAGGAACGGAATCTGGTAGCGCTCGCAGACTTGGCTGACGGTGACCGCCACCGCACTCTGATAGGTGCCGATGATCGCGCAAACCTTTTCCTGCGTGATCAGGCGCTCGGCTTCGGCGCGGCCCTTCTGGGGATCGGCCTGATGGTCGGCGAACACAAGCTTGATCTTTGCGCCGCCGAGACCCGGAAGCCCCTCGTCGCGGGCCAGCGGCAAATCGAAATCGTACTTGTTGTTGATGATATCGGCTGCCGTCTCAAATGCACGCTGGGCATCGACGCCAATCTGGGCGCTCGCGCCGGACAGCGGATAAATCACCCCAATAACCACTTCCTTGGTCTGCGCGCGGGCTGCTCCCGTCAGCAACGCGGCAGAGGCAACGCCTCCGAGCAATACGTTTCGGCGAGTGATCGTCATAATATCGTCCTCTCCTGCGATCGGTCTTGTGAGACTTTGTTGTTAGCTTCGGCTTGTCTTTTGTCGCGCCGATTGAAGTTAGGATAAAGCTTTAAAGAACGGCAAGCTGCTTGTTCTTTAGATCAGTCACAAGCATCAATCCGGGCGCATGCGTGATGGCGAATGGCACCTTCGCTGCTGCGATCACGGCTTGCGGCGTCACACCGCAGGCCCAGAATACGGGAATCTCGTCGGGATGCACCGGCACTGCATCGCCGTAATCGGGCTTTGCAAGATCGGCGATGCCGATCGACTGCGGCAGGCCGAGATGCACCGGTGCGCCATGCACCGACGGAAACCGCGACGTGATCTGTACCGCGCGGATCGCATCCGCAGGCTTCAGCGGCCGCATCGACACCACCATCGGCCCCGCGAACGGCCCTGCCGCACTGCACACAATATTAGTGCGATACATCGGAACGCGCACGCCGGTTTCGATATGGCGGATCGGAATGTCGTCCGCCAGCAGCGCTTCTTCGAATGAGAACGAACAGCCGATGACGAACGCGATGAGATCGTCGCGCCAGTGCGCCATCACGTCGGTAGGTTCGTCGATCACTTCGCCGTCACGCCAGACGCGATAGCGCGGCACGTCGGTGCGGATGTCGAGATCGAGGCCGAGCGCGGGAATGCGCGGATCGCCGACGTCGGACATGCCGATGATCGGACACGGCTTGGGGTTGAGCTGGCAGAAACGATGAAACGCCGCCGCTTGCTTCTCGGGAAGGATCGCAAGATTGCCCTGAACGAAACCCGGTGCGACGCCCGCAGTCTGTTCGTCGTTGCCGGCGCGATACGCCAACCTCGCCTGACGGCTCGGCAGATCGCTGGCCGGCTCTTCGGTGTGGATCGCTTTTGCGACGTTGGCCACCAGACCGTTCCCCTGTTTTCCTCGACAAGAAATGGGCCACAGGTCTATCATAATGTCTAATCGTAGTTTCTAATCGAAATCGATAAATTGATTTTATCAGTGATGGACCGCCCGCTGATGGCTGACTTCAAGGCAATCGAGACCTTTCTCTGGGTCGTGACGCTGGGCAGCTTTCGCGGCGCGGCGCAAAAGCTCAACACGACGCAGCCGGCGATTTCACAACGCATCGCGCAGCTCGAACGCGAGATGAGCGTCCGGCTGCTGCAGCGGGACCGCCGAAGCGTTTCCCCGACACCGGCCGGCCGGCGCATGATGCTGTACGCCGAGAAGCTGATGGCGCTGCGATCCGAAATGGTCGCGGCCGTCGGCGATCGCAGGGAAATGCGCGGCGTGCTTCGTCTTGGTGTGGCCGAGACCATCGTGCATACGTGGCTGTCGCAGCTCGTCAAGAACGTCAATCAGGCTTATCCGAACCTGTCGCTGGAGATCGAGGTCGATATCACCTCGAACCTGCGCGCGAGATTGCTGGCACAGGAGATCGAACTGGCGTTCCTGATGGGGCCACTGTCGTTGCCGACCATTCGAAACCGTGTGCTCGCCGATTATCCGATCGGTTTCGTCGCCAGCCCGACGCTTGGATTAGGCAAGGACACACTGACCACCCACGACCTCGCCAAATTTCCGATCATTACCTTTCCGCGGCGTACGCAGCCTTACGAAGTGGTGCGCTCGCTGTTCAACCGCCCCGACCTTCCTGCCATCCGCCTGCACGCCAGCGCGTCGCTCGCCACGGTCATCCACATGACGCTGGAAGGTCTCGGCGTCGCCGTGATCCCGCGCGCCATCGTCGAAGATGAAATCGCCGACGGTCGCCTGCAGTTGCTCTCTACCGATATCCAGATGCCGCCTTTGACGTTCTCGGCAAGCTGGCTCGCGTCACCCGATACGGTCGCGATCGAACTGGTCGCCGATATTGCCGTGAAGCTGGCGCAGGCCGAGCGCGTGGTTGACGCGCCCTCGCCTGCACGGCAATGAAAACAGCGGCCCATTTGCCGCTGCCATTTCAGTGCCGGGAACTGTCGCATGACCGAGAAGCCTTCAAATCTGCAGATCGACTCCGGACGCCTGTGGGGCGCCATCCACGAGACCGCAAAGTTCGGCGCGACAGCTAAAGGCGGCGTGCGGCGGCTGACGCTCGGACCGGAAGACAAGCAGGTGCGCGACTGGTTTCGCAATGCCTGCGAGGCTGCCGGGCTCGAAGTTCATGTCGATGCGCTGGGAACGATGTACGGCCTGCGCAAGGGCCGCGACATGTCGAAGGCGCCGGTCGGGCTCGGCTCTCATCTCGACACCCAGCCGACCGGCGGCAAGTACGACGGCATCCTCGGCACCCTCGCCGCGCTTGAAGTGGTGCGCACGCTCAACGATGCGGGGATCGAGACCGAGACGCCGCTGTGCATCATCAACTGGACCAACGAAGAAGGGTCGCGCTTCGCACCCGCGATGATGGCGTCCGCAACCTATGCCGGCGACTACACCACCGAGGACATCCAGAGCCGCAAGGATGCGGCCGGCATCACCGTTGGCGAAGCGCTCGACAGCATCGGCTATCGCGGAGCGGAGCCGGTAGGCGCGCGCAAGCTCAGCGCATTCCTTGAACTGCACATCGAACAGGGGCCGCTACTGGAGGCTGAAGGCAAGACCATCGGCGTGGTCGATCGCGGCCAGGGCATCATCTGGTACGACGGCCGCATTACCGGCTTCGAAAGCCACGCCGGCACGACGCCGATGCCGCTCCGTCGCGATGCGCTGTCCACATTGGCGGAAGTGGTTCTGGCGATCGAGAAGGTCGTCATTGCGCATGGTCCCAACGCCGTCGGCACCATCGGCGAGGTTAATATCGCTAACCCGTCCCGCAACGTCATCCCCGGCGAGATCGCTTTCACCATCGATATTCGCAGTCCCGATGTGGCGATCATGGATGCGGTGGATCGCGATATTAAAGCCGCCGCGAAAGAGATCGCGCAGCGTCGTCGCGTCGACATCGCCATCGATCAGATCTGGCGTAAGCCGCCGACCATCTTCGACAAGAAGCTCGTCGATGCCGTGGAGAATGCGAGCCGCGAACTCGGCTACAGCAACCGCCGCATCACCTCCGGCGCCGGCCACGATGCCTGCAACCTCGCCGGCGTCGTGCCTTCCGCGATGATCTTCGTTCCGTGCAAGGATGGCGTCAGTCACAACGAGCTGGAAGATGCGACGCAGGCCGATTGCAGTGCCGGCGCCAACACCCTGCTGCATGCGGTGCTCGCGGTGGCAGGCATCGCGTCGAAGTAAACCTCAGCCAAAGGATGATCGCGTGACGGCAGTTTTCATCGATGCGAACGAGTCACTGGCAACAATCTTCGAGCGATTGACGACGCCCAGCGATCGGTTGCGCATCAATCGCAATCCGGACATCGCGCCGACCGACGCTCCCGGCATTCTCGATGGTGCGGACACCATCATCATCGATCATACCGAATTGCCGACCGACGTTGCGCGCCGCTGCACCGGCCTCAAGCATGTGGTGTTTCTCGGCACCGGCGCGCGCAGCTACATGAACCCCGACGAGTTGGCTGCGCTCGGCATCGAGGTACGCACCATCAAAGGCTACGGCGATACCGCGGTTGCCGAATGCGCGATTGCGCTGATGTGGGAGGCGGCGCGTGGTCTCGCCCGGATGGACCGTGCTGTCCGCGCCGGCAATTGGCCCCGTGACGACGGCCTGCAACTCACCGGCAAGACGCTGGGCCTGATCGGGTTCGGCGGCATCGCTGCCGAGGTCGCCCGCATCGCGGTCGGAAGCGGCATGCGCGTTCTGGCGTGGAATCGAACCGCGAAGAAATACGATGGCATAACCTTCGTCGGTCTCGACGAATTGCTGGCGCAGAGCGACGTCGTCTCGCTGCACCTCCTCCTGACCGACGAGACACGAGGTTTTCTTTCGCGCCAGCGCATCGCGGCGATGAAGCGCGGTGCGATCCTGGTCAACACCGCGCGCGGCGCGCTGGTCGACGAGGCGGCAATGATCGAGGCGTTGCGCTCGGGACAATTGCGTCACGCCGGGCTCGACGTCTATCTCACCGAACCGCTGTCGCAAGATCACCCGCTGACGTCGCTTGCAAACGTAACACTGTCGTCTCACGCAGCCTTCCGCACGCCGGAAGCAACCGAGAACCTGATCGCGGCGGCGATCGAGCATTGCCGGGCGATCGCGGCGGGAAAGTAAGCCGCGCACGCGACATGCCACTTCATCGAGGCGCGTCGAAGACGCTACTCCTCAGCGGGGTCCCGGCGCAGGCGGGGACCCATACGCCGTGTCGCCCATGTTGCAGATGGCATTCATTTCACCGGGGATCTGCCGGAACCATCACATCAACCATTCACGCTCCGGGATATGGGTCCCCGCCTGCGCGGGGACGACGTGCATGGTTTCTCGATCCCCTATTCCACCATCTCCGCGACGGCCTTGCCGCACGCGGTCGTATCCGCATTTCCGCCGAGGTCGCGGGTGCGCAGGGTGCGTTCGGCCAACGTCCGCTCGATAGCATCAACAATGGCCTTCGCGGCGTCCTTCTCGCCGAGGTGCTCCAGCATCATCGCACCGGACCAGATCATGCCGATCGGATTAGCGATGCCCTGCCCGGCGATATCCGGCGCCGAACCGTGAACCGGCTCGAACACCGACGGGAAATTGCCCGACGGATTGATGTTGCCCGACGGAGCAATGCCGATGGTGCCGGTGCAGGCCGGGCCAAGATCGGAGAGGATGTCTCCGAACAGGTTGGAGCCGACCACGACGTCGAACCAGTCCGGATGCAGCACGAAATGCGCGGTGAGGATGTCGATGTGGAACTTGTCCCACTTCACCTTGGGGTAGTTCCTCGCCATCGCCTCCACGCGCTCGTCCCAGTACGGCATGGTGATCGAAATGCCGTTCGACTTGGTCGCGGAGGTCAGATGCTTCTTCGGCCGCGATTGCGCCAGTTCGAACGCGAACTTCAGCACGCGGTCGACGCCGGTGCGGGTCATCACGGTCTGCTGGGTCACGAATTCGCGTTCCGTTTCGGGGAACATCCGGCCACCGACGGACGAATATTCACCTTCGGTGTTCTCGCGCACCACCCAGAAGTCGATGTCGCCCGGCTTGCGATTGGCCAGCGGTGACGGGACACCGGGCATCAGGCGCACCGGCCGGAGGTTGACGTACTGATCGAACTCGCGACGGAACTTGATCAGCGACCCCCACAAGGAAATGTGATCCGGAATCTTCTCCGGCCACCCCACCGCGCCGAAATAGATCGCGTCATGCGATCCGATCTTCGCCTTCCAGTCGTCCGGCATCATCTGCTGATGCTTGGCGTAATAATCCCACGAGGCGAAATCGAAATGGTCGAAGTGCAGCGAGACGCCATGCTTCTTCGCGGCGGCTTCCATCACGCGAAGGCCTTCGGGAACGACTTCCTTGCCGATACCGTCGCCGGGAATCACCGCGATCCGATACTGTTTCTTGGTTTTGCTCACGGTTCATTTCCTCCCGGTTTGTCGGTTGTATTAGACGAACGTAGTGCCATCGCTAGAGGCTCGCTGCACAAATATCGGACAACAGGATTGAACGAAAGCTATCGACACGGCAACGCTGCACTGCAATGTTGACCTCTGTAACCGTACCGTCCTATTGAGGTCTCTCTCTTGCGGTACTGCGCTCGTCTCGCGAGCCCAGCCGCCCTCAAATAATAAATCGAAGGCTCGTCAACGAAGCCTCGTCAACTCGGAGGAGAATACTATGGCATCCAACACATCACCTCGCGCCTCCTGGTCGCTTTCCATCTTGCTCGGCGCCACTGCGCTCGGGCTCGGGATGAGCGCGGCCTATGCGGCGGATCCGATCAAGATCGGCGTCATCGCCGAAGCACAGGCTATCGCCGGCGCGTCGATCCCGCAGGCCGCGCAGATGGCGGCCGACGAAATCAATGCCAAGGGCGGCGTCGACGGACGTCAGATCCAGATCGTCACCTATGACAACCACAGCTCGTCCGCCGACTCGGTCCGCGCGTTCCAGCGCGCCGTGAACGAGGACAAGGTCAGCGCGGTAATCGCGAGCTACATCAGCGAGGTCGTCCTCGCCCTCGAACCGTGGGCCTCGCGTCTCAAGACGCCGATGATCACCCCCGGTGCCGCCTCGAACGAAATCACCCGCGCGGTGCACGAAAACTACGAGAAGAACAAGTATACCTTCCACGGCTACCTGACCTCGGCGGCGCTGGCGTTGTCGGTCTGCGATGCGGCCAAGGAACTGCTGGTCGACGGCAAGAAGATGAAGAGCGCCGTCATCATGAGCGAGGACGCCGCCTGGACCAAGCCGCTGGATGTCGGTTACGAGGAATGCCTGCCGAAGATCGGCCTCAAGGTGCTCGACCATATCCGCTTCTCGCCGGACACCACCGACTTCACGCCGATCTTCAACAAGATCGAAGCGTCCAAGCCGGACGTGATCATCACCGGCATTTCGCATGTCGGCGTGCAACCAACCGTGCAGTGGAAGAACCAGCAGGTTCCGATTCCGATGCTCGGAATTTCCTCGCAGGCGACGAACTCGACCTTCGGCAAGGATACCAATGACGCTGCCAATGGCGTGCTCTATCAAGGTGTCTCCGGCCCCGACGTCGCCGTGACTTCGAAGTCGATTCCTTTCGCGGAAGGCTTCAAGAAGAAGTTCGGCAACTATCCGTCCTATGCCGGATATACCTCCTATGACGAAGTCTACATGATCGCAGACGCGATCAAGCGTGCCGGTTCGACCGACGCCGACAAAATGGTCGCTGCGCTGGAGAAGACCGATTGGGAAGGCACTATCGGCCGTGTCCAGTTCTACGGCAAGGAAGACAAGTTCACTCACGGCCTGAAATACGGCAAGGGCCTGATCACCGGCCTGATGCTGCAGTGGCAGGACGGCAAGCAGGTCAGCGTCTGGCCGAAGGAAGTGGCCAAGGGAACGCTGAAATTCCCGTCCTTCGTCAAGGTCACCTCCAACTGACGTGAAGCGGATGCGCTCCCGGCCTTACCCGCCGGGAGCGTTTTCATCTCACCTTCCAGCTTGAAATGGCGAACCTGCGGCGGCGGTCATAGATGCTTGGCTTACAAATCCTGATCGACGGCTTTGCCGTGAGCGCACTTTATGCGCTTGGGGCAACCGGCTTCACCCTCATCTTCGGCGTATCCGGCGTTCTTAACCTATCGCACGGCGCTATCATGGTCGCAGCGGCGGTGGCGGCATGGGCGGCGGCCAGCGTCTTCCACCTCGACAGTTATACGGGGGCGTTGGTGGGCGTGGCGGTTGCCGCGGTCGTTTCGCTCGCGACCTATTTCGTCGTCGTGCAGCCGATCCAGCGATCGCGGAAAATCCCGAACGAGGAAAAGGAAATCTTCGTCCTGACCGCGACCCTGCTGTGGGGCATCATGATTCAGGAGTTGATCGCCTACTTCTTCACCAACAATGCCAAGACGGTGCTTCCGATCGTCGAAGGCGTGGTGAGTATCGTTGGGGTCCGCACGCCGAAGAACGAGATATTCACAGCGATCGTGTGCTGCGTGGTGATCGGCCTGCTCTGGTTCCTGGTCAATCGCACGCGGACCGGCAAAGTGGTTCTCGCGGCATCGATGAACCCGCGCGGAGTCACCATTCTCGGGTTTGAGCTCACCAACATCTACATCATCGTCTGGGCGATTTACGGTGTGCTGGCAGGCATCGCCGGCGTGCTGCTCGGCATGTTCCTCGGCGTGAGTTCCTACAGCGTGGGACCGCTGACCGCGAGCGCCTTCTCCATCGTGGTGCTCGGCGGCCTCGGCAGCGTCTCGGGATCGCTGATCGCCGCGCTGGTCGTGGGTTATCTCGAAACCTTCACCGCCTACATGATTTCGCCCGCCTATCGCACCATTCCTGCGCTGCTACTGCTGGTGATCGTCATGTATGTCCGGCCGCAAGGCCTGTTGGGGAGGCGCTGATCATGCTCGCCTTCTTCAAGTCGCCTCTGTTCTGGATCGCGCTCGTCGTCGTGGTCGCCGCCGCGACGCTCCCGTGGTACGTCTCGGGCTACATCCTTGGTCTTCTGACTGTCGCCTATTACTTCGGCGTGTTCGCCATGTCGTGGGACCTGCTGTTCGGTTTCGCCGGCGAAGTCAACTTCGGTCCGACGTTCCTGATCGGTGTCGGCGCCTATACGGCCGGCATCATCAACAACCAGTACGGCCTTTCGGTCTACCTCTGCATCTTCCTCGGCGCGCTCGCATCGGTCATCGCAGGGTTCGTTCTTGCATTGCCGGCGCTCCGCGTCCGCGGCCCCTATTTCGGCCTGACGACACTCGTTGCCGTCCTGATGCTGCAAAACTTCGTCGTCGTCTTCGCCGACCTGACCGGCGGCGAAATCGGATTGACCATTCCCGACGTCATCTCGATCGATGCCGGCGTCAATTACTGGATCGCCTTGGGCTTCATGACCATCAGCGCGGCAATCCTGTTCGGCTTGTCGCGATCCCCGGTCGGGCTGGTGCTGCAAGCCAGCGGACAGGATCCGGTGCAGGCAGGCGCGCTCGGCTTCAACATCGTCAAGCACAAGCTGGCGGCGTTCATCGTCAGCGCCTTCTTCTCCGGTCTGTCCGGTGCGCTCTTGGTGTTCTACTTCGGCACCGCCTCGGTCGGCACGGTGGTCGATGTCGCGGTGGGCGTACAGGTCATCGTCGCCGCGGTGCTCGGCGGACGGCGCACGGTGCTCGGCGCGGCGCTCGGTGCCATCTTCCTGATCGTCGCCGGCGAATTCCTGCGGCCGACAGGCGAGCTTGCGACCTTCATCGTCTCCGCCGTGGCGCTCGTCGTCATTCTCTTCTTCCCCGGCGGCTTCCTTGGTTCGGTGCTGTCGCGTGAGGCCAGTCAATGAGCAGCACTGAACAAACCGCACCTGTCCTCGAAGTCCGCGGACTGACCAAGCGCTTCGGCGGCCTCACCGCCGTCAAGAACCTCAACTTCGACCTTCACGGCGGCGAAATCTTCGGACTGATCGGGCCGAACGGCTCCGGCAAATCGACCGCCATGAAATCCGTCATGGGCATCGAACGGCCGACCTCGGGCACCGTGAAGTTTCAGGGCGACAATGTCGCCGGCCTGCCCGCGCACCAGATCGCACGGCGCGGCTTCGGCATGGTGTTCCAGCACTCGCGCCCGCTGAACCGGCAGACCGTGCTTGAGAACATCATGGTCGCGCTGCTGCCGGATAGCTTGTTCATGCTGTTCCCCGACAAAGCCCTCACCGAACGCGCGAAGTGGATCGCCGATCGCGTCGGCCTCGGCGCGGTGATGGATCGGCGGCCGCCGACCTTGCCGTTCGCCGATCTGCGCCGGCTCGAACTGGCGAAGGCGATTGCGCGCGACCCCAAGGTCGTGCTGGTGGATGAGCCCTTCGCGGGTCTGACGCTGGCCGAAGTCGCGACGTTCTCAGAACTGATCCGCAGCTTCCGCGACGAAGGCCGCGCGGTAATGCTGGTCGATCATAACGTCAAGAGCGTCGCCGCGCTGGTCGACCGCGTGCTGGCGATGTATCTCGGCGAGGAGATCGTCACCGGCCGCGCCGAGGACGTGATGCGCAACGAGACGGTGCGCCGGGTTTATCTCGGCGGCGCCATCGAAACCTCCGCCCGTCCGGAATCCGACTTCACCGACAAGGTGCCGTTGCTCCAGGTCGAGAACATCAGCGTTCACTACGGCAAGGCGCAGGCGCTGGAGAACGTTTCGATCCACGTGCATCAGGGCGAGTTCGTCTCCGTCGTCGGACTCAACGGCGCGGGCAAAACCACTCTCTTCAACACCATTTCGGGTTTCCTGCCCTACACCGGCGAGATTCTTCGCGGCGGCGAGAAACTGCGCGGCACCTCGCCGGCACAGATCGCCAAGAGCGGCATCGTACAATGTCCCGAAACGCGCGAACTGTTCGGAGAAATGACGGTTCGGGAGAATCTCGACCTCGGCGGCCAGCATCTCGACCCGGCCGAGCAGACCAAGCAGCTCGAGTGGCTGTTCGATCTGTTCCCGATCCTGAAGCAGCGGCAGGGTCAGATGGCGCAAACGCTCAGCGGCGGCGAACAGCAGATGCTGGCGATCGGCCGTTCGCTGATGATGAAGCCGAAGATCCTGATCCTCGACGAGCCCACGCTCGGCCTCGCGCCGGTCATTCTCGAACAACTTTCCAAGGCGCTCGAGAAGCTGCGGCAGTCGACGCCGATCACCGTGCTGCTCGGCGAACAGAACGTCACCTTCGCCCTGCCCCACGCCGATCGCGTCTACGTGCTGGAGCATGCGCGGATCGTCTGGGAAGGCGATCCCGGCCGCTTCGCCACTGAGGCCGGCGAGGGATATCTGTAAGGGCACGTTGCCCGATCACGATCTTTCGTCCTTTGCAAGCGTGGCGAAGCCATCCGGATCTTCATAAGATCACCGGATCGCTTCGTCGTTTCACTCCTCGCAATGACGGCTCCCAGCAAAACGGAAAAACAACATGGACCTTCATCTACGTGGCAAGCGCGTACTCATCACCGGCGCATCGAAGGGCATCGGTGCCGCGGCGGCCGAAGCGTTCGCGGAGGAAGGCTGCGACCTGCATCTGGCGGCGCGTAGCGCCGATTTGCTGACCGCGCTGGCGGAGCGGCTGCGCAAAAGCCACCAGATCAATGTAGCGATCCACACGGTCGATCTGCGCAAGAGTGATGACATCGCCCGTCTCGTTACCGACGCCGGCGACATCGATATTCTCGTCAACAATGCCGGCGATATTCCAGGCGGCTCGCTCGACAAGATCGACGAAGCCACGTGGCGCCACGCCTGGGATTTGAAAGTGTTCGGCTTCATCAACCTGACGCGCCATGTCTATGCGCGGATGAAGGCGCAGGGCCATGGCGTCATAGTCAACGATATCGGCGCGGCAGGTGAAAAGTTCGATGCCAACTACATCACCGGGAGTGCCGGCAACGCCGCGCTGATGGCCTTCACTCGTGCGCTCGGCGGCAAGAGTCTTGCCGATAACATCCGCGTCGTCGGCATCAACCCCGGCCCGGTTGGCACCGATCGTCATATCACGCTGATGAAGACCCGCGCCCGCACCCAGTTCGGCGACGAGAACCGCTATCGCGAATTGCAGAAGGGCCTTCCGCTTGGCCGGCCGGCGCATCCGCGCGAGATCGCCGACCTGATGGCCTATCTCGCCTCGGATCGTTCCGGCTACACCTCGGGCGTGATCTTTACCGTCGACGGCGGCATCGCGGCAGGTTGGGGTTGACCATCTGCTAACCGACCGTCCTTTCGAACAGTTGCCGGATCAATGTCGTAATGCGCCCGTCGGGCGACGCCATTTCGTCCATGATCGAGAAGTGATCGGCGCCGGCAATTTCCTCATAGGTGACCGGCAGGCCGTTTGCCGCACGATAGGTCGCAAAGTCCGACGTCTGCTTGCGCAGCATCGGCAATTCTGCGCTGCCGACCACCAGCGACAACGGCTTATCGGCGCCTTCCGCTTGCCGTAGCGGCGAGTTACGTTCCGAAGCGAGAGCATCGAGGCCCAGTTTCGCATTGAGGTAGCTGTGGCGGATCGGCTCCAGGTCGTAGATGCCGCTGATGGCCAACCCCGCCTTCACCCGGGGATGCGCAAGCGCCATCGATGTCAGATGTCCACCCGCGGACCAACCGCTGACCACGATGCGTTCGGCATTACCTCCAAGCGCGGGCAACCGGTCCACGAGGAAGTCGAGGCCGCTGCTGACTTCACCGACGATGTCGTCGATCGAAGCTTCGGGCGCCAGTGTATAGCCGATCAACGCGACGTTGATGCCGTGCGCCATAGGTCCGGCGGCAAATAATGTAAAATTTTCTTTTGCACGGGCCTGCCAGTAACCGCCGTGGATGAACACCAGCGTCGGTCCGGCCTGGGCGGATTTCAGGAAATCGATGCGGTTGCGCTCGTGCGGGCCGTAGCGCAGATCGAGATGTTGCGGATATCTGGCGCGCATCTCAGCGGATCTGCGCTCCCAGCCCGCAACGATCTCGACGCTGTTGGCCACCGCAGCGCCGTTGTTGAGGTCCCGGTCGCGCTCCTCCTGGCTGAGCTGACGCCAGTCCAACGCATTCCACGGTGCGGTCATTTCACCCTCCATCGAGCCCTGCTTGGTGTGCAGGATAGCTATCCGCCACGCAACGATTCATTTTGCGAGACCGTGTTTCGCATGGCTATAGTGCGGCCAGTCGAAAGAATACAAAGAACGGAGACGCTGGTGGCCACCGATCAATCCCTGATACGCGAAACGGCAAACGCCATCGTGGCGAAACTGAATGCCGGTGACGTCACTCCGCTCGATCTGCTCGACGTCCTCGAAAGTCGCATTGCTGCTGTCGACGGCAAGGTCAACGCACTGCCGACCTTGTGCTTCGACCGCGCCCGCGCCAACGCCCGCGAGTTGATGAAGAAGCCGAAGGGTGAGCGCGGCCTGCTCGCCGGCATGCCGATCCCGATCAAGGACCTGACTAATGTGGCTGGCGTCCTGACGACGCAGGGCTCGCCGATCTACAAGGATCACGTCCCGGCCAACTCCGACATCCTGGTCGAACGCATCGAAGGCAACGGTGGCGTGATCTACGCCAAGTCCAATACGCCCGAGTTTGGCGCCGGCGCCAATACCTTCAACGAAGTATTCGGGGCGACGCGCAATCCGTGGGATGTGTCGCGCTCGGCTGCCGGATCGTCGGGCGGCGCGGCGGTTGCGTTGGCGACGGGCACCGCTTGGCTCGCGCACGGCTCCGACATGGGCGGCTCGCTGCGCAATCCGGCAAGCTTCTGCGGCGTTGTCGGGATGCGGCCAAGCTTCGGCCGTGTCGCGCATACACCCGCCTCCAAGATCGACCGCAACCTCGGCGTTCAGGGACCAATGGCACGCAACGTCGAAGACCTCGCGCTGCTGCTCGACGCGATGTGCGGCGAGAATCCCGCCGATCCATTGTCGCTGCCGTCTCTGCCGACATCGTTTCTCTCGGCCGCGCGCAGCGGCAGCAAGCCGAAGCGCATCGCCTATTCGCCCGACCTCGGCATCACCCCGGTCGATCCGGAAGTCGCCGACATCACCCGTAAGGCCGCGGCGCGATTTGCGGAAGCCGGCGTCATCGTCGAAGAAGCCCACCCTGATCTGCACGAGGCGCACGAATGTTTTCACGTGTTGCGTGCGTTCGACTTCGCCATCAGCAAGGCCGCATTGCTGCGGGAAAAGCGCGACCTGCTGAAGCCGGAAGTAATCTGGAATATCGAACAAGGTCTGAAACTGACGGTCGAAGACCTCGAGCGCGCCGAGGCGCAACGCCTCACCATGACGAACCGCGCCCTCGAATTCTTCCAGACCTACGACCTGCTGCTGGCGCCGGCGACCATCGTGCCGCCCTTCCCGGTGGAGAACCGCTACGTCGCCGAATGCGCCGGCAAGAAGTTCGACAATTACGTCGAATGGCTCGGCATCGTCTATGCCATCACCCTGGTGTGCTGCCCGGCCCTGTCGCTGCCGTGCGGATTCACCGCAAGCGGCCTGCCAGTCGGGCTGCAGATGGTCGCCGCACCGCGCGGCGAAGCACGCCTGCTCGCCGGTGCGCGTGCCCTGGAAGACATCCTCGGCGTCCGCGGCACCACACCGATCGATCCGCGCTAGTGGAGCGGATATCGCCGGATTGCGGGGCAACATCATCCACCTGAACTGGAAGCTGGCGCGACAGGATTCGCCGCGCTAGTCTTCTGGAATAGTTCAAAATGCCCGCGATGAATCGTGTAGCGCAGGGAACACGGGAACGACCTCATGTCCGGCAAGCTCAGAATCCATGTCGATCAAGACAAGTGTCAAGGACATAGCCGCTGCAAGGCGCTGGCGCCGGAATTGTTCGACCTCGACGAATTCGGCAACGCGCACGAAGCGGGTGATGGCATCGTTCCTCCCGGCCTCGAAGACAAGGCCTATCTGGCCAAGTCCAATTGTCCCGAACTCGCCATAGATATTACAGAAGATTGACATCCGCATCAGCCCGATCGCGCAACGAGCCGCGACCCATCCATTTGATTGAACGCAGGACCTTGCCCCGATGAACAAGCCCGCTCCTGTTACCGACTGGGTGCATGATTTCGATCACACCGACCCGCGATGGACCGAGAATCCGTTTCCGATCTGGGATGAACTGCGCGCCGAATGCCCGGTGGTTCACACTGAACGCTTCCTCGGCGTCTATATGCCGACGACCTATGAGGCGGTGAAACAGATCGCCTACGACACGGAACATTTCTCGTCGCGCCGCGTCATCGTGCGCACCGTACGGCCCGAGATCACCCAATCCGCGCCGCCGATCACGTCCGACCCGCCCGAGCACAAGCCGGCGAAACAACTGCTGTTACCGCCCTTCACACCCGATGCGATGAAGAAGCTGGAGCCGCGCGTTCGCGAAATCTGCAATGAGTTGATCGACGAGTTTATCAACGATTCGAAAGTCGACGCTGCTGCCCGCTATACGAAGCACATTCCGGTGCGTGCGATCGCGCACATGCTCGGTATTCCCGAGAAGGACAGCGAGCTGTTCATCAAATGGATTCACGAGATTCTTGAACTCGGCATCACCGACGACGACGCCCTCGTGCGAGGCGTCAACGAGATGTCACACTATTTCGCCGGTCACATCGAGCAGCGTAAAAAGAATCCGACCGACGACCTGATCTCGACGCTGATGAACGCTCGGGACAAGAACGGCCAGCCGCTATCCGACATGCATGTGCTGGGATCGCTGCGCCTGCTGCTGATCGCCGGTATCGATACGACCTGGAGCGCAATCGGCGCATCGCTCTGGCACCTGGCAAAAACCCCGGCCGATCGCGAGCGGCTGCTGGCAGAGCCAGCGCTGATACCGACGGCGGTCGAGGAATTTCTCCGCGCCTATTCGCCGGTGACCATGGCGCGCGAGGTGATGAAGGAAACCACCATCAGCGGCTGCCCGATCAAGCCCGGCAACATGGTGCTGCTGTCGTTTCCTGCCGCCAATCGCGATCCGGCGATGTTCCCCGATGCGGATAAAGTCATCATCGACCGCAAGGAGAATCGTCACGCCGCGTTCGGCCTCGGCATCCATCGCTGCGTCGGCTCCAACCTCGCGCGGATGGAGATGACAATAGCGCTGGAGGAATGGCTGAAACGAATCCCGGACTTCCGACTCGATCCCGCTGGAGAGGTAACATGGTCGGAAGGCACGGTACGAGGCCCGCGACAACTCCCCCTGTTATTGGGTAAACAACACTGACGAACCCTCGATACAGGCCGGGAGCTTGATGTGACAGATCGCAGTGCAGACCAGACGGCAACGACGCAATTCGATCTGATCGATGTGGAGCGGAGGCTCAAATCGATCTTCATCGGCTCGGTCGGCAATCTGGTCGAGTGGTACGACTTTTACGCCTATACCGCTTTCGCGCTGTATTTCGCCCCGGCCTTCTTTCCTCACAGCGATCCGGTGGTGCAGCAACTCAATGCTGCGGTGCTGTTCGCAGCCACCTTCCTGATGCGGCCGCTCGGCGGCTGGCTGTTCGGCTTCATCGCGGACCGTTACGGCCGGCGGCTGTCGCTGACCTTGTCGGTGGTCTGCATGTGCTTCGGCTCGCTGGTGATTGCCGCGACGCCGACTTATGCGTCGATCGGCATTTTCGCGCCGGTGCTGCTGGCCTTGGCGCGCATCGTTGAGGGCTTGAGCCTTGGCGGCGAATATGGCGCCAGCGCCACGTATCTCAGCGAGATTGCCGACCCGAAACATCGCGGCTTCTATTCCAGCTTCCAATACGTGACGCTGATCGGAGGCCAGCTCACCGCCATCATCGTGCTCCTGCTGCTGCAGAAAGTGTTCCTGACCCAGGAAGAGCTTTATGCGTGGGGCTGGCGCATTCCCTTCGTGATCGGCGCGATGCTTGCAATTTTCGCCGCCGTGATGCGCCGGGGCATGCATGAAACCGAGGCGTTCGTCGAAGCAAAGAAGAACACCAAGGCGACCGGGTCGATCCGTGCGCTGTTCAAGTACCCGAAGGAAGTCCTACTGGTGGTCGGCCTGACGGCCGGCGGAACGGCTGCGTTCTACACCTTCACCACCTACATGCAGACTTTCGTCAAGCTGTCGGTCGGGCTTACCGCAGACCAAACCACCTATGTCATCTTCGGCTCCCTGCTCTTCGCGACCCTGCTGCAGCCGCTTTACGGCGCGATTTCCGACCGGATCGGCCGCAAGCCGTTGCTGATCTTCTTCGGCGTCGCCGGCACGCTGGCCACCGTTCCGATCCTGACGACGCTGCAGACGACGAAATCACCATTCACGGCTTTCCTCCTGATCTGCGCCGCATGGCTGTTCGTCGCCGGCTATACCTCCATCAATGCGGTGGTGAAGGCTGAACTGTTCCCGACCAATATCCGCGCGCTCGGTGTCGGCCTGCCCTATGCGGTAACGGTGTCGTTGTTCGGCGGAACGGCGCCCGCAATCGCGCTGTGGTTCAAGACACTGGGACACGAGAACTGGTTCTACTACTACCTCTCCGGCATCATCTGCATTTCGCTGATCATCTATTCGACGATGCGCGATACCAAACACGACTCGGCGATGCATCGCCACGAGTGAGCCGGTACAAGTTTGGCGGCGTCGGCTCTCTTCCCGTCCTGACGTCGCCGCATATCTGATAGAGTGCCGGCCAGACGCCATCCTTCCGGAGACTGACCGTGCGCACCGAACGATTCCAATTCACCGGCACCGAAGGCCAGCAGCTCGCGGCCACCCTCGACCTGCCGGATGACGCGCCCACCGCTTACGCACTGTTTGCGCACTGCTTCACCTGCGGCATGAACGTCCTGGCAGCGAAGCGCATCGCGAGCGCGCTGGCTGAAAAGGGCATCGCGGTGTTGCGTTTCGATTTCACCGGCATCGGCGCCAGTGAGGGCGAATTCGCCAACAGTACGTTTTCGTCGAATGTCGCCGATCTGGTTCGCGCCGCGGATCACTTGCGCGAGACGCGTAAGGCACCGGCGATCCTGATCGGTCACAGCCTCGGCGGTGCGGCCGTGCTTGCAGCGGCCGGACAAATTCCGGAAGCAAAAGCCGTGGTGACGATCGCCGCCCCTTCTGATCCTGCGCATGTCACCGGCATGTTCAAGGATCGCATTGAAGACATCCGCACGCTGGGCAAGGTCGAGGTGTCGCTGGCGGGCCGGCCCTTTCATATCAAACGTGAATTCCTCGACGACATCGCGGAGCACAATCTTGCAGCCCACATCGCCAAACTGCACAAGGCGTTGCTGATTCTGCATTCACCGACCGACAACACCGTCGGCATCGACAATGCAACGCACATTTTTGTCGCCGCCAGGCATCCCAAAAGCTTCGTTTCGCTGGCCGGCGCGGATCACCTGCTCAACCAGAAGCGCGACGCCGAATATGTCGCGCATGTCGTCGCCGCCTGGGTCGAGCGCTATCTGGATGCCGAGCCGCAAGCGGTTCCGGCCAGCAACGGGCCCCGCCTCGTGCAGGTGCAGGAAACCCGGCAGAGCAAACTCCAGCAACTGGTCAGCATCGGCCCGCATCGTCTGACGGCGGATGAACCGGTGTCGGTGGGCGGACAGGACAGCGGACCGAACCCGTATGAATTCCTCCTCGCCGGCCTCGGCGCGTGTACCTCGATGACGATGCGGATGTATGCGGATCGCAAGTCGCTGCCGCTGGAGCGCGTCACGGTGACGCTGAAGCACAGCAAAATTCACGCGGAGGATTGCGAGGCCTGCGAGACCAAGGTCGGCATGCTGGACCGCATCGAGCGTGTGATCGCGATCGAAGGCGACCTCGACGCCGAACAACGCAGCAAGCTGATGGAGATCGCCGACAAGTGCCCGGTGCATCGCACCCTCACCTCCGAAATCCACATCGTCACGCGCCCCGCGGAATAGTTCCCGGCCCGCCTTGCGGCGTGTCTGCAGGAATTGACGGCTCTGGCATCGAAGGTCATCATTGGTGCAAAGGACTTGAGCCATGCCAGCCGTGACGCGCGTCGATCCGAAGACCGTCTTTTCGCCCGAGGAATGGCGGATGCTGACGCAGCGCAGTTCGTGGCGTGGCTGCCTGCTCGTCGCGCATGCGTGGGGCACCATCGCCGCCTCCATTGCACTGGTGACCATATGGCCCAATCCGCTGACATGGCTGATCGCGGTGATGGTGGTGGGTGCGCGGCAATTGGGCCTCGCCATCCTGATGCATGAAGCCGCGCACGGCGGGCTGCACACGAACCGGAACATCAACGAGTGGATCGGCCAATGGCTGTGCGCCGTTCCGGTCGGCGCCGATCTGGCCAGTTATCGTTCCTATCACCTGCAGCATCACAAGTTCACGCAACAGCCCGAAGATCCGGACCTGTCGCTCTCCGCGCCATTTCCGGTCACCAAGGAAAGTTTCAAGCGCAAGGCGATCCGCGACCTGACCGGGCAGACCTTCGTTAAACAGCGGCTGCCGCTGTTTCTCGCGCTGTTCAATCGCAAGACCGCAACCGACGACGCCGACTCGCACGAAAGCTTCCTCTCCAGCGGAGCGGACAAGATGGCGCGATTCCTCTGCGCCAACGCGGTGCTGTTCGGCGTGTTCTGGCTGGCGGGCGCAGGGATCTGGTACTGGGCGGTGTGGGTGTTCGCGATGGCGACATGGCTGCCGCTGGTGACGCGCATCCGCAACATCGCCGAGCACGCCTGTACCTCGACCTCACCCGATCCATTCAGTCAGGCGCGAACAACGCTGGCCAATCCGATCGAGCGTTTATTCATCGCGCCCTATTGGGTGAACTATCACGCCGAACATCATCTGTTCATGTATCTGCCATGCTATCGCCTGCCGCTCGCGCATCGACTGCTGCGCGAGAAAGGCTTGATCGGCCGCGTGACGGTGAGCGATGGTTATCTCGACGTGTTGCGTCTGGCGACGTCGAAAATCTGAAACCGTTAAGCCGAAGCCAGCGCGCGCACCTGCAACGGTCCGCGCAGGCCGACGGCGGCGCCGACAACGATGCCGGTGATCGCAAGGAACGAGGCCAGCGCCAGCGTCGAAACGCCGGTCAGTCCCTGCCCCACCGAACAGCCGAGCGCCATGGCGCCACCCGAACCCATCAATGCCGCGCCGCCGATCGAGCGGATCATGTGGCTCGGCGACGTATAGCCGTCCCACTTGAAACGGCTGGTGGCGAGCGAGGTGACGAAGCTTCCCGCCAGCACGCCGGCCACCAGCGCAATGCCGAAGTTCAGCGTCGAGCCGGTCGAGAGCATGACGTATTGCACCGAATCCGCGATCGGCGCGACGAAGGTCAGCGACGTCACCGGCACCGGGTTGAAATCATCCGCGCCGAGGAAACCGGTCGCGAACCAGCCGGCGGCGACCAGCAGGCCAATGGTGAGGCCTGCAGCAATCTGGCCCCAGGATTTGCGAAAACCGGCATGCGAGAATGCGAAGATCGCCAGCGCTCCGCTGACTGCGACCAGCGCGACGATCCGCGCCGCGGTCGCATCGAGACCCACGGTCTGCAGCAGCGCCGGCAATGAAATCACGCGCGGCGCGCCCTGGGTCCATTGCAGAATTGCGAGGCGCGCAGGTGCAATCAGTCCCTTGAGCGTCATCTGCGCGGCGATGCCGAGCGTCACGATGACCACGAACGAGCGCAGATTGCCGCGCCCGAGCAGCACCAGCGCGCGCGATGCACATCCGTTCGACAACACCATGCCGTAACCGAACAAGAGGCCGCCGGCGAACATCAGTGGCGCCGAAAAGGTCGGCTGCAGATAGATCGATTTGTCGAGATCGACGTAATGCCCGAGCACCAGAAGCTGAGTTGCGGCAATCGCAACCGCGATCGCGAGTGCGTAGGTGCGAACCAGGCGGCCATCACCATTGCCCCACAGTCCACGCAGGCTGCTCAAGAGACAGAAGTTGCTGAGCAGTCCGACGGCGCCAAAAACCAGGCCGATCGCAAAGGCTGCATAAATGACCAATTCTGGACCCAAGAACACGGCATTTCCCCATCAGGAGAGAAAAAAATACTGCCGTTTCGCGTTACGGCATGCCGTCTATATAACCCGCGGGTTGCAGCCGTCCACGGCTCGCAAAATTTAAGAAGGAAGCTGCTGTGTGCCGGAAAATCAGGAGAAAAAATCTCCATTTAGGAGGAAAATCTGGCAACTTCCTCCCCCGGCCGACGAGAGAAGAAAATCCTCCCCGAAGCCCGATGGCCAACAGTCGCTCTATGGCTTGAAGATCACCCGATTCCGCGCCGAGCCCGCCACCGCCCGATACGCGGCGCGGGCCTCATCCAGCGGATAGATCGATCCGGGCAGGATCGGAAACGGCTTGAGATGTCCGCTGGCGAAGCCCGGCGACAGCTCCCTCAACACCTCGCCGGTCGCGACCGACGACAGGCCGAGCGTATCGATGCCCACATAGGTGTGCTGGCCGCGATAGAATTCCATGATGTTGAACTGCACGATCTTGTCGACGGCAGCGATGAATATCTGGCGGCCTTTCAGCGCGGTCGATTGATGCGCGGCCTGATAGTAGGGATCGCCGACCGTATTGAAGACGATGTTGGCGCCCCTGCCGCCGGTGAGCTCGCGCGCGCGTGCGGCGACGTCGGTGGACGACGACACGATCACCTCGACGGTGGCGTTGGCATGTCCCTCGTAAGGTTCATCCTTGCGCACCACGCCGATGACGCGCGCGCCGCGCCAAGTTGCGATCTGCGTCGCCGCCTGCCCCACCTTTCCATTGATGCCCATGATCAGCACCGTCTCGCCGGGCACCGGCAAGCCGGCGCGGCGAAGACCTTCCATTGCTGTGACGAACGGCACGCCGATCCCAGCAGCCTCTTCCAGTGAGAGCGCCGCCGGTTTCTCGACAACCGCATCGGCTTCCACCACCAGATGCGTGGCATGGGTGCCATCGCGCCGGATGCCGAGATCTCCGGACGAGCCGTACACGTCGCGTCCGACGAGATTGTCCGGGCCTTCGATCACGCGACCGGCGAAATCGCGCCCCGGCGTACGTGGAAACACCGCGTAAGGCATCATGCCGATGCCCGCCTTGACGTCCGACGGGTTGACCGCCGCGGCCTTCACCTCGATCAGCACGTCGCCCTCGCCGCGTGACAGCCGGCGCGTCTCGATTACGGGCACGATGGAGCCGACATCCTCGGCCTTGGTCAGCAGGCGCACGCAGCGCGCCTCGACGGATGACGCTGGGCTCTGCTGTTCGGAACTTGTCATTCAAACAACCTTCGACATTCGGCGGCTATAAGCGGCCGCCGCTTTCTTTGACAGATTTTGACGGAAGCTGCTACGTCGCCCGCGCGCTCATGGTCAGCAGATCGTAACGCGCCACCGGCTCGTTGTTCTGGTTGACGACTTCCACGTCCCAGCGCACTTCGCCGTATTCCGGTTTCCGCGCCGGCGACTTCTGCTTCACGGTGAGCCGCACGCGGATGACATCGTCCGGCGATACGGGTTTCAGGAAGCGCAGATTGTCGAGACCGTAGTTAGCCAGCAGCGGACCGGGTGCCGGATCGACGAACAGACCGGCGGCGAAGGCGAGGATCAGATAACCGTGCGCCACGCGGCCCGGGAAGAACGGATTGGCTTTCGCGGCGACTTCATCCATGTGGGCATAGAAGTTGTCGCCAGTGAATTCGGCGAAGTGCTCGATATCCGCCAGCGTGATCGGCCGGCTTTCCGTCTCGATGGTGTCACCGATCTGCAATTGATTGTAGTTGTGCTTGAACGGATGTTCTTTCGCGATCGGCGCGGGCGCGCCCTTCAGCCAGCTTCCGGTCAGCGACGACAACCGTGCCGGGGACGCCTGCACGGCCGTGCGCTGCATGTAATGATAGACCGCGCGCATGCCGCCGAGTTCTTCGCCGCCGCCGGCGCGACCCGGTCCGCCGTGCAGCAGCGGCGGCATCGGAGAGCCGTGCCCGGTGGATTCCTTGGCGCAATCGCGATCGACGATCAGCACGCGGCCGTGGAATGGCGCGATGCCGGGGATCACCGCTTCCGCAACCTTGGCATCGTAGGTGAACACCGACGCTACCAGGCTGCCCTCGCCGCGCTGGATCAGATCGATCGCCTGATCGATATCGTCATAGGCCAGCACGGTCGCGACCGGCCCGAAGGCCTCGGTGTCGTGAACGCGCCTCGCCGTCTTCGGATCGGTAACGCGCAGCAACACCGGACCAATGAAGGCGCCGGCCTTGGTGTCGATGCCGCTCGCCTCGACGCGATCCGGATCGCCGAACACGACTTCAGCTCCGTCTTTCAGTTTCGCGATCTGTCCGCGCACCGACTCGCGTTGCGCGCGGCTGACCAGCGGCCCCATCACCTTGTCTTCGGTACGCGGATCGCCGAGCTTCACCGCGCCGAGCGCCGCCTTCAGCGCAGCGATCACCGCGGCCTCCTGCGCGCGCGGCACCAGGATGCGGCGGATGGCGGTGCATTTCTGCCCGGTCTTGGCGGTCATCTCGCGGACGACCTCGCGCACGAACAGATCGAATTCCGGCTGCGACGGATCGACGTCCGGCCCCAGCAGCGACGCATTGAGCGAGTCGCGTTCGGCGACGAAACGGATCGAATGTTTCGCGATGTTCGGATGATTGCGCAACTTCTCGGAGGTTTCGATCGAGCCGGTGAATGAGACCACGTCCTGCCCGCCCAGCAGATCGAGCAGGTTGCCGGTCGAACCGCAGATCAGTTGCAGACTGCCAGGCGGCAGCACGCCGGATTCGTGCATCAGCCGCACCAGCGCCTCGGTGACATAGGCCGTCGCCGTCGCCGGCTTGGCGATCACCGGCACGCCGGCAAGGAATGCCGGCGCAAACTTCTCCAGCAGACCCCAGCACGGGAAATTGAACGCGTTGATATGCACGGCGACGCCATGCAGCGGCGAGAGGATATGTTGTCCGACGAACGTGCCGCCTTTCGACAGCCCTTCGACATCGCCCTCGACGACGAACTTTGCATCCGGCAGATCGCGGCGGCCGCGCGAGGCATAGGCCGACAATGTACCCAGTCCACCCTCGATATCGATCGCATTGTCGCGGCGCGTCGCGCCGGTATCGCCTGCCAACTTGTAGAGCGTCTCCTTGTGTTCGGAGAGATAGGCCGCAAGCTTGCGCAGCAGGTCGGCACGCTGATGGAAGGTCAGCTTGCGCAATGCCGGTCCGCCGACTTCGCGGGCATAACGGACGATATCCGCAAAATCGAGCCCCGCGCTGGAGGCGCGCGCGACGACGTGGCCGTCCACCGCGCTCGGGATATCGACAAAACCGCTCGACGGTTCAACCCATCGGTCGCACACGAGGCTTTGCAAGGTGATGGTCATCGATCCTCCCGATCCTTCCGGCATCTTGTTGATGGTGCGATAGTCGCAAGCGCATGGGCCGTTGACAGCGCGGCGGCTTGGGCTAATAATTAACTGACCGATCGTTCAATTCAAGAGGCTTCTCGCAGAGCCCGGAACGTCTGGGAGGACACCTTGGATCCCATCCTGACCGACAACCGCGGCACGTGGCGCATCGTTACGCTGAACCGTCCGGATCGGCTGAATTCATTCAACGAAGCCATGCACCGCGCGCTGGCGCAGGCGCTCGACGACGCCGGCCGCGACGACAATTGCCGCGCGGTGCTGCTGACCGGCGCCGGGCGCGGCTTCTGCGCCGGACAGGATCTCAGCGACGTCGCGGCGGGCGACGGCGGGCCACCCGATCTCGGCGTCACCATCGAGAATTTCTACAATCCGCTGGTGCGCCGCATTCGCGCGCTTAACAAGCCGGTGATCTGCGCGGTGAACGGCACGGCGGCCGGCGCCGGCGCCAACCTCGCCTTCGCCTGCGACATCGTGCTTGCCGCCCGCTCGGCGAAGTTCATCCAGTCGTTCGCGAAAATCGGCCTGGTGCCGGATTCCGGCGGCACCTGGTTCCTGCCGCGCCTGATCGGCGAGGCCCGCGCCAAGGCGCTTGCGATGCTGGCCGAACCGATTACGGCGGAAACCGCCGCCAGCTGGGGTCTGATCTGGCGCGTGATCGACGACGACAAGTTGACGAGCGACGCCGAAGCCCTCGCCTCCCATCTCGCCAGCCAGCCGACCCAGGGCCTTGCGATGATCAAGCAGGCTCTGCAGCAATCCGCCACCAATACGCTTGACGCGCAGCTCGATCTGGAGCGCGATCTGCAGCGCAAGGCCGGACGTACGCCCGATTATGCCGAAGGCGTCGACGCCTTCATTGCCAAGCGCGCACCGAAATTCACCGGGAGGGCGAATTGAAAATCGCCAAGAGCCCGACACCGGATGAACTCGCGCGCGCCTGCGCCGACGCGATGTGGAAGGAAGACAACGCCAGCGGTGGGCTTGGCATGGAAATCCTCGACATCGGCGCCGGCCGCGCCACGCTGACGATGACCGTCAAGCCGAACATGGTCAACGGCCATGGCATTGCCCATGGCGGCTTCATCTTCACCCTGGCGGATTCGACATTCGCCTTCGCCTGCAATTCGTACAACGAACGCGCCGTGGCCGCGCATTGCAATATTTCCTTCATCCGCCCCGGCAAGCTCGGCGACCGGCTGGTGGCGACAGCCCGCGAAATTTCCCGCTCCGGCCGCTCCGGCATTTACGACATCCGCGTCACGGTGGACGATGTCACGGTCGCCGAATTGCGTGGCCATTCCCGCACCATCGGCGGCGCGCTGGTGCCGCTGACATCTTCTCCAACCGAATAATTGCTGACACAGGACGATGACGATGGCCGCGACGACCGCTGAATTGAAATCCGCAAACGGCCTCGTGCTGGACGAGGCCGAGCGCGCCTCGCGCGATGAGATTATCGCGTTGCAGACCAAGCGGCTGGCGTGGTCGCTCAAGCACGCTTATGACAACGTCGCGCATTATAAAAAAGCCTTCGACGCCAAGGGCGTGCATCCGTCGGACTTCAAGCAGCTCGCCGATCTGGGCAAATTCCCGTTCACGGTGAAGACCGACCTGCGCGACAACTACCCCTTCAACATGTTTGCCGTACCGCGCGAGCAACTGGTGCGCGTACACGCCTCCTCCGGCACCACCGGCAAGCCCATCGTTGTCGGCTATACGCAGGCCGATATCGATGTCTGGTCGGATGTGATGGCGCGTTCGATCCGCGCCGCCGGCGGCCGCAAGGGAATGATCCTGCACAATGCCTATGGCTATGGCCTGTTCACCGGCGGCCTCGGCGCGCATTACGGCGGCGAACGGCTCGGCTGCACCGTAGTGCCAATCTCCGGCGGCATGACCGAGCGGCAAGTTCAACTGATCAACGACTTCAAGCCTGACATCATCATGGTGACGCCGAGCTACATGCTCGCCATCTTCGATGAATTCAAACGCCAGGGCATCGACCCGCGACAGTGTTCGCTAAAGTTCGGCATCTTCGGTGCCGAGCCGTGGACCAACGCGATGCGCAGCGAAATCGAGCATGCCTTCAGCATGGATGCCACCGATATCTATGGCCTCTCGGAAGTGATCGGCCCCGGCGTCGCACAGGAATGCGTGGAGACCAAGGACGGCCTGCATATCTGGGAAGACCACTTCTATCCCGAGATCATCGATCCGGAGACCGGCGCCGTGCTGCCCGACGGCGAGAAGGGCGAACTGGTGTTCACCTCGCTCACCAAGCAGGCATTCCCGATCGTCCGTTACCGCACGCGCGATCTGACCCGCCTGTTGCCCGGCACCGCACGCCCCGGCATGCGCCGGATGGAGAAAGTGACCGGCCGCTCCGACGACATGATCATCCTGCGCGGCGTCAACGTGTTCCCGACGCAGATCGAGGAAGTGCTGCTCGCTACCGACTGGTGCGGCGGCCACTTCCAGATCGAACTGACGCGCGAAGGCCGCATGGACGAGATGACGGTGCTGGCGGAGGCCCGGCCGGAAAGCTGGGACGGCGCCGGCCTCGTGGCGCATGCCGAGAAGGTCACGGCCTACATCAAGAACACCATCGGTGTTTCAAGCAAGGTCAGCATCGTCGCGCCGGAATCGCTGGCGCGTTCGCAAGGCAAGGCCAAGCGCGTCTACGACAAGCGTCCCAAGGGATAGCAACCGACTTCAACAGCAACGGGCGGAGAGAATGCCATGGGTGATCACTCGCGTCGGGATATTCTGAAAACCTCGCTCGGCCTCGCCGCTGGCGTGGCTTTTATTCCCCTCCAGCACGCGAGTATCGCGATGGCAGACACAGCATCCTCACCCATGACGGCCGCCGAAATCGTTCAGGCGATTCATGCCAAGAAAATCACCGCCGTCAGCGTGGTGCAGGCCGCGATCGAGCGCGCCGAGAAACTGAAAGACCTCAACGCGCTGATCTTCCTGAACAAGGATGCGGCACTGGCTGCGGCGCGCGATGTCGATAGCGGCAAGATCACCGGCCCCCTCGCCGGCCTGCCGATCGTGGTCAAGGACAACATCAACACCAGGGACATGCCGACCACCGGCGGGACGCCCGCGCTACAAAATGCGCGCCCGAAAAACAATGCGCCCTCACTGCAGAAACTGATCGATGCCGGCGCCATCATCATCGGCAAGGCTAACATGCACGAACTGGCGTTCGGCATCACCAGCACCAATCTGTCGCCGTTCGCGGGACCGGTGAAGAATCCCTACGACACCACGCGGATTCCTGGCGGCTCGTCCGGCGGTACAGCCGTTGCCATCGCCGCAGGCATCGTCACCTGCGGGCTCGGTACCGACACCGGCGGCTCGACCCGCGTTCCGGCTGCGCTCACCGGTATCGTCGGGCTGCGGCCTTCGGTCGGCAACGGCGGTGCGCGGCGACGCTACAACGACGATCACGCCGTCGTTCCGATCAGCCACACTCGCGATACGGTGGGACCGATGGGCAAGACGGTGGCCGACGTCGCGCTGCTGGATTCCGTCATCACCGGCACGGTGATGGCGGCGGCCGAGGATCTCAGCGGCAAGCGCCTCGGCGTGCCGCCGTCGATGTGGAGCGGGCTCGACAAGAGCTTGCAGGATGTCGTTGACGCGGCGCGCAAGAAGCTGACCGATGCCGGAGCCGTTCTCGTCGACAAGGACATCGACGGGCTGTTCGACCTCAACGCCAAGCTGTCGTTCCCGATTGCGCTGCACGAGCCGATCGAGGACATTCCTGCTTACCTGAAAGCCTCCGGCATCGAAGCGATCACGCTGGCAGATATCGCCGCGAAGATCGCAAGCCCGGATGTGAAAGGCGCGTTCGGCGCCATCACCGCCGATGCCTTCGGCAAGGCCTATCCGGATGCCGTCGGCACGCTGCGCCCGCAACTGCAGAAGTTGTACGAGAGCTACTTCCGCGACAACAATCTTGACGCAATCCTGTTTCCGACCACCATCGCCCCCGCCCCAGCGATCGATACCGCCAAAGGCTCCGGCGAGATGTCGATCAATGGCGGCAAGCCGGTGCCGACCTTCGACACCATGATCCGCAACACCGATCCGGGCAGCAACGCCGGCATTCCGGGCCTGTCGCTGTTCGCCGGCATGACAGCGAGTGGATTGCCCATTGGGTTGGAAATCGATGGCCCGGTCGGCAGCGACACGACGCTGCTGGGTCTCGGGCTGTCGATGGAAAAGCTGTTCGGAGACGCGCCATCGCCGAAGGTGTGACGCGGATATCACGGCCCTCTCGTCGTGGCCGGATTTATTCCGGCCATCCACGTCCTGGTAGTGGCTCAGTAAGAAAGACGTGGATGGCCGGGACGAGCCCGGCCATGACGAAGAAATTTATCGCGTTACATCTGGTCGTAATCGACTACGACCTTCGCTGATGCAGGATGCGCCTGGCAGGTCAGAATAAAACCCGCTTCAAGCTCCCACGGCTCCAGCGAATAGTTCAGCTCCATCGGCGCATCGCCATCGACCAGCTTGGCGCGGCAGGTCGAGCACATGCCGCCCTTGCAGGCGAAGGGCAGGTCCATACCCGCACGCAACGCGGCATCGAGGATAGCCTCGCCATCGGCCACCGGCACGTCGCGGCGCTTGCCGTCGATGATCAGCGAGGCGATTGCCTTCGGCGGTGCGCTCGCCGCAACCACCTTCTTCGGCCGCGGCTTGCCGCCCAATTCGGACACGAAACGCTCGACGTGAATGCGCTCGTCGGCAATGCCGATCTCGCGACACGTCACTTCGATCTCCTCGCTCATCCCGATCGGACCACAGATGAACACATGATCGATGCTCTCAGCCGGCACCAGCGAGCGCAGCAGTACGCGCACCTTGTCGCCGTCGAGACGACCGTGAAGGATCGGAATATCCTGCTCCTCCTGCGAGATGACGTGGAACACCGACAGCCGCTCCATGTAGCGGTCCTTCAGTTCCTCCAGCGCCTCGCGGAAGATGATGCCATCGGTCGTGCGGTTGCCGTAGAACAGGAAGAACTGGCTGTTCGGCTCGCGCGCCAATACGCCGCGGACGATCGACAGGATCGGCGTGATGCCCGAACCCGCGGCGAAGCCGACATGAATGCGCGCCTCGTCCGGCTTGTGCACAATGCCGAAGCGTCCGGTCGGCGTCATCACGTCGAGCGCATCGCCCGCCTTCAACTCATCGGCGGCCCAATTCGAGAACGCGCCACCATCGACCTTCTTCACCGCGATGCGCAGTTCGCCGTCGTCGGGACCGGAACAGATCGAATAGGAACGGCGAACCTCTTCGCCATCCATGGTCGTGCGCAGCGTCAGATACTGGCCCGGCGCAAATTCATAGTCGCGCGCCAGCTCCTGCGGAATCGCAAAGGTCAGCGATACTGCGTCGGATGCCTCGCGGCGCAGGTCGCGGACCGCCAGACGATGAAAGCGCGGAGTGGTCGAAGACATCACAGCAGAACCATCAATGGCATTTGAAATAATCGAACGGCTCGCGGCAACTCCTGCAGCGCCACAGCGCCTTGCACGAGGTCGAGCCGAATTCGGACAGCGTCTCGGTGTCGGTCGAGCCGCATTGCGGACAAGCTACCTGCTCGACACCGAACAGCGCGCGACGGCCGCTACCGGCCTGCGGCGGCGCGATGCCGTAATCCCTCAGCTTGCGGCGGCCATCGTCGCTCATCCAGTCGGTGGTCCAGGCCGGCGACAGCACCGTGCGCACCTTGGGCTTGCGAAAGCCCGCCCGCGCCAGCGCCACCTCGATCTCGACCGCGATCATGTTCATCGCCGGACAACCTGAATAGGTCGGCGTGATCGCGATCTCGACCTCACCGTCGTGCACCGTCACGTCGCGCAGCACGCCGAGGTCGGCGATGGTCAGCACCGGGATTTCCGGATCGACCACCTGCGCTGCCGCGTTCCATGCGCGTTGCCGCAGATCGCTATCGTGGGCGGTGAGGCTCACCACGTCGCTCCCGGAAACGTTCGCTGCATCGATTGCAGTTCGCTGAGCAGATGGCCGAGATGCTCGGTGTGTTGGCCGATCCGACCGCCCTTTTGCATCCAGTCGTTGGCCGGCAATTTCAGTGTCGCCTCGTCGATCACGCGCGCCACCGTGGCGAGCCATTGCGTTCGCAGTGACTCCGGATCGATCGCAATGCCGGCGTCGATCAGGCCGCGCTCGCTGTCGTCGACCGCAAACATCTCGCCAGTGAAGGCCCACAGATCGTCCACCGCCAGCTGCGCGCGGCGATGGCTCTCTTCGGTGCCGTCGCCGAGCCGCACCATCCACTCGGACGAATGCCGCAGATGATAGGCGCTCTCCTTCTCGGATTTCGCCGCGATCGCGGCCAGCGTCGTGTCGCGCGAAGCCATCATCGCCCGCCAGTACAGATCGGAAAACGCCGCATAGAAGAACTGCCGCGTCATCGTGCGCGCGAAATCGCCGTTGGGCTGCTCCAGCAGCAACAGATTGCGATATTGCCGTACGTCGCGCAGGTACGCGAGCTTGTCCTCGTCGTTATCCTTGCCCTCCACCTTGGCTGCGTAGCCATAAAGCTCGCGCGCCTGTCCGAGCAGGTCGAGGCCCATATTGGCCATCGCCATGTCTTCTTCCATCATCGGCGCGTGGCCGCACCATTCCGACAACCGATGGCCGAGAACCAGCGCATCGTCGGCGCGGCGCAGCACGTACAGCACCAGCGGCGTTTCGGAAACCGTGATCGAAGCTGCGGTCATCACATATGTCCGACTTCTTCCGGCACGTCGTAAAACGTCGGATGCCGGTAGATCTTGGATTCCGCTGGTTCGAACATCATGCCCTTCTCGGACGGATCGGACGCCGTGATGGCGCTCGACGGCACCACCCAGATCGAAAGCCCCTCGCCGCGCCGCGTGTAGATGTCGCGCGCTGCCTGCAGCGCCAGCGTTGCATCGGCGGCATGCAGCGAGCCGACATGCTTGTGCGCAAGACCGTTACGGCTGCGGATGAAAACTTCCCAGAGCGGACTGTTCGGTGTGGCCATGATTTCCTC
Organism: Xanthobacteraceae bacterium; assembly: GCA_024508855.1. Classification (GTDB taxonomy): domain Bacteria; phylum Pseudomonadota; class Alphaproteobacteria; order Rhizobiales; family Xanthobacteraceae; genus 62-47. The sequence continues at coordinate 56,325 of JANINJ010000088.1, forward strand.
CCTGAAACTATTCGGCAGCCTGAGCTGTGCGCCGGCTCTCGCGCTTTGCGGCATAGGCCGCGGCAGCCTCGCGCACCCAGGCGCCTTCCTCGTGCGCCTTGCGGCGCGCGGCCAGCCGGTCGCGGTTGCACGGGCCGTTGCCTGCCAGCACCTGCTTGAACTCGGTCCAGTCGATCTCGCTGTAACGCCAGTGTCCTTCGGAGTCCTGCGTCATGCCGGGATCCGGAATCGTAAGCCCGAGGAACTCCGCCTGCGGCACCGTCGCATCGACGAATTTCTGGCGCAGTTCGTCATTGGAGAAGCGCTTGATCTTCCATTTGGTCGAGGTGTCGCTGTGCTGGCTCGCCTGATCCGGCGGACCGAACATCATCAGCACCGGCCACCACCAGCGATCCAGCGCATTCTGCGCCATCGCCTTCTGCTCCTCGGTGCCACGCGCCAGCGTCAGCATGATCTCGAAACCTTGCCGCTGATGGAACGACTCTTCCTTGCAGACGCGGATCATCGCGCGCGCATATGGCCCGTACGAACAGCGGCACAGCGGAATCTGATTCATGATCGCCGCGCCATCGACCAGCCAGCCGATCGCGCCGATGTCGGCCCAAGTCAGCGTCGGATAATTGAAGATCGACGAATATCTGGACTTGCCGCTCAGCATCGCATCGACCAGTTCTTCGCGCGACGAGCCGAGCGTTTCCGCTGCCGCATAAAGATAGAGACCGTGGCCGCACTCGTCCTGCACCTTGGCAAGCAGCGCCGCCTTGCGCCGCAGCGACGGCGCGCGGGTGATCCAGTTGCCTTCCGGCAGCATGCCGACGATTTCGGAATGGGCGTGTTGGGAAATCTGCCGCGTCAGCGTCTTGCGATAGGCCGCGGGCATCCAGTCGTTCGGCTCGATGCGCTCGTCGGCATCAATGCGGGCCTGAAACGCGGCTGCACGCGTTGCGTCCTCAACGAAACGATCTTCACCGTCGGACGAATTGAGCGCCTGCGTATACATGGGCGACCCTCCCTATGATTTCCCGCCAATGTATAACATAATTAATATTCGTCAAGATATTTTTGTAACATATTTTCTGCAAGGACCATCAGATCGCGCCCCTTCCCACTAATCCTGATAGCGGCGTTTCAGCCCGGGACCGGGCGGCGGCAGCGGACCGGCTTCATTCGAGCCATTCCGGTCCAGCCACCGTTCGGATGGCCCAAGCAGCCCGAGGAAAATATCGCGGCACAGCCGGCGTGCAGCCGCCGCCGGCCAATCGTGTGGCAGCAGCGCTGCCGGCAACAGCGGGTCGCGCAGGATGACCCGGCGATAATGGTGGTTCATCAGAATGCGCGCGGTAAATGCTTCGGCGTCGGACAATGGCTCGCTACGATCGATCCACTGCCGCAGCGGCTCGAACGTCCGGATGAATTTGAGATAGGCCTCGGCGATACGATCCAGCGGCCAGCTTTCGCTGAGCAAGCGTCGGCCGCTGTCGTCTTCGGCCGACACTTCGAGCCGAATGGCGCCGCGCGCACTCTCCGGAATGGGAACGCCGGAGGGCGCGACCCAGACGCCCGGCAGCGGACTGCCAAAGCCGGCATCCTTGAGCGCATCGCGCGACACGTCACGGTCGCCGCCATTGCCGATCAGCAACAGTTCGAAGCGCCCCGTCCAGTCTGGCGCGCGCGGATGATAGACGTGGACCATGGCGGCGTCGAAGGTCTCGCGGCCCTTGTCGGCCAACCGGTAAAAGCTGTTGCGACCGACCTTGTTGCGCGCCAGCCAGCCGTCTGCCGCAAGCCGCGACATCGCCGTGCGCACCACGCCACTGTCGATATCGAGCGTCTCGAAGAATGCCAGCAGCGTACCGAGCCAGACCGAGCCACCGCGCGGCACGATCGCATCGCCGAACACGGTGATGGCGAGTGACCCGGTGCGGGACGGTTCGCGCTTGAGCTGATCGACGATACGGGTGAGCGGATGGGGCATCGTCCACCGCATAGCGCGTTTGGCGCGACGACGCCAAGTTTCGCGTGCGCTCCCTACCCGACCCCGCCGATGCCAGCCGGGGATAATAATTGACCAGTTGGACGGTCAATGCGAAAGTATTGCCCGACCGCGCGGCCGAACCTCCGCCGGCCACCGGCTTGCCGGACACCAGCGAAGTTTTGGGGACTGCATGGCTCGCACGCGCGCGAACGACTACGACAAGAAACGTCTGGGCATTCTCAGCCAATCGGCCGTCTTGTTCGCGCAGCACGGATTCACCGGCACCTCGATCACGATGATCGCGGAGGCCTGCGGCGTCTCCAAGGCGCTGATGTACCACTATTACAATTCCAAGGATGATGTGCTGTTCGACCTGCTGGCCGATCATCTCAATCATCTCGTTGCCGTCGTGGAAGCGGCAGCGGTTACAGCGAAGGACGGCAAGGAACGTTTGGTTGCGGTTTCCACCGCATTGCTCGAAGCCTATCGCGGCGCGGATGCCGAACATCAGGTGCAGATTTCGAGCCTGAAACTGTTGCCGCAAGCGCAGCAGTCCGTGCTGAAAGAGCTCGAGCGCAAGCTGGTCGTGATCTTTTCCGATGCGATCGCGGCCGCCCTTCCCGCGATGGCTGACAAGCACGATATCCTGAAGCCGCTGACGATGTCGCTGTTCGGGATGCTGAACTGGCATTACCTGTGGTTTCGCGACGGCAAGGGCATGTCACGCGAAGCCTATGCGCGCATGGCCGCTGGCCTCGTGCTGGCAGGCGCCGAAGACGCCGTCACCTCGGTCGGCCCGATCACTCCAACGGCATCCGCGAAACGCGCTTCGACCAGAAGGAAAACAGAAAAGGCGCGTCCCGTTGCAGGACGCGCCCTCTGAATTTCATTCTTGATGTAGCGCCCAGCGCGCCGCGCTTACCTGTCCGGATCCGGATAAACCAGGCTGCGCAAGCCGCCGCGATCGAACGGCTTCCATTCGCCCTCCGGCTGCGCAAGCCGATCGGCGATCGCATAGACAGCGGCCGGATGATGGCCCATGCCGCAGTGGCTGCTTTCCACTTCGATATTTTCGGAGTGGCTCGACGGCTGCTCCATACAGCCCTGCCACGCGCAAACGCCATCGGTGCGGCTGAAGATCGCCGTGGTCGGCACCGGCGGCGTTGAAGACAACGCTCCGCCGAAGCGCTCGTCGGCATCATCGGCGCGGCGGCCGCTGGTGAATTCATAGACGCGCCACGCATTGGTCGACTTCGGGCTGCCCGCGAACGGACTGCCGAGCGTAATCACCGAGCGCACATGATCGGGCATCATCTTGGCGAGCTGACGCGCGTACAATCCGCCGAGACTCCAGCCGATGAGGCTGACCTTGCGGCCGTGTGTTTCGTAAAGTTCGCGGACCAGGTCCATCATCGCGGCCTGCACGCCCGGGCGCAGACCGTAGTTGCGGCCCTGGCGCCAACCGCTGACCACATAGCCGCGATTCTTCAGGAAGCTGCGCAGCGGTCGAGTAGATGTATCACTCGCCATCAGGCCCGGCAGCACCAGGACGGGATGACCGTCGCCGCGCGGCGCAAGACTGAGCATCGGAAGCGCACCAAGGAAGGCGCCGAGTTCGGGAAGCGCGCGGCCTTCCAGAAACATCAAAGTTCTGGACGGCGGCCGCAACGGCAGGGCAGCAGCGGACATCTAGTTTCCTTTCGTATCCGGCTCCGGTTACCGTCAGGCAACGGGCTCGGCCAATCGATAAAATACGTAAAAGTCTCGCAACGCCCGATGACATACGGCCGTCATATAATAAGCTATGGACAGGTTTTGCCGATTTCAAGCGCTTTAATGGACTTGCGGGACGCCCGGACGGCTGTCAGCCGCCTTAGGCGAATGACGATTCGTCACGCCAGACGCAACAGCACTTCGATCGTATGCAGAGCGAGTCCGACGAGGCCGCCGATCAGCGTTCCGTTGAAGCGGATGTATTGCAAATCCTTGCCGACATTGACCTCGATCAGCGAGATGAGCTGCGTCATGTCCCAGCTCTTCACCTGATCGGCGATGAAGGTGGAGACGCCGCTCTTCTGTTCGGCGATGAAGCTGCGTAACACCACGACGAGACCCTGATTTATCTCCGCACGCAATTCGGAATCCGCCGCTAGCGTCCTGCCCGCCTCGACGAACACGTTGGCGAGGTGATGCTGCAGCACCGTGCTTTCACCAGACGCGCTCTTCTCGATGAAGGACTTGGCGTTCGACCACACGTTACGCGCCAGATCGCCGAGCTCGGGCCGCGCCAGCAAATCCTGCTTCAGGCTGTCGAGCCGGCTGGTGTAATTCGGGTCGGTGGCCATTCGATCGACGAACGACAGCACCATGCGATCGAACTCGCCACGGAACGGGTGGTTCGGATTGGTGCGCACCTCGTCGAAGAATGCCTTGGCCGAGGCCAATATCTTCTTCACCAGAAATGCATCGGTGCGGTAGAGCTTCAGTAGCGTCGGCAGTTCGTCGCGAATCTTCTGACGGAATGCCGCCATTGTCTCCGGCTGTTCGAGCGCACCATGGACCGCGACTAGCAGATCGTCGAGCAGCGCATGGTGCCTGCCCTCCTCGACAAACGCATGCAGCGTGCCGGCCGCAAGCGGTGCGAGATTGATGGATTGCAGTTGCGTCATCACGCGGCGCGTCACGAAGGTACTCAACCCGGACGTCTCGGTCGCGCTCATGGCTTCTGGCAGCAAGCGAAGCACGAAACGCGCGAGATCGGCGCTGCGCTTGCGGTCGCTCATCCATTCCGCGATGAACGACGCGAAATCGACTTCGCGCAACTTGGCCTCCACCGGCCCGGCATCGAGGAAATGCTCCTCGATGAATTCGCCGAGCTTGTCGGCGATGCGATGCTGATTGTTCTGGATGATGGCGGTATGCGGAATAGGCAATCCCAGCGGCCTGCGGAACAGCGCCACAACCGCGTACCAGTCCGCAAGTCCGCCGATGGTTGCGGCTTCCGCGAATGCCGCCACGAAACCCCATACCGGGTGAAGATGTTGCAAGGCGCGTGCGGTCACGAACACCGCGAAACATCCGACCAGCACCAGCGTCGCCAACAGCTTGATGCGCCGGAGTTCTGCCGCGCGAATCGCATCGCCCGAACTGGGATCGAAAGAAGATGTGCCGTCGAGCAACATGAGTATTCACCCGGGCGCCTGGTTGGCGTCAGCTATCCGTCACGGCGAGCGTCGCAAGCAATCGGGAATGCGGCAAGTCAGGTGGATCACATCGCCGCACAGCCTGCCCTCGGACCGTACGTAGCACCGATCCGGGTCCTCCTCGCAACGACATATAGATAGGGATCGAACCGCGAAATCGCGCGGACAAAAAGAAGGCCCGCAACGGGCGGGCCTTCGATAGTTTGGTAGTCAGGGAGGAAAAGTGATCAGGCAGTCTTGCTGTAGGAAGCAGCAACCTTCGAGAAGTTGTCCTGAGCCGATTTCGCACCGTCGGCGACCAGCTTGCCGACGTACTCGCTGGTGGACTTGGCACGCGACACGAACACTTCGCCGCGAGCGCGGAGCAGCTCGGACTGGATCTGGAACGCTTCGGTGAGCGACTTGGCCGAGGCCAGCTTGTCGATACCGGCGTAGAAAGCTTCAGCGTCCTGATACATAGCCTGCTGGATGTTGCGGCTGATCTTGGCGGCTTCGCTGACCGAATTGGCAACCGCGGTCTCGATCGCGTTGGTCACCTTCTCGGAGCCTTCGTGCAGGTTCGCAGCGCGATCCTTGGCAGAGCCGGCAGCACGCTTGACGAAGTCACGAGCAGCCTCGGGAACTTCCAGGTTCTGGAGGTTCTTGAGCGCGTCAGTGACGGGAGCGAAGGCTTCTTTTACGCCGTTGAAAGCAGAATTGGTTTCGGTGGTCATTGGTGTCTCCATCCTCAGGTTTGAGCTATGGGCTCGGCCCGTCCTGAATGGCCCGGGGTGAGAACCTTATGGCATGGAGCCTTGTGCAATGCAACATCGTTGTTGCATTGCGATATCACGAAACCGTGATCACGGCGATTTATTGGATTTGACCGCTTCCTAGGCCTGAACGGCGGCCGGGAGGCCATAGGCCTCCAGTTTGGCCCGTACCTGCGCCACGTTGTGGCCCAGCACGACGATATCGTGGGTATTCCCCGCGGTATCGCGGACATGGTCGCGCAGCAGAGCCTCGGCCTTGAAACCCAACCCCTCGAAGATGGCAATGGCGCCGGTCTGATCGACGGTCATCTGCGCCACGAGTTTCTCAAGACCCATCGACAACGCCAGCGCGAACGTCTCCTGCGTCAGCGCCCGGCCGACCCCAAGGCCACGCACATCGCGGGAGACGACCATGCGGATGCCACCGACGTGCGGCGACCACGAGTGCACGTCGCGGACGATGGTGCCGCAGCCGACCACCTTGTCGCCCTTCCATGCCAGCAGGCTGGTGATGGTACCGCGCTCGATCTCCCTGACCCAGGCGGTCAGCACCTTCGGTTCGGTGATGTTGCGCGGCAGGAACAACAGGTCATGTACCGGAAGCTGGCGGGCGAAGGCCAGCACCGCTGCCTCGTCGGCCGCCCCCATCAGGCGGAATTCGATCGGCCCCGCCTCGGTAGCCACCTGGCGCGGATAGGAACGTAGTTCGGAACTGCTCATACTGATCTCTCACCCAACCATGAATCGAGTTTCGGCCACATGCGCTTGACCGCGTTGGCGCCAGCGACAAGGCTGACATGGCCACCCTTGAGCATCACCTCTTCCTTGTCGGTGGAGCCAACACGGGCGATGAGGTGCCGCGCGGCCTCATAAGGCACGATGTGATCGTGCTCGGCAACGACGTGAAGAATCGGCACCTTGATGTTCGCCAGAACGGCCTTGCGGCCGCCCACGGTCATCGTGTCGTTGAAGATCTTGTTGTCCCACATCAGGTCCTTGGTCATCTGGCGGAAATACTCGCCTGCCAGCGGCAGGGTATCGTTCCCCCACTTGTCCATCATCCGATAGGACTTGACGTATTCGTCGTTCCAGATGTTTTCCCATAACTGCACCTGCCCGACCGCACGCGCGGCCGGCCGCAGCATGTCGAACGATGTCACGATCATCTCGGCCGGCACATTACCGACGCTGTCGACCAGCCGGTCGACGTCGAAGTAACGGCGGTCCGAAAAATTCTGGAACAGCTTCATCTGGGTAAAGTCGATCGGCGTCGTAAAGCAGACAAGGTTCTTCAGCGGTCCGTCCGTGAACAGCGATGCATACAGCGTCGACAGCATGCCGCCGGCGCAATAGCCGATGATGTTGATATCGGTCTCGCCTGAATCCTGCTGCACCGCGCGCACGCATTCGGGAATGAAGCCGAGCACGTAGTCGTCCAGCCGCAGGTTCTTCTCCTCCGGCTTCGGCGCGGTCCAGTCGAGCATGTAGACGTCGTAGCCGCGCTTGAGGAGAAACTCGACCATGCTCTGTCCGGGCGCGAGATCGAGAATGTAACCGCGGTTGGTCGTCGCCATCACGATGAGGATCGGGATGCGGTAAATCTCGTCGGCCATCGGCCGATAGTGATAGAGCTGCATCGTCCCACGCGAAAGGATGATGTCCTTCGGGGTCGCGCCCGGCACCGGGCCCGAGGAGGCGATGTATTCGACGCCCTTGATGCTGCGCTGAATGGCGCGCTGAACTTCCGACTGGATGCGTTCCGGGACCGAGGTGAAATCGAGCGCGCTTGCTGCCGAGGGTGCGTTCATGTCGATCCTCCACTCGATGAAGGCGGTCGTCGGGTCCGCGGCGGCTTTGGCGTCACGCTGACGCGGTTATCCGGAGCCGCGGAGTTGTGGTGCACCTGATACAAGAGCGCCTTGATCTCGCTGAGCTGGCCCTCGATGGCCTGCAATCGTTCGGCCATGTTCACCAGTTGCGCGCGGCTCGGCAGGTTCATGCCGACAAGATACTTCTCCATCATGTCGCCGAACTGCTTCTGCGCGCCGGCCGCGAGCCCGCCGGCCTGGTTCATCACCTTGCTGAATTCAGGCGACGTCATCGTTTGCGTGGCGAAAGAGTTGAACCCTTTCTCCATCTCGCCGAGCATGGTGCGCCACATCTCGGCCGGATCGTTGTCCTTGGTCGCCACTCAATTCCCTCCAGATTTGTCGCAAGCGATCAGTCTCGCTTTTATTTTTTTGTCATTCCATACTGTTGTGAGACGACGGTCAATATTCAGAATGCCCCTCTCCGGATACCTACCTGACGTTACCTTTCACGTTTCGACACAACCCGATTATCCAAGGAATCCTACCGTGAATGCAGTTCCGCACCAGCCGCCGCAAATGGCCCGCGCCAATGGCATCGAGCTTTGCTACGAGATTTTCGGTGCGCCCGACGCCGAACCGCTTGTGCTGATCATGGGCCTCGGCGCGCAGATGATCCATTGGGACGACGAATTCTGCCGCCAGCTGGCGGCGCGCGGCTTCCGCGTCATCCGCTTCGACAATCGCGACATCGGCAAATCCACGCAGATGAAAGGCGGCAAGCGGCTCGGCGGACTCGAACTTCTGAAGCTCAAGCTATTCAAGACGCCGGTTGCCGCTCCCTACAAGCTTTACGACATGGCGACCGATACCATCAGCCTGCTCGATGCCCTGCACATCAAGCGCGCGCACATCGTCGGCGCATCCATGGGCGGCATGATCGCGCAGGAAATCGCCATCGTGTTTCCGGAGCGCGTGCGTTCGCTGACGTCGATCATGTCGACCACCGGGAATCCGAAAGTGCCCGGCCCGACTCGCGAAGCGTCGGCGCTGCTGCTGGCGCCGCCTGTCACCACACGCGACGAATTCATCGTGCGTTTCGCACAGACCTGGAAACTCCTGCGCGTCGGCAGTTTCCCGCAGGACGAAGCGCTGGACCGTGAACGCGCCATTCGAACTTTTGAACGCGGCCTGCATCCCGAGGGCGTCGGGCGTCAGCTCCGCGCCATCCTCGCCTCGGGCAGCCGCAAGGAACGGCTCGCCAAGGTGAAAGCGCCGACGCTGGTGATCCACGGCACCGTCGATCCGCTGGTGCGTCCCGAAGGCGGCAAGGACACCGCCGCCTCGATCCCCGGCGCGAAGCTGTTGATGGTCGAAGGTATGGGTCACGCGCTGCCGATCCCGATGTGGCCGCAGATCATCGACGCGATCGACAAACATGCGCATGGGGCGAGCGCGAAGTAGCGCTATCAAATTTTGGGACCCATTCTTCCTTCTCCCCTTGTGGGAGAAGGTGGCGGGGACGCAGTCCACGCCGGATGAGGGGATTGCCCGGATACCCCTCACCCGCCTTCGCTTCGCTCAGGCACCCTCTCCCACCAGGGGAGAGGGAAAAAGCCAGCTACCCTCCCGCCCACACGTCGAGCACGTAGCGGTTGCGCGTGCCGAGGTCGTCGATCCAGCGCACCGCGGCAGCTTCGTCGTTGCCGGTCTTGTCGCGGTAAATCGCCATCAGTGCCGCCTTGACGTCGGGCTCCATCTTGCTGCCGTCGCCGCAAACGTAAACGATCGCGCCGTCCTCGATCAGCTTCCAGACACGATCCTTCTGCTGCGCGATCAGGTGCTGCACATAGGTCTTGTCCGTGCCTGCGCGCGAGAACGCGACGTGCAGCTCGGTGACGCCATGCTCGGCGAGATCCTTCAACTCCTCCGCATAGAGATAGTCCTGCTCGGGACTGCGGCAGCCGAAGAACAGCATCGACGGCCCGAGCGAAATGTCCTGCGCCATCATCGCCGCACGCTCCTGCAGAAAGCCGCGGAACGGCGCGAGCCCGGTGCCGGGGCCGATCATAATGGCGGGCGTCGCCGGATTCTCGGGCAGGCGGAAGCCCGCCTTGGTCTCGCGCACCGACGCATAGACCGTATCGCCCGGACGGCGACCGGCCATGTAGTTCGAGCAGATTCCCTTGTAGGTCCCGCGCCCCGAGGCCGCCGGCCCCTCGACCACGCCGACAGTGACACTGCAACGGCCCGGCTCGACCGCCGGCGACGACGAGATCGAATAATAGCGCGGCGCCAGCAGCGACAGCATTTCGAGATAGGCGTGGAACGGCAGATCGCAGGCCGGAAATTCCTCGAGCAGGTCGAACACCGACTTGCGTTTGGCCATCACCTCGGTGCGATAGCGCTCCTGCGAAGCAGCGTCGTCGCCGACGAGACCGAGCAGCTTCGGCTTGGTCATCGGACAGCGGGTATTCTCCGCCATGATCTGAATCTGCTTGCGCGTCGCGATCTGCTGCAATTCAACGAACTCGGCGAGCAGCCGCCCAACAGAAATCGATTGCCCGACCGGTAGTTGTGCGCGTCGCCCTTCGGGCGCCTGCAACCGGATCTGATCGGTCGGCAGGAAGCCGAAGCGACGCGCCACCGCATCGACCAGCACCGGATCGTTGCGCGGAATGACGCTGAGATGATCGCCCGCGCGATAACTGGTGCCGAGCGGCAACTCGACTTCCACATGTCGCGTCGAGCGATCGGACGCGTTTGGGCCTGAGCGGTTCTGCAATTCCGTATTGGACAGTACCTTCATCGGCACCGCGCCGCCGAGGCCGGCAACGGTGTTCATCACCGTCGGCGCCACCGGCTCGATGCTGTACAGCGGCGCGTCGTTGGCGCTGCGGGTGAACTTGGCGTCGATGCCGAGTGCCTTCACCGCCTTGGGGCCGAGCCTGGCGTACCAGGACTCGAACTGGCCATCGAGGTCCTCGCGCGCATTGCCCTCGCCGCGCTCGAACACGTTCACCGCGCCGTGCGCCGCAAGCTGCTCATCGATCAGACGTGGCACCGACTGGTAGGTCGCCGCCCAGTCGCTGTTGCCGCAACCGAAGATGGCGTATTTGACGCCGGCAAACGCGTCCTTGGCCAGATCGCTCTGCAACCATTTTACGAACTGCGTCGCGTTGTCGGCCGGCGCGCCGTTGTAGGAGGCAGCGAAGATCAGCACGCCACCCTCCTTCGGCAGCTTGCCGACCGCCTCATCCAGCGGCGCCAGTTTTGTGGTGAAGCCGTTGATCTCGGTCAGGTCCGCCACGCGCGTCGCCATGTCTTCCGCCGTGCCGAGATTGGAGCCGTAGAGCACCAGCAGCGGCGTGTTGTGACCCGGCCGCGTTTGTGCCTGCGCGGCAGCGGCTGGCTTCGCCGTGGCGGCCGAAGCCGCCGGTGCCTTACTGGTGCGTTCGCTATCGGGACGCGGACGTACCTTGATCTTGAAGCCTTCGGGCTTGATCGTCAGCGTTTCCTTCAGGTGCAACTGATAGCGGTTGTGATCGATCAGCTTGAAGCGCTGAAGGATCATGCCGAGCGCGAGCGCCGCCTCGTGCATCGCGAAGCCGCGCCCGATGCAGGCGCGCTGGCCGTTGCCGAACGGCTTCCACGCATTGATCGGCCGCTTCGCTTCCGCCTCGCGGCTGAAATTCTCTGGATCGAACACGTCGGGATGCGGTCCCCACACCGCAGGGTCGCGATGCAGCGCCGCCGCCAGCACCAACACGAACGATCCCTTCCTGAGTTTGTACTTTCCGCCGATTACCTCGTCCTGATACGGCGACACGGCGAAGGCCGGCGCCGGCGGCCACAGCCGCAGCGACTCCTTCAGGATCTGCGTAATGTAAGTGAGCTGCGAAACCTGCTGATAGGTCGGCCGCGCATCGAGATCGGAGCCGAGCACGCGATCGACTTCCTCATAGGCCTTCTTCATCACGTCGGGATGCTTGAGCATCGCGTAGATGGAGTACGACAGCATGCCGCTGGTGGTCTCGTGGCCTGCGATCAGGAACGTGTTGATCTGATAGCGGATGTTGACGTCGTCGAGCTGCTCTCCGGTCGCCTTGTCGACGCCGGTGAGCATGGCGTTGAGCATGTCCTTGTTGCCGTCGGCATCGCCGCTACCGCGCCGCGCCGCGATCACGTCGTCGACCATCTTGTTCATGAAGGCGGTGTCGGCAACGAGATCGGTGTTGCGCTTCTTCATCCAGATTTTTTCGAGCGGCAGGCCGCGCGTCATCATGATGGTTTCGAGCGAGCGTACCAACGCCTCGACGAACGGATGATAATCGCGGCGATAGAACGAATTGAAGCGATAGTCGAAGCCGCACAGGCCGATGGTGTCGAGCGTCAGCGCGGTCATGTCGTGGACGACATCGACTTCCTCGTCGGGATTGAGACGCTCCCATTTCTTGACGAGCTGCTCGGCGATATCGACCATGCTCGGATGATAGGATTGCATCGCGCGGTTGCCGAACGGCTGCAACAGGATGTTGTGCGCCTTGCTCCAATTCGGCTCCTTGGTGTCGGCGGTGAACAACCCGTCGCCGGCGATCGTCCGCACCCGCCGCAGCGAACCGCGCACCGACTTGTCGAACCGCTTCTCGTCGCACAGTTCATCGACCAGGTCGTGCCCGGAGACGATAATCATCTGCGCGCCCATCATGTCGAGCCAGTAGATCGGCCCGAGCTCCTTGGCGAGCTGCACGAGGTTCTGGATCGGCGCCGCCGAGTCGATCGACAGCATGTTGCCGACCACCGGCTTCTTGGGCGGATGCGGAATCGGGTCCAGCGGATTGGTCGCGCTCATCTGAAATCATCTCCTCACCTGCGCCGTCATCCTGAGCAACGCGCGTTGCGCGTCTCGAAGCATGGCAGCATGCAATGTCACGTTATCGCATCTTTCGAGGCTCACCTGCCGGCTCGCCCCTCGAGATGACAGTCAACCAAATCTCCGCCGCCGCCATTCGATCAGCTTTTCGCTCACCTCGGCAGGCTGCTCCTGCTGCGTCCAATGGCCGCTGTCGTGGACCAGGTATTTTTCGAGGTCCGGGATCAGTTTCTCCATGCCCTCGGTGGCCGACGGCGGCAGCACCGCATCGTTCTCCGCCATGATCATCAGCGACGGCACCCGCACGGTATGATCGAGGTCGGCGGCACGCTCCCAATTGCGGCTCATGTTGCGATACCAGTTGATGCCGCCGGTGAAGCCGGTCTTGCCGAATGTCTCGACGAATACCGCCATCTCCTCGGGGGACAGGATTTGCTGACGCGGATCTAGCTTGGGATCGTAACCGGCGACCATCTGCGGAAACGCCAGATTGAGTTTCGACGATGCGCCCACACCGGCGGCCGGCGCTTCCACCGGCTGCGGCTTGCGCGGCATCGGTTTGCGCATGAAAAAATCGAAGGTCTCGGCAACCTTGCTGCCGAAAATCTTGTCCGGCTGGCGCGCTGCATCCTGAAACTGCACGATGTACATGCTGTCGCCGAAGCGCTTGCGGAACAGGCTGATGGGATCGACAGGCGCACGATCGGCGTGCGGCGTGTTGATGCCGACGACGCCGGCCACCCGCGACGGGTGGCGCAGCGGCATCTGCCAAACCACGAAGCCGCCCCAGTCGTGGCCGACGAAAATCGCCTTGTCGATCTTGAGATGATCCAGCAACCCGACCAGATCGCCGGTCAGGTGCTCGAGATCGTAGTCCTCGACCTTCTCGGGGCGATCGGTCGCGCCATAGCCGCGCTGATCCGGCGCGATGACGCGGATGCCCGCCTCACTTAGCGCCTTGATCTGGTGCCGCCACGAGAATGCGATTTCCGGCCAGCCGTGGCACAACACCACTGGCGGCGTATCGGATTTCGGGCCCGCCTCGTAATAGCCCATGCGAATTCCGTTCGTCTGCGCGAACTGGAGCGGCGGCATCTCGATCATTCAGAACCTCACCTGAGCCCGGCCCGGACTCGCTGGACTTGAACCGTCACGTTACCGAATGTTGTGGGCGAGCTCGCTCAGCTCGCGACACTCTGCGCGTCCGGGGGCGATGCATAGGCCGCCTGCAGCGCCGCCAATTCCTCGGGCAGCATATCGGCCAGCACCTGCACATGCGGGATGACGTTGGCGCCTGCGATGAATCCGAAATCGAGCTGGTCGCGATAGCTCTGCACCGTGATGTTGAGCGCGACGCCATGCACCGCAATCGACACCGGAAAGATATGCAGCAGCTCGGCCCCGGCCGCATACAGGGTCTGGCGCGGTCCGGGGACGTTCGACACCGTGATGTTGGTTGCCGGCGGCAGCACGTCGGAGAGATTGGAGCGGCTGTAGAGCAGCGCCATGATCTGCACCAGGATCGGCGCGCCGAGCATCGAAACGTTGGACACCTGCGGCATCAGCGCGCGCAGCGGATGCGACATTTCCTTCGACTTCGAGGACTGCGCGATGATCGCCTCGAGCCGTGCCTTCGGGTCCTCGATATCGGTGGCGATCGAGCAGATCATCCCGAACACCTGATTGTTGGCGTCCGTGTTGCCCTCCTCGCGCAGCGAGATCGGCACGCCCGCGGTCAGTGACTTGTTCGGCAGCGCGCCCTGGCTGATCAGATAGCGCCGCACCACGCCGCTGGAAAGCGCCAGCACCACATCGTTCAGCTTGCCGCCGGATTGCTTGGCCAGCGCCTTGGCCTCCGACAGCGAGATCGACACGCCGGCAAAGCTGCGCTCGGACGAAATCGATTTGTTGAGGATGGTCGGCGGCGACGCCATGCTGGCGATGCTGTCGCGCGATTTGGGATCGGACACCTTGGCGACGACTTCCGACACACTCTTCAGCATCGCCGGAACGCTGCCGGCGAACTTCACTGCGCTCTCGATCTGGAACATGGCATTGTCGAACAGGATCGATCCGAGGTCGCTCTTGCCCGAGCGCGGCAGGTCGATGCCCTTGGCCATGGTCGAACCGTCGAACGGCTGACGCCAGAGCTGCTGATACGAATCGATGAAATTCGCGGCCATCTCGCGCGGCTCCGGCCCGCCCTTGCGGCGCGCCGTCGGTTCGGGGATCTCGCGCGGCACCGGCGAGACGTCATAGATCATGTTGGTGAGCGCGGCACCGGCGCCACCGTCGATGCAGGCGTGGTGCATCTTGGAATAAAGGCCGATCTCGTTGTCCTTCATGCCCTCGAAGACATAAAACTCCCAGAGCGGCCGCGCGCGGTTGAGCAGCTTGGCATGCATCCAGCCGACGATGCGCTCCAGCGTCGCACGGTCGTACGGCGCCGGCAGGCTGCCGCGGAAGATGTGGCGGTCGATGTCGAACTGGTCGTCCTCGACCCAGCTTGGATGATCGATGTCGAGCGGCGCCTTTTCCAGCCGCGCTTTCAGGATCGGCGCGATATGCAATCGCGAGGCGATCATCGCCTTGAAATCCTCGAAGAAGTTGCCAGCGTAATTCTCGGGCAACCGGAAGATCGCGATGCTCCCGACATGCATCGGCATCTCGGGCGTTTCGAGGTAAAGGAACGATGCGTCCATCGAGGACAGCTTCTTGGCGCCACTCATACGTCTCTCCCAGAAAGGAATTTGTGACGCCTTGGCGGCGTTCTTGGCCACCCTGTGGGGTGGCACCGGACGCAGATTGTGCATGTTCCGGCCGCCAGTTTGCAACGGCAAACGGCGTAAATGCTTCAAATAGCCTGATTATATTCGGGCGGCATCGCCCTTGACCGGCAGCCGGCCCGCGCCCGATACCGTCGCGCCGGCCCCTTCACCTCGGTGCGGTTATTTCTTGCTCGAGCGCCCGGTCCCAAGTCCGGCCATGTTGGCGAACATGTTCTGAAACCGCTCGGCCATCTTGGGATCGAAGGTGAACCAGTTCTGCAGGATCGTTTCGGGCGAGAACTGATCGAGGTTCGCCATCATCTTTTCCTGCAGCTTGTCCATCATGGCAGCCTGCATCGGCTGCACATCGGGAAGCCCCATGAATTCACGCGCCTCAAGAGGGGTGCAATCGATCTCGATGGTCACTTTCATAGCGTCGCTCCTGAACCGGATTCGAATGCCCCTCGGAGCACGACGAACCTAATGCGAAATTTCACCGTATCGTCAAGGCTATCCGATGCAAGTGACAGGCGATGCGTCTGACTGCGCCGGACTAACCCGTCGGCATCCGGAGTTAAGAGTTAACTGAAGCGCTGGGCCGCAAACGGCGCCGCATCGGCAAACGGCTGCTCTCCGGTCATCATCTCGGCCAACAACCGGCCGGTCGCCGGCCCGAGCGTCAGTCCGTGATGCTGGTGACCGAAGTCGAACCACAGTCCGGAATGGCGCGGGGCTGCGCCGATCACCGGCAGCATATCGGGCAGACATGGCCGACGGCCCATCCAGGGCGTGGCGTCGAGTGCACCGTCGAGCGGAAACAAGCCGCGCGCCAACGGCAACGTTCGGTCGATCTGCACCGGCGTCGGTGGCGCGTCGCGGCGCGCGAATTCCGCACCGGTCGTCAGCCGAATGCCGCGATTCATCGGCGCCAGCAGAAATCCGCCATCGGCATCGAGAATGGGGTGGTTGAGCACCGCGTTGCCGCGCGGTGCGAAGTGCTGGTGGTAGCCGCGCTTGATGCCGAGCGGAATATTGTAGCCCAGCGGAGCGAACACCAGATCGGACCATGGGCCGAGCGCAACCACAACCTCGCGCGCGATCATCGCCTCGCCTGCCTCGTTTTTCACCTGCCAGCCCTGCGAGACTTGTTCGAGGGTTCGCGCGTCGGCCGTGATGAAGCGTCCGCCGTTTCGAACGAACAGCGCGGCATAGGCCTTGGCGAGTGCGCCGGGATCCGGAATGAAGCCCGGCGCGGACCAGTGGATCGCACCCGCGAACGAGCCGGAAAGATGCGGCTCGCGCTCGCCAATCGCCGCAGCGTCGAGCACATCCGCATCGACGCCCGCGAACTGCCGCGCCCGCTCCAGCTCGGCGACGCCATTTGCCATGCTGGCTTCGGATCGGAACAGCTTGATCCAGCCGGTCCGGCGGAGCAGTTCAGGCACGCCCGCTTCTTCGATCAAGGCTTCGTGTTCGACAAGGCTGCGCTGGATCAGCGGCAACGCGGCCTTCGCGCTGCGCATCGCGCCTTCCGGCGACGACGCACGGAAATAACGCCACAGCCACGGCAGCACCACCGGCAGCGCATCCAGATGATAATGTGCTTCCGCCGAGCGGTTGAGCGCGTAACGCAGGATATGATGGATGTCGCGCGGGAACATGTACGGGAATACCGAGGCGCGTTCGATCAATCCGGCATTGCCGTAGCTGGTCTCCTCGCCTGCAGCGCCGTGCTTGTCGACGAGGATGACATCGCGCCCCCGCTTCTGCAGATGCAGCGCCGCGCTGACGCCGACCATGCCCGCGCCCAATACAATTACGTCCGCGCGCAACTCGGTCATCTCTCGCTCCGGAATTCTGGCACGCTGTCATTCGTCGCCGTGCTTTCAACGTAGGTATCGAACCCTCGTTGTGCAAATCGCGTGCCGCAAACGGATGTACTGCAGATAGCAGGTGTCGTTTAAATGACGCTCTCGCGCATCACGCGACGGCAATCCATCTCGAATTCGAGATCGATCACCGGCGGCCGGGCGAAATGCCACGTCATGCCGGAGCGCGCCGCGCCGTGCCGAACCAGCGCATCGGCCACGACCGGATGAAAATCGTGCACGGTGTAGATTTGTGCACCAGTGGTGCCCGCCCAATCGGCGCCGAAAGCAGCGAGACGGCGTTCCATCTCGCCGACCGTGAACGCGACCTTTTCCTTCAGTCCGTCCGGACTGACGTCGCGATAGCGCACGATCCGCTCCGGATAAGGCGCATCGCCGCCGCGCGCCTCGGCGCCGCCGGCGATCACGAATGTCGGTGTTGCATTTGTCTTCGGGCGCGTGAAGGAGAATGCGTAGAACGACGGATCGGCCGGCGGATCGATCTCGGGACAGACGTTGCTGCGCGCCACCGGATTGACGCTACCGTCGAAGATGCCCCATTCCGCGAGCGTCTTCACGTAATGCTCATTGAATGCGCGAAATCCGGCCTCGCTGAAAGCAGCGGGCGAGCGCAATTCGCAGGCACAGAACGCAGTCAGCGGCCGCCCGGCAGCGCGGATGTAATCTGCGGCCCGTGCAAAGCCTTGCGCCAGCGGCAACAGCTTGTCGAACCTCACGCGCTCGATTTCATAGCCGTCGCCTGCGGCCGCGCCGCTGGAGAACTGGAAGACGGCGGGGATAAAGCGATAGTTTCCTGCGACAAAATCACGCGTCATGTTCGGCCTCACATCAAGACCGAAGCTTAGCTGTGAAACTTCAGTCCATCCACTATCTTGTCGATCACCTTGCGCTCGGCGCGCATGGCCAGTCCAACCAGATTGAGATCGGTCCGCTTCACCGCCAGAACCGCCGCGCGATTGGCGGCGTCATGCGTCGTCGCGAACATATCTTCGGTGTAGATCGCGGGGGTGACGTCTCGCGCCAGTGCGCGCTCGAGCGCGCGCGTCAAGGCCGGCCCGTCTGCGCCATAGACCAGAATCGGCTGCCCGATCAGCGAAAGATATTTGGTACCGGAGCCGTCTTCATAGGGCTCGCCGATGCTGGCGGGAAATTGCGCGGCAATACCGCTGGCCAGAAATGCGGCAACGTTGAGTTTCTGCCACGCAGCGAGATCGGTGCGGATCACCACCGCGATTTTGGTATCGAACTGCATGAATTCCAATCGGAGAGCTTAGGATACTAGCCCTTGGCGTCGCAGGCCCAGGCGCGAATGACGCATTCCTTGCCCCCGAATTCGTAGCATTTGCGCGTTGCGTTATTCAAGGAGGTGGAGATGCGCGGGGCGACGGCATAGCCATGCGCGCCGCAAGGATTGGCCATATCGATGGAGAGCGCCGCACAGGAGCGCTTCATGGTGACGGTCTCGCACTTGCCGCCGCATTGCTTGCGCGCAGCCGCAATCGCCGCAGCTTCGGCCGGATAATCGAACGCCTGCCCGTAGGCGCCGCATTTGCCGATGGCAAAAGCACCTGCGGCGTAAACCGGCGTCGAAATCTGCATGACAGTGAGCGACAAGATCAACGCAAGCAGAGCCGCCGCGCTTCGGCGCGCGGCAACGGCATGTAGCAACATCCCCATCCCCCGAAAGGATCAATCAAAGCGCAATCCTAGCGCGAGGGCGTTTCAACTTGGTGAACGCGAGGGAACCCGCCGCTTGCGTGGCGGCGCGGTGGCCGGCCGATCCTGCTGCGCCAGTTTCAAGGCCTGCGGCGTATCGATATCGAGGAATGCGCCGTCGCCGTCGACCGGCACTTCGACGACAGCCTCGCTGTGATGATCGACCAGATGCCGGCCGCCGATGTCGCCATCGATCGCCATCAACTCGCCGAAGAAGCGCCGCGACCACAGCACCGGATTTCCGCGCCGGCCGCCGCTGACCGGAACGGCGATCAGGCTGCCGCGCTCCGGCGAGAACGCCGCGATCAGCTTGTCGAGCAACCCTTTGTCGATCAGCGGCATGTCGCCAAGGCAGACCATCGCGCCGGCCGCGCTTGCCGGCACCGCCGCGATGCCGGCCCTGACCGAACTCGCAAGCCCGCTGGCGAAATCCGGATTGCGCACGAATGTCACGTCGAGGCCCTGCAGGGCTTTCTCGACCTCGTCGGCCTGATGGCCAGTGACCACGATCACCGGCGAGGCTTTCGAGGCAAGCGCCTGCTCGGTGACGATCCGCACCAGCGGCTTGCCGTTCAACTCCGCCAGCATCTTGTTGGGGCCGCCCATCCGGGTCGAGCGACCCGCGGCGAGCACTACGGCGGCGACTTTCTTTTCCGCGCTGACGGCAACCGGCTCGGGAATGCGCGGCTGCGGTCGCGTCACGATCTCCATCAGCAATCCGCCGACGCCGAAGCCGGTGATGTCCGAACGCTCGATCTTGATGCCCGCCAGCATCCGCATCAGCACCCAGTCGAAGCCGTTTTCCACCGGCGAACGCGCGCAGCCCGGCGCGCCGAGCACCGGCCGGCCGCCTGCACGTCCCAGCAGCAGCAGATTGCCTGGATCCACCGGCATGCCGAAGTGATCGACCGTGCCGCCGTTGCTGACGATCGCTGCCGGAATCACGTCGCGCCGGTCGGCGATCGCGGAGGCACCGAACACGATGACCATCTCGACATCGAGCGCGAGCACATCCTTGATCGCTGCCGCGAGCGCGGCCTCGTCATGCTGAACACGACGCTCGACGATGATCTTCGCGCCCGCCGGCGCCAGGCGCTCGGCGGTGACGCGCAACGTCTTCTCGATCACCTTCGGCGCAAGTCCGGGCAGCAGGGTCGACACCACGCCGACCCGCTTGATGACATATGGCGCGACGCGAAGAGCATCTCGTCCCGCCGCGACAACCGCGGCGTCGCGCAGCCTGCCCTCGACACCGAACGGGATCAGCTTCACCGTGGCGATCATCTCGCCCTCGACCACCGGCTTGTAGGCCGACAGCGTCGCGAAGGTGATGGCCTCGTCGATATTGTTGATGCGATTGGTTGCCTCGCGGTCGACCACCAGAATGCCGGCCCGCTCCGCGAACAGGTTGGCGCGGCCAGTGAAGGCGCGCTCGACGATGACGCCGTCACCGGCAACCGCCTGAGCGATATCAGCCGCGGCGACGTCTTCCGACACGTCGCCCTTCTCAAGCCGGATCACCACGATCTGCTCGACGCCCGCGTTCTTCAGCGCCGCGACCTCGGCAGCGCCGATGGTGGTGCCCTTCTTCATCACCAGCGCGCCCTGGCGCAGCGTATGCACCGTCACGCCGCCGAGCGCATCCTCAGGTTTGGCCGGACCGAATTTCACGCTGCACTCTCTTTCGGAAGCCGCAACTGCGCGGTGATCTGCGCCATGATCGCGACTGCGACTTCACCGGGCGATATCGCACCGATGGGTAGTCCGATCGGCGCATGAATGCTTGCGATATTTGCGTCGGTCGCGCCCTGCGCCTTCAGGCGGTCGACTCGCTTGGCATGGGTCTTCCGCGAGCCGAGCGCGCCGATATAGAAGCAGTCGCGCTCGAACGCATGGAGCAGCGCCGGATCGTCGATCTTCGGATCGTGCGTCACCGCAACGAACGCGGTGTAGTGATCGACATTGAGCGGCGGCAGCGCGACGTCAGGCCATTCCGCGACCAGCGACACATCGGGAAATCGTTCGGGACTCGCGAAAGCGGTGCGCGGATCGACCACCGTCACGTCGTAACCCAGTGCGCGCGCCAGCGGCGCCAGCGCCTGGCTGATATGAACCGCGCCGATGATGACGAGCTTCGCCGTCGGCGCATAGACGTTGACGAACAGCTTCTTGCCGTCGGCCTCGATCATCGCGCTCTTGCCCATGCGCAATTGCTTGGCAAGTTCGTTGCGCAGCGGATCCCCGGCGAGATCGGACGCCTTGACGAGACGCTGCGCGCCATTATCGATCTCGGTAACAACAAAGGCTGGGCGGCGCGCAGCGCGCTCGGCATTCAACTCCGCAAGCGTCTTCAGATCCACGACTACCCGACTTTCTCGACAAAGATGCGGATCGTGCCGCCACAGGACAGACCGACATTGAAGGCGGTCTCGTCGGCGACACCGAATTCAAGCAATTTGGGCTGACCGCTGGAAATCACATCGAGCGCCTCGGTCACCACTGCGCCTTCGACGCAGCCGCCGGAGACCGAACCGAGGAACGTGCCCTCGTCATTGATGGCCAAGCTGGACCCGGCCGGCCGCGGCGCCGACCCCCAGGTTTCCACCACCGTCGCCAGCGCAACGCCGCGCCCGGCCTTCTTCCAATCCTCGGCTGCTTGCAGAATGTCTTCATCGCGATCGAGCATGGCGGCCTCTCGTTCAAGCTGCGGGGCGGATCGCGTCGCGTCGGGGCGGCAGAGGCGCTGCGGACAGCGCGGCGATCAAATCCTCGATGGACGATAAATTATGCACTGGCCGGAATTCGTCAACATACGGCAGCATCATTTTGATTCCTTGCGCCTTGGCTTCGAAACCACTGTATCGAAGCAGCGGATTGAGCCAGATCAGGCGGCGGCAGGAGCGATGCAGCCGGTCCATTTCGAACGCCAGCTTTGAATCCGCTTCGCGCTCGAGGCCATCGGAAATCAGCAACACGATGGCGCCCTGCCCCAGTACGCGACGGCCCCATAGCTTGTTGAAGGTCTGCAGCGAGGTAGCGATACGCGTTCCTCCGGCCCAATCCTCTACCGTCGACGAGCAGCTTGCCAGCGCCTCGTCAGGATCGCGCGCGCGCAGCGCGCGAGTGACATTGCTGAGCCGCGTGCCGAACAGGAACACCGAGACACGTTTGCGCGCATCGGTGATGGCGTGCAGGAAATGCAGGAACAGCCGCGTGTATTCGCTCATCGACCCGGAGATATCGAGCAGCGCGACGATGGGCGCTGGCTTATCGACGCGGCCCAAGTGATGCAAATCGACGATATCGCCGCCGGTCCGCAAGCTGCCGCGAATGGTGCGGCGCAAGTCCAGTTTCAGCCCGCGCGCGTCCGGCGCAAAACGCCGCGTGCGCAATTCGGCCTGCGGCAGTTTCATCTTCGCGATCGCGCGCGTGACCTGCGTGATCTCGGCCGCGCTCATCTGCGCAAAATCCTTCTTCTGCAGGATTTCCTGATCGGAAACCGACAGCCGGATCTCCTGCTCCTCAGGCTGCTGCTGCGATTGCATTGACTGCGGTTGCGACAGCGCTTCCTGAACGCGGCGCGACGCCGGCGCCGGTTTCGGCTTGGCGTGATCCGGCAACGGCACGGAATCGAGCAGGTTCTTCCATTCCTCCGCCGGCCGGAAGAACAGGTCGAAGGCCTGTGCGAAGATCAGCATGTGCTCGTGGCGGGTGACGAAAACCGATTCGAGCGTCGCGAACACATCGGAGCGATTGCCGATATCGATCAGACGCAGCGCTTTCAGCGCATCGATCACTGCGCCCGGCCCGACCGGAATGCCTGCCGCCCGCAACGCGCGGGCGAAGCCCACGACATTGTCGGCGATCAATCCAGTCACTGGTTCAGACACTGCCAAATGTTGCAACCCGTTTCGTACGACCAGGAGAACGGTCGCCGTCGGTCGTTATATTCCGATTTATATATCGGTGGTAGCTTCCTTCAAAACCTTTTGCAGGGTGCCGCCCTGCATCTTGGCGATATCGTCCTGATACTTGAGCAGCGCGCCGAGCGTATCGCCGACCACTTCGGGCGTCAGCGAGCGCGCGTCGAGCTCGGTCAGCGCCGTCGCCCAGTCGATGGTCTCGGCGACACCGGGGTTCTTGTAGAAATCCTGGTCGCGCAGCGCCTGCACAAAACCCACCACCTGCTGCGACAGTTTCGCGGAAATGCCCGGCACCCGCGACTTGACGATGGCGAGTTCGCGCTCGGCCGACGGATAATCCACCCAGTGATAAAGACAGCGCCGCTTCAGTGCGTCGTGGATTTCGCGTGTCCGGTTCGAGGTGACGATGACGATCGGCGGATGCGGCGCCTTCACGGTGCCGAGTTCCGGGATCGTCACCTGGAAGTCGCTGAGGATTTCCAGCAGATAGGCTTCAAAAGCCTCGTCGGCGCGGTCGAGTTCGTCGATCAGCAGCACCGGCGCGCCGGCAACGTCCGGCTCCAGCGCCCGCAGCAGCGGCCGCTTGATCAGGTAACGTTCGTCGAAAATGTCGTGCGATAGTTGCTCGCGATCGGAATCGCCAGCCGCCTCCGCCAAGCGAATGGCGATCATCTGCGCCGCGCTGTTCCACTCGTACACCGCGGAAGCGACGTCGAGCCCCTCATAGCATTGCAGCCGGATCAGATTGCGCCCGAGCGCCGCCGACAGCACCTTGGCGATTTCGGTCTTGCCGACGCCGGCCTCGCCCTCGAGAAACAGCGGCCGGCCCATGCGCAGCGACAGGTAGACCACGGTCGCCAGCGAGCGCTCCGCGAAGTAGCCGCGTTTGTTCAACAGATCGAGCGTCGCATCGACTGAGGTGGGCAGGCCGGAAGCTGTATTCATCTTGACGCCAGTCTGGACGTAATTACGCCCGGTTGTTTGCGGCGTCGACGGCTCGGCGCGCCAGAACTCCGATCAGGTGCGCGCGATACTCAGCGCTGCCGTGCAGATCGCTGTTGAGGCCGTCCGCGGACACGGACAACCCTTCCAGCACTTTTGGCGAGAAACGCTTCTTCAGCGCCTCCTCGAACTCGGGCACGCGGAACACGCCATCGCCGCCGGCACCGGTCACGGCGACACGCACATCGGACGGACGCCGCGCCACGAACACGCCGACCAGCGCATAGCGCGAGGCCTGGTTGCGGAATTTGACGTAGGCCGCCTTCTTCGGCAGCGGAAACATCACACGCGTGACGATCTCGTCGCTCTCCAGTGCCGTCGTGAACAGGCCCTGGAAGAATTCCTCTGCCTTGAGACGGCGCTTGTTGGTGACGATGGTCGCACCCAGTGCGAGACACGCCGCCGGATAGTCCGCGGTCGGGTCGTTGTTCGCAAGCGAGCCGCCGATCGTGCCCTTGTGCCGCACGGCCGGATCGCCGATCACGCCGGCAAGCTCCGCGAGGGCCGGGATCGCTTCGCCGACGATCGGCGAGTTGGCGACATCGGCGTGTTTGGCGGTAGCGCCGATGACGAGCGACCGCCCCTTCATCTCGATGCCATCGAGACCTTCGATGCGCGTCAGATCGACCAGGTGCGGCGGCGCAGCGAGCCGCTGCTTCATCACCGGCACCAGCGTGTGACCGCCCGCGATCAGCTTGGCATCTTCATTCTTGACCAGGAGGTTTGCGGCCTGCCGCACCGTGGTCGGACGATGATACTTGAATTCGTACATGACAGTCCTTCGGGTCGCCTTGCGCGATCTTTGTGCGCTTACGGTTATGCGAGGTCGGATTTCGCCATCGCCTTGGCGCCCGCCGCGATAGATTGCACGATGTTCTGGTAGCCGGTGCAGCGGCAGAGATTGCCTTCTAGTTCTTCGCGGATGGTGTGATCGTCGAGGTCATGGCCCTTGCGATGCACGAGATCGACCGCGGTCATGATCATGCCCGGCGTGCAGAAGCCGCATTGCAGGCCGTGATTGTCACGGAATGCTTCCTGCATCGGATGCAGCGGCGCGCCGTCCGCCGCCAGTCCTTCGATGGTGGTGACCTCGGAGCCGTCGGCCATCACCGCGAGCGTGGTGCAGGATTTCACCGCCTTGCCGTCCAGATGCACGACACAGGCACCGCACTGTGAGGTGTCGCACCCGACATGGGTGCCAGTGAGCCGCAAATTCTCGCGCAGGAATTGCACCAGCAGCGTCCGCGGATCGACATTGGCCGTTACCGGATTGCCGTTCACGATAAGAGAAATCTTGGCCATGAGCCCTCGCTGTAACCCGCGTCGCATTACGTGCGGCACGGCACTTTCAAATCATTCCAGCCTATAATATGGGCCATCAAGGCAATGGGCAACCTCGCGCAAATGCAGGCGCGCCATGACTTCGCCATCGCAACAACTGCGAAAACGGGCATATTCCGCGCAAGGTTCACACGGCAAGTTGATCCGGGCGTGACGCCGCGGTTATCCCTGCGCAACCCTATCCTTGGACAGCTTTGGCGAAATTGGTGAAGAACTCGTCGGCCAGCTTCTTGGCGGCGCCATTGATGAGACGCTGACCAAGCTGGGCCAGCTTGCCGCCGATCTGCGCCTCGACATTGTAGCTCAACAGCGTGCCGCCGTCCTTGTCGGCGAGGCCGACGGTCGCGCCACCCTTGGCGAATCCCGCGACACCGCCCTCGCCTTCGCCGGAGATCTTGTAACCGTTCGGTGGGTCGAGATCGCTGAGCGTGACGCGTCCCTTGAAGCGGGCCGAAACCGGGCCGACCTTCATCTTGGCAACGGCGCGAAAGCCGTTGTCGTCGGTCTTTTCCAGCTCTTCGCAGCCGGGAATGCAGGCCTTCAGCACCTCCGGATCGTTGAGTTTACCCCAAACCACTTCGCGCGGTGCAGCAAGCTGGACTTCGCCAGTCATCGTCATGGCCATGGGGACGCCTCCTGAAAATAGCACCCGCCGCGCTCCGGCAGCCGGATGATGTCGAAACTGAAGCTTCCCAAGTAGCGCGGGTTGACCGGATTTGAAAGGGGACCATGGAATTAGGCGCGGGACCCTGACGTGCAATAAGCGAATGCGGGTAAAGGGATTGGCATAAGCGGCCGGGAACGATTAGGCTCCGCCCATACATGAGCACATCCCTTTCCCCTCTGCTTGCGCCGATGCTGTCGAGCGCCGCCATGCGCGGCATCTGCGACGATTCCACCACGCTCCAGCACATGCTGGATTTCGAGGCCGCGCTCGCACGCGCCGAGGCCGCAACAGGCGTGATTCCCGCGGCCGCAACAGGCCCCATTGGCGCCGCCTGCCGCGCCGACCGATTCGATGTCGCGGCGCTGGCCGAAGCCGCGACGCACGCCGGCAATCTCGCGATCCCGCTGGTGAAAGCACTGACTGCGGAGGTCGGCAAGACCGACGCCGAGGCCGCGCGTTACGTGCATTGGGGCGCCACCAGCCAGGACGTGATCGATACCGCGACGATGCTGAGCCTGCGCGCCGCAATCGATGCGCTGTTGCACGATCTCGATCGTGCTATCGCCGGATTCGCCAAGTTGGCGGTGAAACATCGCGACACCGCCGTGGTGGCACGGACCTGGCTGCAGCACGCGCTGCCGATGCCGTTTGGGCTCAAGCTCGCGGAATATGCCGCAGCGCTGCATCGTTCGCGCATGCGGCTGAAAGCCCTGCGCACGAATACGCTCGCGCTGCAATTCGGCGGCGCGGCCGGCACGCTGGCAGCACTCGGCGACAAGGGCATCGCGGTTGCCGGGCAACTCGCCCGCGAACTCGATCTGCCGCTGCCCGATGCACCGTGGCACACCCACCGCGATCGCATCGCCGAGGCCGCATCGGTATTCGCAATTCTGTCCGGCACTTGCGGCAAGATCGCCCGCGACGTGTCGCTGATGATGCAGACCGATGTCGGCGAAGCGTTCGAGCCCGCCGGCGCGGGACGCGGCGGCTCCTCGACCATGCCGCACAAGCGCAATCCGGTCGCGGCCGCGTCGGCCCTGGCAGCCGCCACCATGGCGCCGAATCTCGCCGCGACGATCTTCGCCGCTCAGGTGCAGGAGCACGAACGCAGCGCCGGCCCGTGGCACGCCGAATGGCCGACGCTGCCCACCCTGATGCTGGTGACGTCCGGCGCACTCGCGGCGATCGTCGATATCGCCGAGGGACTGGAAGTCGACACCGCGCGGATGCGGCAGAATCTCGACACCACGCACGGCCTGATCATGGCGGAAGCAGTGACGATGGCGCTCGCCGAGAAAATCGGCAAGAGCGACGCCCACCATCTCATCGAGGAAGCCTCGCGCAAATCCGTCGCCGACAAGCGAAACCTGCGCGACGTGCTGAACGACGACGCCCGCGTGACAGCACATCTCGACGCAATGAGGCTTGCAAGCCTGTTCGAACCGATGGCCTATCAGGGTATCTCGCAAACGCTGATCGACCGGCTCTTGGCTTCGCTCGATGGCAAGACGCGTTGATGAATTCCGCTCATGATATCCGGACGTCATTGCCGGGCTTGACCCGGCAATCCATCATCATAAAAGCGTTCTCGACGATGGATGTGCAGGTCATTTCACGCCAGGACGCGCTTTGCACGTTACCCGCGCATGACGACCTGAGATTTTAACCGACAAGAACAACAATAACCTACGGAGCACTTCAATGCCGATGATCGATGCCGATGGCTGCCAGTTGAACGTGGCGATCGAGGGCCGCGACAGCGGGCCGACCTTGATGCTGTCGAATTCGCTCGGCTGCACCATGGCGATGTGGCAGCCGCAGATGGATGCGCTGACCAAGCAGTTCCGCGTCATCCGCTACGACCGGCGCGGCCACGGCAAATCCGGCGTACCGGCCGGACCATATTCGATGGAGCGCTTCGGCCGCGACGTGCTCGCGATACTCGATGGCCTCAACATTCAGAAGACGCATTGGTGCGGGCTGTCGATGGGCGGCATGGTCGGGCAATGGCTCGGCGCCAACGCACCGGACCGTTTCGACCGCATGATCCTGAGCAACACCAGTTGCTACTATCCGGACCCGACCAACTGGGACAATCGCATCAAGGCGGTGAAGGAAGGCGGCCTCGCCTCGGTGGCCGACGCCGTGATCGGCGGCTGGCTGACGGCGGATTTTCGCGAACGCGAACCGCAGGTCACCGCGCAGATGAAAGAGATGCTGATCGCCTCGCCGCAGCAAGGCTACATCGCCTGCTGTGAGGCCCTGCGCACGCTCGACCAGCGCGACCTGCTGCCGCGCGTATCGCGCCCCACGCTGGTGATTGCCGGCCGGCAGGACCAGGCCACACCGGTGGCGGCCGGCGAGTATATCCGCGCCCACATTCCCGGTGCCAGCATGACCATTCTCGACGCCGCGCATATTTCCAACGTCGAGCAATCGCACGCCTTCACCGATGCCGTGATCGGTTTCCTGACGCAGCGCTGAACGAGAAACTCCCGCTCCCCGCAAGCGCGGCGAGACGAACCCGGAGAGAAACATCATGGACGATCAACAACGCCGCGACGACGGCATGGCCATGCGGCGCAAGGTGCTCGGCAATGCCTGGGTCGACAAATCCGTCAACAACAAGACGTCGTTCAATGCCGAATTCATCGATCTCATCACCCGCCATGCCTGGGGCGAGATCTGGACGCGGCCGCATTTCGACGAACGCACCCGGCGCGTGCTGGTGATCGGCACCATGGTCGCGCTCGGACAATGGGACGAATTCCGTCTCCATGTGCGCGCAGCGCTCGCCGAGGGCGGCTTCACGCCGGACGATATCAAGGAAATCCTGCTGCAGCAGGCGATCTATTGCGGCGTGCCCGCCGCCAATCACGCGGTCAAGGAAGCGTCAGCCGTAGTTGAGGAATTGGGGCTGCTGAAGCGATAGATCGCCCCGCTCCGCATTGGCCTGTTGGGCAGTGCCGCCCACAGGCGGCTCGACCAGCATCAAGATTCCGGTCCCCAGCAACATCAACAATTCCGTCGCGTGCAACTGCAACGCGGCGCGTTCGCCGACCTGCGCGGCAAACATCATACTGAGAAACGTGATCGCGCTGCCGATGCTGAGCGCAACGCCGAGCGCCTCGTCGCAGCCGCCGGAGCGCCGCACCGCCGAGCGCGCCGCCAAGGCAGCGAACACGAGGAAGAATGCCACCACCGTGAGTTTCACGATCGCAAGCAGCCAGGCGAATCGGACGGTGACCATCGGCGGGAATTGAAGATAGTCGCTGACGAACATCGCGACCGCGATATTCGGCCGCTCGAACAGACCGTGGACCGGCGATTCCACAATGCTCCATGCCGCGATCGCCCATGCCGGGACAAAATAGCAGGCAACAAGCGCGCCGCTGAATGTGCTTAATCGCCAGTTCGACGCCATGAGACACCTGCCAGTCGTGCGCACCCATCTTTTCGATTGGGCATGACCCTGTCCGAAAACCGGTTCCCGCTTTTCGGCGTCATGCTCCTGGTGCGTTCGAGGCGAGGTAACTCCCGTCAACTCCGAGCGGCAATCTAAACCATTTGTTTACCTTAACGCCGCTGTGGAAAACGGCCCGTCCGAGGAGTCAAAGAAAAAGCCCCGCCTCTGGCGGGGCTCTTCGAGGGGAACCGGTCTTACTGGCCGGGCTTCTGCTGGCCCTGCCGGTTTTGATCCTGCTGCTGCTGGCCCGGCCGTTGGCCGCCGCCTTGCTGCTGCTGACCCGGCTTCTGGCCACCGCCCTGTTGCTGCCCGGGTTTCTGACCCGGGTTCTGGCTCTGTTGTCCGGTATGAGTCTGGTTCGACATCCGCGGTCTCCTTCTTTTCGCTGATCGCCAGAATCAATGATGCGCCGCCAACGTCGTTGCATGGTTCCCGCCTGATCTTTCCGCGACGATTCCACGGCGAATCGGGGGCGGGTTTCCGCTTGTCTGCCTGTAATCTCCGTGTACAGCCGGGCCGCGCGCGGTTGCCGCACCCGGTTCCCACTGTTAAAAATCCGTATATGCCGCAAGATGCGTTAACCAGACGGGGCAACGTTTCGCGGCATAAGTGTCTTTTGTGAGCGTTCCCGGACCACGACTGGCTCGCACGAACTTCAATCCCACCGCGGCGGCGAATGGATTACTTTTTTCAGCAACTGATCAACGGCCTCGTGCTCGGCTCGATCTATGGACTGATCGCGATCGGCTACACAATGGTCTACGGCATCGTCGGGATGATCAATTTCGCCCACGGCGACATTTTCATGATCGGCGGCTTCATCGCCCTCATCACCTTCCTCGTGCTGGTTTCCATCGGCCTCACCTTCGTCCCGGTGATCCTCCTCGTGGTGCTGCTGGTCTCCATGGCAGTCACCGCGCTCTACGGCTGGACGGTGGAGCGCATTGCCTATCGGCCGCTGCGGCAATCGTTCCGGCTGGCGCCGATGCTGTCCGCCATCGGCATGTCGTTCGTGCTGTCGAACTTCTCGCAAGTCGCACAAGGCGCGCGCGTGAAGCCGATTCCGCCGGTCATCACCGGCGGATACACGCTGCATGAATCGGCCGCCGGATTCGCCGTGCAGTTGTCCAACGTGCAGATCGTCGTGGTGGTGACGACGGTCGTGCTGCTCGCCATCTTCACCTGGCTGGTCGCACGCACCCGCTTCGGCCGCGACATGCGCGCCTGCGAGCAGGATCAGACCATGGCGGCGCTGCTCGGCGTCGATGTCGACCGCACCATCTCGATGACCTTCGTGATCGGAGCTGCGCTCGCCGCCGTCGCCGGCATGATGTACCTGCTCTATTACGGCTTGGTCGATTTCTTCATGGGTTTCGTTGCCGGCATCAAGGCGTTCACCGCGGCCGTGCTCGGCGGCATCGGCTCGCTGCCGGGCGCCATGCTCGGCGGCCTCGCCATCGGATTGATCGAAACGTTCTGGTCCGCCTATTGCTCGGTCGAGTACAAGGACGTCGCGGCCTTCTCGATCCTGATCATCGTTCTCATCTTCCTTCCGACCGGCCTGCTCGGCCGTCCGGAAGTCGAAAAAGTCTGACGGCGGCGGCATGGCATTGCCCGTTGCAGACCGATCGACCGCAAAGACCCCATCGACGTTTGGTTTCATCTTCAAGAAGGCCGCACTGAGCGCACTGGTAGCGCTGGCGCTGTTTTCCTTGATGATCGGTATTCGCACCGAGGCCGGGCCATCCGGTCAACTGATCTACTGGACGCGGTTCGGCGATCTCGCCGCCATCGTCGCCGCCGTGTTCGTCGGAAGCATTCTGGTCGAACTGTTGCGGCAATGGCTGGGCCCGGCCGGCACGCGCACCATCGTTCCCCCGAGGATCACCGAGGGCCTGTCGGTCGCCAGCCGCTTTCTCGCGCCGGCGCTGCTGGTCTTCGCGCTGCTGGTGCCGGTGATCTTCTACAATCAGCGCTACCTGCTCGACCTCGGTATCCTGGTGCTGACCTATGTGATGCTGGGATGGGGACTGAACGTCGTCGTCGGTCTCGCCGGCCTGCTCGATCTCGGCTACGTCGCGTTCTATGCGGTCGGCGCCTATTCCTACGCATTGCTCGCGCAATACGGCCTGCCGCTGCCGCTGCTTTCCACGGCCTATCCGTTCATCACCGTCGAACACCTGCAGCTCGGGCCGTGGGCGTTCTGGGTGCTGCTGCCGGTCTCCGGCCTGCTTGCCGCATTGTGGGGCGTGCTGCTCGGCTTTCCGGTGCTGCGGCTGCGCGGCGACTATCTCGCCATCGTGACGCTGGCGTTCGGTGAGATCATCCGCCTCGTCATCCTCAACTGGCAGGATCTCACCGGCGGGCCGAACGGCATCAGCGGCATTCCGCGCCCCACCTTGTTCGGCATTCCGCTCAATCCGGGACCGAATGGGCTCGCCGGAATGCTCGGCATTCCGTTCTCGCCGACGCATCGCCTTGTATTTTTGTTCTATCTGATCCTGGCACTGGCGCTCCTCACCAACTGGGTGGCGATCCGGCTGCGCCGTCTGCCGATCGGCCGCGCGTGGGAAGCGATGCGCGAGGACGAAGTCGCCTGCCGCGCGCTCGGCATCAACATCACCACCACCAAGCTTTCGGCCTTCGCCACTGGCGCGATGTTCGGCGGTTTCGCCGGTGCGTTCTTCGCCACGCGGCAGGGTTTCATCAGCCCTGAATCATTCACCTTCCAGGAATCGGCGCTGGTGCTGGCAATCGTCGTGCTAGGGGGCATGGGCTCGCAACTCGGCGTCGCACTGGCGGCGCTGACCATGATCGGCGGGTTCGAGCTGTTTCGCGGCCTCGAGCAATACCGCATGCTGGTGTTCGGCGGCGTCATGGTGCTGCTGATGATCTGGCGGCCGCGCGGACTGGTCGGCCATCGCGCGCCGAGCGTGTTCCTTCATCGGGAGCGAACCACCATCTCATCCGACATGGTCAAGGAAGGCCGCGGATGAGCGTCAGTCCCGACATTCTCACCGTCGAACATCTGTCGATGCGCTTCGGCGGCATCGTCGCAGTCAACGATCTGTCGTTCGCGGCGAAACGCCGCGAGATCACCGCGCTGATCGGCCCCAACGGCGCCGGCAAGACCACCGTGTTCAACTGCATCACCGGCTTCTACCGTCCGAGCGGCGGCAGCATGCGGCTTGTCCATGACGACGGCGCCACCTTCCAGCTCGAACGATTGCACGACTATCGGATTTCCAAGGTCGCGAAGGTCGCGCGCACCTTCCAAAACATCCGGCTGTTTCCCGGCATGACGGCGCTGGAAAACCTGATGGTGGCGCAACACGCCACGCTGATGCGCGCATCGGGCTTCTCGCTGCTCGGCCTGCTCGGCGTGCCATCGTTCCGCGAGGCCGAGGCGCGCGCCATTGATGTCGCCCGTCAGTGGCTCGATCGCATCGGCCTGGTCGACCGCGCCGACGATGCCGCCGGCAACCTGCCCTACGGCGACCAGCGTCGCCTCGAGATCGCGCGCGCCATGTGCTCCGGGCCTGCACTCCTGTGTCTCGACGAACCCGCGGCCGGATTGAACGCCACCGAAAGCGGAGCGCTGAGCGACCTGCTGCTTGCGATCCGCAACGACTTCGGCACCTCGATCCTGCTGATCGAACACGACATGTCGGTAGTGATGGAAATTTCCGACCACATCGTCGTGCTGGACCACGGCGTGAAGATTTCCGACGGCGAGCCGCGCGCGGTGCGTGACGATCCGAAGGTGGTCGCGGCCTATCTCGGCGCCGACGAGGATACCGCCATCGAAGTGATGGAGAGCGGAACGTGAGCGCCGATGCCACGCCCCTGCTCGCCATTCGCGGCTTGCGTGCCGCCTATGGCAAGATCGAAGCGCTGAAAGGCGTCGATCTCGACATCAATGCCGGCGAGATCGTCGCGCTGATCGGCGCCAACGGCGCGGGCAAATCCACGCTGATGATGAGCATCTTCGGCAAGCCTCGCGCCCGCGCCGGCCACATCGAATTCGATGGCCGGGACATCACCGATTACCCCACCTACCAGATCGCGCGGATGCGCATTGCACAGTCGCCGGAGGGGCGGCGCATCTTCCCGCGCATGAGCGTCGCCGAAAACCTGCAGATGGGCGCCGACGCCACCGAGGGCAGCGACGCCGAGCGCGCGGCAAGTCTGGAACGGGTGCTGACACTGTTCCCGCGCCTCAAGGAACGCCTCACGCAGCGCGGCGGCACGCTGTCCGGCGGCGAGCAGCAGATGCTGGCGATCGGCCGCGCGCTGATGAGCCGCCCGCGCCTGTTGCTGCTGGACGAGCCGTCGCTCGGCCTCGCGCCGCTGATCACGCGGCAGATTTTCGATGCCATCCGGACCCTCAACCGTGAGGATCGACTCACCGTGCTGATCGTCGAGCAGAACGCCAACCATGCGCTACGCCTCGCCCATCGCGGCTATGTCATGGTCAACGGCCTGATCACCATGAGCGGCGGCGGACTGGAACTGCTGCAGCGCCCCGAGATTCGCGCTGCCTATCTTGAAGGCGGCCGGCGGGCCTGAGGCCGGTTCGATTGCGGCGACCAAGTGACGCGGTTGCCTAAAAATGCTCATGACTTCGGGCTCAAATCAGCCGAGAATGATGCCGATTTGCAAAACCGGCACAGCCCGGTGCATCCGTCACACTTCACCGCGAGGGCTATTCGAATGACACCATTGAAGCTGATCGGTCTGGCATTGGGCGCGTCGATCGCGCTTTCCACGGCAGCGTTCGCAGAGGACATCACCGTCGCGGTCGCGGGTCCGATGACCGGCAGCGAATCCGCCTTCGGCCGTCAGTTGAAGAATGGCGCGGTGCAATTCGTGGCGGATGCCAACGCCGCCGGCGGCCTGCTCGGCAAGAAGCTGGCGCTGTTCACCGGCGACGATGCCTGCGACCCGAAACAGGCGCGCTCGATCGCCGAGAAGATCGCCAGCGATGGCATTCCGTTCGTGGCCGGTCATTTCTGTTCGTCGTCGTCGATCCCTGCTTCCGAAGCCTATGCCGATGGCAATGTGCTGCAGATCACCCCGGCCTCGACCAATCCGCTGTTCACCGAACGCAAGCTGTGGAACGTGCTGCGCATCTGCGGCCGTGACGACCAGCAGGGCGTCGTCGCCGCCGATTACATCCTGAAGAACTTCAAGGGCAAGAACGTCGCCATCCTCAACGACAAGACGACCTATGGCAAAGGCCTCGCCGACGAAACCAAGAAGGCACTCAACAAGGCTGGCTTCCAGGAGAAGATGTTCGAGTCCTACAACAAGGGCGACAAGGATTTTAATTCGATCGTCTCGCGCCTGAAGCGCGACAATATCGATCTGGTCTATGTCGGCGGCTATCATCAGGAAGCCGGCCTGATCCTGCGCCAGATGCGCGATCAGGGACTGAAGACGATCCTGATGGCGGGCGACGCCATGAACGACAAGGAGTTCGCCTCGATTACCGGCCCGCTGGCGGAAGGCACCCTGTTCACCTTCGGCCCCGACCCGCGCAACAAGCCGACCGCCAAGGCGATCGTCGAGGAGTTCAGGAAGAACGGCGTCGATCCGGAAGGCTACACGCTCTACACCTACGCCGCGATGCAGGTATGGACCGAGGCCGTGAAGAAAGCCGGCACCACCGATCCGCAGAAGGTGATGCAGGTGATCAAGGCCGGCGCCTGGGACACCGTGCTCGGTAAGCTCGCCTTCGACGAGAAGGGCGACATCAAGGCCATCGATTACGTCGTCTACAAGTGGGACGCCAAGGGCAACTATTCCGAACTCGACCCCGGCAAGGGGACGTAAGGCTTCCTGCCCGCGTCCCTCGGAAGACTTCCCAAACGCCCCGGTTCGCCGGGGCGTTTGTCGTTAGGAGTCCTGCGCGCCTGCAGGCCGTATCGCTCAAGCTCGCGACGTCCGCATCACGAACTGCGCCATCGGAAAGCACAGGACACTCGAGCCACTCGTGGCGCGCTCGCCCGCGGGCGACAAGAATGATAGACAACGACGATGTTCGACAGCTACCTGCGCCGGTGGGATCTGGTCCCCGATGGCGATCCGATCGTTACGCCTGCCGCGCGCCTGCTGCCGGTCCGCCATCACGGCAACGCCGCCATCCTCAAGATCGCGACCGAACATGACGAGCGCTTCAACGCCGTACTGATGACGTGGTGGGATGGCGACGGTGTCGCGCGCGTGCTGGCGCACGATGACGATGCGCTATTGCTGGAACGTGCAGAGGGCACGCAATCGCTGACGGAAATGGCCCGTAGCGGCCGCGACGATGAGGCCTGCCGCATCCTGTGCGCCGTGGCGGCGCGGCTGCACCGCCCGCGCGCAAAGCCGCTACCGGACCTGATCCCGCTGGTCGACTGGTTTCGCGACCTCGAACCGGCCGCCTCGACACACGGCGGCATTCTACCGCGCTGCGCGCAGACCGCAGAGGCGTTGCTGGCGGAGCCGCGCGAGGTCGGTGTCCTGCATGGCGACCTGCACCACGGCAACGTACTCGATTTCGGATCGCGGGGCTGGCTGGCGATCGATCCGAAGCGCCTGATCGGCGAACGCGGCTTCGACTTCGCCAACATCTTTACCAATCCCGACATCGATGACGGCATTCCCGCGGTCGCGACCGATCCGAACCGATTTGATCGTCGCCTCGCCATCGTGACCGAGGCCGCCGGACTCAAACGGACGCGCCTGCTGCGCTGGATTCTCGCGTGGACCGGATTGTCGGCGGCGTGGTTTCTCGGCGACGGTAACGATACATTTGCCGCGATCGATCTGCGCGTGGCGCAACTCGCGGCAGCGGAGTTGGATCGGTAACGCACGATATCGCCACGCCATCAGCGTCGTCCCCGCGAAGGCGGGGACCCATACGCCGCATCGCTTATGTGCGGGCAGCGATCGCGATCTTGACGGCACCGCCATGCCGCTATCATTGCCGTTAGGGATTATGGGTCCCCGCCTTCGCGGGGACGACGAGACGAAAGACCTCGCCTCAGCCGAAATTCGCCAGCGCCGGAAACGTATCGAGCAGCCAGATGCTGACCCACGAGATCGAACCGGTCAGGAAGGCGATGCCGGTCAGCACCATCAGCGCGCCCATCACCTTCTCGACGGTTTCGAGATGGCGCTTCATGCGTCCGAACACGCTGGAAAACTGTTCCACCATGAAGGCGGCGAGCAGGAACGGAATGCCGAGCCCGGCGGAATAGACCGCGAGCAATCCTGCGCCCTTCGTCACCGTGGCTTCGGCAGCCGCGACCGAGAGGATCGCCGCCAAGATCGGACCGATACATGGCGTCCATCCGAACGCGAATGCAAGGCCCATGACATACGCGCCCCACAGGCCGACGGGTTTCGGCATCGACAGCCGCCCTTCCCGCATCAGGAAGCCGATCCGCGTCAGCCCGAGGAAATGCAGGCCCATGACGATGATGATAATGCCGGCGACGATCGACAGTTGAGCCGACCAGGCGCGGATCACGCCGCCGATCAGGCTGGCGCTGGCGCCGAGCGCGACGAACACCGTGGAGAAGCCGAGCACGAACAGCAACGCGGAGAGCATCACCGCGCGCTTCGAAGCTTTCTCGTCGCCGGTATTGGCGACCTGT
Source organism: Xanthobacteraceae bacterium (assembly GCA_024508855.1). Lineage (GTDB taxonomy): Bacteria > Pseudomonadota > Alphaproteobacteria > Rhizobiales > Xanthobacteraceae > 62-47. The sequence goes on from JANINJ010000088.1 coordinate 93,354, forward strand.
TCGATGGTCGCGCCGGTGAGATAGATCAGATACGGCGGCACCAGCGGCAGCACGCAGGGCGACAGGAAACTGATAAGGCCGGCCAGCAGCGCGGCAGGCAAGGTGACATCGTGCAACATACGGGTAGATGCACCGGTCCGGCGACCGGATGCAAGGCCCATGCTCACGGCCTGCAGAGTTGTGAACGACGTGTGATCGGTTGACCGCGGTGCGCGCGCAGGTCATCTGTGCAACTTATCTGTGGTGGACGGAGGCGCAGCCGATGAAGAATCTTCTCACCGACATTGCCGGCGTTCGCGTCGGGCATGCCCATGACGCATCGATCGCAACCGGCGTCACCGCCATCGTGTTCGACAAGCCGGCTGTCGCCTCGCTGGATATTCGCGGCGGCGGACCGGGAACGCGGGACAGTGCCCTGCTCGATCCGGTCAACACGGTCGACGGCATCGACGGCCTCGCATTGTCCGGCGGCTCCGCCTTCGGCATCGATGCAGGCGGCGGCGTGCAGGCGTGGCTCGCGGAACAGGGGCGCGGGTTCAGGATTGCCAATGCGGTGATTCCCATCGTGCCGGGCGCCGTCGTGTTCGACATGCTGAACGGCGGCGACAAGAACTGGGGCCGCTTCGCGCCGCATCGCGATCTTGGCTACGTAGCCGCGGCGGCGGCCAGCGACAATTTCGCGCTCGGCAGCGTCGGCGCCGGTTACGGCGCGACGACGGCGAATTTCAAGGGCGGCCTCGGCTCCGCTTCGGCGACAACCGCAGGCGGCGTGAGCATCGCGGCGCTCGCGGTCGTCAATGCGGTCGGCAGCGTCACCGTCGGCAACGGGCCGTGGTTCTGGTCCGCGCCGTTCGAAATCGATGGCGAGTTCGGCGGTTACGGCATGCCGGCCTCGTTCACGCCGGACATGCTGGCGATGCGGATCAAGGGCGCCGCGACGGCCACCGCCATCGAGAACACCACGCTGGTCGCGGTCGTCACCGACGCCATCCTCACCAAGGCGCAGGCACAACGGCTGGCGATGCTGGCGCAGACCGGGTTCGCGCGCGCGATCTATCCGGTGCACGCGCCACTCGACGGCGATGTCGTGTTCGCCGCGGCGACCGGCGTGAAGCCGATCGATCCGCTTGTCGGCCTCACCGAACTCGGCACGGTTGCCGCCAACACGGTGGCACGCGCGATCGCACGCGGCGTCTACGAGGCCAAGGCGTTGCCGTTTCCCGGCGCCCTGCCCGCGTGGAAGGACCGCTTCGCCACGCGCCGGGGTAACTGATTTGTCATTCCGCATCTACATGGCAGCGACACATTCTCGTCCGAACGTCGATATCTGGCATAGAAGTGATCTGAACAGGAGACGCAGCAAACATGACGGGCGACACGAGCGTTCGAGCTGGCAGGTGCCACTACGGGGCGGTGCGTTTCGAGGCGACGCTTAGCGACGGCTTTAATTCGATCCGTCGCTGCACTTGCTCTTACTGCCGAATGCGCGGCGCCATCGTTGTCATGGCGGAAATGGGCGGGATCAATATCCTGCAGGGCGAGGATGCGTTGACAAGCTATCGCTTCCATACCGGATCGGCGCAGCACTTCTTCTGTTCTCGCTGCGGAATATACACACACCATCAACGACGATCTGACCAGAATCTATATGCCGTGAACGTGGCTTGCCTGGACGGCGTCAGCCCGTTCGATTTCACAGAGGTGCCTGTCATGGATGGCATCAATCATACGAACGACACCGGCAAGCCAACGCGCCGTGCAGGCACACTCCGCTTCATCCCGGCTGATTGACCATCGCCATCAGCCGACGAGCGCGGCAACGCGTTCGTTTAGAAGCCAAGCTAACGGTCTCCAATCAACGTCAGCATCTCAGACCGTGCGAACGGCGAGACGACGGCCTCAGCCCCAAGCAGCTATCGATCACTACCTTGCGCCGGCAGTTCTCGATCGTTCCGGTGCCAGCAGCTTGGCGATCTGGGCGCTGATGATTGTGCCGAACAGTGCGGGATCGCCGAAAGCCCTTGCCGAGAGCATGGCGCCATGAACCGACGCCATCAGCATTTGCGCCTCGTCGGCCGGCCGTTTGTTCAACCGGAACACGTCCTGCTCCACGCCGGCCTGAAGCACCGACGTCAGCCAGTTCGCGAGATTATCGAAATGGGCGCGAACGCGCGATGCGACCTCTTCCGGCAGCATCTGCATCTCGCCGGCGAGCATCGCGCAGACGCAGAAGGACTGCGAGGCGTCGCGGATACATGTCTGCCAGAACTCCGAATAGGATTGCAGCTGTTCGGAAGGGCTTGAGAACTGCTCCCGGAGAGATTTCAGGCCTGCCTCAGCCTGCCGCCTGTAACGATCCACCAGCACCGCAACCAGCTCGGCCTTGGTCGGAAAGTGATGATGGATGCTCGCCTTCCGGATCCCGATCGCGGCCGAGATATCGGCGTAGCTGAATCCGTTATAGCCACCCGCGACGATGAGGGACTGCGCGACGTCGAGAATTTTCTCCGAGGTCGAAGCCTTTGATTTCATGTCGTTACCTACCTTCTGGTAGGCAAATAGTCAAGACAGCCGATCACGCCTCGCTTCATAGCAGGCTCAACTTCTCACAAGCTCTGCTTCTCACAAGGAGGTGTTCGCGCGGCGGATTGACTGACGGCCCTTACCTTCCTACTGGTAGGTAGACAAACAAGGAGCCACCCAATGCAAAGCCGATCTTCGACCCCGTCCAACTGGCTGCGATCCTACTATTTCGTCCGCGCCATCTTCTCCATCGCCTGGATTGCCGCCGCCATCCTGTTCCGAGGGCAACCCTATCCCACCATAGCGCTGCTCGTGCTCTACCCGGCCTGGGATGCCCTCGCCAATCTGGTCGACGCCCGGGTAAGCGGCGGCCTGAAAGCCAACCCATCCCAGGCGCTGAACGTTGCGGTCAGCACGGCAACGGCCCTCGCCGTCATCGCAACAATCAACCACGGCATGTACGCCGTTCTGGCCGTGTTCGGGGTCTGGGCGATCCTCTCGGGCCTGCTGCAACTGTACACGGCGGCAAGGCGGTGGCGTTCCTTCGGCGCGCAATGGGCGATGATCCTGAGCGGCGCGCAATCGGCCCTCGCCGGCGGATTCATGATCAGCCGGTCCTTCGGCACCAGTGCGCCGACGATTCTGGATATCGCGCCTTATGCGGCGTTCGGCGCGTTTTACTTTCTGCTCTCCGCAATTTGGCTTACGGTCACGGCTTATCGCAGAGCGGCGGCGTAGGCACAGCCTCGTCGGAATCGGCCACCAACACGCAACGAGATGGCCAGAGCGGCGTTGTCGTGCGGAATACTCTGGGCGACACGCGATGCCATCCACGGTGATCCAACACTTCGGTTACGATCCAACGACACGCGACCTGCGCGTCACCTTCATGAGCGGTCGGACCTACGTCTATCTCGGCGTACCGCCTGCCGTCGTCGCCGATTTCAACGCGGCCGGGTCCAAGGGGCAGTTTTTCAATCACGCGATCCGTGACCATTACCGGTTTCGCGAGTTTCCGCGACCGCCGCAGCGGAAGCGGCGGCGCGAAACCTCGCCATCCGGCTGAGCCGGGCTACGTTTTACGCTGCCACAATGCCGCCGCCGGTTTGCCGCAGCCCCATCGCAGGATCTTGTCGCGCCCAAACGGCACCATGATGCACAGTATACGTAAGTATTCATACGGAAATTCGCCGCCGATTTAAGGTTACATTCGAGTATAGATTGCCTTTAATGCAATTGCCGTGATGCTCTCCCCTGCACGCAATCAGCGTGCATCACAACAGTGGAGAAACGTCATGAAGAAAATCATCGTCATCGCTGCACTCGCCACCGCCCTCGTCAGCGCCCCCGCCTTTGCCCGCGGTGGACATGGCATCGGCGGCATCGGTGTCGGCGCCAACGTGCTCACCGGCAAGGGTGGCGTGCTTGGCCTGCTCGATGGGCGCAGCGCGCTGGTGACCAACGTCTCGGTGACAACCGGCAAGGGCGGCGTGCTCGGCGCGGTGCTCGGCAAGGGCAGCCTGCTCGGCGGATTGCTGGGCGGCGGCCACGGTGGCGGCTGCGGCTGCTACTGAGCCGACAAAGGCGGACGGGGCTCCTCCCCGCCCGCTCTACTTGCCGAATTGGTTCTTCAAGGTCTGCAATGCGGCCTGTTTGCCCAACGGCGAAAAGCGTTTCGTGAGCGACGTCGCGACGATGAATGCATCGGCGCGATCGCCCGAGATCAACACACCTTGGGCGCGCATGAGATCCACACCCCACGTCAGATCATCTCCGAGATCGCGCGTGACACCGACGCCGTAAGTCAGCGTTCGCGACCGGAACGGCGAGTCGAGATATTCGCAGTCGGCGTAGCCGACGGATGCCAGAAGCGTCAGCTTCGGGTCGACCGCCCACGACGCCTTGGCGGAATAAATGGTATCGATGGTGATCGACGAAATCGGGAACGTCGTCTCCGATGCGCGGCGCGCTGCGACCAGGTCGAGCGTGAAAGGCGCTGCGCGCCAGCTCAAACTTGCATCGAACAGCGTGCGATCGACATTGCTGAAATCGACGTCGTGCCAGCGGCCATACAGCTTCGATACCGATGCGAATGCCGTAACCGACTTGTCCTGATATCTCGCAAACACGAACGGTTGTACCCGCTCGTTGTCGCGATGATAGCCGAAGTCGTCGAACTCATCGAGATAACGCCGAATCGAAAGATTGGCCGACACGCCGACTTCCACCTTGTCGCGCACGATGCTGATGCCGGGCACCAGCGTTCCGCGTAGATACTGCTGCGGGCTCGGCAGGAAATCCTGGAAGATCGCGTTGGTCTGGTTCAGGCTCGAGCGACCGCCTTCCGCGGTCATGAAGAACTTCAGCGAATCGACCTTGGCTTCCGCCCTCACCGACTGAATCAGATCGGTCGATCGCAGATTGTAGCTGCTGACGTCCGCGAGCGTCGTGGTCGAACTGAGCTTGAAGTCGTCGTCGCCGATCGCACCGCGCAGGATCACCTTGCCGCCCAGCGTCGGCGTCA
>JANINJ010000089.1:0-92642 GCA_024508855.1 Xanthobacteraceae bacterium
TGATCGACGAGGCGATGACGCCGGACAGTTCGCGCTTCTGGGCCGTCGATGCCTACAAGCCCGGCCAGCCGCAGCCGAGTTTCGACAAGCAGCCCCTGCGCGATCATCTCGACACCGAGCGCCGCGCCGGCCGCTGGAACGGCGAAGCCCCGCCGCCGCCTTTACCTCGTGAGGTCATCGACGCTACCAGCAAACGCTATCTCGATGCCTATCGGCGATTGACGGGGAGCGAGTTGACGATCTGATCGTTTCGCTCTCGCGCAGAAAACAACAGGGAGAAACCAATGACCGACAGCGACACCGTTCTCGTCGAGCGCGACGGCCCGATCACCATCGTGTCGATCAATCGCCCGGAACGGCGCAACGCCGTCGATGGCCTCACCGCGCGCAAACTCTACGACACGTTCCGCGCCTTCGATGCCGACGACAGCGCGTCGGTTGCGGTATTCACCGGCGTCGGCGGCCATTTCTGCGCCGGTGCGGACCTGAAGGCAGTGGCGGCGGGCGATGTGAACAAGAAGCGCGAAATCGGCGGCCACGATTCCATCGCGCCGATGGGACCGAGCCGCCTGCGGTTGTCGAAGCCGGTGATCGGGGCCATCGAAGGCTTCGCGGTGGCCGGCGGCCTCGAACTCTCGCTGCTGTGCGACATGCGCGTGGCCGGCGAAGGCGCGACCTTCGGCGTATTCTGCCGCCGCTTCGGCGTGCCACTGATCGATCTCGGCACCATCCGTCTGCCGCGGCTGATCGGTCACTCGCGCGCCATGGACCTGATCCTGACCGGACGTCCGGTTTCCGCCGAGGAAGCGCTGAGCATGGGCCTCGCCAACCGCGTGGTGCCGAAGGGCAGCGCGCGCGCCGAAGCCATCGCCATCGCCAAGCAGATTTCGCAGTTTCCGCAGACCTGCATGCGCGCGGATCGCCTGTCGGCGCTGCGGCAGTGGGACATCGCGGACGAAGAGGAAGCGATTGCCAACGAGATGCGCGGCGGACTCGAGGTCATCGGCTCCGGCGAAACGCTCGCCGGCGCGACCCGCTTCGCCTCCGGCATCGGCCGTCACGGCCAGTTCGGCGGCGAGTGAAGCCGCTTCCGCAGCGAAGCGTCATCCTGAGGTGCGAGCGGCTTTGGCCGCGAGCCTCGACGGATCGACCATTCACCCTTTGAGGGCCGCGCCATGGCGCGGTCGCCTCACAGGGTGACGGAGCGATGAAAGTCAGGCTTACCGCAGTACGCGATACTTCTTGTGGGTCAGGCAGGTATTGACCACCAGCGCGTAATCCGCCGTCGCCTGATCGGCATTGACGGCGCCCGCTTCGGCCGATGCCGCGCCAACATCCTGCGCCGCGCTGGTGGCGTGATACAGTGTATGCGCCTGGCGGAAACTGGAAACCGGGATGAAGCTCGCTAGCGTCGCGCCGACCGCAACTGCGGTGCCCGCCGCCTGCTGCTGCTTCGCCGCGCGCGCAGCCGCTTCCTGCGGAGCGGCCTGCTGGCGGCATTCGGCGAGATCCCGGGCATATTTCGCCGGCTTGACGCGATGCATGTCGACCAGCGGTTCGTAGATCGGCGGCAGCGCCTGCGGATCACCGCTCGCGGTGGCCGTTGCGGGGACCGACGCGTCCGCGACGGGCGATCCGGTCTGGGTGGTGTTGCAGCCGGCAAGCATCAGGCCGAGTCCGGCCAGGACAAGCAGTCTCATAATATAACCCCCCAAAGGCGTTTTCGGGCGAAGCGGTAACCGGTTCGCGCAACAAAACGCGTCAATTCAAAAAGTTAGAACTTCGCTTCCGGTTCAACCGGAAGCCAAAAAGCTCCAAGTACGCAACCACTTGCGCAATCGGCGGAATAAACATGAGTTCCGCCGTTTCCGCAAGCACAGGCGCGTCACTGCCGGCCCCGTATTCACAGACGGCGCTCACGTAAAACTGCACTGCGGCAAATCTATCACTTTGGCATTACTTGCCGGACGCACGCCGGCGGAGGAAACTCTTGGCGCGATAAGAAAATCCACAGGGAGATGAGACATGCAGAGCAAGGCTCAGATCGACCAGGCATTGCGACAGAAAAGCGATGCCAAGGAGATTCCCGGCGTCGTCGCCATCGCCGCCACCGGCAAGGATATCGTCTATCAAGGCGCGTTCGGCAAACGCGATCTCGGAACGGGCGTGGACATGACGCTCGACAGCGTGTTCTGGATCGCATCGATGACCAAGGCCATCACCTCCGCCGCGGCCATGCAGCTCGTCGAGCAAGGCAAGCTGTCGTTGAACGATCCGATCGGCAAGGTGCTGCCCGATCTCGCCGCGCCGCAGATCCTCGAAGGCTTCGATGCCGACGGCGCTCCGAAACTGCGCGCATCGACCAAGCCGATCACGCTGCGTCACCTCATGACCCACACCGCCGGCTTCTGCTACGACATGTGGAACGGCGACATGGTGAAGTATCTGGAGAAGACCGGCACGCCGGGCGTCACCTCGTGTCAGAACGCCGCGCTGAAAACCCCGATCATGACCGAACCCGGCACGCGCTGGGAATATGGCACCAATATCGACTTCGTCGGCAAGGCCGTGGAAGCTGTCAGCGGCAAGAAACTCGGCGACTATCTGCGCGACCACATGTTCAAGCCGCTCGGCATGGACGACACCGCCTTCAAGATTACCGATGCGATGCGCAAGCGGCTGGTCGGCGTGCATGCGCGCGGGCCGGACGGCTCGCTGCAGCCGATGCCGTTCGAACTGGAACAGAATCCGGAATTCGAAATGGGCGGCGGCGGCCTCTACGGCACCGCCGGCGACTACATCAAATTCACCCAGATGATCCTCAACAAGGGCCGCGGCAACGGCAATCAGGTGTTGAAACCTGAGACCGTCGCGATGATGGGGCAGAACCACATCGGCGACATCAACATGGGCAAGATGACGGCGCATGTGGCCTTCGCCACCAACGACGTCGATCTCTATCCCGGCATGGACAAGAAGTGGGGCCTGAGTTTCATGATCAACACGGCGAAAACGCCGGAAGGCCGCAGCCCCGGCAGCCTCGCCTGGGCCGGACTCGCCAACACCTATTACTGGATCGACCCGGCACGCGACATCGCCGGCGTGATCCTGATGCAGGTGCTGCCGTTCGCCGATCCGCAATGCCTCTCGGCCTTCGCGGCTTTCGAGAGCGGCGTCTATGCCGGGCTCGACGCCGGCCAGCGCGCCGCCTGACCACGACCATTGCCCGGCGGTTTCATCGCGAAGCCGCCGGGTGTTTCTCTTTCTTCCTTTTTGAAGCTGCGACAAGGAGACGCCGAGATGACCCAGCCATTGGACAGCTATGTCAGCGGCACCTCCGACGCGCCGTTGCTCGGTGAAACCATCGGCAGCGCGCTCGATCGCGCCGTCGCGCGCTGGGGCGATCGCGAGGCGCTGGTATCGCCAAGCCATGATGTGCGCTGGACCTGGCGCGAGTTCGCCGCGCGGGTCGATGCGCTCGCCGCCGGCTTCCTCGCGCTCGGGCTCGAACCCGGCGCACGCATCGGCGTGTGGTCGCTCAACCGGCCGGAATGGACGCTGACGCAATTTGCCGCCGCCCGAGCGGGGCTGATCCTCGTCACCATCAATCCGGCCTATCGACTGAGCGAACTGGAATTCGCGCTCGGCAAGGTCGGCTGCGCCGCCATCGTCACCGCGACTGTTTTCAAAACCAGCAACTATATGGAGATGCTGAACACGCTGCTGCCGGAACTGGCGCGCGCGACGCCGGGCGACCTGCACGCCGCACGATTGCCGAGCCTGCGCGCGGTGATCCAGATCGGCGGCCCGAAAGCGCCGGGCACCGTGGCATTCGACGACATTTCGGCCATGGGCGGCGCACGCCATCGCGAGCAGATCGTCGCGCTCTCGAAAATCTTGCAGTTCGACGATCCGGTGAACATCCAGTTCACCAGCGGCACCACGGGTTCGCCCAAGGGCGTGACGCTGACGCATCACAACATCCTCAACAACGGCTACTTCACCGGGCGCGCCATGCGCCTGACCGAGAACGACCGCATCTGCATTCCGGTGCCGCTGTATCACTGCTTCGGCATGGTGATGGGCAACCTCGCCTCGGTGACGCTCGGCGCAACGATGGTCTATCCTGGCGAGGGTTTCGATCCGCTGGCGACCTTGCAGACCGTCGAGCGCGAGAAATGCACCACACTTTACGGTGTGCCGACCATGTTCATCGCCGAACTCGACCATCCGGAGTTTTCGAAATTCGATCTGTCGTCGCTGCGCACCGGCATCATGGCGGGCGCGCCGTGCCCGATCGAGGTGATGAAGCGCGTCAACACCGAGATGAACATGCGCGAGGTGACGATCGCCTACGGCATGACCGAGACCAGCCCGGTGAGCTTCCAGAGCGCAACCGATGATCCGCTGGAGCGGCGCGTCTCCACCGTCGGGCGGATTCATCCGCATGTCGAAGTGAAAGTGGTCGATCTCGAAGGCCGCATCGTGCCGCGCGGCGAACGCGGCGAGTTGTGCACCCGCGGCTACAGCGTCATGCTCGGTTACTGGGACGAGGCAGAGAAGACCGCCGAAGTGCTCGATGCCGGCGGCTGGATGCACACCGGCGATATCGCAGTGATCGACGCCGAGGGCTATTGCAACATCGTCGGCCGCATCAAGGATCTGGTGATCCGCGGCGGCGAGAATCTCTATCCGCGCGAGATCGAGGAATTCCTGTTCCGCCACCCGAAAATCCAGGACGTGCAGATTTTCGGCGTCGCCGATCAGCGCTACGGCGAAGAGTTATGCGCGTGGATCCGCGTGCGCGCCGGCGAGACGCTGACCGAACCCGAGGTGCGCGCATTCTGCGACGGCCAGATCGCCCACAACAAGATCCCGCGCTACGTCGAGTTCGTCGAGGAATTCCCGATGACGGTGACGGGCAAGATCCAGAAATTCGTCATGCGCGACCAGGTCGAGCAGCGGCTTGGATTAAAGGCCGCGAAGACGGCGTGACGTCAATCAGCGTCTTACCGCCGTCTTGAGTGTCTGGTTGAAAATTCAATTTATAGCTGAACTTACAATACGAAAATCGTCGTCCCCGCGCAGGCGGGGACCCATACGCCGCAACAGGAATGATGGATAAAAACGCCTGTTGCCTGTTCTTGCTCAAGCAATGAAGGCAAGGGGTTATGGGTCCCCGCCTGCGCGGGGACGACGCCGAGGATGTTCGGGCGCTTTGCGATGATCGGAAGGCCGATAGCTTTAGAAAAGCTGTAGACGGCGAACGCCTATCACACCGGCAATCCGCGATCCTGCGCCAGTTGCTTCAGCGACACCTGCGGCCGGGCGCCGACATGCTGGATCACTTCCGCGGCCGCGAGCGCGCCGAGCCGGCCCGCGTCGGTATGGCTCGCGCCGCGCACCAGCCCGAACAGGAAACCGGCGGCGAACAGATCGCCCGCGCCGGTGGTGTCCACCAGCTCCTTGATCGGAGACGCGGGCACCGGCGTGACGCCGTCCTTCGTTGCCACGATGCAGCCCTTCTCGCTACGCGTCACCACGCCGAAGCCGATGTCCTTGCGCAGCGCACCGAGCGCCGTGTCGAAATCCGCGGTTTGATACAATGAATGCAGTTCGCTCTCGTTGGCGAACACGATGTCGACCGTGCCCTTGCGCATCAGGTCGAGGAACTCGTCGCGATAGCGATCGACGCAGAACGAATCCGACAAGGTCAGCGCCACCTTGCGGCCGGCGCCATGCGCGATCTCCGACGCCTTGAGGAAGGCCTGCTTGGCGCTGGCCGGGTCCCACAGATAGCCTTCGAGATAGACGATGCCGGCTGCCGCGATCTGCTCCGCATCGATATCGGCGGGCGTCAGGTCCTGCGCGGCGCCGAGATAGGTGTTCATGGTGCGCTCGCCATCCGGCGTCACCAGAATGTAGGAGCAGCCGGTGGCGGGGCCGTCGCTGGCCGGCGGCGTATCGAACGCCACCTGCGCGGCGCGGATATCGTGCGTATAGAGACGGCCGATCTCGTCGTTCTTGACCTTGCCCACATAGGCGGCGCGCGCGCCGAACCCGGCGACGCCGACGATGGTGTTGGCCGCGGAGCCGCCCGACATGGTGGTCGCCGGCCCCATCGCATCGTAAATCGACGCCGCGCGAGCCTCGTCGATCAGCGCCATCGATCCCTTGGTCATCTGCTGCTGCGCCAGGAACGCCTCGTCGGTCTTCACCAGCACGTCGAAGATCGCATTGCCGATCCCAAGAACGTCGTATTTCGTGGAGCTCATCGTCAAAAATCCCGTTGCGGCAATTGCGGTTGCGCGGAAAATCCGATCAAAGTCGGAGTTATGGTGGCCTGCGGCCTATCACGTTCCACCGCGCACCAGCAAGCGCCCAACCAGATGACCGAACGCCCGGCCCGATGATCCGCCACATCTTCACCGTTTCGACCGGAACGCTGGCATCGCGGCTACTCGGATTCCTGCGCGATGCGATGGTGGCGGCCCTGCTCGGCGCAGGGCCGATCGCCGATGCGCTGCTGGTCGCGTTCCAACTGGTCAACGTGGTGCGGCGGTTGCTCTCCGAAGGTGCGCTCAACGCGGCGCTGGTTCCTGCCTATTGGCGCGTGCGCGACAGCGAGGGCGACGCTGCGGCCGCGGCCTTCGCCGGGCGCGTGCTCGGCACCATCAGCCTCGCGCTGTTCGTCGTCGCGGCGGTCGTCGCGCTCGCGATGCCGCTGGTGATCGCACTGCTGGCGCCGGGATTTGTCGGCACGCCGACTTTGCAACTCGCGGTCGACGATGCGCGGCTGATGCTGCCTTATCTCGCCTTCGCCGGACCGGTGACGGTGATGATGGGACTCCTGAACGCGCAGCATCGCTTCGTGCTCACCGCGTTCTCGCCGCTGCTGTTCAACCTCGCGCTGATCGCGACCGCGCTCGCGCTATTGGTGTGGCGACAGGACGCGGCACATTCGGCAATGGTGATCGCCGCCGCCGTCGGCATCGCCGGACTGTTGCAACTGCTCGTTCTCGCGACGCGCGGCGGCGGCCTCGCGACGCCGCTGCGCGTGAGTTTCGACGCCGAAATGCGCGGCTTCATCGGCAAGGCGATCCCCGGCATGATCGCCAATTCGGGACCTCAGCTTCTCGTCGTTGCCGGCGCGGTGATCGCATCGGCCTCACCGGCGGCGGTGTCGTGGCTCTATTTCGCCAATCGCCTGATCGAACTGCCGCTCGGCATCGTCGGTGTCGCGATGGGGACGGTACTGGTGCCGGAACTGACGCGCGCGACGCGCAGCGACGACGCCGTGTCGTTCACGCAAACCGCATCGCGCGGCATCGAACTCGCGGTCGGCCTCGCACTGCCGGCGATGCTCGGCCTGATGATCCTGAGCCAACCGATCGTGCGGGCGCTGTTCGAGCACGGCGCTTTCACGGCGGACGATGCGCACGCGACGGCGCTGGCGCTGAGTTGCCTCGCGCTCGGCCTGCCCGCGCACGTGCTGGTGAAGGCGCTGGCGCCGGCGTTCTTTTCGCGCGGCGATACGGGCACGCCCTGCCGCGCCGTCGTGATCAGCATCGTCGTGACGGTCGTGCTGGCGCTGCTGCTCGGCCACTGGTTCGGCGCCAGCGGCGTTGCCATCGCCATTGCGCTCGGCGCCTGGAGCAATGCCATGAGCCTGATCCGCCGCGCCGCTTCTTCCTTCGGTGCACATATCGACGCGACGGCGCGGCGGCGCCTGCCGCGCATCGTGGCAGCGGCCTTGGTGATGGGTGGCGCGCTGTGGCTCTGCGCAGCATTCGCGCTGCCGGCGATATCCGGCGCGCACGGCATGGTGCGGATCGTGACGCTCGGCCTGCTGATTGCCGGCGGCGTCGTGGCTTACGGCTTGCTGCTGCGGCTGTTCGGCGTCGTCACCTGGACAGAAGCTCTGCGCGCCTGGCGGTCTGCGCCGCCACGCGATTAGCAGCCATCCGCACGGAGGCTTGCGCCCATAAGCCCCCCATGGCAATGGACTGCGGCATGGCGGCCGGCCGAGCGGCGGCGCCGAACCTTCAGGAACACAGGCGATGACGACACGGGTTTTCTCAGGCGTGCAGCCGACCGGTAATCTGCATCTCGGCAATTACCTCGGCGCGATCGTCAATTTCGTCAAATTGCAGGCAACCCATGAATGCATCTATTGCGTCGTGGACCTGCACGCCATCACGGTGCCGATGTCGGTGTGGGGCGGTCCGGACGAGCTTCGCCGCAACACCCGCGAAGTCACCGCGGCGTTCATTGCGGCCGGCATCGACCCGAAGAAACAGATCATCTTCAACCAGAGCCAGGTCGCGGGCCATGCGGAACTGACCTGGGTGTTCAATTGCGTTGCCCGGCTCGGCTGGTTGAACCGCATGACCCAGTTCAAGGAGAAGGCCGGCAAGGACCGCGAGAACGCATCGATCGGCCTGTACGATTATCCGGTGCTGATGGCGTCCGACATCCTGCTCTATCGCGCGACGCATGTTCCGGTCGGCGAGGACCAGAAGCAGCATCTCGAACTGGCGCGCGACATCGCGCAGAAGTTCAACAACGACTTCTCGGAGTCCATCGCGTCCACCGGCCAGAACGAAAAGTATTTTCCGCTGCCGGAGCCGGTCATCACCGGCCCTGCGACGCGCGTGATGAGTCTGCGCGACGGCACCAAGAAGATGTCGAAGTCGGATCCGTCGGATTATTCGCGCATCAATCTCACCGACGATGCCGACGCCATCGCGCAAAAAATCCGCAAGGCCAAGACCGATCCAGAGCCGTTGCCGAGCGAAGAGAAAGGTCTCGAAGCGCGGCCGGAAGCGGACAATCTCGTCGGCATCTATGCGGCGTTGTCGGGCAAGCCGAAGGCGGACGTGCTCGGCGAATTCGGCGGCGCGCAGTTCTCCGGATTTAAATCGAATCTGGTCGATCTCGCGGTGAATAAACTCTCGCCGATCGCCGCCGAGATGAAGCGGCTCACGCAGGATCAGGCCTATGTCGATCAGGTGCTGATCGACGGGGCCGAGCGCGCCAACGTCATCGCGACGGAAACCATCAACGCGGTGAAAGACATCGTCGGCTTCATTCGCAAGCGGTAATTTCTCCAACCGACAACTGACTCCTGCGCTTGCCACAATCGGCGCAGTCGCAAAAGTCAACAGCGCAAGCCGCTTGTCCGGAATGCGTGGGCCGTGGCAGCATGGCGAGTGTCGCCGTGGGCGCGGCGATCATTCGGGGCATGCATGAGCACACAACGACGAAGTTACGAGCAGGGCCACAAACCGAAATGCCTGGTCATCGTTGACGACACTGCGGAGTGGGATCGCGCGGTGTATTATGCGAGCCGCTGGGCGGTGCGCGTCGGCGGCGGTGTGGTGATGCTGCGCGTCATCGAGACTGAAGACCGCAACCAGCAATGGCTCGGCGTCGCCGACATCATGAAGGCGGAGGCCGACGAGATCGCCAACGCCGCGCTCGATCGCGCATCCGGCCGCGCCAACGGCGTGGCGGCGATCACGCCGGAACGCGTGATCCGCGAGGGCGACCCCAGCGAACAGATTCTCGACGTCATCGACAAGGATGTCGATATCTCGATGCTGGTGCTCGCCGCCAGCGCCGGCCCCGAGGGACCGGGGCCGATCATCACTGCGCTGGCAAAGACCGTCGGCACCTTCCCGATTCCGATCACCATCGTTCCTGGCAACCTGACCGACAAGGATATCGACGGCCTGTCGTAACGCGCGTGGCGATCACGCGGCGCGCAATGCCTGCAACGCGCCGGTCCACTTGGCCAGTTCGTCGAGCATGGTGTTCGCACCGGTCGCGATCAGGTCGTTGGGCTTGAACGCGCCGTTCTCGTCGATCAGTTGCGGAAAATTCGGAATGCCGACGCCTTCGGGGATCGGAACGATCTTCAGGGTCGCGAGCGTCTGCTTGAGCGCCTGTGCCGCGCGCAATCCGCCGGACACGCCGCCATAGCTGACGACACCGCCGGGCTTGTAGTTCCATTCCTTGTAGACATAGGTCAGCGCGTTGAGCAGCGACGACGGCGGGCCGAAATTGTATTCCGGCGTAACGAACACGTAGGCGTCGGCCGCGGCGACGCTGGCCGCCCATGCCTTGGTGTGCGCGTGTTCGTATTGCTGCATCATCGGATGCTTCGGCTCGTCGTAGACCGGCAGCTTGAAGTCGGCCAGGTCGACCAGCACGGGCTCGAACTTGCCGTGTTCCCTGGCTTTCGCCTCGAACCAGCGGGCGATGACAGGGCCGACGCGGCCCGGGCGGGTGCTGCCGACGATAATGTGGAGTTTGGAGATCATTTGGCACTTTCCTGAGATGGCTTGTGCTCTTTTCGCGCAAGCATTAGTATCAATGTGATACCAAGTCTCAGTATGTGACTGGATCGAAACCCCACAAGGAGGCACATCGATGAGCCCCGGTATCAGCCATGTGCCCGGGAATTGCGCGCGGGTGGCGCCGATCCTGTCCCGCATCGGAGATAAGTGGAGCATCCTCGTCATCATGACGCTGGGCGAGGGCCCGGTGCGGTTCAACGAGTTGCGCCGCCGGATCGGCGGCATCTCCCAGCGCATGCTGACCTTCACGGTGCGCGGCCTGGAGCGGGACGGCTTCGTCAGCCGCACCGTCTATCCGACGATTCCGCCGCGGGTCGAATACACGCTGACACCGCTCGGACAATCGCTGCGCGATCCGATCCAGGAACTCGGCCAATGGACCATGCAGCACCTCGACACCATCGAGGCGGCACAAGCGCGCTTCGACCGCGACACCGCCGCGGCGGCCGAACAGGCGGCGTGGCCGCATGCGAAGCCAGCGCCCGTGTCACGACCGGACCGGACTACGGGCAGCGAACCCGCGCAATCAAGTTGACCTCACGGGGCCAAAACCCCATTTATGATGCGATATCCGCCGGGCCTTGAACCCGGCTGCGATGGGAGAAGGCAATGTTCATCCAGACTGAAGCGACACCCAATCCGGCGACCCTGAAGTTCCTGCCCGGGCGCACCGTGCTCGGCAGCGGTACACTCGAATTCAACGACCGCGAAGCCGCCACGCGCTCGCCGCTCGCCGAGCGGCTGTTCAACGTGCCCGGCGTCACCGGCGTGTTCTACGGCTCGGACTTCGTCACCGTGACCAAGGACGACAGCGACTGGCAGCACCTCAAGCCGGCCATTCTCGGCGCGATCATGGAGCACTACATGTCCGGCGGCCCGCTGATGGCCGACGGCAGCGAGGCGGGCGACGAGACCGACGGCGAAGGCGAGTTCTTCAACGAAGAAGACGCCGAGACCGTCGACATCATCAAGGACCTGATCGAGACGCGCGTACGTCCGGCGGTCGCCAACGACGGCGGCGACATCACCTTCCGCGGCTTCCGCGACGGCATCGTCTATCTCAACATGAAGGGCTCCTGCTCGGGCTGCCCGTCATCCACCGCGACGCTGAAGCACGGCATCCAGAATCTGCTCAAGCATTTCGTTCCGGAAGTCACCGAAGTCGAAGCGGTTTAAGACGAAGCGAATGGCGAATAGGGAGTAGCGAATAGTGAAAGACACATCGCTGCACGCGATTTCATGCTAATCTATTCGTTATTCGCTACTCTCTATTCGCTCCCTCAATGCTGATCCTTGCTATCGATACGGCGCTCGACGCCTGCTCTGCCGGCGTGCTCGACACCGAGGCCGGCGCCATGGTCGCGCACGAATCGCAGGCCATGAAGCGCGGCCATGCGGAAGCGCTGATGCCGTTGATCGCGCGGGTGATGCAACAGGCCGCGCTCGCTTTCACCGCACTCGACCGCATTGCCGTCACCACCGGGCCGGGCAGTTTCACCGGACTGCGCGTCGGACTCTCCGCCGCGCGCGGCATCGCCCTTGCGGCGGAAAAGCCTGTGGTCGGATTGACGACACTGTCGGCCTATGCCGCACCGCATGTCAGCGAGAGCGGCACCCATCCGCTGATCTCCGCCATCGATGCACGACACGATCACGTCTACATGCAGGCCGTGAGCGGCAACGGCACGACGCTGCTGCGGCCGCGCGTCGTGCCGGTCGACGAAGCCTGCGAGGCCGCGCGTTTCGGCGCGCCGATCATCGTTGGCAATGCCGCAAAAATCCTCGCCGACCGCTGGCCGCGCGACGCCGAGCCGCCGCTGCTGGTCGATCCGCAACCGGCGCCGGACATCGCGTGGGTCGCATGGCTCGGTGCAGCGGTGGCCCCCGAGAACGCTCCCGCCCGGCCGCTCTATCTGCGCGCGCCCGACGCAAAACCTTCGGCCAGCGCACTCCCGCGCGCCGTTCCCGCATCATGATGAACTGGATCGCGCGCCTGTGGCGCAAGAGCGCGCCGGTGGTCGAGCCCGCGACGCCACGCGATGCCGCAGCACTGGCGCAATTGCATGGCGCGTCGTTTCATCGCGGCTGGGGCGAGGGCGAATTCGAAGCCATGCTGCGCGAGCAGAACACGCTGGTGCATCGGCTGCGACAGGACCGCAAGGTGATCGGCTTCGCGGCGTCGCGCATGGCGGCGGACGAGGCGGAAATTCTCTCCATCGCCGTCGCCGCCAGCGAGCGCGGCCGCGGCCTCTCCCGCAACCTGCTGTTGACGCATCTCGGCCATCTCGCCGGGCGCGGGGTGAAAACCGTGTTCCTCGAAGTCGAGGAAAATAATCAACCGGCACGACGGTTGTATGACCGCGCCGGGTTTGCCGTCGCCGGCCGCCGCGAACGCTATTACCGGCAGGCCGGCGGTGAGGAATTGAACGCATTGATCATGCGCCGCGACTTGTCCTGACGCCCGCGCGGTGGCAAGACAGCATCGTTGCCGGAGCCAGGACGATGACCGCTTTGAAATCCGTAGCCATGTCCCAAAACAGCTCTCATGCCACCGGAATCGAGGCGCGTTGCGCCGCGACCGGAATGCGCATGACGGAACAGCGCCGCGTCATCGCGCGCGTGCTGGCGGAAGCCGTCGATCATCCCGACGTCGAGGAACTGTACCGGCGCTGCGTCGCAGTCGACGACAAGATTTCGATCTCCACCGTGTACCGCACCGTAAAACTGTTCGAGGATGCCGGCATCATCGAGCGCCACGATTTTCGCGAGGGCCGCGCGCGCTACGAACAGGTGCCCGAGAGTCATCACGATCACCTCATCAACCTGCGCGACGGCACCGTGGTCGAATTCACTTCCGACGAGATCGAGAAGCTGCAGGCCGAGATCGCCCGCAAGCTCGGCTACAAGCTCGTCGATCACCGGCTGGAATTGTATTGCGTGCCGCTGGACGAGAACAAATCCTGAGCGCTCCCTTCGACCTCATCATTTTCGATTGCGACGGCGTGCTGGTCGACAGCGAAGTGATTTCCTGCCGCGTGCATGCGGAGCTGTTGACCGCGCACGGCTATCCGATTTCCAGCGAGCAGGTGCGCGCGCGATTCCTCGGCCGTTCGGCACGCGAGGCCAATCTTGAGATCGAATCCGAACTCGGTCGCGCGTTGCCGGATGAGTTCGATGCGCTGCTGAAGGCCGCACTGTTTCGCGAATTCGCCGCCACGCTCGAAGCCACGCCGCACATCCACGCGACGCTGGCCGCGATCGCCCAGCCGGTCTGCGTCGCGTCAAGCGGCACGCCGGAAAAAATCCGCAACAGCCTGACCCGGACCGGACTGTACGACCGGTTCGCACCGCATATCTTCTCCGCCACCCAGGTGCGCAACGGCAAGCCGGCGCCCGACCTGTTCCTTTACGCCGCATCGCAGATGGGCACGGCACCAAGCCGCTGCCTCGTGATCGAGGACAGCGTGCCGGGCATTCGCGCCGCCCGTGCGGCCGGCATGGCGGCGGTCGGATTTCATGGCGGCAGCCATTGCCGGCCCGGCGACGCCGAGGCATTGCGCGGGGCGGGGGCGCTGGCGACTTTCAACGATATGCGCCAATTGCCCGCAATGATGGCCCAAGCTGCTGATATTGCGGAGAATATCGCTTCCGCCTGATTATCGCGGCGAGCTTTTCCAACCCTCGCGCGCTGGATTTCCGGCCACTGAAGTTATATCTGACGGGCGCGCGCCGCGGGCGCGCCGTCGATTTCACCCCATTCGGGTTCCAAGGTTTAAGTTCGGGTTTCATGAGCGCGCCGCGCAAGCTGCATATCAAGTCATACGGCTGTCAGATGAATGTCTACGATGCGCAGCGCATGGTAGACACGCTCGCGCACGAAGGTTTTGTCGAGACGGCCAGCGTCGATGACGCCGATCTCGTCATCCTCAACACCTGTCACATCCGCGAGAAGGCGTCCGAGAAGGTCTATTCCGAACTCGGCCGGTTGCGCGTCGCCAAGGACGAAGCCGCGCGGCACGACCGGCGCATGGATGTCGTGGTGGCCGGCTGCGTCGCCCAGGCCGAAGGCGCCGAGATTATCCGCCGCGCGCCGGTGGTCGATGTCGTGGTCGGACCGCAGAGCTATCACAACCTGCCGCAACTCTTGGCGCGGGCGAAGCGCGACGGCCGCGCGCTCGACACCGAATTTCCGATCGAGGACAAGTTCGCGGCGCTGCCGCAGCCGAAGCCCGCGGCGATCCGCGCGCGCGGCGTGTCCGCATTCGTCACCGTGCAGGAAGGCTGCGACAAGTTCTGCACCTTCTGCGTCGTGCCCTACACGCGCGGCACCGAAGTGTCGCGGCCGGTGGCGCGCATCGTCGAGGACGTGAAGCGCCTCACCGACAACGGCGTGCGCGAGATCACGCTGATCGGCCAGAACGTCAACGCCTATCACGGCGAAGGACCGGACGGACAACCCTGGCCGCTCGGCAAACTGCTGCATCATCTTGCGGCGATCCCCGGCATCGCGCGGCTGCGCTATTCGACCAGCCATCCGCGCGACGTCGACGACACGCTGATCGAGGCGCACCGCGACCTGCCGGCGCTGATGCCGTTCGTACACCTGCCGGTGCAATCCGGATCCGACCGGATTCTGGCAGCGATGAATCGCAAGCACACTGCTGCCGAATACCGCCGCGTCATCGACCGGTTTCGCGCGGTGCGCCCGGATATCGCCTTTTCGTCGGATTTCATCGTCGGCTTCCCGGGGGAAACCGAACAGGATTTCGCCGCCACCCTCGCGCTGGTCGCGCAAATCGGCTACGCTGGAGCGTATTCGTTCAAATACTCGGCCCGCCCCGGCACGCCGGCGGCGGACATGCAGGAGATGGTTGCAACGGCGACGATGGACGAGCGATTGGCGCGGCTTCAGGAATTGATCGACAGCCAGCAACACGCCTTCAACCAGGCGGCGATCGGCACCACGGTCGATGTGCTGTTCGAACGCGCCGCGCGCAACCCGGGCCAGATCGTCGGCCGCACCGCTTACCTGCAACCCGCGCATGTCATGGCGCCGGACGACATCATCGGGCAAGTGCTGCCGGTCACGCTCTCGAGCCTCGAACGCTACAGCCTGCTCGGCACACTCGCGACCTCGCCCGCCACCATCCACGCACCTGCAACAGCCCCCGCCCTCACTGGAGCCTGAACCCTTGCCAAAAAGCGCATCGGATTCGCCTACGCTCGCTCCCCGCCGCAAACCAGATCGCGACATGCCGACCTCGCCGGAAACCGAAATCGTCGTCGCCTATGACGACAACCGCGCCGCGTCGGCACTGGTCGGGCCTTACGGCCAGAACCTTGCGCTGATCGAGCGCAAGCTCAACGTCGTGGTCGATTCGCGCGGCAACCACATCACCATCGCCGGGACCCGCGACGGCTGCGACGCCGCGCATCGCGTGCTCGATACATTGTATGCACAGGCGCTGCAGGGCCACGAACTGGCGCAGGGCGATGTCGAAGGCGCGATCCGCGCCGTGATCGCGCAGGGCTCGCTGTTCGAACTCGACGCCAAGCCCGGCGGCTCGACCTTCGAGGCGATCAGCTTGCGCAAGCGCCCGGTGCGTGCGCGCACCGCCGCGCAGGATCTCTATATCCGCGCGCTCAAACGACATGAGCTGGTATTCGGCGTCGGTCCCGCCGGCACCGGCAAGACCTGGCTCGCGGTGGCGCAGGCCGCGCAACTGTTCGAGCGCAAGGAAGTCGATCGCATCATCCTGACGCGTCCCGCAGTAGAAGCCGGCGAACGCCTCGGCTTCCTGCCCGGCGACCTGCGCGAGAAGGTCGATCCCTATCTGCGACCGATCTACGACGCGCTGTACGACCTGATGGACTCGCGCATCGTCGAGCGCGCGCTGCAGACCGGCGAGATCGAGATCGCGCCGCTGGCTTTCATGCGCGGCCGCACCCTCACCAACGCCGCCATCATCCTCGACGAGGCGCAGAACACCACCTCGATGCAGATGAAGATGTTTTTGACGCGGCTCGGCGAGAACAGCCGGATGATCGTCACCGGCGATCCGAGCCAGGTCGATCTTCCCAACGGCCAGACCTCGGGTCTTGCCGAAGCCACGCGGCTGCTCGCCAATGTCGAGGGCGTCGCGCAGGTGAAGTTCACTGCCGAGGATGTGATCCGGCACGAACTGGTCGCACGGATCGTCGCGGCCTATGAAGGCTTGCCGCCGCGACCCGCCACCGGCAAGCCCTGATGCCTTCAACGCCACGAGGACGCATGTTGCCCGCAAGGCAACCATCGCCGCAACCCATGTCCAGAAACGCTCCAACGATGCCGCATTTCCTTCCCGACACCGATGTCCTGATCGTTGCGGAATGCTGGGATGCGGAGGCCGACGCCGAGGCCGTGATACGCCGCGCCATCGAGGCTGCCGCGTCGATGGTGGAGAACGACGTCGCCGATGCCGAGTTGGCGGTGATGCTCACCGACGATGCCGGCATTCGCACGCTGAACAACAACTGGCGCAAGATCGACAAGCCGACCAACGTGCTGTCGTTTCCCGCGTTGCAGCTAGAGGGCGCGCCGAAGCCCGGCGATGCGCCGCGCATGCTCGGCGATATCGCCATCGCCTATGAGACCACGCGGCGCGAGGCCGACGACGAACAGAAGCCGTTCGATCATCATCTCAGCCATCTCGCCGTGCACGGCTTCCTGCATCTGATGGGCTACGATCACGAGAACGATGCGGACGCCGAGGAGATGGAAGCCCTCGAACGGCAGGTGCTGGCGCAGCTCGGGATTCCCGATCCCTATGCGGGCCAGGACCGGGTGAACTGACATGCCCGACGCCGAACCTAGACAGGACGAGCAGCGCAGCGACCGCAATCTGCCGGTGCCGGTGCGCGAGGGCGAAGTGCTGCGCCCCACCGCCGACAACTGGCTGATGCGCGCCATCCGCACGCTGTTCGGCTGGAAGCCGGGCTCGGTGCGAGACGACCTGCAGGTAGTGCTCGACGCCAGCGCGCCGGACGAAGGCAACTTCTCCGCGGTCGAGCGCACCATGCTGCGCAACCTGCTCAATCTGCACGAGCGCCGCATCGCCGACGTGATGATCCATCGCGCCGACATCGTTGCGGTGAAACAGGACATCTCGCTCGGCGAATTGATGGCGCGGTTCGAAAGCGAGGCGCATTCGCGCTTCGTGGTCTACAACGAAACCCTCGACGATCCGGTCGGCATGGTTCACATCCGCGACCTGCTGGCCTTCATGACCTCGAAGGCGCGGGTCACCGAACCGGTCAAGACCAGGCGCAAGAAACCATTCCCGGCCGGGCTCGACCTGCGCGCGGTGGATCTGGCGACGACGCTCGCCGACTCCAACATCATCCGCAACCTGCTCTACGTCCCGCCCTCGATGCGCGCCATCGATCTGCTGGCGCAGATGCAGGCGTCGCGGCTGCATCTCGCGCTGGTGGTCGACGAATACGGCGGCACCGACGGGCTGGTGTCGATCGAGGACATCGTCGAACAGATCGTCGGCGAGATCGACGACGAACACGACAGCACCGAACCGCCGTCGATCATCAAACAGGGCGACGACACCTTCATTGCCGACGCCCGCGCCCCGCTCGAGGATGTTCGCGCCATGATCGGCGATGCGTTCGAGACCGGCGAAGCCGGCGAGGATGTCGAAACGCTTGGCGGTTTCCTGGTCACCCATGTCGGGCGATTGCCGGTCCGCGGCGAGATCATTTCCGGTCCCGGCGATTTCGAGATCGAAGTGCTCGATGCCGATCCGCGCCGCGTGAAGCGGCTGCGGATCAGGCCGCGCAAGGAACGCGCCGCTCCGCGGGCGCGCGAGGCGCGGCGCCGCGATGCATCGGCGGATAGCGCCGGCTCGCCGGGCGGCGACGCGCCATCGCAGAACGACGGACCGTCCTCCTCATGATGCTCAGCCGCAAGCTTCGCGCCGGCGCGCTGGCGATCATCCTGGCGTGGGGCTGGAAGCGCGCCCTCATCGCGCTCGTTGCCGGCGCGCTATCGTCGCTCGCGATGGCGCCGTTCAATGCCTGGCCGGTGCTGTTCGTCACTTTCCCGGTGATGGTGTGGCTGATCGACGGGGCCGGTGCGGGCCGGCTCAACGGCGTGCCCGCCGCGGCCATGGCCGGATGGTGGTTCGGCTTCGGCTATTTCGTCCCGGGCCTGTACTGGATCGGTTACGCCTTTCTGGTCGATGCCTCGACCTTCGGCTGGCTGCTGCCGTTCGCGGTGTGCGGCCTGCCCGCCTATCTCGCACTCTACACCGCTGCCGGTTTCGCACTGGCGCGCACGGTGTGGCCGCGCGGCGTTCTGCGTATCCTGGCGCTGGCGGTGGCGCTCACCGTTTCCGAATGGCTGCGCGGGCATCTGTTGAGCGGCTTTCCGTGGAATGCATTCGGCTATGCACTGACCGAGCCGCTGGCGCTGGCGCAGACTGCGTCGCTGATCGGGCTGTGGGGACTGACCTTCCTCAGCGTCGCGATCTTCGCCGCTCCGGCGGTGCTGATCGACAGCCGCAGCCAGACGCGGCGGCCGTGGCTGGCGCCGACGGCCGCATTGCTGGTGCTGGTGGCGATGGGCGTCTACGGCGCGGCGCGGTTGTCGCAGCATCCGACCGAAACCGTCGCCGACGTCAGGCTGCGCATCATGCAGCCCAACCTGCAGCAGGACGAACGCTTCAACTATTCCGCCAAGGCGGCGGTGATGCAGAAGTATCTCGCGCTGTCGGACCGCGCCACCGGGCCGCAATCGACCGGCGTGCGCGACGCCACCATCCTGATCTGGCCGGAATCCGCATTTCCGTTTTTCCTGACCCGCGAAGGCGACGCGATGGCACAGATCGCGGAGCTGCTACCGAAAGGCACTGTGCTGATCACCGGTGCAGTACGGGCACCCGATGTGCCGCCGGGGACGCCGATTACCCGCGCGTATAATTCGATCTACCTGATCGGCGACGATGGCGGGATTCTATCGGTTTACGACAAATTGCATCTGGTGCCGTTCGGCGAATACCTGCCGTTTCAGGACCTGATGGAGAAGCTAGGCTTCGAGCAATTGACCAAGGTGCGCGGCGGCTTCATTCCCGGCACACGCCGCCGCACCATCGCGGTGCCGCGCGCCCCGCGCATGCTGCCGCTGATCTGTTACGAAGCGATCTTCCCGAGCGACGCCATGACCGGTGACGACCGGCCCGGCTGGATCGTCAACCTCACCAACGACGGCTGGTTCGGCATCTCGACCGGGCCTTATCAACATCTGCAGCAGGCGCGGCTCCGCGCCGTCGAGCAAGGCCTGCCACTGGTGCGTGCGGCCAACACAGGCATTTCCGCGGTGGTCGATCCGTTAGGGCGAATTGTCGCGCAACTCGAGCTTGGCCGCGAAGGCGTGCTCGACTCCAGCCTTCCCGCCGCGATCCCGCCGACGCTCTATGCACGCACCGGGAATATTCCGATCATCGTCGTCCTGTTGATCGCCACAATTTTAGTCATTCGCCGCCGCCCGGTGCGCCGAACCTAGCGATTGGCGATCCGTCGTTCTGACCGGATCGTATCAACTTTTCAGTTACTTAGAATCCCGGCTTCTATATAAGAGATGGGCAAGCCGACCGCGCTAATATATTTAAGGCCAAGTTCTCGATTTTGCCGAATTAAACCGCAATCGTGATCCAGCTTTCTCGCGGAATCTGACCCGCGTTGCCTACCGAACCACGCCTGATTGAACTTGCCGTCGCGACCCATGGAGAGACGAATGTCGACCAAAGCGCCCAATCCTGTTGACAAATATGTCGGCAGCCGTGTGCGCATGCGACGTATCATGTTGGGTATGAGCCAGGAGAAACTTGGCGAGGCGCTCGGCCTGACCTTCCAACAAATCCAGAAGTACGAGAAGGGCACCAATCGCGTCGGCGCAAGCCGCATTCAGCAGATTTCAGAGATTCTTCAGGTGCCGGTCTCGTTCCTGTTCGAAGGCAGCCCCGGCGGCACGGCAAATGCCGACGGCTTCGGCGAAGCGCCCTCTCCCGCCTATGTTTCCGACTTCCTGGCGACTTCCGAAGGCCTTGCGCTGACCCGCGCTTTTACCCGCATCACCGACGCGAAATTGCGGCGCAGCATCGTCGACATGGTCGAGCAGATCGCCGCACGCGAACAGCCGGACAACCGCACCGACTGATTTTTCGCTTCGCGGCAGGTTCGCCGCAACCGGTCTTCTCGCAGCAGACATTACCCTGTAGACGGTTCGCAGACGGCTCGGTCTCGCATGCGCGAGATTCGAATCAATTCCGCTGCAACGACACCGACACCATGACCGACACATACCGCGCACAGGGTTCGTTCTTCGGACGGCGCAAGGGACACAAGCTTCGCTCGCATCAATCCGACCTGATCGCGCAGTTGCTGCCGCATCTCGCGATCGAGCTTGCGGATCCTGCGCCTGATGACCTGCGCACGCTGTTCGATCCGCCGGTCGAGGCCGTGCGCCTCGAGATCGGATTCGGCGGCGGCGAACATCTCGTTGCCGAAGCAACCGCGCATCCGCATATCGGCTTCATCGGCTGCGAACCATACGTCAACGGCATGGCCAAGATTCTGGCGCAGATCGAAACACACAACATCGGCAACATCCGGCTCGTCGCCGGCGACGCCGCCGAACTGCTGGCCTGGGTCCCGCCGCAATCGCTCACGCGAATCGATCTGATTCACCCCGACCCGTGGCCGAAGCGGCGGCACTGGAAGCGCCGCTTCGTGCAGGACGCAACCATCGCCGCGATGGCACGCGCGCTGGTTGCGGACGGTGAATTCCGTTTCGTCTGCGACATTGACGATTACGTCGCCTGGACGCTGGCGCATCTGTTGCGCGCGCCGCAATTCGCCTGGCTCGCGGAGCGGGCCGACGATTGGCGCGAGCCGTGGCCGAACTACACCATGACGCGCTACGGCCGGAAGGCCACGCGCGAAGGCCGCCGCGCGAGTTATTTACGATTCGGACGCGTGAGCAATACGTAAGCAAGAACGAATAATTCTACGGCGAGTCGTCCCTGCGCAGGCAGGGACCCATACGCCGTGTCGCTGCGATTTGCAGATGACTTAAGCGGCGCGAATGAGCGCTTCGCTTCCAACATCAAGGCTAGGGGTTATGGGTCCCCGCCTTCGCGGGGACGACGTAAGGGAAGCCCGTTGGGACAAGGAAATGTCCGTTACGACCGCGCCGCTTCGCGGGCCTTCTTTGCGTCGGTGGCTTCCCACACCATGCGCTTGCCGCGTTCGCGGCCGAGCAGTTCGATCGGATCGTGATTGTCGATGTGGCCGAACTGTCCCTTGTAGACGCTGTAGCCGCATAATTCCTGCAGCCGTCGCGGAAAGCGCTGCGCGGTCTCGTGCGGAATGCCGAGCTGCAGGTTTTCCTGCTGCCGCATCCAGCCCCAGCAATAGGCGCAGGAGAATGCGAAGCGCCGCGCGTCGCTGTCGTTGGCGCCACCGCCGTGCCACAGCGCGCTGTCGAACAGCATCACGCTGCCGGCAGGCATGGTCGCAAGTTGCGTCTCGTAGTCCTTGCCGTATTCCGGCGCGCGATCGTATTTGTGGCTGCCGGGCACGATGCGGGTGGCGCCGTTGGTCGCGGTGAAATCGGTCAGCGCCCAGATCGCATTGATGGTGATCGGAATGTGCGGACGCGGCAGCGGAATCAGTTGCGTGTCTTCGTGGATCGGCTGCGCCTCCTGCCCAGGGCCGAGCACCAGCGAACAGAACGACGACAGCAGGCACTCCTTGTCGAGCACTGCTTCCACCACCGGCAGCACGGCTTCGTGCAGTGGTACTTCCCAGAACACGTCGTCGTAAGTCAGCAGGTTGTTGATGCGCAGCGTCTTGAAGCCTTCGAACGACGTCTTCGCCAGGCCGAGATTGTGGTCGCGCTCGATCCGCTCGACCGCCGCTTTCAGGTCCTCGACCAGTTGCGGTGCGACCACCCGTTCAAGTACGGTGTATCCGTCGTTGCGAATGCGATCGGCATGCGATGCGACCTCGGCTTCACTGAGCATCTATTCCTCCGGCACGTATTGTTATTGACCGAAGCATAGAGCGAATGCCGGCGCGTTGTCAGCATCGATGCGCCGCGACAGAATTGCGCGTGACGGGATTCGAGTACGCGATGAGAGTCTTTTTCCGGATCATGCTCGATGCCGGGACCGCCAGAACGCGAGCATGCGCTGCGCCGTCACCGGCACCAGCCGCTGGAAATTGAGTCGCGCATTCTCGATGTCAGTTTCTGCCGGAACGCGATTCGGGCCGAGCCGCAGCACCACCAACGCTCGCACCGTCGGCCACGCCAGATCGAGCGACTTGCCAAGCACCAGGATGGAATCGATCCGCGGACCGGTGAACAGACCCTCGGTCATCGCGACCGGAATCCGCGCCATCGCCGCCAGTGCGGCGATCGCCTCCTCATATTGATACGCCTTGGCGAAACCGAACAACGCGCTTTCGTCCAGTTGCCCCGCGCGATGCAATACAACGACGGTATGCTGGGCCGCGGTGAAGTCGCGGCGTATCACCGGACGGGCGTTGCGTTCCGACAGCGTCGTCATCGCCTGCGCAATCGCGGCCCTGCGCGCCGGTGTTGCCTGCGAAAACAGCCGGCGGCGCACAAGCTCCACCGACGTAGCAAGCAGATCGTTCAACTGCGATGCGGACAGGTCCTCGCGCTGGCCGACGGCAATGGCGAGCATGCCGTCGTCGGTCGCGCGCTTCAGCAACCCGCCATATCCGGCTTCCGAAAACTGCGCGCCGGCATTGCCGGCAAGCCGCCGCACCACGTCGCGGTCGCCGCGCCGGATCACGAGATCGGTGACCGCCGCGGACACCATTTGCCGTTCAGAGATCGCCAGCAGATGATCCTGGCCCCGGCTTCGCGCCAGTTCGACCAGCAAAGATTCGCCGATCAGAGGAGAAGCCCGCAACACCGGGCCCGCGACCGCGATCTGATCGGCACGCGCCAATTCACCTACCAGCCGCGGCGGCGCCTTGGCCAAAGTCGCCAGCCGCTCCGCCAGTTCGGCGCGCGCAGCAACCTCGGTCTGCGGCAGTAAGCCTAACAAGATACCGTCGAACAGCGCGATGTGATCCGCTCCGAACAGTTCGGCACCCTGCACGAACAGCTCGGAGATTTGCCGGATCGCGGCCGCGCGACGCGCCGGAGCGACGTTTCTGGCAATATCCTGCAATTCGGGGATCGGGTGAGTGGCCGTCGCCATCGCGATGATTAGATCCAGTCCGTTGGGCGCACGACGGCGTCCGAAAGCCGCTTCCGGTGTCGGGGCACGTTAGGTTGTGTCCATGAATGAACGGTTAGCCGCAGCGCACCCGGCGGAACCACGATCAAATCGGCGTTCCATGCGCGGCCGGCCCTTGCCGGATGGCGGCAAAAAGGCTATATCGCCTGCAACTTACAGGTTCTCATACGATGGCGTATTGAGAGTGGGCCCCCCGGGACCCGCTCTTTTTTATTACCTGAACCGACCTCCGGCACGGCCACGGGCCACCGGCCTCCTTTCGGGCAAAACGCCATCCGGATTTCGCCGCAACCCGAGCAAAAGAGCGTTTTTGACCTTCGACATGACCGATCCGACCGCTGATTCCATCGACGATCTGCTGGACGAGCCGCGCCTCGTGGTCGAGCCCGGCGTCGCCGCACGGGTCGCTGCGGTCGCGGTTCCGGTGCTGCAGGGCATGGGTTATCGGCTGGTGCGCATCAAGGTCTCGGGCGAGGCCGGTTGCACCGTGCAGATCATGGCGGAACGGCCCGACGGCACCATGCTGATCGAGGATTGCGAGGCGATTTCCAAGGCGCTGTCGCCGGTGCTGGATGTCGCCGATCCGATCGAGCGCGCGTACCGGCTGGAGATTTCCTCGCCCGGCATCGACCGTCCGCTTGTGCGCCGTTCGGATTTCGAGCGCCACATCGGACATCTGGCGAAAATCGACATGGCGGTAGCGCATCAGGGCCGCAAGCGGTTTCGTGGCATCCTGGAGGGTGTCGAAGGCAACAGCGTGCGCCTACATCGGGATGACATTCGCGAGGGCGAGGATGCAGTCGTCGCGCTGGTCATGGAAGATATCGGCGACGCGCGGCTGGTTCTGACCGACGAGTTGATTGCGGAATCGATGCGACGCGGCAAGGCCGCAGAGCGCGAACTGCGACAGAATCTCGGGCTCGAACCGCCTCCGCCACCGCACGCCAAGAAAAGCGACCCGGCCAAGAGCAACAAGCCGAAGCCGAAACCTGCAAAGGCCCGCAAGGCCGCACCGAAGAACACCAAGGAACATCGTCTGGCCGCAGAAAAAGCGCGGCGAGACGGCCTCGATCCCACCGAAGGAGACTGAGCCATGGCCGCTGTCAGCGCCAACAAACTCGAACTGCTGCAGATCGCGGATGCGGTTGCCCGCGAGAAGTCGATCGATCGGGGCATCGTGATCGCCGCGATGGAGGACGCCATCGCCAAGGCGGCCCGCGCGCGCTACGGCTCCGAGACCGACGTGCATGCCGAGATTCATCCGAAGACCGGCCAGCTCGCACTGACCCGCCACATGCTGGTGGTTGAGCAGGTCGAAAACGCCTCCAACCAGATTTCGCTGGTCGATGCGCAGCGCGCCAATCCGGGCGCGCAGATCGGCGACACCATCGCCGACACGCTTCCGCCGCTGGAATACGGCCGCATCGCCGCGCAATCCGCCAAGCAGGTGATCGTGCAGAAGGTGCGCGAAGCCGAGCGCGACCGGCAGTATCAGGAATTCAAGGATCGCATCGGCGATATCGTCAACGGCGTCGTCAAGCGCGTCGAATACGGCAGCGTGATCGTCGATCTCGGCCGCGGCGAGGCCATCATCCGCCGCGACGAAATGCTGCCGCGCGAAGTCTTCCGCAACGGCGACCGCGTCCGTGCCTTCATCTTCGACGTGCGCCGGGAAACCCGTGGGCCGCAGATCTTTCTGTCGCGCACCCATCCGCAGTTCATGGCGAAACTGTTTGCGCAGGAAGTGCCGGAAATCTATGACGGCATCGTCGAGATCAAGGCGGTGGCCCGCGATCCCGGTTCGCGTGCCAAGATCGGCGTGATTTCGCGCGACTCGTCGGTCGATCCGGTCGGCGCCTGCGTCGGTATGCGCGGCTCGCGCGTGCAGGCCGTGGTCAACGAGCTGCAGGGCGAGAAGATCGACATCATTCCGTGGTCGCCGGATATCGCGACTTTCGTGGTCAACGCACTGGCGCCGGCCGAAGTCGCCAAGGTCGTCATCGACGAAGATCGCGAGCGCATCGAGGTTGTAGTTCCGGATACCAATAACCAGCTATCGCTTGCGATCGGACGTCGCGGCCAGAACGTGCGGCTGGCGTCGCAGCTCACCGGCTGGGACATCGACATCCTCACCGAGACCGAGGAATCCGAACGCCGCCAGGCCGATTTCGAAAATTCGACGCGCGTCTTCATGGAAGCGCTCAACGTCGACGAAGTCGTCGGGCAGTTGCTGGCGTCGGAAGGCTTCACGTCGGTCGAAGAACTGGCACTGGTCGACAATCGCGAACTGGCGAGCATCGAAGGCTTCGACGAAGAGACCGCCACCGAGCTGCAGACCCGCGCGCGAGACTATCTCGAGCAGCAGGAAGCCGAGCTCGAGGCGCGCCGCAAGGAGCTCGGCGTGGAAGATGCCCTGAAGACGGTGCCGGGCGTCACCTCGAAGATGCTGGTGAAGTTCGGCGAGAACGACATCAAGTCGGTCGAGGATCTGGCGGGCTGCGCCACCGACGATCTGGTCGGCTGGACCGAGCGCAAGGAAGGCAGCGAGCCGACCAAGCACCCGGGCATTCTCGACGCCAACGAGATTTCGCGCGAAGACGCCGAGCATCTGGTGATGCAGGCGCGTGTCGCGGCCGGCTGGATCAGCGAAGCCGATCTCGCCAAGCCCGCGACGGACGAGGCCGAAGAGGTCTCGGCCGAAGATCATCCGGCATAACGGAGATGCCAACGCATGCTTGCAATCGCCGACCCGGCAGATCTCGACGACGGCCCCCGGACCAACAGGTCCGGGACCGCGCGGATGTGCGCGGTGACGCGGCAAGTATCGCCGGTCGATGATCTGATCCGCTTTGTCGTCGGCCCGTCCGGCGACGTCGTTCCCGACCTCAAGCGCAAGCTGCCCGGCCGCGGCCTGTGGCTGTCCGCATCGCATGAGACCGTGAGCGAAGCGGTGAAGCGCAAGGTGTTCGGCCGCGGCTTCAAGCGCGAGGTCCGGGTGTCGCCCACATTGGCGGACGAGACTGAGCGCCTGCTGGTCCGCGGCGTGATCGAGGCGCTGGCGATGGCGGCCAAGGCCGGCCAGGTCGTGTCCGGATTTACCAAGGCGGAAGACGCGATCGGCCAGCGCGACATGGTGGCGCTGCTCCATGCCAGCGACGGCGCGGCCGACGGAATCCGCAAGCTCGATGCGAAACTCGACGCCCAAACGCGGCAAACCGTCGAAAATACCGGCAAATCGCACGATGTTCCGGTAATCGCCGCATTGACGTCGGAAGAATTGGATTTGGCACTTGGGCGGTCAAATGTGATACATGCTGCCGTGCTCGCGGGCCCGGCGGGCAAAACGTTCCTGTCGCGAAGCCAGATCCTGGTCCGATACCGGACGGCGAACGGCGGCAGAACGGGCACTGAACAGAGACTTCGCTGAAGAAATTTGGCTGACGAGGGACTGCGCTGACAAGCGCAACGCAACAAGATTGGGACTGCTGTATGGTTGATACGAAAAATCCTGGCGACAAGACTTTGAGCGTCAGCCCGACCAAGACCTTGACGCTGAAGCCGCGCGTCGAGCAGGGCACCGTGCGCCAGAGCTTCAGCCATGGCCGTACCAAGCAGGTGGTGGTGGAGAAGCGCGGCAAGCGCCGTATCGGCGGCGACGCACCGGCGTCGGAACCCGCGCACACGCCCGAACCCGCCGCCAAGGCCGCGCCGCCCAAGCCCGCAGTTACCACGCGCCCCGCTCCGGCTGCTCCGCGCAGCGGTTCCGGCGTGGTGCTGCGCACCCTGACCGAGGATGAGCGCAGCGCCCGCGCCAGTGCGCTGGCCGAGGCCAAGATTCGCGCCGACGAGGAGCGCCGTGCCGCCGAGGCCGAGGCTGCCCGCCGTTCGAGCCGCGAATTCATCGAACAACAGGAACGCGAAGCCGCCGAAGCCCGCCGCAAGGCCGAGGAAGAGCGGCATCGGCTCGAGGAAGAAGCCAAGCGCAAGGCGGAAATCCAGGCCAAGAAGAGCGAGGAAGCCAAGCCCGCTCCGGCCGCCGCGACACCTGCCGCGCGTCCGGCCACGACGACTGCTCGCGCGCCGATCCCGACCGCGCGCCCGGGGGCGGTGGCCGCCGATGGCAGCGACGAGGATGAAGCTCCGCGTCAGGTCCGCCGCGGACCCGGCGGCATGGTTCGCCCCGCCGCTGCGCCGAAGACGACAGCCAAGCCCGGCCAGGAGAAGCAGCGCGGACGCCTCACCGTGGTCACCGCGCTCAATGCGGACGATGTGCGCGAGCGCTCGATCGCCTCGTTCCGCCGCCGTACCCAGCGCCTGAAGGGCCACGCGTCGAACGAGCCGAAGGAAAAGCTGATCCGCGAAGTGACGATTCCTGAAGCCATCACCATTCAGGAGCTCGCCAACCGCATGGCCGAGCGCGCCGTCGACGTCATCCGCATGCTGATGAAGCAGGGCGCGATGCACAAGATCACCGACGTGATCGACGCCGACACCGCGCAGCTCATCGCCGAAGAACTGGGCCACACCGTCAAGCGCGTCGCCGCTTCGGACGTTGAGGAAGGCCTGTTCGATGTGGTCGACGATTCGACCGATACCGAACCGCGTTCGCCGGTGGTCACCGTCATGGGTCACGTCGACCACGGCAAGACCTCGCTGCTCGACGCGCTGCGCCACGCCAATGTGGTGAGCGGCGAAGCCGGCGGCATCACCCAGCACATCGGCGCCTATCAGGTCACGGCACCGGGCGGGCAGAAGATCACCTTCATCGATACGCCGGGCCACGCCGCGTTCACCGCGATGCGCGCCCGCGGCGCCAAGGTCACCGACATCGTCATCCTGGTGGTGGCGGCGGACGATGGCGTGATGCCGCAGACCATCGAGGCGATCAACCACGCCAAGGCGGCGAAGGTGCCGATGATCGTGGCGATCAACAAGATCGACAAGCCGGAAGCCAAGCCGGAGCGCGTGCGCACCGAACTGCTGCAGCACGAAGTGCAGGTGGAATCGTTCGGCGGCGACGTCGTCGACGTCGAGGTCTCGGCCAAGAACAAGACCAATCTCGACAAGCTGCTCGAGATGATCTCGCTGCAGGCCGAACTGCTCGACCTCAAGACCAATGCATCGCGTCCGGCCGAAGGCACCGTGATCGAAGCCAAGCTCGATCGCGGCCGTGGTCCGGTGGCAACAGTGCTCGTGCAGCGCGGTACGCTGCGCGTCGGCGACATCATCGTCGCGGGCGCCGAGATGGGCCGCGTTCGCGCGCTGATCTCCGATCAGGGCGACACCATCGAGGAAGCCGGACCTTCGGTGCCGGTGGAAGTGCTCGGCTTCAACGGTCCGCCGGAAGCCGGCGACCGCCTCGCCGTGGTCGAGAACGAAGCCCGCGCCCGTCAGGTCACGAGCTACCGTGCGCACCAGAAGCGCGAGAACGCCGCCGCCAGTGCCTCAGGCATGCGCGGCTCGCTCGAGCAGATGATGTCGCAGCTCAAGACCACGGGCCGCAAGGACTTCCCGCTGATCGTCAAGGCGGACGTGCAGGGGTCGCTCGAAGCCATTCTCGGCTCGCTGGAGAAGCTCGGCACCGACGAAGTCGCCGCGCGCATCCTGCATGCGGGCGTCGGCGGCATCTCGGAGTCCGACGTGACGCTGGCGGAAGGCTTCAATGCCGCGATCATCGGCTTCTCCGTGCGCGCCAACAAGGAAGCGGCGGCAGCGGCCAAGCGCAACGGCATCGAAATCCGCTACTACAACATCATCTACGACCTCGTGGATGACGTGAAGAAGGCGATGAGCGGCCTGCTCGCGCCGACCTTGCGCGAAACCATGCTCGGCAATGCCGAGATCCTCGAAGTGTTCAACATCTCGAAGGTCGGCAAGGTCGCGGGCTGCCGCGTCACCGACGGCACCGTGGAACGCGGCGCCAATGTGCGCCTGATCCGCGACAACGTCGTGGTGCACGAAGGCAAGCTGTCGACCTTGAAGCGTTTCAAGGACGAAGTGAAGGAAGTGCAGTCCGGTCAGGAGTGCGGCATGGCCTTCGAGAACTACGGCGACATGCGCGTCGGCGATGTGATCGAATGCTATCGCGTGGAGACGATCCAGCGTTCGCTGTGAGTCCAATTCTCACGGCGAATCTGGTTCGAATTGGAAACTGTCATGCTCCGCGCAGGCGGAGCATCCGGTAATTCGCGAATACATTTAAGTCTTCGGTACTGGATCATCCGCTTGCGCGGACGATGACGACAACTGGATTTCAGATCATGCCCCGCAATCATCAGCGCGGTCGCACAAGCACATCGGCCCCCGGCGGCTCGCAGCGTCAGTTGCGCGTCGGCGAAACCGTGCGGCACGCGATCGCCGATATCCTCGCGCAGGGCAGCGTGCACGATGCCGACCTCGAAGGTCACATTGTCACGGTGCCGGAAGTGCGGATGTCACCCGACCTCAAGCTCGCGACCATCTACATCATGCCGCTCGGCGGTCGCGATACCGACACCGTGCTCGCCGCACTCGAGCGCAACAAGAAGTTCTTGCGCGGCGAAGTCGCGCATCGCGTTAACTTAAAATTTGCGCCTGATCTTCGCTTCCGCGTTGACGATCGATTCGACGAAGCGGAACGGATCGAGAAATTATTGAGAACACCTGCGGTGCAAAGAGACCTCCAGTCAGATTCGGACGAAAGTGAATGATTGTGACCACGCCTAACGACGCCATCGCCGCCCCAATTGACGACATGCGCGCCGAATCGGAAAAAAATATTTCCGGTGCGCCGTCACTCGAACGGATGCGCGCCACCAACGATCCGCGCGGCAACAAGCAGCCGCGGCAGAACAACGGCCAGCCGCGCCGCGACCGTCGCGATGTCCATGGCTGGGTGATTCTCGACAAGCCGATCGGCATGACCTCGACGCACGCAGTCGCCGTGGTGAAACGGCTGTTCCAGGCCAAGCGCGCCGGCCATGCCGGCACCCTCGATCCGCTGGCGTCCGGCGGACTGCCGATCGCACTCGGCGAAGCCACCAAGACGGT
The DNA here is from genome assembly GCA_024508855.1 of Xanthobacteraceae bacterium. Lineage (GTDB taxonomy): Bacteria > Pseudomonadota > Alphaproteobacteria > Rhizobiales > Xanthobacteraceae > 62-47. The sequence continues at coordinate 30,713 of JANINJ010000089.1, forward strand.
GCCGTTCGTGATGGATGGCCGCAAGCGCTACCGCTTTACCGTGACCTGGGGCGAGGAGCGCGACACCGACGACACCGAGGGCCGCGTCACCCAGACCAGCGACCGGCGTCCCACCACCGAGGCGATCCGGGCGCTGCTGCCGCAGTTCACGGGGATCATCCTGCAGACGCCGCCGCAATATTCGGCGATCAAGATCCAGGGCGAGCGCGCCTACGACCTCGCCCGCGACGGCGAGGTGGTGGAGCTGAAGCCTCGCGAGGTCGAAATTCACGAATTAATGCTTACAGATCAATTGGATAGCAACCAGTCCGTGTTCGAGGCCGAATGCGGCAAGGGCACCTATGTGCGGGCGCTGGCCCGCGACATGGGCCGCCTGCTCGGCTGCTACGGCCATATCAGCGCGCTGCGGCGGACGCTGGTTGGCCCGTTTGACGAGGCCGACATGATTCCGCTGGCGGAATTGGAGGCTTTATGCGATAGAGCCGCGTCCGGCGAGGGTAGCCTCGCCGACGCGCTTTTGCCCGTTGAGACCGCGCTGGACGACATCCCGGCACTGGCCGTCACACGGGCTGATGCGGCAAGGCTCCATCGGGGCCAGGCCGTTTTGTTGCGCGGACGGGATGCGCCCACTTCTAGCGGCACAGTCTATGTCACGGTGGCAGGCCGGCTTTTGGCGCTTGCCGAACTTGGCAACGGCGAACTCATCCCCAAGCGTGTGTTCAACCTGACCGGACTGACTGCCAGTTCCGATCGCAAAGACAACGAAAGAGTGTGACGATGTCGATTACCGCAGAACGCAAAGCGGAAGTCATCAAGACGAATGCCAAGAAGGCCGGTGATACCGGTTCGCCCGAGGTTCAGGTCGCGATCCTGTCGGAACGCATCGCCAACCTCACCGAGCACTTCAAGACCCACACGAAGGACAACCATTCGCGCCGTGGTCTGCTGAAGCTCGTTTCCACGCGCCGCTCGCTTCTCGACTACGTCAAGAAGAAGGACGAGGCGCGGTACAAGGCGCTGCTCGAGAAGCACAACATCCGTCGCTGAGCGGCGTTTCGCGCGCGCAGCTTTGCGTGCGCTTCCCGACGTGGCTCTTCCGGCAAAGCCAGCTTTAGCGGATCAGGCCACGTTTATCTCAAGGGTGTGGGCGCCTGTCGGTGTCCGCACATTGCGTTCAGCAGCAATCCGGCGGCTGGACGATGACGGGCAAGGTGCCCGTCGCGCGGGCCGACGGCCAAGAGCCAGCAGAAGGCCAGGAGCCATGGCCCGCACCACGGAAGGGATGCCAGCCATCCAAAATACAAAAGCCAGATACCAAGGCCATGGCAGGATCGCAGGACGCTGGTTTCGCGTACGCGTCGCTCGATGCGGACGTCACGCCGGACAGCGTCCTGCCGTCTTGCGCATGGCTTTCGTATGTGGGGCCGGTACACCTTCCGCGGACACATGAAAGAAAATGACCATGTTCAATAAACATACAGTCGAGATCGACTGGGGTGGACGTCCGCTCAAGCTTGAGACCGGCAAGATCGCACGCCAGGCCGATGGCGCCGTCATGGCGACCTACGGCGAAAGCGTCGTGCTCGCCACCGTCGTCGCCGCCAAGTCGCCGCGCGAAGGCGTCGATTTCCTGCCGCTGACCGTCGACTATCAGGAAAAGACCTACGCTGCCGGCCGCATTCCCGGTGGCTACTTCAAGCGTGAAGGCCGCCCGACCGAAAAGGAAACGCTGGTTTCGCGCCTGATCGATCGCCCGATCCGTCCGCTGTTCGCCGATGGCTGGCGCAACGAGACCCAGGTGATCGTCACCGTGCTCTCGCACGACATGGAAAACGATCCGGACATTCTGGCGATGGTTGCGGCGTCCGCCGCGCTGACGCTGTCCGGCGTGCCGTTCAAGGGTCCGATCGGCGCTGCGCGCGTCGGCTTCATGAACGACGAATACGTGCTCAATCCGACGCTCGACGAAATGGCCGAGACCCAGCTTGAGCTGGTCGTCGCCGGCACCTCCGACGCCGTGCTGATGGTTGAATCCGAAGCCAAGGAACTGAGCGAAGAGATCATGCTCGGCGCCGTGATGTTCGGTCACCGTCACTTCCAGCCGGTCATCAACGCGATCATCGAGCTGGCCGAGAAGGCCGCCAAGGAGCCGCGCGAAGTCGCCGCTATCGACAACGACGCGATCGAAAAGGAAATGCTTGGCCTGATCGAGCAGGACCTGCGCAAGGCCTATGCGATCCCGGTGAAGCAGGATCGTTACGCTGCCGTCGGCGCCGTCAAGGAAAGGGCGATGGCGCACTTCTTCCCGGAAGGCCAGGAGCCGAAATACGACAAGCTCCGCGTCGCCGGCGTGTTCAAGGAACTCGAAGCCAAGATCGTTCGCTGGAACATCCTCGACACCGGCAAGCGCATCGACGGTCGCGACGTCAAGACCGTGCGCAACATCCTCGCCGAAGTCGGCGTGCTGCCGCGCGCTCACGGTTCGGCGCTGTTCACCCGCGGTGAAACCCAGGCGATGGTCGTCACCACGCTCGGCACCGGCGAGGACGAGCAGTACATCGACTCGCTCTCGGGAACGTACAAGGAGACGTTCCTGCTGCACTACAACTTCCCGCCCTATTCGGTCGGTGAAACCGGACGCCTCGGCGGCACCAAGCGCCGCGAGATAGGCCACGGCAAGCTGGCGTGGCGCGCGATCCATCCGGTGCTGCCGCCGCATCACGAATTCCCCTACACGATCCGCGTGGTCTCCGAGATCACCGAATCGAACGGGTCGTCGTCGATGGCATCGGTGTGCGGCGCGTCGCTGTCGCTGATGGATGCGGGCGTTCCGCTGAAGCGGCCGACGGCGGGTATCGCCATGGGCCTCATTCTCGAAGGCAGCCGTTTCGCGGTGCTCTCGGACATCCTCGGCGACGAGGATCATCTCGGCGACATGGACTTCAAGGTGGCCGGCACCGAGCAGGGCATCACCTCGCTGCAGATGGACATCAAGATCGAAGGCATCACCGAGGAGATCATGAAGGTCGCGCTCGCCCAGGCGAAGGACGGCCGCATCCATATCCTCGGCGAGATGGCCAAGGCGTTGACCAACGCCCGCGCCGAACTCGGCGAATACGCGCCGCGTATCGAGACCTTCAAGATCCCGACCGACAAGATCCGCGAAGTGATCGGCACCGGCGGCAAGGTGATCCGTGAGATCGTCGAGAAGACCGGCGCCAAGGTCAATATCGAGGACGACGGCACCGTGAAGGTCGCTTCCAACGATGGCGAAGCGATGAAGGCCGCCATCAAGTGGATCAAGTCGATCGCTTCCGATCCGGAAGTCGGCCAGATCTACGAAGGCACCGTGGTCAAGGTGATGGAGTTCGGCGCATTCGTGAACTTCTTCGGCGCCAAGGACGGCCTGGTGCACATCAGCCAGCTCGCCGCCAACCGCGTGCAGAAGACCTCCGACGTCGTCAAGGAAGGCGACAAGGTCAAGGTCAAGCTGCTCGGCTTCGACGACCGCGGCAAGACGCGGCTGTCGATGAAGGTGGTCGATCAGGAGACCGGCGAAGACCTTGAGGCCAAGCAGAAGGCCGAAGCCCCGGCCCGCGAAGCCGCCGGCGAGTAATCGTTGCAGACGAGTGATTACAAAAGGGCGGCTCTTGAGCCGCCCTTTTTGTTTGCCGTACTTCTTTGAAGTGCCATGGCGGACAGCTCTGAATCCGGGTGCTGAAAAATTGTTTCCATGAAGCCGTCATCCTGAGGTGCGAGGCGTTCTTCACGCCGAGCCTCGAAGGGCGACGGCTTCATCCTTCGAGGCTCGCGACTTTCGTCGCTCGCACCTCAGGATGACGAACCCGGCATCGGCTTCGAGTCATCGTCCACACATCCCTTCACCACCTCGCCCAGCGCCGCGAAATCGGCCTTGCGGGGCGAGGTCTTGCGGAATGCCAGCCCGATACTGCGGCCGGGCTGCGGGTCTTCGAGCCGCAGAAACCTCACGCGCTCGTCGCGCGCTTCGACGTCGGCGGCGATCTCGGGGATCAGCGTCACGCCGTAACCGCCCGCCACCATCTGCATCACCGTCGAAAGGCTGGATGCCCCGAACGCCATGCTCGCGGGGCCTGCGGATGGTCCGCGCGGAATCGTCGAGCAGAAGGCGAGCGCCTGATCGCGCAGACAGTGGCCGTCTTCGAGCAGGATCAGGCGCGACTGGTCGATGTCGCGCGCCGCGACGCGGCGATCGCCGGTGCGTGGATCGTTCGCGGGCACCGCCAGCAGGAACAGATCGTCGAACAAGGTGATGGTGTCGATGTCCGGCTCGCCGAGCGGCATCGCCAGCATCGCGGCGTCGAGTACGCCGCTTCTGATCTCGTCGACCAGGAGCCGCGTCTGCGTCTCGCGCAACTCCAGACGCAATTCCGGAAATTTCGATTGCAACATTGGAAGGATGCGCGGCAGCACGTAAGGCGCGAGCGAGGGAATGATGCCGAGCGTCAATCGCCCGGTCAGCGGCTTGGCGCGATACCGCGCGAAATCGACGAGGTCGATCGACGCAGCCAGCACCTGCTCGCCACGGCGCGCGATTTCGCGGCCGATCTCCGTCAACGCAACTTCGCCGGGCCGCCGCTCCACCAGCGTCACGCCGAGAAATTGCTCGAGGTCGCGGATCTGCATCGACAGCGCCGGCTGGGTAATGGCGCAGGCTTCTGCGGCGCGGCCGAAATGGCCGTGGCGCGCGAGCGCGGCGAGATAGCGAAGCTGCTTGAGCGTGACCATGGTCGATCAGATAAACTTATTATGAGATCAAAACAAATGGGCTGGACCTGATGCTAGATATATTCCAAGGTTGGATATCTCCAAGTTGCCGGAAGGAAGACAGCCGTGGCTGACCCTTTTCCATCGAGCACCAGCGCCGGCGCGCCTCTCAGGGCAAACGCAGCTTTGCGCTGACGTTCTCAATTGGAAAAACCGTAGCTTGGACGTCGTCATCGCTCGTTACATCGGGCAATGCGGCGGCAATGACCAACAACATCGGAGACAACCATGGACGCAAAGACTGACGACAAGGGCGCGGGCAAGTGCCCGTTCACGGGCGGCATGCGCGGACCGACGAACCGCGACTGGTGGCCGAATCTGCTCGACCTCCAGGTTCTCCATCGCAATTCCGACCTGTCCGATCCGATGGGCGAGACGTTCGACTACGCCGCGGAATTCAAGACGCTCGACCTCAATGCGGTCATGAACGATCTGAAGGCGTTGATGACCGACTCGCAGGACTGGTGGCCGGCCGACTTCGGTCATTACGGCGGCCTGATGATCCGCATGGCGTGGCACAGCGCGGGCACCTACCGCATCACCGACGGCCGCGGTGGCGCCGGCGGCGGCCAGCAGCGTTTCGCACCGCTGAATTCGTGGCCGGACAACGTGCTGCTCGATCGTGCGCGGCGTCTGCTGTGGCCGATCAAGCAGAAATACGGCCGCAAGATTTCCTGGGCCGATCTGTATGTGCTCGCGGGCAACGCGGCGCTGGAATCGATGGGCTTCAAGACCTTCGGTTACGCCGGCGGCCGCGCCGACGAATGGGAGCCGCAGGAATTGTTCTGGGGTCCGGAAGGAACCTGGCTCGGCGACGAACGCTACAGCGGCGAGCGCGAGCTCGCGGAGCCGCTGGCTGCGGTGCAGATGGGCCTGATCTACGTCAATCCGGAAGGACCGAACGGCACGCCCGATCCGGTCGCCGCCGCCAAGGACATCCGCGAGACGTTCTTCCGCATGGCGATGAACGACGAGGAAACCGTCGCGCTGATCGCCGGCGGTCACACCTTCGGCAAGACCCATGGCGCCGGCGATGCGTCGCTGGTCGGCCCTGCGCCCGATGGCTCGGCGATCGAGGATCAGGGTCTTGGCTGGAAGAGCAAGTATGGCACCGGCAAGGGCGGCGATGCCATCGGCAGCGGTCTCGAAGTTACCTGGACCCAGACGCCGACGAAGTGGGACAACAACTTCTTCGACACCCTGTTCAAGTTCGAGTGGGAACTGGAGAAGAGTCCGGCCGGCGCCAATCAATGGCGGGCGAAGGGTGCCGGAGAGATCACACCGGACGCTCACGACAAGTCGAAGAAGCATGTGCCGACCATGCTGACCACCGACCTGTCGCTGCGATTTGATCCGGCCTACGGAAAGATCTCGAAGCGTTTCCACGAGAACCCGGATCAGTTCGCGGATGCGTTCGCGCGCGCCTGGTACAAGCTCACCCATCGCGACATGGGACCGCGCGAGCGCTATCTCGGCCCGTGGGTGCCGAGCGAAGTGCTGATCTGGCAGGACCCGATTCCGGCCGCCGATCACAAGCTGGTCGACGACAAGGACGTCACGGACCTGAAGGCGAAGATTCTCGCCTCCGGTCTCACCGTGCCGCAACTGGTCTCGACCGCCTGGGCTTCCGCCTCGACATTCCGCGGCTCGGACAAGCGCGGCGGCGCCAACGGTGCCCGCATTCGCCTGGCTCCACAGAAGGACTGGGAGGTCAACCAGCCGAAGCAACTCGCCACCGTGCTCGCCAAGCTGGAAGCGATCCAGAAGGAGTTCAACGGTGCGGCCGGCGGCGGCAAGAAGATCTCGCTCGCCGACCTGATCGTGCTGGCCGGTGCTGCAGCGGTCGAGAAGGCCGCCAAGGACGGCGGCGTCGACGTCAAGGTGCCGTTCACGCCGGGCCGCATGGATGCGTCGCAGGAGCAGACCGATGTCGACTCCTTCGCGCCGCTCGAGCCGCGTGCCGATGCTTTCCGCAACTATGTCAGCGGCAAGCACCAGTTCATGGGGCCTGAGGAATCCATGGTGGACCGCGCGGAGCTTCTCAACCTGACGGCACCCGAACTGACGGTGCTGATCGGTGGCCTGCGCGTGCTCGGCGCCAATGCCGGCGACTCCAAGCACGGCGTCTTCACCAAGGACGTAGGCAAGCTGACCAACGACTTCTTCGTCAACCTGTTGACGATGGATACCGAATGGCAGCCGACCGGCGACAACCTCTACGAGGGCCGCGACCGCAAGACCAAAGCGCCGAAGTGGACCGCCACCCGCGTCGACCTGATCTTCGGATCGCACTCGCAGCTTCGTGCCTTCGCCGAAGTCTATGCCTGCAGCGATTCCAAGGAGAAGTTCGCCAAGGACTTCGTTGCGGCCTGGACCAAGGTGATGAACGCGGATCGCTTCGACCTGAAGAGCTGAGCCCTGCAACCACGCCTCAAGCGCGACGATCCATTCGCATCGCTTGAGGCCATCGACACAAAGCCCCTGCGACCTGTCGCAGGGGCTTTTCATTTGCGTCGCGATATAGCCATCTCATCCTCTTACAAGCTCGCTGCGCCGCTCACGGCGAAGCAATCGCTGGAAAAGGGATGAAACTCGGATGATGAAGCTCTATTGGTCGCCTCGCTCTCGCTCGTTCACTGCGCTCTGGCTGCTGGAGGAAACCGGGCAACCCTATGAGCGCGTGCTGACCGACATCTCAACCGGCGCGCAAAAGACGCCGGAATTCCTCGCCGTCAATCCGATGGGCAAGGTGCCGGCGCTGGGCGACGGCGATGTCGCAATCGCCGAATCGGCGGCGATCTGTGCGTATGTCGCCGAGCGTTTTCCCGATGCGAAGCTGGCGCCGCCGCTCGGCGACCCGCGCCGCGCCAAATATCTGCAATGGCTGTTCTTCGGACCGAGCTGCATCGAACCGGCGCTGATCCAGATCTTCACCAAGCTGGAAGTGCCGTCGAGCACGGCCGCATGGGGCAGCGCCACGCAGGTGTTCGACGTGCTCGACAAGGCGCTGGAAAAAGGTCCGTGGATTCTCGGCAACGACTTCTCGGCCGCCGATATCGTGATCGGCTCCGGACTGAATTTTGCGATCCGCCAGTTCAAGATGGTGCCGTCGCGCCCGGCCTTCGATCGCTACATCGATGCTTGCGTAGCGCGGCCTGCATTCCAGCGCGCGGAGAAGATCGCGGCGGGATAGAGCACTATCCAACTGAACCAACTTCGTCATGCCCGCGCTTGTCGCGGGCATCCACGTCTTCTCGACGACTCAGCAGCAAAGACGTGGATGGCCGGGACAAGCCCGGCCATGACCAAAGTAAAATTTACGTACAAATATAACGGTGCGAAAAGCATTCGCACCTCAGGATGAGGCTCTTACTCCTCGCCGCCCTTCAATTCGTCCGGATGCGGCATCGAGATGATGTTGTAGCCGGAATCGACGAAGTGGATTTCGCCGGTGACGCCGCCGGACAATTCGGACAACAGATACAGCGCAGTGCCGCCGAGTTCGTCGAGCGTGACGCCGCGGCCGAGCGGCGAGTGCTTCTGCTGGAATGCGAACATCGCACGCGCGTCACCGATGCCGGAGCCTGCCAGCGTGCGGACCGGACCGGCGGAGACCGCGTTGACGCGGATTCCCTGTCGGCCGAAATCCGACGCGAGGTAACGCACCGAAGCTTCCAGCGCCGCTTTCGCCACGCCCATCACGTTGTAGTTCGGCATCACGCGCGTTGAGCCACCGAAGGTCAGCGTGATGATCGAACCGCCGTTCGGCATCAGTTCGGCAGCGCGCTTGGTCACTTCGGTGAAGGAGAAGCACGAGATCACCATGGTGCGCGAAAAGTTCGCGCGGGTGGTGTCGGCATAGCGGCCTTTCAGCTCGTTCTTGTCGGAGAAGCCGATGGCGTGCACGATGAAATCGATCGTGCCCCACTTCTCCTTGAGCGCGGCGAAGGTGGCGTCGACGCTGGCGATGTCCTCGACGTCGCAAGGCAGCACCAGATCCGCCTTGAGCGATTCCGCCAGCGGCTTGACGCGCTTGCCGAGCGCTTCGCCCTGATAGGTGAAGGCCAGTTCGGCGCCGTGCGCGGACAGCATCTTCGCGATTCCCCAGGCGATCGAATGATCGTTGGCGACCCCCATGATGAGACCGCGCTTGCCTTGCATCAGTTGCATTGTCCGCACTCTCTTGTTCGTCATGCCCGGCTTTATGCCGGGTATCCACGTCTTGCTTGATTCACAACGATCAAGACGTGGATGGCCGGGTCAAGCCCGGCCATGACGCTGAACTTGCTTTTCGGATCGCCTCAAAAACTCACGCATCGAGCCGCTTGAACACCAGCGTCGCGTTGGTGCCGCCGAAGCCGAACGAATTCGACAGCACGGTGCCGACCTTGGCGTTGTCGATGCGCTTGCGCACGATCGGCATGTCCGCGAATACCGGGTCGAGTTCCTGGATGTTGGCGCTTTCGCAGATGAAGCCGTTGTTCATCATCAGCAGCGAATAGATCGCTTCCTGCACGCCGGTGGCGCCGAGCGAATGGCCGGTCAGCGACTTGGTGGCGGAGATCGGCGGGCACTTGTCGCCGGTGCCGAACACTTTTCGGATCGCCTCGATTTCCGGCGGATCGCCGGCCGGCGTCGAGGTGGCGTGTGGATTGATGTAATCCACCGGACCCTTCACCGTCGCCATCGCCATCTTCATGCAGCGCTCGGCACCCTCGCCCGATGGCGCCACCATGTCGTAGCCATCCGAGGTCGCGCCGTAGCCGATGATCTCGCCGTAAATGCGCGCGCCGCGCGCCTTGGCATGTTCGAGTTCTTCCAGCACCAGCACGCCGGCGCCGCCGGCGATGACGAAGCCGTCGCGGTTGACGTCATAGGCGCGCGAGGCCGTTGCCGGCGTATCGTTGTACTTCGAGGACATCGCACCCATGGCGTCGAACAGCACGGACAGCGACCAGTCGAGTTCCTCGCACCCACCGGCGAAGATGATATCCTGCTTGCCGATCTGGATCGTTTCGTAGGCGTTGCCGATGCAATGGTTGGAAGTTGCACAGGCCGACGAGATCGAATAGTTCACGCCCTTGATCTTGAACCAGGTGGCGAGCGTCGCAGACGCGGTCGACGACATCGCCTTCGGCACCGCGAACGGACCGACGCGCTTCGGTCCCTTGGTGCGCGTGGTATCGGCGGCTTCGACGATGGTGCGCGCCGACGGTCCGCCCGATCCCATGATGATGCCGGTGCGCTCGTTGGACACGTCCGACGGCTCGAGACCCGAATCGCGGATCGCCTGTTCCATGGCGACGTGGTTCCACGCCGCACCTTCGGCAAGAAAACGCATCGCGCGCCGATCGATGACGTCGGCCGGATTCAGCGTCGGCGCACCCTGCACCTGGGAACGGAATCCAAGCTCGGCGTATTTCTCCGCACGCGTGATGCCGGACTTGGCCTCAAAAAGGCTCGCAAGCACTTCCTGGGTGTTGTTTCCGATGGATGAGACAATTCCCATCCCGCTAACGACAACCCGCCTCATGATCGCCTCGCCCTGTCTTGCATTGGTGAGTGAACCCGGCCGGCACGACACAACCTTGCCATGCCCGCCGGAATGAATTTATGCCGTCGGCGACGGACCCGCATCCTGCTTGAACAGGCCAACCTTCAGATCCTTGGCGCGGTAGATAATCTCGCCGTCCGCGGAAAGCGAGCCATCGGCAATCCCCAGCCACAATTTTGAACGCATGACCCGTTTGACGTCGACGGTGTACACGACCTTGCGGATATTCGGCAGCACCTGGCCGGAGAATTTCAGCTCGCCGAGGCCGAGCGCGCGGCCGGGGCCGATGCCGCCGGACCAGCCAAGGAAAAAGCCGACCATCTGCCACATTGCGTCGAGGCCGAGGCAGCCCGGCATCACCGGGTCGCCCTTGAAATGGCAGCCGAAGAACCAGAGGTCCGGTTTCACCTCGAGCTCGGCGCGAACCAGGCCCTTGCCGTATTCCCCGCCGGTATCGGAAATTTCGTCAATACGGTCGAACATCAGCATCGGGGGCAACGGCAGCTGGGCATTGCCGGGACCGAACAGTTCGCCGCGGCCGCACGCCAGCAGATCTTCGTATTCATAACTGCCGCGCTTGTCGTGCATGCCGTATTGCCTTTTCCTGAAGGGCCATTAACTCGGGATCGCGGAACAGCCCCGGTTCCACGTCGTGAGCGATTCATCGCCCACGCGAGAGCAAAACCCACCGCCGGGGTTCATACAAGCCCCTAAAGGGCTTGATTCCAGCGGGAAATTCGGCTGTCTCGTGAAAAACGTGTCCCGCAACTCCCGCGTGCTCTCTATCACGCGAGCCCGGCGCGGCAAAGCGCGCAACGCCGGTCCGAGGCAATCCGTCCCAGATCGTGCCAGTTGCGAAAAACTTGCATCTGATGCCGCTTTGCCTGTATTGTCACATAGAGTTTGTGTGTTGAAGGCGATTGGGTGCCTGACGTGGAAGTTGAAAACAATCTGAGAGTTGTAGCCGACGACGAGGCTGGCCATGAGGCCATGGGCCATGGACGTCCGGCTGCTTTGACGGGCTGCCCGTGGCACGACGTCAACGAGATGCTGCAGTCGGTGGGCCTGCGCCCGACCCGGCAGCGCATGGCGTTGGGCTGGCTGCTGTTCGGCAAGGGTGCCCGGCATCTGACCGCCGAAATGCTCTACGAGGAAGCGACCCACGCCAAGGTGCCGGTGTCGCTGGCGACCGTCTACAATACCCTCAACCAGCTGACCGATGCCGGCCTGCTGCGTCAGGTCAGCGTCGACGGCACCAAGACCTATTTCGACACCAACGTCACCTCGCACCATCACTTCTATCTGGAAAACAGCCACGAGCTGGTCGACATCCACGACCCGCATTTGATGCTGCAGAAGATGCCGGAAGTGCCGGAAGGCTACGAAATCAGCCGCGTCGACATGGTCGTCCGCCTGCGCAAGAAGCGCTGAATCGGCATTCGCTCGGATTGTACTCCGCCAGCCGCGAGGCTTGGCGGAGTTTTTATTTGGGCTTCGCGTCAGTTCACCTTCTCGTCGGCATAGACGCCCCAGAGGCGCTCCTGCTCGATCCAGCCGTCGAAGCCGTCGCCGGTGATGTAGCACCATTTCCCGTTGCAGCGCTTGACCTGCGCCACGACTCCCGCTTGCAGGCGGGCGGCGACTGCACTGCTGGTATCGGCGCGGTCGTACAACGACGCCAGTTCGTCCTTCGACTTCATGGTCACGACCGCGGTGCGGCGGCCGGACAATAGCGAGTGATAGACCCAGCCTTCGGCGCCTTCGGAATCGCGCACGCGCCGCCAGTTTTCAAACTCGGCGGTGACCTCCACCGGCAGTCCGGCCCGAGTGTAGATCCAGCTCACGTCGTTGTCCTTGGTCGGCCCGCGGCGGACGTTGACGTGGTCCGATTTGAGACTGACGTAACGCGGGATCGGCAGACCGCTGACGGTACCGACCGCGACCGCCGAACGACTCGCGGTCAACGGTGCGGCAATCATCGCGACCACGAATACCACCGAAGTCACTACACCCCTGAACGCCATCGATCGGTCCCCTGCCACGCGTCAATCGCACTTCAATCCCCACCACCCGAGGATCGCGAGACCAGCGGCACCGCGATCGCTGAAAGCGGCTGCCGACGGCGCCCGCTTCCCGGTTCCGCACCTGCTCCGGAGATCGGCAAGGGTTCCGGCATGGGTTCTTGTCTTGGCCCGGCCTTCTGCTAGAGAGGACCAAACGCCATCAACCCAACAACAGCCTGAACTGCGCCAGGCGGCTCTGAGGAAACCCTGCGAACCAAGGATCATCGGATCGGTGCGGCTGCCGCAGTTTCGATCACCCCGGTTAATGAGGACTGAACGCACGTGTCCCGAACATCAATTTCGCGCCGCCTTGCAGCACGTTGGCCGATGCGGCGTTGCGCGGCGGTCCAGCTACGTTTCGTGAGTGCAAGACATGTCGGTTAAGAAAAGGCCTCTGGTCGTCGTCACCCGCAAGCTACCGGACTCGATCGAGACCCGGATGCGAGAACTGTTCGACGCCCGATTGAATCTCGACGACCAGGCCATGACGCCGGAGCAGATCGCGGAAGCCGCGCGCACCGCCGACATTCTGGTGCCGACCGTGACCGACGAGATCAACGCCGACATCCTCAACCAGCCCGACTGCAAACTGAAGCTGATCGCCAACTTCGGCAACGGCGTCGACAACATCGACGTCACCGCCGCCAATGCGCGCGGCATCATGGTCACCAACACGCCGAAGGTGCTGACCGAAGACACCGCCGACATGACCATGGCGCTGATCCTCGCGGTGCCGCGCCGGATGATCGAAGGCGCCAACATCATTCCGGAAGGCAAGGACTGGCCCGGCTGGTCGCCGACCTGGATGCTCGGCAAACGGCTTGGCGGCAAGCGACTCGGCATCATCGGCATGGGTCGCATCGGCCAGGCAGTGGCGCGCCGCGCCCGCGCCTTCGGACTGCAGATCCACTATCACAACCGCAAGCCGGTGGCGCCGCGCATCGCCGACGAACTCGGCGCGACCTACTGGGATTCGCTCGACCAGATGCTGGCGCGGATGGACATCATCTCGGTGAACTGCCCGCACACGCCTGCGACCTTCCATCTGCTGTCGGCGCGGCGGCTGAAATTGATCCGCAAGGAAGCCTATATCGTCAACACCGCGCGCGGCACGGTGATCGACGAGGACACGCTGACCAAGCTGATCGAAGCCGGCGACATCGCCGGTGCCGGCCTCGACGTGTTCGAGCACGAACCTGCGGTCAATCCGAAACTGGTGCGCCTCGCCAAGCAGGGCAAGGTGGTGCTGCTACCGCATATGGGCTCGGCCACCATCGAAGGCCGCGTCGAGATGGGCGAGAAGGTGATGATCAACATCCGCACCTTCCTCGACGGCCACAAGCCGCCGGACCGCGTGCTGCCCTCCATGCTGTGAGGCTATGCTGACGCCGACCGCTTCTGCTTGCGCCATTCGCCGACGAAATCGATGAAGGCTTTCAGCGCAGGCGGCGGCTGACGACGGCTCGGATAATAGAGAAACGGCCCCGGAAAATACGGACACCAATCGTCGAGCACGCTGACCAGCGCGCCTGCGTCGATCGCTGCGCGGACATGACCCTCGAACGTCATCCATAATCCGAGGCCGTCGCACGCCGCCTGCAATTGCAACCCGGTATGCGCCGAGATGAGCGTGCCCGCCGGCGTTATCTTGACGATGCGGCCGGCCTTCTCGAACTCCCATTCCACCTGCACGCCGCTCTCGAACCGCGTCACCATGCAGGGGCGATCGAGAATATCTTTAGGTTGCTTCGGCTTGCCATGCGCCGCGATGAACGATGGCGACGCGACCACCGCGTAACGCTGCGGCGGCCCGAGCGAGATCGCGATCATGTCCTGCGCCAGATGCTCGCCGTAACGTACGCCGGCGTCGAAGCCTTCGCGGACGATATCGATCAGCGAGGTCTGCGCGACGATTTCCAGTTCGATCTGCGGATAGCGCGTGAGGAACGGCGCTACCATCGGCGCGAGGACGAGTTGCACCGCAGGCGCGGGCGCATTGATGCGAAGCCGGCCCGACGGCACTTCGCGCAACTCCCTGACCTCCTCCAATGCGCTGGCGACGTCGGCCATCGCCGGACCGATGCGGCCGACCAGCAGTTCACCGGCCTCGGTCAATGCGACGCTGCGTGTGGTGCGGTTCAACAGCCGGACGCCGAGCCGCTCTTCCAGCGCGCGCAGCCGCTGGCTCAGGCTCGAAACCGACACGCGCTGCTCCGTCGCGGCGCGCCGGAAATTGCGGGTCCGGGCCACGGCGACGAATGCTTCGAGATCGCGGAGATCGAGATCGGCCATTGTTCATAATAATGAACAAGCTGTTCCAGATTGTCCATCTTATCGCCGTGCCGAACCGGAGTCATATCACCGGCACCCGCCGCGCCCGATCGATGGCGCGGCCATGCCAGGAGCAAGACAATGCAGCAACGCAAACTCGGAACCAGCGGCCCGCAAACCAGCGCACTCGGGCTCGGATGCATGGGCATGTCGGATTTTTACGGGCCCGCCGACCGCAGCGAGAGCATCGCCACCATTCATGCGGCGCTCGACGCCGGCATCACCCTGCTCGACACCGGCGATTTCTACGGCATGGGCCATAACGAACTGCTGATCCGCGAGGCCCTCGCCGGCCGCAACCGCGACAAGGCGCTGATCAGCGTCAAGTTCGGCGCGCTGCGCGATCCGGCGCGCGGCTGGGCCGGTTATGACAGCCGGCCGGTGGCGGTGCGGAACTTCCTCGCCTATTCGCTGGAGCGTCTCGGCGTCGATCACATCGACATCTATCGTCCGGCGCGGCTCGACCCCGCGGTGCCGATCGAGGAGACCGTCGGCGCGATGGCCGATCTGGTGAAGGCCGGATACATCCGCCACATCGGCCTCTCGGAAGTCAGCGCCGAGACCATCCGCCGCGCGCACGCGGTGCATCCCATCGCCGACCTGCAGATCGAATATTCGATGATCTCGCGCGACATCGAACGCGACATCCTGCCGACCTGCCGCGAACTTGGCATCGGCATCACCGCTTACGGCGTGCTGTCACGCGGACTCATCAGCGGCCACTGGTCGGCGGCGCGCACAGCCGGCAACGATTTCCGCAGCATCAGCCCGCGCTTTCAGGGCGAGAATCTCGACGCCAATCTGGCGCTGGTCGAGCGCGTGCGCGCCATCGCCACCGATCTCGGCGTCTCGGTGGCGCAAGTGGCGATCGCCTGGGTGCAGGCGCAAGGCAACGACATTGTGCCGCTGGTCGGCGCACGACGTCGCGACAGACTGACCGAAGCGCTCGGCGCGCTCGATGTCACGCTGTCGAAAGAGCAGCTCGCGGCGATCGAGAAAGCCATTCCGGTCGGCGCGGCGGCAGGCGCGCGTTATCCGGAAGCACAACTCGTGCACATGGACAGCGAACGCAAGCGGGCGTGAAACCCCGTCAGCGATATCCGCTCAAATCCCTGATCGTCGGATGGTCGCCGTTCAGCGGATTTGACGGATCGCGCGCGTAACGCAGCGTCTCGAAACGCATGGCGCGGGCGTCGATCATCAACAGACGCCCCACCAGCCCCTCGCCGAACCCGACGATCTCGCGGATCGCCTCCAGCGCCATCATCGAGCCGAGTACGCCGGCGAGCGCACCCATCACGCCGGCTTCGGCGCAGGCCGGCACGGTGCCCGGCGGCGGCGCTTCCGGAAACAGGCAGCGATAGGTCGGATTGAACTCGCCGCTCGCATTCTTCTCGTGCGCGCGGATCGTGGTCAGCGACGCATCGAACACGCCGAGCGCGCCGGTGATCAGCGGCTTGCCGGCGAGATAGCAGGCATCCGACACCAAATAACGCGTGTCGAAATTATCCGAGCCATCGACCACCAGATCGTACTGGTTCAACAGCGCCATCGCGTTGTCCGCGGTGAGCCGCTGGTTATGGCTGCGCAGCGTGACATGCGGATTGAGCGCCAGCACGGTCTCGGCCGCGCTGTCGACCTTGAGCCGACCGACATCCGGCGTCGCATGGATGATCTGCCGCTGCAGATTGGACAGCGACACCACATCGTCATCGATGACGCCGAGCGTGCCGACGCCGGCGGCGGCAAGATACATCAGCCCCGGCGCGCCGAGCCCGCCGGCGCCGATCATCAGCACCCGCGCCGCCTTCAGCTTCGCCTGCCCGGGCCCACCGACTTCGCGCAGCACGATGTGGCGGGCGTAGCGTTCGAGTTCTTCGGCACTCAGCATCATGCGACAATCCCATTTGCAGCCGCGGTTCTACCACGTGCGTGTGCGAGAGCCAGCGGCCGCGTTGAACCGCCGCACCGTTGTTGGTGACCTAACAACTATGCTTAGCTGCGGCTGGCCGTTTCGTTTTGATAGGTATGGACTGACCTCATGAGATCGGCGGTTGCCGCATTCCTGCTCCTCGCTGCCGCCGCGCTTCCCGCCGTGGCCCAGACAGCGGCAAAGCCGAAGGCCGCGCCGGCCGCAGTACCCACGCTGCAGACGCCGCTCGATACCGCGAAGGCGATGAGCCAGGCCGAGCGTCAGGCGATCCAGTCCGACCTCGCCTGGATCGGCAAATACAACGGCTTGATCAACGGCGACGCCAACGACCGCATGGTGAACGCGATCCAGGCGTTCCAGAAGGATCGTCGCAACAAGCCGACCGGCGTGCTCAATCCGCAGGAACGCGACCTGCTGCGGGATGCTGCGAAGAAGCTGCAGACCCGTGTCGGCTGGAAACTGGTCGGCGATGCCGGCACCGGCATGCGCACCGGACTTCCGTCAAAACTGGTGCCGGTCTACGGCAGCGATGCCAACGGCACGCGGTGGAGTTCATCGTCCGGTGCGGTGCAGGTCGCACTGACGCGCATCAAGCAGGCCGATCTCACCACCGCGAAGGCCGCCGATCGGGAGCGCAACGCCGCTGCCGACCGCAAGGTCACCTACTCGACCGTGAAGCCGGATTTCTTCGTGCTGTCCGGCACGCAGGGTGCAAATAATTTCTATGTCCGCGGCCAACTTCGCGGCGACGAGGCGCGCATCCTCACCGTCGTCTACGATCAGGCCAACAAGGCGACGATGGACCCGGTGGTGATCGCGATGTCGAGCGCGTTCAATCCGTTCCCGACCGGCGCACAGGCGGTTGGCCCGCCACCGCGCAAATCCGTCGAATACGCGACTGGCATCGTCGTCGGCAGCGGCGGCGACATCGTCACCGATCGTCAAACGATCGAGGGCTGCCAGTCCATCGTCGTCGCAGGCCATGGCAACGCCGACCAGATCGCGATCGACAAGGAACGCGATCTCGCGCTGTTGCGCATCTACGGCGCGCATGGATTGACCGCGCTGGCGCTGGGTAACACCAAGGCAACGGGAGACGTGGAATTGACCGGCATCGCCGATCCGCAAAATCAAGGCGGCGGCGCGGCAATCAGCAGCGTCAAGGCCGGCATCACGCCGTCCGGCAGCAATGGCGAACTGGCGCTGTCGCCCGCCCCGGGCCTCGGCTTCTCCGGCGCCGTCGCGATCGATGCCAGCGGCAAATTCGCCGGCATGGCGCAACTCAAGCCCGCCGTGGTGGCCGGACCGTCGAGCGCAACGCCCACCACGCAGGCCGTGCTGGTCGGCGCGGATGCGTTGCGTGATTTTCTCAAAGCCAACAACGTCGTTGCAAATGGGACGTCGTCTAGTCCGAAAGCATCGGTCGTGCGCGTGATCTGCGTGCGGAAATGATCGCGCGGAATCACGAGTCGCGAATCCACTCGTGCCACACCGCGTTGTACCTCAGGCGGCGCGATGATAAGCAGCGCCATACCGAAGCATCGCGAACAGGCGTATCCCATGGATAATATCAAAAGCGCTGCAGCCCTCGACGCCATCGCCACCGAGGCCTTCCGCGCGCTCGGGGATTCGCCGCAAATTACGCCGTTCTCGATGCGACCCGGCGGACTGACCGTTGAGGACGCCTATCGCGTCACGCCGCTGATCCGGCAGATGTACGAGGCGCGCGGCGCAAAGGCGATCGGCCGCAAGATCGGATTCACCAATCGAACGATCTGGGCGCAGTACAACGTCTACGCGCCGGTCTGGGGCCACGTATTCGACCAGACGCTGTACGATCTCGCAGCCATCGAAACACTGCCGCTCGACACGCTCGCCGAACCTCGTATCGAGCCGGAGATCGTGTTCGGCCTCGCGAAAGCGCCATCCGCCGCGATGGACGAAACCGAGTTGCTGTCGTGCATCGAATGGGTCGCGCTCGGATTCGAAATCGTGCAGTCGATCTTCCCGGACTGGAAATTCGCCGCCGCGGATACGATTGCCGCCAATGGCGTTCACGGTGCCCTGATCGTCGGGCCGCGCCACCCGATTGCGCCCGATGCCGCGCAGTGGCAGCGGACCCTCTCCACGTTCGAGATCGAGCTGAGCTGCAACGGCCAGTCCATCGATCGCGGCCACGCCGGCAACGTCCTCGAAGGACCGGTCTCGGCGCTGCGTCATCTGATTGGCGTGCTGGCAAACGATCCGAACAATCCGCCGCTCGCAGCCGGGGAAATCATCACCACCGGCACCTTGACCAAGGCCATGCCGATTGCGCCCGGTGAGACCTGGACCGCGACGCCGACCGGCATCGCGCTGGACGGCATCCGGATTCGCTTTTCCTGATCGTCCCGACGAACTGCGCGCGGCGGCGACAGTCCGCAACACGAAACGCTTGACGATGCCGCCCTACAGCGCCTCGCCCTTCAACAGGCGCGGCACTTCGCCGGACAATCCCGCAGCCTGCCTGATGAACAGGCTTTTCAGCGGCGGTAGACGATCGACCACGCCGAGGCCGATGTCGCGCACGCCGCGCAGCAGCGTCGATTCGTTGGAGAACAGCACGTTGAGCACGTTGGTGGCCGCGCCCATCGCCATGGTGTCGAAGCGCCGCCAGCGCTGGTAACGCTCGATCACATTGGCCTGCCCCGGATCGATGCCGAGCCGCGCCGCGTCGACCACCACTTCCGCCAGCGCCGCGACGTCCTTCAGGCCCATGTTGAGGCCCTGCCCCGCAATCGGATGAATCACATGCGCGGCGTCGCCGATCAGCGCCATCCGGTCCGCGATGAAGGAACGCGCGACGAAATACTGCAACGGAAACGCGCGCGGCTTGTCGAGCGCCTTGATCTCGCCGAGGCGCAAGCCGAAACGCCGCTCCAGCTCGGCGTGGAATTCGTCGTCGGGCAGCGCCGTGATGCGCGCGGCCTCGTGGCGCTTCTCGGTCCACACCAGCGACGAGCGGTTGCCTTTCAGCGGCAGGATCGCGAACGGCCCGGCGGGAAGGAAATGCTCTTCGGCGCGGCCTTCGTGATCGCGCTCGTGCCCGACTGTCACCACGATGCCGGACTGATCGTATTCCCAGCCATGGGTGGCGATGCCGGCGCGCTCGCGCAACCTCGATTTAGCGCCGTCGGCGGCGACCAGCAGGCTGGCATCGATGGTCTCACCGTCGGCCAGCGTCACCGCGATGCCGTCCGGCTGTGCGTCGTAGGTGGTGACGGCGGTGGCGCGCAGCGTCACGCCTTCGGCCTCGGCGCGCTTCACCAGCGCATCGATCAGCAAACGGTTTTCCACCATGTGCGCGAACGGCTCGCCGGGTTCGACGTCGCCGGCGAAGGTCAGAAACGTCGGACGGGTGGCATCGTCCAGCTTGGAATCGGTCACCACCATGTCGAGGATCGGCTGCGATTGCGGACCGACCTCGTCCCAGACGCCGAGGGCCTCGAACAGCCGGCGACAGGCGGCGACGATGGCGGTGGCGCGCGGGTCGCGGCTCGGGCGGTTGGCCAGCGCCGGATCGGCGACGATCACCGGCACGCTGCCGCCGAGCCCCTGACGCAACGCCAGCGCCAGCGCCAGTCCGGCAAATGCCCCGCCGCAGATCACTATGCTTCGTTGTGCCGTCATGACCGCCTTCTACCCATCACGATGCGGAGGACCCGCACTTGCCACACGCTTATAGCTGGGCGAAACAGGTTTCCCAAACAAGGCCCGAGGGTATCATCTGCCGTCGGGAACAAATGAGGCGGCGTTCCGCCGGTTGAAAGTATTTCCATGTCCAAGAGCCTGATCGACCTGCTTTCCATTCTCGATCTCGAGCCGATTGAGGTGAACCTGTTCCGCGGCGTCAGTCCGAAGACGAGCTGGCAGCGGGTGTTCGGCGGTCAGGTGATCGGTCAGGCGCTGGTCGCGGCCTGCCGCACGGTCGAGGATATCGAGAAGCGGCTGCCGCATTCGCTGCATTGCTACTTCATCCTGCCGGGCGATCCGCAGATTCCGATCATCTACGAGGTCGAGCGGCTGCGCGACGGCAAGAGCTACACGACGCGGCGCGTCACCGCGATCCAGCACGGCCACGCCATCTTCTCGATCATGGTCTCGTTCCATGCGCAGGAGCAGGGCGCGTTCGACCATCAGGACAAGATGCCCGACGTGCCGACGCCGGATAAACTCACCGCCGAGGAAGTCGCCAAGCAGCCGATGTTCAAGGAGATGCCGGATTTCATCCGGCGTTACTACGAATCCGATCGGCCGATCGAATTGCGCCCGGTCGAACTCGGCCGTTATTTCGGCCAGAAGATCGACGACGGCCGCATCCATGTCTGGATCCGCACCGCGGCCAAGCTGCCGGACGATCCGGCGCTGCACATGTGCGCGCTGGCCTATGCGTCCGACTTCTCGCTGCTCGATGCGGCGATGGCGCGCTACGGCCGCACGCTGTTCGACAAGCGCATGATGCCGGCGAGCCTCGACCATGCGATGTGGTTTCATCGCCCGTTCCGCGCCGACGAATGGCTGCTCTACGCGCAGGATTCGCCGAGCGCGCAGGACGGCCGCGGCCTGACGCGCGGCCAGATCTTCCGGCAGGACGGCACGCTGGTCGCCTCCGTCGCGCAGGAAGGCTCGCTACGCGAGCGGCGCTCCAGTTGAGTAGAAGACTCAAAAACAGCCAACATTGCCGGGGTTGTCAGTCGTCATGGCCGGATTTATTCCGGCCATCCACGTCTTAACAGCACCGCGACAAGAAAGACGTGGATGGCCGGGACGCGCCCGGCCATGACGCCGCAGATTCAGTGGAGCCTCACGCCGTCCGGTCAACCAGTTCGGTCTGCGAGGCGAGCCAGTTCATCATCCAGCGATACACCCACGGTATCGGGATGATGAATGAGGAGGCGATGACGGCCACGAGTCCGCGCCAGAGAAATTCCAGCCCGGTGCCGTGGAAGATCGCGGCGCGCCGCGTGCCCTGGATGTTCTGGCAGAACCACCGCGTCCACGCAGCATATACCCATGCCCAGCCGATGATGGTGACGATCGAGACGACCGACAGAATGGTCCAGCCGAGATAGGCCCAGATCGTGCCGGAGAAGCTGAGCCCGAGCGGCTGGCCATTGGAGGCAAGATTGGCAACCAGCCATTTGAGGAACAGCCAGTACAGCGCGAGTTGAACCAGAATCATCAGGTTGTTGAGCAGCGCGCTACCGGTCATGGCGACGACGATCAGCAGCACGAACGCCCCGAAGAACCACGGCACGATGGTCATCGCCGTGCCCTCGAAGCTGAGGTTCGGCCGTGCCGGTACCCGGATGCAGGGAACGAGCCACTTGAGGTACCAGACCAGCAACCACGGCGCCGGGATGATGAAGGACGAGCCGATCACCAGCACGAGGGTCCGCCACGTGAAATCCCAGATGCCGAAATCGATCGACAGCGATCCGCCGGACGCACCGGCTGCGGAGGCGGCGACGTAGCCGGCTTGCGGCATCACCGGAGGTCCCGGCGGGCGCGGCGCGGCGGCCGGGATGAGACCCGGGATTTCCCCCGCCCGCTGCCAGCCCGACATGCCCTCGGTCCAGACATAGGTCGCCGCGCTGACGGCTCCCCGGCCGATGAAGTTGCGCAATTGCTCTTCGGAATAAGGCCCTAGCTGCTTGTCACCTTCGGCATAGAACCATGTGCGGCTCGACATGCTGTTTCCTCGAAATGCTGGTGAAGGCCGGACGGCCGGGGATTCGGTGAGACATGGAAGGACAGAACGCGCTTCGAAATGTTTGTCGCAGGATTGTACACCTACGTTCACGGAATTTCGTCCGCGAAGCTGCGCTCCCCACAGAAACCGGCTTATGTTTCGCGCGCGATCCCGCTACAACCGCCCCGACGGGTGATAGAGAGTACGGGACAAATCATGAAGCTGGTCGTTGCGATCATCAAACCATTCAAGCTCGACGACGTGCGCCAGGCGCTGACCGAAATCGGCGTCCACGGCATGACCGTCACCGAGGTCAAGGGCTACGGCCGCCAGAAGGGACACACCGAAGTCTATCGCGGCGCCGAATATGTGGTGAATTTCCTGCCCAAGCTGCGCATCGAGATCGCGGTCTCCTCCGATCTCGCCGACAAGGCGGTGGAGATCATCTCCACGAGCGCGCGCACCGGCCAGATCGGCGACGGCAAGATTTTCGTGACGCCCATCGAACATGCGCTGCGGATCCGCACCGGCGAAACCGACAGCGACGCACTTTGACAATAACGTTCCAAAAAGCGAATCGCTGACGGCATCGCGCCGTATCGGCAAGCGACGACGGGTTTGGGGGAAAGCCATGGGATCAGGTTTGCGCCATGCACTTGGCCGTGCCGCGCTTATTGGCGGCATTGCGGGTGCCGCAGCATCGTTTGCCGCTCCGGCTTCGGCACAAACCACAACCGCCGCCTCCACCATCAGCGCTGCCGATACCGCGTGGATGATCGTCGCCACCGCCTTCGTGCTGATGATGACGATCCCGGGGCTGGCACTGTTTTATTCCGGCATGGTGCGCAAGAAGAACGTGCTGGCGACGATGGCGCAAAGCCTCTCCGCCGTCGCACTGATTTCAATCCTGTGGGTCGCGTTCGGTTATTCCCTCACCTTCGTCGGACAGGGGCCGTGGCTCGGATCGCTCGACCGGATCTTTCTCGCCGGCATGACCATGGACAGCGTCAATCCGGCGGCGAAGACGATTCCGGAAGCGCTGTTCATGCTCTACCAGATGACCTTCGCGGTAATCACCGTCGCGCTGGTGGCGGGCTCGGTCGCCGACCGCATGAAGTTCTCCGCCTACCTGCTGTTCTCGGTCGGCTGGTTCATCTTCGTCTACATTCCGCTGGCGCACTGGGTGTGGGGCGGCGGCTTCCTCGGCAGCGCGGGCGTGCTGGATTTCGCCGGCGGCACCGTGGTGCATCTCAGCGCCGGAATCGGCGGCCTCGTCGCGGCCATGGTGATCGGACAGCGTCACGGCTACGGCCACGACAACCTGTCGCCGTTCGACCTGTCGCTGGCGGTGATCGGCACCGGCCTGTTGTGGGTCGGCTGGTTCGGCTTCAACGGCGGCTCGGCGCTGGGCGCCAATTCGCGCGCGATCTACGCCATCATCGCGACTCATCTCGCCGCCTGCGCCGGCGCGCTGACGTGGGGCGCGATCGAGTGGGTGACGCGGCGCAAGCCATCAGTGCTCGGCATGATCTCCGGCGCAGTCGCAGGCCTCGGCACCATCACGCCGGCATCGGGATTCGTCGCGCCGTGGCACGGCATCATCATCGGCATCATCGCCGGCGCGGTCTGCTACTGGGCCTGTACCTATCTCAAGCATCGCTTCAACTACGACGACTCGCTCGACGTGTTCGGCGTGCATGGCATCGGCGGCCTGATCGGCACCCTGCTAGCGGGCGTGTTCGCGGTCCATGCCATCGGCGGCGCGTCGGGCCTGCTCGAAGGCAATGCGTGGCAATTGCTGCTGCAGTTCTACGGCGTCGGCGTGACGTTGATCTGGTCCGCCGGCATGACCTTGGTGCTGCTTAAGGTCGTCGGCGGCTTCGTGCCGCTACGGGTCACGCGCGATCAGGAGCTCGAAGGCCTCGACCTCACCCAGCACGGCGAAGCGCTGCAGTAAGCGACGGCAACCCGGCTGAAGGTCGCGGGCGTTTGACGCCCCTGTTTCGTGGAACAGCCAACCCTATATCCGGAGGGGAAGGTCTCGACAGGAGCCGCCCATGCTCGCGCTGGTCATTGCCGCTGTCCTCTACCTGTACCTGATTTATGCGTGCGGGCGCTGCACGGCGAAGCTCGCCGCACAAAGGGGACGAACCGGGACCTTGTGGTTCGTCCTCGGCAGCCTGTTCTTTCCGGTGCCGTCGCTGTTGCTCGCGCTCCTGCCGTCCTGCCGCGACAGCACACCGATCTCATCCTGACCGACGATCACGTACCGATCTGCCCAGATCGGTAGCACGATTGCGACTGGATTCTGGCGTGCCTGTATTTTGAGCAGGAGCGGCTAGACATTAAGCGCGCCCCTTCGCTGCATTGCACCCGACGCTGCGAGGTACGCAAAAACCTCCATCTTCCCCGACAGTTAAGATCGTCTTCCCGGGTTGGCACGGGATTTGACTCTCGTTGTTCCGGCTGGGCTTGCGGCGTGGCGTTCAGCGCGCGGCGAACCTCAGTTTTGCAACGACCACCGGTCGCCTGCCGACCGTGTCAAAGCGGGGAACAGCGTAATGAAAATCGTCATGGCGATCATCAAGCCATTCAAACTGGAAGAGGTCCGCGATGCCCTGACCGGCCTCGGAATCCACGGCCTGACCGTGACCGAGGTGAAGGGCTACGGCCGCCAGAAGGGACACACGGAAATCTATCGCGGGGCCGAATACGCGGTGAGCTTCCTGCCCAAGGTCAAGATCGAAGTCGCCGTCGCATCGGAGATGGTCGACAAGGCGATCGGCGCGATCGTCGGCGCTGCCAAGACCGGCCAGATCGGCGACGGCAAGATCTTCGTCATCCCCCTCGACCACGCCGTGCGCATCCGCACCGGCGAGGCCGACGGCGCGGCCCTTTGATTTCGCGCTCACCTTTCAATCAATCAGGAGTAAAACCAATGAAGTTTCCCCGTCCATCCCGCACGGGATTGGCAATTGCGGCGGTGCTCGGCCTGGCCTGCGCAGCAGGATTCGCCGACATGGCGCTCGCACAGAACGCCGCAGCGCCGGCCGCGGATGCTGCGGCACCGGCCGCAGCCGCAGCACCCAAACTCGACTCCGGCGACACCGCGTGGATGCTGACCTCCACCGCGCTGGTGCTGATGATGACCATTCCCGGCCTCGCGCTGTTCTACGGCGGCATGGTGCGCAAGAAGAACGTGCTCGCCACGGTGATGCAGAGCTTTGCGATCACCTGTCTGATCACGATCCTCTGGATGGTGATCGGCTATAGCTGGGCCTTCACCGAAGGTTCGAGCTTCCTCGGCGGCGCCTCGCGTCTCCTGCTGATGGGCATGGGCACCGACTCGATCGCCAGCGCGGCATCGACCATTCCCGAGTCGGTGTTCATGTGCTTCCAGATGACCTTCGCGATCATCACGCCCGCGCTGATCTGCGGCGCGTTCGCGGACCGCATGAAGTTCTCGGCGATGATGTGGTTCATGGGTCTGTGGTCGCTCTTGGTCTACTCGCCGATCGCGCACTGGGTGTGGGGCGGCGGCTTCCTCGGCGGCCTCGGCGTGCTCGACTTCGCCGGCGGCACCGTGGTTCACATCAATGCCGGTGTCGCGGGCCTCGTCTGCGCGCTCGTGCTCGGCAAGCGCAAGGGTTACGGCACCGAGAACATGGCGCCGCATAACCTGGTGCTCACCGTGATCGGCGCTTCGCTGCTGTGGGTCGGCTGGTTCGGCTTCAACGCCGGTTCGGCGGTGACCGCAGGAGGTCAGGCTGGCATGGCGATGGCGGTGACGCAGATCGCAACCGCAGCTGCGGCGCTGGCCTGGATGTTCGTCGAGTGGGGCCTGCGTGGCAAGCCGAGCGTGCTCGGCATCTGCTCCGGTGCGGTCGCCGGTCTCGTCGCCATCACGCCGGCGTCGGGCTTCGTCGATCCGACCGGCGCGCTGGTGATCGGCGCCGTCGCGGGCGTCGGCTGCTACTGGGGCGCCACCGGCCTCAAGCACATGATGGGCTACGATGACAGCCTCGATGCGTTCGGCGTCCATGGCGTCGGCGGCATCATCGGCGCGCTGCTCACCGGCGTGTTCGCACGCACGGCGATCAACAAGGCCGGCACCGGCCTGATCGACGGCAATGCCAATCAGGTCCTCGTTCAGGTCTACGGCATCCTCGCCACCGTCGTGTACGACGCCATCGTCACCCTGATCATCCTCCTCGTCATCAAGGCGGTGATCGGCCTGCGCGTCAGCGACGAGAACGAGCGCGAAGGCCTCGACATCACCCAGCACGGCGAGGTGATCCAGTAACAACTTCGGTTTGACGGAAGCGGCCATATACCCGGCACAGTCGTTCCCGTTGAAAAGGCCCCGGCGCAAGTCGGGGCCATTTTCATTTGGGTCGTCTCATCTCGATCTCGGATGACACCATGCGACGGCGCAGAGAGGCGCGGCTGATTCGCGCTAAAGACCTTCCGGCGCGATCAGGGTTACGTTCGGAAAATAGGTGCGATAGCGCCGCGCATCGCGGGTCAACAACGGCAGCCGCTCGACCTCGGCATGCGCGCCGATGAAGAAGTCGGGCAGGACGCCGGTGCGTGAACCGCCGGCTTTGCGGTATTTTTCAAAAGCTTTGCCGGCAGCGAACAGTGCCGGATGGGGAATGGGCACCATCACGACGCCGGCTCTACCGAGAGCCGCTTCGAACCGTTGGACCTCCCGGTAGCGAATCGATGTCTCCGTATAGACCACGTCATTGATGAACAACGGACCGTCGAGCGCCGCTGCCTCCAACTGACTCGATGACCAGTCGAACCAGTCCGGATCGTCGGAAAAGATGTCGATCAGAATGTTGGAATCGACCAGCGTCACGCGGTCATTCCCCGCGGGTCATGGCCATGATTTCATTCGTGGTCAGACCCGGCCCGGCGTCGCCGCGCAATTCTTCGAACCGGCTGGGCGGCTTCTGCCCATCGGCCCGTTCGATCAGGATGCGCCCATCCGGCGCCCGCTTGAACTCGACCTTGCTGCCGGGACCGATGCCGAGATGGTCGCGGATGGGCTTCGGGATCGTGACCTGACCCTTTTGCGTAACGGTGGTCGCCATCTCGGAACTCCGAAAAGTAATACCTAAAAATGATATGGTAATACCATGCAAAATGTCCAGCAGGGCCGATGGTTAATCGGGTCTTAACCTCGCCGTACCTATGGTAATTGTTGTCTTCCCGGTCACGTGGTGCGCCGGGCGCTCTAACCTGCTGGCGTTCAAGGAAAATGGCAGAGACGGCTTCATCTCGCTTGGCAATGGGTTCGCCCGGTCCCGCGACCTCTTCCAGCGACGGCCACCGGTCGCCGTTCGCCCGGCTGGCAGAGCTTTTGGCCCCGCATCAGCCGGGAAAGCCTCTGATTGCGCTGTCGCTGGGCGAACCGCAGCACCCGCTGCCGGCCTTCGTTGGTCCGGTTTTAGCCAAGCATATCAACGACTTTGGCCGCTACCCGATCGCCAAGGGGATCGAGCCGTTCCGCCGCGCCGCCGCCAACTGGCTGGAGAAGCGCTTTGCCCTCGCCCGCCCGGTCGATCCGGAAACCGAGGTGCTCGTGCTCAACGGTAGCCGCGAGGGGCTGTTCTTCGCCGCCATCACCGCCGCCCGCACCGTGGCGCCGCGGCAGGGCCGGCCGGCGATCCTGATGCCGAATCCGTTCTATCCCGCCTATGGCGCCGGCGCGCAGGCCTCGGGCTGCGAGGCGATCTACCTACCGACCACCCGCGACAACGGCTTCCTGCCCGACCTCGACTCGCTTGACGCGGAGACGCTGGCCCGCACCGTTGCGATCTATCTGGCCTCCCCCGCAAACCCGCAGGGCTCGGTCGCCTCTCACGACTACTGCCGCCGGTTGGTGCAACTGGCGCAGCAGTATGGATTCATGGTGCTGGCCGACGAATGCTACTCGGAAATCTACACCCGCGAGGCGCCCGGCAGCATGCTGCAGGCTGCGGGACCCGACTTCGCCAACGTGGTGGCGTTCCAGTCGCTGTCGAAGCGCTCCAACCTGCCCGGCATGCGGGTCGGCTTCGCCGCCGGCGACAGGAAGTTTCTCAGTGCCTTTCACGAACTGCGCAACGTCGCGGCACCTCAGGTGCCGGTGCCGCTGCAGCAGGTCGCGGTCGCGGCCTATAGCGACGAAACCCATGTCGAGGAAAACCGCCGGCTGTATCGATTGAAGTTCGATCTCGCCGACCAGATCCTCGGCAGCCGTTACGGCTATCACCGTCCGGCCGGCGGCTTCTGCCTCTGGCTCGATGTCTCCGCACATGGCGGCGACGAGGCGGCGACGGTGAAACTCTACAAGGAAGGCGGCGTGCGCGTGATTCCGGGAAGTTACCTGGCGCGCGTGCAGGCCGACGGAAGCAATCCCGGCGCCGGCTACATTCGCGTGGCCATGGTGCAGGACAGCGAAACGACAGCCGAGGCGTTGCACCGGCTGGTCCAGACTCTGGATTAGTCGCGGGGGCGCATGAGTATGCCAGCGATCGAACGTGTCATTCCCATCGTCGGACATCTTCCGGCGTCGATCCGAGAAATGTTGCTGCGGCAGTTGCGCAGCCTGACCGGGCTCGGCCTGATCGCGCTGTCCGGCGTCACCGGCGCGGCGCTGATGACGTGGTCGGTACAGGATCCCTCGCTGAGCCACGCCACCTCGCGCGCGATCCGCAACATCATGGGCTATCCCGGCGCGATCGGCGCCGACCTGCTGATGCAGATTCTCGGCCTCGGCGCCATCATGATGATGCTCACCGTCGCGGTGTGGGGCTGGCGCATGCTGACGCGGCGGCATTTCGACCGCGAGGCGCTGCGCCTCGGCTGCTGGATTCTCTGCACGGCTTTCGCTTCGGGCTTCGCGAGTTGCTGGCCGCATGGCGGCGCATGGCCGCTGCCGACCGGCCTCGGCGGCGTGGTGGGCGATGCGCTGGTGCGCGCGCCGGCATTGGTGCTCGGTCCGCTCGGCGTGTTCTATCGCATCATCTTCGGCGCGCTGTTCTTCGCTGCGATGGCCGCGACCTTCCTGTTCGCGAGCGGCATGGGCGCAAAGGAACGCGAACTGCCCGAACTCGACGAGGACGAGACGGCGTTCGACGAAGACGACGATCGCGGTTCGGTGTCGCTTGGCTGGCTCGTGCATGCCGCGATGAGCGCCAAGGCGCGGCTCGGCCGTCTGCTGGCCATGGCCTATCGTTCGCTGGTCGCCAGCGGCGCGGGCGCGCAGACTGCGCTACGCGAACGCCGCGAGCCGAGTCTCAACGGCCGCCCGACGAGCCCGCCGATCGCGCCGCATGACGATGCGGATTACGAAGACGAGGAGATCGAGGAAGAGGAAGAGATCGAAGACGAGGAGGAGGAAGAAGAGGAAGAAGCTCCCGCCGCCCGCGCCCCGCGCAAGAAGGCAGCGCCGCGCGCGTCTACCCGCAAGAGCACGTTCGAACTCCCCTCCGTCAACGTATTGGCCGCACCGAAGGCGTCGGATCGCATCTCGCTCAGCAAGACCGAACTGGAAACCAATTCGCGCGCGCTGGAAGGTGTGCTGCAGGACTTCGGCGTGCGCGGCGAGATCGTGAAGGCGAGCCCCGGCCCCGTCGTCACGCTGTACGAACTCGAACCCGCACCCGGCATCAAGTCGTCGCGCGTGATCGGCCTTGCCGACGACATCGCGCGCTCGATGAGCGCATTGTCGGCGCGCGTCGCGGTAGTGCCCGGCCGCAACGCCATCGGCATCGAACTGCCGAACGCGAAGCGCGAGAAGGTTTACCTGCGCGAAATTCTCACCGCGAAGGAATCCGACGAATCCACCGCCAAGCTGCCGCTGTGCCTCGGCAAGAACATCGGCGGCGAATCCATCATCATCGATCTGGCGCGCACGCCGCACATGCTGATCGCCGGTACCACCGGCTCGGGTAAATCGGTCGCCATCAACACCATGATCCTGTCGCTGGTCTACCGGCTGACGCCGGACCAGTGCCGCCTCATCATGGTCGATCCGAAGATGCTCGAACTCTCGGTCTATGACGGCATTCCGCATCTGCTGACGCCGGTCGTCACCGATCCGAAGAAGGCTGTCGTCGCGCTGAAATGGGCCGTGCGCGAGATGGAAGAGCGCTACAAGAAAATGGCCAAGCTCGGCGTGCGCAACATCGACGGCTACAACGCGCGGCTCGCCGAGGCGCGCAAGACCGGCGAGGAACTGACCCGCACCGTTCACACCGGCTTCGACAAGGAAACCGGCAAGGCGATCTACGAGGAAGAAAAACTCGAACTCGATCCGCTGCCCTATATCGTCATCATCGTCGACGAAATGGCCGACCTGATGATGGTGGCGGGCAAGGACATCGAAGGCGCCGTGCAACGCCTCGCGCAGATGGCGCGCGCCGCCGGCCTGCACGTCATCCTCGCCACCCAGCGTCCGTCGGTCGACGTCATCACCGGCACCATCAAGGCGAACTTCCCGACCCGCATTTCCTTCCAGGTGACGTCGAAGATCGACAGCCGCACCATCCTCGGCGAAATGGGCGCCGAGCAACTGCTCGGCCAGGGCGACATGCTCTACATGGCCGGCGGCGGCCGCATCTCGCGCGTCCACGGCCCCTTCGTGTCGGACGAGGAAGTCGAGAAGGTGGTGCGTCACCTCAAGACGCAGGGCCAGCCGGAATATCTCGAAGCGGTCACCGCCGAAGAACCGGCCGAGGGCGAAGACGGCGCCGTGTTCGACGGCACCAGCATGGGCAGCGACGGCGGCGGCGACCTGTTCTCGCAGGCGGTAGCTATCGTCAAGCGCGACCGCAAGGCTTCGACCAGCTACATCCAGCGCCGCCTGCAGATCGGCTACAACCGCGCCGCCTCGCTGATGGAGCGGATGGAACTGGAAGGCATCGTCGGCCAGGCCAATCACGCCGGAAAACGTGAAATCCTGATCGAAGCAGAGGAGAATCCGTTCTGATTTCAGCGCGCCACAGGCCGCGAAATCGCCACAGCAACCGCTTAGCGCAGAGCAAACTAGAGCAGCATTGGATAAAGCCCTGACCAGTCAGCCAGACACCCGGCGCGCGGATCGCGCTCGCCGCACCCGCCTCAGTGCTTCCGGATGGATTGCGACTGCGCTCGTTGCCGCACTGGTTGTGCCGGCGACCCGGCTCGACGCCACGCCGAGCGCTAAGCCCGCGCCGAAATCGAATGCTGCGCAAGCCACCGCGCCGAAACAGACCACGCCGCCCGACCCGATCATTCCCGATCCGCGCAAGCGTCCCGCCGGCGGATTGTTCATCAGTTTCGACGCCAAGCAGAAAGCCGAAGCCGCGAAGATCAGCTCGTATCTGTCCTCGGTGCAGACCATGGTCGGCAACTTCGTGCAGGTCGGCCCGGACGGCAGCCGCACCACCGGCGATTTCTACATGCAGAAGCCCGGCAAGATCCGCTTCGAATACGACCAGCCGAGCACGATCTCGATCGTCTCCGACGGTCAGTCCGTCGTGGTGCGCGACCGCAAGCTCGCGACCCAGGACGTCTATCCGTTATCGCAGACGCCGCTGCGCTATCTGTTGTCCGACCGCATCGATCTGCTGCGCGACACCAAGGTGGTCGCCATCACTTCCGACGATCTCTACACCAGCATCACGCTCGAAGAGCAGAACCCGCTAGTCGGCACCAGCCGGCTGATGCTGATGACGGGCACCAAGGACAACCAGCTCAAGCAATGGACCGTCACCGATCCGCAGGGCTACGACACCACGGTCGCGGTCTACAATCTGGACACGACCAAGAAGCCCGATCCCGGCATGTTCAAGATCGATTACACCAACTATTCGAATCCGAATAACTGACACGACAGAGCGGCGGCGATCGCCGGCAGCTCGCGCGCGGTTGTCGGTCCATAATCCCCGATGTCAGGATTTCGCTCACCGATATGTGAAGCTTAACTGAGAAGATAACTTTACAGCTAAACTTCCTATCTGTTACGAACGGCCATGGTTGAACGTTCGGACACGCTCGAATCCCCCTACGCCGCCGTCCTCGCGGAGGACCTGCGCGGATTCGTCCGCAAGCTGAAGCGGTTGCTGCGCCAGCAGGCGCTTGTCGGAGATCTGACACCCACACAGTCAGCCGTTCTTGGCCGTCTCGAGCGGGACGGCCCGGCGACGACTTCGAATCTCGCCCGGCTGGAGGGAATGCGGCCGCAATCGATGGGCGCCGTCATCACCTCCCTCGAAACGGCCGGACTGGTGAGAGGCGCGCCCGATCCCGAGGACGGGCGGCAAACCCTGTTGTCGCTGACCGACAGTTGCCGCCAGCGGATTCGCGAAGACCGCGCGGCGCGGCAGGACTGGCTGCAACGTACCATCGCCGCCCGACTGTCGCGCGAGGAGCAGCGCCAGGTCGTCGCAGCCGTCGAACTGCTCACACGGCTCGTCGACGACTGAGGGGCGCGCGCGGAATCGTCGCGCGATCTGACCGGCCGACGCCATGAAAGGAAGACCGATGGCCCTCACCACGCTCGATTCGGACACCGCTCTCATCGTCATCGACCTGCAGAAAGGGATCGCGGATTACCCGCTGATCCATCCGCTCGGCGAGGTGGTGGGTCGAACGCGCATCCTGCTCGACGCCTTTCGCGGACGCGGCCTTCCGGTAGTGCTCGTCAATGTCGCCGGATCGGCACCGGGCCGGACTGAACAGGGACCGCGTGCCGGCGGCTCCTTCGCCGAAGGATGGACCGATCTCCTGCCCGAACTCGACCGGCAGCCGGACGACATCGTCGTGACGAAACGAACGCGCGGCGCGTTTGCCAGCACGGATATCAACGACAGGCTGAAAGCACTGGGCGTTACGCAGGTGGTCCTCACCGGCGTGGCGACATCGGGAGGCGTCGAGTCGACCGCACATCAGGCCCATGAGCAGGGTTTCAACGTCACGCTTGCGATCGACGCCATGACCGACACGCGCCGCGCTGCGCATGACTACAGCATCGGAAATGTCTTTCCGCGGCTCGGCGAAACCGGCACGAGCCAGGAGATCGTCGATCTATTGTCGACAAGGAGCGCCTGAGGTGCAGTGGCTCGATCTCGTGTCCTACTTCTTCGGCGGCGCCTTCCTCGCCAATGCGATCCCCCATGTCGTCAGCGGCCTGATGGGCAGGGCATTCCAGAGCCCCTTCGCCACGCCGCGCGGAGAAGGGCTTTCGTCGTCGGCCGTCAACGTACTCTGGGGCTTTTTCAATATCGTCATCGGCTACCTGCTTGTCTGCCGTGTCGGCGACTTCGATGTGCGGAACGCGGCCGACGCCGCTGCGTGCTGCGCCGGCGCGCTCCTGCTCGCGCTGTTTTGCGCGCGGCACTTTGGTCGCTTCAACGGCTGCAACATGTCAGAGCGTCCGTGACAGTTCCTGCTTCAGGCATCTTCCGCTCTCTGCAAGGGTTCAACTATCGGGTCTGGGCCGGCGGCGCCTTTATCTCGAATGTCGGCACCTGGGTGCAGCGAACCGCGCAGGACTGGCTGGTGCTCACGCAACTTACCCATCACGACGCGTCAGCCGTCGGACTGGTCATGGCGTTGCAGTTCGGACCGCAGTTGCTTCTGCTGCCCTGGACCGGCTTTGCTGCCGACCACTGGAATCAGCGCAAGCTGCTGATCGTCACGCAGGCGACGATGGGCATTCTTGCGCTGGCGCTCGGAGCGCTCACCGTCACCGGCATCGTGCAACTCTGGCAGGTCTATGTCTTAGCCTTCCTGTTCGGCTGCGCGGCGGCGTTCGACGCACCGGTGCGCCAGACCTTCGTCGCGGAACTGGTCGGGGACGACGATCTGCACAACGCGGTCGCGCTCAACTCGACCTCGTTCAACGCCGGGCGGATGATCGGACCGGCCGTCTCCGGCATCATCATCGCCACGATCGGAACCGGCGGGGCCTTTCTGATCAACGGCGCTTCGTTTGTCGCCGTGCTGATCTCGCTCGCGTTCCTGCGCACCTCCGAACTTCGCCCGAATGCGAGGGCGCACCGGGCAAGAGGCAGCTTCACCGAGGGCTTCCGCTATGTATGGGGACGACCGGACCTCAAGGCGATCCTCATCATACTGTTCCTGATCGGGACCTTCGGCCTGAACTTCCCGATCTTCATCTCGACCATGGCGGTCAGCGTCTTCCACGCCGATGCGCGCGGCTATGGCCTGCTGTCGTCGATCATGGCGATCGGCACCGTGGCCGGCGCGCTGCTCGGCGCCCGCCGCGACAGACCCCGGTTCAGCCTGCTGCTAGTGGGCTCCGCCGTGTTCGGGATCGGCTGCACGCTGGCCGCCATCGCGCCGGATTACTGGCTGTTTGCCGCCGCCCTCGTCGTCATCGGCGTCGCGGCCCTGACCCTCACCAACACGACCAACAGCCTGATGCAGCTTACCACCGAGCCCGCGATGCGCGGGCGGGTGATGGCGCTGCGCGTCGGCATCGCGCTCGGCGGCACGCCGATCGGCGCGCCGATCGTCGGCTGGGTGGCGAATCATTGCGGACCGCGTTGGGCGCTCGGTGTCGGCGCGATGTCCGGTTTTGCGGCGGCGATTGTCGGCCTCTACGCAATGCGGCGGCAAAGCCACGCGGAATGGACGCGATCGGATCGTACAAGCCCGGGCCATTCGCAGACTTGACCCGCGGCTCCGTCTTTCCCACAAGATGCGGCATCGCTTGCATCATCCCCGGACTCCATGCGCCTTACCCTCACGACCTGGAATATCAATTCGGTGCGGCTGCGCATCGATCTCGTCGCCAAGTTCATCAAGGCGGTGCGGCCCGATGTCCTGTGCCTGCAGGAGACCAAGTGCCCCGACGACGCATTTCCGCTGAAGCGTTTCAAGCGCCTCGGCTACGAGCACGTCGCGCTGAACGGACAGAAGGGCTATCACGGCGTCGCCGTAGTCTCGAAGCTGCCATTCGACTCCAACAATATCCGCACCTTCTGCGGCAAGCTGGATTCGCGGCACATCTCGGTCGCGCTCGGTGAAAAGGCCAATCTCGCCGAACCATTGGTGGTGCATAATTTCTACGTGCCCGCGGGCGGCGACATTCCCGACCCCGCGCTCAATCCGAAGTTCGAGCACAAGCTGCAATTCCTCGACGAGATGCGCGACTGCGCGCCGCTGCATCCCACCGGCAACGATCGGCATATCCTGGTCGGCGACCTCAACGTCGCGCCGCACGAGCACGATGTCTGGTCGCACAAGCAACTCTTGAAGATCGTCTCGCATACGCCGATCGAAACGGAAAAGTTGCTGGCTGTGCAGAATCACGGCGGCTGGATCGACATCGCGCGCGACCGCATTCCGATGTCGGAAAAGATCTATACGTGGTGGAGCTACCGCTCGGCGGACTGGATCGCTGCCAACAAGGGCCGACGCCTCGACCACATCTGGGTATCGGAAGCGCTGCGCAACACGGTGCAGGATTTCCGGATCACGCGCGATGCCCGCGGCTGGGAACGGCCCTCGGACCATGTGCCGGTGACGGCGACGTTCGAGGTGTAAGCGGCGCGGTGACCGTTTCGTGACGAACGACCCGCGTTGCAATCACGAATCAATGATGGCCTGACGCCGCTTGTTTGAGCAGCGGCCACCTTTTTCACGTGCGCGTCTTGCGCCATGCTCGATCTCCGCAACGGCGAGGCGTGCGGCCTCGCGGCAAAGGAGACATGGATGCGCCTTCCTCTCGTCAAGACCGCCGCTTTGACCCCGCAGCAGAAGCCGCTTTACGACGACATGCGGCAAGGGATCGAAAACAACTTCAAGGGATTCACGGCGGTCGCGGATAGCGGCGAACTGATCGGACCATGGAATCCATGGCTGCGCTTCGCGAAGTTCGGCGGTCCGGTGTGGGATCTGGTCAAGGCGATGTCGACCTCGCCCTCGTTGCCGCGGCCGGTTCGCGAAGTCGCGATCCTGGTTACCGGCGCGAAATTCCACGCCGGTTACGAACTCTACGCGCATGTTCTGGTCGCCGAATTGCGCGGACTGAGCGACGAGAAAATCTCGACCATCGTTGCCGGGCAACGCCCGATCGATCTGACGCTCGAGGAAGGTGTCGCCTACGATGTCGCGTCTTCGCTCAATGCCGGCGGCGTGCTGCCGCAGCTCTGTTACGACCGTGCCGTGAAGGTGTTCGGGCTCGAGGCGACGGCCGAACTGATCTATCTCGTCGGCCTCTACTGCATGGTGTCGGTGACGCTCAACGGATTCGACATTCCGATTCCCGAGCCGGCCGGCACCTGATGCGGCCTGTCACGCACTCACGTCGCCAGCCTGCCGCCCACCAGCACCACGTCGCTGGTGGCGTGGCTGGTGCGGCCGGCGAGTTCGTCGCGCAGCCGCCGCGTCGCGTCGGGTTCGCTTTCCAGCACGCGCTTGAACAGGTTGCGGGTAATGCGGATCACCGAGCAATATTCCAGCGCGGTGGCCGTCGCCGGCCGCGTCATCGGCACGATCAGCGCCAGCTCGCCGATCAGCGCGCCG
This sequence comes from Xanthobacteraceae bacterium, assembly GCA_024508855.1. Taxonomy (GTDB): domain Bacteria; phylum Pseudomonadota; class Alphaproteobacteria; order Rhizobiales; family Xanthobacteraceae; genus 62-47. Next base: position 67,660 of record JANINJ010000089.1, read on the forward strand.
GGACCGGCGGTCACGTCGTGGCCTTTGCCCTCGGGCACGAGACGAAAGCTGCCGCGCTGCACGACGTAACCGCAATCGGCTTCGTCGCCGGCGCGAAACAGCACCGAGCCGCGCGCGAATTCCTGCTGTTCGGAGCCGATCGCCAGCACGCGTATCGCCGCGTTGCCCAACAGGTGGATTGTCGGGACGCGGTCAAGCAGGACGACATCATCTTCGATCGACATCAGGGTCCGGGTGATCGGGCGCGCGGATCAGTTCGTTACAGCGAATCGTTGCCCGAAACGTATCACGGCACCAGCTTGTAGCCACCGGCTTCCGTCACCAGGATCTCCGGGCTCGCGGCATCCTTCTCGATCTTCTGGCGCAGCCGGTAGATGTGGGTCTCCAGCGTGTGGGTGGTGACGCCGGAATTGTAACCCCAGACTTCCTGCAGCAGCGTCTCGCGCGACACCGGCAACTGGCCGGCACGATAGAGGAAGCGCAGGATCGCGGTTTCCTTTTCGGTCAGCCGCACCTTCTTGGCATTGGCGCCGGTGAGCATCTTCGAGCCGGGCCGAAAGCTGTAGGGGCCGACCGAGAACACCGCGTCTTCGCTGGCTTCGTGTTGCCGCAGTTGCGCGCGGATCCGCGCCAGCAGCACGGCGAAACGGAATGGCTTCACCACGTAATCGTTGGCGCCGGATTCCAGACCCAGGATCGTGTCCGAATCGGTATCGTGGCCGGTCAGCATGATGATCGGCGCCTTGAACCCGCCCTTGCGCAACGACCGCACCACCTCGCGCCCGTCGGTATCGGGCAGCCCGACATCCATCAGCACCAGATCGGGCGAATGGGTTTTGGCGGCCGAAGCGCCCTTGGCGCCGGTATCGACGGCGGAGGCCTCGAATTCCTCGTGGAGCGACAATTGCTCCACCAGTGCGTCGCGCAGATCGTTGTCATCATCCACGATAAGAATTTTGCGGGCGTTGGGCATGAACGACGTCCTTCGAAGAGCGGCGCGCAATGTGGGGCGCATTGAACCAGAGATAGGTTCGATTTGGTCTTGGAACCAGTTACCGATTGGCAATCAACACGCATTCTAGCCGAAATTGGGCTGTTTCGCGCGCAAGTCTGATGGGCAGAATCGGGTAAGTTAGACCGACGATCCGCGGCGGAGTTTCAGCCTGAATGAGAAAGTTAAATTTTTCAAATACTTATCGATTTCGGCGGGGCAGCCGCCCATTGACCTCGATCACGGTCCGTGCCGCAGCCGGATCGCGCAGCCGCGGCTGGCTCACCGCGGACGGACGGACCATCCCGGTGGCACTCGGTCGCGGCGGCATCCTCGCCAACAAGTTCGAGGGCGACGGCGGCACCCCGCGCGGCACCTTCCGGCCGCTGCGGCTGTGGTGGCGCGCCGACCGCTGGCCGCGCCCGCGCACCCTGTTACCGATCCGCCGCATCACACCGCAGGACGCCTGGTGCGAGGACCCGGCCGACCGCCACTACAACCGGCCGGTGCAATTGACGCCGTCGCAAGCCGGCGACCGGCTCGCGCGCACCGACCATCTCTACGATTTCATCATCGAGATCGACCATAACGCCCGGCCGCGGATCGCCAATCGCGGCAGCGCCGTGTTCCTGCATCTGGCGCGCGACAATTTCGGCCCCACCGCCGGCTGCGTCGCCATGACCCGCGCCGCGATGCTGCGGCTATTGGCGCGGATCGGGCCGAAGACGAAGATCGTGATCGGGTAACCTTGTCGTCCCTGCGAAGGCAGGGACCCATACGCCGTATCATCGCAGCCGGAAAACGGCGCCGGTGGCTAACACCCATTCAACTAATGAACGCGGTGGTTATGGGTCCCGGCTCGCGCGCAAGTGCGCTTGGCCGGGACGACGGCAGAGGATTTGCCTACTCGCCAAACCCCTCGCCGCCTTCCTGCGGCATCAGCCGGATCAACCGCGAATCTTCCACCGCCGCCTGCCTGTGTTTCACCGCCTCGCGATAGACCGGATCGCGGATCATCTCCACGAAGGCCGCGACCGACGGATATTCGGCGATGAAGCAATGATCCCAGCGCTCACTCGAAGGCCCGATCAGCATCAGTTCGAATTGGCCGCGCCACACGATCTTGCCGCCGAGCCGGCTGAACACCGGACCGCTCTCGCGGCCGTAAGCTGCATAGGCCTCCGCACCGGTAGCCTTGCGGCCATCGGGATAACGCGCCTCGCCATGCAGCCGGACCAGATTCAGCATGTGAATCGGTCCGGGGCGATCGTTCTCCCGAAATTCAGCGAAAACTTCCTTGGTCGGATCGATATGGCCGGTCATGGGGTTCCTTATTTTCTTGAACGGCAGACACTTGCGACGGCGTCATCCTGAGGTGCGAGCGGCGTAAGCCGCGAGCCTCGAAGGATCGTGGTCGCCCTTCGAGGCTCGCTTCGCTCGCTCCTCAGGGTGACGGCATCGCCCCTTATTCCAATGAAAGCTTCGGCCGCGTGCCGAAAATCGCCGAGCCGACGCGCACGTGGGTCGCACCGAAGGCAATCGCCGTGGCGAAATCGGCGCTCATGCCCATCGACAGTTTTACGAGGCCGTTGCGCTTGGCGATCTTCGCGGTCAGCGCGAAATGCGGCGCGGGGGCTTCGTCGGCGGGCGGAATGCACATCAGGCCGGAAATCGTCAGCCCATAGGTGTCCCGGCACTGCGTCAGGAAGTCATCGGCTTCCGCGGGCGCGATGCCTGCCTTCTGCGGCTCCTCGCCGGTATTGATCTGCACGAACAGTTCCGGCCGCCGCGGCTGCCGGGCGAATTCCTTGGCCAGCGCTTCGCAAAGGCTCGGGCGGTCCACCGAATGGATGGCGTCGAACAGCGCCACCGCTTCCTTGGTCTTGTTGGACTGCAGCGGCCCGATCAGATGCAGCGCGATGCCGGAATGCGCGGCCATCAGCGCCGGCCATTTGCCCTTGGCTTCCTGCACGCGGTTCTCGCCGAACACACGCTGTCCCTCGCCGATCACCGGCGCGATGTCGTCCGCATCGAAAGTTTTCGACACCGCGATCAGCGTCACCGCCGCGCGATCGCGCCGCGCATCCTTGCAGGCGCGCGCAATGTCGTGCTCCACGGCAAGCAGCCCGCTTGGTGAAGACGGCGTTAACGGCGATGCAGACGGCGTGGCCATAGGCTTGTCGAATCCTCGATTTTTTAACGATCACTCTAATTTTATTGAATTCCGGAAAATCTCCTTGAGTCGTACCTGCTATCACTGCGCAGGGGGGCAAGGGGACACCGATGTCGCGGATCAGTTTCAACCGCAAGAGAGTGAAACTCAAGAAACTTCTCGGCATCCGCGGCCGGCTGGTTCTGGTGGCGTTGATCATGGTGATCCCGCTGATGCTGGAGCGCGCGCGATCCCTCGAAGACACCCGCGCCACGCAGATCGCCGCAGCTTCCCACGAATACCAGAAGATCGCCGAGCACAGCGCCGCCTCGCAGCGCGAAGTAGTCTCGTCGGTCGAGGCCGTGATGAAATCCTCGGCCTATGTCTATGCGCTTGGAACCGACGCCGGTCAGCCGTGCGCGATCCTGCGCGCCAGCCTCCATGTCGAATTGCCGTGGATCCGGACGCTCTCCATCGCCGACAAGAACGGCATCATCCAGTGTTCGACCTTGCCCTCGATGGTCGGGCTCGATCTCAGCGACCGCGACTACATCAAGCGCGCCACGCTGACGCGCCAGTTCGTATTGAGCGACTATCTGTTCAGCCGCGCGACCCAGCAGCCGGCGGTGATCGCCGCCTATCCCGTCGCCGCCATCGACAGCACCTCGGAAGCCACCGTCGTCGCGGGCCTCAATCTGAACTGGATGTCGCGGGTCATGAACAATCTCGGCGGCCGCCCCGGCGTGACCGCAGAACTCGTCGACAGCAACGGCGTCGTGCTGGCCGCGCCCGACGATCTTGCCAGCACGGTGACGCATCCGCTCGACGACAAGACGTTGCTGCCGGACATCATCAAGCACGAGGCCGCAACAAACGCACAATCCGGCGCGCTGACCCATACCAGCTCGGACGGCCATCGAAAGACCGTGTCGTTTGCGCGCATCCCCGGCACCGATGCCCGCCTGGTGGTCCGGATCGACGAGACCGCGGTGACATCGGCGATCAATCGTGAAATCCGCAGCGCCTACTTCCAGCTCTGCTTCGTCGTGCTGATCGTGCTGCTGGGCGCACTGGTCATCGCGGAAGGCCTGATCGTCAAACCGATCCGCGCGGTAACCGCGACGGCGGTCCGCTTCGGCCGGGGCGACCGCGCCGCCCGCGCCGTGCGCAAGGAACTGCCGGCCGAATTCGTGCCGCTGGCCCGCGCCTTCAACGCCATGGCCGCGCAACTCGGCCAGCGCGAGCGCGAACTGCTGGCCAGCAACAGCCGGCTCACGGTGATGGCGTCGGTCGACGTGGTATCCGGCCTCGCCAACCGGCGCGGCTTCCAGAGCCGGTTCGATTTCGAATGGCTCAAGGCCGAGCAGAACGAGGCCGACCTGGCGCTGCTGATGGTCGACGTCGACCATTTCAAGCAGTTCAACGACAATTACGGCCATCCGGAAGGCGATGCCTGCCTCGGCCAACTCGGCGCGGCACTGGACCGGATCGCCGGCGGGGCGGCGGGATTTGCCGCGCGCTACGGCGGCGAGGAATTTTGCGTGCTGCTGCCGGGCAGCTCGGCCGCGCAGGCCCAGGACATCGGCAATGCCATCCGTACCGCCGTGCAGGATCTGGCGATGCCGCACGGCGCCAGCTCGCATCGCATCGTCACGGTCAGCGTCGGCGTGGCCCGCGTCCGCCCTAACGGTACGCTGCGGCCGGGCGACCTGATCGAAGCCGCCGACGTCGCGCTCTATGAGGCCAAGCACCGCGGCCGCAACGCCGTGGTGGTGCATGGCCAGCGCGACCAGCGCGACCCACCGGTTTCGCTCGCGAGCTGAGCCGGGCGAAACCCGGCCCGGAGCCCGAAACAGCATCGCGGGTTTGGCCTTAATCCATTGACCCAGCGCGGTCTTTTGTGGCCTAGTGAGCCGCTTTCCGCGCGACCGCGGCGAAGGCCGATAGAGGCTTGCCTGCGGTTTAGCGCTCCATTCCCGATCGCGCCGATCGCGATCCAACCAGCCGGACACATTCCGTTTTTCAAATGAGCAACGAACGCTACAACGCCCGCGAGTCCGAACCGCGCTGGCAGCGCATCTGGGACGAGAAGGCGATCTTCAAGACGTCCAACGCCGATCCGCGCCCGAAATACTACGTGCTCGAGATGTTCCCCTACCCGTCCGGGCGCATCCACATGGGCCACGTTCGCAACTACACCATGGGCGACGTGGTGGCACGGACCATGCGCGCCAAGGGCTATAACGTGCTGCATCCGATGGGCTGGGACGCCTTCGGCCTGCCGGCGGAAAACGCCGCGATGCAGAACAAGACCGATCCGGCGAAATGGACCTACGCCAATATCGCCACCATGAAGAAGCAGCTCCAGACCATGGGGCTGTCGCTGGACTGGAGCCGCGAGATCGCGACCTGCGATCCGAGCTACTACAAGCACCAACAGAAGATGTTCCTCGATTTCCTCAAGGCGGGCCTCGCCGAGCGCGAGAAGCGCAAGGTCAACTGGGATCCGGTCGACATGACCGTGCTCGCCAACGAGCAGGTGATCGACGGCCGCGGCTGGCGCTCCGGCGCTGTCGTCGAGCAGCGCGAAATGAATCAGTGGGTCTTCAAGATCACGAAGTACTCGCAGGATTTGCTGGACGCGCTCGATACGCTCGACCGCTGGCCCGACAAGGTGCGGCTGATGCAGCGCAACTGGATCGGCCGCAGCGAGGGCCTCTTGATCCGCTTCGCGCTCGACGCCGCGACCACACCGAACGGCGAAAGCGAGCTGAAGATTTTCACCACGCGCCCGGACACCTTGTTCGGCGCGAAGTTCATGGCGATCGCGCCGGATCATCCGCTGGCCGCAGCCGCCGCGAAAAACAATCCGGCGCTCGCCGAGTTCATCGCCGAATGCAAGCGGCGCGGCACCTCGCAGGCCGAGATCGACACCGCCGAGAAGATGGGTTTCGACACCGGCATCAAGGCGGTGCATCCGTTCGATCCGAACTGGAAGCTGCCGGTTTACGTCGCCAATTTCATCCTGATGGAATACGGCACCGGCGCGATCTTCGGTTGCCCGGCGCACGACCAGCGCGACCTCGACTTCGTCAACAAGTACAATCTCGGCAACACGCCGGTCGTCTGTCCGGAAGGACAGGATCCGGCGACGTTCGTCATCACCGACACCGCCTATGACGGCGACGGTCGCATGATCAATTCGCGCTTCCTCGACGGCATGACCATCGAGGCGGCGAAGAACGAAGTGGCGAAGCGGCTGGAAGACGAACTGCGCGGCAATGCGCCGGTCGGCGAACGCCAGGTCAACTTCCGCCTGCGCGACTGGGGCATCTCGCGCCAGCGCTATTGGGGCTGTCCGATCCCGGTGATCCATTGCCCCAAGTGCGACGTGGTCCCGGTGCCGGACGCCGACCTGCCGGTGGCGCTGCCGAACGACGTCTCGTTCGACAAGCCCGGCAACGCGCTCGACCATCATCCGACGTGGAAGCACGTGAAGTGTCCGCAATGCGGCGGCGACGCCGTGCGCGAGACCGACACCATGGACACGTTCGTGGATTCGTCGTGGTACTTCGCGCGCTTCACCGATCCGTGGAACGAGGCCGAACCTACCACGCGCGCCGTGGTTGATCGCATGCTGCCGGTCGATCAATATATCGGCGGCGTCGAGCACGCGATTCTGCATCTGCTGTACTCGCGCTTCTTCACTCGCGCGATGAAGGCCACCGGCCATGTCGGCATGGACGAGCCGTTCAAGGGCATGTTCACGCAGGGTATGGTGGTGCACGAGATCTATCGCAAGGCCGACGGCACTTTCGCCGCGCCGGCCGAAGTGAAGATCGAGATCGACGGCGACACTCGTCGCGCCACGCTGCTCTCCACCGGCGAGCCGGTCGAGATCGGCGCCATCGAGAAGATGTCGAAGTCGAAGCGCAACACCGTCGATCCCGACGACATCATCGCCACCTACGGCGCCGACACCGCGCGCTGGTTCATGCTGTCGGATTCGCCGCCGGACCGCGACGTGATCTGGAGCGAGGAGCGGGTGCAGGGCGCGTCGCGCTTCGTGCAGCGGCTGTGGCGGCTGACCAATGAGGCGGCGGCGATCGCGAAATCGGCCCCTGCCGAGCGCCCGGCCGCTTTCGGCGCCGAGGCGCTGGCGGTGCGTAAGGCCGCGCATGGCGCGCTCGACAAGGTCTCCACCGGCGTCGAAAAGCTGCATTTCAACGTCTGCCTGGCTTACATCCGCGAGTTCTCCAACGAATTCGGCGACGCGCTGGCGAAAACCGCCGGAAAGCAGGTCGCTCCGGATCTCGCCTGGGCGATCCGCGAGGCCGCGGTCATCCTGGTGCAGCTTTTCGCCCCGATGATGCCGCATCTGGCTGAAGAATGCTGGCACGCGCTCGGCCAGGCCGGGCTCGTCTCGGAGGCCTCATGGCCGAAAATCGAGGTGGACCTGCTGGTCGAGGACACCATGACGCTGCCTGTGCAGGTCAACGGCAAGAAGCGGGGTGAGGTCGTGGTGCCACGGTCGGCCCAAAATGCGGAAATAGAGGCTGCCGCTTTGGCACTCGATGCGGTAAAACAGGCGCTGGGCGGCAAACCCGTTCGCAAGCTCATCGTCGTGCCGCAAAGGATCGTCAATGTCGTCGGGTAGGTTTGGGGGAACTATGCGCATCGCCGCCCGACTGGCCATTATCGCCACGCTGGCCGGGCTCTTGGCCGGCTGCTTCCGGCCGATGTATGCGGATCGTTCCGCCGATGGCGGGTCGGCATTGCGCGAGAAGCTGCTGGGCGTCGAACTTCCCGAGCTGAAGGAACCCAACGGGTCGCGCATCGCCCGGCTGGGCGTCGAAGTCCGCAACGCGCTGGCTTTCAAATTGTACGGCAATGCCACCGGCATGCCGCCGACCCACCGGCTGATCCTGCGCCTGACCGGCAGCAACGCGACGGTGATGACCGATTCGGTATCGCAATTGCCGTCGGTCGAGAGTTACACCCTCAATGCCAGCTTCAGCCTGGTCGAGATCGCCAGCGGCAAGCAGGTGATGACCGGCACCACGTTCTCCACGGTGTCGTACGACAACCCGGGCAGCAACTTCCAGCGCTTCAACCGCGCCCGCGCCTACCGCGACGCCGAGGATCGCGCCTCGCAGGAGATCGCTGACAACATCCAGACCCGGCTGGCGTCGTTCTTCTATTCGGGATCGTGAGGCGCTCCGGACGACTGGCGCGCTCCCTCAACGCCGACCTTGAGGCCTGATCCATGGTGGCGCTGCGCGGCCGCGACGTTGACAGCTATCTCGCCAGACCCGATCCGGCGCGGCCGATCGTGCTGCTGTATGGCCCGGATGCCGGACTGGTGCGCGAGCGTGCCGATGCGCTGATCGCCTCCGCGGTCGATGACGTCAACGATCCCTTCTCCATGGTGCGGCTCGATGGCGACGATCTCGCCGCCGAGCCGTCGCGTCTGGTCGACGAGGCGATGACGGTGCCGCTTTTCGGCGGCCGCCGCGCCATTCGCGTCAAGGCCGGCTCGCGCAGCTTCGCCAGCGGCGTCGAAACCCTGGCGCAAACGCCGCCGGTCGACTGCCGCGTCGTCATCGAAGCCGGCGAACTGCGCCCGGATGCGCCGTTGCGCAAGGCCTGCGAGCGCGCCAAGGGTGCGGTGGCGATCGCCTGCTATCCCGACACCGAACGTGATCTGGCGAAACTGATCGACGACGAATTTCGCGCCGCCAGTCTCCGTCTTGCCCCGGACGCCCGCGCCACGCTGATGGCCTCGCTCGGCGGCGACCGGCAGGCCTCGCGCAACGAAGTGCGCAAGCTGACGCTCTACGCGCACGGCTCGCGCGAGGTGACGCTGGACGATGTGATGGCGGTGATCTCCGACGCATCCGATCTCAAGATCGATCCGATCGTCGACGGCGCCTTCGCCGGCAATCCGGCGCTGGTCGAAAGCGAATTCGCCAAGGCGATGACGGCGGGCACCTATCCGGGCGTCATCCTCTCCGCCGCACAACGCCATGCGGCTTCGCTGCACAAGGCGAGCCTCGCGATGGACGAGGGCGCGTCGGCATCGGCGGCCGCCGAAAGCGGATTTCCGCGGCTGCATTTTTCGCGCAAGGGCACCGTCGAAACCGCGCTGCGCAATTTCAACGCCACGCGATTGCGCCAGGTGATCGATCAGCTGGCGATCGCCGCACTGGATACGCGCAAGAACGCCGCCCTCGCCGCCAGCATCGCGCAACGTGCGCTGATGGCGATCGCGGTGAATGCGAGACGACGGGGATAGTCCGGCGCGCGTGACGCCGAAACCGGTTCGCAAAAAAGGAAACCAGACATGGGCGGTCTCGGCATCAAGACATTCGCCGGCCTGCTGGTCGTCGTTGCGGCAATGGCCGCCCTCGCGTTCGGCGCCGCGGGCACCCTCGACTATTGGCAGGCCTGGGTCTTCCTTGCGAGCTACGCCATCGCCTCGATCGCCATCACGCTTTATCTGCTGCGCGCCGATCCGGCACTGCTGCAGCGGCGGATGAGTGGCGGGCCGTTTGCTGAGAAGGAGCCGACGCAGAAGCTGATCATGCTGCTCGCATGCGCGGGCTTCATCGCTCTGATCGTGGTGCCGGCGCTCGACCATCGCTTCGGCTGGTCGCATGTGCCGCCGTTCGTCGTGCTGCTCGGCGACGCGCTGATGCTGTTCGGCTGGTTCATGATCTATCGGGTGTTTCGCGAGAACAGTTTCACGTCCGCCACCATCGAGGTGGCCGGCGATCAGCGCGTGATTTCAAGCGGCCCCTACGCGCGCGTGCGCCACCCGATGTATGTGGGCTCGCTGGTGATGTTCGCAGGCATCGCAATTGCGCTGGGATCGTGGTGGGGGCTGCTGGTGGTCGTTGCGATCCTACCCGCGATCGTCTGGCGGCTGCTCGACGAGGAACGCTATCTGGCGCAACACCTCGACGGTTACAGCGCCTATCAGCGCGAGGTGCGCTATCGCCTGGTGCCGTATCTGTGGTGAACCCGCGGCTGCGGGGATGGCGCATCCTCAACGACAGCGTCACCCTCCGATCAGGAGAACGCTTTCTTTTGTCGCGGGCATCCACGTCTTTTCAAACGATCCACACATAGACGTGGATGGCCGGGACGAGCCCGGCCATGACGGCATTTTCCAAATGACGGCGACAAGGTCGCCGCACAACGCGTCGTCGTCCCCGCGAAGGCGGGGACCCATACTCCGTGTCGTGACTATTTTAGCCGAGCGCTGCGGCAACGCTCTTTCTGCACTATTGATACCAGTGGTTATGGGTCCCTGCCTACGCAGGGACGACCACAGTGATGACATCGCGCAACGCTTCAACGCGACAGTCGGCGCTCACGCGCCGAGCCGCCGCATCACCTCGTCGAGCTGATCGAGATCGCTGTAACGAATTTGCACGGTGCCGCCGGGATCGCGATGGGTCACCGTCACCTTCAGGCCGAGCGCATCGCTGACGCGCTTCTCGAGATCCAGCGTATCGGTGTCCTTGGGTGAGGCGGCGGTAGTGCGCGGCTTCATCGACTTGCGTTCCGGCACGCCCTCTTCATGCGCCAGCGCTTCGGCCTGCCGCACGTTCAGGCCTTCCGCGACGATGCGCTTCGCGGCGCTTGACGGATCGGGCACGCCGATCAGCGCGCGCGCATGGCCCGCCGACAAATCGCCCGATGCGATCAACGCCTGCACATCATCCGGCAGTTTGGTCAGCCGCATCATGTTGGCGACGTGGCTGCGGCTTTTGCCGACCAGCTTGGCGATCTCCTCGGCGCTGTGTTTGAATTCGTTGGCGAGCGCGTGATAGCCCTGCGCCTCTTCCATCGCGTTGAGATTCTCGCGCTGCACGTTCTCGATGATCGCGATCTCGAGCGCATCGCTGTCGCTGACATCCACCGGCACGATCGGCACTTCGTGCAGGCCCGCCTTCTGCGATGCGCGCCAGCGCCGTTCGCCGGCGATGATCTCGAAGCGATCCGACGCGCCCTTCACAGGCCGCACTACGATCGGCTGGATCACGCCGTGCTGCTTGATCGAGTCGGCGAGTTCATTCAGCTCGGTATCGGAAAACGCGCGGCGCGGATTGCGCGGATTGGGTTTGAGGAATTCGATCGGCACCTTGCGCTGCGCGCGCGGCCGCTCGACATGTGCAGCCTCGCCGCCGACATCACCGATCAGACTTGCAAGACCGCGACCCAGTCGCGAACGCGCTTCGTCGGCCATCGCCAGCTCCCTTGGATTCACCACACGCACTCCAGAATCTTTTTGTCGTCTCTGCGAAAGCAGGAGCCCATAACCACTGCCCCGCTTTGTTGATCAAGCCGCGTCGCTTCCTCTAAAGCTAGGCCGCGCCGTATGGGTCCCTGCTTTCGCAGGGACGACGTCAGCAATGCCTCACCCCGCCGTGCGCAACTCGCGTTCGCGCTGGATCACTTCGGTCGCGAGCTTGAGATAGGCTTCGCTGCCGGCGCATTTGAGATCGTAGACCAGCACCGGCTTGCCGTAGGACGGCGCTTCGGAGATGCGCACGTTGCGCGGGATCATGGTGTCGTAGACTTTCTTGCCCATGAACTGCCGCACGTCGGCGACGACCTGATTCGACAGGTTGTTGCGTGAGTCGTACATGGTCAGCACGATGCCGTGGATCGACAATTCCGGATTCAGCGTCGAGCGCACCTGCTCCACGGTCTGCAACAGTTGCGACAGACCTTCGAGCGCGAAGAACTCGCACTGCAGCGGCACCAGGATCGCATCCGACGCCGCCATCGCATTGACGGTGATGAGATTGAGCGACGGCGGGCAATCCACCAGCACATAGGTGAAGTCCGCATCCGGTGCGACGTTGTTGTTGAGCGAGCCGATGGCGTTGCGCAGCCGGAAGGCGCGATCGCGCGTGGTGCCAAGCTCGAGCTCGAGGCCGGAGAGGTCCATGGTCGACGGTGCGATATGCAGGCGCGGCACCGCGGTCGGCACCACGGCATCGCGCAGCGAGACTTCGCCCATCAGCACGTCATAGGTCGAGGCGTTGCGGTCGCGCCGGTCGATGCCGAGCCCGGTGGAGGCGTTGCCCTGCGGATCGAGGTCGATGATCAGAACGCGCTCGCCGATCGCGGCCAGCGCGGTACCGAGATTGATCGCGGTCGTGGTCTTGCCCACGCCGCCCTTCTGGTTGGCCAGCGAGATGATGCGTGGATGTCCCTGCGGCATCGTCGAATCGCCTCTAACCCCTTCAAAAGTCTCGTCCATTACTGTCATTTCGATACGCCATATTGCACTGCAGCATTACCCTCGCTGCGCCGATCGAGACGGTCAATTTCCACGATCCAGCTTTGCCCGGAGGTTCGGCTGGGGTGGAGAACTGGCTGAATATTCCAATATTTAGTAGCTTCCGTCAATTCAGACTCTACATCTTGACCCTTGAGCAGCAGCGCTTTTGCGCCCTTCTGCACCAGCGGAGCCGTCAGTTCGAGTAATACATGTAATGGAGCCAGCGCCCGCGCGGTGACGCAATCTGGCGCCCGCGCGACGCTATCCACATAATCCACGATGTCTGCGAGATGCACGGTACCGGCAGCTTCGGTCACGCGCAGTGCCTCGCGCAGGAACGCGGCTTTCTTGGCGTTGCGCTCCACCAGATCGACCCGACCGCCGCGCTCGGCCATGACGCACGCCAGTACGATGCCGGGAAATCCGCCGCCGCTGCCGAGATCGGTCCATGTGGTTGCGTGAGGCGCCAGCGCAAGAAGCTGCAGCGAATCGGAGATGTGGCGGGTCCATAGAGTCGACAACGTCGAGGGGGCCACCAGATTGGTCTTGGCCTGCCACTGCAGCAGCAGTTCGACGTAGCGATCCAACCGAGCTTCTGTTTCACGTGAAACAGGAGTGAGGCGGAGGGCTGCGGCCTTGTCGGCGGCGAGGGCCTTCGGCGACACCAGATGCTCCGCTTTCGCCATGACCGCGTGTTTCCGATGAATTCCTGGGATCGTCATCCTGAGGTGCGAGCCGTTTCCGGCGAGCCTCGAAGGATGATCGCAGCGTATGATTAGACCTCATCCTTCACGACGTGCAAGAGCACGCGGTGCGCAATCCAACCCGGCGGAATGCGGCGCCTTCTGTCGTTCTTCCTCCACCTTTGTGCAGGCGACCATGTCTTGCCGATGCTTCGTGGATGGCCAGATCATGCCCGGCCATGACGGAAACGAGCTGGCGTTCACTCCGGGATGTAAGCCCTTAGTGGGCGGGCCCGGAATCCCTGATCACCGGGCGTATGGCTTCCGGATCTGCGCCTGAGGTAGACGCGGCCCGGATTGGTGTCGATGTTGAGCACAGCGCTGATCAAAAGCAACCGCGCTCTCTCCCTCATGGCGGGCCTTCCGTCGTCGCCGATGGCTCTCGTACCCGCCGTCCGTTGGTATCAATCCTTCGGTCGTCATGGCCGGGCTTCGTCCCGGCCATCTACGCTCTTGAATTTTAATACGTGGATGCCCGGCACAAGGCTGAGCATGGAGCGCCACAACTAAGCGCGGCTGGCATCACTTCGGAAATATCCCGCCGGCATACGCCAGCCGGCGGCCGCGCTGTTTCACGTGAAACAGCCTTACGCCGCTCCGGCCGATGACTTCCGTCGCGCCTCGCGGCGGAGATAGGCTGCCAGAATACCGATGGCCGCCGGCGTCAGCCCGTCGAGCCGGCCCGCCTGCCCCACGGTTCGCGGTCGCGCAGCCTCCAGCCGGTTACGCGCCTCGTTGGAAAGCCCCGGCACGACTTGATAGTCGATGTCGCCCAATACCAGTCCCTCGTCGCGGCGAAACGCTTCGACATCGGCGACCTGGCGCTTCAGATAGACGTCGTACTTGGCGTCGATCTCCACGTGCGTTGCGATCGCTGGGTCAATGGCCGACAGCTCCGGCCAGATCGTGCTGACCCGCAGCCAGTCGATATCCGGATAGGCCAGCAGCTCGTAGGCCGAGCGGCGGTTGCCGTCCCGATTCAATGACAGCCCGTGCTTGGCCGCCTCGTTCGGTGTGATCGCCAGCGATTTCGACAGCGCCTTCGCCGCCTCCAGCGCCATCATCTTCGCCTGATGCCGCGCCGCCCGCCCGGAGCCGACGCATCCCATCACCAGACCCTTGTCGGTCAGGCGTTGATCGGCATTGTCCGCGCGCAGGGTCAGCCGATATTCGGCCCGCGAGGTGAACATCCGGTACGGCTCGGTGACGCCCCGCGTCACCAGATCGTCGATCATCACGCCGAGATAGCCGTCGGCGCGGTCGAACACGATGGGCTCCCCGCCTCCGGCCACCAGCGCCGCGTTCAGACCGGCCACCAGCCCCTGCGCCGCGGCCTCTTCATACCCGGTGGTGCCGTTGATCTGTCCCGCCAGGAACAGGCCGGGCAGGCGCCTGGTCTGCAGGGTCGGCTCGAGTTCGCGCGGATCGACATGATCGTATTCGATGGCATAGCCCGGCCGCACCATCCGGACCCGTTCGAGACCCGGAATCGTGGTCAGGATCGCCGCCTGGACTTCTTCCGGCAGCGAGGTAGAAATGCCGTTGGGATAGACCGTGGTGTCGTCGAGCCCTTCCGGCTCGAGGAAGATCTGGTGGCCATCGCGATCGCCAAAGCGAACGATCTTGTCCTCGATCGAGGGACAATAGCGCGGTCCGGTGCTCTTGATCTGCCCGGAATACATCGGCGACCGATGCACGTTGGCGCGGATCACCTCATGGGTCGCCGGCGTGGTGCGGGTGATGCCGCACTCGATCTGCGGCGTGGTGATCCGGTCGGTCATGGTCGAGAACGGCTCGGGCGGATCGTCGCCCGGCTGCATCTCCACCGCGCCCCAGTCGATCGTCGTACCGTCGAGCCGCGCCGGCGTTCCGGTCTTGAGACGACCCAGCGTAAATCCAGCGGCTTCGAAGGATTTCGACAGCCCGAGCGCGGGCGCCTCGCCGACCCGGCCCGCCGGCCAGCTCTTTTCGCCGAGATGGATCAGCCCGCGAAGAAATGTCCCCGTCGTGATGACCACGGCCCCTGCCCGGATCTCCGAACCGCTGGCCAACCGCACGCCGGTAACCCGATCGCCGGACCGGAGTAATTCGTCGGCCTCACCCTCGATCACCATCAAATTGGCGGTCTCGCGGATCGCGGCCTGCATCGCTGCCGCATAAAGCTTGCGGTCGGCCTGGGCGCGAGGTCCGCGCACCGCCGGACCCTTGCGGCGATTGAGCATTCGAAACTGGATGCCGCCGGCATCAGCCACCCAGCCCATCAAGCCATCCAGTGCATCGACCTCGCGGACCAGATGGCCCTTGCCAAGCCCGCCGATCGCGGGATTGCACGACATCGCGCCGATGGTTCCAAATTGATGGGTGACAAGCGCCGTTCGCGCGCCCATGCGTGCCGCTGCAGCCGCGGCTTCACAGCCGGCGTGGCCGCCTCCGATCACGATGACATCGAACGATTGGATCATGGATTTTGCCGTTCAAGCGATGGCGCGACTTCTAGCTCAGGATCGCGTCACTCGAAAGGGAAATCACGGAGCTGTTTCACGTGAAACACTCAGGCGAGAAGGTGGCGCTTTGCCGCCGTCCAGTATCGAGGCAAAATAGACCGAGCCCAAATCTGTTTCACGTGAAACAATACAATGAATCAAGTAATATTACTTCCCTACACAGAACTCCCGGAAGATCACGTCCAGCAAATCCTCAACATCGACCCGTCCCAAAAGTTGCCCCAAATACTGAGCTGCAATTCGCAACTCTTCCGCCGCCAGTTCCTCTCCATGATCCGCGGCGCTTATGCTGCGATGCAGCATTTCGGTCGTATTGCGCAGCAATTCGCGGTGCCGTTGCCGACCGATCAAGGCGTGTTCATCGCCACCGAAATATGTCCGCGCGAAATCCGCAACTTCGGCAACCAGAGCCTGTACCCCCTGCCCCTGCGCCGCTGAGATCGAAAATTGCCTACCGACATGCGTGCTTCGATCCGCCTTCAACGCGGCGCTGCCCGAATTCGGCCACCGGTTTGCCTCAACGAAATCGCAAGCAGAAAATCCGCCCTTCCCCCTCTCCAGATCGATCTTATTGCGGACGATCCAGAGCGCACTCGCGGCCGGCATCGCCGCCGCTTGGTGGTCGTGTTCTCGATCGGTCAGCCACAACACCAGGTCGGCATCCGCCGCACGCGCCTTCGCACGCCGCACGCCCTCCTGCTCGACCGGATCGTCGGTGTCGCGAATACCTGCGGTGTCGATCACCGTCACCGGATAGCCGTCGAGATCGAGTTGCACCTCGATCACATCGCGCGTGGTGCCTGCATGCGGCGACACGATCGCCACCTCGCGCCGCGCCAGTGTATTCATCAGCGTCGACTTGCCGACATTCGGCGCGCCGGCAATCGCGACCACAAGCCCCTCGCGCAGACGTTCACTTCGTGCCGATGCCGCAAGGGTTTCGTCAATCTCGTCGCGCAGCGTCGCAATCTTCGCCAGCGCCGGCGCCATCAATTCTTCCGGCACATCGCCTTCGTCGGAAAAATCGATCCCCGCTTCGATCAACGCCGCGGCCTCGATGATCTGCTGCCGCCAGCTTCGCGCTTTATCGCCAAGCAGACCCTGTAACTGGCGCAACGCCTGCCGCCGTTGCTGTTCGGTGTCCGCATGAATCAAATCGTCGAGGCCTTCGGCTTCGGTGAGATCGAGCTTGCCGTTTTCGAAAGCGCGGCGCGTGAATTCGCCCGGCTCGGCGGCGCGCGTATTCTCAAAACCTCCAAGCGCATTCAGCAAAGCCGCCAATACCGCCCGGCCGCCATGGATATGAAACTCGGCGACATCTTCGCCGGTCGCACTCGCCGGCGCCGGAAACCACAGCGCCACAGCGTCATCAAGCGTTTCGCCGCTGCGATCGTGCAGCGTCGCTCGCGTCGCCATGCGCGGCTGCGGTGTCTTCCCGACGAGCGTCGCAACAATGTGGCCAGCTTGCGATCCGGATACGCGCACGATGGCAATCGCCGTCGGCGGACGGCCCGACGACAATGCGAAGATGGTTTGCTCTCGCGGATGCATGTCCTATCTATCCATAACGACGCATGACGCAGGCTCGCTCGCAGCCATGGTTGCAAACCACATCCCAAAACACATCCATTGGAAGGCCGCAACATGACAGAGGCGACATCGCACACCAACCGGCTTTCGCAGGCAACGAGTCCGTATTTGCTGCAGCACCAGCACAATCCGGTGGACTGGTGGCAATGGGGACCGGAAGCGCTGGCCGAGGCCAGGCGCGCCGACAAACCGATCCTGCTTTCGATCGGCTATGCCGCGTGCCACTGGTGCCACGTCATGGCGCACGAGAGCTTCGAGGACGAAGCGACAGCCGCCGTGATGAACGACTTGTTCGTCAGCATCAAGGTCGATCGCGAGGAACGGCCCGACATCGATCAGATCTACATGAGCGCGCTGCATCACCTGGGCGAGCAAGGCGGCTGGCCGCTGACGATGTTTCTAACGCCCGACGGCGAACCGTTCTGGGGCGGCACCTATTTTCCAAAGACCGCACAATATGGCCGCGCCGGCTTCGCCGATGTGCTGCGCGCCATCGCGCGGCTCTATCACGAAGAACCTCACAAGATCACGGCCAATCGCGACGCGCTTGTCAAACGTCTCGCGAACCGCACGCGCTCAAACAATGCCGCAAACATCGGCGTGGCTGAGCTGGACAACGCCGCGACCTCGATTGCGCGCGCGACCGATCCGACCAACGGCGGCTTGCGCGGCGCGCCGAAATTTCCGCAATGCGCGATGCTGGAATTTCTCTGGCGGGGAGGGGCACGCACCGGCGACGATCGTTTCTTCCTCACCAGCAATCTCGCGCTGACGCGGATCAGCCAGGGCGGCATCTACGATCACCTCGGCGGCGGCTATGCGCGCTATTCCGTCGACGAGAAGTGGCTGGTACCGCATTTCGAGAAGATGCTCTACGACAACGCACAGATCCTCGATCTGCTGGCGCTCGAACAGGCTCGTGCACCAAATGCACTTTATGCGCAACGCGCCGCCGAGACCGTCGGCTGGCTGGAACGCGAAATGACGACGCCGCAAGGTGCCTTCGCGTCCTCGCTCGACGCGGATTCCGAAGGCGAGGAGGGCAAGTTCTACGTCTGGTCGCAAGGCGAGATCGAACAGCTACTCGGCACCGACGACGCGACGCTGTTTGCCGCGAAATACGACGTCACCCGCGACGGCAATTTCGAAGGCCACACGATTCTCAATCGTCTGCTCAGCGACGAGGACAGTCCCACGGAATTCGAACAGCTCGCGGCGATGCGAGCGATCCTGCTGCGCGCGCGCGACAAACGCATTCGCCCCGGCCTCGACGACAAGGTGCTGGCAGACTGGAATGGGCTGATGATCGCAGCACTGGCGCACGCTTCGACGGCCTTCTCTCAACCGCAGTGGATCACGATCGCGACAAAGGCATTCGACTTCATCGCAACGGAAATGACACGCGACAGCCGGCTCGGCCATTCCTGGCGCAAAGGGCAATTGCTGATTCCCGCGCTGGCATCGGACTACGCTGCGATGACCCGCGCAGCCCTCGCGCTGTTCGAAGCCACCGGCGAGCAACGTTTCCTCCGGCAGGCGATCGGCTGGCAACAGTCGCTCGATGCGCATTACGCCGATGCCGAACATGGCGGCTACTATCTCACTGCCGACGATGCCGAAGGCCTGATCGTGCGTCCGCATTCAACCGTGGACGATGCAATCCCCAACCACGTCGGGTTGATTGCGCAAAACCTGGTGCGGCTTGCGGTCCTGTCCGGTGACACGCATTGGCGCTCGAAGGTCGATGCGCTGTTCGCCAAGCTGCTGCCGATTGCAGGCGAGAACGTGTTCGGACATCTGTCCATTCTCAACGCGCTCGATCTTTATCTGACCGGCGCAGAGATCGTCGTCGTGGGCGAGGGGAAAGAAGCCGACGCACTGCTCAGCGTCGCGCGAAAACTGCCGCATGCCACGACAATCGTGCTTCATGCACCGCGCGCCGACGATCTCGCGTCTAATCACCCTGCGCATGCCAAGGCAAAAAGCGTCAGCGGCACAGCCGCTTTCGTCTGCCGTCAGCAAAGCTGTTCGCTGCCGGTGACGACGGCGCATGATCTCATGCAGTTGGTGACGAAGCAGGTGTCAACCTAAACAACAGTCGTCGTCCCCGCGCAGGCGGGGACCCATAACCCTGTGTTTATGGTGTAATACCGGCGTTCTATTGCAATCATAGCCGCAATCTTCAAACAACAAACGCTGCGGCGTATGGGTCTCCGCCTGCGCGGGAACGATAACAATATAAGTCTTCGGCAAAATATTTCGGCAAACAAAAAGCCCGCGATCACTCGCGGGCTTTTTCCATTCAGACGATCCTGCTTATGCAACCAACATCACGTATTCATCGAATCGAAGAACTCGCCGTTGTTCTTGGTGTTGCGCAGCTTGTCGAGCAGGAACTCGATCGCGTCCATGGTGCCCATCGGATTGAGGATTCGCCGCAGCACATACATCTTCTTGAGCAGCTGCGGATCGGTGATGAGTTCTTCCTTGCGGGTACCGGAGCGCGCAATATCGATTGCCGGGAAGGTGCGCTTGTCGGCGACCTTGCGATCGAGGATCAGTTCGGAGTTGCCGGTGCCCTTGAACTCTTCGAAGATCACTTCGTCCATGCGGCTGCCGGTATCGACCAGCGCAGTCGCGATGATGGTCAGCGAGCCGCCTTCCTCGATGTTGCGCGCGGCGCCGAAGAACCGCTTCGGCCGCTGCAAGGCGTTGGCATCGACGCCGCCGGTCAGCACCTTGCCGGATGACGGCACCACGGTGTTGTAGGCGCGGCCGAGGCGCGTGATCGAATCGAGCAGGATAACAACATCACGGCCGTGCTCGACAAGGCGCTTGGCCTTCTCGATCACCATCTCCGCAACCTGGACGTGACGCACGGCAGGTTCGTCGAAGGTTGAAGAAACGACTTCGCCCTTCACGGAGCGCTGCATGTCGGTGACTTCTTCCGGGCGTTCGTCGATCAACAACACGATCAGATAGCATTCCGGATGGTTCGCCGTGATCGAATGCGCGATGTTCTGCATCAGCACCGTCTTGCCGGTGCGCGGCGGCGCGACGATCAGCGCGCGCTGGCCCTTGCCGATCGGGGCGACGATATCAATCACCCGCGGAGAGAGGTCCTTGCGGGTCGGATCGTCGAGTTCGAGTTTGAAGCGTTGATCGGGAAACAGCGGGGTCAGGTTATCGAAGTTGACCTTGTGCTTGGATTTCTCCGGATCTTCGAAATTGAGCGTGTTGACCTTGAGCAGCGCGAAGTAGCGTTCGCCTTCCTTCGGGCTGCGGATATGACCTTCGATGGTGTCGCCGGTGCGAAGTCCGAAGCGGCGGATCTGCGAGGGCGAGACGTAAATGTCGTCCGGGCCCGGCAGATAGTTGGCGTCCGGCGAGCGCAGGAAGCCGAAGCCGTCCGACAGCACTTCAACCACGCCTTCACCGATAATGTCGGTTTCCTGGATGGCCAGTTGCTTGAGGATAGCGAACATCAGCTCCTGCTTGCGCATCGTGCTGGCGTTTTCGACCCCGAGTTCTTCCGCGAACGACACGAGTTCGGCCGGAGTCTTTGCCTTGAGGTCTTGTAGTTTCATTTCCCGCATTGGGGTGGTCCTGTGGAAAAAACAGAGAGGGGGTGCTAGGTGGCCCGAAGAAAACGCGGTCGCCTGATGGCAAGCCCGCAGGTCTTGAGCAAGGAAGGTGCCGGAAAAGGGCTTTCAAACCCGATGTGGCGACCGGTTCTATTTAAAACCGAACCGCGACCACATCCGCCTGCGTTGGGTGGGACAAACCGAATATAGAAAATTGATCGCTTTTACGCAAGATGATCCAGGCATCAAAAGCCGACCCGGCCTGGAAGCTAGAACGGCTTAACAATCACCAGAATGACAATGCCGATCATCAATACTGTCGGTACCTCGTTGATAATTCTGTAGAATTTCTGGTTTTTGGTGTTCCGGTCATTGGCGAAATCGCGTACCCAGCGGCTGAACATGCCGTGAATGCCGGACATCACCAGCACCAGGAATAGCTTGCCGTGGAACCAGCCGCTCGAAAACCAATGTCCGGACCAGGCAAGATAAAGTCCCAGCACCCAGGTGAGGATCATCGCCGGATTGATGATGCCCTTGAGTAGCCGCCGCTCCATCACCTTGAAGGTTTCGGATTGTTTCGATCCGACTTCAGCTTCGCAGTGATAAACGAACAATCGCGGTAGATAGAGCATTCCAGCCATCCAGGAGATGACCGCAATCACGTGAAATGCCTTGATCCATTCGTACATCGGCAAACCCAATCTGCGCAGTCACGACGCTTTACTCTGGAACATCCTGCCGGTCGCCGATGTTGAGAAAGCGAAGGAAAAGCGTGAGGCACTCACATATCCGCAAGCACCCCCTTCCTCCAATATCATTTATAGATTCTTAAGTTTGAGTCTAAGTGGCGGTGGATTGCGGCTACGCAATTCTGTTCGGCATCGATCCCCTGCCTGCCCACAAAGGCCACAACATTTCCAGGGCACCTGATCAGGTTCGAGGATCACTCGGATATTCAGTTACTTGGCTGGAATATCGAGCGGGTTATCAAGAGACAAATCCACATAACCCCACTATCATTGCGACGGCTGTGAAATTCCATTCACTTACGAGGCCTGTGAAGAAACTTGCCGGTTATCCAAAGCCGCCGGCGCCATGGTAAATATTTCGTAAATGCTCCACACCGATCCACACAACACACAGGCTTAGGGTGCCCACGGCAGGCAGTTATTTTCATCTTCATCTGGTGTCCGATTCCACCGGCGAGACGCTGATCACCGTCGCGCGCGCAGTCGCGGCGCAATATGCCAACGTGACGCCGGTGGAGCATGTCTATCCGCTGGTGCGCAGCCAGAAACAGCTCGACCGCGTGCTGGCCGAAATCGAGGAAGCGCCCGGCATTGTGCTGTTCACGCTGCTGGAGAAGGATCTGGTCGAGCGGCTCGAGGAGAAGTGCAAGGAAATCAATATTCCGAGCCTGTCGATCATCGGACCGGTGATGCAACTGTTTCACGCCTATCTCGGCGCATCGACCACCGGTCGGGTTGGGGCGCAGCACACCCTGAATGCGGATTACTTTAAGCGCATCGACGCGCTCAACTATACGATGATGCACGACGACGGCCAGCACGTCGAAGGATTGGAAGACGCCGACGTCGTTCTCGTCGGTGTGTCGCGAACCTCAAAGACACCGACTTCGATCTATCTCGCCAATCGCGGCATTCGCACCGCCAATGTTCCGTTGGTGCTGGGCATCCCGTTGCCGGCCCAGTTGGAGAATTTGAAAAAGCCGTTGGTCGTCAGCCTGCATGCCACGCCCGAACGTCTCATTCAGGTGAGGCAGAACCGGATGCTCAGTATCGGCGCCAGTTCCAGCAACGACGTCTATACCGACAAGCAATCGGTGACCGATGAGGTCGCGTTTGCGCGCCGCCTGAGTGCGCGATACGGCTGGGCGTTGCTGGATGTCACACGCCGCTCGATCGAGGAGACCGCTGCTGCAGTGATGAAACTGTTTGCGGATCGGCAACGGCAGCGGGTTTCCGAATGACACTGTGGCGTGGAGACAAGCCGCTGATTCTCGCGTCGCAAAGCCGTGCGCGTCAGGAACTTTTGAGGAATGCCGCCATCGCGTTCGAAGCACTTCCGGCGGCGATCGACGAGCGCGCCGTAGAGCGTGAATCAGGTTTGACAGCCCCTGATGAAGTTGCTGCCTGTCTGGCACGGGAGAAAGCACTTTTCGTCTCCCGGCAGCATTCCGGACGATATGTCGTCGGTGCGGATCAGACCCTGGCGCTGGGCACGCGACGTTTCAGCAAACCCGCGAACCGGGCCGGCGCCGCCGAACATCTGCGCGCGCTGGCAGGACAAACGCATGCGTTGCATTCTGCGGTTGCAGTAGCACGCGACGGACGGGCGTTGTTCGAGAACGTGGCAACTGCCCGCATGACCATGCGGCCATTGTCTGAAACGGCAATCGATGCCTATCTGGATCAGGCTGGCGATGCGGCGTTTGGTAGCGTCGGGGCCTATCAGCTGGAAGGGCTCGGTATTCACCTCTTTCAACGCATCGAGGGCGATCACTTCACGATCCTCGGGTTGCCGTTGTTGCCGTTGCTGGAATTCCTGCGCCGCGAGCGCCTTCTTGAATTTTGAAAACGCAGAGGTCTGTCGATGCTGATACTCGGGCTGACCGGCTCGATCGGAATGGGGAAATCCACCACCGCGAAGCTGTTTTCCGATGCCGGGGTGCCGGTCTACGACGCCGATGCCACCGTGCATCTCATCTATGAAGGTGAGGCCGCGCCGGCGATCGAGGCCGCGTTTCCGGGCACCGTTGTGAACGGCAAGGTGGACCGTACGCTGCTGTCGCCGAAGGTCGTTCATGATGCGGAAGCGATGAAGCGGCTGGAAAGCATTGTCCATCCGATGCTGCGCGCGCATCACCAGAAATTCCTCGACGATGCCGAGCGTTCCGGTGCGCCGGTAGCGGTGGTCGATATCCCGCTGCTGTACGAAACCGGCGGTGAGAAACGGGTCGATGCGGTCGTCGTGGTGACGACGGCGCCGGACGTTCAGCGCGAGCGCATTCTGGCACGCGACGGCATGACGCCGGAAAAGCTCGATGCGATCCTCGCCAAGCAGTTGCCGGACGAGGAGAAACGCAAGCGCGCCGATTTTGTGGTGGATACCTCGCATGGATTGGAGCCGGTGCGTGCGCGCATCCACGAAATTCTCGAACAGGTGCGTAAAATGCCGCAACGCCGATCCTGATTCGGACGGTGATGGACGTTAGACATGCGTGAAATCGTTCTGGATACCGAAACCACCGGTCTCGATCCGCTGCGCGGCGATCGGCTTGTTGAAATCGGCTGCATTGAAATCTTCAATCGGATGCCGACCGGCCAGACATTCCATCGCTACATCAATCCCGAACGTGACATGCCGCAGGAAGCTTTTGCGGTGCACGGCTTGTCGGCCGAGTTCCTTGCCGACAAGCCGCTGTTTTCGCAGGTCGCGGCGGAATTCCTTGAATTCATCGGCGATGCACCGCTGGTGATTCACAACGCGTCGTTCGACGTCAGCTTCATCAACGCCGAACTCAATCGTATCTCGTTGCCGGCGATTGTCCGCGACCGGCTGGTGGATACGTTGCTGCTGGCACGGCGCAAGCATCCCGGCGTGTCCAACCGGCTCGACGATCTGTGCTCGCGTTATGCGATCGACAATTCCCGCCGCACCAAGCACGGCGCATTGCTCGACGCGGAACTGCTCGCCGAGGTCTATATCGACCTGATCGGCGCGCGACAGTCGCAGCTGATTTTGACGGAAACTGTGGTGACGCAGCAGGAAGGCATCGCCGATGCGCCACGGCGGCAGCGGCCGGTTCCGTTGGCCACGCGCCTGACCGAGGCGGAGCAGGCGGCGCATCGCGAATTTGTCGCGACCTTGGGCGAGAAGCCGATCTGGCACGAGTTTTATGGCAGCGCGTCTTAAAACCCGCTGCCATTGTTGAGAAACCGGCTGGAGCCCGGTTCTGACGGGATCAGAACCAGGGCTCTGTCATTTTGATTTGACGCGTTTTCTTCACGCGAGCCGGTATCCACTTCGCTCGAAAACGCTGTGGTCAGCTCGGTTTGATCTGAGCGGCCTGCCGCTCCATGTTCTGCCGGTACAGA
>JANINJ010000089.1:92742-95543 GCA_024508855.1 Xanthobacteraceae bacterium
TGGTCAGCTCGGTTTGATCTGAGCGGCCTGCCGCTCCATGTTCTGCCGGTACAGACCGACAAAATCGACCGGGTCAAGCATGAGCGGCGGGAAACCGCCGTCGCGCACCGCGGTGGCGATGATCTCGCGGGCGAACGGGAACAGCAGCCGCGGGCACTCGATCATGATCAGCGGATGCAGGTTCTCTTCCGGCACATTGACGATCCGGAACACGCCGGCATAGGCCAGTTCGAAGTTGAACATCACCGTGCCGGCATTGTCCGCCTTGCCCTCGATCGAAAGCACGACTTCGAATTCGTTCTCGGCGATGTTGTTGGCACCGACATTGATCTGGATGTTGATGGACGGCGCCTGCTGCTGCGGACCCAGCGACTTCGGGGCGTTGGGGTTCTCGAACGAGAGATCCTTGGTGTATTGCGCCAGCACGTTCAGTTGCGGGGGCGGAGCTGCCTCGGGCGGGGCGCCGTTGCCATTTGTCATGAAAGTCTCTCCTGGAGCGTTTTCAGGTAAAAATTCAACCGGTTGACAGCCTATTCGCTCCAAAGGGGCAAAATGCCGTGTCGAGGCGAGTGGCTATCATAGGCCTGCGGCCTTCGACAAGCAGGCGAGGTGCGATTGACGCCAATTGCGGCCTGGGCGGTGATCGCTCCCGAATATGCCTAAATTGTTGAATAAACGGGCTTTCCTGAGGATCGCGATTTCCCTCCCGGCGGCAAACGAGCTACTATTGTGCGAAACCAAACCGGGAGCAGGGCGTTCGTCGGTCGAACCAGGGCTTCTGTGCCAAAAGGTGCCATTGGCTCGGCTTGATTTCATGCCTACATGGACTTGAGAACATCGAGCGCAGTTTCACCGGCCTTGATGGTCAGGATTTTGCCCGGCAGCACGGGCACCGAGCGGAAAGCGAATACGACGTGGATATCTACACCATCATCTTTCTGGCGTTGGCGGTATTTATCTTCCTGCGTCTGCGCAGCGTCCTCGGACAGCGGACGGGCAGCGAGCGCCCGCCGTTCGACCGTGCGGCGCGTGACGTGCTGCAGGGTACGCAGGACAACAAGGTCGTTCCGGTGCCGGGCACTATCATCGATCAGGCGCCGGTCGCGCCGGCCGATGAGGCCGTGCCTGCGGCCAACCGCTGGAAGGGTTTTGCCGAGCCGGGTTCCGCGCTGGCGGCCGGTCTGGATGCCATTGCCGCGCAGGATTCCACGTTCGATCCCAAGCATTTTCTCAGCGGCGCGCGCAGCGCTTACGAGATGATCGTTCTGGCGTTTGCCAATGGCGACCGCCGCGCCTTGAAGGATCTGCTGTCGTCCGAGGTCTATGATAGCTTCGATGCCGCGATCAAGGCCCGCGAGAAGAACGAGCAGAAGACCGAAACGCGGTTCGTCTCGATCGACAAGGCTGAACTCGTGAATGCGGAAGTCCGCGATCGCACGAGCCAGCTTACCGTTCGCTTCGTGTCGCAGATGATTTCGGTGACGCGGGACAAGACGGGGGCGGTGGTTGACGGCAACCCGGACAAGGTCAGCGATATCACCGATGTTTGGACCTTCGCTCGCGACGTCGGATCGCGCGATCCGAACTGGAAGCTGGTTGGCACCGGAAGCGCGCAATAACGCGCGTCGCCAGCATCTGCGTGCCGCAGCTGGCTGCATGGCAGCAGCGCTCTTGTCGCTCGCACCCGATATCGCCAATGCCCGCCGGCTGCATGTCCATGTCACGGCACCGCTTCAAATCACGGGCGGCCAGTATAGTCCGGTTGCCTGGAGCGATATCGACGGCTGGCGCGACGACGATCAGCTCGCATCATTCCAGGCATTTCGCGCAAGCTGCAATCCGATCGTCGCCCAGCGAAAGCTGCCGACGGATGCCAAAGCGTTGGGGGCCTCGCTTCGCGAGCCCTGCCGTGAAGCAAAGGCTGCACATATCACCAATGCTGTCGAAGCCCGCGCGTTCTTCGAACGGCATTTCCGGCCATTGCAGATTTCGCGCATCGGCGAACAGGACGGTTTCGTTACCGGCTACTATGAGCCGGTGATCGACGGATCGCGAACGCGCACCGATGTCTACACCGTGCCGGTCTATCGCCGTCCCTCCAACCTGTTCGTGCGCGGCTTCAAGCAGGACGATACGGGCCTTCCCAATGGCGGGCAGGTGTACCGCAAGATCGGCCGCCGCAAGCTGGTGCCTTATTACGATCGCGCCCAGATCGAGGACGGTGCCATCGCTGGGCGCGGTCTGGAAATCTGCTGGCTGAAAAGCGAAACCGATCTGCTGTTCACGCAAATCCAGGGATCGGCGCGCGTCCGGCTCGAAGACGGCTCCGTCATCCGCATCAACTACGATGCGCATAACGGCTATCCTTATACGCCGGTGGGCCGTGTGCTGATCGATCTCAATATCATTCCTCGCGAAGAAATGTCGATGCAGCGCATCCGGGCGTGGATGGATGCCAATCCCGGTGGCGCCAAGGATCTGCGTCGGCAGAACCGCTCCTATGTGTTCTTCCGTGAGGTGCAACTCTCCGACAAGGATGAAGCAGTCGGCGCGCAAGGCGTGCCGCTCACACCCGGCCGTTCCATCGCAGTCGACAAGGCGCTGCATGTGTATGGCACGCCGTTCTTCATCACCGGCACGCTGCCGATCGAATCGGCGCAGGCGAAGACGCCGTTTCATCGCCTGATGATCGCGCAGGATACCGGCTCCGCCATTGTCGGCCCTGCCCGCGCGGATATCTATTTCGGCGCGGGCGCCGAAGCCGGGCAGATTTCGGGGCGCCTGCGCAACAACATCCGCTT
>JANINJ010000090.1 GCA_024508855.1 Xanthobacteraceae bacterium
AGTGGATCACCACGCAGCTCGGCCACGGCCGGCCGCTGTTCCTGGTGCTCTATCTCGCGCTGATCATCTTCTTCGCGTTCTTCTACACGGCCATCGTGTTCAACCCGACCGAGACCGCGGACAACCTCAAGAAGCACGGCGGCTTCATCCCCGGCATCCGGCCCGGCGAGCGCACCGCGGAATACATCGACTACGTGCTGTCGCGTATCACCGTACCGGGCGCGATCTATCTCGCGGTGGTTTGTCTCATTCCGGAAATTCTCATTTCGTATGCCGCGGTTCCGTTCTATTTTGGCGGCACATCGTTGCTGATCGTGGTCAGCGTGACGATGGATACGGTGGCGCAGGTGCAGGGCTATCTGCTGGCGCACCAGTATGAAGGGCTGATCAGGAAATCGAAGTTGAGGGGCCGCCGTAAATGAGACTGATCCTTCTCGGGCCGCCGGGGGCGGGCAAGGGAACGCAGGCGCAACATCTGGTTCAACGTCACGGCATCGTTCAGCTCTCCACGGGCGACATGCTGCGCGCCGCAGTGAAGGCCGAGACGCCGATCGGCCTCAAGGCCAAGGATATCATGGCCAACGGTGGCCTGGTGCCGGATGACGTGGTCGTCGGTATCATCGCCGATCGCATCGAAGAGCCCGATGCCGCCAACGGTTTCATCCTCGATGGTTTTCCGCGCACGGTGCCGCAGGCCGAAGCGCTGGATCGTCTGCTGAAGTCCAAGGGACTGGAGCTGGATGCAGTGGTCGAACTGCGCGTCAACGAAGGTGCGCTGCTGCGCCGGGTCGAGAATCGCATCGCAGAGATGAAGTCGCGCGGCGAGGCGGTGCGTGCGGACGATACGCCCGAGGTGTTGTCGAAACGGCTCGAGAGCTACCGCGCCCAGACCGAACCGCTGGTCGATTACTACGCCGAGAAGCGCAAGCTCGCGACAATCGATGGCATGAAGGCGATCGACGAGGTTCAGGCGGATATCAAGCGGGTGCTCGAAGCGCTGAGCGATTCGGCAAAGCCCGCGAAACCGGCCCGCAAAACGGCCGCTCGGCGCGCCGCAGCCCGGAAGCCGGCCGCGAAGGCTACAAAAAAGGCCAAAGCGGTCAAGAAGACCAAGGCGAGCAAAAGCAAGGCGACCAAGGCCAAGGGCCGAGTCGTCAAAAAGGCAGGCAAGAAGGTCACCAAGGCCAAGGTAGCCAGTAAGGCCAAGAAGGCCGTTAAGTCCAAGTCCGCCGGCAAGACGGTGCGCGGCAAGGCCGCTTCCGCCAAAAAGGCGGGAAAATCGGCCAAATCGGCGGCAAGGAAGGCCAAAAAAGCGGTTCGGAAGGGTTCCACAGCCCGTGGCGGGCGCGGTGCCAAGGCGGCCAAAAAAGTCACGAAAAGGCGAGCTAACGCCCCGAGGCGGTTGACGAAACGAGGTTGAATCCTTTAATAAGCCCGGTATCCAGTCGGATAGTTTCAGACGATGCCGGGCCCCAAAATGAAGCAGGGGACGGTGTCGTGTTCGCGTTTGCGGACACCTGCCCGAGAAATTCGAGAAACATGCCGGTCATGAAAATCCGGCGACAGGAGAGAAGTCTGTGGCCCGTATCGCAGGTGTGAATATCCCGACCAACAAGCGCGTTCTGATCGCGCTGCAGTACATTCATGGCATCGGCCAGAAGAATGCGGCCGACATCCTGAAGAAGGTGAGCATTCCCGACGATCGCCGGGTCAATCAGCTCACCGACCAGGAAGTGCTTCAGATCCGCGAAGTGATCGACCGTGACTATCTGGTGGAAGGCGATCTTCGCCGTGAGACCGGAATCAACATCAAGCGGCTGATGGACCTCGGCTGCTATCGCGGCCTGCGTCATCGCCGCGGCCTGCCGGTTCGTGGCCAGCGCACGCATACCAATGCGCGCACCCGCAAGGGTCCGGCCAAGGCAATCGCCGGCAAGAAGAAGTAATTTAGCGAACAGGGAGTGGCGAATAGCGAATGGTAGTTTTTCTATTCGCTACTCAGAATTCGCTGCTCGCTCATCATCTGGTGTAGCCGCTGGCACTACGGCGGCGTTGAGATCTTAGGAAGGTTAGAGAATGGGTAAGGAAGCCACCCGCGTCCGCCGTCGCGAACGCAAGAACATCGCGTCCGGCATCGCGCACGTCAATTCGTCGTTCAACAACACGACCATCACCATCACCGATGCACAGGGCAACACCATTGCCTGGTCGTCGGCCGGCACGATGGGCTTCAAGGGATCGCGCAAGTCGACCCCGTATGCGGCGCAGGTTGCCGCGGAGGACGTTTCCAAGAAGGCGCAAGAGCACGGCATGCGCACGCTGGAAGTCGAGGTCGCAGGACCCGGCTCGGGACGTGAATCGGCATTGCGTGCGTTGCAGGCTGCGGGCTTCACCGTCACCTCGATCCGTGACGTGACGACGATCCCGCACAACGGCTGCCGTCCGCGCAAGCGCCGGCGGGTTTGATTTTTTGCCATGGGCGATTGGATCGTCCGCGGCCTTTTGACGATGAATACGCGGGCCGATCCCCGCGAACTCCAACGCCGGTCATTGTTACAGTGACTGGCCTGTATGGGTGAAACAGTGACAATTCAGAAAAATTGGCAAGAACTTATTCGACCCAACAAGCTCCAGGTCACCGCGGGCTCCGATCCGTCGCGCTTCGCGACCGTGGTTGCCGAGCCGCTCGAGCGCGGCTTCGGCCAGACGCTGGGCAACGCGCTGCGTCGCATCCTGCTGTCGTCGCTGCAGGGCGCGGCGGTGCAGTCGGTTCACATCGACGGCGTGTTGCACGAGTTCTCCTCGATCGCCGGCGTGCGTGAAGACGTCACCGACATCGTGCTGAACATCAAGGACATCTCGATCAAGATGCAGGGCGAAGGCCCGAAGCGCATGGTCGTGAAGAAGCAGGGTCCGGGCACCGTCACCGCCGGTGACATCCAGACCGTCGGCGATATCACCGTGCTCAATCCGGAGCTGCAGCTCTGCACGCTGGACGACGGCGCCGAAATCCGCATGGAATTCACCGTCAACGCCGGCAAGGGCTACGTCGCCGCCGAGCGCAACCGTCCCGAAGACGCACCGATCGGCCTGATCCCGGTCGACAGCCTGTTCTCGCCGGTGCGCAAGGTGTCGTACAAGGTCGAGAACACCCGCGAAGGTCAGATTCTCGACTACGACAAGCTGACCATGACCATCGAGACCAACGGCGCGATCTCGCCGGAAGACGCGGTCGCCTATGCCGCGCGCATCCTGCAGGATCAGCTCAACGTCTTCGTCAACTTCGAAGAGCCGCGCAAGGAAGTCGCTGCCGAGATCATTCCGGATCTCGCCTTCAACCCGGCGTTCCTCAAGAAGGTGGACGAACTGGAATTGTCGGTGCGTTCGGCGAACTGCCTGAAGAACGACAACATCGTCTACATCGGCGACCTGGTGCAGAAGTCGGAAGCGGAAATGCTCCGCACCCCGAACTTCGGCCGCAAGTCGCTGAACGAGATCAAGGAAGTGATGGCTCAGATGGGTCTTCACCTCGGCATGGAAGTGCCCGGTTGGCCGCCGGAGAATATCGACGAGCTGGCCAAGCGCTTCGAGGATCATTACTGAGCGAGCGAACGGCCGGGTTTCGAGCCCGGCCTTCACTTGATTGGGCGAACGCAGGAAGCCCACCTGCACAACATGTCCGACGAGCGGTCGCGACAGGATTGAGGATACCGAAATGCGTCACGGAAAAGTTCACCGCAAACTCAACCGCACCGCCGAGCATCGCCGGGCGATGTTTGCCAATATGTGTGCTGCGCTGATCAAGCACGAGCAGATCGTCACCACCCTGCCGAAGGCGAAGGAGCTTCGCCCGATCGTCGAGAAGCTGGTTACGCTCGGCAAGAAGGGCGGCCTCGCGCTGCGTCGTCAGGCCATCAGCGAGATGCGCGACCAGGATCAGGTCAAGAAGCTGTTCGACGTGCTGGCGCCCCGCTACAAGGATCGTCAGGGCGGCTACACCCGCATCATCAAGGCCGGCTTCCGCTACGGCGACAACGCGCCGATGGCCGTGATCGAGTTCGTCGATCGCGACGTCGAAGCCAAGGGCAAAGACTCTGGTCCGGTGCAGGAAGCCGAATCCGAAGCGGCGTGACGGATAGTCCCGTCCTTTTGAATAGATCAGGGGCGGCGCACAGCGTCGCCCTTTTTCTTTGCGCGATCGCCTGCATGGTTGCGGCGTGGCTCGGCAGTGGAGGAAGCATGGCGAGGGCAAACGAGGATGCCGGTGCGCAACTGATCCATGCGGCCGCGCAGGGCGACGCGACGCGCGTCGAGGCGTTGCTGGCGGCAGGTGTATCAGTCGAGGCGCGCGACGCCAGCGGCCGGACCGCCTTGCTGGCGGCGACGCAGTCCGACCGCCTGGAAACGGCGCGTGTGCTGATCGCCGCCGGTGCCGACGTCAACGCCAAGGACCGCATCAACGACAGCCCGTTTCTCTATGCCGGCGCGGAAGGTCGAAACACCCCTCAAGCTGCTGCTGGCGTCGGGGCGCGTCGATCTCGCGACTACCAACCGCTATGGCGGAACGGCGCTGATTCCAGCCGCGCATCACGGCCATGTCGAGACGGTTCGTCTTCTGCTCGGCACCGCGATCGACAAGAACCACATCAACAATCTCGGCTGGACCGCGCTCCTGGAGACCGTGATCCTCGGCGATGGTGGTGCGACGCACACCGAGATTCTGCGGTTACTGGTCGAAGCCGGTGCGGACGTCCATATTGCGGATCGCAGCGGCACGACCGCGCTCGCGCATGCACGCCAACGCGGGTTTGGCTCGATGGTCGACATCCTGACGCGAGCTGGTGCGCGGTAATGCTAGGAGTCCCCTGCAGAGGTGGTGCCTCGTTAGCGCGTCGCGTGCAGCTTCGCCGTCATTGCGATAAGTTCAGCACGAGGTAATTTCCCAACCTTAACCCTTTCCCTCTCGTGAAGAGGGAAAGGGCATTTGGTTACTCTGCCTCGCTCGCAACAACGGCGTGAATGATCTTGCCGCCGCCGCGCTACGTATGCACGGTGAGGATCGGATTCATCGCCAGCCCGAAGCTGCGCAGTTGTCCCAGCAGTTCTCGATGGCCGAACGCCTGGCAGCCTGATGCAAAGCCGACCTTGCGCGGCGGGACTTGCAGCAGCGAGTAGGCGGCATAGGCCTGCAGCATTCCGGTCTGCTTGTAGTTGCAGTTACCGTGGATCACGCAATGCGCGCGGCCGAGCGGACCTGATGCATAAACCGAATCGATCGAGGTGTTGATGCGCGGATTTTCGCGCGGCGGCATCGCGGCCTGCACCGTCGCGGCGATGTCGGCCAGCGCCTTCTCCTGCTGCTCGGGTGGCAGCGGCTTGATCTGTTCCTTCACCATCTGCGTAGTCTGGACGACGCCTTCCATCACCGGACGCGCCAGCACGCCGCCCATCACGCGGCAGTTGGCGACGCGTGGATCGTTCTTGAACCACACCGGATGCGCGGTGCCGCCCCAAGGCACGGCGATAGCCGTCTCGTGCTGGCCGGGCACCACCACATCGGCGCGCGCCGTGACGTCCCATTCCACGAACTTGTTCTGTTCGAGGTAGTACCAGTTCGCTTTGAGAATGGTGAAGATCGTCTGCGTCGAGGCGTAGGTCGGAAAGCCCTTCCAGAAGACGAGGATGTCGAGCGTATCGAGGCCGGGCGTTTCGAGGCAGATGTTCGCGGCGATCTCGCCGGTCGTGTACATCTGGGCGAGGTTGGGGGAGAGCAGCAGATTCTTCTTCGCGAACGCATCGCCCCAGGTCTTCTGCGCGTGCAGCACCCAGTCCTGCTCGCCGGTCGTGTCGGTGTAGTGACAGCCGGCCGCAAGACAAGCCTCGACGACTTCGCTGCCGTACTTGATGAAGGGGCCGACCATATTGCTGACGACGCTGGCGCCCTTGAACAGTTTTGTCAGCGCTTCGACGTTATGCTCCACGCCGACCACTTCGTAGTCGGCGGTCTCGATGCCCGGGATCTTGTCGACCACCGCCTGCACCTTGGCCTTGTCGCGGCCGGCGGCGATGAAGGGCACGTTGTATTCGCGCAGATATTCGCACACCAGCCGTCCTGTGTAGCCGGATACGCCGTAGACCACGACGGGTCGCTTATCGCTCATGGTGTCGTCCTCCTGTGTTTGTTGATGGTGCTGAGTTACGTCAGGTGCCAGAGTTCAGGTGCCCATGCCGCCATCGACGGGCAGGCCGATGCCGGTGATGAAGCGCGCTTCGTTGCTGCAGAGAAACACGGCCGCATCCGCGATCTCGGCGATGTCGGCAAGCCGGCCGAGCGGGGTCTGTTCGACCACGGAAGCGACCGCGGCATTGACGTCGGCGGCGAGGCCGAGCGCCGCGATATCGGTCGCGAGCTTCATGCCCATCTCGGTCGGTGCGAGACCTGGATAGATGCAATTGACCCGCACGCCGTAGCCAAGCTTGCCGGCTTCCACCGCGCCGATCCGGGTCATGCGATCGACCGCGGATTTGGTCGCCGAGTATCCCGCGATCGACGGGTACGCGATGGTTGCAGCGACCGAGGAGATGTTGACGATTGCGCCGCCGGCGCCCGCTGCCCCGCCCGGCTTCATGGCACGGAATGCGTGTTTCATGCCGAGACCGGTGCCGACAATGTTGACGTCGCACATGCGCCGCATGTCCTCGGCCTTGATATCGATCAGCAACGAGGTGAGTTCGATGCCGGCATTGTTGATGAGGATGTCGTAGCCGCCGAGTTCGGCGACGGTTGCGGCGACGGCTTTTTCCCACTGCGCGTCGTCGGTGACGTTGAGTTCCACGAAGCCGGTCTTGACGCCCGATTTGGCGATCTTGCCGGCGGTCTCCTTGCCGAGATCCACCAGGACATCGGTGATCATCACCGATGCGCCGGCGTTTGCCAGCGCGGTTGCGATGGCTTCCCCGATGCCGCGCGCGCCGCCCGTCACCAGGGCCTTTCGGCCAGTCAGACTCTTCCCGCTCATTGACCACTCCTCCCTCGTAAACGGCCCATCGTTCCCAAGGCCCGGCCTCGTTGTGGCAGCCGCCTGTTCGGGCGGTTCCAATGGCGAAGTCGATTTTCTTGACGATTGACCAAATTTATTTTGGCAATCGTCAAATAAAAACTTGACGTGTGTCAAGGGTTCGTTTTGGCTGGAGCGGTGATTTTTTTGAGCGGGGTGGGCATTATCGGCGCGCAGGCGACCGAAATACCGAGTCGCGGGATCGAAGAGTTTGCTGATGGCGGAGCAATTGCTGGCGACGAAGATGCGGAAGGATGCTCCCGCACGGCGTGCCGCCCGGCCGCCGGTCGACAAGTTCAACGCACGACGCGTTGAATTGGCTGAGGCCGCGCTCGCAACGCTGGCGGAGCTTGGCTATGCGCGGACCAGCCTGCGCGAGATCGCGCAGAAATCCGAATTCACACACGGCGTGCTGCACTATTACTTCACCGACAAGTTCGATCTGATCTGCTGCAGCGTGCGTTACTACAAGGCGAAGTGCGTCACCCGTTACGATCAGATCACGGCGACGGCGCGCAACCGCGAGGAATTGCTGGAAGGTTTTCTCGACAAGCTCGGCGAAACGATTCGCACCGAGGCGCATATGCATCGCCTCTGGTACGACCTGCGCGCGCAGGCATTGTTCGAAGGCGCGTTCCGCGACGATGTCACGGCCATCGACAAGAGCCTTGAAGACATGGTGTGGCGCATCATGTCGCGTTATGCCGACTTGGGCGGCAAGCAGCCGGCGGTTTCACCGGAAGCGCTTTACGCACTGTTCGACGGTCTGTTCCAGAAATACCTGCTGCGGCATCTGTCCGACGATGACCGTGCTGTAACTGAATTACAGGCAGAGTTGCGGCATTTGCTTCCGATGATCGGCTGAGCAAATCGAATTGTGGCAGGGGTTGCGCGCAAGATCGCCGTTCACAGCGTCTTGAGGTAGGTTAGGCATGCATCATGCTGGCGAGCCTGACTGCCGATCGCCACATCCTGATTGCGTCCGTGTCATACGGCGTCCACGCGACTGCCTCTCATCAGGAATTTCTCCATGAAAATCGATCTGTCGGGCACCACGGCCCTCGTCACTGGTTCAACCTCCGGCATCGGCCATGCCATCGCCAAAGGCCTTGCGGCAACGGGTGCGAGGGTCATCGTCAATGGGCGTACGCAATCCAAGGTGGAAGAGGTGGTGGCTGCGCTCAGGAAGGCAGTGAGCGGGGCGATGATCGAGGGTGTCGCCGCCGACGTCTCGACCGCCGAGGGGTGTGCCGCGCTGGTCAAGGCGGTGCCGGATGTCGATATCCTCATCAACAACACCGGCATCTTCGAACCGAAAGAATTTTTCGACATTCCCGACGAAGACTGGCTGCGCTTCTTCAATGTCAACGTGATGTCCGGCATCCGGCTGTCGCGCGCGTATATGCCGGGCATGCTCAAGCGCAACTGGGGACGCATCGTCTTCATCGCGTCCGAATCCGCGATCATGATTCCGAAGGAGATGATCCACTACGGCATGACCAAGACCGCGCAACTGGCGATTTCGCGCGGCCTTGCCGAACTGACGCGCGGGACCGCGGTGACGGTGAATGCCGTGATGCCCGGGCCGACGATGTCGGAAGGCGTCGAAACCTTCGTGAAGGATCTTGCCAAACAGAACGGGCAATCGGTCGAAACCGCCGCCGCGAACTTCATCAAGGAGCATCGACCCTCGTCGCTGATCCAGCGTTTCGCCCACGTCGATGAGATCGCCAATATGGTCGTCTATGTCGCCTCGCGCGAGGCCTCGGTCACCAATGGCGCAGCGCTGCGCGCCGAAGGCGGCCTGGTGCAGACGATCGCTTGATGACGGCTTATGTTATCTCCGAGGTCGAGCCGCGAGATGCGAACGAGTTCGCGCGATATCGAACGCTCGCAGCGGCGTCCATCGTGAAGTATGGCGGCCGCTATCTTGTACGCGGCGGCAAGGTTGAATTGGTCGAAGGCCATCCTCCGGCCAAGACGATTATCGTTATCGAATTCGCCTCGATGGCCCAACTGCAGGAATGGTATGCGTCCGAAGACTACGCCGAGGCCTTGAAGGTTCGGCAGACGGCGCTGGAGCGCCGCCTGATCTTCGCCGAAGGCGTTTCGTGAAAGCTATTACCACCCCTCCAGCACGATCTTGCCGCGCGATGTCGCGGATTCGATCTGCGCATGGGCGCGCTTGAGATTGGCGGCGTTGATGGTGCCGTAGGTCTGGTCGAGCGTGGTGCGCAGCACGCCCTTGTCGATCAGGTCCGAAACATCGTTGAGCAGGTGGTTCTGCGCGATCATGTCGTCGGTCTGGAACGAACTACGGGTGAACATCGATTCCCAGTGCACCGACGCTGCCTTGCCCTTGAACACGGCGATGTTGAATTCCGGCGGATCGTCGATCAGGCCGAACTTGCCCTGCGGCGCGATGATCTCGGCCAGCGTCTTGTAGTGCTGGTCGGTCATGGTGAGGCTTGCGATCAGCGCGACCGGCGGCAGTTTCAGCGCGTCGATCTGCGGCTTCAGCGGCTTGGAGTGATCGACGACGGCATGCGCGCCGAGATCGCGGCACCATGCCTGCGTTTCCGGCCGCGAAGCGGTGGCGACGACGGTCAGGCCGGTGAGGCGGCGTGCAAGCTGGATCAGGATCGAACCGACGCCACCGGCGCCTCCCATGATCAGCAGCGTGCGCGGATCGACGCTCTTGCCCGGTACCGCGCCGAGGCGGTCGAACAGCAGTTCCCACGCGGTGATGGAGGTCAGCGGCAGGGCGGCAGCCTGCGCGAACGACAGCGTCGCCGGCTTGCGGCCGACGATGCGCTCATCGACCAGATGAAACTCCGCGTTGGTGCCCTGGCGCTGGATCGAGCCGGCGTAGAACACCTCGTCGCCGGGTTTGAACAGTGTCACGTCCTTGCCGACCGCATCGACGACGCCGGCGGCATCATAGCCGAGGATTTTCGTTTCGCCGGCAGGCGGCGCAGCGCGCTTGCGTACCTTGGTATCGACCGGATTGACCGAAACCGCCTTCACCGCGACGCGGATGTCGCGCGGACCCGGCTCGGGCTTCTGCGTTTCGAAATCGATCAGCGCATCCGGTGCATCGATCGGGAGGGATTTGGTGTAGCCAACTGCCTTCATCGCGGGTTCCTCTATCGGGCGGTTCAAGGCCGCCACGAGGTAAATCCCGCACCAGCGCCAAGATTGCAAGTACGGCCGAAAATGGTAGATAGTACCCACTTGGATACTATTGGATTCGTCGCATGAAACGTAAGAATTTCGGCTGCGGGCCGGGGTGCCCGGTCGAGGTGACGCTGGACCTGATCGACGGCAAATGGAAAGGCGTCATTCTGTATCATTTGCAGGGCGGCACGCTGCGGTTCGGCGACCTGCGGCGGCGGATGCCGAGCATCACCCAGCGCATGCTGACCAAGCAGCTCCGCGCGCTGGAGGCCGACGATCTGGTCACCCGGAAGGTCTATCCGGAAGTGCCTCCGCGCGTCGAATACTCGCTTTCGAAGACCGGCGAACGGCTGAAGCCGGTGATCGATGCACTCAAGGCCTGGGGCGAAGATCATCGTGCCCGCCAGGCTGAAACCGCCCAGCAAAGGTCCGCCGAAACGCGCGCCGCGTGACGGCGTTTACGGCGCGAAAAAGCCGCCTTTTGCTTCTCTTGAAGGGCGGGGACGACTATATGACGGCCACCAATCCGGGAAATTTGCATGACATCGTATCGCCTGCTCGCACTGCCCCTTTTGACGTTGATCGCGGTCGCTCCATCCCACGCGCAGGATCGCCGCGTGCCGGCATCGCAAAACGAGTTGCGGCTGTCCTATGCGCCGATCGT
Organism: Xanthobacteraceae bacterium; assembly: GCA_024508855.1. Lineage (GTDB taxonomy): Bacteria > Pseudomonadota > Alphaproteobacteria > Rhizobiales > Xanthobacteraceae > 62-47. The sequence continues at coordinate 10,900 of JANINJ010000090.1, forward strand.
GCAGCATGTGACGCCGGCGGTGGTCAACGTCTATGCCGCGAAGGTGGTGCAGAACCATAACCCGCTGCTCGACGATCCGATCTTCCGCCGCTTCTTCGGCGTGCCCGGCCAACAGCCGGAACAGATGCAGCGTTCGCTTGGCTCCGGCGTGATGGTGGATCCATCGGGCCTCGTCGTCACCAACAACCACGTCATCGAGGGCGCTGATCAGGTCAAGGTCTCGCTTTCCGACAAGCGCGAGTTCGAAGCCGAGATCGTACTGAAGGATACGCGCACCGATCTCGCGGTGCTGCGGCTGAAGGGTGCCAAGGAGAAATTTCCGACGCTCGATTTTGCCAACTCCGACGATCTGCAGGTTGGCGACGTGGTGCTGGCGGTGGGCAATCCGTTTGGCGTCGGCCAGACCGTGACGCACGGCATCGTCTCGGCGCTGGCGCGCACGCAGGTCGGCATCTCCGATTATCAATTCTTCATCCAGACCGACGCGGCGATCAATCCCGGCAACTCCGGTGGCGCGCTGGTCGACATGAACGGCAAGCTGGTCGGCATCAACACCGCGATCTTTTCGCGCTCCGGTGGTTCGCAAGGCATCGGCTTCGCGATCCCGGCAAACATGATCCGCGTCGTCGTGGCGTCCGCCGAGCATGGCGGCAAGGCGGTGCGGCGGCCGTGGCTCGGCGCACGGATGCAAACGGTGACGCCGGAGATCGCGGAGTCGCTCGGCCTCAAGCGGCCGAGCGGCGCGCTGGTGGTGAACGTCACGCCGGGCAGCCCGGCGGCACGTGCCGGTCTGAAGGTCTCCGACCTGGTCGTCGGCATTGACGGTCAGACGGTGGATGATCCCAATGCGTTCGGCTATCGCTTCGCAACGCGGCCGCTGGGTGGCGTGACGCAGGTCGACGTGCAGCGCGGTGGCAAGCT
>JANINJ010000091.1 GCA_024508855.1 Xanthobacteraceae bacterium
TGCGTCGTTTGGACGAGTTATTTCAGTCCGCGGTTCGCAGGCGCGCGTCGGCTTATTGGCGGCATCCGGTTTGAGCCCTGCGGATATCCGGGCCACGGTCGGCCGATTCATCAGCATTCGCAACCCTCAGTCCATCATCGTTGCGATCATCACCGAAGTAACGCGAGAGCAATCGTCGGCATCGGATCGGTACTTCGCCACCGCGTCGGTCGACCTGCTCGGCGAAATATTCGGCGACCAGTCCCAGCAGCGTTTCCGGCGTGGCGTCACCAGCTATCCGGCGATCGACGACGCGGCCGACCTGATTACCAACCAGGAGCTGCGAACCATCTACGCGCCGAGAGGAACGGACCAGGTCAATATCGGCACCTTGCAGCAGGACGCCTCCGTCACCGCCTATGTCGATGTCGAGGAAATGCTCAGCAAACATTTCGCCGTGCTGGGCAGCACCGGCGTCGGCAAATCCAGTGGCGTCTCGCTGCTGCTCAACGAAATCCTGAAGGCCCGCCCGAATTTGCGGATTTTCCTGCTCGACGTGCACAACGAATATGGCCGCTGCTTCGGCGAGCGCGCACTGGTGCTCAACCCGCGAAACCTGAAGCTGCCATTCTGGCTGTTCAATTTCGAGGAGATCGTCGATGTCGTGTTCGGCGGCCGACCCGGCGTACCCGAAGAACTCGAGATTCTCACCGAAGTCATTCCGCTGGCTAAAGGCGTCTACACCCAATATCAGCGCGGCGACCGGACGGGATTGAAGCGGGTCGATTCCAAGACCAACGTCTATACGGCCGACACGCCCGTCCCCTATCGTCTGGTGGATCTCATCTCGCTGATCGATGAGCGCATGGGCCGGCTGGAAAACCGTTCCTCCCGCATCGTCTATCACAAGCTGATCTCGCGCATCGAAACGGTTCGCAACGATCCGCGCTACGCCTTCATGTTCGAGAACGCCAATGTCGGCGGCGACACCATGGCGGAGGTCATCAGCCATCTATTTCGCCTCCCGGCCAACGGTCGCCCCATGACGGTGATGCAGCTTGCCGGCTTTCCCGCCGAGGTGGTCGACTCGGTGGTATCGGTGCTGTGCCGCATGGCGTTCGATTTCGGTCTCTGGAGCGACGGCGTCTCGCCGCTACTGTTCGTTTGCGAGGAAGCCCATCGTTATGCTTCGGCGGACCGCAGCATCGGGTTCGGACCGACGCGCAAGGCCGTCTCGCGCATCGCCAAGGAAGGCCGCAAATACGGCGTATATCTCGGGCTAGTGACGCAACGCCCGGCCGAACTCGACGCGACCATCATCTCCCAATGCAGCACGCTGTTCACCATGCGGCTCGCCAACGATCGCGATCAATCCTTGTTGCGATCCGCGGTGTCGGATGCTGCAGCCAATCTGCTGTCGTTCGTTCCCTCGCTCGGAACACGCGAAGTGCTGGCCTTCGGCGAAGGCGTCGCCTTGCCGACACGGCTGCGTTTCAAGGAGGTGCCGGCGCACCAGTTGCCGCGTAGCGAGGCGACGATCGCAACGACGCCGTCAACCGTCAGGGGACACGACGCACATTTCGTCGGTTCGGTGCTGGAACGCTGGCGCGGTGCCACCTCGCACCGCGACGCGATGTCCGAACACGGCCAGGTCGAACGGCCGACGCCTCGGACCACCGACGCCCCGTTGCTGCAGCCCTCGCTCGGCCTCGATCCGGACCGCTTCTCGCTGCTGAAGAAGCCTTTGCGCTAGGCGGAAACATTCCGCCATCACGCTAGTGTCCGCTTTCAGCAACGAACCAATATGCATTCAAATATTCAGGCCGCGAGCAACTTGGAAACGCTTTCGAGCGAAACCGCATCCTCGCTCTGCAGGCAGGCGAATACCTGCGCTTCCCGATCGGCATTCGAAATACGGAACGGGTCGTCGCGTTCGAGGCGATGGTCGATCACGAGGCGTGCCAGCAGCAATCGGCGGGCGTCCTTGCCGGCGGCGCCAAGCCGGGCCCCTTCGCTCGCCATCAGCGCGGCGCTGGTGACGTGATAGAGCGCCGACGCGGCTTTCCGGTACGACGATTCCGCTGAGGGGTCGGCCGCGACCTTGTCGGCGAATTCGACGGCGCGGTCGACCAGCACATTCAGTTCGCCGCGGAATTGTCCCGGAATCGCATTGGTGTCCAGCCGGGCGTGGAGGTCCTTTGCAAGCGCGAGGTGCGCGCGCTCCTTGCCGACAGCGCGACGAACGATATCGATCGCATTGACGCTGCTGGTCCCTTCCCAGAGCACGCCGAGATGCGCGTCGCGCACCAGCTTGGCATTGCTCCAGTCTTCGATGAAGCCGTTGCCGCCGCGCATTTCCATGGCGCCCGTCGCCACCTTCACGTTGTCGCGGCAAGCACGGTACTTCACGAGCGGCGTCAGAATGCGCAACGTCTCTGAATGGCCATCGGCCAGTGCCATTGCGGCCGCCGCTCCGACCGAAAGCGCCTGCTCCGCCGGTAACATCAGCTTGAGCAATTGCCGCCTTGCAAGAGCATGGTCCACCACCTTGCGCCCGAACGTGACGCGGCTATTGGCGACTTGAAGAGATTCGTTAAGGCACCGCCGCATCATTCCAGCGGCACGGAATCCATGGGAGAGACGGCAAAGATTGACCTGGTCCATCATCTGCTTGAGACCACGTGCGGGTTCGCCAAGCAGAAACGCTCGCGCTCCCTCCATGATGGCTTCACCAGACGCCATCGAGCGTGAGCCCAGCTTGTCCTTGAGGCGCACAAGCCGGTAGCGGTTACGCGTTCCGTCGTCGAGCGTGCGTGGCATCAGGAACAGCGACAACCCCGCGTTGCCCGCCGGTGCGCCCTCGCAACGCGCAAGCAGCAGCACGACTTCGGAATCGGCACAGGAGCAAAACCACTTGTCGCCCCACAACTCCCAGTGATCGCCGGAACGGCGCGCCGTTAGCGCATTGCCCGATACGTCCGATCCTCCCGCCTTTTCGGTCATGAACTGCGCGCCGCGCAACAAGTCGTCCATATCCTGCGTCAACATTCCGGGCAGATAGCGCTGCTTCAGTTCCTCGCTCGCATAGTTCTGGATCAACAGCGCGCAGGTGTCGGTAGCGGATACCGGACACAGCAACCCGAATTCCGACTGCACGAAAAGGTAATTGAAGGCGTATTTGACGAGCGGCGGCACGATATCCGGCCAATCGAGAACGCCTGCGCGCCGCGACATCGCGTGCATGCCGAACTCGCCATAGGCGAATTCCTCCATGCGGCTATAGGCGGGGTGATACTCGACCCAGTCCTGGTCACGCCCGAACCGGTCACGATGGTGCAAGACAGGTGCGTGCTTGTCGGCGGTCATCGCCAGCTCATTGAGAAGGCCGCCACCCAGTGCGCCGAGCCGATCTAGATGTGGCGCAAAATGTGCGAACGCCTCCGGCGCAAGATAGAGTTCGAGCAGATCGCGAATGGAACGATCGATCTGCCAGAAATTGAGATTTTCACAATCGCGAGCGATCAGATCGGAGCTGGATTGCTCTTTCCAGTCTTGCCGAGGGGCGATCATATTCATGTATTCCTCCAGATTTTCTTATGATCACCCTGCCCGCCAGCCTCCCCCGTGACAAACGAGTTCTGCGCAGCTACTGTTGATTTAAATTCAACAATAAGATCGCCGCGATGCGCCGTATTCCGTCCCTGACCGCCTTGCGCGCTTTCGATGCGGCTGCGCGACGGCTGCATTTTGCTCAGGCAGCAAACGAATTGGGCCTGACGCCCGGTGCCGTCAGTCGTCAGATCCAGCAACTTGAAGCGGACCTCGGCGTGACTCTGTTCGACCGCAACAGCCGCGCCGTAAAACTGACCGAGGTCGGCAAGACCTATGCTGCCGATATTGTGCGCATCCTCGACAACCTTGCTCTGGCTTCGGACAGAATTCGCGCCGGCCGCCAGCATCAGCCGCTACGCATCTGCGCCTATCCGACGTTCGCCCTGCGCTGGCTCATTCCATTGTGGCGTGAATTCTCGGATCGGCATCCGGACATCGATCTGCAACTCACCACATCGCTGGAACAGATCGACCCGCGTCATGACGGCTTCGACGCCGTCGTGCGGCTGACGTTTCCTCATCAATTTGGGAAGGACACCATCGTCCTCGCGCCGCTCGAGATCTTCCCGGTTTGCAGTCCCCGGCACACGCCGAAAATCCGAAAGCCGGCCGATCTCCGGAATCACACGCTGATCCACACCTCGTCTCGCCCGAACGACTGGCCGCGCTGGTTGCGCGCCGCCGGGCTTGACGAACTGGCGACCGCCAAATCCGGGCCGACCTTCGAAAGTCTCAACCTCTCGTATCAGGCTGCGATCGAAGGTGTCGGCATCGCGATGGGCGTTGGCTGCCTGGTGGAAGACGACGTCCGTCTGCGCCGCCTCATCAAGCCGCTGCGGCTCACCTACAAGAGTAAATTGTCGTTCTGCATGATCTTTGCCGAAACGCGGGCGCCGGACGCCCGGGTAACCGCCCTGCGAAACTTCCTCGCAGAACGACGCCAGGTTTCGCCATGGGGCGCAGATGCGCTGTGAAATTTCCGGAGAAACGATCGAATTATTCGCGCTATTCTGGCGAAAATCCTTATGCTCAAATCAATCCAGAAAATGCCAACCTTAAAGGGCTTCGCAATGACGCCGTCGACCAATAGCCGCTTCCCGATCCCCTCTCTCAGCAAGCTGCCGGACGACATCCGCGCGCGCATTCTCGAAGTGCAGGAAAAGTCCGGCTTCGTCCCGAATGTGTTCTTGACGCTGGCGTATCGTCCCGACGAATTTCGCGCCTTCTTCGCCTACCACGACGCGCTGATGGACAAGGAGAGCGGCCTCAGCAAGGCCGAGCGCGAAATGATCGTGGTCGCCACCAGCAGCGCCAATCAGTGCCAATATTGCGTGGTCGCGCACGGCGCCATCTTGCGCATCCGTGCCAAGAACCCACTGATCGCCGATCAGATCGCCTCCAACTACCGCAAGGCCGATATTACGCCGCGCCAGAAGGCAATGCTCGACTTCGCCATGAAGGTCAGCGCGGAAGCGCAGAAGGTGTCGGAGCACGATTTTGCCGATCTCAGCCGTCACGGTTTCAGTAACGACGACATTTGGGATATCGCCGCGGTGTCCGCCTTCTTCGGGCTGTCGAACCGGATGGCCAACGTCACCAACATGCGGCCGAATGACGAATTCTATCTGATGGGCCGCGTGCCCAAGAACTGACCCAGCAACCGAGTCTCATTATCGTGGACATCGATCTGACCGAAATCGTCCTGCGCCTGGGCATCGCGATGCTGGCTGCAGGAGCCGTCGGGCTCAACCGCGATCTGCACGGCAAGCCGATCGGCGTCCGCACGCTCGGACTGGTCGGGCTTTCCACGGCAGTCGTGGTTCTGCTGTCGGACGCCGGAATTGCCCACGCCGAAATTTCCGACGCCACCAGTCGCGTCGTTCAAGGCATCCTGACCGGAATCGGCTTCCTTGGTGCCGGCGTCATCGTGCATCGCGAGGCAGGCAAACGGGTGCACGGCCTCACCAGTGCCGCCTGCGTCTGGTTTACCGCATGCATAGGTATCGTGTGCGGCGCCGGCAAATGGCACCTCGTGCTGGTCGCCGGCGTATTCGCGGCTTTGCTGCTATCGTTGGGAAGACCGGTCGAGCGCTGGTTTCATCGGATGCGCGATGGCGATTCACATCAGTCGTCGGACGCCGGCCCGCACCAACCGGGCAAATAGACGGCATCCTTGTTTCGCGCCAGGTCGAGCGCTTTCTCGACCGCCTTTTCGAAGTCGCCGTCGACGACTTTGCGCGACAACCTGCGGCGCAGATAATCCGCCCACAGGAATTCGCTGAACGGCGTGGTGTCCTTGGCAAAGCCGCCCGCACGGCGGAGTTCGCCCGCGAGGCTCCGGAAGGGATCGTCCTTGAGATCGGCAACCGATTTCGGAATGTCCTTGAACCGGCGACGCTCGCCTTTGACATCGTACGGATAGACCCAGCGTCGATTGTCCAGCACTCCCCAGAACGCGTCGCGATCGACCATGGTCAAATCGGCAATGATGGTGACGAGGATGTCTTTGACGCCTTCGTCATGCAGCGCGCGGGCGAGATGGTGATGGTCGATAACATAATGCCGTTGATCGGGACCCAGCACGACCGGGATCATGTGCTTCCCCAGCAGTTCTGCCTGTTTCTTCTTGGATTTGTGCGCACGCCATCGGAGGCGCTTTTCCTCCACCTCCCGCATGCCTACGGTCATCTGCGTTGGCCGCAAAGACATGATGGGAATCGGATGCAGGATCGGCTCGCGCGTATTGGCCATTGATAGCTCCCGTGGAAGTGATTGATATAGAGCGCCGGAACCGGTCGAATTATGGCACGATAGCGACGGCCATCAACTCAAGCGCGTGGGAGAGGGTCGGAGAAGAATACCGCCGCAACTGCATTCCGACCGGGCTGCGACGATGCGAGGGCGACGTCAATCCAATCTGGAAGTGTAAAAGCTGAAATGAAAATCCAGACGCCAACGCCGACCAACGGCCCGGCAGAGGTGGTGAAATTCCAACCGCGCACCTCGGAAACGACGGCGGCACTTCACAGCCGATCGGGAGACAACGGGTCCGCCCATGACAACCGTTCGGCCGAACCTGACGATTTCCGCCATCGGATGTGGGCCAACGCTGCCGCTCTCGCCTTTACGGTTGCCCTGACGGCCGTCGGGATCTGGCTGGCCGTGAGTATCGCGGACATGCGGAAAACCCAGGATTGCATCCTGATGGGCCGCAGAAATTGCGCTCCGATCACCGAACCCCATTCCTGAGGCAACTCCCTCTCGCCGCCGAAAAAAGACGTCCAAAACAGGAACAGAGCTGCATCCGCGACCATTGAACTCCTGGCGGCGCTCCGATATACGGGCAAACGACTCTGCAAGGCGGCGGGGCATTCCGGAGCTGAGCCTCCTCCTCTCATGCCGTTCCCGCATTTACCTTCAATCTATCAAGGGCTTAATGATGTCATCCACATTCGATCAGGTTGCCACCATCATTGCGGAAACCTGCGACATCCCGCGCGATACGATCACGCCGGAAAGCCATGCCATCGACGATCTGGGAATCGACAGCCTGGACTTCCTCGATATCGCCTTCGCGATCGATAAAGCGTTTGGCATCAAGCTCCCGCTTGAGAAGTGGACCCAGGAAGTCAACGACGGCAAGGCCACCACCGAACAGTATTTTGTGCTGAAGAACCTGAGCGCGCGAATCGACGAGTTGGTCGCCGCCAAGGGGGCGTAGCCGCCGCCCCATGGATCTCGCGTATTTCCATCTGATCGACCGCATTATCGACCTCGACATCGATGCCAAAACCATCGTGGTCGAGGCGCAGGTGCCGCAGCACAGCACGATCTTCGAGGGGCACTTTCCCGGCTATCCCCTGATGCCCGGCGTCCTCCTGATCGAGGCGATGGCACAGACGTCCGGCTGGTTGCTGATTGCGCTCATGAACTTCGAGCGCATGCCCTTTCTTGGCGCCGTCAAGGAAGCCAAGATGCGTGTGTTCGTGACGCCGGGCGAATTGCTGAAGATCGAGGCCAGCGTGCTCCACGAAGGCTCGGGTTTCGCAATTACGAAAGCCAAAGTCAGCGTCGACGGCAAGCCGAGGTGCAACGCCACGATCACCTTCGGCCACGTTCCCTTCCCCAATGCCGACCTGCGCGGCCACATGGAAACCATGGCCAAGCGCATCGGCTATCCAGAACAGGCCATGCCGCATGACTGATTCAAGTCGACCGAACGAGTCCGCTACCGAAGCCTGGATTACCGGCATCGGCCTCGCAACCTCGCTCGGAGAAGGACTTGATGCGAACTGGGATGGGTTGAACCAACAGCGCGTCAACGTGGATGAGAAGGGCTTTGCGCCTTATGTGGTGCATCCGCTCGCGCCCGTCAGCTTCGACGCGCAAATTCCGAAAAAAGGCGATCAGCGCCAGATGGAAGCCTGGCAACGGATCGGCACCTATGCGGCCGGGCTGGCGCTGGATTCCGCGGGCATCAAGGGCAACAAGGATATCCTGGCCCGCATGGACATGATCGTCGCCGCTGGCGGTGGCGAGCGCGATCTGGCTGTCGATTCGGCGATCCTGAATGCGGAGGCCAAAGGCAACGCGGCGCCGGGCTTTCTCAACGAGCGGCTGATGAGCGATTTGCGGCCGACACTCTTTCTGGCCCAACTCTCCAACCTGCTCGCAGGCAACATCGCCATCGTCCACGGCGTGACCGGCTCGTCGCGCACCTTCATGGGTGAAGAAGCTGCAGGGGTCGACGCAGCGCGCATCGCGCTGGCGCGCATCGCCGCCGGCCAGAGCGATATTGCGCTTGTCGGCGCAGCACATAACGGCGAGCGCAAGGATCTGCTGGTCCTCTACGAATTCGGCGATTTCAACCTGAAGAACAAGTACGCTCCGGTGTGGGCACGCGGCGAGCAAAGCGGTTTTGCGCTTGGCTCCGGCGGCGCGTTCCTCGTCATCGAATCCCGCAAGCATGCGGAAGCGCGCGGCGCCAAACCTTATGCCCGCCTTTCCAACGTGGTGGCCGATCGCGCAGCTCGCAAGAATCCGGGCGACGTCACCGCGACGCTCAACAAGCTATGGTCGAAACTCGGCAAGCTTGACGATAGCGCAGCCATCATCACCGGCGCTACGGGCGCGGAACCCGTCACGTCGGAAGAGCGTGCGTTTCTGGCCGCACACCCGGGGGCTGCCGTCCGCGCGACTGGCACGACGTTCGGGCATACGCTGGAGACCCAGTTTCCGCTCGGGCTCGCGCTGGCGGCGCTGTCGATCTCACGCGGCAAGCTGTTTCCGCCAAACGATACGAGCGGACTGGAGATTGAAACCGCCAAGGCGCCATCCCAGATTGTCGTGATCGGGGCCGGTCATTGGCGCGGCGAAGGCATGGCGCTGGTCGAAGCGCCCCGCTGAACGTCGGATCACGTGGCGCATAGCCGTTCGCGTCGACGAGACGCGTCGATATAATGTTTGGGCGGCATCTGCATGGATGCCGAAGCGACCGACGGAGCACATATGTCAGCAACCCGCGATAAATTCGGCCGGCCGATCGTCGTCGTCACCGGCATGGGCGTCGTGACATCGCTCGGGACCGGCAAAACCGACAACTGGGCCAAGCTCTCGGCAGGCGAGTCCGGCATCCGCACCATCACGCGTTTCCCGACCGACGGCCTCAAGACGACCATGGCCGGATCGATCGACTTTGTGCCGGTCGAGCCGTTCTCCTCCACCGATCTTTCCGAGCGGCTGGCAGACCTCGCCACCGAGGAAGCCGTCGCACAGTCCAATCTCGGCACCAAGGGCGATTTTCCGGGGCCCCTCTTCCTCGCAGTCGCGCCCGTCGAAGTCGAATGGCCGCAGCGCCAGGAACTCGGCCGCGCCATCGGCAATCAGACCGAAATCAACTACGACGAGATGCTGCGCGTCTCCGGCGGCGGCAAGTTCGCCCCCTATCACCGACGGTTTCTGTTCGGGTCGGTCGCGGATCACCTCGCAGAAACCTTCGGCACCAAGGGCTCCCCGATCTCGCTGTCGACCGCTTGCGCGTCCGGCGCGACCGCGATCCAGCTCGGCGTCGAAGCCATTCGCCGTGGCGAGGCCGACGCAGCGCTGTGTGTCGCGACCGACGGCTCGGTGAATCCCGAAGCCTTGATCCGCTTCTCGCTGCTGTCGGCCTTGTCGACACAGAACGATCCGCCTTCTGCAGCGGTCAAACCGTTCGCCAAGAACCGCGACGGCTTCGTGATGGCCGAAGGCGCCGGCGCGCTGGTGCTGGAGAGCCTCGAATCCGCGACGGCGCGCGGCGCGCGCATTCTCGGCGTACTGGCCGGATGCGGCGAGCTGGCGGATTCGTTTCATCGCACCCGCTCCAGCCCGGACGGCAAGCCGATCATCGGCTGCGTGCGCAATGCGCTTGCGGATGCCGGCGTCACCGCCGAGCAGATCGACTACATCAATGCACACGGCACCGGCACGCCGGAAAACGACAAGATGGAGTATCTCGGTATCTCCACCGTGTTCGGTGAACGCGCCAGTGAGGTTCCAGTGTCGTCGAACAAGTCGATGGTCGGTCACACGCTCTCGGCTGCCGGCGCAGTCGAAGCAGTGTTCTCATTGCTGACGCTCGAACATCAGCGCATTCCGCCGACGATCAATTACGACGTTCCCGACCCGTCGATCCCGTTCGACGTGGTTCCGAACAAGGCGCGGGATGCGCGCGTCACCACGGTGATGTCGAATTCGTTCGGTTTTGGCGGGCAGAATGCCTCGCTGATCATCACCGGCGAGCCAATCTGATCGAACCACGGTATCTCCGGTTGACGCCCTGTCGCCAACCGGCGATACGCCGTCCTTGAATTCATACGCCTGTCGCCGGAACGCTCACCATGCGCGCGCTCACTGCTATCATTGATCGCCAATCGGTGATGTCCGGTGCCTCTCGCCTGCCCGGCGAAATCATCGTGAACGTCTGATGCGCCGCCTCCTGCTCCGCGCCAAGGCCGGTCTGCGCGACGCCACCAAGCCGATCGCCTCGGCAACCGTCGGCGCACTCACGGTCGGCCTGCTACGCACCACGCGCTACTTCGATCCGATCAAGACCGCGAACCTGTTCAGTCGTGTTGCTCAACTCATCGGCCCGCTGTTTCGTGAGCAGCGCATCGGCCGTGCCAACCTCACCGCAGCATTCCCGGAAAAGTCGCCGGAGGAGATCGAGAAAATCCTCGCCGGCGTATGGGACAATCTCGGGCGGATGGCTGCAGAATTTGCCCATATCGATCACATCTGGGATCACGATGAAGCCCATCCGGAGCGTGGCCGCATCGAAATCCCGGAACGTACCCGCGACCTGTTTCACCAGTTACGGCTGGATGGCAAACCGGCGCTGATCTTCGCCAGTCATCTCGCCAATTGGGAATTGCCTGCGCTGGCAGCCGTCGCCCACGGGCTTGACACCGCGGTGCTGTTTCGCCGGCCGAATATCGAATCCGCCGGCCGCACCATCGAACAAATGCGCTCCGTCAACATGGGTACGCTCATTCCCTCCGGCCGCGACGCACCGATCAAGCTGGCGCAGGCATTGCAGAACGGCCAGCACGCCGCCATGTTGGTCGATCAGTATCTCGGCAACGGCGTCGAAGTAACCTTCTTCGGCCGCAAGACGAAGGCCAACCCGACGCTGGCGCGCCTGTTGCGCCAGATCGATTGCCCGATCCACGGCGTGCGCATCGTCCGCCTGCCCGGCCACCGCTTCCGCGCCGAATTGTCGGAGGAAATTCCGCCGGTCCGCACCGCGAGTGGCGAGATCGACGTGCAGGGCACGATGCAGGCCGTTACCTCGGTGATCGAGGGCTGGATTCGCGAATATCCCGAGCAATGGCTGTGGCTCCACCGCCGCTGGCGGTAGCCATCACCGGCCGGTCTTCACCCGCGTCCACAACCGGTTGATGATCCGCTGCGTCGCCTGATCGCGTGCGGTGATGACGAACAATCGGCTCATCGTCGCCTGATCCGGATAGACCGTCTTGTCGTCGAAGACCTTTGGATCGATCAGCTTCTGGCTAGCGAGATTGCCGTTGGCATAGGACAGGAAGCTCGAATTCTTCGCCGCCACGTCAGGGCGCAGCAGATAATTGATCAGCTCATAGGCCTCGGCAACGTTCTTCGCATCCGCCGGAATCGAGAGGTTGTCGAAGAACATCTGCGCGCCCTCTTTCGGAATCGCATAGCCGATCTCGACGCCGTTGTTGGCTTCCATCGCACGCTTCTGTGCCTGCTTGATATCGCCGGACCACCCCACCACGAGGCAGATTTCACCGGTCGCCAGCGCATTGAGATATTCGGAGGAATGAAACTTGCGCACGAAGGGTCGGATCTTGCCGATCACCTCTGCGGCCTTGTCGAGATCGGCTTGCCTGGTGGAGTTGGGATCAAGCCCGAGATAATTCAGCGCCGCCGGCAGGATGTCATCGGCCGAGTCCAGCATCTGCACGCCGCAGTCCTTGAACTTCGCGATGTTTGCGGGATCGAACACCATGGCCCAGGAATCGACCAGGGAATCGATCTTGGCATCGGCGCCAAGCACCTTCTGAACGGCCTTGACGTTGTAGCCGATGCCCGTGGTGCCCCACATGTAATTGACGGCATAGACGTTGCCGGGGTCGTAGATCGCGAGCTTCGCCGTTACCTCGGGCCAGGCATTGGAAAGATTCGGCAGCTTCGTCTTGTCGAGTTTCTGGAAAATTCCCGCGCCGATCTGCCGCTGAAGGAAATACGCGCTCGGCACCACGAGATCGTAACCGGATTTTCCGGCCAGCAATCGCGTCTCGAGGGTCTCGTTGGCGTCGAAGGTGTCGTAGACGACCTTGATGCCGGTTTCCTTGGTGAAATCGTCCAACACGCCGGGCGCTATGTAGTTCGACCAGTTGTAGAAATTGACGGTGCGCTGCTGCGCATGGGCAACGGTGGCACTTGTAATCGCCAGAGCCAATCCTGCAAACCATCGCACCGCGTAACGTGCCGCCAATTACACCTCCGTCTTGCAAACCTAACGACGAACCGCGTGCGCCAGCCGTTCCAGCGCGGCATCGAGCGTCGCATCCTTCTTCGAGAAACAGAACCGCACCACCGACGTGACCGGGTCCTCCTCATAGAAGGCCGATACCGGAATCGCCGCGACTTTATATTCGGTGACGATGCGGCGGCAGAACGCTTCATCGGTTTCGTTCAACCCAAGCGGCGACAGATCGACGGTGAGGAAATAGGTGCCTTGCGAGGGGAGCACCGGGAAGCCGAGGCTTTCCAGCCCTTTCGTCAGCCGGTCGCGGCTGCGCGCCAGTTCCTTGCGCATGTCGAAAAAGTAGTCATCCGTCTTGCCAAGCCCGTAAGCGACCGCAACCTGCAGGTTGGGCGCCGTGGTGAAGGTCAAGAATTGATGTACCTTGGCCGCCACGCGCAACAATGGTGGCGCAGCGCAGACGAAACCGATCTTCCATCCGGTCAGCCCGAAAATCTTGCCGGCCGATCCCACCTTGATGGTGCGATCGCGCATGCCCGGAATCGAGATCAGCGGGATATGCTTGCGATCGTCGAAGATCACGTGCTCCCAGACCTCGTCGCAGATCGCGATGGTGTCGAATTCCTGACAGAACCGCGCCAGCAATTCGAGGTCTTCGCGCGGATACACCACCGCCGCCGGATTGAGCGGATTGTTGAATAGCACCGCCCTGGTCTTGTGATTGAAGACCTTGCGCAGCGCCTCCTCAGTCAGGCGCCAGTGCGGCGGCTCGAGCCGAACCAGCCGCGGAATGCCGCCGGCTTGCCGGATGATCGGCAGATAGGAATCGTATACCGGCTGAAACACCACGACTTCATCGCCGGGCTCGACAACGGCGAGGATCGAACTGGTCAGCGCTTCGGTGCCGCCCGACGTCACCATCACTTCGGTCATCGGGTCGAGCGTCAGGTGATGCCAGTGCGCGTAATGCGTCGCGATGGCCTGCCGCAATTCCGGAATGCCCATCATCGATGGATATTGATTATAACCGTCCACCACGGCATCGGCGGCCGCGCGACGGATGTCCTCCGGTCCCGGCGCATCGGGAAAGCCCTGACCCAGATTGATGGCGTTGTTGTCGCGCGCCAGTTGCGACATCGCCTCGAACACGGTGACGGGAAGATTAGCGAAGACCTGATTCATAATGGACTTAGCCGCCCGTCCGGGTCGGCAGTCCGGCAGCCTTCCAGGCGATGATACCGCCCGCCAGATGCTTGTCGTAAGGGAGTCCGGCAGCCTGCACGGCGATCGAGATCTTCGCCGAGCGATTGCCCGAACGACACGCGAACACCAGGTCCTTGCCCTGCAGGTCGGGAATGTCGGCCGGATCGAACGTGGAGAGCGGCAGCACTACCGCATCGGGATAGGCCTCCACCGCGACCTCGTTCGGCTCGCGAACGTCCAGCAGCAGGTAACGCCCCTGCTCGATCCCGCGAGCGACGTCTTCCGGCGTCAGATCCTGCACCCTGAAATTCTGCCCTGTCACCGGTCGTTCTCCCAACACGTGTCCCGTAAGCGCGCCGCGCGCGGCCGCCAAACTCGCCCTTGGCGCAGGGAAAATCAAGCGTCAGAAGCGAGATTTGACGAGGCCGTCAGATCGCGACCTGAGTGCCCACCTCGACCGCCCGGCCGGTCGGAATCTGGAAGTAATCGGTGGCGTCATTGGCCGTGCGACTGAGCGCAATGAACAGATGATCCTGCCAGCGCGGCATATCCGAATTGGCGGCCGGCTTCAGCGCCCGTCGAGACAGGAAGAACGAGGTCGACATGATATCGAACTGCCAGCCGAGCTTGCGCGCGATGGCCAGCGCCTTCGGCACGTTGGGCGATTCCATGAAGCCGAACTTCAACGTCACCTTGGAGAAGGTGGCGCTGATTTCCTCCAGCCGCACCCGCTCGGCCGGATCGACGCGCGGCGAACGCGCGATCTGAATGGTGAGAATAACATTCTTCTCGTGCAACACTTTATAGTGTTTCAGGCTATGCATCAGCGCCGTCGGCGCGCTGGTCGGATCGCTGGTCAGGAACACCGCAGTGCCCGGCACCCGTTGCGGCGGACGCTTCTCCAGCATGGCGACGAGATCCAGCAGCGGAAATTCCAGCTTGCGCGATTTCTCGAACAGCAACCGGCTGCCGCGCCGCCAGGTCATCATCAGCAGCATCACCAGCCCGCCGAGCACCAGCGGGACCCAACCGCCTTCGAACACCTTCAGCAGGTTGGCGGCGAGGAACGTCAAGTCGAGGAACAGGAACGGCGCGATCAATGCGGCCGCGGCAATCATCGACCAGCGCCAGACCTTCCAGATCACCACGAAGCCCATCAGCGCCGTCACCACCATCGTCCCCGTAACTGCAATGCCGTAGGCCGACGCCAATGCACTCGACGAGCGGAACAGGAACACCAGCAGCACCACGAACACCAGCAGCAGCGTGTTGACGCGCGGAATGTAGATCTGGCCGGAATGCGCTTCCGATGTGTGCCGGATTTCAAAGCGCGGCAGCAGACCAAGCTGGATCGCCTGCCGCGTCAGCGAATAGGCGCCGGTAATCACGGCCTGGCTGGCGATCACGGTCGCCGCGGTCGCAAGCACAACCATCGGCAGCAGCGCCCATGGCGGGAACATCAGGAAGAAGGGATTCTCGATGGCCTTGGGATTGGCCAATAGCAGTGCGCCCTGTCCCAGATAGTTCAACGCGAGCGCCGGCAATACCAACACCAGCCACGCCGTGCGGATCGGACGTTTGCCGAAATGACCGAGATCGGCATACAGCGCCTCCGCACCGGTCACGGCAAGAAACACGGCGCCGAGCGTTACAAAGCCGATGACGCCATGATGCAGCATGAAGGTCACGGCATAGAGCGGATTGAACGCCAGCAGCACATACGGATGTTCGACGACGCGGGGAATTGCCGCGATCGCGATTGCCGCAAACCAGACACACATCGTCGGCCCGAAGAAAGCCGCCACGCTTGCCGTGCCGCGCGACTGCACCGCGAACAGCAACACCAGGATGAGCGCCGTCACCGGCACGGCATATGGTTCGAACGCCGAGGTGACGACGGTCATGCCCTCGACCGCCGACAGCACCGATACCGCGGGCGTGATCACGGCAT
Source organism: Xanthobacteraceae bacterium (assembly GCA_024508855.1). Lineage (GTDB taxonomy): Bacteria > Pseudomonadota > Alphaproteobacteria > Rhizobiales > Xanthobacteraceae > 62-47. Next base: position 15,753 of record JANINJ010000091.1, read on the forward strand.
CGCCGTAGAACAGCGCGCCGCCGATAATTCCCAGCAGGATGACCTTGCTGGCATTCGAGCCGACGACACGTTGTGCCAATGCCATCAGCGCCAGCGTACCGCCTTCCCCGTTATTGTCGGCACGCAGAAAGATGACGACGTATTTCAGCGTCACCACGACGATCAGCGCCCACAGGATCAACGACAGCACGCCGAGCACGACATACGGCTCGAAACGCCCCGTCGTGCCACCCGCGGCCGTCATCGCCTCCCGAAACGCGTAAATCGGGCTCGTGCCAATATCGCCATAGACCACGCCGATGCTGCCCAGCATCAGGGTTTTGAAACCAACGGTTGAATGGCTGTCGCGCTCGCCCTCGTCCGCCGCCGGATCGGCGGCAACGGCAGCAACTTCGGTCGACATCGGGGATCCGCCTCAAAATGCTACACTGCACAACGGCAAAGCGGCGGCCTTATACTCCCGGGCAGAGCCCGGCGTATAGAGGATTTCACGACCGAGATATGCGTTTTTGACGGTTTCGCGGCGGGTCAGATCGTGACTTGCGTACCGACCTCGACCACCCGCCCGGTCGGAATCTGGAAATAGTCGGTGGCGTCATTGGCCGACCGGCTCAGCGCAATAAACAATCGATCCTGCCATTTCGGCATTTCCGACTTCGCGGCCATTTTCAGCGACCGCCTCGACACGAAGAACGACGTCGACATGATGTCGAACTGCCAGCCGAGCTTGCGCGCGATGCCGAGCGCACGCGGCACGTTGGGCGATTCCATGAAGCCGAAGCGCAGCCGCACTGTCGCGAATTTCTCGCTGATACTTTCCATGTGAACGCGTTCGAGCGTATCGACGCGCGGCGTATGCGCCGTCTCGATCGTCAGGATGACATTGTGCTCATGCAGTACCTTGTTGTGCTTCAGGTTATGCAGCAGCGCCGTCGGCACGAAATTCGGATCGCTGGTTAGGAACACCGCCGTGCCCTTGACGACATGCGGCGGCCGTTTTTCGAGACTCTTGATCAGGTCGAGCAGCGGGACTTCGGTGCGCCGCGTTTTCTCGATCAAGAGCGCTGCGCCGCGCCGCCAGGTCCAGATCACCGCAACCATCGTCAGGCCGAACAGCAACGGCACCCACGCGCCCTCGAACAGCTTGAGCAAATTGGCGCTGAAGAACGCGACGTCGACGACGACCAGCGGGAACACCAGCAGCGCCGCTGTGGCAGCGCGCCAATTCCACAACTTCCAGACGACGATGAAGCCCATGATGCCGTCGGCCACCATGGTAGTCGAAACGGCAATGCCGTAGGCCGATGCCAGTCCGCTGGACGTGTGGAACAAGCCGACCAGCAGCAGGACGCCGACGAGCAGCAGCGTGTTGACGCGCGGCAGATAGATCTGCCCCGCATGCGTCTCCGACGTGTAGCGAACCTCGAAGCGCGGCAACAGTCCGAGCTGTACCGCCTGACGCACCAGCGAATAAGCGCCGGTGATCACCGCCTGGCTCGCGATCACCGTTGCGGCGGTCGCCAATATCACCAGCGGCAGCAACAACGGCTCCGGCGCCAGGCGATAGAAAGTGTTCTCGATCGCGGCCGGGTGCGACAGGATCAATGCACCCTGCCCGAAATAGTTCAGCAGCAGTGCCGGCAGCACCAGATAAAACCACCCCGTCTGGATCGGCTTGCGGCCGAAATGCCCGAGATCGGCGTACAGCGCCTCGCCGCCCGTCACCGACAGGAAGACAAGGCCCATGATCACGAGGCCGATGACGCCGTGATTGAGCAGGAAATAAATCGCGTACCAGGGATTGATCGCGAACAACACCGAGGGGTCATCGCTGATGTGAAGCAGCCCGAGTATGGCGATGGCGACAAACCAGACGACCATCACCGGTCCGAAAGCGCTTGCCACCCGTGCGGTTCCCCTGCTCTGCACCGAGAACAGCAGAATCAGGATCACGATCGTCAACGGCACCACGTAGGGATCCAGCGACGGCGTCGCGAGCTTGAGACCCTCTACGGCCGACAGCACGGAGATGGCCGGCGTGATCATCGAGTCGCCGAGAAACATCGATGCGCCGACCACGCCAAGCGCCAGTAACAGCCAACTTCGGTGACCGACCGCACGCTGGCCGAGCGCCATCAGCGACAGGGTTCCACCCTCGCCGTTGTTGTCTGCCCGCAAAAGGAGCAGGACGTATTTCGCGGTAACGACGATGAACAGAGACCACAGGATCAGCGATAGCACACCGAGGACGATCGCTTCCGTGACCTCGCCCTTCTGCGCGGCATGGGCAACGGCCTCGCGGAACGCATACAGCGGCGAGGTGCCGATGTCGCCGAAGACGACGCCGATGCTCCCGAGCGTGAGCGCCCAAAAACTGGTCGTGACCGGTGCCTCGTTTGGGGCTTCGGTCGATGTGTCACTCACAGCCATGATGAGGGAGAACACTCTTCAGATGAATTTGATCCGGGCTATGAAGCACTCGACACCGCAGGTCAACGTCCCATCCATAGCGCTTCTGACGCCTGAGCCCCGCAAGCTAACGCAAAGGCCGGACGCAGAAAAGGAGTTGACACCATCAAGGTTTTAGATTGGGCGGCAGCGGCGGATCTTCACGCATCAGCGTGATGGTCACGCGGCGGTTTGCGGCGAGCGACGGATCGTCCGGAAACAGCGGCACGCTGTCGGCCTTGCCCGAAACCGCGTAAATGTGGCTCGGCGGCAGCCCTTCCCGTTCGAGAATCTGCCGTACTGCATTGGCGCGGTCCGCGGACAGATCGAACGCATCGTAGTCGCTACGCGTGGAAGCGTCGCCGGTCGCGGTGTGCCCGACGATCGAAACGCGCAGCGGTGTTGCCTTGAGCGGTGACGCGAGAGCCTGCAACAGCCGCCGCGTACGGTCATAAGGTACCTTGGAACCCGAGGCAAACATCGACCGCCCGTCCTGATCGATGATCTCGAGATTGAGACCCTGTTTAGTTTCCTCGAACATCACGTTCTTGGAAATCTCGGTCAGTTCCGGCATGTCCTGCAGCGCCTGGCGCAGCGACGCAGACGCCAATGCAAACTCGCGATCGGTCTTCAGTCGCGCACCGGCGGTCTTGCTGCGCTCCTGTTCGTCGGGAGTCGGCGTATTCGACGCATCTTCCGGCGGAATGTGATCGACGTTCTTCAACCTGGGCCGCGTCGGCAGTCCGTCGGATTCGATCATCCCGGAAAAGCGCGACTCGGTCTGCACGCCGAACGCATCGCGCATCGAGCCTGCAACGATCTTGAGCTTCTGCTGATCCTGATTGGAAAACGCAACGAGCATGACGAAGAAACTCATCATCAAGCCCATGAGATCGGCGAAGGTCACGAACCAGCCGTGACCACCCCCGTGCGCATCGCCGCGTTTCTTCTTGGCCATCGGACTACGCGCTAAGCCGGCACCGGCTCACCTTCTTCGTGGCGATGCTTTTCGGGCAGATAGGCCAGCAGCATTTCGCGCACCAGGGTCGGGCTCTTGGAATCGCGGATCATCAGGATGCCGTCGATGATGAGCGTACGATTGGTTTCCTCGTCGAGCAGCTTGCCGTGCAGCTTGTCGGCGATCGGCAGACAGAACAGGTTGGCGACCAGCGCCCCGTAAAGCGTCGCCAGCAGCGCCGTCGCCATGAACGGTCCGAGCTTGGAGGGATCGGTCATGTTGGCGAACATCTGCACCATGCCGATCAGCGTGCCGATCATGCCGAAAGCCGGCGCGCAATCGCCGATGGCGCGATAGATCTTGCCGCCCTCGTCGAGATGCATCAGGAAATTGTCGCGGTCGCGTTCGAGATTGTCGCGGATGAATTCGAGATCGTAGCCGTCCGCAACGAAGCGAATGCCCTTGGCGAGGAATGGCTCATCGGTCTCGACCTTCTCCAGTCCAACCGGTCCCTGCTTGCGGGCGATCTCGGCGATCCGCGCCAACTCGTCGACGAGGTCGCGCGCCGACAGCCTGCTCATGGTGAAAGCGAACTTGGCGCCGAGCGGCAGGCCGTGAAGGATAGCGCTGAGCGGAAAACGGATCAGCGTCGCGGCAATCGAACCGCCGAAGATGATGATCATGGCATGTTCACTGATGAACATGTGCAGATCGCCACCCATGAAAATCATCACAGTAACGACGATTGTCCCGGCGAGAAGGCCAACGCCTGTGGTGATATCCATGGAGAACTCCGACGCACGCAACTGACCGTCCCGGACGGACGGCGCGGCCCGTTCTGAGCCACGTCACGACCCTAGCGTCGGCGCGATTAAAGGCGGGTAAAGGTTAAGTGCCGGAAGCGCCACTGGCGCCGCGAATGGCCCGCGCGCCGACGGCACGCTTCGCAACGGGCATTGAAAAAACGGCACAATCGGGCGTACGCGCCGTTAACGCGCCAATAACCATGTCCGCCTCAATGCAACTTGTGCGGGTTCAGTGGATTTCGGAAGAACGCGCCAGCGCTTCCTTGAGCTTCTCGAGCGAGAACGACGAGCTGCGGGCGATGTCTAAGATCGGTGTCTCGCGGCGACCGCAGAGTTCGGCGGCTTCGGGCACTTTCGCTGCCACGTCAAACGGCACCACCACGGCACCGTGGCGATCGGCATGGATCAGGTCACCCGAACTCACCGTCATCCCGGCAACACGAATCTTCTCCCCGAAGCCTGCGACATGGACATGCGCATGCGACGGCCCGACCGAACCGGCCAGCGCCTGAAAGTCCGGAGCCCATTGCGGAATGTCGCGGATCGATCCGTCGGTGACGACGCCGAGGCAGCCGAGCGCCTTGTGGACGGCGCTGTTGACCTCGCCCCAGAATGCACCGAAGCCGGCATCCGGCCCATCGAGGTCCTGGATCACGCTGATCCGCGGACCGGTGCCGGTTCCGACATACTGATAATAGGCCAATCGCTGCTTCTGCTGCTCGGCGGCCGGCAGGCCCGATGGCGCCGTAGCGCGGATGGTCGCGGTACGCGCATAGCCGACGATCGGCGGCAAGTCGGGGAATGGACAGACCAATGGCCGCGTTGTGAAACCCACCGCACGCCGATGCGGCGCGACGATTTCAAGCGCGTTGCAGATGGTGGGCGTATCGTATCTGGCGAGGGCTTCGAGGGCGGTGGGCGGCAGCGGATCGGTGGCGTGATCGGTCACGTCTTTTTCTCCCGTTGTGGCAGCAGGATGCAGCCGATTCTTTTTACGTCAGTTGAGCCGCGGCGGACGCTCGTCATCGTCGTGGGGTGGCGTAGGTGCCGCGTAGGGCGAAGCACGCTCCGGGGCCACCGGAGCCAGCGGCGAGCCTGCCTGGCGGACGAATTCGCGCTCCTGATCGCGATAGGATTTCCAGCCCAGCGGCAAGCTGAGGAGGTAAATCACCGACCCGACCGACAGGATGTGCCACGGATATCCGATCAGAAGCGCGACAGCGAACACCACTGCGACGAATACCGGCAGCACCATTTCGGGCTCGACGCGCCAGCGCGCGGCCTTGCCCGAGAACACCGGCAGCCGCGACACCATCAGGAATGCCACCACCAGCGTATAGGCCGCGGTCAGGGTCGCCGGCGGCATGGGGACGCCGAGAAATCCGAGATAGATCGGCAGCAGCACGGTGATCGCGCCGGCCGGCGCCGGCACGCCGGTGAAGAAATTGGCAGCAAATGGCGGCTTGTTCGGATCGTCCATGGTGGCGTTGAAACGCGCCAGCCGCAGGCCGCCGCTGATGGCGAAGATCATCGCCGCGATCCAGCCGACATTGTTGAGGTCGTGCAATTGCCAGAAATACAGGATCAGCCCGGGTGCGACGCCGAAATTGACGAAATCCGCGAGACTGTCGAGTTCGGCCCCGAATCGCGACTGGCCCTTGATGAGCCGCGCCACCCGGCCGTCGACACCGTCGAGCACCGCCGCGAACACGATCGCTGCAACCGCGAGTTCCATGCGGCCTTCGGTGGATAGGCGAATGGCCGTGAGGCCCGCGCAGATCGCCAGCAGGGTAATGACGTTCGGCACCAGCATCCGCACCGGGATCGGGCGAAACCGGCGGCGGCGCATTTCGGGGTAGCGTGGGTCGATGGGCGTCTGCATGTCCTCAATATAACAAGGGAACCGCTGCCCCGCCATTGGGCAAACCGGCCCCACGACAACGCAGAAAGCCTTTACTGCGAACGGAACGTCGGCCCGCCATCGTTGGGTCGCAAATCGGACAGCACGGTTTCTCCGGCAACCGCGGTCTGGCCGACCGAGACCAACGCGGTGCTGCCCTCGGGCAGATAGACGTCCAAGCGCGAGCCGAAGCGGATCAGGCCGAACCGCTCGCCTGCCCCGATCAGCTGGCCTTCCTTCACGAACGATACGATGCGCCGGGCCACGAGGCCGGCGATCTGGATCACCCCGATGCGCCCGTTGGCGGTGGAGATCACCAGCGAATTGCGCTCGTTGTCCTCGCTCGCCTTGTCGAGTTCGGCGTTGAGGAATTTGCCGGGGCGATAGGCGATGCGGTCGATGCGGCCGGCCACCGGGCTGCGGTTCACATGGCAGTTGAACACGCTCATGAAGATCGAGATGCGCAGCAACGGCTGGTCGCCGAGCCCGAGCTCTGCGGGCGGCAGCGCCGGTGCGATCATCGACACGCGCCCGTCGGCGGGCGACACCACGAGCCCTTCCCGCACCGGCGTCACCCGCACCGGATCGCGGAAGAACAGCGCGCACCACACCGTCAGCAGCGTGCCGATCCAGCCGAGCGGCGTCCAGATCCAGAACAGGATCAGGCTTGCCAGCGCAAAGCCGCCGATGAACGGATAGCCCTCCGGATGGATCGGCGGAATCTGGGCACGAATGGAATGGGCGATGGACATCGGTGATTCGACTCTGGTTGATCTCGCTGGTTCTTGTAGCAGAAAACAGGCTACTCCGCGGCGGCGCTCGCCACGTCGTCATCCAGCGGCGGCGGCTTGCGGTTCGGCGCCTCGTTGTCGTCGGCGACCTGCGCCAGCCGCTCGCGTGCCGCCTCGGCTTCGCGCTGCCGGTTCCACATGCTGGCATACAGGCCATCGGCCGCCAGCAATTGGCTATGGGTTCCGCGCTCGGCGATGCGGCCCTGATCCAGCACGATGATCTCGTCGGCGCCGACGATGGTGGAGAGACGGTGCGCAATCACCAGCGAGGTCCGGTTGCGCGATACCCGCTCCAGCGCGATCTGGATTTCCTGCTCGGTATGGCTGTCGAGTGCCGAGGTGGCCTCGTCCAGCACCAGGATCGGCGGCGCCTTCAGCACGGTCCGGGCGATCGCCACACGCTGCTTCTCGCCGCCGGACAATTTCAGACCGCGCTCGCCGACTTCGGTTTCGTATCCCTTCGGCGAGCGGCGGATAAAGCTATCGATCTGCGCCAGCGACGCCGCCTCCTCGACTTCCGCATCGGTCGCATCCCAGCGGCCGTAACGGATGTTGTAGCGGATGGTGTCGTTGAACAGCACCGTATCCTGCGGCACCATGCCGATCGATGCCCGCAGCGACTCCTGCGTGACGTCACGAATGTCCTGGCCGTCGATCAGGATGCGACCACCGGAAATATCGTAGAGCCGAAACAGCAGCCGCGAGATCGTCGACTTGCCGGCACCGGACGGGCCGACGATGGCGACGGTCTTGCCCGCCGGCACTTCGAAGCTCAGACCTTTAAGGATTGGACGTTCCGGATCGTAGGAAAACCGCACGTCTTCGAACCGCACGCTGCCGGACGCCACGGCCAGCGGCTTTGCGCCCGGCCTGTCCTTGACTTCGGGATTACGCGACAGCACGCCGAACATCTTCTCGATGTCGATCACCGCCTGCTTGATCTCGCGATAGACCATGCCCATGAAATTCAGCGGCTGGTAAAGCTGGATCATCATGGCGTTGACCATGACGAAATCGCCGACCGTATTGGTCCCGTTGCGCACGCCGATCGCGCACATCAGCATCGTCGCGGTGAGACCTGCAGTGAAAATGATCGCCTGCCCGGTATTGAGCACCGCCAGCGACGTATAGGTCTTGACGCTGGCGTGTTCGTAGCGCGCCATCGACCGGTCGTAGCGCTCGGCCTCGCGCTGTTCGGAGCCGAAATATTTCACGGTCTCGTAGTTCAGCAGCGAGTCGATGGCCTTGGTATTCGCTTCGGTATCCGAGTCGTTCATCTTGCGGCGGATTTCGATCCGCCACTCGGTCGCGATGTAGGTGTAGTACATGTACACGACGACGGTGATAAGCGTGACGATCACGTAGCGCCAGTCGAACTGCCACAGCAGCACCGCCGTCAGCAACGCGACCTCGACGATGGTCGGCACGAGTTGCAGGATCACCATCCGCACGATGACTTCGATGCCGAGACGGCCACGCTCCAGCACGCGGGTCAGCCCGCCGGTCTTGCGCTCGAGATGAAAGCGCAGCGACAGTTCATGCATGTGGACAAAGGTGAGATAGGCGAGCTTGCGCACCGCATGCATCGCGACCTTGGCGAAGATGCCGTCGCGCCATTGCGTGAGCACCGCCATCAATACCCGCACTGCGCCGTAACTCGCCGTCATCAGCAACGGCGATGCGATCAGCCACATCATCCAGTTCGATGATTGCACCGGCGCGGTATCGGCGCCGGTCAGGGCATCGATCGCCCATTTGAAAGTGAACGGGACCGACAGGGTGGCAAGCTTGGCGAGCAGCAGCAGCACCAGCGACCACACCACGCGCATCTTCAGGTCCGTGCGATCCCCCGGCCAGATATAGGGCCACAGATGCACCAGCGTACGGGTCAGCGTCGCCTTCCCGACGATCTTCTCGTCGGCCGGTGCCGGCTCTGGACTCAAGGGTGGATCGACGTCGGTCATACGGGGCGCCTGGAACGACGGCGCACGACTACGCGGCCGCTATTGCTTCTGGATTCGATAGGTATTCTGCTCGTCATATAGAGAGTTTGCCCATCCTGCGCACCCTCCACGGCGGATTCTTTTACCGCTGACGCGGATTTGAGGGAGGGATTTCCTTTGCCAAGGCGATTGCCGCCTGCTCCCGTCTTGACGCTGTCATCGCGCGATGCCACATCGACCTGATGACTGATATCAAAACCGTCTGTGTCTATTGCGGCTCAGGCCCCGGTACCAATCCCCACTTTGTTGAAGGCGCCAAGGCGTTCGGAAAGGCCCTCGCCGAGAATGGCGTTGGCCTCGTCTATGGCGGCGGCTCGATCGGCCTGATGGGCGCGGTCGCCTCCTCGGCGCTCGACCATGGCGGCCGGGTGACCGGCATCATCCCGGACTTCCTTACCGCGCGCGAAAATGCCCTGGCCCGTGCGCAGGAGATGATCGTCACCCACGACATGCACGAGCGCAAACGTCTGATGTTCGAACGCTCCGATGCGTTCGTCGCGCTGCCGGGCGGCGTCGGCACGCTGGAAGAACTGGTCGAACAACTGACCTGGCAACAGCTCGGCCGCCACAGCAAGCCGATCCTGCTCGCCAATATCGATGGCTTCTGGGAGCCGCTGCTGGCGCTGCTCGCTCACATGCGCGCAACCGCCTTCATCCGGCCGACACTGGCGGTCGACATCCTCAAGGCCGAGCGGATCGAAGACATCCTGCCGAAGCTGCGCGCCGCGGCCGCCAAGGTGCCGGAAGCCGAGAAAGAGCTTTCGCCGAGCGTGGCGCGGCGGCTGTAACCGCCGTCGTCTCGCCCTCAGGCGGGCGCGTTGGATTTCACCAGCTTGTAGATCACGGAATCCATCAGCGCCTGGAACGATGCATCGATGATATTGGGCGACACACCGATCGTCGTCCAGCGTTCACCGCCCTCGTCCTCGCTCTCGATCAGCACGCGCGTCACGGCTTCGGTGCCGCCATTGAGGATACGCACGCGATAATCGATCAGCTTCAGGCCTTCGATGTACTTCTGATATTTTCCGAGGTCCTTGCGTAGCGCGACGTCGAGCGCATTCACCGGGCCGTTGCCTTCCGCGGCCGAGATCAGCATTTCGCCCTCGACTTCGACCTTCACCACCGCCATCGCCACCGTGACGCGGCGCCCGTTGGCATTGTAGCGCTGCTCGACATTCACATCGAACTGCTCGACGTGGAAATAATCCGGCACTTTGCCAAGCGTACGTCGCGCCAAGAGGTCGAACGAGGCGTCGGCCGATTCATAGGCGTAACCAGCAGCTTCCCGCGACTTCATCTCGTCGATGAGGCGATTGAGTTTCGGATCGTTTTTGTCGAACGGGATGCCGGCCCGTTCCAATTCGGCCAGTACGTTCGAGCGGCCCGCCTGATCCGACACCAGCACCTGGCGGTGGTTGCCGACCAAATCCGGCGTCACGTGCTCATAGGTCGCCGGGTCCTTCAGAATGGCCGAAGCGTGGATGCCGGTCTTGGTGACGAAAGCACTGGCACCGACATAGGGCGCATGCCGATCCGGCGCACGATTGAGGATATCGTCGAGCGCCCGCGAGGCCCGCACCAGCGTGGCGAGTTTTTCGTCCGACACCGAGATATCGAGCGTGTCGGAAAATTCCTTCTTCAGTTTCAGCGTCGGGATCAGCGAGCAGAGATTGGCGTTGCCGCAGCGCTCACCCAATCCATTCAACGTACCCTGAATTTGCCGAACACCGGCGCGCACCGCGGCAAGCGAATTCGCCACCGCCTGTTCGGTATCGTTATGAGCGTGAATGCCGACGTGGTCGCCGGGGATTTGTTTGACGACCTCCCGGACGATGGCCTCGACTTCATTCGGCATCGTTCCGCCGTTGGTGTCGCACAGCACGACCCAGCGCGCGCCGGCATCGTACGCAGCCTTGGCGCAGGACAGTGCGAATTCCGGGTCTTCCTTATAGCCGTCGAAGAAGTGCTCGCAGTCCAGCATCACTTCGCGGCCCGCAGCCTTGGCCGCGCTCACGCTGTCGCGGATCGAGGCGAGGTTTTCCTCCTTGGTGCTCTCCAGCGCAACGCGCACCTGGTACGCGGACGACTTGGCGACGAAACAGATGGCATCGGCCTTCGCTTCCAACAGCGCGGCGACGCCGGGATCGTTCGAGATCGAGCGCCCTGCCCGCCGCGTCATGCCGAACGCTGTGAAGCGCGCGTGCTGGAAATCCGGCTTCTCCGCGAAGAACTCGGTGTCCGCCGGATTGGCGCCGGGATAACCACCTTCCACATAATCGATGCCGAGATCGTCGAGCAGCGTTGCAATCATGCGCTTGTCATGGAGCGAGAAGTCGACGCCGTTGGTCTGCGCACCGTCGCGCAGGGTCGTATCGAACAGGTAAAGGCGCTCGCGGCTCATGGTCGTACTCATGTTGCTGTCCCAGGCCCGCCATCCGCGGCCAGGGTCTTCTGCATGGTGGTATTGGCCAGCCATTCATCGCCGACCGTGACGCTGTTGCGTTGCTTGGGAATGTAGCCGCGCTTTTCGAACAGTCCCTGCGCGGTATCGCTGGCATCGACCGTGAGCTGTTTGGCGCCGCGCGCGGTGGCGAGCTTTTCCAGCGCGTCGCACAGCATGGTAGCGATGCCCTGTCGCGCAACGTTCGGATGCACGTAAAGCAGGTCGATATGATCCGCGCCCTTGAGCGAGGCAAAGCCCACCGGCACACCGTCGATGGTTGCAATCAACGTCAACTCTCCGGCCAGCCGCGCGCCGAACTTCTCTTCATCGTCGGCTGTGGAGGCCCACGCCAGTTGCTGGGCTTCGCTGTAATCGTCGCCGGTCAATTCCTCGATGCTGGCAATGAAGATCGCAGCCAGCACCGGCACGTCGGCCGGCAGAAACGGACGCAGTGCAGGCGCACTCATCGCGCAGCCTCCCATGTCGTGACGGGTTTGCCGTCGGCATCCTTGCCGTCCTTGAGCACGATCCCCATGGCGGCGAGTTCGTCGCGGATGCGATCGGATTCTTTCCAATCCTTTGCGGCGCGCGCGGCCGTGCGGGCGGCGATACGCTGTTCGATCTCGGCCGGCGTCAGCGGCTGCACGATCACCTTGATCGGCGCATTGTTCATATGCACTTCGTATGCGGACGTGCCGGCTCCCCCGGCATTGCGCTGAAGATTGCGTTGCTCGCAAGTGAATCCAAGGAACGTCAGCGCCGCACGCAGTTCCGCCAGCCGCTTGGCCTTGTGCAACGCGTGGAGCGCAGCGATCATGCCCGAGGTGTTGAGATCGTCCGCCAGCGGCGCAAGCACTTCGTCTGGGATGTTCGGGGCAAGCTTCACGCCTTCCAGATCGCCATACCAGCGCCACAGCGTCTTGTGCGCTTCATCGAGCGTCTTCGCGGTCCAGTCGATCGGCTGGCGATAATGCGTCCCAAGCATCGCGAAGCGCAACGCGTCACCCGGCCAGGCATAACCGGCCCAGCCTTCGCGCAGCTCGCGGATAGTGACGAAGTTGCCGAGCGACTTCGACATCTTCTCGCCTTCGACCTGCAGGAAGCCGTTGTGCATCCAGATATTGGCCATGCGTTCTTCATGGAAGGCACAGCACGATTGCGCCAATTCGTTCTCGTGGTGCGGAAACACCAGGTCGATGCCGCCACCATGAATGTCGAACTGTTTGCCGAGATGCTTCCACGCCATCGCCGAGCACTCGATATGCCAGCCCGGGCGCCCCTCCGCCTCGATGCCGCCCGGCGACGGCCACGACGGCTCGCCCGGCTTCGACGGCTTCCACAACACGAAATCCATCGCATCGCGCTTGTAGGGAGCGACGTCGACGCGCGCGCCGGCCATCATCTCGTCGAGCGACCGCCGCGCCAGCGTGCCGTAATGCGGATCCGATGCGACGTTGAACAGGACGTGATCCTGTTCGACATAGGCGTGACCATCGGCAATCAGCATTTCGATGATCGTCCGCATTTCGGCGATGTGCTCAGTAGCACGCGGCTCAACACTCGGCCGCAGGCAGCCGAGCGCATCCACATCGGCGTGAAACTGCTTCTCCGTTTCGCCGGTGACCTTGCGGATCGCCTCGTTCAGCGGCAGGCCGGGAAAGTCGCGCGCCGCGCGCGCGTTGATCTTGTCATCCACGTCGGTAATGTTGCGAACGTAGGTGACCTGCTGGTCGCCGTAGACGTGCCGCAGCAGCCGAAAAAGCACGTCGAATACGATGACCGGCCGCGCATTACCGATATGCGCGAAGTCGTAGACCGTCGGCCCGCAGACATACATGCGCACGTTCGCCGCATCGATCGGCTGGAACGGCCGTTTCTCTTTGGTCAGGGTATCGTAAAGGCGAAGGTCCATAGGTTCCCGTCCCTTGCGGCCGGGCGTCCATTGATCTCAGGATTTTGAGAAAAGACGGCCTCAGCCAGCGAAAGCGCTAGCTAATAATCCCGCAGCGAATGCCACAATCGGTGAGGAGGCCGTACATGGCGGCACCATGGGGCACCCGAGGGGATTCCGTCAAGGGCCTGATCGGGGACGATTTTCGCCAGACGATCGGTCCCGGCCCCAAGGTTAATCATTTTTAATGTTTTAGGCGTACCGAAGTCGGAAATGCAGTCCCGGTCCGGTGCGTTATGAAATCCATTCTTGCCTTGGTCGCCTTTGTAACGCTCAGTGCCGTATCGGTGGCCCACGCCGACAACCGCATTTTCATCGTCGCAAACCAGCCGGACGGCTACGGCATCGACGAATGCCTCGCCAGAGGCGAGAAATGCGGGACTTACGCGGCGCGATCCTACTGCCAGTCGCGCGATTTCACCGAAGCGACCGCCTTTCACCGCGTAAATCCCGACGAAGTCACGGGCTCGATCCAGAAGGTCGCAAGCGCAAGCTGCCGCGGCTCCGGCTGCGCCGAATACGTCGCCATTACCTGCCATCGCTGAGGCCGGCCCTCCTGCCCTGCTCTGTCGGCTCCACGCCGCCACACTGGCGCCGCGGAAACGACGTGACGCCGCCGTGAGAAGCCGCTAACCACATTGTTATCGGCGCGACCACCCCGTGCGGCCGCCGAAAGCCTCGTCACGAGCGTGAAATGCTATAAGGGCTGCACGAATCGTGCGCGAAATCTGCAATAGCGCGAACCGGTTCAGCGAGGCGTGGTTCCTCGCGTGCATCGGTTTTCACTCTGCGCGAAATGGCCGTGTTGATCGAAATATGCCTGCACCGTTGATGCCTTCGCTTCTCCGCTTCATTGCCGCCGGCGCCATGTGCCTGAGTGTGACGGCGCTCGCCACGGAGGTACACGCGCAAGGTTACCCCGTTCAACAGCAGGGCTATCCGCAGCAGCCACCGCCTGCGCAATCCAATCCGATGTGCGTGCGGCTCGAGGCTCAGCTTGCCACGATCGATCGCGGCGATGCCGATCCCGCCCGGGCCGAGCAGATCCGGCGTTATGAAGATGCCGCGTCGAAGCAGCAGCACGAGCTGGACCGCGTCACCATCCAGGCCAAGCGCATGGGTTGCGACAGTTCGGGGTTCTTCTCGCTGTTCAACGGCCAGTCGGCGCAGTGCGGTCCGGTCAACAACCAGATCCAGCAGATGCGCGCCAATCTCGAGCAAATGACCACGAGCCTCGAGCAGTTGCGTGGCGGCGGCGGACAGCAGCGCGCGAGCCAGCGCCGCTCCGTGTTGCTGGCGCTGGCGCAGAACAATTGCGGACCGCAATATGCCAATGCCGTGCGCGCTCCGAGCGGACCCGGCGGCTTTTTCGAGAATCTGTTCGGCGGTGGCAACAACGGCGGCGGTGGTGAAGACGTCGTTATTCCGCCTCCGCAGCAAGGCGGTGCGCCGTCGGGAACTTTTCGCACCGTCTGTGTGCGCGCCTGCGACGGCTATTATTTCCCGATCTCGTTTGCGACCGTGCCGAGCCGCTTCCCCGACGACGAGCGCACCTGCAAGAACCAGTGCCCGGCCGCACAGGCCAGCCTGTTCACCTATCGCAATCCCGGCGAGGACATGAATCAGGCCGTCTCGATTTCCGGACAGCCTTATTCATCGCTGCCGAATGCCTTCAAATACCGGAAGGAATTCAACCCGTCGTGCAGTTGCAAACCGGCCGGCGAAACCTGGGCCGAGGCGCTGAAAAACGTCGACGACAAGTCATCGCTACAGCAGGGCGACATCATCGTCACCGAAGACCGCGCCAAGAAGATGTCGCAGGCTCCGAAAGCGCCACAAAAGAAAGGCGCGCCTGCTCCCGATGCGCAGGGGGAGGCTCCGCCAGCGTCGTCCGGCACCAACGGCAACGGCACCATTCGCAATGTGGGACCGAAATACCTTCAGGGGCACTGAGCCTTACTGAGGCCTATCCTTCGAATACATCCGTCGATGCCTTGCCGGCGCGTGACACCAGCGTGTCATCCGCCTTCGGCAACGGCTTGCCCGGATCGCGGAATCGATTGGTGATCGGATAGCGGCGATCGCGGCCGAAATTCTTGCGCGTCACCTTCACGCCCGGCGCGGCCTGCCGCCGCTTGTATTCGGCGATGTTCAGCAGACGATCGATCCGCGTCACCACATCGCGCTCGAAGCCTGCAGCCACGATATCGGCCAGCGGCTCCTCACGTTCCACCAGCCGCTCCAGAATGGCATCGAGGATATCGTAAGGCGGCAATGAATCCTGGTCGGTCTGGTTTTCGCGCAGTTCAGCCGTCGGCGGACGCACGATGATATTTTCAGGAATGACCTCGCCGGACGGGCCGAGCGCACCGTCGGGCTTCCATGAATTACGCAGGCGCGACAGCCGGAATACTTCGGTCTTGTAGATATCCTTGATCGGGTTGAAGCCGCCGTTCATGTCGCCGTAGAGCGTGGCGTAGCCGACGGACATTTCCGACTTGTTGCCGGTAGTGACGACCATCGCGCCGGTCTTGTTGGAGATCGCCATCAGCAAGGTGCCGCGCGCACGGGCCTGCAGGTTTTCCTCGGTAATGTCGCGCGGCAGGCCCTTGAAGGTTTGCGACAGGATCGCCTCGAAACCGTTCACTGCATCCGCAATGGGAAGGATTTCGTAGCGAATGCCGAGCGCCTTTACGAGTTTCGCCGCATCATCGAGCGACACTTGCGCGGTGTACTTGAACGGCAGCATGACGCCGCGTACGCGATCCGCCCCTAACGCATCTACCGCTATGGCGGCGCAGAGCGCCGAGTCGATGCCACCGGATACGCCCATCAGCACGCCGGGAAAGCCGTTCTTGCCGACGTAATCGCGAAGCCCAAGCACGCAGGCGGCATAATCGCCCTCGTCGCCGTCGAGCACCGGCGCGACAGGACCCTTGCAATGCCAGCCGTTGGCGCCCTTCACCCATTGCAGCGTCGTGATGTTTTCCTCGAACGCCGGAAGTTGCGCCGCCAGCGAACGATCCGCATTCAGCGCGAACGACGCGCCATCGAACACCAGTTCATCCTGTCCGCCGACCTGATTGAGATAGACCAGCGGCAACCCGCTCTCGGTAACTCGCGCGACAGAAATACCGAGGCGAATGTCGGTCTTGCCGCGCGCATAGGGCGAGCCGTTCGGCACCACCAGAATTTCCGCACCGGTCTCGGCCAGACACTCGACGACGTTCTCGTAGTCCTCGGATTCCTCGAGCCAGGTATCCTCGCAGATCGGCACGCCGACGCGTACGCCGGCAATGGTGACCGGCCCCGCGGCTGGTCCACGCGCAAACACACGCTTTTCGTCGAATACGCCGTAATTCGGCAGGTTGGCCTTGTAGCGCAGGGCCGCGATGCGCCCGTCGGCCAGCAGTGCGCAGGCGTTATAGAGCTTGCCGCCATCGACCCAAGGCGTACCGATCAGCATGGCGGGATTACCAGCGCTTTCGCGCGCCAGTTCTTCGATGGCCGCGCGGCAGGTCGCCTGGAAGGCCGGCTTCAGCACCAGATCTTCCGGCGGATAACCGGCGATGAACAATTCGGGGAGCACCACGAGGTGGGCACCCGCAGCCTTCGCCTGCGCGCGCGCATCGCGCGCCTTCGCGGCGTTGCCGGGAATATCGCCGACCGTCGGATTGAGCTGGGCCAGCGTGATCTTGAATTCGGAAACGGATTGGGTCATGCGCGCATCTAGCCTTGCTGGCTCACCTTACACAATCGATAGAGCTAGACCCAACCTATGCGTTCCGCGATGGCGAACAGCCAGGTGAGGCCGGCGATGGCGAGCGCCACCCCGACCGCGGCCGATCCCATGTCCTTGACCTGACCGATCTGCTTGTCGTGATCGGTGGTCAGCCGGTCGGCCAGCTTCTCGATCGCGGTGTTGAGCAGTTCGACGACGAGCACCAGCAGCACGACGACGACCATTTCGATCCGGCGCGCCGGCGTGGTGCCGATCAGCCAGGCCAGCGGCACTGACAGGATCAGCGCCGCCAGTTCCTCGCGGATGGCTTGTTCCGAGCGAAGGGCGAAGATCAATCCGTTCCAGGAATTGACCGTGGCCCGCCACATGCGAACCACATTACATTCCCGCGGCAGCCGGCATCGGTTCGGCCTTGCCTGCCCGCTCCTGCTTGAGCAGTTCGGCGATCAGGAACGCCATGTCGATCGACTGCTCGGCGTTGAGCCGCGGATCGCAGACCGTGTGGTAGCGGTCGTTGAGATGCTCGTCGGTGATGGCGCGTGCGCCGCCGATGCATTCGGTGACGTCCTGCCCGGTCATCTCCAGATGCACACCGCCGGCGTAAGTGCCTTCCGCCGCGTGCACGTTGAAGAACGACTTCACCTCGGAAAGGATGCGATCGAACGGCCGGGTCTTGTAGCCGGTGGTCGAGGTGATGGTGTTGCCGTGCATCGGATCGCACGACCACACGACCACGCGCCCTTCCCGCTTCACCGCGCGCACCAGCGGCGGCAGCCCGTCGGCGACCTTGTCGGAGCCGAAGCGGCTGATCAGCGTCAGACGGCCGGGTTCGTTCTCCGGATTGAGCACGTCGATGAGTTTCAAGAGATCGTCCGGCTTCAGCGACGGTCCACACTTGAGCCCGATCGGGTTCTTGATGCCGCGGAAGTACTCCACATGGGCGTGGTCGAGCTGCCGCGTACGATCGCCGATCCAGATCATATGACCGGAAGTCGCGTACCAGTCGCCCGTCGTCGAATCGACGCGCGTCAGCGCCTGCTCGTAACCGAGCAGCAGCGCTTCATGGCTGGTGTAGAAATCCGTCGAACGCAATTCCGGGTGGCTCTCCAGATTGAGCCCGCATGCGCGCATGAAATTCAGCGCATCGGAAATGCGGTCGGCCAGTTCCTTGTAACGGCGCGACTGCTGCGAGTCCTTCAGGAAACCCAGCATCCATTCGTGCACGCTGCCGAGATTGGCATAGCCGCCGGTCGCGAAGGCGCGCAGCAGGTTCAGCGTCGCCGCCGACTGCCGATACGCCATCATCTGGCGCTGCGGATCGGGCACGCGGGCCTGCGCGGTGAACGCGATGTCGTTGACGATATCGCCGCGGTAGCTCGGTAACTCGACACCGTCGATCTTTTCAGTCGGCGAGGATCGCGGCTTGGCGAATTGCCCCGCGACGCGGCCGACCTTCACCACTGGCAGCGCGCCGGCATAGGTCAGCACCACCGCCATCTGCAGCAGCACGCGGAAGAAATCGCGGATATTGTTGGCGCCGTGTTCGGCGAAACTCTCGGCACAGTCGCCGCCCTGAAGCAGGAAAGCCTCGCCGTTTGCGACTCGGGCGAGAGACTTCTTGAGGTTGCGCGCCTCACCGGCAAAAACCAGCGGCGGAAAGGTCGCAAGCTGCGCCTCGACGTCGGCCAAAGCCTTCGCATCGGGATAAGCCGGCATTTGCACCACCGGCTTGTTGCGCCAACTGTCGGGTGTCCACCGCTCGGACATGGTCTAGTACTCCTGAGGAAAAAGCCGCGGCGAAGCATGCCAGCGGATCGGCGGGTTATACACAGCCTAAGGGCATCCCGCCAGTTGGAAATCACCCTTGCAATACAATACCTTGCGGCGAGCGCGAAATTCGCATTTTCTGGATCCCGCAAGACCCTGGGACCGACCGTGACCGACGCAGTACAAGACGACGTTTTCTCCGACGACATCATCGTGCCCGCCACAGATGGTTTTGCACTCGGGGCAACCCTGTTCTTGCCGCGTACCGTCAAGCGCCGACACGCCGTGCTGATCAACTCGGCGACCGCCGTTCCTCGACTGTTCTACCGGGGATTCGCCAGCTACCTGGCGCGGCAGGGCTGCGCCGTGCTCGCCTACGACTATCGCGGCATCGGCGGCTCGCGCCTGAAATCAAAAACCGATCCTGCCCGTGCGCAATCGCTGCGCGGCTTCGACACCTCGATGACCGATTGGGCGGCGAAAGACGTGACGGGGGCTGTCACCTGGATGCGCCAGCGCTACAGCAGTTTGCCGTTGCTCTATGTCGGTCACTCGTTTGGCGGACAGGCTCTGGGATTGCTGCCCAACAACACCGAAGTCTCGCGCGCGCTGTTCGTCTCCGCGCAGGCCGCCTACTGGAAGCTGATGCCCGCGCCCGAACGCTATCGCGTGTATCTTTTCATGAATTTCCTCGGCGTGCCGGCCGCCCGCCTGCTCGGCTATCTGCCCGGCCGCATGATGCTGGGCCAGGATCTGCCGAAGGGCGTATTTCTGGAATGGACGCGCTGGGTGATGAACGAGCGCTATCTGCTCGGTGATCCAACGCTTGCCGCGCTTGCAAACTTCCCGAACTATCGTGGCGCGTTGCGCGCGCTGTGCTTCACCGACGACACCTGGGCGCCGCGCCCTTCCGTCGAACTGTTGTGTTCGGGTTTTACCTCGACGACTCCCGAGATCGTTTCGATCGCCCCCGCAGATGCGGGCGTCAAGAAGATCGGTCATATGGGATTCTTCCGCAGCGAGCACCGCGACACGCTGTGGGCCGCGGCCGCGGACTGGCTCGGTGTAATCGAATAAACGACCGCGAGCGGCGTGTTACTCGGCAGCTTCCCGCACGTAACGCGCGGTTGGCGTGCGCATCGTCACCAGCTCTTCCGCGGAGGTCGGATGCAATGCGATGGTCGCATCGAAATCGGCCTTGGTCGCTCTCATCTTGATCGCAATTGCGACGACCTGCGTGAGTTCAGCCGCATCGGAACCGACGATGTGACAACCGACGACCTGATCGCTCGCAGCATCGACGATGAGCTTCATCAGGTAGCGCGACTCGCTACCCGATAGCGTCGCCTTCAGCGGCCTGAATGTGGTCTTGTAGACGTCGACGGTTGCGAACTGCGCCCGCGCCTGCGCTTCCGTCAGGCCAACGGTGCCGACCTGCGGCTGCGTAAATACGGCGGTGGGAATGTTGGCGTGGTCGACCTTCGCGGTGCGCTTGCCGAACACCGTATCCGCGAACGCGTGACCTTCGCGGATCGCCACCGGCGTCAGGTTGAATCGATGGGTCACGTCGCCGATGGCATAGATATTCGGTACCGACGTGCGGGAGAATTCATCCACTGCGACGCCGCCATTCTTCGGATTGATGGCCACCCCGGCCTTCTCAAGCCCGAGATTGGCGACATTCGGATGACGGCCGATCGCAAACATCACCTTGTCGGACGCGATGCTCGACCCGTTCGACAGATGCGAGGTGAATTCCTCGCCGTGCTTCTCGACCTTGTCGACGGTGCAGCCGGTGAGAACGGTGATGCCATTCTTCTCCATCTCCGTGCGGACGTGGTCGCGCACGTCGTCATCGAATCCGCGCAGGATGTTGTCGCCGCGATACACCACCGTCACGTCCGAGCCGAGACCTGCGAAGATGCAGGCGAACTCGAGCGCGATGTATCCACCGCCCTGGATCAGGATGCGCTTCGGCAGCGCGGACAAATGGAATACTTCGTTCGACGAAATGACGTGCTCGATTCCGGGAATCGCCTTTCCGTGGTTCGGCGCACCACCGGTCGCGATCAGGATATATTTCGCGCGTATCGTTTTGCCGTCGCTGAGCCGCAACGTGTGCGCGTCTTCGAACACCGCACGTGCCTTGATGACCTGCGCGCCGGATTTTTCGACGTTGCTGGTGTAGATCGCTTCCAGCCGGGCGATCTCCTTGTCCTTGTTGGCGATCAATGTCGGCCAATCGAAGGTCGCGGTCGGAATGGTCCAGCCATAGCCTGCGGCATCCTCGATCTCGTGGCTGATATGCGAGGCATAGACCATGAGTTTCTTCGGCACACAGCCGCGGATCACGCAGGTGCCGCCCATCCGGTATTCTTCGGCTATCATCACCCGCGCGCCATAGCCGGCGGCGATCCGCGCGGCGCGAACGCCGCCGGAGCCACCGCCGATGACAAACAGATCCGTGTCGAATTCAGCCATATTCAATCCGCCCCGTCGTCGCCGGTCTCACATCGTTACATAATGGGCTTGCCGCGCTTTTTCATCTCGGCGCGGAACTGCTCCTCGACCTGCTGTGCGGTCGCCTGCGCCCACTGGCTCATGTAGCTCATGCTGGCGGCAACGGTCTTCGGCTCCTCGAGCAGAAGTTTCTGTCCGAGCGGCGATTTGTAGAAGGTCACGAGATCCTTCAATTCCTGCTCGGTGAAATCGCTGGCGTAGATCTTAGCCATCTGCTCGCCGATCTCGTTCTGCCGGCCGGCCAGATTCTTCGCGATCACACCCGCGACCTCGTTCAGATCGCCCTGATAGTTCAGGTTGTTGCGCAGTAGCGTATCCTTCGTGCGCTGAACGATATTGGGAATGGCGTTGGCATAGATTCCCTGCGCGTTCTTCAACGTCAGCAATTCCTTTGCAGCGGCAATCGCGGCGGGCGTCGACGGCTTGATCTGCGTCTGCGCTTGCGGCTGAGCCTGTGCGTGCGCGGCGACGTTCGAGAGTGCCAGCCCTGCCGCCAGCCCACCGGCCAGGAAAACGCGTGAAACATACTTCATCCCAGAATCTCCTCAATTGCGGCGCTACGGCCGTTCGACAACGCGAATTCCATCCGAACCTGCAAGCATCGCGATGCTCGCCAGGCCAATAAACAAACCGTGTTCGACGACGCCGGGGATCGATGCCAATAACCCGGCCAGACGGGGCGCATCGGGGATCTGCCCGAGATGCGCATCGATAATCCAGTGGCCACCATCGGTGACGAAAGCATGGCCGTCCTTGGCCTTTCGGATGGTCAACTCCCCGGCTGTGTCGCTTGCCGCGCAGGCCTTTTCGATACCACGGCGCGTCGCCGCCAGCCCGAACGGAATGACCTCGATAGGCAACGGGAAACGGCCCAGCGTCGAGACCCATTTGGTGTCGTCGGCAATGACGATCATCCGGTCGGATGCCGCGGCCACGATCTTCTCGCGCAACAGCGCGCCGCCGCCGCCCTTGATGAGGTTCAGGGCCGGATCGATCTCGTCTGCGCCGTCGACGGTCAGGTCGAGGCGGTCGAGATCGTCCAGCGTGGTCAGACGAATACCGCAACGCTCGGCATCGGCGCGGGTCGCTTCCGAGGTCGGGACGCCGATCACGTTCAATCCGGCCTTCACGCGCTCGCCGAGCAATTCGACGAAATGCTTCGCGGTCGAGCCGGTGCCGAGACCGAGTTTCATCCCGTCACGGACATGCTCGAGCGCGCGCGCTGCAGCCTGCCGTTTCAGTTCATCCAGATTCATGCGTAACCGTGCTCCGAACCGCCCGATCGGCGGGCCCATGGGCGATCCGCCAGGATCGCCTCCAAAGGGCCGGGCATATCTAGCCCCGATCCGCCCCACGGAACAGGCTTTCGGAGCGTTTTCCTGCCCCCTCGGCGACCTCTTCTGTGGAAGCAGAAGCCCCGACTTGCAAGACCGCCCCCGGACCGCTAGCGATCCAACCTATGACGTCTCCCCTCATCGCATTCGATCTCGACGGCACGCTCGTCGATACCGCTCCTGATCTCATCGGCGCCCTCAACCACGTTCTCGTTCGCGAGAAACTGCCCCCGCTACCGCTGGCCTCTGCGCGCAACCTGATCGGTGCCGGAGCGCGACGATTGATCGAACGCGGGCTGGAAGTGGAAGGCCGGGAAGCCGATGCCACGGAAATGGCCCGGCTGGTTGCCGATTTCATCGACTACTACACCGACCATATCGCCGATGAATCCCGGCCGTTCGAGGGGCTGCATGAGGCGCTGGATCGGCTCGCCGGAGATGGCTTTTTGCTGGCGGTCTGCACAAACAAGCTGGAATCGCTGTCCCGGCTGCTGCTCGACAAGCTCGGACTGACCTCGCGGTTTGCGGCAATCTGCGGCGCCGACACGTTTGGGGTATCCAAGCCCGATCCCGTCATCCTTCAGCAAACCGTCGCCCGGGCCGGTGGCAATATCGGCAAAACGATCATGGTGGGCGATGCCGGAACCGACATCGGGGTGGCCCGGCGCACGGGAGTTCCGGTCGTCGGCGTCACCTTCGGCTATACCGAAGTACCGATCGCCGACCTCAAACCGGATCGCCTGATCCGCCATATGCGGGAACTGCCGGAAGCAATTTCCAGCCTCATTGGCGAGCAGAAATCAAAATAAACATTTGATTTGCATATGTTTTTCTGAGTTTTACCCGTTTCCAGGCGACACGTCATCGGCTGTTGCGCCTGCCATCGCTCCCACTTAAGGTCCCCGCGGGGGCTGTGGCTGATCGCCGCATTAAGAAAACGGGTGGGACCATGCGCAATGTAATCGTGATCGCCTTGGCAGGCCTCGGTCTCGCCGGGTGCTCCTCGACGTCGATGAACGTTTTCAAGCCAACGCCAAAGACAGTTTCAATTCAGGTGGATTCCGCGCCTCAAGGTGCCGATGCCACCAGTTCGCTTGGCGGCGGCTGCAAAACGCCCTGCACGATCTCGGTTCCCGATAACGCAGAGAACTTCTCGGTTTCCTTCGCACTCGATAAATATCAGCCGCTGACCGTGCCGGTGCAGGTGACGCACGTGCCTGGCGACTTCACGACGCCCGCCTCGACCACGTTCGATCCCAATCCGGTGATGGGCGAACTTCAGGCAATGGCGCCGCCGAAGCGGCATCATCGCAGCCGGCCGCGCAAACCGCGCGCACCGAGGGCCGCCGCACCCGCCGCTGCCGCACCGCCCGCCGCGGGATCGGCGTTCCCGGCGCCCGCACCCGCCGCTCCGCCGCCACCGGCACGCTGAGCCAAGGCTTAATCGCGGCATGGTTCCATAGGACGATTGTGCAGGCGGGGCATCGTCTCTACATTCTCTGGATCAGGTGATGATCGTCGCCGGCTCGGCGACGAATGCAGCAAGCGGTTCTCATGCCAGAGTCCACGATCGACCTCGCCACTCGCGCCCCAGCCATGATCGATCCGTTCGGACGGACGATCAGCTATCTGCGCGTGTCCGTGACCGACCGCTGCGACCTGCGCTGCTTCTATTGCATGTCGGAAGACATGACGTTCCTACCCAAGGCCGACCTGCTGACGCTGGAAGAACTCGACCGGCTCTGCTCGGCCTTCATCGCCAAGGGCGTGCGCAAATTGCGACTGACCGGCGGCGAGCCGCTGGTGCGGCGCAACGTGATGTCGCTGGTGCGTTCGCTATCGCGCCATCTCGACACCGGTGCGCTGGATGAATTGACCTTGACCACCAACGGATCGCAGCTCGCCCGCTTCGCCGGGGAACTGCATGACTGCGGTGTGCGCAGGATCAACGTATCGCTGGATACGCTCGATCCGGCGAAGTTCAAGGCCATCACCCGCTGGGGCGACATCGGCAAGGTTCTTGAGGGTATCGACGATGCGCTGGCCGCAGGGATCGCCGTCAAGATCAATGCGGTCGCGCTGAAGAACGTGAACGAGGACGAGCTTCCGGCGCTGATGGAATGGGCGCACGGCAAGGGCATGACGCTGACCCTGATCGAGGTCATGCCGATGGGCGATATCGGCACCGGCCGCATCGATCAATATCTGCCGCTGTCGTTGCTGCGCACGCGCCTTGCGACCAACTACACGCTGACCGATATCGAAGAGAGCACCGGCGGCCCTGCCCGCTACGTCCGCGTCAGCGAAACCGGCGGCAAACTGGGCTTCATCACCCCGATGACGCACAATTTCTGCGAATCCTGCAATCGCGTTCGCGTCACCTGCACCGGCACTATCCATACCTGCCTCGGCCACGAAGACGCCTCGGACCTGCGCAAACCACTGCGGGCGTCGGCCGACGACGATCTCCTCAGCGCCGCGATCGACCGCGCCATCGGCACCAAGCCGAAGGGCCATGACTTCATCATCGACCGGCGGCACAATCGCCCGAGTGTCAGCCGCCACATGAGCGTGACCGGCGGCTAGCGGGTTCGATCCTCGCTTTCGTTCGCGGATTATTGCAGTCGCTCACCGATTTGGCACGGCTGCCGCAAATTCCCTTTATATATCATCAAACTTCCAATTGACGGCGGCGAGGCGCGCTGGAATGGTGCGCCGACTTCATGCCAGCTGGCCGTAATGGCGGCCCGGCGCAGCCAGCGCTGACAAGACGGCAGAAGCGCGAAACGAGGAGGGCTATCGGTGCAATCGCTCCTGAAATTGAGCCAGGGGATCGACGCTATCAACACGTGGCTGGGAAAGCGCCTCGCGTGGTTGATTATTGTCGCCGTCATCGTGTCCAGCGTTAACGCAACGGTTCGCAAGCTTTTCGACGAATCCTCGAATTCCTGGCTCGAACTCCAGTGGGTACTGTTCAGCATCGTTTTCCTGCTGTGCGCGCCGTGGACCTTGATCAACAACGAACACATCCGCATCGATATCGTGAACAGCTACTTCCCGAAGAAGCTGCGCGACAGCATCGACGTTATCGGACACCTGTTTTTTCTGCTGCCGCTGACGGTGGTGATGATCGTCACCAGCGTGCCTTTTTTCCTGCGCTCCTACGAGATCAACGAGCAATCCGGGAACGCCGGCGGCCTCCCGCAGTGGCCCGCCAAATCGCTGATCATGATCGGCTTCACGCTTCTGTTTTTCCAGGGCTTGTCCGAACTCATCAAGCGGATAGCCGTCATGCGCGGCCTGATTCCAGACCCCTATGAGGGGCACAAAACCGGCGTCGAAGCCGAAGTCGAACATCTGGTCGAGGTCATCAAGAACGATTGAGGGGCCCGTTCGCGGCTCGGGGGACTACATGGAAGCGTTTCTGATTGCCAACATGGCGCCGATTATGTTCGCGTCGCTCGTGGTGTTTCTGCTGCTGGGCTATCCAGTGGCGTTTTCACTCGGCGCGGTCGGGCTGATCTACGCGTTCCTCGGCATTGAGCTCGGGGAATTCCAGCCCAACTTTCTGCAAGCCCTGCCTGAACGCGTCTACGGCGTGATGAACAATGACACGCTGCTGGCCATTCCATTCTTCACCTTCATGGGACTCGTGCTGGAACGCTCCGGCATGGCCGAGGATTTGCTCGACACCATCGGGCAATTGTTCGGCACGGTGCGTGGCGGCCTCGCCTATGCGGTGATCTTCGTCGGCGCGTTGCTGGCGGCAACCACCGGCGTCGTGGCGGCGTCGGTGATCTCGATGGGCCTGATCTCGCTGCCGATCATGTTGCGCTACGGCTACGATCGTCGCGTCGCGACCGGCGTCATCGCCGCCTCGGGTACGCTGGCGCAGATCATTCCGCCCTCGCTGGTCCTGATCGTGATGGCCGACCAGCTCGGCCGTTCGGTTGGCGACATGTATGAAGGCGCCTTCATTCCCGGGCTGGTCCTTACCGCCCTCTATGCCGGTTACGTCTTCCTCGTCAGCCTGATCTTTCCGAAGGCAACTCCCGGCCTGCCGTCCGAGGCGATCGGTTTCCGCGAGGACAACGGCAGCCGTGGCCTGCTGTCGCTTGCCGTACTCGCCGCGGTCAGCGTCGTTTTCGCCTGGTTCATGATGCGATCGTCGGACATGCACGGCGCCGACTTCGTCGTATTCAGCATGTTCTACGGGATTCTGTTCGCATTCGGCATCGCCGTCATCAACTGGATCGTTCACCGGATCACCGGATTCCGCTTCCTGTCGCATATGGCCCAGCAGACTACGTTCGTCATGGTGCCGCCCCTGTTCCTGATCTTCCTTGTTCTGGGAACGATCTTCATCGGCATCGCCACGCCGACCGAAGGCGGCGCCATGGGCGCCACCGGTGCGCTGCTGCTCGGCGCAGCCAAACGCCGGCTGTCCTGGGACCTGATCCGCCAGGCTACCGAATCGACCGCGAAGCTCTCGGCCTTCGTCGTGTTCATCCTGGTCGGCGCGCGCGTCTTCTCGCTGACCTTCTACGGCGTCAACGGCCACGTATGGGTCGAACATCTGCTCACCTCGCTGCCCGGCGGACAGATCGGGTTCCTGATCTTCGTCAACCTCTTCGTTTTCTTCCTGGCGTTCTTCCTCGATTTCTTCGAGCTGGCCTTCATCATCATTCCGTTGCTCGGGCCCGCGGCCGAACACCTCGGCATCGACCTGATCTGGTTCGGCGTCATTCTTGGCGTCAACATGCAGACATCGTTCATGCATCCACCGTTCGGCTTCGCGTTGTTCTATCTGCGCTCCGTTGCACCGAAAGATTCCTACATCGACCGCGTCACCAAGAAGCGCATGGATCCTGTCACCACCGGCCAGATCTATTGGGGCGCCGTGCCGTTCGTGATCATCCAGGTCATCATGGTGGTTCTCGTGATCCTGTTCCCGGCGATGGTGATGCACTACAAGGGCGCCGCATCGACCATCGATCCGAACAAGGTGAAGATCGAGGTGCCGCAGATCGACATTCCACCGCTCGACTTCGGACCGCCGAAGATTCAATAAGAGCGAGCCGATCCAATGAAAAAGGCCCGGAGCATGCTCCGGGCCTTTCGATTTGCGGCCGCCAATTTGCGACGTCAGTCGTGTGCGTGGCGGGCCAGGAATGAGTCGTTCGCGATTTCGGCCACCTGAAACCATTCATAGCCGTTGGTCGAGAACTGGGTGATCGAATCGTGGACCTTTTTGAAGTTCGCGTTTTTCTGTGCGACTTCGCTGTGGAGCTCTTTCGCAGCCTTGAAGCAGGCCTCCATGATCGGCTGCGAAAAGGCGTGAAGCTTTGCCCCGTTGGCGAGCAACTTGCGAAGCGCCGGCGGATTGACCTGATCGTATTTCGCCATCATCCAGTTATTCGCGTAGTGACCGGCGTGCTCGAGAATAGCCTGATAGCTTTTCGGCAATGCATTCCATTTGTCGAGATTGACGAAGGCCAGCAGCATCGGCCCGCTCTCCCACCATCCTGGATAGTAGTAGTGCGGCGCGACTTTCACAAAACCGAGTTTCTCGTCGTCATACGGCCCGACCCACTCGGCCGCGTCGATCGTGCCCTTCTCCAGTGCCGGATAGATATCGCCACCGGCGATCTGTTGCGGAACGACGCCAAGCTTCTGCATGACGGTGCCGGCGAAGCCGCCGATCCGCATTTTCAAGCCCTTGAGATCGTCGACGGTCTTGATTTCTTTCCGAAACCAGCCGCCCATCTGGCACCCGGTATTGCCTGCCAGCAATGAGATGCAGTTGTAGTTCTTGTAGAATGCGTTGAGCAGATCCCTGCCCCCGCCCAGCATGTACCACGCCTGGTTGATGCGCATGTTGGGTCCGAACGCGACGTTTGATCCGAGCGCAAACGTCGGGTCCTTGCCGAAATAGTAATACGATGCGGTATGGCCGATCTCGCATGTTCCGTTCTGAACGGCGTCAACGACCTGCAGACCGGGAACGATTTCGCCGCCGGCAAATGTTTGAATCTGAAATTTGTTGTCGGTGGCCTCCGCGACAACCTTGGCCATGATATCGGCACCGCCGAACAATGTGTCGAGCGACTTCGGCCAGCTCGTCGGCATCCGCCACTTCAATTCGGGCATCGACTGCGCAATCGCCGGTGCGGCAATCGCAGCTCCCGCAACACCCAGCCCTGTAGCCTTGATAAAATCGCGACGTTTCATCAATTAGCCTCCCATTGGATGTGTTTGTGTGCATGACGTCCTCTTGGCGGGACTGTTTCGACAGCTTGACGTGAAGTTGCACGCAAATCCACCACGATTGCGGCGGGTGCAGCGCAAAAAAAGCCCGGCCTTCTTGCGAAGGCCGGGCCGAAGAATTGGAGTGTGCCGTTCGATCAGCCGCGCGTGCGCGAACGGATCATGAAGCTGTCATAGGTGTATTCGGCGACCTGCCACCATAGATACTCGTCCGAACGGTACGCCTGCATGGCGTCGATCGCCTTCTTGAATTCCGGGTTCTTGGCGGAGATTTCGGCCCACAGTTCGTTGGTCGCCTTGAGACAGGCTTCCATGACTTCGGTGGTGAACGGACGAAGCTGGGTGCCGCTCGCGACCAGCCGCTTCAGCGCGCCGGGGTTCTGCATGTCGTATCGCGCCGTCATCCAGGTCGTCGCATTGGCGGCGGCATTCTGAATCACAGCCTGATAGTTCTTCGGCAGCGATTCCCACTTCTCCTGATTGCAGAAGGCGTGGACGGACGGTCCGCCTTCCCACCAACCCGGATAGTAGTAGTACTTCGCGACCTTCTGGAAGCCGAGCTTCTCGTCGTCGTACGGGCCGACCCACTCGGCCGCGTCGATGGTGCCCTTTTCCAGCGACGGATAGATGTCGCCGCCCGCGAGCTGCTGCGGCACGACGCCGACCTTCTGCAGAACCTGGCCGGCGATGCCGCCGATGCGCATCTTCAGGCCCGACAGGTCGGCGACGGTCTTGATCTCCTTGCGGAACCAGCCGCCCATCTGCGTGCCAGTGTTACCGCACGGGATGCCGACGACGCCGAACTTCTTGAAGAACTCGTTGGCGAGTTCGTTGCCGCCGCCCTGATAGAGCCAGGAATTCTGCTGGCGCGTATTGAGGCCGAACGGGACCGACGCGAAGATCGCAAAGGTCGGGTCCTTGCCGACATAGTAGTACGAGACGGTGTGGCACATCTCGACGGTGTTCTTCGAGGTGGCGTCGAGCGCCTGCAAACCCGGTACGATTTCGCCAGCTTGGAAAACCTGAATCTGGAATTTGTTGTCGGTCATCTCCGCGACCTGCTTCGCGAAGTATTCGCCGGCACCGTAGATGGTGTCGAGCGACTTGGGGAAGCTCGATGTCATGCGCCACTTGATCTCCGGCGAGGACTGCGCGATGGCCGGCGAGGCGACCGCGGCAACTGCCGCGCCAGTCGCCGATACTTTCAGAAAATCACGACGCTTCATTCAGTTTCTCCTTGGTGGACGTTTCTTGGGGTGCCCTGGAGCATATCCAGAGGCAACTAGGCGATGAGGGCGACCGGAGGCGCTTTGGTAACGGTCTCTATCACGGAACTTGAGCCACGGAAAACAGGTCCGGCGGCGTTGATCGTTGAATTCAACCAAAGTCGAATGCAACGATCGTGCGGTCCCGTCGCGTGGTGTCAGGCGGCGGCAATCACGCCGCGAAGCTGATCACGAATCCTGCCGCCGATCTCGCGATAGATCGCCGCATGCGGACCGTTCGGCTCGCTTTCAACAACCGGCGTGCCGGCATCCGAATTGGATCGAATCGACATGTGCAGCGGAATTTCGCCGAGGAACGGCACGCCGAGCCGCTCGGCCTCGTGCCGCGCACCGCCATGGCCGAAGATGTCCGATCGCGTGCCGCATTCGGGACATTGGAAATAGCTCATGTTCTCGACGATGCCGAGCACCGGCACGTTGACCTTCTTGAACATGGCAAGCCCGCGCCGCGCATCGATCAGCGAAAGGTCCTGCGGCGTCGAGACGATGACGGCGCCCTTCAACGGCACTTCCTGCGCCAGCGTTAATTGCGCGTCGCCGGTGCCGGGCGGCATGTCGACGACAAGAACATCGAGTTCGCCCCAGGCCACGTCGCGCAGCATCTGAGTGACCGCCGACATCACCATTGGGCCGCGCCAGATCATCGCGGTCTCTTCCTCGACCAGGAAGCCGATCGACATGATCGCGAGGCCGAACTTGACGTGCGGAATCATCTTCTTCGCATCGCTCAGTTTCGGCTTCTCGTGAATTCCCGTCAGCCGCGGCATCGACGGACCATAAATGTCCGCATCCAGCACGCCGACGCGCAAGCCGAGATCGCGCAGCCCCAGCGCCAGATTCAGCGCGGTCGTGGACTTTCCCACGCCGCCCTTGCCGGACGCGACCGCGATGATCGCGGCGACACCCGGAATTTCGGCCTGCTTCGGCAGCCCCGCGCCGGGGCGCCCATGCGGCCGGTGCGACGCAACATTGGGAACGCCTTGCGGGCGCGCTTGCGGCTGCGGCGCGGCCGGGCTCCCTGCCCTGCGCTCAGCGGTAAGCACCACCATCGCGACGGTCACGCCGGGAATGGCACGTACAGCGGCCTCCGCCTTTGCGCGAACCTCCGCCCACGCCTGCGCCTGCGTGGCGTCGACGTTGATCGAAAAATAGACCTTGCCGTCGTTGATCGCGATCTCGGAGAGCGCATTGGCCTGCGTCAGCGGAACGCCAAGCGGCGTCATTACCTTGGCCAAGCCATCGCGAATTTGCCGCTCAGTAACGCTCAATTTCTTTCTCCCGACGCCTGCCATTAGAACGGAACGGATCGGACGTCCTTGCGCCACCGCAAATGGGTCATACGCAGCCCGCACCGGCAGGTTCCTGCAGCACTATAGATCAACGATGCCGGTCCGGATCAATGGCGAACCACCGCGAAGTGAACGCTTCCGAATCCGACCATCGGATGGGTGCCATTCCGCACCCGCGGCTCGATCCGGGCGATGCGCCGGGCCTTTGCCCCTGCCGCGCAGGAGACTATGCTGCGAATTCGTCTGATCCACGCGACATCTCGCATTCCGGATCGCCTCACCCACCCGACAAATAGTCCGGCGAGTTCAAACACCAACGCCGGCGAAAACCCAAGGTTTCAGACATGGCTAAAGTCGCTTTCATCGGTCTCGGCGTCATGGGCTTCCCCATGGCAGGACATCTCGTGGCAAAGGGCCACCATGACGTGACCGTATACAACCGCACGGCCGATAAAGCGCAGGCCTGGGCCAAGAAATTCGGCGGCCGCACCGCCCCAACTCCGCGTGCCGCAGCCGAAGATCAGGACTTCGTCATGGCATGCGTCGGCAACGACAACGATCTGCGCGCGGTGACGATCGGCGACGATGGCGCATTCGCCGGAATGAAATCCGGCGCGGTCTTCGTCGATCACACCACCGCTTCGGCCGCGGTTGCGCGCGAGCTCGATCAGGAAGCGACCAGGCGCGGCTTCCAGTTCGTCGATGCACCGGTCTCGGGTGGTCAGGCCGGCGCCGAAAATGGCGTGCTGACCGTGATGTGCGGTGGCAGCGAGGACGCCTACAAGCGCGCCGAACCGGTGATCGCCGCCTATGCGCGGATGTGCAAGCGGCTCGGCGGCGCCGGTTCCGGCCAGCTCACCAAGATGGTCAATCAGATCTGCATCGCCGGTCTGGTCGAAGGACTCTCGGAAGGCATCCACTTCGCGAAACAGGCCGGCCTCGACATCGATGCGGTGATCGAAACCATCTCGAAGGGCGCAGCCCAGTCGTGGCAGATGGAAAACCGTTACAAAACCATGAACGAGGGCAAGTACGATTTCGGATTCGCCGTCGAGTGGATGCGCAAGGACCTCTCGATCTGTCTCGCCGAGGCCCGCAGCAACGGCGCCAGCCTCCCGGTGACCGCACTGGTCGACAATTTCTACGCGGAAGTCGAAAAGATGGGCGGCCGCCGCTGGGACACCTCCAGCCTGCTCGCTCGGCTCCAGCGCTGATATCATATATATTTCAATAAGATAGGAAAGCGCGATCGGCCACCCGCCGGTCGCGCTTTAGGATTTTATTAACTCGTTTTTCCAAGGTCTTAAGGCTGCTCTTAATAATTTACCGGCAGAGATAACAATAACTAAAACGGCGCGCGCTGGGCGTGCAGGATTCGTGTTGCGTGATGAGTACCCCCGTCGACAGACCCGAGGTAGTCCAGCCGCCGGCTGAAGAACCGGTCTTGCCGTCGCCGCGCACTCGCCGCGAGGCTGCGCAGCGTGTGCGTGAAGCACGCGATCGCCTCACCTCCACCAGCGGCACGCGTCCGGCCTTCGACCGTGAGTTGCTGCGGCAGTATGCGCAGACGCGGATTTCCGCATCCTATGTCGTGATGTTGCTCGTGGTGTCGGCCGGATTGCTGTTCGGCCTCACCATCGGACCTTTGGTGGCAGGCACGTGGACGATCGGCATCCTGATCGTCCATGCCGTGATCATTCGCAGTTGCGCAAGATATCTCAGCGAGCCGCCGTCCACCGCGGGAGCAAGCAAGACCCGGATGCGGTTCATCGCGTTCGACCTGATCTACGGCCTGTGCTGGACGGTGATGCTGCTCTATCCATCCGGGCTCGACCTGCTCTCCAATACGTTCATGATGGTGCTGATGCTGCTGGTGGTCGCAGTGTCGAGCATGCTGTCGTCAAGCCTGCCGATCGCGGCATTTGCCGCGACTGCGCCGGTGACCGCGGCCATCGCCGTGAATTTCGTGATGCACGGCACACTGCAAAATTATCTGCTCGCGCTCCTGGCCGTCGCGGCCGAGGGCTATTTCGCCCTGCTTGCGCATCGCCTGCACTCCACGTCGCTGGCGACGCTCGAAGCCCGCGCCGAAAAGGACGCGCTGATCGGCGAGCTCGAACAGGCCAAGGCGATCTCCGACGAAGCCCGGCATCGCGCCGAATCCGCCAACGTCGCCAAGTCGCGATTCCTTGCGCAGATGAGTCACGAATTGCGCACGCCGCTCAATGCCATTCTCGGATTCTCCGAGGTGATGAAGAGCGAAATTTTCGGCGCGCACGCAGTCGCCGCCTACAAGGACTACTCCGCTGACATTCACAATTCTGGCGTCCACCTGCTCAACCTGATCAACGAAATCCTCGATCTGTCGCGTATCGAAGCCGGTCGCTACGAACTCAATGAAGAAGCGGTATCGCTGGTCCATATCGTCGCCGACTGCCATCATCTGCTAAAGCTGCGGGCGTCGAGCCGAAGGATCACGATCCACGAAATCTTCGAACAGGGGATGCCGCGGCTGTGGGGTGACGAGCGTGCGATCCGTCAGGTCGTCCTCAACCTGTTGTCGAACTCGATCAAGTTCACGCCGCAGAGCGGTGAGATCTGGCTCAAGGTCGGCTGGACGGCGTCGGGCGGCCAATATCTGAGCGTCAAGGATACCGGCTCCGGTATCGCCGAAGACGAAATTCCGATCGTCTTGGCATCGTTCGGGCAAGGCTCCAATTCGATCAAGTCGGCCGAACAGGGTGCGGGCCTTGGCCTGCCGATCGCCAAGAGCCTGATCGACATGCATGGCGGTACTTTCACGCTGAAGTCGAAACTGCGGATCGGCACCGAAGTCATCATCACCTTCCCGCCGGAACGTGTGATGTCCGCGCTTGCGCCGATGCGCGAGGAAGCGCCGCCCTTGCAGCCCGACCGTGTTGCCGATGCCGGCAGTAATCGGCGCCGCGTCCGGAACAAGCCCATCATGAATGCGGGGACAGGATTGTAGATCGCGAGCTTGCGCTCGCGCGGGAATGCGCATCTATATCGGGAATGAGCAAAGAAACGCCGTGTATCGCCGTCTGCATGATCGATCCCAAAACCAGCCTCTGTTACGGCTGCGGCCGGACGCTGCCGGAGATCGCACGCTGGCATCGCATGGAATCTGCCGAGCGACTAGCGCTGATGGCGGAACTGCCGGCCCGCATGCACGATGCAGGGCTCACGCCGCTTTCCTCCTCCAACCGGGCAACGGGGACCGATCCCGCCTGAAGGCAGGTGCGCTATGATCCGCATCCTGTTCATCCTGGTGGTGGCGACGGCGGCGGCCGTGCTGGTTTACGGAGATCCCAGCCGGATCGCCAACGCCAGCAGCACGGTGCAGACCATGTTGCACCAGCGCGTCTCGGCGCGTGCGCGCAACGTGCAGATTTCCCGCGATCAGGGCGGCGAATTCAAGCTCCGCGCGAAAATCAACGGCGTCATTGCTCCCATGGTGATCGACACCGGCGCGACGTCGGTGGTGCTGACCTACGAGACCGCCAAGGCTGCCGGGCTGCCGCTCGAACTGCTTGACTACAACATTCCCCTCGAGACCGTCGGCGGCCAGACCAAGGCCGCACGGTTGACGCTGGATCGTCTCGCCATCGGCAAACTGGTCGAACGTTCGGTGCCGGCGCTCGTTGTGCCGCGCGGACAGATGAAGACCAACCTGCTCGGCATGAGTTTTCTCGACCGGCTGGAAAGCTGGGAAGTCCGCGCCGATCACCTGATGCTGCGCGGCTATCCGTAATCGTCAGGCCGCAGCAGCCACCGCGCGATCGCTGACCAGCGCGACGGCATCGCGCAGCACCTCGACACCCGCACCGGCCCTGACGCCCTGCTCGGCCAGATGGCGGCGGAACGCGCGCGCACCCGGCACCGCATGGAATGCGCCGACGAAATGCCGCGTGATCGCGTGTAGCCGCGTGCCCCGGGCGAGCTGATCCTCGATGTAAGGCATCATCGCCTCGAACGCCGATTTCATGTCGGCGTGCGGCGCAGCCTCGCCAAACAACTCCGGATCGGCCGCAAGCAGGCGCCACGGATCGTGATAGGCCGCGCGCCCCAGCATCACGCCATCGACATGCGCGAGATGCTGCTTCGCTTCCTCGATCCCGGCGATGCCGCCATTGATGACGATCGGCACATTCGGCAGCGCTGCCTTGAGACGATAGACGCGATCGTAATCGAGCGGCGGGATGTCGCGGTTCTCCTTCGGTGACAGTCCGTTGAGCCACGCCTTGCGCGCGTGCACGATCAGCAGGTCCGCACCTGCGGCCACGACTCCGCGCGCCAACCGGTCCAGCGCCACTTCCGGATCCTGATCGTCGATGCCGATGCGGCATTTGACCGTGACGGGAATTTGCACCGCGCGCTTCATGGCAGCGACACCTTCCGCCACCAGATCGGGCTCCGCCATCAGGCACGCGCCGAAGCGGCCGTCCTTCACGCGATCCGAGGGACAGCCGACATTGAGATTGATCTCGTCGTAGCCAAAGTCTTCGCCGATTGTCGCGCTGGTTGCGAGGTCCGCAGGATTGGAGCCGCCGAGCTGCAGCGCTACCGGATGCTCGCTCGCATCGAACCCGAGCAGCCGCTGCCGGTCGCCATGGATCACCGCGCCGGTCGTGACCATCTCCGTATAAAGCCGCGCACGCCGCGTCAGCAGCCGGTGGAACACCCGGCAATGCCGATCGGTCCAGTCCATCATCGGGGCGATGGAAAATCTATGTGGTTGATCGGGCTTCATTTTTCACTATCGGCGAGAATGTCGCGGCGCGTCCGGCCTCACTCCAAATTCAATGACCAAGTCCAATGAAAGCAGACATATGTCAATGCCGCAGTGCCGCCGGCCTCCGTGACGGTTTGGCGACCAGTTTGCGCCACCGCAACGTTCGGTGCCTCGCCTCCCATTAGTTTCATATGCAACGATTTAGGCAATGGGAGAAAACCGATGCGAGTTGCAGACACTTGGAAACGATGGGCCACCCGTCGCGCGGCCGTCCGCGAACTGAATGCGTTGGGCATGAGCGAGCGCGAAAATGTGGCGCGCGATGCCGGCATTACCGTGGCTACGCTCGATGCGCTCGCAACACGCGACGCGAACTCCAGCGACGAATTGCGGCGACTGATGTTGACGCTGTCGCTCGACCATCAGGCGTTCAAGCAAAAATATCCCGATGTCAGTCGGGAGATGGATGTCATCTGCTCGATCTGCGTTGCCAAGGCACGATGCCGACGCGATCTCACCGCAGATCGTTCAGCCGAACGCTACGTCGACTATTGCCCGAACGCTCCGACGATCGCGGCCCTGACGGAAGGCGATCCTCACGCACTCACAGTGCCTTGCGGAAAGTCAGATTGAACCGGGCACGCCCGGTCTGTGCATGCTCGCCATCCTTCAGCGTCAGGATGCCGTGATAGTACAGCCGTGACGGTCCGCCCCACACCACCACGTCGCCGTGATGCAGAACGATCTTCTCGACCGGATCGTTGCGCCGCGCGCCGCCGAACTGGAAGGTCGCCGGCAAGCCGAGCGATACCGAGACAATCGGATTGGTGAAGTTGCGCTCGTCCTTGTCCTGATGCAGCGACATTCGCGCACCGGGCTCATAGCGATTGATCAGGCACGCGTCGGGCACGAAGTCCGGGTAGCCACCCTCGCGTGCAGCCGACATGGCAAGCTCGCGAAAGACGTCCGGCATCGCAGGCCACGGCTTGCCGCTGACGGGATCGTTGGCGTCGTAGCGATAGCCGCTGCGATCGGTCACCCAGCCTGCATCGCCGCAATTGGTCATCGCCACCGACATCTGGAAACCGCCCGGCGTGTTCATGCGCCGGAACGGCGCCGACGCGGCGATATCCTGCAGCGCAGCCAACACCACGCCTTCGTGCGGCAACGCGCAGCCGCGCAGCAGGATGGCCCCGGCAGCGAGTTCTTGCCGCTTCGGCAGTGTCGCCGTCATATCGCCGAACAGATCGTCCATGGATCGAGTGGCTTCCGCAGTCTTGGTCCGACGATGACATAATCGATCTGCCGTGTAGCGCAATGCGGTTCGCGGAAATCGGGTGGGCTGTCCTCGCTGTCCTCACTAGATGTACGGGAAAGCCAGCCCGAGAGGAATTGACGATCATGCCGACCACCCTGTCCAAACCGCGCGCGACGAGGGCTCAACGTCCAGCCTCTCTTCCGACCGCCCTGCAACGCGTCGATGCGTTCGACTGGCAGGTACTGGCTGCCGATCTCGACAACTTTGGCGCAGCGGTGCTGCCGAAGCTGCTGACGCCGCAGGAATGCGCGGACATCGCCGCACTCTATCCGCACGAGGAGCATTTCCGCAGCCACGTCCATATGGCGCGCCATGGTTTCGGCAAGGGCGAATATCGCTATTTCAAATATCCGTTGCCCGACCTGCTCGGCGGCATGCGCACCGCGCTCTATCCGCGACTCGCGCCGATCGCTAATAGCTGGAACGCGCGCATGACAATCGATACGCGCTATCCGGAGGCGCACGCAGATTTCCTGAAGCTCTGCCACGACGCGGGCCAGACGCGGCCAACTCCGTTATTGCTGCAATACGTCGCCGGCGACTTCAATTGCCTGCATCAGGATCTCTATGGCGATCTGGCGTTTCCGCTGCAGGTCGCGATCCTGCTGTCGGAGCCGGGGAAGGATTTCACCGGCGGCGAATTCGTGCTGACCGAGCAACGCCCGCGCATGCAGAGCCGCGCCGAAGTCGTTCCGCTCCGGCAGGGCGACGCGGTAGCGTTCACCGTACATCACCGGCCAGTTCAAGGCACCAGGGGCACCTATCGCGTCAATCTTCGCCACGGCGTCAGCCGCGTCCGCTCCGGCCATCGCCACACGGTGGGCATCATCTTTCACGACGCACGCTGACCGAACAAAGCTCATCTGTTACATGGACTTGGTCATAACCGGATTTATTCCGGCCAACCACGTCTTCGCAAAAGCTCGGCAGAAAAAACGTGGATGGCCGGGTCAAGCCCGGCCATGACGAAAGAAAACGATCACGTGTGAAATGAAACCCGAGCGTGCCGACCGCTCCGAACGAAACAGCATCGCCGGCCTGACGTTTCCATCAAACCGGCGAGCCGCCCCCTCCCCCTGCTGCTTTCCGCAGCGTGGAACCTATTCGGTCTTGTCGATATTCCAGAACACCGGCGTCGCCGGGCCGTCGAGCACACCCATCAGCGACTTGCGCCACACGCTCGGCTGAACGAACTGTCCAAGCGGAATGTAGGTTACTTGCTCGTAGACCCGGGCCTGGATTTCCTCGGCGATCTTCTTCTGCTCTTCCGGCGAGGTCGTGCGCACGAACTTGTCGCGGAGCTCTTCCATCTTTGGATCGTCGGGCCAGCCGAACCAGCCGCCATTCTTGCCCTTGCCGCTGACCGAGACATTGGCGACCGGGTTGAGAATGTCCGGGCCCGCCCAGTTGGTGAAGAACATATTCCAGCCGCCCTCCTTGGGCGACTTCTGGCTGGCGCGACGCGTCACCACGGTTTGCCAGTCGGTGGCCTGCACGTCGACCTTGAAGCCGGCATCGCGCAGGAATTGGGCAAAGACGATCGGCTGCGCCTTCAGCGATACGACGTCGCCCGGCGCCATGATGACGATCGGCGTTCCGTCATAGCCGGATTCCTTCAGCAGCTTCTTCGCTTCCTCCATCCCGTTGCCCTTGATCAGCGTCTCGGCACCGACGTCGGAGGCCAGCGGAGTGCCACAACCGAACACCGCACCGCAGATTTTGTAGTATTCGGGATTGCCGACCAACGCATCGAGCACCGGCTTCTGACTCGCCGCCAGGAAAGCAGCGCGCCGCACCTTGATGTTGTCGAACGGCGGATAGAGGAAGTTCATCCGGCCGAGCGTCTGGAAGCCGAGCGGACTCAACGTGTGGATGGTCAATTCCTTGTCCGCCGCGAGAATCGGCAGCAGGTCGTAAGACGGATTTTCGATGAAATCGATATCGCCGGACTGGATAGCGTTCACTTGCGTCTGCGCGTCGGGCATGGTGATCCACTCGACGCGGTCGACCTTTACGACCTTGCCGCCGGCGGTCCAACTCGCCGGCTCGGAACGCGGGACGTAGTCCTTGTTCTTCTCGTAGACAGCCTTCACGCCCGGCTGAAATTCGGACTGCACGAATTTGAACGGACCGGAGCCGATCTGCTCCGGGATCGCCTTGCCGACCGGCGTTTCCGCGATGCGCTTCGGCATCATGAACGGCACCAGCGACGATGGCTTGCCGATCGATTCCAGCACGAGGCCGTAGGGTTCTTTCAGCTTCAGCGTGATGGTCTTGGCATCGGTCGCTTCCAGGCTCGCCGTGAATTCCATTAGCTTCTGGCCCATGCCGTCGGCTTTACCCCACCGCTTCAGCGAGGCCACACAATCTTCCGCCGTCACCGGTTTGCCGTCGTGCCACTTGAGTCCATCGCGCAGCGTGAAGGTGTAGGTCAGCTTGTCGTCGGAAACCTTCCAGCTCGCCATCTGCGGCTGGATCTTGAAGTTCGAATCCATCGCCAGCAGCGTGTCGTAGACCATGTAGCCGTGATCACGAGTGATGTAGGCGGTGGTGAGGCCGGGATCGATCACACGCAGATCGGAATGCATCACGGCCGTGATCGTCTTGGCTTCTGCACCAGGCGACCACGCCAGTATCGCCGCAAGAGCGAATGCCGGAAGCGCAGCTTTCGATGCCAACGCAGATTTCGCGACAATTCCGGATGGGCGCCAACGCGAGACGTGCAACATACGATCTCTCCCGACCTGAAACGGATCAATGTCCGATGATGAATTGTGCAGGCAGTACGTTATGCAGGCAAACCACGCGCCCCTCGTACCGTTCGTTGCATTGAGACTTGCATCAAGTTTGCGTAGCGTCAATCGCGTTCTCATTCGCACACGCACAACTTTGCGCCACGCACTGCACAGATTTCGTGATGTGAAAATCAGGCGCTAGCAATTTTCGCCGGACCCCTCATTATGATCCGACGCGATACCGGCGAAGCCGCCCCAACAAAAAGATGACGAGGACAAAATGAATCCGGCCAATCTTCCGTTCGATACCGAAACCATGCTGCAGGGCCTGCGCCAGTGGGTGGAGTGCGAGAGCCCGACATGGGACGCGGTCGCCGTCGATCGCATGCTCGATCTCGCTGCGCGCGAAATGGCCATCATGGGTGCGACGATCGAACGCATCGCCGGCCAGCAGGGTTTCGGCGGCTGCATCCGCGCCCGCTTTCCACACCCCAAGCAGGGCGAACCAGGCATCCTGATCGCCGGTCATCTCGATACGGTGCATCCCGTAGGCACGCTGGCGAAGCTGCCATGGCGGCGCGACGGCAACAAATGCTTCGGACCGGGCATCTTCGACATGAAGGGCGGCAACTATCTCTCGCTCGAAGCCATCCGCCAGTTACAGAAAGCATCGTTCACGACACCGCTGCCGATCACCGTGCTGCTGACGCCGGACGAGGAAGTCGGCACGCCGAGCGTACGCGACATCGTCGAGGCGGAAGCCGCGCGCAACAAATATGTGCTGGTGCCGGAGCCGGGCCGCCCGAACAACGGCGTCGTCACCGGCCGTTACGCGATCGCCCGATTCAATCTCGAAGCCATCGGCAAGCCGAGCCACGCCGGCGCGACGCTATCTTCCGGCCGCTCGGCTATTCGCGAAATGGCGCGGCAGATCATCGCCATCGACGCCATGACCGATGAAGACTGCACCTTCAGCGTCGGCATCGTCCACGGCGGCCAGTGGGTCAACTGCGTCGCGACCACCTGCACCGGCGAAGCGCTCAGCATGGCGAAACGGCAGGCCGATCTCGATCGCGGCGTCGAGCGGATGCTGGCACTGTCCGGCACCAGCAACGACGTCACCTTCAAGGTCACGCGCGGCGTCACCCGCCCGGTCTGGGAGCCCGATGCCGGAACGATGGCGCTCTATGAAAAGGCGCGCGGCGTCGCCAAGCAGATGGGCGTTGAACTGCCCCACGGCAGCGCCGGCGGCGGCTCCGACGGCAACTTTACCGGCGCCATGGGTATCCCCACGCTCGATGGCCTCGGCGTGCGCGGCGCGGACGCGCACACCTTGAACGAACACATCGAAGTTGACAGTCTGGTCGAACGCGGCAGGCTGATGGCTGGATTGCTGGCGACGCTCGATTAGGCGGCAGCCGCAAAGGCGGATGGCGAAGGAAAGGTCCGGACGTCAGCGTGGCACGGGATTTGCTAAACTTTTCCGACGTGGCAGACTTCAACTGGATGACGCGCGGCCTAGCCGCGCGGTAGAAACGGAGGGCCAGCGATGTTTGGATATCTCGTTCGCCGCGTCCTCGCCGCAGTTCCCGTCATGGGCGTGGTCGCGCTATTCGTCTTCCTGCTGCTGCGGCTGACGCCCGGCGATCCCGCCGCGATTCTCGCCGGCGACAACGCGACGCCGGAACGGCTTGAGCGCATCCGAACTTCGCTCGGCCTCAACGAGCCGCTCTATGTGCAGTTCTTCACCTGGATCGATCGGCTGCTGCACGGCGATCTCGGCGTCTCGCTGATCTCCAACGTCCCCGTGATGAAGATGATCAGCAGCCGCATCGAGCCGACCATCAGCATCGCTCTGTCGACCATCGTCCTTTCGATTCTGATCGCGGTACCGCTCGGCGTCATCGCGGCGTGGAAGCGCGGTACGTGGATCGATCGGTTCGTGATGGGATTGTCGGTGATCGGCTTCTCGGTCCCGGTATTCGTCATTGGATATGTTCTGATCCAGGTGTTTGCGATCGACCTGCACTGGCTTCCGGTGCAGGGCTTCCGCAGCCTCTCGAAGGGTTTCGGGCCGTTCCTCGAACGGCTGGTGTTGCCGACGCTTGCCTTGTCGTTCATTTACGTCGCGCTGATCGCGCGCATGACGCGTGCCGCGATGCTCGACGTGCTCGACGAGGACTATGTCCGCACTGCGCGCGCCAAGGGCATTACCGAGAGCGGCGTGCTGCTGCGCCACGCGCTGCGTAACGCCGCGGTGCCCGTCATCACCGTGATCGGAACCGGCTTCGCGCTGCTGATTTCCGGCGTCGTGGTCACCGAAAGCGTCTTCAATTTACCCGGCATCGGCCGCCTCACCGTCGATGCCGTGCTGGCGCGCGATTACCCTGTGATTCAGGCCATGATCCTTCTCACCAGCGGCATCTACGTTGCGATCAATCTTCTGATCGACCTCGCCTATACCCTGCTCGATCCCAGGATTCGTTACTGATGGCCATCGAGACACTTCCGGAATCGTCGATTCCCCTGACCTCGTCATCGACGCGGCCGGGCCTCGGCTTCCTCACCGCGAGCCCGATCATTGCGATTGCCACGATCTGCCTGGCGGCGATCGTGCTGGTCTCCATTCTCGCTCCGTGGATTTCGCCGCACGATCCGATGCTGCTGGCGCCGGCGCAACGGCTGAAGCCCGCGAGCGAGCAGTTCCTGCTCGGCACCGATGCCTACGGTCGCGATGTGCTGTCCCGCATTCTCTATGGCGGCCGTATCTCGCTGCTGATCGGGCTGGGCGCCGCGGTCATCAGCATCGTCATCGGACTGGCGATCGGCCTCGTCTCCGGTTTCTTCAAATGGATCGATGCCATCATGATGCGGATCATGGATGGCCTGATGGCGATCCCAAGCATCCTGCTGGCCATCGCCGTGGTGTCGCTGTCCGGCGCTACGCTGACGACGGTGCTGATCGCGATCACCATTCCCGAAATTCCGCGCGTGGCGCGGCTGGTGCGCTCGGTGGTGCTGTCGGCACGCGAGGAGCCCTATGTCGAGGCGGCGATCTCGGTCGGATCGAGCCTGCCCAAGATCATGTGGCGGCACCTGATGCCGAACACGATCGCGCCGCTGATCGTGCAAGGCACCTATGTCTGCGCCTCCGCGATCCTCACCGAAGCGATCCTCTCGTTTCTCGGCGCCGGCATCAGCCCGGAAGTGCCGACCTGGGGCAATATCATGGCCGAAGGCCGCGCCTATTTTCAGATCAAGCCGTCGCTGATCTTCTGGCCCGGCCTGATGCTGTCGATCGCGATCCTCTCGGTCAACCTGATCGGCGACGCCGCGCGCGATGCGCTCGATCCCCGCATGAAGCAGCGCGAGGGCCGCAAATGAGCACTGTTCCCTCCTCGCGCCCGGTTGCGCTCGACATCAGGGATCTGGTGGTCCGGCTCGGCAAGGGGCCGACCGCCGACAAGATCATCGACGGCGTGTCGTTGCAGGTCCGCGAAGGCGAAACGCTGTGCGTGGTCGGCGAAAGCGGCTCGGGCAAATCGGTCACGTCGCTCACGGTGATGGGCCTGCTGCAGAAAGGCGCGCTGGTGCCGAGCGCCGGCAGCGTCAGGCTGGTCGGCGAGGAACTGCTCATCGCCAGCGACAAGCGGCTGCGGCAATTGCGCGCCACGACCATGGCGATGATCTTTCAGGAGCCGATGACGGCGCTCAATCCGGTCGTGCCGGTCGGCCGTCAGATCGACGAAGTGTTGCGCGTCCATACCGGCCTCGATGCGAAGGCGCGACAGCAGCGCATCCTCGCCATGATGGAACAGGTGCGGCTGCCGGACGTGAAGCGCATCTTCAAGTCCTACCCGCATCAGCTCTCCGGCGGCCAGCGCCAGCGCATCATGATCGCGATGGCACTGGTGCTCGAACCGAAACTCCTGATCGCCGATGAGCCGACCACCGCGCTCGACGT
This sequence comes from Xanthobacteraceae bacterium, assembly GCA_024508855.1. Classification (GTDB taxonomy): domain Bacteria; phylum Pseudomonadota; class Alphaproteobacteria; order Rhizobiales; family Xanthobacteraceae; genus 62-47. The sequence goes on from JANINJ010000091.1 coordinate 60,031, forward strand.
CACCACACAGAAACAGATCCTGTCGCTGATCCGAGAGCTGCAGAAGGATCACGGCACCGCGGTGCTGTTCATCACCCACGACATGGGCGTGGTCGCCGAGATTGCCGACCGCGTCATGGTGATGCGGCAAGGACGCATCGTCGAGACCGGCGCGCTCGACGACATCCTGCGCGCGCCGAAAATGGAATACACCCGCAACCTTCTCGCATCGGTGCCGAGCCTGGTGCCGCGCACGCCGCGGCCCGCAAGCTCCGAGCCGGTCGTGCTCGAAACCAGCGGACTCGGCAAGATCTATCGCGAACGCAGCTTCTTCGGCACCGCGCGCGAGGTCGCGGCGGCTCAGGACGTGACGCTGACGCTGCGCAAGGGCCGCACGCTCGGCATCGTCGGCGAAAGCGGCTCCGGTAAATCCACCGTCGCGCGCTGCATCGTACGGTTGATCGATCCGACCTCCGGCGAGGTTCGCCTGCGTGGCAGCGAGATATCGACGCTGTCGCGGCAGCTGCTGCGGCCGCATCGCAAGCATATCCAGATCGTGTTCCAGGACCCCTATCGTTCGCTCAATCCGCGCGTCACGGTCGGCGAAACCATCGCCGAAGGGCCGATCAATTACGGCGTGCCGCGCGCCGAGGCATTGAAACGTGCCGGCGAACTGCTCGAACTGGTCGACCTGCCTGCCGACGCGATCTCGCGCTACCCGCATCAATTCTCCGGCGGCCAGCGCCAGCGCATCGCCATCGCCCGCGCGCTGGCGCTCGATCCCGACGTACTGGTGGCGGACGAAGCCGTTTCCGCGCTCGACGTCTCGGTGCAGGCGCAGGTGCTGGAACTACTCGACGAAATTCAGACCCGGCTCGGCATCGCGCTGCTGTTCATCACCCATGACCTGCGCGTCGCGGCACAAATCTGCGACGAGGTCGTGGTGATGCAGCATGGTCGCGTCGTCGAGCAAGGTCCTGCCGGCGAAATCCTCACCCATCCGCAACAGGCCTATACACGGCAGTTGCTGGAGGCCGCCCCCGGCCGCGGCTGGGACTTTGCGAATTTCCAGCCGGTCGCGCCCGAACTGCAAGCGAGCGCCGCCTCGCCAGCAGAATGACCCTTTCGAAATGAGATGACTTCATGACCCGTATCGCCATCGGCGGCTTCCTGCACGAGACCAACACCTTCGCGCCCACCAAGGCGACCTATGCCGATTTCGTCCATGGCGGCGGCTGGCCGGCGATGGCGCATGGCGCGGATGTGTTGAAGACCATGCGCAACATCAATGTGGGTCTCGCAGGTTTCATCGAAGACGCGGAAGCGCGCGGCTGGGAGTTGATCCCGTCGATTTCCTGCGGTGCGAGCCCCTCGGCGCACGTGACTAAAGACGCGTATGAGCGCATCGTCACCGAGATGATCGACGGCATCGCCAAAGCCGGAAAGCTCGATGCGGTCTATCTCGACCTGCACGGCGCGATGGTCACCGAACATTTCGACGACGGCGAAGGCGAAATCCTCGCGCGCGTGCGCAAGGTGATCGGTCCTGACCTGCCGCTGGTGGTCAGCCTCGACCTGCACGCCAATGTCACGCCGGAGATGGTGGCCCATGCCGACGCGCTGATCGCCTATCGCACCTATCCGCATGTGGACATGGCCGACACCGGCCGAGCCTCGGCAAACCATCTCGCGCTGCTGCTCGAAGGCAATCATTTTGCGAAGGCGTTTCGGCAATTGCCGTTCCTGATCCCGATCAGCTGGCAATGCACCAACGACGAGCCGTGCAAGAGCATCTATCAAAAGCTCGCGGCGCTCGAGAGCGACGATGTGCCGACGTTATCGTTCGCGCCGGGCTTTCCCGCGGCCGACTTCCCCGGCTGCGGCCCGACCGTGTTCGCCTACGGCCGCACACAGGCCGATGCCGATGCGGCTGCCGACACAATCGCTGCGCTGGTCACCGGCCACGAGGACGATTTCGACGGCCGCATCTATTCGCCCGACGACGGCATCCGCCATGCCATGGAATTGGCGAAGCAAGCCAGCAAGCCCGTCGTCATTGCCGACACGCAGGACAATCCGGGGGCCGGCGGCGATTCCGATACCACCGGCATGCTGCGCGCGCTGGTGCGCAACAATCCTTCCAAGGCCGCGATCGGCGTGATCTACGATCCCGCATCCGCCAAGGCTGCACACCAAGCCGGCGAAGGTGCGACCGTGACGCTGCAACTCGGCGGCAAGTCCGGTATTCCGGGCGATGCGCCGTATGAAGAGAAGTTCGTCGTCGAGAAATTGTCCGATGGCAAATTCGTTGCGCCCGGCCCCTATTACGGCGGCCGCGACATGGACATGGGGCCATCCGCCTGCCTGCGCATCGGCGATGTGCGCGTCGTCGTGTCCTCGCACAAGGCGCAGCTCGCCGATCAGGCGATGTATCGCTACGTCGGCATCGAGCCGACTGCGCAATCGATCCTCGTCAACAAAAGCTCGGTACACTTCCGCGCCGATTTCGAGCCGATCGCTGAGACGCTTCTGATCTGCGCCGCTCCCGGCGCGATGCCGGCCGACACCGCCGCGCTGCCGTGGACGCGGCTGCGCCCCGGCGTGCGCATCAAGCCGAACGGACCGGCATTCCGACTGGGGACCTAATCAGGTCCGCCCCGCAGATGCCGTTGGCGGATGCAGCCAGTCGCCCTCAAGTGAAATCGCACGCGTAGAAGTCTTCGATCATGAGCCTGCAACCGACCATCTGGCCGCCAAACATCATCTCAAGATTGTCGGGACCGGGCTCGCCGGGGTTTCTGAATCGAGCGTTCCTGACCACGCCTGTCGGGTCATGGACGACGGCGCGCCAGTTGTCGGCGAAGCCGCCAAACAGCGGAAACGCGACTCGCTTTGGCGGCCCGTTATCAACGATGAACTGCGTTCCAAGCGCCTTCTGATAGAATGTTGAGGCCGGAACCAATTCTCCACTTTCCACCCGACGAGCGATCTCTCGGTACGTTCCGCGGTGCGCTAGAAACCAGACCCAGGTGCTGGCGGTCGCGCCGATCCGGATGAGAGGAAGCGCACTCGCGGCACCCGCGACCGTGACGATCACAGGCGCGATCACCAGGCTGGCGGCGACAAGCGGATGTGAGCGACGCGCCCACGCGTCCCGCGAGCCACTCACGATCAGAAAGCCGCCGCTAAGGACGAAGAAAGCGGCGAACGGGACCGCAACGAGGACGAAGAGCGGTCCGAACAGCCAGAATATAACCCCGATGAGGCCGAAGCCGAGGATGGCGGCTGCGAGCAACAGCAACGATCTTCGGAGGGACGCGGGCCAAGTAGAGAAGCGTCGCAGGCTCATCGATGCACTATGGCGCCCCGGCGGCTCCTGTGCAACTCGAGACGGTGTCTGGGCCGCCCGTGCGACAAGCTAGCAAAGCAATCGCCGCCGCGCGTCCGCTTGCCGATGCTCTGGCGGATGTGGCCGAGTCGCCCGACAACGCGCCGCGCCGCCTGAACTCCGGAGGGCAACGTTCTGAAAGCGATTTTTCGTTTGATTTTGGTGCGGGCGACCGGAATCGAACCGGTACAGGCCTTGCGGCCCTACGGATTTTAAGTCCGTTGCGTCTACCAATTTCGCCACGCCCGCATACCGGTCTTTTCAATGAGTTAGCCCGGAAAAGCAACCGGGCAGCCCTCAAAACATTCGCCGCAGTTTGCCTTGCAGGTTTGCGGCCGTTCCTCCCAGCAATGCTCGGATCGCACGCACTGCTTCAATGAACCTGCGCGCCCCCGCCGCGACTGATGAACATTGTGAGTTCAACTCAAATCATTATTCCCGGGGGTATTTTCACCATGAAAACACTGACTGCAATTGCCGTGACCGCTTCTCTTTTTGCCGTCGGCATCACTCACGCCAATGCGGGCAATAGGCTTTGGGTCGCTTCATACGGCGATGACAACAGCCCAACATGCAGTTTCACAGCGCCGTGCCTTTCATTCGGCTACGCCGCCTCTATTGCGCCAGCGGGAAGCGAGATCAATTGCATCGATAGCGTGCCCGCCTCCGGCATATCGATCACCAAGTCCATGACCATCAACTGCGAGGGCCAATTGGCAGGGAATGGAGTAAAAGCCAGCCCTCCGAGCGTTGGCCTTGTCTCGATTGGAACGTCTCCAACCGATATCGTGGTTTTGCGGGGCCTCCAGCTCAACTTTCAAGGTTTTGGTTCGGGGATTTTTTTCTACGCCAGCGGGACACTGATACTCGACAAAGTCCACATCGGCGGCGCCAACGCGAGCGGAATCATCTTCCAGCCGAATGCCCCCGCCAAGCTGATCGTGACAGACAGCGTTATCGATTCCAGCGGCACCGGCACCACGGGAGCAGCCATCAGGGTCGTTCCTTCGGGCACCGGTTCGGCGCAGGTGACGCTCGACCATGTCAAGATCGTCGGCAACGTGTTCGGCGTCGCGCTGGATGGTACGGGCAGCACGAGTGGCATCAACGCGACGATCCGCGACAGCGTAGCGGCGTCGAATACGCAGGACGGCATCGTCGCCGTTTCGGCTGCGGGCAAGGCGCCGATCGGCGTGCTGGTTACCAACAGCGCGTCGATCAACAATCAATTTGGCATCCGCTCGATCGGACCGGGCGTCACTGTGCGCACCGACGGTTCGCGCGTCGCCGGGAATGGCACGGGCCTCGCCACTTCGGGCGGAGGCGCGCTGCTCAGCGCCGGCAACAACACCGTGGAAGCCAACGCCGTGAACGGCGCATTCACCGGATCATATGCATTCAAGTAGCGCGCGGAACCCGGATGGGCCGCCGGGCCATCACAGTCGCTGGCAAGCTCGCGCGCCGGGAATCCTTGCGAAACATCCGCTTCCGTTCTGCAATGTCTACCGGCAAATGCCGGGTTCAAGCCGGAATTCTCCCTGCTAGGCTTCCGGATCGATTTTGCCGAATCCCGATTTCCCGGAGCCTGTTATGAAGCGATGGTTCGATTTTCTTTTTTGTTCGTTGCCTGCCCTGATGACGCTCTCATTGCTTTCGACGACACCGGCGCATGCGCAGTCATACCTGAAAACCTTCGTTGCGATGACCGGCAACGACGCCAACGACTGCCATATCTCGCGTCCATGCCACACGGTTTACAGGGCCTATAACCAGACATTCTCCGGAGGAGAGGTTGTCTGTCTCGATGCGAGTTCGCTCGATTCCAGCTGGAACATCACGAAACCGATCACGATCAGCTGTGAAGGTGGAAGCCTTTACGGCCTCACGGTCAATATCGCCGCCGGCCAACGGGTGGTGTTGCGAGGCCTGGTTCTGAATGGCGGCGGCGGCAACGCCGTCAACATACCTGGCGCGGGCACGGTGGTGCTCGATCATCTGCGGATCGGCGGAGGCCAAGGCTCCGCCGTCCGTGCTGCGCCCAATGGCCCGCTCAACCTGACGGTCAGCAACAGCATCATCACCGGCGCAGGCATCGGCACCACCTACGGCGCCGGACTTCAGGTGTTGCCGGCAGCTGGCGGCACTGCGCAAGTGACGCTGGATCACGTGGTGATATCCGCAAACCCGTTCGGCGTCGCATTCGACGGCAGCGGCAGTACCGGCGGCATCAACGCGACGATCAAGGACAGCGTGTTTTCAGGCAACAACCAGGACGGCATCGTCGCCACCACGACTTCCGGACATGCTCCCATCGGCGTTCTGATCTCGAATTCGACGTCGAGCAATAATGGCTTCGGTGCTCGCTCGATCGGGCAAAACGTCACCGTGCGTGTGAAAGGGTCCGAGATTATCGGCAACGGCACCGGCATGGCCGCATCGGGCGGAGGCGCCCTGTTGTCGCTTGGAAGCAACGTCGTTCGCGCCAATGGCAGCGACGGTGCATTCACGGGGTCACTGCCCCTGCAATAGCGCTGATCAAACGCGTGGCGTCGACGCAGCCTCGGACGGCGCGTCGGTCGACGGCCTAACCCCGCCGTCCCGAAAACAGTACCGCGCCTGCGACGAATGCGGCTGCGACCATCGTCAGCGGCGCGGCGCGCACGCTAGTCCGCACGATATCGACGAACATCGCCGCCGAACGCGCCTGCCAGCTTTCGCCGGCCTTGAAATGGCGCGTGGTTCGTCGAACATCGGTGATTGCGGTCTTCACCGCACGCTGCGCCTCGTTAAGGCTCTCGATGGCCTTCTCCTCGGACTGGGCGCGCTGCTCGGATGTCGATTGTACCTGCGGGTCGGGCATCGGCGATCTCCTCCCGCATACAACCGGCCTGCGGCGGTTCGGTTCCTCCCTGCCCCGGAACGTCGGCCGCGTCCGTGCATTGTCTTGTCATGACACGCAACCCAGCTAATCGCGAGATCGACAAGCAGCCGAAGCCCGAGCAAAAAATACCTCCGGCCGGCCCGCACGATAAACCGTCGCAGACCGACAAGGAGAAGACGCCGGGCAGCGGCGTGCTGCCCGATCCGAACGCGCCGGATGTCGAGGGACCGACCGGCTGATGGGGCGCGGCTGCCTCGATTGCAACCAAAAGCTTCATGTTGAGGCATAAGCCAATGCCGCGCGTGGCTGCGGCACGCGCTTGCACGGACATGGCCTGCGCCAACGTCTCTTGACTTGCGGCAAAGGCGCGGCCGATGATGCCGCATGCGAGCGGCTTTCGACTTCAATCACGCGCGGGCAACGCCTTCCCTTCATGCTTCGGCGTTTACGGCATGTCATCGCGCGCGGGCCAGCCAGGCTCCGGTCATCGCTGCCTCTTCCCCAGCCTGCAACGGATAATCCCATGCCCAATATCGACCGTATCGAAGGTTTTGCCGACGAACTCACCGCGATCCGTCACGATCTGCATGCGCATCCGGAGATCGGCTTCGAGGAAAAACGCACATCGGGCATCGTTGCTGAAAAACTGGCGCAGTGGGGCATCGAGGTGCATCGCGGCCTTGGCGGCACCGGCGTCGTCGGCACTCTCAAAGGCAAAGGCACTGGCGGCAAGCGCATCGGGCTTCGCGCCGACATGGACGCGCTGCCGATGGAAGAGAACACCAATCTGCAGTGGCGCTCGACCATTCCCGGCCGCTTCCACGGCTGCGGCCATGACGGCCACACCACCATGCTGCTCGGCACCGCACGCTATCTCGCCGAAACGAAGAATTTCGACGGCACCGTGCACTTCATTTTCCAGCCGGCGGAAGAAGGCCTCGGCGGCGCCCGCGCGATGATCAAGGACGGCCTGTTCGAAAAATTTCCGTGTGACGAAATCTACGGCCTGCACAATGCGCCCGACCTCAACCACGGCGAACTCGCCATCTTCCCCGGCCCCGGCATGGCCGGCGCGGATTTCTTCGACATCACGGTGACGGGCTTCGGCGCGCACGGCGCAATGCCGGAGCAATCGCGCGATCCGGTGGTGATCGCCATGAATCTCGGCCAGGCGCTGCAGAGCATCGTCAGCCGTAACGTCAACCCGCTGCAATCGGCGGTGCTGTCGATCACCAAGATCCATGCCGGATCGGCCTATAACGTCATTCCCAACGAGGCCGTGCTGTCCGGCACCGTGCGCGCGTTCTCCGATAACGTCCGCAACATGATCCGCGAGCGCATGAAGACCATCGCCGCCGGCATGGCGCAGGCGTTCCAGGTCGAGATCAAGGTCGATATCCGCGACATCTTCAGCGTGCTGGTCAACAGCGAGGAGCAGGCGAGCGTGGTGGCCGACGTCGCGCGCACCGTGGTCGATCCCGCCAAGGTGTTCACCAAGTCGCGGCCGAAGATGGGCAGCGAGGATTTCGCCGACATGCTGCACGCGGTGCCGGGCGCCTATTTCTGGCTCGGCCACGATGGATCGGTGCCGGTGCACAATCCCGGCTACATCCTCGACGACAAGATTCTTCCGATCGGCGCCAGCATGTTCGCCCGCATTATCGAAACGCGGCTGCCGGTGTCTGCATGACGGCGCTGCACGACCTCTCCGCCGTCGAACTGCTGTCGGGATATCACGGCAAGAAATTCTCCCCGAGCGAAGTGCTGGAAGACGTCATCGCGCGTGTCGAGACGTGGGAGCCCCACATCAAGGCGCTGTATGCGTTCGATCCCGATGGCGCCCGCGCCGTCGCCAAGGCTTCGACCGCACGCTGGCAAAAGGGCGAGCCGATCGGTTCGCTCGATGGCGTGCCCACCACCGTCAAGGAGAACGTCGCCACCAAGGGCGTGCCGGTGCCGCTCGGTGCGGCCACGACCACGCTGGTGCCCGCGCCTGCCGACGCACCGCCCGCCGCGCGATTGCGCGAAGCCGGCGCGGTGATCTTCTCCAAGACCACGATGCCGGATTACGGCATGCTGTCGTCGGGCTTGTCGAGCTTCCATCCCCTCACCCGCAATCCGTGGGACGTCAGCAAGAATCCCGGCGGCTCCAGTGCCGGCGCCGGCGCAGCAGGTGCCGCCGGATATGGGCCGCTGCATCTCGGCACCGATATCGGCGGCTCGGTGCGGCTGCCTGCCTGCTGGTGCGGCCTCGTCGCGCTCAAGCCGAGCCTCGGACGCATTCCGATCGATCCGCCCTATGTCGGCCGCGTTGCCGGACCGATGACGCGCACGGTCGACGACGCCGCATTGATGATGAGCGTGCTGTCGCTTCCCGATGCGCGCGACAGCATGAGCCTGCCGCCGTCCGATATCGACTGGCCATCGCTCGAGGTCTCGCCGAAAGGCAAGCGCATCGGCCTGCTGCTCGATCTCGGTTTCGGTGACACGCTGGAGGACGAGGTTCGCAACACGGTTCAAGCCGCCGCCCGCGCGTTCGAATCTGCCGGGGCGTCGGTGAAGGAAATTTCCGGACCGATGACGCGCGAGATGCTCGACGGGCTCGATGCGTTCTGGCGCGCCCGCTCGTGGGACGACCTGTCGAAGATGTCGCCGGAGGTGCGCAGCAAGGCGTTGCCGTATATCTACAAGTGGGCCGAAGGTGGCGCAAAACTGTCCGGCGTCGATGTGGTGCGCGGCTTCAACGCCACCATGGCGATCCGTGCCGCCGCTGCGCAATTGTTCGCCGATCTCGACTACGTGATCTCGCCGGTTTCGCCGGTGGTGAAATTCGGCGCCGAACTGGCCGCCCCGCGCAACGATCCGGCCAAGCCGTTTGAGCACATCGCCTATACCGTGCCATGGAACATGTCGGAGAATCCGGCCGCGTCGATCAACGGCGGTTACGATGCCTCTGGCTTCCCGATCGGCGTGCAGATCATCGGCCGGCGGTTCGACGATCTCGGCGTGCTGCGCATGGCCAAGACCTTTGAAGGCTTGCGCGGTCCACAGAAGTCGTGGCCGGTGCCGCCAAACAACTGAGCTGGCCCCGTCATCCTGAGGTGGCGACGCGAAGCGGCGCCCTCGAAGGATGAACGGCCGAGCATCGCAACATCATCCTTCGAGTCTCGCTGCGCTCGCACTTCAGGATGACGACAACCCACTAGAATGAAAATCTAACAGAGGACTTTCCATGGCCTACGAGACCATCAAATACGACGTCGCCGACCAGATCCTCACCATCACCTTGAACCGTCCCGAGAAGCTCAACGCGTTCAACGCCACGATGATGAATGAACTGATCGACGCCTTCGACAAGGCCGATGCGGACGATAACGTGCGCGCCATCATCGTCACCGGCGAAGGCCGCGCCTTCTGCGCCGGCGCCGACCTTTCTTCCGGCGGCGATACTTTCGACCGCGATGCCAAGCGGGGCCCGGCCAAGCGCCTCGCCAATGGCGACGTCGATTACAGCGATCCCGGCATTCGTGACGGCGGCGGCCAGGTGACGTTGCGCATCTTCAAGTGCCTGAAGCCCGTAATCGGCGCGATCAACGGGCCGGCGGTCGGCATCGGCGTCACCATGCAGTTGCCGATGGACATCCGCATCGCTTCGGACAACGCGCGCTTCGGCTTCGTATTCTCCCAGCGCGGCATCGTGCCGGAAGCGGCGTCGAGCTGGTTCCTGCCGCGGCTCGTCGGCATCTCGCAGGCACTGGAATGGTGCTACTCCGGCCGCGTCTTCCCGGCACAGGAAGCGCTCGCCGGCCACCTCGTCAGCAAGGTGGTTGCCCCGGATCAACTGATCCCGACCGCGCGCGAACTGGCGCGCAGCTTCATCGACAAGACCGCGCCGGTCTCGATCGCCCTGATCCGTCAGCAGATGTGGCGCCTGATGGGTGCGGACGATCCGATGGAGGCCCACAAGGTCGACAGCCGCGGCATCTACGCGCGCGGACGATCCGACGACGTCAAGGAAGGCGTGACCTCGTTCCTTGAAAAGCGCCCCGCGCAATTCAAGAACAAGGTCTCCACCGATATGCCTTCATATTATCCGTGGTGGGCCGAGCGGGAATACAAGTAACCGCAATTCCAAACGTCGTCATCCTGAGGTGCGCGGAAGCGCGCCTCGAAGGGTAGTGGTGCAGACAGGCGTCGTCCTTCGAGGCTCCACGCGTTCCGCGCGTCGCACCTCAGGATGACGCTACCCCGTCGTCAACGCCACCCGCCCGATCGCCTTGCGGTCGATCAATAGCCGCATGGCCTTGGCGACGTCGGCCAACGGCAAACGGTGTGAAATGTTGGGACGGATGCGTCCGGCTTCGGCCCATTCGTTCAACGCCTTGAATCGCGCGACGTTGAGCGACGGATCTCTCCGCGCGGCTTCGCCGGCCCGTACGCCGAGCACGCTTGCACCCTTGATCAGCACGTGGTTGGTCTTGGCGAGACCAATGCCGCCAGTGAAGCCGATCACCAGAATCCGCGCGCCCCATGCGATGCAGCGCATGCTTTCTTCGAACGCCTCACCGCCTACCGGATCGAACACCACATCGACGCCCCGGCCGTCGGTAATGCCCTTGACGAGATCGCGAAGCGGCTTCTGACTCGACAGGATACAGTGATCGGCGCCGCGCGCCTGCGCCACTGCGAGCTTTTCCTTGCTCGATGCCACCGCGATCACGTTCGCGCCGAGCACCTTGCCGATCTCGACGGCCGCGAGGCCGACGCCGCCGCCGGCGCCCTGCACCAGCAGCGTCTCGCCCGGCTTGATCTGAGCGCGATCGACCAGCGCATGATAGGCAGTTCCGTGCGCGGCAAGAAAGGTTGCGCCTTCGGCATAGTCGAACGTGGACGGCAGCGGCACGATGTGTTCGGGCGTCACCGCCACTTCATCGGCGTAACCGCCATGGCGCAGCTTGACGATCACGCGATCCTTCGCCTTGAAGCCGCGCAGATCCTTGCCGACCTCGATGATGTCGCCCGCGGCCTCCATGCCCGGCGTGAACGGCAATTCCGGCTTGAACTGATATTCTCCCGCGACCATCAGGATATCGGGAAAATTGATCCCGGCGGCGCGGATCGCGACACGTACCTTGCCCGGCGCAAGCGGCGTCGCGCATACGGTCTCCACGCGCAGGGTTTCCGGCGCGCCGAGTTCGCGACAGACGACGGCCCTCGGCATCAGGCCGCACCGGCTTTGGCGCGCTGCAGCGCTTCGCGGATCAGCGGCAGCCGGTCGTTGCCGAAATACATGTCGGTCTTGTTGATGAAGATGGTCGGCGAGCCGAAGCCGCCCCGCGCCATCACCTCATCGGTATTGGCTTTGAGCTGGTTCTTCACCGCCTGGTCGCCGATGCCCTTGAAGAATTCGGCCGGATCGATACCGACCTTGGCGCAAATCTCCTCCAGCACCGCATCCTGCGAGATGTCCTTGTCGTCGCCCCAATAGGCCTCGAACGCAGCCGTCGCGAACGGCACCATGGCGTCGTTGCCGAGCCAGATGCAGCCGCGCATCACCTTGACGCTGTTCACCGGAAACACCGTCGGCGGAAACTTGATCGCGAGCCCCGCAGAGCGGGCCCAGTCTTCCAGATCCTTCTTCATGTAACGCGCCTTCGGCACTACCGGCTTTTCGCGCGACGCATAGACGCTCGGATTGATGGAATTGAAAATTCCGCCGACCAAAATCGGCCGCCACGAGATCGGCTCGCCCAGCTCCTTCGCCAACGGCTGGATGTTGTGAAAGGCGAGATAAGTCCAGGGACTCGAGCAGTCAAAAAAGAATTCGATCATGTGGCTTCCTTGCTATTCGCGTGACGACGGTGATTTGAGTGAGATCGTCGTCAGCTCTTGCCGACGGGTTCGGGAGACTTGATCCCGAACATGATCCGGCGGGCATTTTCGTCGAACGGCTCCTTGACGAACTTGCCGATCGCAAGTCCGGCCTGCACCTGCGGCCGCGCACGCACCTCGGCGTACCAGCGCTTGACGTTCGGATAATCGTCCAGCGTGAAACCCTGCGCCTTGTGCGTCATGGTCCACGGGAAACAGGCGATATCGGCGATGGAATAGTCGCCGGCGACGTAGCGCCCGGTCTTGCCGAGCTGCCGGTCGAGCACGCTATAGAGCCGCGCCGCCTCACGCCGATAGCGATCGATCGCGTATGGAATCTTCTCCGGCGCATAGAGCGCGAAGTGGCCGTGCTGGCCGAGCATCGGCCCGAGGCCGCCCATCTGCCACATCAGCCACTCGATCACATTCGAGCGCGCCCGCACGTCGGTCGGCAGAAACCGGCCGGTCTTGTCGGCGAGATAGATCAGGATCGCTCCAGTCTCGAACACTGAAATCGGCTCGCCACCGTCGTTCGGCGCGCGATCGACGATTGCCGGAATCCGGTTGTTGGGGCTGATCTCGAGGAATTCCGGCTTGAACTGATCGCCGGCGCGAATGTCCACCGGAATGACCGTATACGGCAGCCCAAGCTCCTCCAGCATGATCGAAATCTTCCAGCCGTTGGGCGTCGGGGCGTAGTGCAGGTCGATCATGAGGCGTCCGGCTCGGTGGATCAAAGATTCACTCTACCCTTCCTGGCGGGTCCAAACCAACACCTCGCCACGGCATATGTACGCAGCGCTCAAGACATGGCACGCGGAGCTTGCTAGAACAAAGTCCAACAGGACACATTCTTAGGGGGCCACAATGCTGTTTCCGACGACCAATGCCGGCTCGCTGCCGAAACCCGAATGGCTGGCCGAGCCGAACACGCTGTGGGCTCCATGGAAATCGGAGGGCGCTGAACTCGCGCGCGCCAAGCGCGATGCCACCGTTCTCGCGGTGAAACTGCAGGAAGACGCCGATATCGACATCGTGACCGAAGGCGAGCAGTCGCGGCAGCATTTCGTCCACGGCTTCCTGGAAAGCGTCGAAGGCATCGACTTCGCGCACAAGGTCGAGATGGGCATCCGCAACGACCGCTACAAAGCCATGGTGCCGCAGGTGATCGCGCCGCTGCGCCTCAAGGGCCGCGTCCATGCCGCCGAGGCCCGAACCGCCCGCGCCCACACCAAACGTCAAATCAAATTTACGTTGCCGGGCCCGATGACGCTGATCGACACCATCGCCGATCGCCACTATGGCGACCGCGTGAAGATGGCCTTCGCATTTGCGGAATTGCTCAATGAGGAAGCAAAGGCCTTGCAAGCCGATGGCATCGATCTGATCCAGTTCGACGAGCCGGCCTTCAACGTCTACATGACCGAGGCCGCGGACTGGGGCATCCAGGCGCTGGAGCGCGCGGCGCAAGGTCTTACCTGCGCTACCGCGGTGCACATCTGCTACGGTTACGGCATCAAGGCCAATATCGACTGGAAGAATGCGCTCGGCGAGGAATGGCGGCAGTACGAGGAAATCTTCCCGGCCATCGCAAAAAGCGCAATCCAGCAGGTCGCCATCGAATGCGTCAACTCGCGGGTGCCGCTCGATCTGCTCAAGCTGCTCGACGGCAAGGTGGTGCAGGCCGGCGTGATCGACGTCGCTAACGATGCCATCGAGACGCCGGAGGGCATCGCCGAGACTGTCGAGGCGGTGCTGAAATTCGTGCCGAAGGAACGCGTCGTGCTCACCACCAACTGCGGCATGGCGCCGATGCATCGCGATATCGCCGAAGCCAAACTCAATGCGCTCGGCGCCGGCGCCAAGCTGGCAAGGCAGCGCTTCGGCTGAGTTCCGATTTTCCAGCGCCGGCCTGAACCGGATCGATTTGCGGCGCGACCAAATCGCGGGGCGGCTGCGCGCATCTCGACGCGCAGCAAGTCCGCCTCACGGAATTCGCGCCGCATCGCGCCAGCGACACTCACCTAACGCCATCGGGGGCTTCATGAAGATATCATCCATTGCACTCGCCGTAGCTATCGCGCTCGGCCTGAGCGCCAATCTCACGCGCGCCGAGCAGCCGCAAGCTGCGGCAGCCGCCGCGACCGAGCTTGTGCCGAAGGATATCGGCGAAGGCGACATGAACCGCTACATCGTCAAATCCAATGGCGTGGTGGGCCTGCTCAATGCGTCGCTGCGCGGCGTCGAATCCTGGAACCGCTATCTGAGCTGGGTCAACGTGCAACGCGGCCCCACCGGCAAGGAGCGGATCATCTACGGCCTCTATTCCGTTGGCTCATCCGCCAACGACGCCATCGCCAAGGCCCGCGCATCGGCCGATGCCGAACCTTCGATCCCTGCGCTCGACACCGCAACCAAAGAACTCGCCGCGACCTTCGAAAAGCTGCTGCCGATCCTCAACGAGGCCGAAGCCTATTACGACCGCAAGGACTATCTCACCGACGGCATGAAGGGCGGCAAGGCGCTGCACGAGAAGCTGGTGCCGGCCGCGCACGCCTTCATTGCCGCCCGCGAACGCACCGAGGCGCTGCAAAACCAGTTCAAGAGCAGCCTCGATCTGCAACAGCTTGCGCAGGTCGAGAAGAAAGAGGGCAAGAGCCGCAACTGGCACCTGCGTTACACCATGATCCAGCTCAAGCGCGCGGTCGACCTGATGCCGCGCGATCCGCGCAAGCCCGGCGACCTCAAGGCGTTCGATGCCGCGCTGGCAAGTTTCGGCGACGCGACGCGCGATTTCGACAACGTGGTGCGCGAATCCGGCAAGAGCAGTTCGGTGGATTCCTATCCGCGCGATATCCTCGGCAACCTGCGCGAACTGCGCGCCGAATACGCCAAGCGCCGCCCCGATCCGATGACGGTTTCGATGAGCTCGCAAGGCATCATCACGCGCTACAACATGATGGTGACGATGTCGAACGTGTTCCGCTGATATCGGCCGACGATACTAGGCAATCGTCGCGCTCGAATGCAGCGTGGCGCGATAACCTGCCGCCAGCGCCCGCACCGTCGAAGGCGGCGTGAGAAGACGAACCTCGCCTTCCGGCAAGCCGGAAGCCGAATAGCCGTCGAACGACCAGCGCAGCGCCCTGCCCGCAGCGATCAGGTAGCTGTCGCCGCCGGCCTGCACCATCGCGCCATCGGGCAACCGTTCGAGCGGCATCGGCAAATCGTGCAGCCGCTTGTTGCGGCCGTCGCGCCGCTCCGTGTCGAGCACCGCATCCATCTCGGTCGCACGCGGCGTAGAGATGCCGTTGCCTTCAGCCCACGCTGCACGAAAGGCGTTGGCGTCGTCGCGGCGGCAGTAAAAGCATGGCCGATGCCCGGCTGCGAGCGCAGTCGCCTCGTCGAGAAAGAACAGTTCGGTCCAGCTTCGCTGCGCCATCACCTCGCGCCATCGTCCGCGGAATTCGCAGACACAGATGATCCACGCTTTCGTGCTCCAGCGTCGGTTCAGCAGCGTCCGCGTTGCCGGATCGTGGATGATGCCGCGATTGCCGAGAAACGTGCCGCGCTGCGGCGTCGCGACGATATCGCCTAAAGGAGTGACGCGGTTTTGCAGGGGCATGGCGGTTCACGATCAGATCAAAGTAATGTCGCAGGCTAACTCCCTCGCCCCGCTTGCGGGGCGAGGTTAAGATTGGACGCTTGGGCAACGATTACGCCGCGCCGTCGCGGATCGGCGGCTGGAACGACAGCCCGGTATCCCACGGAAAGAAGATCCAGGTATCCTGCGATACTTCGGTGATGAACGTATCGACCAGCGGCTTGCCCATCGGCTTGGCGTAGACCGCAGCGATATGCGCTTGCGGAAACATCTCGCGCACCACGCGCGCCGTCGAGCCGGTGTCGACCAGATCGTCCACCACCAGCAGGCCGCGGCCGTCCTTGCCGCACAGTTGCGCGATCTGGTCCGAGACGCCTTTGAGGATCGTCATGTCGCCTTTCGACGTATGGTCGTAGCTGGCGAGGCAGATCGTATCGATGGTGCGGATGCCGAGTTCGCGCGCGACGATCGCCGCTGGCACCAGACCGCCGCGCGTCACCGCCGCCAGCGCCTGAAACGGCCCTGCCCCGTTGAGCCGCCAGGCCAGCACGCGCGCATCGCGATGAAACTGATCCCACGACACCGGGAACGCCTTGTCCGCGCGCGCCTGATCGATCCTGCTTTGGTCGCTATTGCCGGGCAACTGCCGCTCCATCTACCGCGCGATCTTCAGGCCATCCACCATCGCCTTCACCGCATCCATCGCCGCGGTCAGCTTGGCCTGATCGCGCGAGCGGACCACGAGGTTGGTGTTGGGCTGCTGGTTCTCGTCGAGAAACGGATAGCTGCCGATGATCGTGTCCGGATGCGCATTGGCGATCTCGCGCAGCGGTCCGCCTACGTCACCCTCACGCGCATTGGCACGGACCGACTCCGACAGCATCTTGACGCCGGATCGCAGCTTTGGCGCAACGATGTCCATCATCGCCTGCATGATCGACGGCACACCGGCCATCACGATGACATTGCCGATCATGAATCCCGGCGCCAGAATCGTCGCGCTCTGGATCAGGTCGGCGCCGTCCGGAATCCGCGCCATGCGCAGCCGCGCCTCGTTGAGGTCCTGCCCCTTGAAGCGTTCGCGAAACCGCGCCACCACTTCCGGGTGATGATCGATGCCGACGCCGAAGGCCTTGGCGACACTGTCGGCGGTGATGTCGTCATGGGTCGGGCCGATGCCACCCGTGGTGAAGACGTAATCGTAGCGTTTCCGCAGCGCGTTCAGCGCGGCGATGATGTCGTCCTCGTCGTCGGCGACGACGCGCACTTCCTTCAGATCGATGGCAATGTTGGTCAGGTATTCGGCGATGAAGCCGATGTTCTTGTCCTTGGTCCGCCCGGACAGGATCTCGTCGCCGATCACCAGAATTCCCGCGGTAACAATCTCGCTCATGAAATCTCCTCGCTCGCGCGGACCATCATACCATTCTTATTGCACGGCTCGTTGGTGCTGTCGAAATAAGCATCAGCACGCCCGCATTTCGGGCAGCATTTTCCCGAGTCTTCGGCAAATGCCGCCTTTCCATGCATATCGTGCTGGCCCGAGCCTTGCTACCATCTCTTTGGCAGATGCCCCAAACCTTGAGGGATGACTGAGGTCTATGGCAACCGCGTTCGATGAGATGCATGGCCCCGGCGGCGAACTCCGGCAGGCCTATCAGGAACTCTCCCGCTGGCTCAAGGAATTGCCGCCGGACGCGCTGGAATATCGGCGGCAGGAAGCCGAGCTTCTGTTTCGCCGGATCGGAATCACTTTCGCGGTCTACGGCGACGCCGAAGCGCAGGAGCGGCTGATCCCGTTCGACGTGGTGCCGCGGATCATGTCCGCCAAGGAATGGGCGATCCTGGAAAAAGGCCTGAAGCAGCGGGTCAAGGCGCTGAACATGTTTCTGCGCGACATCTACCACGGCCGAGAAATTCTGCGCGCCGGCCTGATCCCGGACGACCTGATCTTCCGTAATCCGGTCTTTCGCCCGGAGATGAACGGCCAGGACGTGCCGCACGATATCTATGTGCACATCGCCGGTATCGATATCGTGCGCGTCAATGCCGAGAATTTTTTCGTGCTGGAGGACAATGCGCGGACGCCGTCCGGCGTCTCCTACATGCTGGAAAACCGCGAGATCATGATGCGGCTGTTTCCGGATCTGTTCGCACGGCACCGCGTCGCGCCGGTCGAACGTTATCCGGACGAGTTGCTGTCGGCGCTCGCCTCGGTCGCGCCGCAGAGCGCATCGGCCGAACCGACCGTCGCGCTGCTGACGCCGGGCATCTACAACTCCGCCTATTACGAACACTCGTTCCTCGCCGACAAGCTCGGCGTCGAACTGGTCGAAGGCCGCGACCTCGTCGTCAAGAACGAAGAGGTGTTGATGCGCACCACCGAGGGACTGAAGCGCGTCGACGTGATCTATCGCCGTCTCGACGACGACTTCCTCGATCCCCTCACCTTCCGCCCGGATTCCGCGCTCGGCGTGCCGGGGCTGATGTCGGCTTACATGGCCGGCAACGTCACGCTGGCAAACGCAGTGGGCACCGGCATTGCCGACGACAAGGCGATCTACAGCTACATGCCGGATGTCGTGCGCTTCTATCTCGACGAGGAGCCGATCCTGAAGAACGTCCCGACCTGGCGTTGCCGCGAGCCGGACGATCTCGCCTATGTGCTCGAGCATCTCGACAAGCTGGTGGTGAAGGAAGTGCACGGCTCCGGCGGTTACGGCATGCTGATCGGACCGGCCGCGACCAAGGCCATGATCGAAAGCTTCCGCGACAAGCTCAAGCACGATCCCGCGGGTTTCATCGCGCAGCCGACGCTGGCGCTGTCGACCTGCCCGACGTCGACGGCATCCGGCCTCGCACCGCGCCATGTCGACCTGCGCCCATTCGTGCTGACCGGCCGCCAGAACATGACCGTGGTGCCGGGCGGCCTGACCCGCGTCGCGTTGCAGGAAGGATCGTTGGTCGTCAATTCAAGCCAGGGAGGCGGCACCAAGGATACCTGGATACTCGACGAAGACGCCTGACGCCCCGCCCGCCGACCGAAGCAAAGAGCAACCCGCCAAATGCTGTCCCGTACCGCTGAAAACCTCTACTGGCTGGCGCGTTATGTCGAACGCGCGGAATATCTCGCGCGTACCATCGAAGCGACATTGCGCGTCACCGCGCTGCCCAACGCCTATGTCGGCAAGACCAACGAATGGGATTCCGCGCTGCTCACCGCCGGCGCGGCCGGCGGCTTCTACACGCACTATGCCGAAGCCGACGAGCGCAGCGTGGTGGACTATCTGTTGTTCTCGACCGCCAATCCATCGTCGGTCCGCAATTGCATCGAGAACGCGCGGCTGAATTCACGCGCCGTTCGCACCGCGCTCACCGGCGAAATGTGGGACGCCATCAACGGCGCATGGATCGAACTGCAGGAAACCTGGCGCGCCGGCCCGATGACGCGCGAACAGCTCGCCAGATTCCTGCGCTTCGTGCAGGAAATTTCGCTCCGCTTCGACGGCTCCGCCTACCGCACCATGCTGCGCAACGACGCCTACTGGTTCTCGCGGCTCGGGCTGCATCTGGAGCGTGCCGACAACACGGCGCGCATCCTCGACGTGAAGTATCATCTGCTGCTGCCCGAGAAGGAGCATGTCGGCGGTCCGCTCGATTACTATCAGTGGACTTCGATCCTGCGCTCGGTCTCGGCGCTGACCGCCTATCACTGGGTCTATCGCGAAACGCTGAAGCCGTGGCTGATCGCCGACCTGCTGATCCTCAACGACTCGCTGCCGCGTTCGCTGGCGAGCTGCTACGGCAATCTGGTCCGCAACCTCGACCAGATCGGTGTCGCCTACGGCCGTCAGGGGCCGGCGCAGCGCCATGCCCGCGGCATCCGCAACCGGCTCGAGCACAGCAGGATGGACGATGTGTTCCAGCGCGGCTTGCACGAGTTCATTCAGGAATTCCTTGGGGACAATGCACGGCTGGGCGAAATCATCTCCACGCAGTACCTCAATTGAGCTAGCTTGCGCGACCTGTATTCCGGACCTTGCCGACATGCGCCTTCGCGTTTCTCATTCGACCACCTACAGCTACGAGCCGCGCGCGACGGGCATCATCCAGATTCTGCGGCTGACGCCGCGCAACCACGATGGACAGTACGTGGCCGACTGGCAGATCGACCTGTCGTCGGATTCACGCCTCGACATGCATCGCGATGCGTTCGGCAACATCACCCACGTGCTGACGCAGGGCCTCACCTCCGACCTGACCATCAGCGTGTCGGGACTGGTCGAGACGCAGGACACCGGCGGCGTGCTTCGCGGTACCGACGAACGATTTCCACCAAGCCTGTTCCTGCGCGATACGCCGCTCACCGAGAGCGATCCCGCGCTGGCGGCGCTTGCGACCGACCTGCAATCGCAATTCCAGAATGACACGCTCGGGCTGCTCCATGCGCTGATGGTCGACATCAACAGCGGCATGACCTTCGATCCGGATCCCACCCACACCGGCACGTCGGCGGCTGAGGCCCATGCGCTTAAGCGTGGCGTCTGCCAGGACTATGCCCACATCTTCATTTCATGCGCGCGCCAGGCCGGTATCCCCGCGCGCTTTGTCGCCGGACATTTTCTGCGCGCCGACGGCATCATCCACCAGCAGGCCGGGCATGCATGGGCGGAAGCGTTCGTGCCGAATCTCGGCTGGATCGGCTTCGATCCGGCCAATGGCATCTGTACCACCGACGCGCATGTCAGGGTCGCCATCGGGCTCGATTACCTCGGCGCCGCGCCGGTGCGCGGCACGCGCTACGGCGGCGGGCTGGAAACCATGAATGTGGCGGTGACCGTGGATCAGGCCGGACGCCAGAGCCAGTCGCAATAGGCTCCTCCCGCCTCGCCGCCGGTTGCCGTTCCGGCATCTTTTGCGTAAGACGCTGGTTCGGAGTTGGGAACGGACTGCATGACGTATTGCTGCGGAATTCTGGTGCGCGACGGCCTTGTGATGATCGCCGACACCCGCACCAATGCGGGCCTCGACAACGTGTCGACGTTCCGCAAACTGCACATCTTCAAGAAGCCGGGCGAGCGCATCCTCGCCATCGCCAGCGCCGGCAATCTCGCCATCAGCCAGTCGGTTCTCAGCACGCTCAGCGAAGGCTTGCCGGATCCCGAGACCGGCGAGATCGAAACCCTGATGAATGCGCCGACCATGTTTCAGGCCGCGCAGCGCATCGGCCGCGCGATCCGCCACGTCAACCAGACCGAAGGCGTGGCGCTGCAAGCCGAGGATATCAACTTCGATGTCTCGTTCCTGTTCGGCGGCCAGATCAAGGGCGCGCGCATGCGCCTGTTCATGATCTATCCGGCCGGCAACTTCATCGAATGCACGACGGACACGCCATATCTGCAGATCGGCGAGCACAAATACGGCAAGCCGGTGCTCGACCGCGCGATGCATTACGACGTCGAACTGTACGACGCGCTGAAGACCGGACTGATCTCGATGGATTCCACGATGCGCTCCAATCTCGGCGTCGGTCTCCCGATCGACATCCTTGTGGTGCGTGCCGACGCCTGCGATGCCGACCTCAGCCATCGCATCGAGGAAGACGAACCCTATTTTCACGATCTGCGTTCGCGCTGGTCGGCCGCCTTGCGCGCCGCCCATCAGAACATCCCGCGGCCGCCCTACAAGAACGAGACATAACCCGGTTCGCAATCGCGTTGCCGGGTTCGGCGCGGCCATCTATGATTCACACCGACGTCCGGGAAAAACCGGCGCAAGCAACGAAGGGCGGAAAGCAATGACCACTTCCAACAAGATCGCACTCGTCACCGGAGCCGGCACCGGCGTCGGCCGTGCCGCCTCGCTGGCGCTGATGAAGGCCGGCTATACCGTCGTGCTGGCCGGCCGCCGCCGCGACAAGCTGGAAGAGACGCAGAAGCTCGGCGAGGCGCATGGCAAGAGCCTGCCCGTTCCCGCCGACATGGCGGACCCGGCCTCGATCGCAGCACTGTTCGCAAAAATCACCGACAGCTTCGGACGTCTCGACGTGCTGTTCAACAATGCCGGCATGGGCGCGCCGCCGGTACCGTTCGAGGATCTGAGCGTCGAGCAATGGAAGGCCGTGGTCGATACCAATCTCACCGCGCCGTTCCTGTGCACGCAGCACGCCTTCCGCATCATGAAGGACCAGACGCCGCGCGGTGGCCGCATCATCAACAACGGTTCGATCTCGGCACACGCGCCGCGCCCGTTCTCGGCCGCGTACACGTCGACCAAGCACGCCATCACCGGCCTCACCAAATCGAGTAACCTCGATGGCCGCGCCTATGACATCGCGGTGGGACAGATCGACATCGGCAACGCCGCAACGCCGATGACCGACCGCATGGTCGAAGGCCCCGGCGTTCTGCAGCCCGACGGCAGTTCGAAGCAGGAGCCCCGCATGGATGCCGAGGCAGTCGGCAACGCGGTCGCCTACATGGCGAGCCTGCCGCTCGACGCCAACGTGCTGTTCATGACGGTGATGGCGACCAAGATGCCGTTCGTCGGCCGGGGCTGACGGCCTCGCCTATTCCAGCCGCTCGACCTTGCGCAGCGACGGGAACAGCTTCATCCACAACAGCGCTACCGCGACGGTGCCGACACCGCCGAGCACCGCCGCGGGCACGGTGCCGAGCAGCGCCGCGGTGATGCCGCTCTCGAACTGGCCGAGCTGGTTCGAGGCATTGATGAACAGGAAATTGACCGCGCCGACGCGGCCGCGCATCTCATCCGGCGTCGCCAGTTGCACCAGCGAGAAGCGGATCACCACGCTCACCGTATCGGCGGCGCCCATCACCGCCAGCGCGATCAGCGACAGCCACATCATCGTCGAGAGCCCGAACACGACGGTCGCAAGGCCGAATACGATTACCGCCTGGAACATGCGCATGCCGACGCGGGCATGGATCGGGAAGCGCGTCAGCACCCCCGTCATCAACAGCGCGCCGACGGCCGGTGCGGCACGCAGCAACCCGAGTCCCCACGGGCCTGCGTGCAGGATGTCGCTGGCATAGATCGGCAGCAGCGCCACCGCACCGCCGAGCAGCACCGCGAACAGATCGAGCGAGATCGTGCCAAGTATTGTCGGGTTGTGCCGCACGAACGAGACGCCGGCGAACAGCGCTTTCACCGACGGCGACGGCTGGCTGCCCGCCGGCCGTTCGCGAACGATGGAGATCGCAAGCAGCGCGCCCAGCAACCACAGCAAAGCCATCAAGACATAAGGCAGGCTCGGCATCGCCGCATAGGCAAAGCCGCCGATCGCAGGTCCGGTAATGGTGACAATCTGCGCAGCGCCGGTCGAAACTGCGGTGCCGCGCTGTACCTCGCCTTCGGGAACGACGCTCGGCAGCAACGCCGCGACCGCAGGACTTTCGAAGCCGGTTGCAAGGCCGAGCACGACCATGGCGGCAAAGATTCCCGGCACGGTGATCCAGCCGCCGAACGTCCCCAGCGCCAGATAGGCCGACGTCAATGCCTCGGCGAGTTGGCAGAGCGCCATCACGCGGCGGCGGTCGTAACGGTCCGCCACATGCCCGGCGACGAACACCATCAGTGCGGAAGGAATGAACTGCACCAGCCCGATCATGCCTAGCTGAAAGGCGGAGCCGGTCAGTTCGTAGACCTGCCAGCCCACGGCGACGGCCGCGATCTGGCTCGCAAACCGCGAGCAGCTGCGCGCGCCGAGATAGAACAGGAACGGTCTGTGGGAGAAGAGCATGGCACTCGCGACAGCTACGCCGGATCGGCGCCATCGCTATAGCACGCCGCGAACGCCCGGCGACCGCCGCAAATGGCGGCCCGAGCCTCGGTGGCCGCATGACTGCGTCGGTATCTGAGGCGCGTGGCTTCTCGCGCTCAACCACGCCACTGATCGTCGTCCCTGCGCAGGCAGGCCCTATAACCCCTGGCCATCGTGGTGATGGCAATGCCCCTCGACGTCGGCTCGGCAGTTAGCAATCGGCGACACGGCGTATGGGTCCCTGCCTTCGCAGGGACGACGCAGCAGTTGTTGCGGGCGATTGTGCTTTAGCCCGCCAGCTCTTCCGTCTCGAAATCCGCCGGCAAAATGATCTCGAGCAGTTCGGCGTCTTCCGAATAGTCGTTGATCTTGTGCTTGATCTTCGGCGGCTGCGTCCACGAACTGCCCTGCCGCATGATGATCTCGCCCTCGCCTTCCAGCTCGGTCTTCACCCAACCCTTCAGCACATAGACCATCTGGAATTCGGTATCGTGGAAATGCAGTTTCGATACCACCGCCGGATCGCAGGCTTCGGTGAAGCGCAGCACATGCGCGCGCACCAGACCGTTGGTTGCGTCGACGATGCCGAGGTCGCGATACTGCGCATAGGAACGCAGCCCGGTTTCGAAATCGGCGTTGTTGTAGTGGCTGACCGCGACCCGTTGCGGCAAGCGCGCAGGCCGGGCTGCCGCTGCTGGCGCCTTCGCGACACGCGAAGATGCCTTGCGTCGCGCCGACGTCGCGGGCTTTCGCTTCGCCGAGGAAACTTTCCGTGCAGACTTTGCCTTGGGCTTGGCCTGCTTGGTTTTGGCCCTCTTGGCCGTGGCTTTTGTCTTGGCGACTTTCCTGCGCCCGCCTGCTCTCGCCAACGCTTTTTTCTTCGCGGAGCCGGCCTTCGCTCTGGTCGGCATTTTGGTTTTCTTCTTCGCCTTTGCCATCATCGCGCTCCCGATCAATGCCAATGCACAAAGCCTAGTCCTCAGGTGCCAAGGTGGCAACGCGGACCTCCCGATCATCCCACATCGATCTGTGTGCAACGCCGAAGGCCCGTTCGGGTGCCGAAAATGTTGACACTGAATTGTCAAAAAAGTCAGTCGCCGCATCGCTCAAGCCATGATCCAATGACCGATGCAGCTTGCCGTGAGTCCTCGCGGCATCGAAACGGCGACGACGATCAACAAAACGGGGCAAGTTCCATGACGGATGCAAGCGCGACGATGCCAATCGAATCGGCCGGAACCTTTACCGCGAACGCGGTGATGCGCCGCCGCGTGATCTGGTCGTCCACCATCGGCAATGCGCTGGAATGGTTCGACTTCATCATCTTCGCCTCGTTCGCCGGCATCATCGGCCACCAATTCTTCGCCGAGGCCGATGCTGCCGCCGGGCTGCTCGCGGCGTATGGGTTGCTTGCGGTCGCCTATATCGCGCGGCCGATCGGAGGAATTTTCTTCGGCGCATGGGCCGATCGCGTCGGCCGCAAGCGCGCGCTGGTCACCATCGTGCTCTTGATGGCGTTCGCCACCGTGCTGATCGGCCTGCTGCCCACCTACGAGCAGATCGGAATCGCCGCGCCATTGCTGTTGTTGTTCGCGCGGCTCATTCAGGGATTTTCGGCGGGCGGCGAATTCGGCACGTCCACGGCCATGCTGATCGAATTCGCGCCACCCGGCGAGCGCGGATTCTATGCCAGCTTCCAGTTCGTGGCGCAGGCCTTCGCGTTCGGCGGCGGTGCGCTGTGCGCTTATCTGCTGAACACATTACTGACGCCGCAGCAGTTGCAGAGCTGGGGCTGGCGGCTGCCGTTCCTCGCCGGCGTCATCATCGGCCCGATCGGATTCTATCTTCGCCAGAAGGTCGACGAGACGCCGGAGTTCAAGGCATTCCTCGCCGCGCGTGCGGGCATTCCCAACACGCCGCTGCGCGATGTGGTCGCGAACTATCCGCGCGCGCTGATTTCGCTGGTGCTCGTGGTCGCAGGCCTCACCTGCTACACCTATCTCGGCACGATTTTCTATCCGAACTTCATGGTCAACGAGCTCGGCCTGAAAATGGCGAACGCCCAGCTCGGCCTGTTCGTGCTCAACATGGTCGCGGCACTCGTGCTTCCTTTCACCGGCATGCTGTCGGACAAGATCGGGCGGCGGCAGACCATGATCCCGGCGCTGCTGATCTATCTGGTGGTGGCGCTGTTCCTGACCTTGCGTCTGTTGGAAAATCCGTCGAACGCAACGATGTGGTCGCTGCAGGCGGCGAGTTTCATCATGTTCTTCATGGTCGGCCCCGGCAGCGCGCTGATCCTGGAGACGTTTCCCGTCGGCGTGCGCTCCACCGGCGCGTCGATCGTCTACAACCTCGCGGTCGCGATCTTCGGCGGGCTGGCGCCGCTGGTGGTCGGCGAACTCTACCAGACCACGCACAACAAGCTGGTGCCGGCCTTCTGCATCGGCGGCGGTCTGATCCTGACGCTGATCGGATTGATCCTGGTACCGCGCGCGGCCCGGGACACCTGACGCGCGGATCGGCGACCCGACGCCGCAACATCAGGCCGCGGCCAAGGGCAGCTTTTCGATTGATCGCAGCCCGGGCCGGTTGCGCCAGCGGATGGCGGAGGGCTCGACCGCCAATCGCAATTGCGGCCAGCGCTGGAACAAAGCCTGCAGCGCACAGATCGCCTCGATTCGTGCAAGCTGGTGACCGAGGCAGAAGTGTATTCCCGTCCCGAACGACAAATGCCGGTTCGGCTTGCGCGCGAGATCGAGCCGCTCGGGATGCTCGTTCGCGCCCGCGTCCATATTTGCGGCTGCGACCATCACCATGACCCGGTCGCCCTTTTTCAGGCGAACGCCGGCGAGTTCAGTTTCGTGCCGCACCAGGCGCGGCTTTGAAAACTGCACCGGCGAGACGAAACGCAGAAGCTCCTCCACTGCAATCCCGGTCCGGGACCAATCTTGCTCGAGCCAATCGCGCAGCGCCGGATTGCTGACGAGTTCAAGGATCGAGCCGCTGATCAGATGCGTCGTGGTCTCCGATCCCGCGCCAAGCAGCAGAAACACCATCGACACCATTTCGCCGGCGCTGATCCGGCCGCCTTCGGCTTCCACCTGCACGAGATCGGCGATCAGCCCCTCGCCGCCTTCCCGCCGCGCGTGCTGCAAGCGCGCTTCGATATATCGCCGCATCTTCGACAAACTCCACAGCATCCGCAGGAAGCCGAATGCGCCATTGAGCTGCGCCACCGAATTGGCCCATGCGATAAATCGGGGACGGTCGGCGAGCGGCAATCCGAGCAGTTCGCAGATCACCGACAGCGGCAGGATCCGCGCATATCGTTCGACGGCGTCGGCCGGGCTCCCATCTGAAAACAGTTCATCGGCGAGGCGGTCGGCGATGGCGCGAACGCGCGGCTCCATGTCGAGAATGGCGCGGCGGCGGAATGCTTCGTCGACGATTCCGCGGAGCCGTGTGTGATCGGGCTCGTCCATCGTCAGCATGTTGTTGGCAACACTCTTGAGAAGTGCCGGCATCCACCACCGCAGCCCGGCCAACGCTCCCCCATCGCTGCGCATGGTGAAGGTCTTCGAGTCCTTCATCACTTCGGCCGCGGCTTGGTAGGTGGTGGTGATCCAGACCCGACCGACGATCGGAAAGCGAGTCTCGACGAGAGGTCCCGCGGATCGCAGCCGTTCGATCGTGACCGTTGGATCACGAAAGAAGGCCTGATTGGTGAAATCCACGTCCAAAGTCATCGCCGATCTCCGCCGACAAATTGTTGTTGCGAGATATGGGTTGCACCGGCGCGTGCGCAACGCGGCGCGCGATGCCCGATTGCGGGCCGACCCTAACGTTTGCGTCCCGTCTCAGCAGGCGTTATCGCAAAGGTTGGAATCAAAGGGCCACGCGCAAACATAGGCTTCCAGCGCAGCTTTGGATTTGACATTCGCTTGTCGGAATCGCGGCAAGACAGTGTAGCGAATATCACATTCGCTGCACTTGCCATCGGCCTCAATGCAGGCGAAACACGCCATCCACCGCGCGCAATTCCGCGGGCTTGATCAGCTTGGAATGCGCCACCGTCACCGAGAACAGCGGACCGTCCAGCGACTTTTCCCAGAATTCGAGAAAGTGTTGCAGCGCCGGAAATTTCGGAAACAGGTCGTAGTCCTGCCAGACGTAGGATTGCAGCAGCCACTGGCGATCGGGACGGCGATAAAGGATTTCAGCCGTTGTCAGCCCGTAGCCGAGGACCTGCTTGCGGAAGTCCTCGGAAACCAAACCACCCTTCGAGACCATGCCATACCTCCTTGGGAGGCAGCGTCCGGCAAAACTGGCGGCCGATCTTGCGCAGGCGCTTCAACCTCCTCCTGACCGCCTTCCGATCAACGAACCGCTTGGCCACCTGATCCGAAAGCGCGTCATGAAGAAAATGTGACGCACGTGACTGCCTCATCACAAGCTTAAAAGTTTAATAATGTGTTGATATTTCCAGCACTGGCAGCGACTTACCGCAATTGCTAACAGCCCTCGCGCCGTGCTTCCCGCTCAACTGAACAGGTGCGCGAGATAGAATGCGGCGCCTGCGGCAAGGCCGCCGACCAGCGCGGTCTGAAACGCGGACTTCACCATGCTGATGCCGGTGAGCCGGCCTTTGACGGCACCGAAGATCACCAGCGCAAGACCAGTGCAGACGATCGAATAGACGAGCGCCGTGCGCAGATGATCGGAGACGATGTACGGCAGCAGCGGAATCAATCCGCCGACGAGATACGATACCGCAATCGTCGCCGCGCTGATCGGCGCGCGCTTCGGATCCGGCCGTTCCAGGCCGAGTTCGAACCGCATCATGAAATCGACCCATCGCTTCTTGTCCGCGGCCAGCGCTTTGACGACGGACTCCAGCGCTGCGCCTTCGAGACCGTAGCCGGTGAAGATGTCGCGCACCTCGCCGACTTCCGCCTCGCGCATGTGGTCGACTTCCCACGTCTCGCGGCGCTCCTCGGACTGGTAGTGCTCCTGATCGGTCCGCGCCGCGAGATAGCCGCCGAGCCCCATGGCGATCGCGCCCGCCGCGATCTCGGCAAGGCCTGCGGTGACGATGAGCTGCGTCGACGTCACCGCAGCGGACAGCCCGGCGGCGAGTGCGAACGGCACCGTCAGGCCGTCGGCCATGCCGATGACGACGTCGCGGACGGTTTCGGAGCCAAGGAAATGGCGTTCGACATGGGGCGAGGCAGGCATGGACGGAAATCTCCGGCGGAAGGGTCGGCAGGATATATATTAGAATCATTCTAAATTTAAAGGGCGCGTTTGGCGTGCCGCGAAACAGACCCGATTAACGATCAAAACCGGTACTGGCAGTCCCGCCACCGGACTGCCAAATTTTCTGCTAGAAGCCCTTGCGGGTTCGCGAGGACCGGACTATGTCCCGCAAAGGTCGTGGTGGCACTCGTCATTCGCGACTGCCAATTCAGAAATTCGCGTATCATCAAAAACTTAGGAGGACTGCATGAAATTCCGTCCGCTTCACGACCGGGTCGTGGTCAAGCGCATCGACGCCGAAGAAAAGACAGCAGGCGGCATCATCATTCCGGACAGCGCCAAGGAAAAGCCCTCGCAGGGCGAAATCCTCTCGGTCGGCCCCGGCGGCCGCGACGAGGCCGGCAAGCTGATCCCGATCGACCTCAAGGTCGGCGACCGTGTGCTGTTCGGCAAATGGTCCGGCACCGAAGTCAAAATCGACGGTCAGGAAGTCCTGATCATGAAGGAGAGCGACATCATGGGCGTTCTCGAAGACTCCGCCAGCAAGAAGAAAGCCGCCTAACTCGCGCACCTTCATCCCGAGGTGCCGAGCGAAGCTCCGGCCCGAAGGATGATCGACCAGTCCTCCGTCATCCTTCGAGGCTCCCCGCATGCGCGGTCCGTTCCTCTGGATGACGGGATCAGACAACATCCAAAGGAAACCCACTATGTCAGCCAAAGAAGTCAAATTCGGCGTCGACGCCCGCGACAAGATGCTGCGCGGTGTCGACATTCTCGCCAATGCAGTGCGCGTGACGCTCGGTCCGAAGGGCCGCAACGTCGTGCTCGACAAGTCGTTCGGCGCTCCCCGCATCACCAAGGACGGCGTCACCGTCGCCAAGGACATCGAGCTCGACGACAAGTTCGAGAACATGGGCGCGCAGATGGTGCGCGAAGTCGCCTCCAAGTCCGCTGACGCGGCCGGCGACGGCACCACCACTGCGACCGTGCTCGCCCAGGCCATCGTCAAGGAAGGCGCCAAGTCGGTTGCCGCCGGCATGAACCCGATGGACCTGAAGCGCGGTATCGATCTCGCGGTGGAAGCCGTGGTCGCGGACCTGCAGAAGAACTCGAAGAAGGTCACCTCCAACGAGGAGATCGCGCAGGTCGGCACCATCTCCGCCAACGGCGACAAGGAAATCGGCGATTTCCTCGCCAAGGCGATGGCCAAGGTCGGCAACGAAGGCGTCATCACCGTTGAGGAAGCCAAGTCGCTCGACACCGAACTCGACGTCGTCGAAGGCATGCAGTTCGACCGCGGCTACATCTCCCCCTACTTCGTCACCAACGCCGACAAGATGCGCGTTGAATTCGACGACGCCTACATCCTGATCAACGAGAAGAAGCTCTCCTCGCTGAACGAGCTGCTGCCGCTGCTCGAGGCCGTGGTGCAGACCGGCAAGCCGCTGGTCATCGTCGCGGAAGACGTCGAAGGCGAGGCCTTGGCCACGCTTGTTGTGAACCGTCTCCGTGGCGGCCTCAAGGTCGCTGCCGTCAAGGCTCCGGGCTTCGGCGATCGCCGCAAGGCCATGCTGCAGGACATCGCGGTGCTGACCGGCGGTCAGGCGATTTCGGAAGACCTCGGCATCAAGCTCGAGAACGTCACGCTGCAGATGCTCGGCCGCGCCAAGAAGGTGATGATCGACAAGGAGAACACCACCATCGTCAACGGCGCCGGCAAGAAGGCCGACATCGAGGCGCGCGTGGGGCAGATCAAGGCGCAGATCGAGGAAACCACCTCGGACTACGACCGTGAGAAGCTGCAGGAGCGTCTGGCCAAGCTCGCGGGCGGCGTCGCTGTGATCCGCGTCGGCGGCGCGACCGAAGTCGAAGTGAAGGAGCGCAAGGATCGCGTGGATGACGCGATGCATGCGACCCGTGCGGCTGTCGAGGAAGGCATCGTTCCGGGCGGCGGCGTCGCCCTGCTCCGTGCGTCCGAGCAGCTCAAGCGCATCCGCACCCAGAACGACGACCAGAAGACCGGCGTCGAGATCGTGCGCAAGGCGCTGTCGGCTCCGGCCCGCCAGATCGCCATGAACGCAGGCGAGGATGGCAGCATCATCGTCGGCAAGATCCTGGAGAAGGACCAGTATTCGTACGGCTTCGACTCGCAGAGCGGCGAATACGTCAACATGATCTCCAAGGGCATCATCGACCCGACCAAGGTGGTGCGTGCGGCGATCCAGAACGCGGCCTCGGTCGCGGCGCTCCTGATCACCACCGAAGCGATGATCGCCGAACTGCCGAAGAAGAACGCCGGCGGCCCCGCGATGCCTCCGGGCGGCGGCATGGGCGGCATGGATTTCTGATCCACGCTTCTCAGGCGATTACAAATGCGAAAAGGCCCGGTGCAAACCGGGCCTTTTGGTATAGGGCTCTAAACACGAAGCGATATCTTTCGCGAGCGATCTCGGGCGCCATCTATAAAATGTGCCGTCGCAATTCACGGTTTTCTAAGCCGCAGAACTCAAACACAGGTCTATAAAATCCGCTCAAAAATCGAGATACTAACAAACGACGCTTCTGAAACAGGAGGCTCTATGCCTACTCTCCCGGCATTAGATATCAAAACCGGCATAAACGAATCCCCACACGTAATTATCTTGGGAGCAGGAGCCAGCAAAGCATGCTGTCCCAATGGCGATCGCCATGGACGACATCTTCCGATAATGGCAAACCTCGTCGATACAATTGCACTACGAGAATTACTTGAACGGAACGGCATTGAAATCGAGACTAACTTCGAAACCATTTACAGCAAGATTCATAGTTCGGGTAATCAGAACTTACTTGACGAACTCGACACGAAAATCCGCGAATACTTCGGCAAACTTCGTTTACCAGAAACTCCAACTCTTTATGACTATCTGATCCTTTCATTGCGCCCGAAAGATGCAATCATAACATTCAACTGGGACCCATTATTGCCTCAAGCATTTCAACGCTGGCGGCATTTGGGAAACGTATTGCCCGCGATACACTTTCTGCATGGCAACGTAGATATCGGAATCGATACCGAGCGGAAAGCGTCTCGATTTTTGTCAGACGGCCCGGCTCGTGGCTACAACATAACTCCAACCAATCTTCTTTATCCGATAGACAAGAAAGACTATGCCACCGATCCATTTATCGCGGATCAGTGGCGTGCCGCGGAATTTTTTCTATCCAATGCCTATTATGCTACTATTTACGGCTATAGCGCCCCCAAATCAGACGTTGAAGCGAGATCGTTGCTGCTCAAGGCGTGGCAAAACAATTCTACTAGAGAATTAGCCCAATTCAGCATCGTGGACATTCGAGAACCGAAGGAAGTCGAAGCTGCTTGGTCAGACTTCATAATTCGGAACCATGGAGGTGCATCAAAAGATTTCTCTTGGAATTATCTTATGCGACATCCACGGCGAACTTGCGAAGCATTTGCGTTCGCAACATTGCAACAGACGCCTTGGGAAGAAGATCCGTTTCCAAGAGCTGAATCTCTCACCGAATTGGAGAAATGGGTCACGCCGTTACTTGCTGAAGAAGCCAGTGGCCTACTTGCGGGTAAACCTCATCATTGACCTCGGTACCTTCTCATCTACAACTTGGTTTGACTGTCTCAGAGGAATATTCATTGAACTAATTGTGAATGGTAACTGATAGCACTTGCCGCCGCTGCTAGTTGGCATTTGTTGCTTAATACAGACTGCCGGAAGCACTGCAGTTCGCTTAGCATCAGAAGGCGAAAGCTTTCGCCACAACTCCTTTATCAAGGTCCCTCCGCTCCCCTCACCTCTCCACCCCATACATCTTCGTCTTGTCGAGCTTGTACGACCACGGCAGCCCTGCGTTCTTCCAGCCGTTGACGGCGCGGCGGCCTTCGTGCGGGCCGCTGGATGCGAGGTCGCCCTCAAAACCGTCGACGACGGAATAGACATTGGTAAAACCCGCCTCGGTGAGAAGATTGGCCGAGGCCGCGCTGCGATCGCCGGAGCGGCAGATCAGCACCACCGGGCTGTTGGCATCGAGGCCCTTCGCGGCGAGGCGGCGGCGGACTTCCGGGATGAAATCCGGATTCGGCTCCAGCTTGAGGCTCTTCTTGGCGTCGTCCCAGGTGGGGAATTCCGGCTCGATCATGTAGGGCACGTTGGCGTCGGCCTGCGTCGGCATGCCGAGGAACACCACTTCGGACGGCGTGCGCACGTCGAGGAACAGCGCGGTCTTGCCGTGCTCCGAGACGAAGTGCTCCGCCTCCTGCGCGGACAGATATTTTCCGAGTTTGGTCTGCTTGGGTTTCGGAACGGCCGACGGATCGACGGCATAGGCGGACGACGCGGCCAGGCACAGCGCGAGCAGGCAAAGCATCAGGCGTTTCATGAGAGCCTCCGTGTTGGAATGGGTTGCGGGCGTGACGGCGTTTCACGCGCGAGAGGCGCTCTCTCGTTTCGAAATCTCCCAGGGACACATTCCGGCAGAGGCTTCGGCCATTATATTAGCATGAGCTAAATTAAAGTCACGCCCTTTCCGTTCATGTCGGGCGCTTCATCATCTCATCCGCGCGCCGCTTCAGTTCGTCGTCGCTCACGTCCTCGATGTGCGTGCCGATGTACCACTGGTTGCCGCCGGGGTCGGTGACGCCGCCGGAGCGATCGCCGTAGAACATGTCCGCAGGCGGCATGATTTCGATGCCGCCCGCCCCGATCGCCGCCGCGTAGACCTCATCCACGTTCGGCACATAGACATAGAGCATCGTCGGCATCGCCTTCGCGCGCTCCGACGCATTGCTGATCATCACGCACGCGTCGCCGATGCGCAGCGCGGCATGCCGCACCAGCCCACCCTGACGCAGCGGCGCGTGAACGAACTCCGCCTTGAACGCCTTCTGCATGAAAGCGATGACCGCATCGGCATCGTCGACAACGAGAAACGGGGTGACGGTGTGAAATCCGTCCGGCACGGGGCTGACCTTCGCGGGCATGATGCACTCCTTTGCAAACGCCGACATGGCGCAGGGTCAACGCGCGCCCGCGCAAGACGTTTCCGGAAGCGGATCGTCATTCCGCCCGTGAGGTATGCGGCATGGCGTGGATGAAAGCCGTCGTCCTGAGGTGCCGAAGCGTAGCGGAGGCCTCGAAGGTTGATGTGACGGAGTGGCAGTCTTGCCAGCGCCACCCTCCTTCGAGGCTCGCCGCAATTGCGGTTCGCACCTCAGGATGACGACGGGCGAAGTCGCCTCTTGACAAAATCACTATCTTAGGATTTAATTCCTTTGTCTCGTCCCGATGAGAGGGGCGTATCGCGATCGTCACGGTTCGCGGGGCGGGATGCGGTGGACGCC
>JANINJ010000092.1 GCA_024508855.1 Xanthobacteraceae bacterium
CCGGCAAATGCTCGATCGCGCTCGTCACGCTGGCCGGAAAGCCGCGGACCAGCGTGATGCCGCCGCGCGCGGCCGGCGCGGAAGCGGATTTCGAAGCCGCCTACGGCGCCACCACCCATAATGCCTACGGCATGTGTGCCATGCGCCATATGCACGACTTTGGCACCACCAGCGAACAGCTCGCCTGGATCAAGGTCGCGGCCTCGCATCACGCGCAATATAATCCGCACGCGATGCTGAAGGATGTCGTCACCGTCGAGGACGTCATCAACTCGCCGATGATTTCCGATCCGCTGCACCGGATGGATTGCTGCGTTGTCACCGATGGCGGCGGTGCGCTGATCGTGACGACGCCGGAGATTGCCAAAAGCCTGAAGAAGCCGCTGGTCCGCCTGATTGGACATGGCGAGGCGATGAAGGGACCGCGCGGTGGCAAGGATCTCGATCTGACCTATTCGGCGGGTGTGTGGTCCGGTCCGCGCGCGTTCGAGGAAGCCGGCGTCACGCCGAAGGACATCAAGTACGCATCGATCTACGACAGCTTCACCATCACGGTGCTGATGCAACTTGAAGATCTCGGCTTCTGCAAGAAGGGCGAGGGCGGCAAGTTCGTTTCCGACGGTAACCTGATTTCCGGTGTCGGCAAGCTGCCGTTCAACACCGATGGCGGCGGCCTGTGCAGCAATCATCCCGTCAACCGCGGCGGCATGACCAAGATCATCGAGGCGGTTCGCCAGTTGCGCGGCGAAGCGCATCCCAAGGTGCAGGTGCCGAACTGTGATCTGGCGCTGGTGCATGGCACCGGCGGCCTGCTCGGCGTTCGCCATGCCGCCTCAACCGCCGTTCTGGAGCGCGTGTGATGACTGAAGCAAAAGCACAAGAGAAGAAGTACCCCGCGCCGCAGGGCAATCCCGAAACGCAAGCCTTCTGGGATGCTGCCAAGGAAGGCAAGTTTCTGATCAAGCGCTGCACGGCGTGCGGTGAGGCGCATTACTTTCCGCGCTCGATCTGCCCGTTCTGCTTCTCCGACAAGACAGTATGGGAAGAGAGCCCGGGCGAGGGCGAGATCTACACCTTCAGCCTGATGCGCAAGTCGCCGACCGGCCCTTACGCCATTGGCTACGTCAAGCTGAAGGAAGGCCCAGCGGTGCAGACCAACTTCGTCGACTGCGATCTCGGGTCGCTGAAGATCGGCCAGAAGGTCAAGGTGGTGTTCAAGCCGACCGAGGGTGCGCCGCTGCCGTTCTTTACGCCGGTCGGGTGATGCTAGGTCGCTACCAAGATAACCATAAGTCATCCCCGCGAAGGCGGAGATCCAGTAATCGCAGTGAAATGGATACTGGATGCCCGCCGTCGCGGGCATGACGACAAAAACACGGAGGAAACACCGAAATGCCCGTCAGCTACGACAACCTTATGGCCATGAAGAATCTTGGCCAGAAATACAGCTACACCGACCGCGATGTGATGCTTTACGCCTACGGCATCGGCCTTGGCGCGGATCCGATGGACGAGAGGGAATTGTCCTTCGTCAACGAAGCTTACTTCACGCCGCGTGCGGTAAAGGTGGTGCCGACGTTTGCATCCGTCGCGGCGTGGGGCTCGGGCCCCGGTGAGATGGGCCTCAACAAGCTTCTGGTGGTCGATGGCGAACGCGACATCACCTTCCACAAGCCGATGCCGGTGACGGCGCACATCACCGCGGATTCCAGCGTGCTCGGTGTGTTCGACAAGGGCAAGGACAAGGGACTGGTGGTTCGTCACCAGACCATTCTCAAGGACGAGAAGGGCGAGGCGCTGGCGACGCTCGTGGCGTCGCGGTTTGCGCGCGGTGACGGCGGCATCGGTGGCTCGTCGCAGGGGCAGCCGGAGCCGCATCAGGTGCCGACCCGCGCGCCGGACAAGACCGTCGATATTTCGACGCGGCCGGATCAGGCCCTGATCTATCGTCTGTGCGGCGACCGCAATCCGTTGCACAGCGATCCGGAATTCGCCAAGCGCGGCGGCTTTCCGCGTCCGATCCTGCACGGCATGTGCACCTACGGCCTGACCTGCCGCGCCGTGTTGCAGACCTATGCCGACTATGATCCGTCGGCGTTCAAACGGCACGCTGTCCGTTTCTCGTCGCCGGTCTATCCGGGTGAAACCGTTTCGGTGGATTTGTGGAAGGACGGCAACGTCGTTTCGTTCGAGGCGAAAGTGAAGGAGCGCAACGTCACCGTTATCAAGAGCGGGCGGAGCGAACTGGCGTGACATGAGCCGATAGGTGCCGTCATGGCCGTGCTCGTCACGGCCATCTACGTCTTTCTTTTGTTGATGAGGACGTGGATGCCCGGAACAAGTCCGGGCATGACGCCTTCAGGGATGCTGCGGTAAGGAGAGACATATGGGATTGCTCGACGGCAAGGTGGCGCTGATCACGGGGGCAGGCGGCGGCCTCGGCGAAGCTTACGCAAAACTGTTTGCGCGCGAAGGCGCGGCGGTAGTGGTCAACGACCTTGGCGGCCCGCGCGATGGCACCGGTTCCGACAAGTCGATGGCACAGAAGGTCGTCGATGCCATCGAGGCCGAAGGCGGCCGGGCGATTGCCAACGGCGCCGACATCTCGACCATGGCGGGCGGCCAGTCGGTGTTCGACGATGCCATCAAGCATTTCGGCCGCGCCGATATCCTCGTCAACAATGCCGGCATTCTGCTCGATCGCAGCTTCGTCAAGATGTCGGAAGCGGATTGGGACAAATGCCTCAAGGTGCATCTTAAAGGCACGTTCTGCGTCACCTCGCCGGTATTCCGCTGGATGAAGGACAATGGCGGCGGCGTCATCGTCAACACCTCCTCGACGTCGGGGCTGATCGGCAACTTCGGCCAGAGCAACTACGGCGCAGCCAAGGGCGGCATCTGGGGTCTCAGCAACGTCCTCGCCATCGAGGGCCGCAGATACAACATCCGGATATGGACGCTGGCGCCGGGCGCGCTCACGCGCATGACCGCCGACCTGCAACGCTACATCGATAATCCGGGCGCGGCGCTCGGCCCGGACGGCATCGCTCCGGCCGTGCTATACATGGTCAGCGAGCTTTCCGGCGATCAGACCGGCAAAGTGCTCGGCGTCTCGGGACCGCGCGGCGTTCGTGAGATGAAGATGCTGGAAATGGAAGG
Source organism: Xanthobacteraceae bacterium (assembly GCA_024508855.1). Lineage (GTDB taxonomy): Bacteria > Pseudomonadota > Alphaproteobacteria > Rhizobiales > Xanthobacteraceae > 62-47. The sequence goes on from JANINJ010000092.1 coordinate 3,160, forward strand.
CTGGAAGCCGCCGCTGGACGCGGGCTGGAAGGCCGAGGATATCGTGACTCACGCCAAGGAGATTTTCTTCTCCGACGAGGATCTCAAGCGGGGTGCACGGCGATTTTGAGAGGGACACGATGAAGCTGACGCATAAAGCTGAGGGTACGTTCGCGATCGCGCCGACGCCGTTCCACGATGACGGCCGCATCGACCAGGCTTCGCTCGACCGGCTGGTCGATTTCTATACGGAAGTCGGCTGCGATGGCGTCACCATTCTCGGCATTCTGGGCGAAGCGCCGAAACTGACCGGCGAGGAGGCCGAAGCGATCGTCAAGCGCTTCGTGCGCCGCGCCAAGTCCATGCAGATCGTGGTCGGCGTCTCGGCGCCGGGCTTTGCCGCGATGCGGTCGCTGGCGCGCGCGTCGATGGATGCCGGCGCTGCCGGCGTGATGATTGCGCCGGTGCCGAGCCTGCGCACCGACGACCAGATCACGACCTATTTCAAGCAGGCGGTCGAGGCGATCGGCGATGACATTCCGTGGGTGCTGCAGGATTACCCGCTAACGCTCAGCGTCGTGATGACGCCGGCGGTGATCCGCAAGATCGTGATGGACAATCCGTCCTGCGTCATGCTCAAGCACGAGGACTGGCCGGGTCTGGAAAAAATCACGACGCTGCGTGGCTACCAGAAAGACGGGTCGCTGCGGCCGCTGTCGATCCTGACCGGCAACGGTGCGACCTTCCTCGATTTCGAGATGGAGCGCGGCGCTGACGGCGCGATGACCGGTTATGCCTTCCCCGAACTGTTGATCGACGTGGTGCGGCTCTCGAAGCAGGGCAAGCGCGATGCCGCGCACGATCTGTTCGACGCGCACCTGCCGCTGATCCGCTACGAGCAGCAGCCCGGCGTCGGCCTGTCGGTTCGCAAATACGTCCTGCACAAGCGCGGCGTGCTCGCTTCGTCGGCGCAGCGCAAGCCGGGTGCCTCGCTCAGCGCACTGGCGAGGGCGGAAGTCGATTATCTGTTGTCGCGCGTTGCCCGCGTGGACAAGCGCGCCAATACCGCCCCGCAATCGAGCGCAGCAGGCTGACCCAAAGGAATATCCGTCAATGCCAACCGAAACTGCCGTCGCGCGCCCCGCATCCACCATCCTGTTGCTGCGTGATCGCGGCGGCATCGAAGTCTTCATGATGGTGCGGCACTACCAGATCGAATTCGCGTCCGGCGCGCTGGTCTTTCCCGGCGGCAGTGTCGATGCGGGCGATCAGGACATCGTCGGCACGCCGGAGCTTTACGACAACCGCAACGGGCTCGACCCTGCCGCATTGAAATTCAGGATTGCGGCGATCCGTGAAACTTTCGAGGAAAGCGGCATCCTGCTGGCGCGGCCGCGCGGATCGGATGCGCTGGTCACTGCACCCCGGGCCGACGAGATCAGCCAGGCGCACCGCACGGCGCTCTGCGAGGGCAAGACCTCATTCGCGCAGATCGTTGCCGACAATGGTCTGGTGCTGGCGCTCGACCAGCTTGAGCATTACGCGCACTGGATCACGCCGGTGGTGATGCCGAAGCGCTTCGATACGCACTTCTTCATCGCCAAGGCTCCGCCCGAGCAGGTGGGGGTTCACGACGGCAAGGAATCGACGGATTCGATCTGGGTGTCGCCCCGGGAGGCGCTGGAGGGTGGCGAGAGCGGCCGTTTCAAGCTGCCGTTTCCGACCACCCGTAACCTGATCAAGCTCGGTAAGCAGCCCGGCGTGGACGCCGCGCTGGAGGATGCCCGGCGCTCCCCGGTCGTGACCGTGATGCCGGAGGTCAGCAAGGACGGCGACCGGCGGCTGCTGCGTATCCCGGCGGACGCCGGCTACGACGGCGAGCTTTTCGACGTTTCCGGCGGCGTCTGAGGCCGCAGGCACGGCGTTTCGGCCGCCTGCGGTAAATTCCGGAACTGTGCTAGACTGAGGCGGCATCCATCCAATTGCGGGCGATGCAGGTCGACGGTCGGTAAACATATTTATGTCGTGGCATCTTGCCGCATCATTTCCTGTCCTGGCGGTCGATCTCGCGGGCCTGCCGGGGACGTTTATTGCTTTTGGGCTCGGTGGCTTGCTCATCGGGTTTGTCGCCGGCGTTGCCGTGATGCGTTTTCGTCGTACGCCGGCAGTGATCGCGGCACAGAGCCAGGAGGCTGCACGGCGCTCGCTCGCCGAGCAGCGCTATGCGGAAGCCGAGGAGAGCTACCGCAAGCTGTTCGACAGTTCCATCGAAGGTATCTACGTCACCACGCCCGACGGCCGCCTGCTCAACGCCAATCCGGCGCTGGCGCGAATGATGGGATACAATTCCCCGCAGCGGCTGATCCACGAAGTAACCGACATCGCCCATACGATCTATGTCGATCCGGCAGTTCGGACCGAGTATCAGTTGCGCATGTCGCGCGTCGGCATGGTGCGCGACTTCGAATATCAGGTGCGGCGGCAGGACGGCAGCCTGCTCTGGCTTTCCGACAGCGCAACGGCAATCCGGGACGAGGCCGGAGAGGTCATCCGTTACGAAGGAACGGTTCGCGACATCACCAATCAGAAACAGGCGGAAGCGGCGCTGGCCGAAAGTCGTCGGCGCCTGCAGGAGGTGATCGACACCGTTCCCGCGGTCATCAATGTCAAGGACACCCGGCTTCGTTACGTGCTGATGAACCGCTACATGGCGCGCATTTTCAGCATCGAACCCGACGACGCGATCGGCCGCACCACCACCGATCTGATGTCGCGTTATGGTGCGCGAAAGACCGACGATAACGATCGTCGCGTCATGGAAACCGGCAAGGAGTTGGGTTTCTACGAAGAGGAGTATATCGATTCTTCCGGTGCGATGCGCCAGTGGCTGGTCAACAAGCTGCCGCTGCGAGGTGCAGACGGAGAGATCGAGAACATCGTTACCGTCGCGCTCGATATCGGCGAACGCAAACGCGTCGAACAGGAAATGCGCAAGGCCAAGGACGCTGCCGAAGCCACGTTGCGTAATCTGAAGGAAACGCAGAACTCCCTCATCGAGGCGGAAAAGCTAGCAGCTCTCGGCCGCCTGGTGGCGGGTGTCGCGCACGAAGTGAACAATCCGGTCGGGATCAGTCTCACCGTGGCATCGTCACTCGAACGCAAGGTTGCGATGTTTTCCGACGAGGTTGCTCGCGGAAATTTGCGCCGATCCAGTCTGAACGACTTCATCGAATCCGGCCGTAGCGCGTCGTCGCAATTGGTGTCGAATTTGAATCGCGCCGCCGAACTCATTCAATCCTTCAAGCAGGTCGCGGCCGACCGAAGCTATTCCGATCAGCGCAGCTTCGACATTGCCGACCTGACCGATCAGGTCGTGATGAGTCTGCGTCCCGGCGTACGGAAAAAGAACCTGACGCTGACGGTGGATTGCAAGCCCAACCTGATCATGGACAGCTATCCCGGTCCGTACGGGCAGGTGCTGACCAATCTGTTTCTCAACTCGGTCGCACATGCCTTTCCGGCTGGTGAGGGAGGCGAGGTGCAGATTAAGGTCAAGGAAGCCGGTGAAGACCACGTCGAAGTGCTGTTTTCCGACAACGGATGCGGCATGAGCGCCGATATCCGGCGACGAGCCTTTGACCCGTTCTTCACGACGCGACGCAACGAGGGCGGAACCGGGCTGGGGTTACACATTGTCTATAGCATCGTGACGAGCAGGCTTGGCGGCCGCATCCATCTGCACTCTGCACCGAACGAAGGTACTCGCGTCCAGATGATCCTGCCACGCGTCGCGCCGGCGGAACTTGCACCTGATAGCGGTTAATGCGGTGCTATTCGTTTCGCCGAGACTAATCGGCGTCAGCGAGCCTACGGAGCGTTGCGCGGAAAATCTGGCTTGCCTTGCCGACCAGTGCGGTGCCGTTCATGGTCCCGGCGGTTTCAGTGAAGGTGCCCGATACGCCGACGCCGACCGGCTGCTGCTGACCACCGAACAAGGGATTCGCATCGGTGCTTCGCGTGTGTTGATTGACTTGAACCTCGCCCTTGAAGGATGAGCCGTTCACGGTGTAGCTGCCGACATAAAACAGATAAGCGTCGCCACCGAGGATCTTGCCGTCGCGAAACACGACCACGCCGCTGCCCTTGCCGGATCTCCCGTCGAGCAGGTCGACATGGATTGAATACAGCCCGTTTTTCATCTTGCCCGTTTGTCGCAGCGCCAGATTTACTCCGTCCCGCTTTGGTTATGCCAAAGCCGATCCGGGGTCGTCAACGCGGCATTTGTGTCGACAGGACAGGGGGTGCCGTCGATCCAGACAACAGGACTGTCATAATCGATGCTGCTTGATGAGGCGATCGCGCCCGGATGGCGAGCGGATCATGACCGGCGAACGAATGTTGACCGCAGCGGCATTCGATACGGGGCAATGCTGCTTCCGAAATGGCATTCTAAAAAGATAAAGAGCCCGACCATCGGCCGGGCTCTTACGTTGCTCTCTACATAACAGAGGTTCAGGTTTTAGCGATGGTGTCCGCCGCCGCCGTGGCCGCCACCGCCATGACCGCCGCCACCGGGCCGTCCGCCGCCACCCGGTCTGCCACCGCCCGGCCGGCCTCCGCCACCCATAGACGGCCGTCCGCCGGGACGCATACCCGGGCCGCCATGCGGGCGCCCGCCGGGCCGCATTCCATGGCCGCCGCCGCCGTGATGCCAGCCGTGCCAGCCACGGCCTCCGCCCCAGCCGTAGCCGCGGCGAAAGGCATAACCGCACCAGTAGAAGCCGGGACCATTCCAGCCGTTGTCGTAGAAGCAATAGTTGCGGCCGCCAAAGAAGAACTGGGCCGGCAACACCGCTGACTCACCGTTGAGGACGGGGTTGATCGGCATCGCATTTGCGGGCGCCATCGCGCCGGACAAGGCGAGCGCGAGTGTCGTGGCTGTTGCGTAAATCAATTTTCGCATCGGCATTTCCTTCCTTCCGACGAATGTCGATTGGAACTCGACCATACGCGACATGGAACAAAAGTAAAAGTCCGGACACAGCGGAGCTCATATGACGCCGACCCGTCAGCGTGGCTCACAGGTGTTTGAATAGTCTCGCACGCAATTTCGGAACGGCCTTGACGACGTGTCGTTGCCCTCATGTGAACCACTTGGAATAGGATAAAAGATGATGAAGTTGAGGATGATTGGCGCAATAGCCGCAATCTCCACCGTGCTGGCCGGCCCAGCGCTGGCACAGACCTATGGATACGTGGGAGGTTCGCAAAGCGGTCAACCTGCAAGCGAGTACGGAGGTCAGCAGGACAGCCGGCAGTATAGTCCGCGCAACTACGTCGACGGATATGCCTACAACACTGTCGAGCCGGGCTACGCATATCAGGAGCGCGAAGGATTCTGGCCGAGTGACGTCGCTTCGAATGTCGTAAGTGGTGCGATCGGAACAGCGGACGCAGCGATTGGTACGGCTGGCGCAATTGCCACTGCGCCGTTCCGCAGCGCGAACGCGTCGATGGATATGGATGAAACGACTGTCGTACCCAACTCCAGCGTGAACAACTCGATGTCATGTTCGCAACGATATCGTTCGTTCGATCCGGCATCAGGAACCTATCTCGGCTATGACGGCCAGCGTCACCCGTGCACCTAGAGATCCGACTCAATCCGAGACGCCACTTTAGGTGTTGAAAAGGCGGTCCAGCGGGGCCGCTTTTTCACATTATATGTTGAGATCAGGACACTGCCGTCCGCAGCGATCACGGATTCGCTATCCTTGCAGGCGAATCATGAGTAACTGCGGAAAATGACGTTGCATCGCGATATCTTCTGGCTTGGACAGCAGTGGGCCGTCACCGGTTTCGGCATCCAGGCGATCAACAAGAAGCTCGATGGTCAGTTCGACATCGAGACATCGCGGCTATGGGACGAGGATCTGGCGTCCTCGATGCAGCAGTTCGACTGGTTCGATGCCGACGATTTTACCGAAGCGTTGGCGGTCGCGCGCAGACGGTCGCGCGAACAACCGGTGACATTCAGGCCGGCGAGCGGCGGCGAGCGCTGAATACGTCCTGATAGCAAGGATCGTTGTACGCGCCGTGAAGCGGGATGCGGCTTGCAGGCGTGTCTTCGGCGCGGCTGCTCGCGATCCGAGCGATGCCGCATCGTCAACAGAATGAAACGCCGATCTGTTTTTCTTTCCGCCACACGACAATACAGGGACGAGTCGAATGGTCCGACTGAATGATCAGGTCGAATTTGTCCGGAATGCCGATTGGACTGACGACGTTCAGCGACGCGCCGAGTGAGGTGAGGTTTCGGATGGTGCAATCGATCGATGCGCCGCCGAACGAGATCGTTCCGGCCTTGAGGACACGCTGACGTGGAGCCCTGCGACGCTCTTCCATGGCCCGCGACCTGCGAGATATTCCAGCCCATCATGCACGGCGAAAATTAGCGCGTGGCTCACGATGCTGTGAAATGCCTCACGAAGTTCTGGTTGAACCTATGGCACAACGGATCGACGGATCACCGTCCATGGAGGTGTGTCGTGAGCAAGATCATCGAAGCTATCCTGTATCTGGCGCCGGCTCGTACGAACGAAGGATCGCCGCTTCTGACCATCATTCTGTTCTGCGCGTGCGGCTTGATGCTGTCGCTATGGGCGATGGTGCTCGGAGTGACATTCCCGGTTGGTGAGTGACCGAAGGCGTTTAGCATTCATCGCGTCGCCACGATGTCATCGGTTTCACGCGGCAACACGCTGCGGCCGAATGTGGCTCCGATGTGGCAGGTACACCGCGACCGGCGACTGGCATCGTCGGCGATGCCTTCCCATATCTGGGTTTAGATAGATGACACTATGGAGAAGTCGATGGTCGATCCTGCAGAACTCAGGGCCCGCGCAGCGATGTTCGAGAAGCGTGCAGATGAAGCGAAGGACCCGATTTCCCGCACGCATTATCGGGAGATGGCGGCACATTATCGAACGCTTGCCGTCGAGCATGCGCCATTGGAGCGCGCTGACGCATAAATTCGTGACGCTCGATCAGGTGCGGTCCCTTCCGATTGTCTGATTTGTCGAAGACAGGGTAAAAGCGTTCGGGATCGACGCGCGGCCTGGACGACATGGATCGGAACAAATGGGGAAGGGTGAATACAGCCCCTACGAAACTGATGTTGCGACGTATGTCGAGTTGCAACCCACCGACCGCCATCAGTCGTTCATCGATCATCTTTTTATCTTGAGAGATTGCGGCCGGCTGACGGATGCCGGCCGCAATCTCTTTGCTTCGCCGTTTTCGGAAATCGTTCTCGTGCGTGGTTATCCTCAGGGTGCGGTTAGTCACGACGATGGTGCACCTTTCTGGAAAACAATCTATCTCACGCCGCGTTTCGGACGGCGCCTGCGACGATCCGGTTTCCACGGCTGGATGTTGGGCATTCGATGTCCGCCATTCGGGCTTGATGTGAACGACGACACGTTCGCCGGCCTGCCAGGCCCCTTCGAGGCGAACATTGAGGTTGCGGACTCTTTTGATTCGATCGTTGCTGCGCTCGATGACTGGGCCGATCGTCTCAGGCCGCGGTTCCATCTAGCCACGCGACGGCAGGATGCGCGGAAGACTACGGCTGCTCTCGATCGCGTCCTGAATGCGTCAGGACAGCGCCCGGCGGCCAGAGTAACCGACGTTGCGGCGTCGGCCGGCGTCGTCCCGCGTACCCTTCAGCGGCATTTTCGTGATCGAACGGGATTGTCTCCAAAGCGATACGCCGCCGTCCAACGCTTCAACGGTGCGGTACGCCAGATCGCCTCGGGCACCGACAGCCTAGCGCAGATTGCATCCGAAGCCGGTTACTCCGATCAGGCTCACCTGACTGTAGATTTGAGCCAGCATGCGGGTCTGCCTCCCGGCCGGTTTCGCACGCTGGCGCAGCGACAGGTCGTGCGCGATTCTGTCCGATTTTTCAAAGACCCTAACCTGCGCAAGCGGGTACGTCTCCTCGTCTGTGATTCCGGAAGATCAGACGATGAGGCGACAGGTGACGGCTTTTGATCCGCAAGACGCAAACTTCGAGGCCAGGGTTCGTTCGAGCTTCGCACGCCAAACGGCAATGGCGACGCTGGGTATCGAAATCGCAGGGCTCCGGCCCGGCGAGGTTGACTTGCGAATGCCCTACGCCAGTAAATACACCCAACAGCACGGCTTCATTCACGCGGGCATTATCACCACGGCGCTCGATTCGGCCTGCGGATACGCAGCCTTTTCATTGATGCCGGCGAATGCGGCGGTGCTGACCGTCGAATTCAAGACCAATCTCATTGCGCCTGCGCGTGGAGAGCATTTTCTGTTTCGTGCGCGCGTAGTGAAGCCGGGCAGGACCATCACCGTCTGTGATGCCCAGGCCTACGCGATGGAGGCAGGGAAAGAGAAGCTGGTTGCGACGATGACCGGTACATTGATGGCGTTGTTCGATCGTGAAGGCATCGCCCAGTAGAGTCTTCGGGCTCAGCCGAAATGGTGTCTCGATCTTCACCCTTCCTCGGGCGCAGCGGTAGTCGGAAAATTTTCGGGTGACTTGTCGGACTACGGCTTGGCTGAACGTCCATAGAGTGAAGGCTGGCATCAGGCCCGCCCGAAGACCGTCACAGGAGAGATCATGACGCGGTATCTGGTCGCTATTCACCATCCTGACGACTACGACCCATCCGTTGCAGAGGACGAAGCGATGCATCGCGATATCGACGTGCTCAACGATGAGATGGTGGCCGCGGGTGTCCGGATTTTCGTTGGCGGTCTGCATCCGGCAGGCAGCGCGAGGTCGCTGCGGGCGCAGCCCAATGGTGAGGTGCTCGTCACCGATGGGCCGTACCTGAAGACCGGGGAGCACGTGGGGGGCTTTTGGGTGCTGGAGGCCGCTGATCTGGACGAGGCAGTAGCGTGGGGTCGCAAGGCCGCCATCGCCTGCCGTGCGCCGGTCGAGGTGCGCCCGTTTCACGATCCGATGGCAGCGAGCTGAACGTCATGACGCGACGCAGGTCGAATTTAGCGTCGGTGACAGAGCAGATGATGGGCAAGTGGCGCGCTCGGAGAGATTCGAACTCCCGACCCTCGGAATCGAAATCCGATGCTCTATCCAGCTGAGCTACGAGCGCGCGTGGCACCCGATTATCAGACTTGCGTGGCGAGGGCTACCGGGCCGGCCCTGGTCTTGCCCATAAATCAAAAGAGGGCCCCCGGGCCCTCTTTCCAATCGCATGATGACTAGGCTGCGTTCTTTCTTACCAGCGGTGATGCCAGCCACGATGTCCGTGCCAGCCGCCGCCGCGCCAGCCACCGTAAAACCGCGGGCCGCCGTAGAAGCGGCGAGGGCCGTAATAGCCGTAGCTGCGGTAGTAATTCGGCCGCCACCAGCACCGGCCCCACGCGTTACACACGTAGCGAACCTGGTCGACGTTGGAAACCTGATTGGAAGCGGGAAGCCCGTTGGGCATGGCTGCAGACGCCGCTCCGGCGCTAAGCGCGACGCCTCCGGCGGCCATCAATCCAATCAATGCTGATTTGAGTCTCATCGCTATCCTCCTGATGATGAGGTTTGAACCCGGAGCGACGAATTAAGTTTCGAAATTTGTTCAATCCGAGGTCGATTTAATGCAGATGAACGTCGGTTAAACAGCTTACGAAGGCGGCCAGTGTTGTTCCCACGGCCTCAAGCTCGTCTCTCCGGCCGACCGGTCTTTTACCGTTGGCCCAAGGGCCTTAGCCCCCTGAATTCCCCCGCTTTTGCAATTGCATAGCCGAGAGGTTATTGTCGGCGTGGTGTGGATGCTTAACCAATTGCAAACATAGTAAGGCCAGAATCCTGTCGCTTCTTGCGGCTGCGTGCCGCCATCAATGCTCCGATTCACCGGTTCCCGTCTCATTCATGCGCATGGTCCGTCTATTTCTTTCATTGTTGGTGCTGCTGGCCGTGACTCCGGCGCGTGCGGACCTTCACATCACGCGCGACCATGGTGGGTATGTCACCGAATACAAGGCGAAGTACGAGCGGATTCGGGATCGCCATGAGCGCGTCATCATCGACGGCATCTGCAATTCTGCATGCACAATGGTGTTCGGCATCGTCCCGTTGAACAAGATTTGCGTCACACCGCGCGCCAGCCTCGGATTTCACCAAGCCTATTACGACAAGGCGTTCACTTTCGGCATCAAGGTCACCAGTATGGAAGGCACGTCGGACCTGATGTCGTATTATCCGAGCACGGTAAAAGACTGGATCCGCCGTAACGGCGGACTGACCACCGAGATGAAGAAGATCAAGAACGGTCCCGAACTGTGGAAGATCGTCGATCCCTGTCCGGAAGCCTTCTGACCGTCGAACCCGCCATCCGATTCCCGTTATGTGATTATGCGCAAGCGAACCCTCGCAAACACGCGTTGCCGTCGCGTGCCCGATCGGGCACTCAGGGCGCCAGATGGCACGTGATTTTGAACATCTGGCCGGGCGGGTAGCGCCGGCCGTCTTTGTCGTGCTGTGGAGCACCGGCTTCATCGGCACCAAATATGTATTGGCGGCGGCGGAGCCTCTGACCTACCTGGCGATTCGGATGGCGTTGGTCGTCGTGCTGATGGCCGTTATCGTTGCGATCTGGCGGCCGCGGTGGCCGACATGGGCGGGCGTCGGCCATAGCGCCGTTGCCGCGATCCTGGTGCATGGCTTCTACCTTGGCGGCACGGCTGTCGCGATTGCGCATTCGGTGCCGGTGGGGCTGTCGGCGCTGATCCCGGGGCTGCAACCGATCCTGACCTCGACCATTGCCAACCGCTGGCTCGGCGAGCGCGTCACGCCGTTGCAGTGGGTGGGGCTGGCGCTCGGTCTGGTTGGCGTCGTGCTGATCCTGCACGGCCGGCCCATGACCGGCGAGGTCGGCTGGGGATGGTTCTCGTCGGGGGTCGCGCTCGTCAGCATCACCCTCGGTGCGCTTTATCAGAAACGATTTTGCAGCAACATCGACTGGCGCACGGGCAATCTCGTTCAATACATCGCGGCGACCATGTTCTTCGCGCTCGGCGCATGGCTGTTCGAAACGCGGGTCGTAGCCTGGACCGGCGAATTCGTCCTGGCGCTGACGTGGCTCGCGGTGGTGCTATCGATAGGATCGATCAGCGTGCTCTACTGGCTGATCCGGCGGCGCGGTGCGACGCAGGTGGCAAGCCTGTTTTACATGGTGCCTGCGGTTACGGCCCTGATGGCCTACGGCCTGTTTGACGAGCGGCTCGACGCGATAGCGCTGCTCGGTATCGCGGTGTGTGCTGCAGCCGTGATCGTGGTGACGCGCAACAGGGTGTCGACGCCGTAATCGCTTCGCGCGATATCATCGGGTCGTTGCGTAAGCCGCGAGTGCACGTTCACGCCCGAGCTTGTGCTCGACGATGGGCGTGGGATAGGTCGCACCCAGAATTACGCCGGCACTGGAGAGTTCGATCGGCGTTGCGGTCCACGGTTGATGGATCAACATATTCGGCAGCCGCGACAGTTCGGGCACCCAGCGCCGGACATAGTCGCCGTCTGGATCGAATTTCTCGCCCTGAAGAATCGGATTGAACACCCTGAAATAGGGCGCGGCATCCGCCCCCGAGCCGGCAACCCATTGCCAGTTCGCCGGATTGCTGCCCGCATCGGCGTCGACCAGCGTGTCCCAGAACCATTGTTCGCCGAGGCGCCAATCGATCAGCAGATGCTTGACCAGAAACGATGCCACCACCATGCGGACGCGATTGTGCATGACGCCTGTGCACCAAAGCTCCCGCATCCCGGCATCGACGATGGGGTAGCCGGTCTGCCCATGCTGCCAGGCTTTCAACACTGTGTCGTCATCACGCCAGGGAAACTCATCGAATGACGATTGCAGGTTGCGCTCGGCAAGGTCGGGTACGTCGAACAGAAGATGGCGGCAAAATTCCCGCCAGCCCAACTCGCTGAGAAATTTCTCGACGTCGGATGCAATTGCCGAGCGTTCAGCCGCGGCGAAGCGCGCCGCATGCCAGATCTGGCGCGGACTGATTTCGCCAAAGCGGAGGTGAGGGGACAGCCGCGACGTTGCGTCCCGATCGGGACGATCCCGACGTGTCGCATAGCCCGCAATGCGATGCTCGAGGAATTCGGCAAGCAGCGTGTGTGCCGATGCTTCTCCCGGCGTCCATGCGTCGCGCAGGCCTCCCGCCCAATCGGGACGATGCGGTTCGAGTTGCCAGCTCGCCAGATCGTCGCTCTGCAGGTCGTCGATCGATCTGAGTTTCTTCGGCGCGGGAAGCGTCTTGGGAGGATCGCCGAGCGCAAGCACCCGCTTCCAGAACGGCGTGAAGACGCGCAAGCCCCGTCCTTCCTTATTGCGGACGGACTCCGGGCCGACCAACAGATCGCTCGGGAAGATGCGGGAGGGGACGCCGATATCGTCGAGCGCACGTACGACTGCTTCATCCAGGGCGCGATAGGGAGCCGTAGCGATGTCGTTCCATGCCACGCTGTCGGCGCCGATATCCCTGGCCAGGCCCGCGATGATGGCAGCCGCAGAACCCTTGCGCAGCAGCAGTGTCGATCCGCATCGGGCGAGGTCGCTCTGCAAGGATTTCAACGACTGCGCCAGCCACCAGCGCGCGGCACCGCCGAGCGGCCGCCGTTGCGGTGGACACGACGTCTGGCCCTCCTCATCGAGGATGTAGATGCCAACGACGGGGCCGCCGCGAGTGGCTGTGAAATGAAGGGCAGGATGGTCGGACAAACGAAGGTCGTCGCGAAACCAGACGATGCAAGGGCGAGGGGAAGCGGTGGCCATCAAGCAATGCTAATGCGGACAACGCATCCAAGTTCAATCCGCTTGCTGAATATTCCGGGATAATCCGGAATCAAAAAGGGACGCCGCGAGGCGTCCCTTTCGTTGCGCGATGTGATTACTTCGGCTGCGGCACGATGCGCAGATACGGCCTCGGTGCCTTCCAGCCGTCCGGATAGAGTTTCTTGGCCTCGTCGTCGGTGATCGCACCGCCGAGGATCACGTCTTCACCCTGTTTCCAGTCGGCGGGCGTCGAGACGCGGTGCTTGGCGCCGAGCTGCAATGAATCGATGACGCGCAGGATTTCCTGGAAATTGCGACCGGTCGACATCGGGTAAACCAGTACCAGCTTGATCTTCTTGTCGGGACCGATGATGAAAACGTTGCGGACCGTCGCATTGTCATTGGCGGTGCGTGCGCTGACGTCGCCGGAGGCGTCCGCCGGCAGCATCCCGTAGAGCTTCGAAACCTTGAGATCGACGTCGCCGATCATCGGGAAATTCGGGGCGACGCCTTGCGTTTCCTGGATGTCCTTGGCCCAAAGCGAGTGCCGGTCGATCGGATCGACGCTCAGCCCGATGGTCTTGACGCCGCGCTTGTCGAACTCCGGCTTCAGCCGTGCCACGGCGCCGAGTTCGGTGGTGCAGACCGGGGTGAAGTCCTTGGGATGTGAAAACAGCAGTCCCCAGCTATCGCCCAGCCACTTGTGGAAGCTGATGTGGCCTTCGGTGGTCTCGGCCTCGAAATCGGGAGCGGTGGCGTTAATCGGAAGCGTCATGTCCTTGACCTCATCTCACTCAGTTCAAAATTGAATTGATGGTCAAAATATAGGCCCTGGCTCGCCCGAACGGAACCGGTTCCGAAAAAGGACAATATCCTTCTCCCCATCCGGCGACCGGCAGCATCTTCGCTTTGGTACCCCGCCGGGATGGCGAATTAACGCCTACGGCAATGGTACCAATGTTGCCGCGATAATGCCGTGTCCACGCCCAACCGCCGCCGGGACCGCCTGCGATGACATTGAACCGTGACCCACGTCACAGCGACAAATGGACATCGGCTAAAAAAGTCATGGCTCGATTGTCGATTTTTTAACGAACGATTCACGCCCACATGGAATTGCTGGGCCAACACGAAAGAAACGAGTAAGTCCCATGTCCCCCGCCAGTGCCCTTGCCGACCGGTTCGGTGCCTTTGAATCCGCTAACATCGCCAATCGCGAAGCCGCCGCCTGGGCGCTTACGGTTGTTCGGGATGGAGTGATTACGGGCGAGGGCCCCACTACCCGGGGACGCATCCATTTCTCCCGCTCGCTCGATGCCGACGACGTCAGCTGGTGCACCAGGATTCTCACCACGGCCGCCCTGGCAGACCAGCCGGTGAGCCGCGCGGAAGCCGAGGCGCTGTTCGAAATCAACGATGCAGGCGCCGAGCGCAACGACGACGGGCTGTTCGATGACCTGCTGGCCAAGGCTGTCGTGCATCACGCCGCTTCGGCCTCCGGGCTGCCGGTGCCGCCGCGCGCGATTGCGCTGTCGCCGGACACCGCGATCGAAAGCTGGGCGCCGACGCAGGCCGTTGGCGTCAACATCGAAGTGCTGGAATGGATTTCCAGCCAGATGCGCGGCAAGCGCCGTTACAGCCGCGCGCTGATGACGCTGGCCGCGATGCTGGTCGGTGCGGCGACGCTGCCGATGGTTTCGCTTCCCAACGTGTTCGATCTGGGAATGTGATCGCAGGTTTTGCAGGTCGTGACGGCGGGGTCATGCCCCGCCGTTTTTCGTGGCGGCGGGTTATTTCCCCGCCGTTTTCTCTTTGCCTGCATCCAGCCCGACGGTGCGGCCCGGGAAGCCGGCTGCGTCGAAATAGCGCTGCTTGCCGACGCGCTGGAATTGCAGCACGGTTTTCAGTCCGTTGACGGCCGGCCTTGAACTGATGCTGCCGCTGTAGGCGCGCGGCGTTGCGCTGTTCGGCATCGCTTCCGTCATCACCCGGCCGATCAGGTGGCCGCGATGGCTGGCGGACAGCCCGAGCAGTTTGGCTGCCGTCATGCCGACATCGGCATTGCTGACCGGCAGCGGATTGACGAAACCTGCCTTGAAGTCCGGGCCGACCGCCGCCATGAAATTCATGGTGTCGCCGCGGCCGAAGCTGCCGTGCATGCCCTGACCTTGCCGCAGCACGGTGTCCGCAACTTCCACCGAACACACGGTGGGCTCGTCGCAACCCGCCACGTAGGAGCGGAAGTTGACGACGATGGTCGGGCGCGGGGTGCGTGAGGAGCCGTTCAACGCGATGCGCGACATCGGCAGCGTGCCGGGGAAGTTGCCGAGTTCATCGTCCACGAAAATGCCGCTGACGTAGTCCTGCTCCAGCAGCGCCGCGACGATCTTGCGGGTCAGCTTGCGGTCCTTGCCCGGCACATAGATCAGGTCGGAGCCGCCATTAGTGGCAACGACTGCCTCGGGTTTTTCCGGATTGTTGCCGATCAGGCCGTTGCCGGCTTTCGGATAGGCGTTGTCGGCGACGCGGGCGTTCTTGTTGTTGGGATCGAACAGCGGCAGCTTCAGCGCTTTCGACAGATCGATGGCAAGGAAGCCCATCGGGAGGAAGCCTTCAGGCGTGTCAGCATAGCTGCCTTTGATCGAAGGGCTGGTCTTGCTTTCCTTCGAGATCGTCGAGAAGCCGTGGTCGGCCGCGATCATGATGTTGGTTGTCGCGCTAAGTCCGAGATCGTCGAGCGCCTTCCGCAGTTGCGCGAGATTGTCGTCGGCATTCTTGATGCCGGCCAGCGACGTCGGACCGTTGATGCCCGGCGTGACGGTGTTGAGGCTGTCGCCGGTATTGTGCTGGCTGCCATCCGGATCGCGAGACCAGAACACCAGCACGAATGGCTTGTTGCGCGCCTTGAACATCGGCAGAACGACCTTGCTCGCCACGTCGGCGAAGTAGGCCTGCTGCGCGACGTTGGCGACGGTGGTGCCGGGCGTCTTGGCGTTCCCGGCCTTGCCGTTGTCGCCGCGCGACGGAGTTGCCAGCGGCAAGCTCGCATTGTTCAGCGCTGCCTTGATGTCGTCGGACAGCGGAACGCCCTTGCTGGTGCCCGTGGAGTCGTCGATGACGATGGAGTGCGTGCCGTTCTTGTCCGCGCGGTCGGTGTGATCGAAGATCAAGGTCGGGCCGACCTTGCCGATCGCCGCCGTGCTGTAGCCCTTGGCACGCGCGAGCTGCAGCAGCACCTCCTCGTTGAGGTAGTTGCCGGAGAAATGTTCGTCGATGTCACCGATCACCAGATCGTTCTCGATGAACGGCGTCACGGTATCGCCGGCCGGCGCGACGGTATAGCCGGTGAAGATCGTGTTGCTGAAGGTGCCGCTGTCGCCGAGATAGTGGCCGGTCGCCATTGCCGAACTGTTCGCCATGGTGAAGGTCGGAAACAGCGAGTGCGGATTCTTGAAGTTGACGCCCTGGTCGCGCACCGCCGCCATGGCGGGAGCGGTCTGCGGCGTCACCTTCAGCGCACGCATGCCGTCCGGAACGAAGAGGATCAAATTGTGCGGGCGATCGTTCTGGGCGAAGGCCGCACCCGTCGACAGGGCGGTCAGGCTGGCAATCAGCAACAGGCTTGCAGGGCGCATCGAAATCTCTCATGAAGCGGGGCACCCAACGTGCGGGTGCAAGGTGCGGGCGATCCGCATTCTGTAGATTTTGGCTGCAACAGAATTGTTACAGCCGTTCGGCCATGCCAAATTACCCACTCACGCCTCGGTGAGGTCGTTCTCGCCTTCTGGTTGAAATCCCCTGCTTTTGGTTGCAGTAAGTAGCTCATGTTCAAACGAATTCTGATCGCCAACCGGGGCGAGATCGCCTGCCGGATCATCAAGACCGCCCGTCGCATGGGAATCGAGACGGTTGCCGTCTATTCCGAGGCCGATCGCGACGCGCTGCATGTCGAAATGGCGGACGATGCCGTATTGATCGGTCCGCCGGCCGCTGCCGAGAGCTACCTGCTGGCCGACAAGATCATCGAGGCCTGCCGCAAGACCGGCGCCGAGGCGGTGCATCCGGGGTACGGCTTCCTGTCGGAGCGCGAGTCGTTTCCGCGGGACCTCGCCAAGGCCGGCATCGTGTTCATCGGCCCCAACGCCGGCGCGATCGCTGCGATGGGCGACAAGATCGAATCCAAGAAGGCTGCGGCCAAGGCCAAGGTCTCAACGGTGCCGGGGCACCTCGGCGTGATCGAGGACGACAAGCAGGCGGTGAAGATCGCTGACGAGATCGGCTACCCGGTGATGATCAAGGCCTCCGCCGGCGGCGGCGGCAAGGGCATGCGTATCGCGCATTCCAAGGCCGAAGTCGCGGAAGGCTTTAACCTCGCCAAGGCCGAGGCCAAGGCCTCGTTCGGCGACGATCGCGTGTTCATCGAGAAGTTCATCGTCGATCCGCGTCATATCGAAATCCAGGTGCTTGGCGACAAGCACGGCAACGTCATCTATCTCGGCGAGCGCGAATGCTCGATCCAGCGCCGCAACCAGAAGGTTATCGAGGAAGCGCCGTCGCCGCTGCTCGATGAAGCCACCCGTCGCGCCATGGGCGAGCAGGCGGTCGCGCTGGCGAAGGCCGTGAACTACGACTCCGCCGGCACGGTGGAATTCGTCGCGGGTCAGGACAAGAGCTTCTACTTCCTCGAGATGAATACCCGCTTGCAGGTCGAGCATCCGGTGACCGAACTCATCACCGGCATCGACCTCGTCGAGCAGATGATCCGCGTTGCCGCCGGCGAAAAATTGGCGCTGACCCAGAAGGACGTCACGCTGACCGGCTGGGCCGTGGAATCCCGCGTCTACGCTGAGGATCCGTTCCGCAACTTCCTGCCGTCGATCGGTCGGCTGGTGAAGTATCGGCCGCCGGAAGAGAGCAGCGCCAACGGCATCACCGTGCGCAACGATACCGGCGTGCAGGAGGGCGGCGAGATCTCGATCTACTACGATCCGATGATCGCCAAGCTGGTCACGCATGCGCCGTCGCGTGCCGCTGCCATCGAAGCGCAAGGGCAGGCGCTCGATGCGTTCTATATCGATGGCATCCGCCACAACATTCCGTTTCTGTCGGCGCTCATGCATCACCCACGCTGGCGCGAGGGGAAGCTTTCGACCGGCTTCATCGCCGAGGAATTTCCGAAGGGCTTTTCCAGCCGTGCGCCGGAAGGCGAGGCGGCACGCCGGCTCGCGGCGATCGCCGCGGCCGTGGATCACGTATTCGGCGAGCGTAAGAGGCAGATTTCGGGCCAGATGATCGGACGCCCGGTGACGCGCCAGCATCGCCGTGCGGTGTGGCTCGACCGCGAGGAGATCGGGCTCGACATCGTGCGCAATGAAGAAGGGGCGATCGTCGTCCGCTTCGTTGGCGCCGACGGCAAGGCCGGCAATCCCCACACGCTGGTGTCGTCGTGGGTGCCGGGGCAGCCGGTCTGGCATGGCACGCTCGACGGCGTCTCGCTTGCGGCACAGGTGCGGCCGGCGGCCAACGGCATCCGCATCGCCCATCAGGGCTATGAAGTGCTGGCCAATGTCTATACCGACACCGAAGCCGAGGCGGCGCGACTGATGCCGGTCGGCACCAATGCCGATACCGGCAAGAAGCTGCTGTGCCCGATGCCGGGACTGGTGGTGTCCATCGCAGTCACCGAGGGCCAGGAGGTCAAGGCCGGCGAGGCGCTGGCCGTGGTCGAGGCCATGAAGATGCAGAACGTGCTGCGCGCCGAGCGCGACGGCACCGTCAAGAAAATCCACGCCGCACCGGGAGCGACGCTGGCGGTGGATGCCCTGATCCTCGAATTCGCCTGAGGTTTCGCCGATGTCCTGGCGCCAGCGTCGCGAGGCTCTGCGGACCATCCTGACGGGTCCGCGCTGCGTGCGGCCGGGATCGGTGTACGACGCGATCTCTGCGCGCATCGCCGAGGACCTTGGTTTCCCAGTCGGTATGTTCGGCGGCTCCGTCGCGTCGCTGGCGATCCTCGGCGATCCGGATATCGCACTGATCACCCTGACCGAGCTTGCCGAGCAGATGCGGCGGATGTCGCGGGCCGGCACGCTGCCGGTGCTGGTCGATGCCGATCATGGCTATGGCAACGCCATGAACGTTCGGCGTACCGTCGAGGAACTGGAAGCGGCGGGGGCTGCGGGCCTCACAATCGAAGATACCTTGTTGCCGCAAGCCTTTGGAAAGCCGAAGCCTGAATTGATTTCGCAGGAAGAGGGCGTCGGCAAAGTGCGAGCCGCGCTCGACGCCAGGCGCGATCCTTCGCTGGTGATCGTCGGGCGCACCGGCGCGGCAGGCATCACCGACATCGGCGACGCGATTGCGCGTGCGCGGGCCTATGAGGCGGCCGATGTCGACGCACTGTTCTTTACCGGCATCAAGACCCGCGCCGACCTCGAGGCGGTGGCGGCGGCGACGACCCTGCCGATCGTACTGGGCGGTCCGACCGATGAAATGACCGACTGGGATTTCCTCTCCAGCCAGCGGATAAAGATCGCCGTTCAGGGCCATGCCCCGATCGCGGCGGCAACCGAAGCGGTCCATGCTACGCTTAAAGCGGTCTACGAAGGAATGGACCCCAAGGATTTGAAAAACCTCGCATCTGCTGACCTGATGAGGCGCGTCACGCGGGCCGATCTGGTCGCGCAACGTCAATCCGATTTCCTTGGGCTGAAGCGGCAATGACCGCGCGTCATGTCTCGATCCGCGGCCGGGTTCAGGGCGTCGGTTATCGGGCCTGGGTCAACGATGAAGCCGGACGGCGCAATCTCGACGGCTGGGTCCGCAATCGCCGGGACGGCAGCGTCGAGGCCGTGTTTTCGGGTTCGGAGGATGTGGTGGCGGCGATGATCGAAGCCTGCCGGCGCGGGCCTGCACTGGCGCGGGTCGATGCCATCGACGAGCGTGCCGCGGACGCCGGTGAATTGGACCTGCGGCGGCGAGGCGAGCGCTTTTCGGTGCTCGCGACGCTCTAACCGGCGCGCGTCGCCGCTCCGCGAAATGCGGCGGCCACTGTGCGTAGCGCTGCGAGCTTGGTTGGGTCGCTTACCTTCGAGTGCAGCATCACCTTCGAGTTGCCGAGTTTCGGCAAGCGCCGCGCGCTCCCGATCTCAACCAGTCCCGTGGGTGCGATACGGCGGACGATGGGGGTGATGCCGAGGCCTGCTTGGGCGGCCGCCGCGAGCGCGGTGAGGCCGCCGCCGGTGAAGGTCTCGGTCCAGGCGATGCCGGCCTTGTCGAGCGCACGGATCGCGCTGGCGCGAACGGCGCATCGCGCGCCGAGAGTCGCCAGCCGCAGCGGCGCGTCGTCATCCCAAGTGAAAGTCGGCGAAGCGAACCAGCCGAAATCGTCGTCCGCCAGTTTCTCGCCGCCGCGCCGGCTGCCTTCCTGCCGCACGATGACGGCGTCCAGTTCTCCCGCATCGAAAGCGT
Source organism: Xanthobacteraceae bacterium (assembly GCA_024508855.1). Taxonomy (GTDB): domain Bacteria; phylum Pseudomonadota; class Alphaproteobacteria; order Rhizobiales; family Xanthobacteraceae; genus 62-47. The sequence goes on from JANINJ010000092.1 coordinate 23,445, forward strand.
CGAGCAGGTCGCGCGAGAAGCCGACATTGACGGCAATCGTCAGCGACGGCGCAATCGCTGCGAGCCGTCCCATGATCGCGACCAGCTCAGAACCGGCGGCGTGATCGCTGACGCCGAGCGTCAAGCGCTGGCGAACCACGTGCGAGCCGTTCAGCGCGCGGTCATGTGCCTCCATCAGCGCGCGGGCATTCTCGCGGAATGCAATGCCTTCGGCGGTCAGCCGCACCGCGCGCGGCGAGCGCTCGACCAGTCGCTTGCCGAGCACCGCTTCCAGCCGCTGCAGCTTCATGCTGACGGCGGCCTGCGTGGTGCCCGAAGCTTCCGCGGCGCGCGTAAAACTCTGTAATTCGGCGACCAGCAGGAAGGCCTGGACCGAAGGGATATCGAGCGGTGTCATCATCAACAATCGTTATGATTGGTATCAAGATAGATAAGGTATCAAAATGATGAGGCGAGGTCTAGCTTCTCTCCATCCAACGGGCACAATTGAAGGAGAACGACCATGCCGCTCATCACTATTCGCTACACCACCTCACGCCAGTCGCCGTCGCTGAAAGCCGACATCGCATCGACCGTCAGCGATCTGTCCGCCGAGATCCTGCACAAGGATCCGAAGGTGACTGCGGTCATCGTCGAATCCGCCGATCCCGCGGACTGGTTCGCCGGAGGCAAGTCGCTGGCCGAACAGAAACTGGCGAGCTTCTGGCTCGACATCCGCATCGTCGACGGCACCAACAGCAAGGACGAGAAGGCCGACTTCATCGCCGCGGTTTACAACCGCATGGAAGAACTGCTCGGGCCGCTGCATCGCGAGAGCTATGTCCACGTCCATGACGTACGCGCAGATGCGTACGGCTTCGGCGGGCTGACACAGGAGCGGCGCTACATCGCACGCAAGCTGTGGGTGCCGCCGTATCAGCTCGCGGTCTGACGCTGTGCGATGGTGGGAGCTTCGAGGGCGCCGAACACGTCCTCGAACGCCTGCCGCAGCGCCACGTCGAGGTCGGTCATCGTGGCAGGATGTCCGAGATCGACCAGGCTGGTGACGCCGTAGCGCGGATCGACGATGCCGCACGGCACGATGGCGTTGAAATGGCTGAGGTCCGGCTCGACGTTGATCGAAATGCCGTGCAGCGATACCCAGCGTTTCAGCCGCACGCCGATCGCGGCGATCTTGTCCTCATGGCCCGCGCCCTTGTCGGGACGCGCCACCCAGACGCCGACGCGATCCTCACGCCGCTCGCCCTTGATGTTGAAGGCGGCGAGGGTGCGGATGATCAGCGCTTCGAGGCTCGCCACATAGGCGCGCACGTCGGGGCGTCGGCGCTTGAGGTCCAGCATCAGATAGACCACGCGCTGCCCCGGGCCGTGATAGGTAACCTGTCCGCCACGGCCGGTCTCGAACACCGGAAACCGGGTTTCCAGCATGTCGCTGGGCCTGCCGCTGGTGCCGGAGGTGTACAGCGGCGGGTGTTCCAGCAGCCAGACAAGTTCCGGCGCCTCCCCGGCAGCGATCGCGGCGGCCCGTGTTTCCATGGCGGCGATAGCGTCCGGATAGGGCACCGGCGCGTCGGAGATCAGCCATTCGACAGATCGGGCCTCGGTGGATGCGAAGGGCGCCAGATCGAGGCTGTCGCGGCTATTAACCATTGGCTAACCATAACGTGGTGTGCTGGGAGTGGCAGTTCCTGCATATTGTGAGTTCGTGTCGTAGTGGCAACCCTCGATAAAGTCAGCGTCGATCTGATGGTCGTTCTCGGCACGACCACCATGCCCGTTCATCAGGTGATGCGGCTGAGCCGCGGCGCCATCATCGAGCTCGACGCCACGGAGCAGGACGAGGTCAAGGTACTGGCCAACAACCTGCCCATCGCCAGCGGCGTGGTCACCGTCGATCGCAACCGGATTTCGGTCGAGGTCAAGCGCATGCTGCCGAAAAACGCCGACCAGCGATAGCCGTCGCGCTTCATCCCTTCGGAAGTTTCGTCCAGACCAGACGTGCCGCGAGCGCGCCTGCAGCCGCTCCGATTGCCCATGCGGGTGCCGAGGCGAGGGCGCTCGGGTGGAGAGGATCGTGCGGCGTGATCGTGAAGCGAAGTATGCCGGAGACGAAATTGAACACGCCGACAAACGCGAGCATCGTGATTCCCGCCGCGAGGAGCTGTGCCTTGCGGCTGCGCGGCCTGTTTGGGTCGCTCCGCAGGATTTCGCGGTGGCTGCCCGCGGGCAATCGTCCCATGAAGCGCCGGCGCCATGTCCATCCGTTGCCGGTTACGGCGGCAAGCAACGGCTTCTTGATTTCCGAACTGGAGAAGCGATAGGCGATCCGTTCGCCGCTTGCGGTCGTTTCATAGAATGGCCGAATTCCTGTCCGGTATTCCCACTGTTGTCCGCGCGACCAGGTCCTGGCGAATTCGAATGACGGTATGCCTCCCGACCACGTCACCTGTGTCGTCCGATCGATGCTCTGGACCTCGTGACTCTCAGGCAGGAGACGCATGAATATCTGGAAGTTTTGCCTCAGCGTCGCGCTGCCGAACACGGCATACCAATTCGGTTCGCGCATTCGCCACTCCGCGACAAGATCGGCATTCTCGGGATCGTCCGCGGTGCAGTCGCGGATAACGAACGGAGCGGTCGGCCGATTCAGCGCAAGGAGCAGCCTGCGAAGTTCGTCTGCGGAAACCGGCGCGACGTTTGTGGCGGGCCTGTATGTAACCTTCATCCAGTCAAACAGGCCCATTTGCTCTTTTCCTTCTTTTGCCGCGGACCGGACGTCATGCGTCCGTTGGTGATCGGTCTCAACATCGCCTCGGTGCTGGCGGCACTCTTGATCATGCCGATCGCGTTATACGTCGGTGCGTGGGGCTTGCTCGGGCCGGCCTATGGCCGAACCCAGGATGCGATACTGGGCATCGCGATCATGGCCGCGCCGGTGGTGATCACTGTCCTTTGCGTGACGCTCTCGATCCGCGCCATGCGGCGTGGTCTCCAATATGCGCCGGTGGTTGCTTCGCTCCCCTTGCTTGTCGCGATCGTCGCGTTCCTCAATTCGCCGTTCGCATCGTCACTCGGGCGATGATGCAGGAGGTTGAGGAAAAAATGTGTCGCGTCTCGGAATCCTCGTGGCCTCACGCACAGCCTGGAGATGCGGGATGAAAAGAGCTGCCTGCCTGTTCTTCCTGATCGCCGGTCTGCTCGCCGGCGGGACTGCTGCGAGCGATGCGGCGAGCTTCGATTGCGGAAAAGCCTCGTCCTCCACCGAGCGGCTGATCTGCGGCCACCGGGAACTCGGCATCCGCGACGAGATGATGGCGAAGCTGTACGCCGCCGCGCAGAAGCGGGACGACCACGGGAAACTCAAAGATGGGCAGCGGCGGTGGCTCGCTGCGCTTCAGGCGTGCAGCGACGCGGCCTGTATCGCCGGCCGTTACGATGAGCGCATCGAGCGGCTGCTCGCCAATAAAAGCGCGCAGGCGCTAGCGACCGCATTCCATACCGGCGGGAGCAACGGCAACGACGGCACACTGATCGTCTACGGGCCTTACAAGGGGCTGGCCGAGATTTCCCTGAGCGCGACCTATGTTGGCCCGAAGGGGATCGCCGCAGGCGATGTCAATGCCGACGGAGTGAGCGGAATGATCCAACTCCGGGACGGCCGGGGACAACTCGCCACCAAGGGGTGCCTGTTTCGCTTCCGGCATTTGGACGCCGGCATGTGGAAGGTTTCGCAATCGGGAAAATGTGGGCTCGCATCGGGGGTTACCCTGGGAGGCGTCTATCGCAGATAAAGAGCGGGCAGCTTCCTTTGGGGAAGGCCGAATTCAAGGCCTCGCGGCCCTTGTCCCCCCATCATTGATTTGTTACAGGAGCGCCGTTGATCCGGTCAGGCGCGAGCCTCGCACCGCATCCCAGCGCTCGTGGCGGAATTGGTAGACGCGCTGCCTTGAGGTGGCAGTGAGTAACATCGTGGGGGTTCGAGTCCCTCCGAGCGCACCAAAAATCAACAGTTCCAGTTCTGGCGCGCCCTACTTGGTGGGCGATGAGTGCAGCCGCACATTCACCGGAGCCTCGGGAGCCTCGACGCCCCGGCAAACGCACGGCTCAGGCCGCCTCGCTTAGCGGTCGACGTTCAATACAGCGCCGGTCGTGGCGTCGACATCCACTTCGATGTAACGGCCGGTAACGTCACGTCCCTCGATCTGCCATTCGTTCCCGGCAAATTCCGTGTCCGACACGGTGACCACGCCGAGGCTGGTCGCGATGTCGAGTGCCTGCTGCATCGAGAGAAGATCGCCCGAATCATAGGCCAGCGCCGGCACCGTCGCACCGAGCATCGCGACCGCAGCGATGGGCATCAAGAATTTCCGCATGGTTGTCTCCTGACTGAATGACATCGCAACCCGCTCGTTCGGGCTGCGCTTCAATCAAAACTTTTCGCAGTGCGGTCTGTTCCGGTCACGGATGCGCAGGTTCGGCGGCGATTTGCCGGCGACATTCTGGCGAGGAAAAGGAGCTCGAACAGCGCTCAGCGCGGGGCCGAAGACGGCTGCAAAACGGGCGGCGCAATCGGCGCGCTGCCGGGTATGGTTTGCGGCACGGGGCCGAGTGCTTTCGAACTGCCCATGTCGATCGAGATCAGTTTGGTGACATCGTCGTCGGCCGCGACAGATCGCACACGCGTATGTCGCGGGAGCGAACCGATTCCGAAATAGCTCACCGCCTGACGCTCGGGAATGGCGAAGATCGATTTTTCCGGTACCGGCAGCTCCGTCGTGCTGATGCCCGGCTGTGCCAGCAGGCGTGGCCACGGTGTATTTAGTGGCATCGGAATCCGCCCGCGTCGCAGGCGAGGGCCGCGCAGCAACGTCTGCGGCTCCAGCACGCGGTTGTCATGCCAATCGGATCCCGTCAGGGCAGGGGCGGGCAGCATCGCGGTATGAACGAATGCGAAGCGCGGCACGGACGGCCAGCGCAGGATGGCGATGGTTTCCGATGGCGGATGCAAGTGCCACTGCCACGGCTCGGTCGGTGTCTTGGGCCGTTGCGGCGTTGCCGGCACGACGTGGACGATCTTGTAGCCGCGGGCCTTGAGTGTCTGCAGGATGCGCGGCAGCGCGGCGACGGTCCGGGCCTGGATATCGTGCAGCAGCAGGATGCCACGACCTTTCGCCTCGATGCGGGAGATCGCATAGTTGTAGACCTGATCGGGGGAAATGCGCCGCCAGTCGTCCGCCGGGAAATCGGCGCTCCACGACTGGATGCCCTTCGATACCAGATAGTCTTCCATCACCTGGCCGCGCCGCAGTCCCGGCACCCGAAAGAATGGTGCCACCTGCGACGGGTCGCCCAGTGCTTCGGCGGTGTGGGTGATGCCGTCGTCGATCTCCTGCTTGATCCGCTCCGGCGACATCTTGTTGAAGTGCAGCGGATGGTTTTCGCTGTGCGTGCCGATGCTATGCCCGGCGTCGCGCACTCGCCGCACGCCTTCCGGAAACTGGTGCGCCATGCGGCCGATGATGAAGAAGGTCGCCTTGACGCATTGGGAGGCGAGGATTTGCAGGACCTGGGTGCTGTGCGGCGGCAACGGGCCGTCGTCGAACGTCAGCACGACCTCGTGGTCTTTTAGCGGGAGCGTCTCGTTGTATTGCATGGTCCCGATGCGCGGATGCTCCATCGGATCGACCACCAGCGTCCGAGAGGTGCCGAGCGCATTCGGATTGCCGGGGCAGTCGGCCGCGAGGGCGGGCTGCACGAGTCCTGCGGCTGCAATCAGCCAGCTCCCGACATAAAGCAGCGATGATCGGCCTGCACGAACCGGCAGCTTATCGGGAGCGGCGATCGACAATGGAAATTCCTCGAGCGGCTGGGGTCTTAAAGCTAGTTCTGGCCGATGAACGGCGCATTAATTCACGTTGCGCTCCCGGAAGGCACCTATGCGTGTTTGCCGCCCGTCGCAGCCACGATATGGACGATGCGATAGCCATGTTCTCGTAGATAGCGGAGAAAGGCGGGCAGCATTGCGGCCGTCCGCGCCTGCGGGTCGTGGAGCAGGATGATGCCCTTGCGGGCGGCCTCCAACCGGCCGGTCAAGAGCTTGAATTCCTGATCCGGCGTCATCGGCTCCCAGTCGCTGGCCCAGAAATCGGCACCGAATACCGCTATGCCGCGTGACTGAAGGCTGTCGAGCAGTTCGGGCGTGGACTCGAAATACGGAAACCGGAAGAACGGTGTGCTCGGCACGTCGGTGGACACGCCGGTCTTTGCTTTTTCCACAGCAGCAATACCGCGATTGATCTCGTTCTCGGCGTCCGTGAAGCTGAGTTTGTTCAGGTGCTGATGCGACCAGGTGTGATAGCCGACGGTGTGGCCCGCGGCGGCGACTTTCTTGACCATGGCCGGCAATGCCTGAGCACCTTTGCCCACCATGAAGAACGTCGCCAGCACGCACTCGTTCTTCAGCGCCGTCAGCACCTGCGGCGTCGTGGTGCCGGGGCCGTCGTCGAAGGTCAGGATGACTTCCTTGTCTTCGAGCGGCAGCGTCTGTGGGAAACTCTTGAGGCCGACGCGGGGATAGACCGCCGGATCGACCTTCAGCACGCGCGAGACGCCAAGCGTGCCGGGGCGTGGGCAGTCGGCCGCTTGCGCGGAGTTGATCGATGTGACCGTAGCGACGAGGGCGAGCAGGACAGCAGACGTCGTGGCTGTCCCGAGGCGATGGCAAATCCGTCTCATCAAGTTCATTTCCCTCGGCTTTTGGCGGGCGTGCCCGTGCCGCTGGGCTGATTTTCTACTGGGAAACGAACCGCAAGCCAACCGCTGTTCATGGGACCTTAACGCGCATGATCGACCATCGCCCGGACTATGCAATGAGGTGGACGTTGAAGATGCAGCGACTGCGCCTGAAGGCGGATGGACGGATTGTCGAATTGCGGGATGGCCGGGAGTTTCCCCTGGCGCCGGTGATCGAGGCCGATGCCGAACCATCGCTGTCGTCGGTCCCCGCCGTTCGCGATCTGCGGCGGCGCGCGCAACTTACGCAGATCGAATTCGCGGCTCGGCTCGGCGTGCCGGTCGAAACCATCCGCAACTGGGAACAGGGCAAGCGCCTGCCGCGTGGCCCGGCCCGCGCTTTGCTCACGGTCATTGCCCATGCGCCCGACGCGGCGTTTGCCGCGCTTGGTCGCCACGCCTCTTAAGGGCGGATTCCGCGTCGTCGGCATATTGGGATAACATCGCCGCGGACATGCGGAGATGCTGCCATGCAGGTCATTGAAGTCGGAAGCGTCAGGATCCCGGCCATCGGGCTTGGCACTTGGGAACTGCGCGGACGTGCGTGCGCGCGGCTGGTGGAGCAAGCGCTGCGGCTCGGCTATCGGCATGTCGACACTGCACAGATGTACGACAACGAGCGTGAAGTCGGCGAGGCGGTGCGCGCCTCCGGAATCAAACGTGACGAACTGTTTGTGACCACCAAGGTATGGACTACTCACTTCGCACCGAACGATCTCGAGCGATCGACCAAGGAAAGCCTCGCCAAGCTGCGGCTCGGCGAGGTGGACCTGCTGCTGTTGCATTGGCCGAATCCGCAGGTCCCGCTGGTCGAAACGCTCGGCGCGCTGGCGCGAATGAAGCAACTCGGTCTGGCGCGTCACATCGGCGTTTCGAACTTCACCGTGGCGTTGATCGAAGAGGCGGTCGCCGTGTGTCCTGAACCGCTGGTCTGCGATCAGGTCGAATATCATCCCTACCTCGACCAGACCAAAGTACTGGAGGCTTGCGCGCGTCATCAGATGGCGGTGGTGGCCTACAGCCCGATCGCCAAGGGACGGCTGAAGAGCGACCGTACGCTCGAGCAGATCGGCGCGCGCTACGGCAAGACCGCAGCACAGGTCAGCCTGCGCTGGCTGGTGCAGCAGAATGTCGCTGCGATCCCGCGCACGTCGCGGATCGAACGGCTGTCGGAAAATCTCGACATCTTCGATTTCACATTGTCCGACGATGAGATGCGCTGGATCTTCGCGATGGGCAGCGCCAAAGGCCGCCTGACCGATTTCGGTTTCGCGCCGAAGTGGGATTGAACCTTTCCTTTCTTGACCGATCCTGCATTGATCTTGCGGGCCAGATCGCTCATGCAGGGCGGGTCAACGGCGAGACGACGCTGCCATGTTTTTCCTGCTGTCGAAATTTTTCGGGTTTTTTATACTGCCGTCAAACTTCATCGCCGTGGTTTGCACGGCGGGTGCGGTGCTGTGGCTTTTGAAGTGGCGGCGCGCCGGTGCGCGCCTGATGATGTTCGGGACCGCTTTACTATTGCTGTTCGGCTTTTCGCCGCTCGGGCATATCCTGCTGCTGAGCTTGTCGGAGCGGTTTCCGCCGTGGCATTTCGACGGGCGCGATCCTGACGGCATCATCGTGCTGGGTGGCGGGATCAAGTCGGAAATTTCCGCTGCGCGCGACTCGGTCGAGATGGGAGCGGCTGGCGATCGTATCCTCGCGATGTTGCAACTGGCGCGGCGTTTTCCGAAGGCGCGTATCGTGTTCAGCGGTGGCAGCCCGAAGCTGATCGAAACACCGGTTCCTGAAGCGCCCATCGCGGGCCGATTGCTGCAGCAATTCGATCTCGACAACGGACGTGTCGTTCTCGATCCGGATTCGCGCACGACCGCAGAGAACGCCGAATTCGTTCGCAAACTGGTCGATCCGAAATCTGCCCGCCATTGGTTGCTGGTGACGTCGGCGTTTCACATGCCGCGATCGATCGGTACGTTCCGGGCGGCGGGCTTCGATGTCGAAGCCTATCCCGTCGATTGGCGTACGCGCGGTTGGGTCGATGCGGTGAATCCATTCGACAAGCTGAGCGCAGGGCTGTCGCAGAGCGATCTTGCGGTCAAGGAATGGGTAGGTCTGCTCGGTTACTGGTTGTCGGGCCGCAGCAGCGCGCTGTTCCCGGCGCCGCAATCGAAATAGCGCGTTCAATCCTGACGCGGCAGGCCGAGCCGGTAGACGCCGCGGAAATCATTCGGATCGGCAATCTTGCCCTTGCGATAGATCACCAGCCGGCCGGCCTGCGCCAGCGCCACGGCCGCGCGCCGGATCGGCACCAGCAGATCATGCCAGTCGCCTTCGGGGGCGATCGCGTGGGCGATTTCGGGTGCGCTCAGAGATTTACTGCCGGCATGCGTCAGCGTCTTGAGGATAGATTCTTCGAGCGACAATGCGGGAGAGGTCGAATCGGATGCAGTCATGCGCCTTGCATTGGCGCATTCACCGCCGACGCGCAAGGCAGCCGGAATATTTCACCGCGCGTGTTGATCGTCCGTATCGTGGAGCGGAAGTCTATATTTGCTAATGGTCCTATCAATTCTAACATTTGCGTAAGCGCCTGCTGAAACGGGACGCAAATGTTAGAATTGGACCATTGGCCGTGGCAATGTCGCGGCCATCGAAGAGGATCGTACGGATGACGATGAAACTGGTGATCGGCAACAAGAACTATTCCTCCTGGTCGATGCGGCCGTGGCTGGCGATGCGCGGGGCGGGGCTACCCTTCGAAGAAATCTTCATTCCGCTCTACACCGGCGCAACTGACAAACAACGCATTTTCGATGTCAGCAAATCCGGCAAGGTGCCGGCGCTGATCGATGGCGATGTCACGGTCTGGGATTCGCTGGCGATCGTCGAATATCTCGCGGAGAAATTTCCCGAAGCACATTTGTGGCCCGCGGATCGTGCTGCCCGCGCGCATGCGCGCTCGATCTCGGCGGAGATGCATTCCGGCTTTGCCGCGCTTCGTAACGAGTGCGGCATGAACCTGCATCGGCCGGTCGGAGCCAAGCCGCTCTCCGAGGCTGCTCAGGCGGACATCGCGCGCGTTCAGGAGATCTGGAGCGATTGTCGCGCGCGCTACGGCAAGGCGGGTCCTTACCTGTTCGGCGGCTTCACCGCGGCCGACGCGATGTACGGCCCTGTCGTGCATCGTTTCCGGACCTACGCGATCGACGTGACGCCGCAGGTGCGGGCCTACATGGATGCGATGCAGTCGCATCCCGCCTTTGCGGAGTGGACGGCGGCCGGGCTCGCGGAGACCATCGTGATCGATAAATTCGAAGCCGATTAAAATTCTGATCGCGAAGATGTGGACCCGACCCGTCTTGACGGACGGCCGTTTCGGGGTGTGGATGACCCAGCGGTTTCTGGAAGTGAAAGGTTCTGACCATGGGAATTCTCGACTCGCTGGGCGATTCGCCGGCATTCAAAGGCGCCTTGAGCCAGCTTGAGGCTTCCGTGCTTCCCGCAGTGCTGAATGAGGTGCTTGGCAGCGGCGGGCAGGGCGGCCTGTCGGCAATCGTGGCCAAGCTGGAGCAGAGCGGGTTTGGTGCGCAGGTCAAATCCTGGCTAGGAAACGGGCAGAATATCCCGATCACCGCGGAGGAATTGCAGCAGGTCCTGGGCAGCGAGAAGGTCAAGGAACTGGCTGCCCGCTACAACGTACCGCTGGACCAGCTTTCCGCGATTCTGGCGCAGCAGCTCCCGAAAGCCATCGATCAGGCCAGCCCGGACGGCAAACTTCCCCATACCGCCTGATCGCACAGCCGATATCGTCGGACATCGCCGGATTTGGCAAAAGACCTCTGCATTTGCAGGGTCTTACCGGCGTTCGGCACGCCTCGCGCCAAATTGGCTCCCTTGACGCGAAAAATCGGCTTATCTCGCTGAAAAGGTTGCAAAAAATAGGCATTTGCCATGCTCTGATCTTGCTGGCCAAACGGGGCCCCCGCATGCTATACGATGGCAGGACTTCAAGTCGGCCGTGGCTGCGGGGATCGTGAGCAGGCCGGCATTTCTCGTTGCGTGATGGAGAGGGCGTTGAAGCACAAGTTTATCGTCGGAGAGACCGTCTATTTCACTGCAAGCAACGTGGCCCGCCCGGCCGCCAGTGGAACCTACGAAGTGATCCGCCTGCTGCCGACAGACGGCGATGACTGCCAGTACCGGATCAAGAGCTCGACTGAGGCTTTCGAGCGCGTTGCCAAGGAAAGCCAGCTCGCCGTCGCCTGACGTTGCGGGAATAACGTTCAACTGCATTGTCCGTCTGATCGATAGACGGTGAAGGCGGGGCCGGGACTATCCAGGCTCTGCCCGGAGGTGTGGAACACGTTGGATTCGGATTGATATTCTGAGATCATTGCCCGGCGGCGATCCTTGCGGTCGCTTGCCGGCAATGCGCTCGAGGGGACATTGCGCATGGACTGGACCTGGACGACTTCGCTCGATCAGTTGTGGCGCTCACCGACGTTCCCGATGTGGCTGACATTCGCTGCGGCCGCGTTCTTCGCTCTCGTTCTCGTCGTTACATTGTTTCGAGCGGAAAAATCCGTCGCCAACGGTGCGCTGACGGTAATCACGCTGTTGGCTGTCGCGGTGGCCGCTGCGGCCACCATGCGCGGCTTCGGCCCGGGCAGCGAGGGCAATGTCACGCCGCGCGCGCCGATGCAGGTCAATGCGTCGCTACCGGCACTGTCGTGCATCGACGACCTGGCCGGCGACAGTGTTGAGGCGGCCTGCGAGAAGGCGCTGTTTAGTTCGCCCGATAACGTCGCCGCCGCGGTTTCCTATGCCGCGTCGCAGATCGGCGGTTTGACCTCGTTCGGCGACGTCGCTGCCGCGAACAAGGTGATGACCCCGGAATTGCGGGCGCTGCGCCGCGCGGTGGAGCGCGATCGTTATGGTCTGGTCGCGCATGTGCTGGCAACGCGCGACCGTTGCACGTCCACCAATTGTCCGGCCTTCCAGTCGCTCACCGATCACCAGCAGATATCGGCCAACATGGATGAGAAGACCTATGATGGCCTGGTGACGCGGCATGCGGCATCGTGGGGGGCGACCTCGACTCCGGCAGCTGCCGCAGCCGCCGCCGCACTGGTCGATGCCCCTGCATCGGTGCCGACCGGCAAGCCGACCAATGCGGATTTTCCGAGTTCGTCCTCCATTCCGGCGGTCAGCATCATGAATCCGGAGCCCGCCGCATCGACCGCCACGACTTCCACGTCGCCGGCTCCTGCGCCCGCGCCGCGTCCGGCTGCCGCCGCCAAGGCGCAGGCGAAGCATCATCCGCCTGCGCCCGCGAAGCGAGCGCCGGCTCCGAGGCCCCCCGCTGCGGCGCCCGTGCAACTGGCGCCGGCTGCATCGGGCGCCGCTAACTGACCGACTGATATTCGGAGAAGGAGGCGAGGCCCTCGATCCACGACGATCGATCGGAGGACAGGTGCGACGCGCGCTTCGAAGAGCGGGGCTCTGCGATCAGAAGATCGACCATCCGTGGCTACCCGCGACCGCGCCGAGGATCGTCACGAGGCTGAGGCCGAGCAGAACCCAGTGCACCCTGTGCAGTACCGCGAAGGCGAAGTCGGGCCGCGCACGTGCGAGACGCGGGAAGAACCGGTGAAGAATGAACGGCTCGCCGATGAAGAGGATGAACGCGAACAACAGCCACACGCACACCATGGCATGCATCCACCAGAACGAGAGGCTGTGAAACCGATCCCACAGATCCAGCCGCGCCACCATGTAAAGCCCGCTCAGTCCAACGACGATCACGGCGGTTCGCGCGATCCAGACGAACCGATGCTCGATAGCCTGAAACGCCTTGAATCGGTTCTCGCCCAGATCGCCACGACGCACGGCGGGCAGCACGACCATGGTCGCCATGCCGACGCCGCCGATCCAGATGACAACGCCGAGAACGTGAAGCGCGCGTGCGAGAATGACGTCGTCCATGATTTCCATCCAGTCGCGGCGATTCCGGCAAAGAGGTTCGATGCGCATCGCAAGGCGTGCTGTGCAGAGCCGGATGTGATCGCCTCTCCGGAAAACGTACGCCTGCAGGGGTGCATCGCATTTGCGCCAGCGCAAATTGTTCTCGCTATTTGTGCGAACCGGCTACAATCGTGCGATGAATATGATGGACGCAAATTCACCCGCTAATCTGGCTGGCCTGGAAATCTTCCATGGGCTGGCGCCGGTTGCGCTCGAGGACGTGCGCGCGGCGGCGCGCTTCCGGCATCTTCCCCGCAATACGCGCATCTTCAATCAGGGCGATGGCCGGGTGCGGGCGCACGCGCTCATCGATGGCTGCGTGCGCATTGCGCAATCCGGCAGTGACGGTGCCCAGGTCGTGGTGCGGTTCATCGTACGCGGCGAGATGTTCGGAACCGTGGCGCTGTTCACGGATGGCTTCTATCCCGCCGATGCCGATGCGCTGACCGACGTGAGCGAGGTGAGCTGGAGCGAGGCCGACCTCGCCGGCCTGATGGAACGCCATCATCAGATCTCGGTCAATTTCATCCGCATCATCGGGAAGCGGTTGCAGGAAGCGCAGAACCGCGTGCGCGAACTCGCGACCCAGCGCGTCGAGCGGCGCATCGCCCACGCGCTGCTGCGGCTGGCGCGACGTGCCGGGCAGCGCACCGCCGAGGGCATCACCATCGAGTTTCCGTTGCGGCGCAAGGATATCGCCGACATCTGCGGAACCACATTGCATTCAGCAAGCCGTATCCTGACGCCGTGGGAGAAAGCCGGCTGGCTGGTGACGCGCGATCAGCGCCTGACGATCTGCAAGATGTCCGAGATCGAGGAGATTGCCGAAGACAGCACCGCCTGACTGGACGACGGCCCGCTTTCTTTGTTCCCGGCCGCGTCCCGTCCACATACGAATTGCGGTTTGGCGCGGAGGTCTCTTGACGAGGTGGGCGCGAAGGGAAAAGAAAGTCTGTATCAATTCGCCGGACACGAATGACGCTTCATCTCATCAAGCTTGCCGTCGGTTGCGACTCCGTCAAGGATCTCAGGGCGTGGGTGACCCAGCGTGCGCAGGAAGCCAAGCGGAAAGGGCTGCCGAGCCGCCACACGCACATCACGCGCATGGTGCCCAAGCGCGACGAGGAATTGCTCGACGGCGGGTCGCTGTATTGGGTCATTCGCGGTGAGATCGCCGCGCGCGAGAAGCTGACCGCGATCGAGCCGTTCCGCGACAAGGACGGCATCGGACGCTGCCGCCTCGTCATGCAGCCGAAAGTGATCGGCGTCGTGCCACGACCGATGCGCGCGTTCCAAGGCTGGCGTTATCTGACCGTCAAGGATGCGCCGGTCGATCTGACCGCTGCCGGCGCCGGCGTTGCAGCGATGCCCGAGCAGATGCAACGCGAGTTGCGTGAGCTCGGATTGCTCTGAAGCGCGGACGCGATCCGTCACACGCCGATATTGTCGATCAACCGCGTCGTGCCGATCTTGGCTGCAACCAGGAAACGGATCGGACCTTCACTGAGCGACGCGATTGGCGCCAGCGTATCGGCGTGGCGCGCTTCGAAGTAGTCCAGCGCAAAGCCTGCATTGCTGATGGCTGCGGCACCTTCCGCCATCGCCGTCTTGAGATCGCCGCCGTCGCGCAACTGCCTGGCGCAATCCTTCATGGTGCGATAGAGCGTCGGCGCGATGCGGCGTTCTTCCGGCGACAGGTAGACGTTGCGCGACGACATGGCGAGGCCATCGCGCTCGCGCACCGTCGGAATACCGACGACCTTGACGCCGAGATCGAGATCGCGCGCCATCTGCGTCACGACGCGCAGTTGCTGGAAGTCCTTCTGGCCGAACACCGCGACATCCGGCTTGCACTGGATGAACAGCTTGCCGACGACGGTCGCCACGCCGCCGAAAAAGTGCGGCCGGTAGCGATCTTCCAGATCGGCGATGGCCGGTCCCTCGCAGGAAATGCGTGTGGCGAAGCCATCCGGGTACATCGTCTTGACGTCGGGATTCCAGATCAGGTCGACTTTCTCGTCAGCAAGCTTCGCGAGATCGGTCTTCCAGGTGCGCGGATAGGTGGAGAAATCCTCGTGTGGCGCAAACTGCGTCGGATTGACGAAGATCGAAACGACCACCTTCTCGCAGCGGCGCTTTGCCTGCCGGACCAGGGTGAGGTGTCCTTCGTGCAGAGCGCCCATCGTCGGCACCAGCGCAACGCGGGCGTTTCGTGCACGAATCTTGTCGAGTGCGCGGTGCAGCGCAGGAAGGGTGCGGGCGACGACCGGAGTGCGGGCCATGAGGTACTCGAAAGATCGGGTGAGAGGACGAGAGTTCGCTGACTTGTTGCAGCAGCGAAATCGACACTAGCAAACGGGTTTGTCGTCCGCCAAGCAGTCGAAGCGGCCCAGGATTTCGACGACGCGGTTCTTCACAGGACTGTTATGGTTGCGCTTAACTCGAAGGTTCTCAGATGTCTCGTCCGCGGGATCCGGGTTTTCGCAAAGGGGGATCGGCAGCTTTCGTCGCATCCTGCCCGTTTTTCCGGTGAAATCGCGGCTGCCTCAAGAGGCACCAATGGCGTCCCACGGCGGATTAGCGCTGCCCTTCGATGGAACTATCTCGCTCGTAGGGCGTTACTTTACCTGAAATACCAAAGGCTTAGCGAGAATTTTCATTGGAGAGCGAAGTCAGTGGCAGTTTCGGCTCAAGAATTGCGGTAATTAGGTAGGGAAAAATATTGCGCAAATAGTGTGCAAGTCCTCCGCAATTTGACCTTTCTGTCGCAGTCTTGTGACATATATTCTTGATAACCAGCGCATTTGACGCTGGACGTTCAAAAACGGGTGAGACGTTCGCAGGGAACAACATGAAACGCGGAATTGTCATCGTACTTTCGCTTTTGGTCGTAGCCGCTGCTGCCTATCTGAGTGGCAGCAAGTGGCTGATTCGCCATGAGACGATGACGTTCTTCGATCAGGAGCGCGGCCGCCCGGTCGAGGTGGACATTGCTGTCCGCCGTGACAAGGAGATGCAGGCCAACGCTGGCATGCTCAAGCTGCCGGTCGCGATTTTGAATCACGGCAACACCGTCAAATTCACCGAATATTCGTTCCTCGCCAATCTGTTCGCGGCGCGCGGCTACATGACCGTGAGCATTCAGCACGATCTGGCGAGCGATCCTCCGCTGGTGACGAAGGTCGGGGAACCTTATGTCGGCCGCCTGCCGGTCTATGAGCGCGGCGTGCAGAACATCCTGTTCGCCGTCAAGAACATGAAGAAAGTTCAGCCGAACGCGGACTATGATCACCTGACGATGGTCGGTCATTCCAATGGCGGCGACATCGCAGTCTACTTCGCCAAGCTTTACCCGGACGAGGTGAAGAAGGTGGTGACGCTCGACAACTTGCGCGTGCCGTTCATGACCGACGGCAAGTTCAAGATCCTGTCGTTCCGCTCGCACGATCCGGTGTTCAAGGCTGACCCCGGCGTCGTGCCGGACGAGAAGATTTGCGAGGAAGCTGGCATCACCGTCGTGAAGACGGATTTGCAGCATACCGAGATGAGCGATCGCGGGCCGGAATCGGCGAAGGTCGAGATCGAAAACATGCTCGATCAATTCCTCGACGATAAGAGCGTGCTGGCTCCGGTCGATACTACGAAGCCGAAGATCGCCGACCCCGGTCCGCTGGCGCAGAATGTCGTGCCGCGCGGCATCGCGAGAGCTGTACCGTAATCGTATCCGTGAATTGATTTGCTGGTGCGCTCACCGCGCGGCATCATCTTGCCGAGTGAGCGCAGGATGCCATGACGTTTGACCCGTCGAAATCGAAAACCACCGATCCAGCGATGACTGCGAAACATGCGGCGCCGGCTCGACCGGCGTCGTCGAACGTTCGCTCGACCTCTGCCGATATCTCCGCTTTCGTCGCGAAGGCAAAGGCGATGTCGCCGACCGCAGGCCATGCACGTGGCCGCTTGGTGTTCGCGCTCGATGCGACCATGAGCCGGCAGCCGACCTGGGACATGGCGTGCGCGCTGCAGGCCGATATGTTCAGTGAAGCGGCTTCGATCGGCAATCTCGACATCAGGCTAGTCTACTATCGCGGTGTTGCGGAGTGCCGCGCTAGCGGCTGGATTTCCGACGCAGCGCATCTCGCGCGGCTGATGGGCAAGATCCAGTGTCAGGGCGGTCATACCCAGATTGGCAAGGTGCTAGGCGAGGTTCGCCGCGAGGCTGTCGCGACCGGCGTGCGGGCGATGGTGTTCGTCGGCGACGCGATGGAAGAGTCCGTCGACGATCTTTGTACCCGGGCCGGTGAATTGGGATTGCTCAAGGTGCCGGTGTTCATGTTTCAGGAAGGCGACAACCCCGTTGCCGAACAGGCTTTCCGCGAAATCGCGCGGCTGACTGGCGGCGCATGGTGTCGGTTCGATCCCGGTGCGGCAGCGCAATTGCGTGAACTGTTACGCGCCGCAGCCGCCTATGCCGCCGGCGGACGCGAAGCGCTCGCGAGACTGTCGCAGACGGCCAGCGGGGCCGCTCATCTGCTCGGGCAGATGAAGTAGCAGTTTCAAATAACACGGTGTCGGACCGTCGATAACGTCTCGGCTAACTGGCGGGCGTTGTATTCCGTTGCCATTTTCTGCGACAAGTGACGCATCGTTGGAAAGAACTCGTATGGCCACCCTGATCGCCGGCGCCGTTGCCGTCTTCGTGCTCTACACGCTGCTGCAGATGTTCCGCTCGGCCAATCCCGCCGTCATGGCGCGCGGCATCAAGATCGCCGGTGGTTTGGTGTCGCTCGCGGTCGCAGCGTTCGTCGGCGTGAAGGGTGAACTGGCGGTGGCTATCCCGCTCGGCATTTTCGGTGCGGGCCTCCTCGGCTGGTCGCCGTTCGGCGCAGGCGGCCTCGGCAATCTTGGAGGGATATTCGGGCCGTCCGGAGGGCGTTCCTCCGGGCAGACGTCACGCGTGCGTTCGCGGTTTCTGGAGATGACGCTCGATCACGACAGCGGTGTGCTGAGCGGGCAGATCGTTGCCGGCCCGGGAGCCGGGCATTCGCTGGATGAATTCGATCTGCCGCAACTAGCAGCAATGATGACGGGGTTCGACGCCGAAAGCTCAGCCTTGCTTGAAAGCTATCTTGACCGCCGGTTTCCCGCCTGGCGTCAGAACGCGGAGGCGAATGCGGCAGGGCGGCGTAGTGGCGCGGCGTCGGGCGGCAAAATGACCGATGAGGAAGCCTATCAGATCCTTGGCTTGCAGCCGGGCGCGGGGCGCGACGATATCAGCCGGGCGCACCGATCCCTCATGAAGAAACTGCATCCCGACCAAGGGGGGTCGACGTACCTGGCGGCTCGGGTAAACGAGGCCAAGGACACTCTGCTTCGTACTCATCGTAGCTAACTCCAGCAACGCTACCAAACGCTACAAACTGCGAGTTGCCACTGCCGCCTGCTTGATGCCCCGGGCCGCCTGCCATTGTGTCCGGCGTGGTCGGCCATGAGGTACATTTGTATCCGGTAAACCTTGCTGAGAGGTTTTCACCGCGCGGGTCGTTGGAAACCTGATCCGTCGATCGCTCCGCCGCCGGATGCCTGACAAACGAAAAGGCCGGCATTCGATGCCGGCCTTTCCGAAGACGTGCGCGCTGTTGAATGGCGCTTAGTTGCGGATCGTAATGCAGGACATGTCGGAACGCTTCAGCCGCTTGCAGACCGCTTCGGCCTCGTCGCGTTCCAGGCCGGCGAAGCGCGCGCGATAGAGCTTCTTGTCATTGCGGGTGACGACGGTTTCGGTGAACGGATCGGCCTTGCCCAGCATGCCCTTGGCGTGATCGCGCGCCGCTTCGAGACGACGGCGGGCTTCGCTTTCGGTATCCAGCGCGCCGACCTGGACGATCCATCCGGTGTGCGATGCGACCGGCTTGATGGCGCCATTGCGCTGGATCGGCTGCGAGGGATCCGCGCTCGCGACCTTTGCCTCGGATGCGGTTGCGCTCGAGGCGGGCAGGACGCCCAGCAGCCCCTGACCGGTGCCGTGATGGGGCGGCTGTACCGGCAGCCGCGATGTCACCGAGCCCGAGGTTTCCGGGCCGTCGCCAGACATCGAGAGCTGGGTCGGACCGGCGGACGCGACTTTCATCGAGCCGGACCGCACTTGCAGCGTCTTGACCCGAACCGGCTTCATCGGCTCGGTCGAACCGGGGATCGCGGCCAGCGACTGCGACTGGATCACGCCGCTGGTGAGCGGAGCAGGCTCGGACCGGGCTTCGGCGGCAGGAACGGCAGCAGCTGCAGCCGCGACCAGAGCGCGCGTCGCTGGTGCCGGACGCGGCGTCGGAATGTCCGCCGTCTCCGCCGCAGCGGTGGCCACCTGAATGGCGCCTTGAGACTGGGTGGGCGGGGCGGGACGTTCTGCAGCATCCGCTTCGGCGACAGCGGCGTTGGCTTCAGCCGGGCTGCGCTCGGTGATGGCGGCGACGGTGCGGCGGCCGGCGGCCTTGTCGAGGTTTTCCGCCAGCAGGTTGCGCATGATGCCGTCGCGGGATCTGTAGCTGCGGCCGCCCATGACGACGCCGACCAGGTGGCGATTGCCGCGACGAAGATTGGTGATGAGGTTGAAGCCCGAGGAGCGGGTGTAGCCGGTCTTGATGCCGTCGACGCCTTCGACGCTACCGAGCAGGTGATTGTGATTGCGAATGTTGTGACCACGGAAATTGAACGAAGCCGTGGCGAAGAATCGATAGTAGCGCGGGAAGCGATCCTGGATCGCACGGGCGAGGACCGACTGGTCGCGCGCGGTGGTGACCTGATCGTCGTCGGGCAGGCCCGACGCGTTGCGATATACGGTTCGCGTCATGCCGAGTGCCCGCGCCTTGCGCGTCATCATCTTGGCGAAGTCGTCTTCGTCGCCGCCGATGGCTTCGGCAATGACGACGGCGGCATCGTTGGCCGAACGCGTCACCAGCCCCTTGATCGCATCTTCGACGCGGATGGTTTGTCCGGGACGCAATCCAAGCTTGGTGGGGGCTTGCACCGACGCATGTTCGGAAACGCGCATTTGGCCATCGAGGCTCATCTTGCCGGACTCGAGACGCTCGAACAGCAGATAGAGCGTCATGACCTTGGTAAGGGAGGCCGGATGTCGAAGACCGTCCGCGCTTGTCGATTGCAGCGTTGCGCCTGAATTGGCGTCGACGATGATCGAGGAGAAAGCGGGATTGTAACTCTGGCGCGCTTCGTGGTGACGAACGTGCCGGTGATGGGAGTGGTGCCGGTGACGGTGCGCGCGGCGGGCGTCGGCAGTGTCACTGGTGAAGACAACGGCGGCGGTGATGGTGGCCAGCCCGAGGACGCAAACCCGTAGGACGCGCGAGGAGGCTGAAGTTGAGCGTAGCATAAACGTCCCCGTCCAATTTCGACTCTAGATCACCGGTGCCTGAGGCTAAATTATGCTCATCGGCCGGTTATAACCTCACTGGACTGGTCCAACGCGGCGTGTTCTCCGAACGGGATGGCGGATCAGGGTGCCATTCTGGCCAAGAGATTGGGCGCGCGAGGGTTTTCGTCGGTCCAGCATATTGCAACGATTGCAGAAAATCAGGTTAGGAGAGTGGGGTTTCGAAACAGTTAAAGATTCCTTGCATCAAAAGGCCCGATTCGACACCAATATGATATTTGTGCGACGCACAATTTTAATTGACGGCGATTGTGCGGTGCGATACAAAAACTTCCAGGCGGCAACGGCTCCAAGAATGCCTTTCGAGGGATTCCGGGCACGTTGTGTCTCCATTGGTCTGGGAAAGGAATTTTTACATGGTCAAGGTTGAAGACGTGCAGCAGTACGGCAAAGAGCAGTTCGACGCCGCTGTGACGGCAGCAAACGATTACCAGAAGAACGTCCAGGCGATCGCGACGGCTTTCGGCGATTACGCCAAGAAGTCGTTCGAAGACGGCAATGCGTTTCTTGAGAAGCTTGCCGGTTCGAAGTCGTGGGACAAGGCCCTCGAGGTGCAGGCCGAGTACGCCAAGAATTCCTTCGAGTCGTTCGTTGCCGAGTCGCAGAAGATCGGCGGCCTCTATGCCGATATCGCCAAGCAGGCTTACAAGCCTTTCGAAGGCTTCGTCGCCAAGCTGACCCCGGCGGCGGCTAACTGATAGATCTCCCGCCGCATATGCCGGCGCCGCAAAGAAAAAGCCCGGTCGTTCGACCGGGCTTTTTTATGTGTCGTAGTTAGGTGTCGCTTTATTGAGCGAGGCGCAGTTGCGTGATCTGCGTGAGAATATTTTGGAAGGCTGTCGCAGTCTGAGCTGCGGTCGTGATCATCTGGAAGTTGTTGGCCCCGGATGCGCAGTCTTGCAGCACTTGCGACGTCGGATCCTTGTTGCTGATGTTCACCTGAATGGTGAAGACCGTAATCGGGTCGCCGCCGTTCAGAGCGGGATTTTTGACGTTGTCGCACAGGGTTTTCTGGCGCACATCGATGTCGGTATCGGTATTCGAGCCGTCGCCGCCAAAGCGGTTCTGGGTGTTCAGGCCGTCTGACAGCAGAACGATGTAATCCTTGTAGACATAGTTCGATGCTTTCGGCGGAGCCTGGATGGGGCCGTTGGTTGTGCTGAGCGACTGCCATCCCCAGGCAAGACCGATCGCCTGGTTGGTACTGCCGCTCGGAGTCATGGCCCCGATCTGGTTTTTGATCGTGCTCCACTGATCGCTCATGGGCGTGACGGTGCCGGGCGGGCAGTTCGACGACTGCTCCGCATAAAACAGCGTCGAGGGAGTGGACGTGTCGCCGGGGCTCGGGGCTACGTTCGATATGTCGTTATCCTGATCGCGATCTTCGATGCAGCCGTTCCATCCGCCTGCCGATACAGCCGCGTTATATTTGGGGGCTGCTGCCGCGGTAGTTGCGGTGCCGTCGCCGCGCCACTGATGGAGAACTTGCGTGCAGACCTTGCTCTTGCCGCTGCCGCTGCAGGTGCAATGGGTTGTAGATCCGCAACTCGCGTTCGATGATCCGCTTGCAATCGTTGTCGTCTTGGTCGTGTAGCAGCCATTGTAATAGTGGCCATTCTTATACGATAGTTTATTGCCGCTATCGACGCTGGGGCAAATATAGCCGGCATAGGTTCCGCTCGCAGGAACGATGTTGTTACCTTTATTATCGGTGGAGCTTTTTGCGCCGCTCACCGTTGCCGGGCGATCCATGCAGGTGAAGCCGTGGCTTTTGTTTGTGAACGGGCAGGTCGATCCGGCGACCGTCGTGTCCCAACCGCTCGGATAGCCGTTCTGGGTAAGGACCGTCGGCTCTGCAAGCCAGTCCGACCAGTTGATCCAGTTTGCGTTCGCATTGCTGGAGCCAAGGTTTACGTCCTTGGAAAACGGAATGACGGAAATATAAACGTCGCCGCTCGTCTTGCTGAACACCGAAAGCGAGTCGACCATATCCTGTGCCGCTGAGATCAGCGCTGGCATCTTTTGGTTTTGAGCCATCGAGCCGGTGTTATCCAGCACCATGGCCACGCGCATGCGGGTGTTGCCCCACGCGGTCTTCGAATCCGCACCGACGGCGACCTGGTTGATCCCCACCAGTTTCATGAAGTCGGTCGGAACGGTTCCGCTGCCTTCCATCGTGATGCTGGCTTGGGCGCCGCCGCCGGCGGGCGAGTAGGTCGCAGTCACGGTGACACCGGCTGCATCGGCGTTGTGATAGAGGGCGTTGAAGTATTTTGTCGCCAAGGCCTGGATGGCGTCGCCCGAAAGAGTGGGATTCGCCGCGGCATCCCGGGACACCATCAGAGCCGCAGTATCCAGCGCGCCCTGTATGGCCGAGCGGGCGGCGCTGGCACGGGTATAGTCGACCGCGGCGCCGACCATGGCCAAGAGCGGAACAAGGGTAATGGCAAAAATCATGGCAATATTGCCCTGATCGGCGCGGGCAAACCGCTTCGCTGCGCGGCGCATCGAATCTAGAATTACTAAACGGGACATGGCTGTCACCAAACTATGGGTTATGACGCCATCTCGCGGGGTACGACTAAACAGGTGGTAAAGCCGTGCTGAGAAAGCAGGTAAATTGCCGGACAAATTGCGAAAGAGGCCGTTCTTGCTGGTCTCACGGTCAATAGACGTTAAATCCGCAGGCCGTGGTTTTTGCGCAGTCGCGCGAGGGTTGGTTAACCTTTCGGCGACCGCCGGCCGGTTCGCGCGCGGTTAGCCGGGTGGGGATGAGGGCATCTGCCTGCTTGCGGCAGGGCCGGGCCGGACCCATATTGGACCGGACGACCGATCCGGCCGCGCGGCTGCGATCGGTCCTGGAAGCTGGCTGGGACGGGGCACACTGGAATCTGTCGGTGGTGCCGCCAGCGAGAACTGCGACTTGGTCGCCGCCTTCCGGCTGTCTTTTGGGATTTCGAACAAACTGAGCCATGTCGCAATTGTCTTTGAATTCCGGTCTGTCCGATCCGCTCGATGTGGCCATGCCTGAAACTGGGAGCCGCAAGTCCGGTGGGTCCAAGTCCGGTGGGTCGAAGTCCGATGTGTTCAAATCTGACCGGTTCACGGCTGACATACGAGCTCCCGGCATGAGCGTTCGTGGAGTGTCGCCATCCCGGATGAGCGGCGACCAGGGCCGCTCGACCGGACCGACGACGTCGGTCATCACCAAGGTGAAGCCGAAGACGAAACGGCCCAACCTTTATCGCGTGCTGATCCTGAACGACGACTACACGCCGATGGAATTCGTCGTCCACGTGCTGGAAAAATTCTTTCAGAAGGACGCCGCGGCAGCGACCGAAATCATGCTGCACGTCCATCATCACGGCATCGGCGAATGCGGTGTCTTCACCTACGAGATCGCCGAGACCAAGGTGACGCAGGTGATGGATTTTGCGCGCAAGCACCAGCATCCGCTCCAGTGCGTGATGGAAAAGAAATAGCGCCTGTCGATCTGACGCAGGCTTCACATCCTGTCGCAAGCGCCTGATTCGGCTGCGCAGGTTTTGATTTCCGGCCCTGCTGCGGATTCGCGGGGCCGAATTCCCGGCGGGAACCGCTCTTCCGCCATTCCCCGGCCTAACTATATATGGAAAGGTTGTTGTTGCCTGTTCGGGTAACCGCGATCATGATGACCGGGGGCAATAGAGGACTCGAATGCCAACTTTTTCTCAGAGCCTTGAACAATCCTTGCACCGCGCGCTCGCGATCGCGAACGAGCGCCATCATCAGTATGCAACGCTCGAGCATCTGCTGTTGTCGCTGGTGGATGACTCCGATGCCGCGGCGGTGATGCGCGCGTGCAGTGTCGATCTCGACAAGCTGCGCACCAGCCTCGTCAATTATCTTGAAACCGAATTCGAAAACCTGGTGACGGATGGCTCCGACGATGCCAAGCCGACCGCCGGTTTCCAGCGCGTCATCCAGCGCGCCGTGATTCACGTTCAGTCATCCGGTCGCGAAGAAGTGACCGGCGCGAACGTGCTGATCGCGATCTTCGCCGAGCGCGAGAGTCATGCCGCGTATTTCCTGCAGGAGCAGGACATGACGCGGTACGACGCGGTGAATTACATCAGTCATGGCATCGCCAA
Source organism: Xanthobacteraceae bacterium (assembly GCA_024508855.1). Taxonomy (GTDB): domain Bacteria; phylum Pseudomonadota; class Alphaproteobacteria; order Rhizobiales; family Xanthobacteraceae; genus 62-47. The sequence continues at coordinate 47,841 of JANINJ010000092.1, forward strand.
GCGTCCCGGCGTATCCGAAGCGCGGCCGGTTCGCGGCGTCGATGAAGAGGCGGAATCCAAGAACGGCGACGATGCCAAGAAGAAGGGCGAGGCGCTGGAAACTTATTGCGTCAACCTCAACAAGAAAGCGCGCGACGGCAAGATCGATCCGGTGATCGGCCGCAACGCCGAGATCAACCGTGCGATCCAGGTCCTGTGCCGCCGCCAGAAGAACAATCCGTTGTTCGTCGGCGAGGCGGGCGTGGGCAAGACCGCGATCGCCGAAGGTCTGGCCAAGCGCATTGTCGACAGCGAAGTGCCGGAAGTGCTGAGCGCCGCGACGGTGTTCTCGCTCGACATGGGTACACTGCTGGCAGGCACGCGTTATCGCGGCGACTTCGAGGAGCGCCTCAAGCAGGTGCTGAAGGAACTTGAGGCGCATCCCAACGCGATCCTGTTCATCGACGAGATCCACACCGTGATCGGCGCGGGTGCGACGTCTGGCGGCGCGATGGATGCGTCCAACCTGCTCAAGCCTGCGCTGGCTTCGGGCTCGATCCGCTGCATGGGCTCGACGACCTACAAGGAATATCGTCAGCATTTCGAGAAAGACCGCGCGCTGGTGCGCCGGTTCCAGAAGATCGATGTCAACGAGCCGACGGTCGAAGATGCGATTGCGATCCTCAAGGGTCTCAAGCCGTACTTCGAGGACTATCACAAGCTGAAGTACACCAACGATGCCATCGAGGCGGCGGTGCAACTGTCGTCGCGCTACATCCACGACCGCAAGCTGCCGGACAAGGCGATCGACGTGATCGACGAATCCGGTGCGGCGCAGATGCTGGTGGCGGAGAACAAGCGCAAGAAGACCATCGGCATCAAGGAAATCGAGACCACCATCGCGACGATGGCGCGGATTCCGCCGAAGAGCGTGTCGAAGGACGATGCCGAGGTGCTCAAGCATCTCGAGCAGACCCTGAAGCGCGTGGTGTTCGGTCAGGACAAGGCCATCGAGGCGCTGTCGGCATCGATCAAGCTGGCGCGGGCCGGCCTGCGCGAACCGGAAAAGCCGATCGGCTCCTACCTGTTCTCCGGCCCGACCGGCGTCGGCAAGACCGAGGTGGCGAAGCAGCTTGCGGCGTCGCTCGGCGTCGAATTGATCCGCTTCGACATGTCGGAATACATGGAGCGGCACACGGTCTCGCGTCTGATTGGCGCACCTCCGGGCTATGTCGGCTTCGATCAGGGTGGCTTGCTGACCGACGGCGTCGACCAGCATCCGCATTGCGTGGTGCTGCTCGACGAAATCGAGAAAGCGCATCCCGATCTCTACAACGTGCTGCTGCAGATCATGGATCACGGCAAGCTGACCGACCACAACGGCAAGCAGGTCAACTTCCGTAACGTCATCCTGATCATGACGACCAATGCCGGCGCCGCCGATCTGGCGCGGCAGGCATTCGGTTTCACGCGCAGCAAGCGGGAAGGCGACGACCACGAGGCGATCAATCGGCAGTTCGCGCCGGAATTCCGCAACCGTCTCGATGCCGTCGTCTCGTTCGCGCACCTCAATGCCGAGGTCATCGGCATGGTGGTCGAGAAGTTCGTGCTGCAGCTCGAGGCCCAGCTGGCGGATCGCGATGTTACGATCGAGCTGTCGGAACCGGCCAAGGCGTGGCTGGTCGAGCACGGCTACGACGAGCAGATGGGCGCACGCCCGATGGGACGCATGATCCAGGAGCACATCAAGAAGCCGCTCGCGGATCAGGTGCTGTTCGGTGCGCTCAAGGGCGGCGGCCACGTTCGCGTCGTGCTGGAAAAGGACGAGGCGGGCGCGGACAGGATCGGCTTCGAATATCTGGATGGTCCGGTGACGCCGAAGCCCGAAAAGCTTCCTGGCACGCGCAAGAAAGCACCGCCGCGCAAGCCGCGCTCCGGTGGTCCGGGAGGCCCCAAGGGGTCGCCGTCGAAAGGACCGCTGGTCAAGGCTTGATCGGCAGATTTGAAATAGTGAAAGGGCAGCAGAAATTTCCGCTGCCCTTTTTGTTTTTGCCAGGCTGCATCTCACGCGGGCTTCTGCACCATCGAGTTGGCACGGGTGTAGATCAACGCAATCACGGCACCGCTCAGTTCGCCAATGGCGCCACCGAGGAATGCCCAGCGTAATCCACTGAGCATGGCTGAGGCGCCTCCCGCCTGCGCGTGAGCGGCATAAATCGCGCCGAGCAGGGCGATGCCCATGGTCGCGCCCACCATCCGCGCGGTGTTGAGCAGGCCGGAAGCGGTCCCGGAACGCGCCGCAGGCACAGCTGCGACAGCAACCGCATTGACCGGCCCGGTATTGAGGCCGAGCCCGGCGCCGATGACGATCAGCGCGAGCTGAACCAGAGGCATCGGCGTACTACCGGAAATCTGGGTCAGCGCCAGCAACCCGGTTCCCATGAAGCCCATGCCGCCGACCAGCATTGCCCGCGCGCCGAAGCGGTGCATCAGCGCGCCGGAGCACTGCGACACCAGCACGAAGGTGATCGACACCGGCAGCAGTTCCAGTCCGGCGACGAACGCGGATGCGCCGGTGATGGACTGGAAATACAGCGGCATCAGGAACAGCATCGAATACATGCCGAAGGTCATCAGGCCGGCGACCGCCAGTGCCGCATTGAACGAGGCGGTCCGGAAAATATCCAGCGGCACCATGGCGCCCGGGCGGCCGCGCTCGACGAGCAGGAATGCGATCGCCGCACCGATCGCCGCGAGCGCCATGCCGATGATGAGCGGCGAGCCCCAGCCGCGATGCTGGCCTTCGATGGTGACGAACGACAGTGCGCCGAGCCCGATCACCGCAAGCAGTTGCGCTGCCGGGTCCAGTTGCCGGCCGTGCGGATGCCGGCTTTCACCGACGTAAAGATATCCCAGTAGTAACGTCAGCAGGCCGATGGGCACCGACAGGAAGAAGATGCTGCGCCAGCCGACGCTGTCGACCAGAAAGCCGCCGATGGTCGGGCCGATTGCCATGGCGATGCCGTTGCAGCTTGCCCAGAAGCCCAGCGCGCGGCCACGCGCTGCCGTATCCGGAAAGGTGATGCTGACGATAGCGAGCGAGGACGGCACCTCCAGTGCCGCGCCGAGGCCGGTGATGGCACGCCCGGTAATCAGCGTCACGCCATCCGGCGCCAGCGCACATACCAGCGAGCCGATGACGATCAGCGCCACGCCGCAGGCAAACACGCGCAGCCGGCCGTAGAGATCGCCCAGCGTGCCGCCGGTCAGCAGGAACGTGGCGTAGACCAGGTTGTAGGAATCCAGCACCCATTGCATCTCGCTGATGCTGGCATGCAGGTCGCCGCCGATATGCTTGAGGCCGAGGAACACCACCGATGAATCGAGCTGCGCCAGGAACACGCCAAAACACATCGTCAGCAGCACTGCGCCGGCGCGGCGCTGGTTTCCTTCGGATAAAGAGGAGGCGGCATGGTTCGTTGAAATCGTCATGCGGCGGAACCTTTTCATTGAACGGAAATCGGGAGCAACGGCAGGATCGCGGATGCGCGGGGTGCCGATGTCATTGTGGGGGCAACTTGAAGCCGAAAACGCCGTTCCGTTGCTTCGGGCGGGGCCGAAGCGTCGACGATTGCGCGCGGCGGCGTTCGGCATACACTGTGCCGCATGACAGCACCGCAAATGGCCGAAATCGCCGCGCTGGTGGGTGATCCTGCGCGCGCCAACATCCTGAGCACGTTGTTCGACGGACGCGCGTTGACGGCGACCGAACTCAGCTATGCCGCGCGGGTGACGCCGCAGACCGCGAGCGGCCATCTCGCCAAGATGACGCAGGCCGGGTTACTCACCGTGCTTAAGCAGGGCCGGCACCGCTACTACCGGCTGGCGACGCCACTGGTGGCGCAGATGCTGGAGAGCATCATGGCGGTCGCGGCCTCGGCACCGCCGCGTTATCGGCCACGCACGGCGCAGGAGGACCGACTGCGCGTCGCGCGCACCTGTTACGATCACTTCGCAGGCAAGCTCGGCGTGTCGATCGCGGACGCGCTGTGCGAACGCAAGCACGTCATCCTCTCCGACGATGGCGGCGAAGTGACCGAGGCGGGGCTGGCATTCCTGAAAGAGCTCGGTGCGACATTTCCGGCGCAGACCCGCCGGCCATTCTGCAAGCATTGCCTGGACTGGACCGAACGCCGCTTCCATCTGTCCGGCGTGGTCGGCGCGGCCATCACCTCGCGCTGCTTCGATCTCGGCTGGGTGCGGCGCGAGCGAAACCCGCGCGCATTGCAGATCACGCCGAAGGGGCAAGAAGGCTTTCGCCGCAGTTTCGGGTTTTCGATCTAGCTCCGGTCAGTTCGGACGCTGGCTCTGCCGCCAGTCGCGCGGCGACATGCCGTATTGCTCGCGGAATACGCGGCCGAAATGCGAGAGATCGTTGAACCCCCAGGCGAAGGCGATTTCGCCGACATGACGATGCGCATGTTGCGCGGACGACAAGGCGCGCCGGCACTGCTCGAGCCGTTGCAGCAGCACGTATCGCTGGAACGAGGTCTGCTCGTCGGCGAGCAGGTTGTTGACGTATCGTGGCGAAATGCCGAGTGCCGCGGCCGTTTGCGAAAGCGACAATTCGGGATCGGGCAAGCGTGTCTGGACGTAGGCCTTCAATCGATAGAGCATGGCGGAGCGATGGGTCGATGAGGCAATCGAGGTGCTGCTGAGCCGTTCGCTCATGGCCATTGCAACGAGGTCGAGCGCCTGATCGGTCAGCCGCGCAGCCATGCCGGCTTCGATCTGATCGGCGGCTTGCGATACCGCGGCGATGAAATCGAACGCCAGTTTCTCGATCGGACGGCTCGATGTGAAGTTCACCGCCGTCATGGCTTCGGCGCCTGCGATCCGGCGATACAGCATCTCGCGAGGGACTTGAAAGATGGTCTGGGTGAATTCGTCGTTGAACTGCAATTCATAAGGGCGCGTCGTGTCGTAGAGCGCGAATTCGCCGGGATGAATGATCGTCTCGCGGCCGTCCTGCAATACAGCACCCGAGCCATGCCGCCCGAGTGCGATCAGAACGAACTCTTCATGGGCGCGGGCGATGCGCGACGGCGTGCGATAGACGCGCTGCTGCCCCGACGAGACCTCGGAGCAGGTCGCGTCTGCGAGCGTCGCGCGCGTCACCGTGCCGTGAAACGACGTGCCTTCATTCGATTTGCAATCGAGCTGCACATACACGTCGCAGACGATGTCCTGCCAAAGCGCAAGCCGCTTGTGGCCGGGTGCGCCGTCGGTGGTGAACTGGATTGGCATCACCTGCTCCTGTGGCGGCTGCCGAAGTCGAGTTTTTCTTCCGTCCCGGACGAGTGCTGGTATTCGACCCTGCCTAGAATGCAATGGAGATATGCGGGGATCAACAGCAAAGCCGATGACTTAGGTCACGAGGAGGAACGATGGGCATCACGCATCCGAAGTACAAGGTCGCCGTGGTTCAGGCGGCGCCGGTCTGGCTCGATCTGGATGGCACCGTCGACAAGAGCATCGCGCTGATCGAAGAGGCCGCCGCCCACGGCGCTAAACTCATTGCTTTCCCGGAGGTTTTTATTCCCGGCTATCCGTGGCACATCTGGCTCGACTCGCCGGCCTGGGCGATCGGGCGCGGTTTTGTGCAGCGCTACTTCGACAATTCGTTGAGCTATGACAGTCCGCAGGCTGACAAGCTCCGCGCCGCGGTCTGGAAGGCCGGATTGACCGCCGTGCTCGGCGTGTCCGAACGGGACGGTGGCAGTCTCTACATCGCACAGTGGTTGCTGGATCCGCAGGGCGAGACCATTGCTACGCGGCGCAAGCTTCGCCCGACCCACGCCGAACGCACCGTTTACGGCGAGGGCGACGGCAGCGATCTCGCGGTACATGACCGGCCCGACGTCGGACGGCTCGGTGCGCTGTGCTGCTGGGAGCACCTCCAGCCGTTGTCGAAATACGCCATGTACGCGCAGAACGAGCAAGTTCATGTCGCCTCGTGGCCGAGCTTCTCGCTGTACGATCCGTTCGCGCCGGCGCTCGGTTGGGAAGTCAACAATGCGGCATCGCGCGTCTATGCCGTGGAGGGCTCGTGCTTCGTGCTCGCGCCCTGCGCCACCGTCTCGCAGGAGATGGTGGATACGCTGTGCGACCGTCCGGACAAGAACGCGTTGCTTCATGTCGGCGGCGGTCATGCCGCGATCTTCGGACCGGACGGCAGTTCGCTGGCCGAAAAACTTCCGCCCGAGCAGGAAGGGCTGCTTTACGCGGACATCGATCTCGGCGCGATCGGTGTGGCGAAGAATGCAGCCGATCCGGCAGGGCACTACTCGCGGCCCGACGTGACGCGGCTGCTGTTCAACAAGAAGCCCTCGAAACGCGTCGAGCATTTTGCGTTGCCGGTCGATGGCGACGCTGTCGAGGCAGTGGAACAAATCGCATCCTGATATTCCGGAGACGTGTCATGGAATCCGCTATCCCGACTCATCTGCGGACCGCGCGCACCAAGGATGCGCGGACGCCGAAAAACTACCAGCCGCCTTACCCATCATTCGTCGCCCGCCATGCACCGGGCGTGAAGCGGGTGGTGATGGCCTATTTCGGCATTCAGTATCGGGATGCGCCGACACAAGCGAGCCGCGGCGCGCTCGACTGGCTCGCTTCGCGCTTTGCCGGCAGCAACGGGCCGACGCACTGGGACCGTGCGCAATATGTCGATAAAGCGCGTTTCACTAACGTCGTCTCGGTTGCCTATTGGGATGATCCCAAATTGTTCGACGCGTGGTTCGAGGCGGCCCGCGAAGGCTGGACCGGCGATGTGCGCACGAAGGATAACGCCGGTTTCTTCATCGAAGTGCTGCGGCCGGCGGTGGAGTCCTACGAGACGCTGTTTTCTTCGCTGGGTCGGCCGGAAGGCATTGCCGTACTGGCCGACGACATGAGCGGGGAAGTGCAGGAGCACGCCTATTGGGGCGGAATGCGCGATCGGATCCCGCTATCCCAAAGCGACGACCTCGCGCCACGCGACAATCCGCGAATTGTCCGGCAGGGCTCACGCTTGCAAGTGGTCCCGCAGGACAACATCTGCATGATCCGGTCGGGACAGGACTGGACCGATACCGACGATGCCGAACGGCGGATGTATCTCAACGATGTCGAGCCCGTCCTGCGCGCGGGAATGGATTTTCTGCGCGACGAAGGGCCGGCGATCGGATGCTTCACCAACCGCTACATGCGCGTTCTCGACGCACACGGGAACGCCACCGAAAAATCCTACGGCCAAAGCTGGTGGCACAGCCTTGAGGCATTGGAGCGATGGGCGGAATCGCATCCGACCCATGTGCGGATCTTTGGCGCGGCGATGAAATATCTCTCGACACTGGGGCCGGCTGCAAAGCTGCGGCTTTATCATGAAGTCAGCGTCGCCAGCGCCGAGGAGCAGTTTTTCGAATACCTCAATTGCCACGAACAGACGGGCCTGCTGAATGCGGTCGAACTCGTGGCCTGACGCGAACGGCTGGAGCGGATTTGGTTTAGGTGGAATCAACCTTCGTCATGCCCGGCTTTATGCCGGGCATCCACCCCTTGAGAATTTCAACGAAGTAAGACGTGGATGGCCGGGATAAACCGGCCATGACGAATGGGCCTGTTTCCATCAAAGCATAAGACGCTCTAGGCAGCGTTGTCACGCACCTTGCGGGCGGCCTGCTTCTGCTCATCGAATTCGCGGCGGCGGCGGGCAAGTTCTTCGGCGCCCATGGTTTCGATATTGTTGTAGTCGCGCTTCCATGTCGCATCCGCGATCCAGCGCAGCGGCGATTGCATCGTGGTCTGCGGCCCCGGCGCGGATTCCAGCAATCGCAATGCGAGATCGAGGGTCAGAGCCTGAGAATCCACGTCGTGCGGTTTGCCGGCGGAGTTGCCGAGCGGAAAGTCGCTGAACAGGAAGCGCGGCACCGCGGCGAATTCCACGATATCCTTGGCACAGCCCATCACCACGGTGGGAATGCCGTTAGCTTCCAGATGCCGCGCCACCAGGCTGACGGTCTGATGACAGACCGGGCAGTTCGGCACCAGCACCGCGGCGTCGATATTGTCCGCCTTGCAGCGGGCGAGGATGTCCGGCGCGTCGGTATCGATGGTGACGCGATGGCTGCGATTGGTCGGCGCGCCGAAGAAGCGCGGCCCGACTTCGCCGATGCGCCCGCCGGCCGAGGCCTTGATCAGTTGCGGCAACGGGAACCAGGTGCCGCTATCCTCGGCGCTGGTGTGTACGCGGTCATACGCAATGTGCGAGATGCGCAGATCGTGCTCTTTCGATGTATCGCCGTCATAGACGGCATAGAACTTTGCGCCGCCATTGTATGTCGCGCCCGGACCCTGATCGCCCTTGGCCGGATCGTAGGGTGCTGCGGTGGTGATGATGGTGACGCGGGACTTCGCCAGCGGTTTGCGCAGCGGCTGGAACGGTGCGCCGGTGTAATGCGCCCAGCGATACGGCGTGGTGTAGCCGATCGCCTCGTAATAGGCGCGGGTGCGCGCCATGTATTGAATGGGCTGGTCGTTGTCGGGCGCGAAACCGGTGTGGTCGTCAAGCGTCTCGGCCATTTCGCAATCCCACGGTTGCGCCCCAATTCGAGGCTATCTGCTCTTGAATAGCTAGCTGCTGAGGCGTTGCTGTCAAGCCGCGCCATGCAGTCACCGGAAGGCAGCGATGTCAGTGCGGAAGATCGGCGCGATCTGCATTCTTGTCGGCATGGTGCTGCTCGTGCGAATTCCGCGGTCGGTCGCCGAGGACGCGCCGCCACCGACACCGACTGCTCCCGCCGCGAAGCCGTCAGTCCCTGATGAGACCAATCACGACAAGCCCGATGCCAGCGCGCAACCTCAACCCGCGCCAACTGGCGACACCGCCAAAGACACAGCGAAGGATACGACAAAGGATTCAGCCAACAAGGACGCTGGCACCCGCGAAGCGATGTGCCTGATGATCGAATCCGCGGCGAAGGCGGCCGGTCTGCCGCTGGAGTTCTTCTCGCGCGTGATCTGGCAGGAGAGCCGATTCCAGCCCGATGCGGTCGGTCCCGTGACCCGCAGCGGCGAACGCGCGCAGGGCATTGCGCAGTTCATGCCGGGAACGGCGAACGAACGGCGTCTGCTCGATCCGTTCGATCCGGTGCAGGCACTGCCGAAGTCGGCGGAATTCCTGAGCGAATTGCGCGGCGAATTCGGCAATCTCGGCCTGGCGGCGGCGGCCTACAATGCCGGTCCGCGGCGCGTGCGGGAATGGATCGAGGGCAGCGGATCGATGCCGGCCGAGACCCGCAACTATGTGCTCGCGATTACCGGCGTTCCGATCGACGACTGGAAGAACGCGACCGATCGTGCGCCGGACCGGGCGGCGGTTTCCAGTTGCCGCGAGTTGATGGCATTGCTTCAGCGCGCACCGAATCCGTTCGTTGCGGGGTTGGAGCAGCATGTGAAACTGGGCGCCGATCTGCCATGGGGCGTACAGCTTGCGGCTGGCTTTTCGCGGGATCGGGCGCTGGCGATGTATGCGCGGGCGATGAAGCGGTTGACGCCGGTGATCGGCGATCACGATCCGAACCTGCTGAGTTCGATCTGGCGCAGCCGCGGCACGCGGACCTTCTATCAGGTGCGGATCGGCACCGACACGCGCGGGGCTGCCAACGACCTGTGCCAGCGTATCCGCCGCGCAGGACAGGCCTGTCTCGTGCTGCGGAACATGCGGGTGAGGGGCTGAGGTCATATCCATGCGTCCGCGGCGGTTGACGTCGAGATGCTTTCGCCGGAGTAGTCGCACAGAACAAACGGCATGCTGCGGGCTTAGACGGTGTTTCCTGCTCTCGACTCTCCGAAATGGCAAGGCGTCGCATCGCCATACTTCATTGGGGTCAAAGCGGTCGGCTCGACGATCCTGACTCTCGTGCTGTTTGCGACCTATCTCGGCATCGGTGCACTGGCGCACGACTCCGGCTTCAGCCTCGGCTGGGCGCTGTCGAGCACGCTGTTCGTCTGGGCCGGGCCGGCACAGATCATTCTGATCTCCACGCTGGGCACCGGCGGCACCGTCGTGCAGGCGGCCATCGCGGTGACGCTCAGCGCGATCCGGCTGTTTCCCATGGTGGTGTCGGTATTGCCGATGGTGCGCACGCGGGAGACGCCGATGCGCAAGCTGGCGCTGCCGGCGCATTTCGTTGCCGTCACCATGTGGATCGAATGCTCGCGGATGCTGCCGCAAGTGCCGCGCGAACGGCGCGTTGCGTTCACGAATGGACTGGGCACCGGACTGGTTTCGGTCTGCCTGATCGCGACCACGCTAGGGTATGTGCTGGCGGCGAATTTGCCGGAGCTGCTGGCGGCGGCGATCCTGCTGCTGACGCCGCTGGCGTTCCTGTTCTCGACGGCGCGCAACAGCCGCCAACTCGTCGACCGTCTTGCGCTGGTGCTGGGCCTCGCGCTGTTTCCGCTCATGGCGATGCTGCACACCGGCGTCGATATTCTGCTGAGCGGGGTTGCGGCCGGCACGCTGGCCTACGGCGTGCACTGGTGGCGGAGGCGGGCATGAGCAGCTTCATTGGCGACTGGCACGCATTGCTGATCCTGCTGCTCGCGGGTATCCTGCCCAACGAGATATGGCGCGTGCTGGGCCTGGTGTTCGGCGGTGGCATCGACGAAGGTTCGGAATTGCTGGTTTGGGTGCGCGCCACCGCCACTGCGATTCTGGCAGGCGTGATCGCGCAAATTCTGGTGTTTCCGCCGGGCGTGCTGGCGAGCATTCCTGATCTGGTGCGATATGGTGCAGTGGCTGCGGGATTTGCTGCGTTCGTCGCGACACGGCAATCGATCCTCGCGGGCGTGCTGTGCGGCGAGGCCGTGATGCTCGCCGGCAAATGGTGGCTTGGGTGACGCGGAGGCAAGGGCGATAGCATGGTTCGTGAAAGCGAAATCCGGACGAACGAAGTGGCGGTCGACGCGCCTGCGGCGACCGATGCGGGGCTGGTCTTCATCGGCCGCATTCGCACGCCGTGGACCTCGCGGCTCGAGACGCCGCGCCAGGGCCGCGTCGATGGTCCGGTTTGCCGGCTCGAGATTTTCGATCCATGGGTGCCGGCGCTGCAGGGCATCGAGCTTTATTCGAGCCTCGAGGTGATCTACTGGCTGCACATGTCGCGTCGCGATCTTGTATTGCAGAGCCCGAAGAACGACGGCGCGGTGCGCGGCACGTTCTCGCTGCGCACGCCGGTACGGCCCAATCCGCTCGGCACCTCGATGGTGAAACTAGTCGACGTCGAAGGCGCAACGGTACTGGTGCGCGGGCTGGATTGCCTCGACGGCACGCCGCTAGTCGATCTCAAGCCGGACCGCTGCCAGTTCACGCCGCTCGCGCCGCCCCAGAAGGGCGACTACGAGGTCGGCGAATAGCGCGCGTGTTGGCAGGAAAGTTGGATCAACCGCTTTTCAGCGCGGCGATCAGCTTGGCGGCGTGACCTTCCAGCACTTTCATATCTTCCTTGCGGCTTGCCGGCGGCAGCAACGCGACGCCGTCGAAGCGGGGAATCACATGCATGTGCAGGTGATAGACCTCCTGGCCGCTGGCAGGTTCGCTGAATTGCACGATCATCATGCCGTCCGCGTTGAAGGCCGGCATTGCAGCACGGGCGATCAGGCGCGATGCGCGCGCGACATGGGCGAAGTCGTCGGCTGAAATGTCGAGCAGGTTACGCGCCGGAGCCTTCGGGATCACCAGCGTATGGCCGGGCGCGCGCGGCATGATGTCGAGAAAGGCGAGGACGTGATCGTTCTCGTAGACCTTGAAGCAGGGAATTTCCCCGCGCAGGATTTTCGCGAAGATATTATTGGTGTCGTAGGCGGTCATGCTGGCTCCTGAAATCGCGGGTCACTTTCACCGGCCAGCTTGTGGCGGTCAAGACGGATCGTTGCCGCTGCCCTTGCGGAACGGGCCGGCATCGGTCAGTTCGCGAACCGCCTCGGCAACGTAAGCGCGTTCGTGCTTCAGGTAATCGTGCACGGCGCGGCGCAGCGCCGGATCGGCGATGTAATGCGCGGAGTAGGTGGTTTGCGGCAGGTAGCCGCGTGCGATCTTGTGTTCGCCCTGCGCGCCGGCCTCGACGGTCTTCAGGCCGTGGCGGATCGCGAAATCGATCGCCTGATAATAGCAGACCTCGAAATGCAGGAACGGGTGATGCTCGATGGCGCCCCAGTGCCTGCCGAACAGCGTATCGCTGCCGATGAAGTTGATCGCGCCGGCGATCCAGCGGCCGTTGCGCTTCGCCATGATCAGCGCGATGCGATCGGCCATGGTTTCGCCGACCTGCGAGTAGAACGCGCGCGTCAGGTAAGGACGCCCCCATTTGCGCGAGCCGGTCTCCATGTAGAATTCGAAGAAGGCATCCCACACTTCCTCGGTCAGGTCGCCGCCGGTCAGGGCGTGGATGGTGATACCGTTGGCGAGGGCGTCGCGGCGCTCGCGGCGGATCGCCTTGCGGTGGCGTGAGGCGAGGGTGGCGAGAAAATCCTCGAAGCTCGCATAGCCTTCGTTGCGCCAGTGGAATTGTTGGTCGGTGCGCTGCAGGAAATCCTCGCCGGCGAGGAACGCCCATTCGCTCTCCTGCGCGAACGTGACGTGCACCGAGGACGCTTCGACCGCATTGCAGAGCGCCTTCAGACCGCCCGCGAGCGCGGCGCGAACACGGTCGGCATCGACACCCTCGCGCACCAGCAGGCGCGGGCCGGACGCAGGCGTGAACGGCACCGAGGCCTGCAGCTTGGGATAATATTGACCGCCGGCGCGCTCATAGGCATCGGCCCAGCCGCGGTCGAACACGTATTCGCCCTGCGAGTGCGATTTCAGATAACACGGCACCAGGCCGACGATCTTGCTATCCAGCTTTGCCACCAGATGCCGAGGCCCCCAGCCGGTGCGGGGGCAGGCGGAATTCGATTGCTCGCAGGCGGCAAAGAAGGCGTGACTGACAAACGGATTGTAAGCCGATCCGGGATTGGCGCAGGCATCCCAGTCCGCAGCCGGAATCATGCTTGCGGACGAGACTGCTTCGAGGGTGATTTCGGATGACGCCATCAATGATCTGAACCGGTCACGTTGGCGGTATACTCCAGACAGTGACGAACTGATCTTATAAGTTGTGGGCGATCCGCACCAGTTCAAGGGCGTTCTGCATCATGGATCTGGAACAAATCCCTCGAACACCATCTGGTCCGCATAGCGCGCGGCGCGGGCGCGCTGCTCCGGAGTGCGGATGGTCCAGGCCAGCAGCGGGCAGCCGAAAATGTTGCGGGCGATCCACGGCGCAGGGGCGGGAAGCTGCTCGATCCAGTAGTTGACGAAATGCGGCTGCGTCTGCATGGCGTGGCGCAGATACAGCATGCCATCACGCTGCGCGGGCGTCAGCTTGGCCCAGTAGCTATCGTCGTAGGTGCGTTGGGCGATGATCCCGCGCGGCAATGCAGGCAACGCCTCGCGCAGCACCAGTACCTGATCCGGATCGAACGACATCACCGCCGCCGGCCCGGTATATGACGCGAGCACCTCGGCGATGCGCCGGACCAGCTTGCGGTCGCCGTCGAAGTGACTCTTCACCTCGATCACCAGCGGCACGCGACCCGCAACCAGCGTGCAGAGATCGCCGAGCGATATCATCCGCTCCGGCGTGTCCTTGAACGTCACCTGTCGCAGTTGCGCCGCCGTCATGTCGCGCAATGCGCCGCTGCCGTCGGTCAGCCGGCCGAGCGCATCGTCGTGATGCACCATGGCCTCGCCGTCGGCGGTGAGCTGCAGATCGGTCTCGATGGCGAAGTTGCCCGCGACCGCCGCCGTAAACGCGCCCGGCATGTTCTCGACGATGCCGCGGGCGCGATCGTGCAGGCCGCGATGGGCGACCGGACGCGCGATCAGCCAGTCGGGTGCGCGCATCGCGGCGTCCGGTCAGGAGACTTCGAAGATGCCTTCGACTTCCACCGCAGCGTCGCCCGGCAGCGATGCCACGCCGACGGTGGAGCGCGCATGACGTCCCTTGTCGCCGAAGGCGGCGACCATCAGGTCGGATGCGCCGTTGAGTACCTTCGGTCCGTCGACGAAGTCGGGCGCGGAATTGACGAAGCCGCCGAGACGCACGACGCGCGTAACCTTGTCGAGGTCGCCGAGCGCAGCCTTGATCTGCGCCAGCAGGTTGATCGCGCAGCCGCGCGCAGCCGCATTGCCTTGCTCGATGGTGACGCCGGCGCCGAGCTTGCCTTTCGCGATCAGCTTGCCTTCGGCATTGACGCAAACCTGGCCCGACACGATCAGCAGGTTTCCGGTGCGGACGAAGCCGACATAATTCGCGATCGGGCTCGCCGGTTCATGCAACACGATGCCCTGTGCCGCGAGTTTCTGCTCAACTGTTCCTGCCATGACATTCCCCAATGATTGCTGTCGCGCCCAAACCCCGTCGACCGAATACCCCTCGGTCGACACACCCTATTTCGCCTATCGTGGAATGACATGCAAGCGACCCGCACGCACGGGCGCTCGCACGCAGTTATGCAACGCGTGCGCAATTACCGTCGTGGTGCACGCATTGATTGACTTCGACGGTGATGTGGCTGAGGTTTTTCACTTCAATCAGGCGCGATTTGTAGGATTCCGAAGGTTTCGGCTGATCGGTGACGATTGTCACAATAGCAGCATAATGGCCCGGCCCGACTTGCCACAGATGCAGGTCGGAAACTCGATCGCCGTCGATCTCGAGCCGTTCGCGAATGGTGCCGGCAAGCTTCGGATCGGGCACTACGTCGATCAGGATCGCGCCGGTGGTTCGGATCAATCCGAAGGCCCAGCTTGCGATCACGACACTGCCGACGAGGCCGACCGCCGCGTCGATCCAGACCCAGCCAAAGGATTTCGCCAGCACGAGTCCGGCGATCGCCAGCACGGATGTCGCAGCATCCGCCAGCACGTGCACATAGGCGGCGCGCAGATTGTTGTCGCTGTGATGATCGTGGCCATGATCGGCGTGAGCGTGATGAGCGTGATGAGCGTGATCGTGGTGGTCATGACCGTGGTGGTCGTGATCGTGCGAATGGCTATGCGAATGGCCGTGGTGATGATCGTGGTCCTCGCGCAGCAGCCATGCCGACGCCAGATTGACGACGAGACCCAGCGCAGCAATGGCAATCGCTTCGTCATAGGCAATCGGTTGCGGGCTGGCGAAGCGCCCGATGCTTTCATAGGCCACCATCAGCGCGATCATTCCGAGCACGATCGCGCTGGCAAAGGCGGCGAGGTCGCCGAGTTTGCCGGTGCCGAACGCGAAGCGCGGACTGTGCGCATGCTGGCGTGCGTAACGATAGGCAAGGGCGGCGATCCCGATCGCCACTGCATGGGTGGACATGTGCCAGCCATCGGCCAGCAGCGCCATCGAGCCGAAGATGCTGCCGCCGATGATTTCGGCCGTCATCATCGCCAGCGTCAGCCAGACCACCAGCCAGGTCCGCCGCTCGTTGCGCGCGTGCTGGCTGCCGAGAAAGACGTGATCGTGCGTCCATTTTTCGAGCGAATGCGAATGCATGACTAATCCTGTACAGGCCTTCTACAAACCTTGGCTTCAGACCTTGGGCGTCAGATTTTCTGGCCGCGCTGCGCGGCTGCGGTCAATTCACACTTTCCCGCGAGCAGCCCCAGTTGAGGCGCAATAGCTGGCTTAATATGGTGTAGATTCGTTGCTCCAGGGAGACCATATGCGCCGTTCATATCAAAGATTGCGTCTAAAATCAGTAGTTCCGGCGCTGGCCGCGATAGTCGGCGCGCTGGCGCTCGGTGGAGGAGCGGCTCATGCTGCGGCCAACGCCCCGTTCATGGCGCATCAGGCGGTGTACGATCTCAGCCTGCTGAAGACGCGCGGCGGTGCCTCGATCGACAATGCGCGCGGCCGCATCGTCTACGATTTCTCGGGGAGCGCTTGCGAGGGTTACAACTCCGAATTCCGCCAGGTCTCCGAACTCGACAACGGCGAAGGCAAGAAGACGATCAGCGATCTGAGCTCGACCAGCTGGGAATCCGCCGATGGCAAGACCTACCGCTTCAAGATCGACACCCGGATGAACGACAACGATTCGACGAATGTCGATGGTGTTGCGGAACGGAGCGGCGATCACATCACCGTCAAACTGAAGCAGCCGGTCACCAAGACCTTCACCCTCGACGGCAATACCGTGTTTCCCACCGAACAGATCCGCCGCATCATCGCCGCCGCGCGCGACGGAAAATCGTTGCTGGAGCTCACCGTCTATGACGGCTCCGACACCGGCGAGAAGCTCTACAGTACGCTGACCGTGATCGGTAAGCCGATTGCCGGCGACCAGGCCACCAATCCCGATCCCACGACCAAGAACGACAAGATGAAGACGCTGACGCGCTGGCCGGTCACCGTCAGCTATTACGATCGCGACGCGAAGACCAATAGCGGCGAGCAGACGCCGGTCTACGCCATGTCGTTCGAACTGTACGAGAACGGCGTCTCGCGCAAGCTCGTGCTCGATTACAACGACTTCGTGATCGCGGGGGCCGTCGACAAGTTTGAGCCCAAGGATAGCAAACCTTGTAAGTAAAGCGGCCCCGGCCGACAACCGCGTCGTCCCTGCGAAAGCAGGGACCCATACGCCGTGTCGTTCGTGTTGCGGGGAGCGCAAATTCCGATCAACTTTAAATCAAGTTGCACGGATTTGGCCATCGGACCTGTCGTGTATCATCAATGCCAGGGGTTCTGGGTCCCTGCCTTCGCAGGGACGACTAAGAGGGTGACCTGCTCTCAACGCGGCTTTTCCGGGCCGTTATAGGCGATGCCGCGGATGACGGCGGCGGTACCGAATTTCTTGCGCAGGTCGTCCATGGCGCGTTCGGCGTGGGCCGAGCGGCGATCCAGCATGTCGGTGTCGTCGGCCGGCGAGCCGGGCTGCAGTGCGCTGACGCCGGCGCCCATCAGGCGGAATGCGGTGCCGTCGATTTCCTTCGCCAGCATCTCGCGCGCGATGGCGAAGATCTTGCTGGCGAGTTGGGTCGGCGCATGGATCGATTGCGAACGGGTGCGCTGCCTGAAATCCGCGGTCTTCAGTTTCAGGGTGATGGTCGTCCCCGCCAGCCCGCCGCTTTTCAGGCGCGAGGAGGTTTTTTCCGATAGCCGCCACAGAATCTTTTCGAGCGCCGGAAAGTCGCGGATGTCGGTCTCGAAGGTGGTTTCGCTCGAGATCGTCTTGGCGCCGCGATCCGGCTCCACCCGCCGGTCGTCGATGCCGCGTGCCAGCCGCCACAGCCTGCGGCCTTCGGTCGGAAACTGCCGCATCAGTTCGATTTCATCAGCGCGCTGCAGATCGCTGACGTTGCGGAAGCCGCGTTGCGACAGGCGTTCCTGCGTTGCCGGGCCGACGCCGAAAATGAAGCCGACCGGCTTGTCGGCGAGGAGCGCGCGGCCGTCGTCCTGATCGAGCGTGGCAAAGCCGCGCGGCTTGTCGAGGTCGGACGCGATCTTGGCGAGGAACTTGTTGCACGATAGCCCCACCGACACGGTGACGCCGATGTCGCGTTCGATGGTCGCGGCAAACCGCGCCAGCACCTTCGCCGGGATCATGCCGTGGACCAGTTGCGTGCCGCTGAGATCGAGAAATGCCTCGTCGATCGACAGTGGCTCCACCAGCGGCGTCAGCGACTGCATGGCCTGCCGCACCTCGCGGCCGACCCGGACGTATTTCGCCATATCGGGACGGATCACGGTGGCCGAGGGGCACAGCTCCAGCGCCTTGAACATCGGCATGGCGGAGCGCACGCCGTAGGTGCGGGCGATATAGCAGGCTGCGGAGACGACGCCGCGCTTGCCGCCACCGATGATGACCGGCCGGTCGGCGAGCTCCGCATTGTCCCGCTTCTCGACGGTGGCATAGAACGCATCGCAGTCGATATGGGCGATGGTCAGGGTCGGCAGGACATGATGCCGGACCAGGCGCGGCGAGCCGCAACTGGTGCAACGCTTCGCCGTGAGATCGAGGTCATGCAGGCAATCGCGACAAAAGCAGCGCGGCTGGCTAGCTTCTGGCGTGGCCGGGGTCACGGAACATCGCGCTCCCACTGCTTGTCGCCGAGCGCCTGGCGCGCTGCCGCGACCACGGTGGGGTCGAGGTGCGACACCTCGGCAAAAGCCTTCACCGTCGCATCGTCCCGGAGCAGAAAATCGAGCACCGAAGCGAGGAATTGCGGGTCGGTAGCAGCAGACCGCAGCGTATCCGGACCTAACCCGGTCTCGGCCAGAAATAGCCCCAGGCGGTCGGCATCTCCCGCGATGAAGGAAAGCGCTTGAACCGCCACGATTTCAGCGACTTCACGGGGGTTTTGAACGCGCTTTGTCATCGATCGTGTTTGCCTTTCCGTAACTTCTGGTCTCTATTTTGAGCCATCATGCCCGAGTCACCAGAGTGTTTTCAAGAAGTGGAAACCGGTTCGCGTGAAGAGAATGTTCTGTCTTATCGGGCTTGAACGGATTTCCGCGTCAGATGTGGATGCGAGCGTTGCGTGGCAAGGTCATGCGGTGCGGCGCGCCACTCGTGTTTTGATTGAAACGATTGTTTTGATGGGAGGGGCGGGATGGCAAAAACCGTCCTGATCGTCGAGGACAACGAGCTCAATATGAAGCTCTTCCGCGATCTGCTCGAAGCGCACGGCTATCAGACCTCCGGCACCAGCAACGGTTTCGAGGCGCTCGAACTGGTCCGGAAGCTTCGTCCCGATCTGATCCTGATGGACATTCAGCTCCCGCAGGTCTCCGGCCTCGAGGTGACGCGCTGGATCAAGGACGATCCGGAGCTGCGTTCGATTCCGGTCGTCGCCGTCACCGCGTTCGCGATGAAGGGCGACGAGGAGCGTATCCGCGAGGGAGGATGCGAGGCGTATCTGTCGAAGCCGATCTCGGTCGGAAAGTTCATCGAAACCGTCCGACGGTTCATCGGCTGAGGAGACTGCGATGTCCGCCCGCGTCCTGGTCGTCGACGACACCCCGGCCAATGTGAAGCTTCTCGAAGCCCGGCTGTCGGCCGAATATTTCGACGTCATGACCGCGAGCAACGGCACGCAGGCACTGGAGATTTGCGCGCGTGCGGAATGCGATATCATCCTGCTCGACGTGATGATGCCGGACATGGATGGTTTCGAGGTCTGCCGCCGGCTGAAGTCGAATCCGGCGACGCATTTCATTCCGGTGGTGATGGTGACGGCGCTGGACAGTCCCGCCGATCGCGTGCGCGGGCTGGAAGCGGGCGCCGACGATTTCCTCACCAAGCCCGTATCGGACGTGGTGCTGATCGCGCGCGTGCGGTCGCTGACGCGCCTCAAGATGATGACCGATGAGTTGCGCATGCGGGCGCTGACGTCGTTCGAGATCGGCGTGCAGGCGCCGGAGCGCAGCGCGATTGCCGATACCGGCAAGAACGGCCGCATCCTGCTGGTCGACGATCGTCCATCGTCCTACGAGCGGCTGGCGCCGGTGCTCGGCACCGAGCATGCCGTCGACGTCGAGCCCGATCCGACCCAGGCGCTATTTCACGCGGCCGAGGGCAACTACGACCTGATCATCGTTTCGCTGGGCCTCGAGAATTTCGACGGCCTGCGGCTGTGCAGCCAGGCGCGTTCGCTGGAGCGTACCCGGCAGGTGCCGCTGCTGGCGATCGCCGATCCCGAGGACAACACGCGGTTGCTGCGCGGGCTCGAGATCGGCGTCAACGATTACCTGCTGCGCCCGGTCGACAAGAACGAACTGCTGGCGCGTGCGCGCACGCTGATCCGCAGGCGGCGCTATACCGAGCATCTGCGCGACAACGTGCAGAACTCCATCGAGGCCGCGATCACCGATGCGCTCACCGGCCTGCACAATCGCCGCTACATGGAGAGCCATCTGTCGACGCTCGCCGAGCAGAATGCCATGCGCGGCAAGCCACTGTCGGTGATGATGCTCGACATCGACTTCTTCAAGGCGATCAACGACAGCTACGGCCACGACGCCGGCGACGACGTGCTGCGCGAATTCGCGGTGCGCATCCGCAAGTCGATCCGTGGCATCGATCTGGCGTGCCGCTATGGCGGCGAGGAATTCGTCATCGTGATGCCGGAGACCGACCTGCACGTCGCCGGCAAGGTCGCGGAGCGGGTGCGGCGGGGCATCGCGTCCGAGCCGTTCATGATCGAGAAGGGCGCGCGGCGCATCGACGTGACGATTTCGATCGGGATCGCGACCCTGGAAAAGAAGGGCGAACCCGTCGCCGACGTGCTCAAGCGTGCCGACGTCGCGCTGTATCGTGCCAAGCACGACGGCCGCAATCGCGTGGTGGCCGCAGCCGCATAGCGCGGAAAAGCAAAACGGGGCCAGAGGCCCCGTCAAATCCCGCCGTAAATCTCAGATGGATTTACTTGATCTTGGATTCTTTGAATTCGACGTGCTTGCGCGCGACCGGGTCGTACTTCTTCTTGACCAGCTTGTCGGTCATGGTGCGGGAGTTCTTCTTGGCCACGTAATAGAAGCCAGTGTCAGCCGTCGAAACCAGCTTGACCTTGATGGTGACCGCTTTGGCCATAGTGAAAACCTCGATGTCAGGAATAGGCTAACTGGCCAGCCTCGTGCCGACCCGTGTTTGGGCGCAAACTAGCTTCGAATGGCCCAAAGTCAAGGATATAGCGATTTCGGGCGCGTCCAGGCCCGGTTTGTATCGAGAAAGCACGTCGATTCAAGGGGCTAGGGCCGGCAAATAGTCTCAGGAACCCGTCCTAACCAACCTCGAAGAAACGATTTTTCGGCCGAGGCAGGCCCAGATTCTCGCGCAGGGTGCGGCCCTCGTATTCGCGGCGGAAAATCCCCCGATTCTGCAGTTCCGGCACCACGCGATCAACGAAGTCGTCGAGACCCTGGGGCAGGAACGGGAACATGATGTTGAAGCCGTCGCTGCCTTCAGTTTCTAGCCATTCCTGCATCTTGTCGGCGATGGTGGTGGGGGTGCCGACAAAGGACAGACCGCCATAGCCGCCGACGCGTTCGGCCAGTTGGCGCACCGTCAGCCGGTCGCGCGCCGCCACGTCGACCAGCCGCTGGCGGCCGCTCTTGCTGGCATTGGTTTCCGGGATTTCCGGCAACTGGCCTTCGGGGTCGAACTTCGAGGCATCGGTGCCGAGGATCACCGACAGCGATGCGATGGCGCTGTCGTAATGCACGAGGCTGTCGAGCTTGGCGCGCTTGGCCCGCGCTTCCTCGTCGGTATCGCCGACGATCACGAAGGCGCCGGGCAGGATTTTCAGGTGGTCGCGGCTGCGGCCGAGCTTGTCCATGCGACCCTTGATGTCGGCATAGAGCTTCTGTCCATCGGCGAGGCTGCCGCCGCCGGTGAACACCGCTTCTGCGGTCTCGGCGGCGAGCTGCTTGCCGTCCTCGGACGCGCCGGCCTGCACGATCACCGGCCATCCCTGCACGGGGCGGGCGATGTTGAGCGGCCCACGTACCGAGAGATATTTGCCCTTGTGATTGAGCACGTGCATCTTCGCCGGATCGAAATACAGGCCCTGTTCGACATCGCGCGGAAACGCATCGTCGGCGAACGAGTCCCACAATCCGGTGACGACATCGTAGAATTCGCGCGCGCGGCGATAACGTTCGCCGTGCTCCATGTGATCGTCGAGGCCGAAGTTCAGCGCCGCATCGGGATTCGATGTGGTGACGATATTCCAGCCGGCGCGGCCGCCGCTGATGTGATCCAGCGAGGCGAAACGACGGGCGACGTGATACGGCTCGTCGAACGTCGTCGAACCGGTCGCGATCAATCCGATATGTTCGGTCGCGCCCGCCAGCGCCGACAGCAGCGTGAACGGCTCGAATGACGTGACGGTGTGGCTGCGCTTGAGCGCATTGACCGGCATGTTCAGCACGGCCAGATGATCGGCCATGAAGAACGCGTCGAACTTGCCCTGTTCGAGTTTTTGAATGAGCCGTTTGAGATGCGCGAAATTAAAATTGGCGTCGGGCCACGCCCCGGGATAGCGCCACGCGCCGGTGTGGATGCTCACCGGCCGCATGAATGCGCCGAGCTTCAATTGCCGTGTCGCCATCGCTCAATCCAGCTTGCTGTTGCGCCCTAGCAAAAGATAGGGCGTCCTGCGGCAAAAGCCATTGCCGGCGAGCGAGAAGATTATTGTGATTTTGAACGATGCCGTGGACGAATTTTGCGCCGAATGCTTTCGGCAAACACTGCATTCGTCATGCCCGGCCTTGTGCCGGGCATCCACGTCTTTAAAAGAATTATGGCGCGAAAGACGTGGATGGCCGGGACAAGCCCGGCCATGACGGCTGTGGGTTAATCCTAGCTGGCTTTAAATCGCGCCCGGCAGGATATCCATCTGCATCTTGCCGCCATAGAAATGAAAGAACGGGATCGGCGCATCGTGGCGCAGCGGCCCGGTGGCAAGGCGCTTGTCCAGTTCGCGCAGTACATTCTTGGTCATCATGTGCGCATCGGCCAGCGGCTCCGAGCCGATCTCGACCCAGACCAGTTCGACCAGTTCGGCGTCGGCGTGAATCACGCCCTCGACCCGGTGGGCAATGCTTGAGGCGTCGGCGGTGAAGAACCGCGTGTCGAAGCGGCGGACCCGGCCGGGCGGGGTGATGGCGCGCGCGATCAGGAACAGGCCCGACGGATCCGGCAGCAGGCCGGCATCCGCGAACGGCTGCCACACGCCATCCAGTTTCTTCGCACCGGCGTCGCTCTTGCAGCCGAGACAGAGGCCGGTTTCCTCGCAGGCCTCACGAATGGCGGCAACCGCGAGTGAGCGGGCACGCGACGGCTCGGTCTTCGGGCTGCCCTTCATCAGGTTGGCTTCGAGCTCTTTCGGAATCGGCGCCGCGACCGGAATGCGATTGTCCGACTTGTCGACACTGCCGCCCGGGAAGACGAATTTCCCCGGCATGAACACCACCTTGTCGTGCCGCTTGCCGACCAGCACGCGCGGCTTGGGATGGCTGCGGTCGATCAGGATCAGCGTGGCGGCATCGCGCGGGCGGCGGTAGGGATGATGGTCTTCTTCTTTCTCAGGCTTGACGGCTTGGTTCATCGTGGCTCCGGTGTGATCTTCCCGCCGGCCGCGTCGCGCACCGGCATGTCGTCCGTTGAATTTTCGTCAAAGCCGTGCATGCGGAAGGCCCATTGCAGGCCTACCACGGCGCCCTTGACCGGTTGCAGCAGCAGCAGCGAAAGCGCAAGCGTCAGCGGCAGATAGATCGCAAGCTGCAGCAGGATCGGCGGCGCGAAACTGGTTTCGATCGCGAGCGCGAGCGGCACCACGATGTGGCCGACAACGACGATGACGAGATAGGCGGGCAGGTCGTCGGCGCGGTGATGAAACAACTCCTCGCCGCAGGCGGGACATTTTTCGTTGACCTTCAGAAACGCGCGGAACAGCTTTCCCTCGCCGCAGTTCGGGCAGCGGCAATGCAAGCCGCGCTTGATCGCAAGCCACGCATCGCGGCGCGGTGGCGATGCCGCCTGCTGTTGCGTCCAGGTACTGGCTGTCGGTTTCATCGCTTGGCCTTCTTCGATTTGCCGGGCTTGACCTTGCCGGGCTTGCGAACTTTCTTCGGACGATGGCGGCCTGCATCGGCTTTGGCCTTCGTCTTGTGTTTGCTCTTCCTTGCGTCGCCAAAATGTCCGCGCTTGCGATTGCGCGGCGGCACCTGGCCCTCCGACAGCAGCTCGAAACGCAATGCGCCTGCTACCGGGGCTGCTTCTACCAGACGAACCTCGACCACGTCACCCAGTCGGTGCATGGCACCGCTGCGCGAGCCGACCAGCGCGTGGCGCGCCTCGTCGTAGTTGAAATATTCCGTGCCCAGCGTCCGGATCGGAATCAGGCCGTCGGCGCCGGTATCCGAGAGCTTCACAAACAGGCCGGCGCGGGTGACGCCGGATATCCGCCCTTGAAAGATGTCGCCGATGCGATCGGCCAGATGGTGCGCGATCAGGCGATCCACGGTTTCGCGCTCTGCTTTCATGGCGCGGCGTTCGGTCGCGGAAATCTGCGCTGCGACTTCGCTGAGCGTTTCGAATGTCTCGGTATCGGGGAGGGCGCCTTCGCCCAATCCAAGCGCGCGGATCAGCGCGCGATGGACCACGAGATCGGCGTAGCGGCGAATGGGCGAGGTGAAGTGCGCGTAGCGCCGCAGGTTGAGGCCGAAGTGGCCGTAATTTTCCGCCGAATATTCCGCCTGCGCCTGCGAGCGCAGCACGACTTCGTTCACCAGCGGTTCGGAGTCCTGGCCCTTTACTTGCGCCAGCACGCGATTGAACACGGTCGGCCGCAACGCGCCGGCCTTGGCGAACGACATGTCGAGTGTCTTGAGGAATTCCACCAGGTTGTGGACCTTCTCCACCGTCGGCTCGTCGTGCACGCGGTAGATCAGCGGCAGCGCCTTCTTCTCGAGCATTTCGGCGGCGGCGACGTTGGCGAGGATCATGAATTCCTCGATCAGCTTGTGCGCGTCGAGCCGCTCCGGCGTGATGACACGATCCACCGTGCCATCCGGCTTCAGCACGATCTTGCGTTCCGGCAGATCGAGATCGAGGGGATCGCGTTCGTCGCGCGCGCGCTTCACCAGCGCATAGGCATCGTAGAGCGGTTGCAGGATCGGCTTCAGCAGCGGGCCGGTGGCATCATCGGGGTTGCCGTCGATGGCGGCCTGCACCTGCGCGTAGTTCAGTTTCGCGGCGGAGCGCATCAATACGCGATGAAACGTGTGCGAGCGTTTGCGGCCGTCGGGCCCGATCACCATGCGCACCGCCAGTGCGCCGCGCGGTTCGCCGGGCTTCAGCGAGCAGAGATCGTTGGAGATGCGCTCGGGAAGCATCGGCACGACGCGATCGGGAAAGTACACCGAATTGCCACGGAGCAGCGCGTCGCGATCGAGTGACGATCCCGGCCGCACATAGAACGCGACGTCGGCAATGGCGACGTGGAGAATGTAGCCGCCCTTGTTGTTTGGGTCGTCGTCGGGTTCGGCATGCACCGCGTCGTCGTGGTCCTTGGCATCCGGCGGATCGATCGTGACCAGCGGAATGTCGCGCCAGTCCTCGCGGCCATGCAGGGTCGGGGCCTTGGCTGCCTCGGCTTCTTTCACCGCGCCGGTCGAAAAGGCCTGCGGAATGTCGTGCGCGTGGATTGCGATCAGGCTGACGGCCTTTTCGGTCGCCAGCGAACCGAGCCGTTCCTTCACCTTGCCGGAGGGCAGGCCATAACCGCGCGAACGCACCAGCTCGACGCTGACCAGATCGCCGTCCTCGGCGCCGGCGCTGTCGGGCTTCGCGATGTTCAGTTCGCGCCCCGCCTGTTTCTTGTCGACCGGCACCAGCCGTCCGCCGCCGGAGGGCAGCGCACGGAAGATTCCGAGCACGCGCGAACGCATGTGGTCGATGATCTTGATGACGCGGCCGACATAGGCTGCAGCTTCGCCTTCGCCTTCGATCTGTTCGATGCGCAGCAGCGCGCGATCGCCGACGCCCACCGCCGTGCCCGGCTTGGGATAGCGTGGCAGGCGGATGCGGATTTTCGGAGCGTCGCCTTGCTCCTCGTCCCACTCGGTCGGCGTGGCAAGCAGTTCACCGTCGCGGTCGCGGCTCGTCACGTCGGCCACCACGGTCGCCGGAAGCGCCGCGGCCTGATGAATGGTTTTGCCGCGCTTCTCGATGACGCCTTCGTCGGCCAGCGCGCGCAGAACGCGCTTCAACTCGGCGCGATCGGCGTTCTTCAGGCCGAATTCGCGCGCGATCTCGCGGGTGCCGATCTCTCCGGGATGCGCGCGAATGAACGAGATGATGGCATCCCGGTCCGGAAATTTATTGTCGCGCGCTTTGCTCAAATCTAGCTGCTTTTCCCGGCGCTTTTCTTCGCGACCGTTTTGGGCGCCTTGGTCGACGAGGTCTTGGCCGCCTTCACCGGCGCACGCGCCTTGCTGGTGGCATCGGACTTCGGCTTGGCCGCAGCTTTCTTGGTTGCGGCCTTTTTGGCGACGGCTTTCTTCGGTGCCTTCTCGGCGCCAGCCTTGGCGCTCGCTTTGGCCTTCGCGGCCTTCTTCGCCGGTCGCTTCACCTTGCCGCCACCCTTCGCGGCACGCTCGTCGATCAATACGATGGCTTCCGCGAGCGTGATGGTGTCCTGCGTCTTGTCGCTCGGAATCGTTGCGTTGATGCCGCCGGCCGTCACATACGCGCCGTAGCGTCCGCTCTTCACCGCAACGCCGCCGAGGGTGGGGTGATCGCCCAGCGGCTTGCCGGGATCGGAGCCGAAGCGGCGCTTGCTCGGACCCTTGGCGATCTTCTCGGCGATCAGCGTCACCGCGCGGTTGAGGCCGATGTTGAAGACGTCGTCGCCGGCCTCGAGGCTGGCATAGGTCTTGATGTGCTGCACGTAAGGGCCGAAGCGCCCGATGCCGGCCTTGATCGGCTCGCCGTCCTCCGGATGCTTGCCGACTTCGCGCGGCAGCGACAGCAGTTTGATGGCCAGATCGAATTCCATGTCACCCGGCGACATGCCCTTCGGGATGCCGGCGCGCTTCGGCTTCTCGCCTTCTTCGTAGTCTTTCGGTTCGCCCAACTGGATGTAGGGACCGAAACGTCCGGACTTCACCGCAACTTCCAGACCGGACTGCGGATCCTTGCCGAGCACGCGATCGCCGCCCGCATCGCCATCGGCGGCGAGCGGCCGCGTGTAACGGCATTCCGGATAATTGCTGCATCCGACGAAGGCGCCGAACTTGCCGGCCTTGAGGTTGAGCCGCCCGGTGCCGCAACTCGGACATTGCCGCGGATCGCCGCCGTCTTCGCGGGCGGGATAGATGTGCGGGCCGAGCATCGCGTCGAGCACGTCGAGCACCTGCGCGACGCGGAGGTCCTTGATATCGTCGACCGCGCCGATGAAGTCGGTCCAGAAATCCTTCAGCACCTGCTGCCAGGAAATCTCGTTGTTGGAGATGCGGTCGAGTTGCTCTTCCAGCGACGCAGTAAAGTCGTACTCGACGTAGCGCGTGAAGAAACTTTCGAGGAAGGCGACCACGACGCGGCCCTTGTCCTCGCCGTGCAGCCGCTTCTTGTCGAGCCGCACGTAACCGCGGTCCTTCAGCACTTGCAGGATCGAGGCATAGGTCGAGGGACGGCCGATGCCGAGTTCTTCCATGCGCTTGACCAGCGACGCTTCGGAGAAGCGCGGCGGAGGCTCGGTGAAATGCTGGGTGACGCTGAGGTCCCTGCGTGCCAGCGCTTCGCCTTCGCTCATCGCAGGCAGGCGGCGGCTCTCGTCGTCATCGGCGGCATCGTCGATGCCTTCCTGATAGAGCTTCAGGAAGCCGTCGAACTTGACGACCTGGCCGGTCGCGCGCAGCTCGAGCAGGCGCGAGCCCGCCTTCGCGGCGATATCGACGGTGGTACGCTCGAGTTCGGCCGATTCCATTTGGCTCGCGATGGTGCGGATCCAGATCAATTCGTAGAGACGTGCCTGATCCGGATCGAGATGCTTGCGCAACTCCGCAGGGCGGCGCGCGAGATCGGTGGGGCGGATCGCTTCGTGCGCTTCCTGCGCGTTCTTGGCCTTGGTCTGATACTGGCGCGGTGCATCCGGCACGTAATCCTTGCCGTAGTCGTCGCCGATCACCTTGCGCGCCTGCGTAATCGCCGAGCCGTCGATCTGTACGCCGTCGGTACGCATATAAGTAATGAGGCCGGTGGTCTCGCCGCCGATATTGATGCCTTCATACAGGCGCTGCGCGATGCGCATGGTGTGCGCCGGTGCAAAGCCGAGCTTGCGGCTGGCTTCCTGCTGCAGCGTCGAGGTGGTGAAGGGCGCTTGCGGGTTACGCCGGGCCGGCTTGGCCTCGACCGAACTGACAGTGAAATTGGCGGCCTCGATCGCCTTCTTGAAGTCTTCCGCTTCCGCACCGCTGCCGATGTCGAGGCGCTGGATCTTCTTGCCGTCGGCGCCGACCAGCCGCGCCTCGAATGTGTCGCCGCGCGGCGTCGCCAGCGTCGCGATCAGCGACCAGTATTCGCGCGGGACGAACTGCTCGATCTCCAACTCACGATCGCAGACCAGCCGCAGCGCGACCGACTGCACACGCCCGGCGGAGCGTGCGCCCGGCAGCTTGCGCCAAAGCACCGGCGACAGCGTGAAGCCGACCAGATAGTCGAGGGCGCGGCGCGCCATATAGGCGTCGACCAGCGCGCCGTCGATCTGGCGCGGATGCTTCATGGCCTCGGTGACGGCCTGCTTGGTGATGGCGTTGAACACCACGCGCTCGACAGGTTGGTCCTTCAGCGCGCGCTTCTGCTTGAGCACTTCGAGCACGTGCCAGGAGATCGCTTCGCCTTCGCGATCGGGGTCGGTGGCGAGGATCAGTTTGTCGGCATCCTTCACCGAACGGGCGATGTCGTTGAGGCGCGCGGACGCCTTGGGATCGATTTCCCAGATCATCTTGAAGTTGGCGTCGGGATCGACCGAGCCGTTCTTGGCCGGGAGGTCGCGAATATGACCGAAGGAGGCGACGACCTCATAGGACGCGCCGAGATACTTATTGATCGTCTTGGCCTTCGCAGGCGACTCGACAATGACGATATTCATGTGATTCCAGTAGCTTGGGGAAAATCGGGCGCGGGTTTCGCGAGAGTCGCTCAGGCCCGTTTCGGCCGGAACATGGGTCCAGAGGCCCCGCCTGTCAAATCGATGCGGCGTGAGACCGGCAAAAACACTCCGATAAATTGGTAGCGCGGGTTGAAAATACAACCAAAGATTGTATAAAATTAGCAATTAGCGTCGATTCTGTCCCGACCTAATCGTCAGAACAAGAAGGATGTGCCTTCCATGGCGGCGAGCGAGCGGCGGAGCCATCCTGAAGAAGCCACCGAGCCCATCGGCGATGGTGGTCCCACCGAGGCCGCGCGCTTCATTGCCGAGGCCGTCGCCGAACTGGCCACGATGGCCCGGCGTCACCGGCTGGATACGTTGGGCTTTCTGCTCGATATGGCCCAACTCGAAGCCGAGGAACAGGTGCGCTTCCGTGTCCTGCGGAGCACGCAATAATAATAGTCTCGACTGCGGGACGTGACGGCTTTCCGTCAGAAGCCGACGCCCTCAACCTAATGTCAGGATCTCAGCGCTCCGGCATTCGACACCACTTCCGTATCCGGCTGGGTCAGCAGCCGTCCGCTGGCCGAACGAAGCTCCAGCTTGCGTACCGGACGGTGGGCCTTGCGGTCGACCAGCAGGGTCGGGACTTCGCCTGGCTCGAACGAAAATTCCTCGCCCCATTGCCGCAACGCCACCAGAATCGGGAAGGTGCCGCGTCCCTTCGGGGTCAGCACATATTCCTGATAGGCGCTGCCGTCGGATGCCGGCGTCATTTCCAGAATGCCCGACGCCACCAGCGTACGCAGCCGCGCGGCCAGGATGTTCTTGGCGAGGCCGAGGCTCTTCTGAAATTCGCTGAAGCGTCGCCGCCCGAGAAAGCAATCCCGGATGATCAGGAGCGACCACCAGTCGCCGATCGTGTCGAGCGATCGCGCGATCGGGCAGGGTGCGTCTTCCAGGCTTGTTCGTTTGACCATACTGCTATGTCCCGGCGTGCATGCCGGGCCTCGTTTGTTCGGTTGCATTATGAAACCAAAAGAGCTAGATGGCAATCAGGTTTCATTATGAAACCAGATTGACAGGAGACGAGGATGAGGCTCGCAGGCAAGGTCGCTCTCATAACCGGCGGCAACAGTGGGATCGGTCTCGCGACCGCGCGGCTTTTCGTCGCCGAGGGTGCGCGTGTCGCGGTAACGGGACGCAATCCCGCGACGCTTCAAGCGGTCACCGACGAACTCGGACCCGACGTGCTGGCGATCGCGGCGGACGTCACCGATACGGCGGCGATGGAAAATGCAGTGGCACAGGTCGCCGCGCAATTCGGCAAGATCGACGTGCTCTTCGCCAATGCCGGTATTCCCGGCAATACGCCGCTCGGAAGCACGCCCCTCGCTGCATTCCGGAAAGTCATCGACACCAACCTGACCTCGGTGTTCTTCACGGTGCAGGCGGCACTGCCGCATCTGAACGACAATGCTTCGATCATCCTGAACGGCTCCGTCATCAGCGTGCTCGGTAATCCGGGTTACGCCGCCTATGCCGCCAGCAAGGCCGGCGTGCGCGCGATGGCCCGCGTGTTTGCGAGCGAACTGTCGCCGCGCGGCATCCGCATCAATGTCGTGGCGCCGGGCGCGACGCGAACGCCGATCTGGAACGGTGCGGCGCCGACCGAAGCGGCGTTTGCCAATCTCGAAAAGCGCATTGCGGCAACGACGCCGCTCGGCCGGATCGGCGAGGCCGATCACATCGCGAAGACGGTGCTGTTCCTTGCGTCTGACGATGCAGCGCACGTTCAGGGCGCGGAAATTTTTGTCGACGGCGGCTCCACCGCGTCTCCAGCGGGCGCGCCGATCTACCGGAGCTGACGCTCAGAGCAGCGATATCAGCCCGCCACCATGACGTTCGAGGCGTCCGGCCAATTCGAGTTCGAGCAGGACGGTGCGCACGACCGTCGGCGAGGCATTCGCCATCCGTATCAGATCGTCGAGCCCGACCGGGCTCGGCCCCAGCAGGTTGACGATCCGGGCACGTTCGCTGGCATCGGGCTCATGATCGATCGGCGATCCGTCGTCGGTTTCGGCGATCGGCAGTTCGATTGGCCGGCCCATGATCGGGCGGACGGCGTTGATGACGTCATCAGCTTCGGTGACAAGCGACGCGCCCTGCTTGATCAGCCCGTTGGTGCCGGCGGCGCGTGGATCGAGCGGCGAACCCGGCACCGCGAACACTTCGCGTCCCTGTTCGGCGGCGACGCGCGCAGTGATCAGTGAGCCCGAGCGATGCGCCGCCTCGACCACCACCACGCCAAGGGCGACACCGGAGATCAGCCGGTTGCGTCTCGGGAAGTCGCGCGCACGCGGCACATGACCGAGCGGCATTTCCGAAATTGCCGTTCCGGATTGCAGCAGTTCTGCCAGCAGGCCTTCGTGCTCCGGCGGATAGATGCGGTCGTGGCCGCCGGCCAGCACGGCGACGGTGCTAGTATCGATGCTGTGGCGATGCGCCGCCTGATCGATCCCGCGCGCGAGCCCGGATGCAATCACGAAACCGGCGTGGCCCAGATCGCGCGCCAGCACCTGCGCGAATTTCAATCCGGCGCCGGACGCATTGCGCGACCCGACGATCGCGATCATCGGCCGGGACATCATATCCACTGCGCCGCGCACGCCGAGTAGCGGCGGCGCGTCGTCGATGGACGCGAGGCGCGGTGGATAGCCGAGTTCGCCCGGTGCGAGCAGGGCGACGCCGATCTTTCGGCTTGCTGCGAGTTCACGCTCGGCGTCGGCAATCGTGCAGATGCGGCCGGGGCGAGTTGCGCCACCGCGCCGCGCCAGATCGGGCAGGCGGTCGAGCGCGGCGCCGGCGCTGCCGAAATGATTGACGAGAGAGCGAAAGGTTCGCGGTCCGACATTGTCGCTGCGGATCAGCCGCAGCCAGTCGATACGCTGTGCGTCGGTCAACCTGATCGATGCCGAGACTTGTTTGTGCACGCCGCCCCGCTCCCCGCGGCAGCATTGCCCAAGTCGGATCGTCACACAACCATGAGACGTCGTTCAGGTATTGCCGAGCGGCGGTCCGCCATTGTGTCCCGCCATCGCGCTTTCATTGGCGGGCGGCGTCTTCGCGCCGATCTTGCCTTCGGTGCCGGTGCGCAGGCGCGCCAGGTTGGCGCGGTGCATGAACCACAACAGCACCGACAGCAGGGCGAACAGCAGCGCCAGCGATGTGTGGCCGTCGAGCCAGAGCAGCGGCGGCGTCACGGCGCTGGCGATCAGCGCGGCCGCCGACGAATACCGGGTCAGCCACGCCACGACGAGCCAGACCGCGCAGAACGCCAGCGCGCCGGGCCAGAACAGGCCGAGCAGCACGCCGATATAGGTCGCGACGCCCTTGCCGCCCTTGAAGCCGAGCCACACCGGAAAAAGATGACCGAGGAAGGCGCCGAGCGCCGCCACCATCGCGGCACTCGGCCCGCCGAGCCAGCCGCCGATCAGCACCGCCACGGTGCCTTTCAGCATGTCGCCGAGCAGCGTCGCGGCGGCGAGGCCTTTGCGGCCGGTGCGCAGCACGTTGGTTGCGCCGATATTGCCGGAGCCGATCGAGCGCAGGTCCTGCGTGCCGGCCAGCCGCGTCAGGATCATGCCGAACGGGATCGAGCCGAACAGATAGCCGATCACCAGTGCGAGGATGGTCACCACATAAGGAGATGTCAGCATGATGCCTCGGTCACGAACGCTGCAGAAGGCTACTCTTTAGCACATGCGCGAGGCATGGGGAGGGAGGCTTGGGGAGGCCGCCCGTGTTCGCGGGCGGCTCGGGTCACGGCAGTTGGTAGACCGTCCGTCCGCCGACGATGGTCCGCGTCACCCGTCCGCTGAACCGCGCCTCGTCGAACGGCGTGTTCTTGCATTGCGATTTGAGATCGGCGGGATCGAGCACCCACGGCAGGTCCGGATCGATCACGATGACATCGGCCGCCGATCCGGCGCGCAAGGTGCCGCCGGGCACGCCGAGCAATTTCGCCGGGCGCGTCGACATTGCCCGGATCAGCGTCTTCAGATCGAGTTCGCCGCTGTGCACGAGGCGAAGTCCGGCCGACAGCATGGTCTCGAGTCCGATGGCGCCGGCCGCGGCTTCCGCGAAGGGCAGGCGCTTGGTTTCGACGTCCTGCGGGTTGTGGTCCGACATCACCACGTCGATCAGCCCCGACGCCAGCGCTTCCACCAGCGCGACGCGATCCTCTTCCGAACGCAACGGCGGCGACAGCTTGAGGAAGGTGCGGTAGGGGCCGATGTCGTTTTCATTCAGCGTCAGGTGATTGATCGACGCCGAGGCGCTGACAGCCAGTCCTGCATCGCGCGCACGCTTGAGAATCTCGAGCGAGTCCCGGCAGGTCACCGACGCCGCGTGATAGCGGCCGCCGGTCAGCGCCACGAGACGAATATCGCGCTCCAGCACGATCGCTTCGGCCGCGGCCGGCGCGCCGAACAGTCCGAGCCGCGTCGCGAATTCGCCCTCGTTCATGACGCCTTCGCCCGAGAGATGCGGGTCCTCGGTATGATGCACGATCAGCACTTCGAAATCGCGTGCATAGGTGAGGAGGCGCCGCATCACCTGCGCGTTCATCACGCTGTGGGCACCATCGGTGAACGCGACTGCGCCGGCGGCCTTGAGCAGACCGTATTCGGTCATCTCGCGGCCTTCCATGCCCTTGGTCAGCGCCGCCATCGGGTGGATGTTGACGATCGCGGTATCGCGCGCCCGGCGGCGGACGAAATCCACCGTCGCCGAATTGTCGATGACGGGCGAGGTATCCGGCTGGCAGATGATGGTGGTGATGCCGCCGGCGGCGGCGGCGTAGCTCGCTGAAGCGAAAGTCTCGCGGTGGCTGGCGCCGGGTTCGCCGACGAAGGCGCGCATGTCGATCAGGCCGGGCGCGACGATCTTGCCGGCGCAGTTGACGATCTCGGTGCCTTCCGGCACGCCGGCGGCGCCGATGCCGCGGCGCGCCTCGCGGATCATGCCGTCGGCGATCAGCACGTCGCCGGGCGTATCGAGATCGCGCGACGGGTCGATCAGCCGGGCGTTGGCGAGCAGGATGGGGCGTCGGTCGGTCAGCATCGCGGATCCCGGTTCATGCGTTGGGCAGGTTGCGGGCCAGCGCTTCGAGCACGGCCATGCGCACCGCCACCCCCATCTCGACCTGCTCGCGGATCAGCGAGCGCGCGCCATCCGCCACGATGGAGTCGATCTCGACGCCGCGGTTCATCGGCCCCGGATGCATCACCAGAGCATCCGGCTTGGCGTAAGCGAGCTTCTGCTGATCGAGGCCGAAGTACTGGAAATATTCCTGGCTCGAGGGCACGAACGAACCGTTCATGCGCTCGCGCTGCAGCCGCAGCATCATCACGATGTCGGCGCCGTTGAGGCCATCGCGCATGTCGCGCGCGACTTCGACGCCCATGCGCTCGATACCGCTCGGCAGCAACGTGGAGGGACCGACGACGCGGACGCGCGCGCCCATCGTGTTGAGCAGGAAAATATTCGAGCGCGCGACGCGCGAATGCAGCACGTCGCCGCAGATCGCGACCAGCAGTCCTTCGATCCGCCCCTTGTTACGGCGGATCGTCAGCGCGTCGAGCAGCGCCTGGGTCGGATGTTCGTGCGACCCGTCGCCGGCATTGACCACGGAGCCATCGACCTTGCGCGCCAGAAGTTCGACGGCGCCGGAGGCGTGATGGCGCATCACGAGGATGTCGGGATGCATGGCATTGAGCGTGACGGCGGTGTCCATCAGCGTCTCGCCCTTGCGGATCGATGACGAGGACACCGACATGTTCATGACGTCGGCGCCGAGGCGTTTGCCCGCCAGTTCGAACGACGACTGCGTGCGCGTCGACGCTTCGAAGAACAGGTTCACCTGGGTTCGGCCGCGAAGGCTGGTGCGTTTTTTATCGACCTGACGATTAAGCTCGACATACTCCTCGGCCAGATCGAGCAGGCCGGTGATGTCGGACGCGGAAAGGCCCTCGATGCCCAGCAAATGCCGGTGACCGAGGACAAAGGTCGATTTTGTTGCGAGGGTCATTAAAGCAAGAGCTATAGGCAGACTTGGAAATCGGGGCAAGCCTCAATTGCGTGCGCGGGACTTATCCCCCGGTCTGTCGGCGCCGCGCGGCGACGGCCCGCCGCCGCGGTCCGGCGCGATGCGCGCCCATGTGGAACGGGCGGTCGGCTTGTTTCTCGCCGTGAATTGAACCAAGGTGATCGGGCGCGATCAGCCGAACCGGACAATTTCCTCGTCGACGATGACCGAGCAGATAATCGAACAGATTTATGAGGCGGCGTTCGTCCCGGAATTGTGGCCCGGGGTCCTGCAGCAACTGTGCGGGGCGTCCAATTGCGGCTCCGGCGCGCTGACGGTGTTCAGCGAAGGTTCCGCGCCGCGTTTCGTCGCCACCGATCTCGTGCGCGGAGCGCTTGAGAGCTTCACCGCACAGAACGGCTGGCAGCGCAGCGAGGCGGTGCCCTATGTGATGAAGATGCCGCCGGCGGCCTTTATCTATGAGGCGGACTATTATCCGGCGGACCTGCTCGAGCGTGACGTGCTGCGCAAGGGCGTGCTGGCGCCGCTCGGTCTCGGCGGGCAGATCGGATCGCTGGTCACCATTCCGACCGGGGAGATGAGCCTGTTCACGTTCGAGCGCTGGCTTCATAACGAGCGGCCGTCGGAGCGCGATCTGGCGGCGCTGAACTGGCACCGTCCGCATCTGGCACGGGCCAGCGTCATCGCGGCGCGGATGGGGCTTCGCTTCGCGGAGACGATGGTACTGGCGATGCAATCGATCGGGCTGCCGGCGGCGGTGCTCAATGGCGCGGGGCGCGTCATCAAGGCCAACGGGATGCTGACCGACATGCCGGACGATTTCATTCCGCTGGCGCATGGCGGCCTTGCGATTGCCGACAGCGCGGCCAATCGGCTGTTTCAGGAAGCGATCCGGCCGTCCGTGCGCAACGACCCGGCGACCGTGCGGTCGATCGCGGTGCCTGCGAACGACAAACGGCCGCCGCTGGTGGTGCATACGCTGCCGTTGCGGCGCTCCGCTCATGACCTGTTCATGGGTGGCGATCTGCTCGTCGCCGTGACCGCGGTGAGCGCCAGCGCCTCGACGCCATCGCCTGGAATCCTCAGCGGCCTGTTCGATCTCAGTCCTGCGGAAGCGCGCCTTGCGGCGGCTCTCGCGCGTGGCAAATCGCTGGCGGCGGTCGCGGCAGAGCAGAATATCCAGACCAGCACCGCGCGATCCTATCTCGATCAGGTGTTTCGCAAGACCGGCACGCACAAGCAGGGCGAACTGGTCGCGCTGCTCAAGAGCGTGCAGCCGCTGCGGACGCCGGGCGCATGATTTTCCGCGCGGTGCTGATCGCTGCGATCGCCGGGCTTTGCGGAGCGAGCGGCGCGCGTGCGCAGCCGATGCCTGATGACTTTGTTTATTTGCGCAGCCTCGATCCGAGCATCCAGCAGGATATCCGCTATGCCGGCGTCAACAATTTCGTCGGGCGCAAGCTGACGGGTTACGATGCTGCCGAATGCATCGTGAAACGCTCGGTCGGTCTCGCGCTGTCGCGCGTGCAGCGTGATCTTGCGGCGAAACATCTGTCGCTGAAGATGCTCGATTGCTATCGGCCGCAGCGTGCGGTGGACGACATGTACGCATGGGCGCAGGACGGCCGCGAGACACCGGCGCAGCGCCGCTACAATCCGTCGTTCAGCAAGGCCGAACTGTTTCGCCGCGGCTACGTCGCCAGACATTCCGGCCATTCGACCGGTGCGGCGGTCGATCTGACGCTGGTGGACCTTCGCGCGGCGAAAGGACCGCCGTTCGATCCGCGACGCAACTACGCCAGTTGCATCGCGCCCGCCGACCAGCGTGCGCCGGAAGCAAGCGTCGATATGGGCACCGGCTACGATTGCTCGGACGCCAAGGCGCATACGGCCTCGAAGGCGATCACGGCGAAGCAGCGGATGTGGCGCGACACCTTGCTCGCAGCGATGGCGAAACAGGGATTCGTCAACTTCCGGCTCGAATGGTGGCATTTTTCGCTGCCGGGAACGGGCCGCACCGCGTATGATTTCCCGATCGAAGCTCGACGTTAAGATCATTTCAGGCCAAACCGCCGTGCGCAGGTCAGCGTGTGACAAAATGGCAGCAAGGACTATCCTTCATGACGCAGACATCCCCATCCGCAACCCGGGACGTATTCAATCAGTCGCCGCCGTTCGAGGACGTGAACCTGTTCGCGCTCGACCGTCCTCTGGTGGATGCGGTGGCGGTCAATGGCGGCGGGGACGCAGCAAGTGAGCTGACCGAG
Organism: Xanthobacteraceae bacterium; assembly: GCA_024508855.1. Taxonomy (GTDB): domain Bacteria; phylum Pseudomonadota; class Alphaproteobacteria; order Rhizobiales; family Xanthobacteraceae; genus 62-47. The sequence goes on from JANINJ010000092.1 coordinate 84,934, forward strand.
TTCGGCAGGCACTGGGGCTCGGCGGCGATGAGCGAGCGCGGCCGTCTCGCCAACGAGAACACGCCGAAACTGAAAACCTTCGACGCGCGCGGCTTCCGTCGCGATCAGGTTGAATTCCATCCGGCCTATCACGAACTGATGGCGCACAGCGCCCACGCAGGCATCCACAACTCGACATGGACCGCGGCGGGCGAAGCCGCCGGCGGCGCGTCGGAAGTGGTCCGTGGCGCACGGCTCTTCATCGTCGCGCAGGTGGAGTCCGGGCATCTGTGTCCGATCACCATGACGCGAGCGGCGGTCGGCGCGCTCGGCGTCGATCCCACGCTCAGGGCCAAGGTGATGCCGGTGCTCGGCACCCGCAGCTACGATCCGAGTTTCGCGCCGTGGTGGACCAAGCGCGGCATGACCATGGGCATGGGCATGACCGAAAAGCAGGGCGGCACCGATGTGCGCGCCAACATCACCCGCGCCGAGCGCGATGGCGACGCCTATCGCGTCACCGGCCACAAGTGGTTCATGTCGGCGCCGATGTGCGACGCGTTCCTGGTGCTGGCGCAGGCCGAAGGCGGGCTGACCTGCTTCTTCATGCCGCGCTTCGCACCGGACGGCTCGGTGAACGGCATCAACTTCCAGCGGCTGAAGGATAAGCTCGGCAACCGCTCCAATGCGTCGTCGGAAGTCGAATTCAACAATGCCTATGCGCTGCGGCTCGGCGAGGAGGGGCGTGGTGTGCGTACCATCATCGAGATGGTGTCGCTGACGCGGCAGGATTGCGCGCTGTCCTCGGCAGGGCTGATGCGGTCGGGTCTCGCGCATGCGATCAACCACACGCGCCATCGCAGCGTGTTCCAGAAGCATCTCGCGGATCAGCCGCTGATGAAGAGCGTGCTCGCGGACATGGCGCTGCATGTGGAGGCATCGACCGCCCTGGTGATGCGGTTGTGCCGCGCGTTCGACCGTGCGCCTGTCGACAAGACGGAGGCGGCCTACATGCGGCTGCTGACGCCGGTCATCAAATACTGGATCTGCAAGAGCGCGCCGGGCTTCCTGTATGAGGCAATGGAGTGCCTCGGCGGCAACGGCTACATCGAGGAAGGCGTCCTGGCACGGCATTATCGTGAATCGCCGGTTAACGCGATCTGGGAAGGTTCGGGCAACGTGATGTGCCTCGACGTGCTGCGTGCGTTATCGCGCGAGGCGGATGGCACCGAGGTCGTGCTGAAGCATCTCATCGAGCAGACGCGAGATTTGCCCGGCGCGGCCGATGCCATCGCCGGCATCGTCAAGACGTTGCGGCAGCCGGACGCGGAGCGCACCGCGCGCATCGCGGTCGAGAAGCTGGCACAGGTGGCCGCCGCTGCCGCGCTCCACGAGGTGAGGCCAAAGAGCGCGCACCTGTTCGCCGCGACGCGGCTGAAGGAGGAACACGGCGCGCTTTACGGTTCGGCCGACCTGAGCGAGGCCGATGCGCGGGGCCTGCTGGAGCGGGCGCTGCCGTCATCAAAATAACGCTCTTTGTTTCGTCATGGCCGGGCCCCGTCCCGGCCATCCACGTCTTTCTCGTCGGGCTGTCCCTTAGGACGTGGATGCTCGCGACAAGCGCGGGCATGACGGATGGAGACTTTGGTAAGATTTCCCCCTGACAGTGCGCCCATGACCGCGTTCGAAACCTCCGCAAACCAGATTCCGCCTTCGCAGCCCGCGCCGCGGCCGCCGCAGGCGTGGAAGTTCATCGGCACCAGCCTGTGGGGCGTGGTGATCTTTGCCGCGCTGTTTCTCGGGCAGCTTGCGGTAGTCGGCATCCTGCTGCTGCGGCAGGAAGGCCCGGTCAATTTTTCCAGCCTGAAGGACGTGCTGGGCGGCGGGGTCGCGCTGTCGCTGTCGGTCATCACCGGTCTTCCGGCGGTGCTGCTGGCGATCTGGATTGCGACCAGCCGGACGCGCATTTCGTTCGCGGACTATCTCGGGCTACGCTGGACTTCATGGAGTAACGCAGCGAAAGCCTTGCTCGCGCTGATCGTGCTGGTGACGGCGTGGGATATGCTCTCCCGCGCGCTCGGCCGCGAGGTGACGGCGGGCTTCATGGTCGACGTGCTGAAATCGGCGCAGGCCGACAACGCGGTGTGGCTACTGGTGATCGCGTTCTGCGTCGCGGCGCCGATTACGGAAGAGTTTTTCGTGCGCGGCTTCCTCTATCGCGGCTGGTCGGAATCGTTCCTGCGGCCGGTGGGAGCTATCGTGCTGTCATCGGCGGTGTGGACCGCGATGCACCTGCAATACGACTGGTTCTTCTTCGCCGAGATCATGAGCATCGGCCTGCTGTTCGGCTATGTCCGCTACCGCACCGGCTCGACCTGGCTGACGGTGGTGCTGCACGGGCTGAACAATCTCGCCGCCACCGTCCAGACCATGTGGCTCGCGACGCATTCGTGATGCGTCGCGCCGCGGTCAACCGCCGGCGAAGGTGATGAACACCGGCATGGTGAAAACCGCGATGGCGGTTTGCAATGTCAGGATTTGCGCCAGCAGCGGCGCGTCGCCGCCCATCTGCCGCGCCAGCACGTAACCGTTCGATGCGCTCGGCACCGAGGCGCAGGTTGCGACCACGGCGAGGTTCGATCCCGAAAGCCCAAACGCCATTCCGAGCGAGATCGCCATCACCGGCATCACGATCAGCTTGAGGAAAACGGTGACGATGGCGGCCGGGCGCGGCTTCATCAATCCTTCGAGATGCAGTCCTGCGCCGACCACCAGAAGCCCGACGGCGAGCGAGCACTGCCCGAGCGAGCCGGCGAACTCATACAGCGGCCGCGGCACCGGCAGATGCGAAAGATTGAGCGCGATACCGATCACGCAGCCCCAGATCATCGGGTTGCGGGCGATGGCCAGCAGCGTGAAGTGCCACGGCATCCGCTGCGGCGACGCGAAATGCGCCAGCACCGACACGCTGAGGATGTTGATGACCGGGATCATCGCTACCATCGCGACCGATGCCAGCGTCAGGCCGAGATCGCCGAGCAGGCTGCCCGCGACGGACAGCGCAACGAAGGTCTGCCAGCGCACCGCGCCCTGAAACACCGAGGTGAAGGCGGGGCCGTCGAGCGGCATGACCTTCTCCAGCAGCGGCCGCAGCACGAGACATAGCGTCGCCATCGCCAGCACCGACAGCAGCACCGCACCGCCGACGCCGGCAACGGGCACCGACGACAGGTTGGCGCGCCCCAGCGTATCGATCAGCAGCGCCGGGAACAGCACGTAGTAGACGAGTTGTTCCAGCCCGATCCAGTGGTCGTCTTTCGGCAGCAGGATACGGCGCAGCAGATAGCCGAGCACGATCAGTAGGAACACCGGCACCAGCGAGGCGAAGACGGTCAGCATGCGGCGGCGGCCTTTAGCGCTTCAGCGCGGCGAGCCGGTCGAGCGCGCCTTGCAGAATGAAAATCGCGGCGTGCTCGTCGATCACCTTGGCGCGCTTGGCGCGGCTCACGTCGTTGGCGATCAGTTCGCGTTCGACCGCAGCCGTCGACAGCCGCTCGTCCCACAGGCCGATCGGCAACTCTGTGAGGCGGGAGAAATTGCGGGCGAAGGCGCGAGTCGATTGCGCGCGCGGTCCCTCGCTGCCATCCATGTTGATCGGCAGGCCGAGCACGAAACCGCAGGCGTTGCGCGCCTGCGCCATTGCCAGCAGCTTTGCCGCGTCGGCGGTGAAGGCTTTGCGCTGCACGGTCTCGACGCCGGTGGCGAGCCTGCGGTCGGGATCGGATACCGCCACGCCGATGGTTTTGGTGCCGAGGTCGAGCCCGAGCAATGCACCGCGCGCGGGCCACAACGGAACGGCTTCGATCAGGGGCAACACGGGTGCGGTCATCGCCTCGCATAACATGCCTGATGCAGCGAAACACCTTTCTCTTGACGGCCTTGTGGATGGGCCGCATTGCGTGAAGCGCCGTCGATTTCCACCAGACGGGCGGCAGCGGGGTTGCGGGATGGATGCGTTGAGCCTGTTCGGGCTGTTTGCGGTGTCGTTGATGCTGGTAAGCTATGCGCTCGAGGATCGCAGTGCGTGGTGGATCCTGGTGTTCGCCGTGGCCTGTGCAGCCGGATCGGCTTACGGCTTTTTGCAGGGCGCGTGGCCGTTCGGGCTGGTCGAGGCGGTGTGGAGTATCGTTGCGCTGCGGCGCTGGATGCAAAAGCGCACATAGGCTCTGGCCAAACTCGCATTGCCGCGCGCCTCTCGATTTGCGAGACATGGACGGTCAATTGCGAGGACATCCGCCATGTGGCCCGACCGCCGATTGCTCGACCTGTTCAAGATCGATCTCCCCATCGTTCAGGCCCCGATGGCCGGCGCGATGGATACCGAACTGGCGATCGCGGCTGCGCAGGCGGGGGCATTGGCAGCGCTGCCGTGCGCGATGCTGTCGCCGGAAAAAGCGCGCGATCAGGTCAACATCTTTCGCCAGCAGGTCTCCGCGCCGGTCTCGATGAATTTCTTCGCGCACACGGCGACGACGCCGGACCCGGCGCGGGATGCGGCGTGGCGCAACACGCTCGCGCCTTATTATAAAGAGATGCAGCTCGATCCGGCGATGCCGATCCCGGCGGCGGCGCGGGCGCCGTTCGATGCGGCGATGTGCGAAGTGGTCGAGACCGTGAAGCCGGAGATCGTCAGCTTCCACTTTGGCTTGCCGGAAGAAAGCCTGCTGCGGCGGGTGAGGGACGCGGGCTGCGTCGTCATCGCCTCCGCCACCATCGTCAAGGAAGCGGTGTGGCTGGAGGAGCGCGGCGTCGATGCGATCATCGCGCAGGGCGCGGAGGCGGGCGGCCATCGCAGCATGTTCCTCACCGACGACATCGCGACCCAGCCGGGCACCTTCGCGCTGATCCCGCAGATGGTCGATGCGGTGCGGGTGCCGGTGATCGCGGCGGGTGGCATCGCGGACGGGCGCGGCATTGCCGCCGCCTTCGCGCTCGGTGCATCCGGGGTGCAGATCGGCACCGCCTATCTGCGTTGCCCGGAAGCCAAGGTCAGTCCCATCATCCGGAAGAGCCTTGCGCAGGCGCAGGACGGCTCCACCGCCATCACCAATGTGATGACCGGGCGGCCCGCGCGCGGCATCATGAACCGGGCGATGCGCGAGTTGGGTCCGGTGACGTCCGAAGGTCCGGGGTTCCCGCATGCCGCGGCGGCATTCGGCCCGTTGAAGGCGGCAGCTGAAAAAGAAGGCAGGCCGGATTTCACCAATCTGTGGGCCGGGCAGGCGGTGGCGCTCACCCACGAAATGCCGGCGACGGACCTGACGCGGGCGCTGGCGGGCGCTGCGCTGCGCCGTCTCAGCGAGATGCGCGGCTGATCGGCCGCGGGTCCGCGCGGTTGCGGCGCGAAAGCTCCGTCTGCTATACGGCGGGTGCCGATGTAAGGTGACATACCTCACACCCTTACAGCGCCTGCGAGGCCATTATATATTATGTCTGTCGATGCCAGCACCGTTCGCCGCATCGCGCATCTTGCGCGGATCGCGGTCTCCGATGATGAAGTTCCCCACCTGCAGGGTGAGCTGAACGCCATGCTGGCGTTCGTGGAGCAACTGTCCGAGGTGAACGTCGAAGGCGTCGAGCCGATGACCTCGGTGACGCCGATGGAAATGAAGAAACGCGCCGATGGGGTCAACGATGGCAACATCGCCGACGACATCGTCGCCAACGCGCCGGCCACGGAAGATCATTTCTTCCTGGTGCCGAAGGTCGTCGAATAAGAGGCCTCTTGCGAGACTGGAAATCCGATGTGCCTGCTCTGCGATGACGAAAAGGCCTATCAGGCCTACATGACGTATCTCGACGCGATGCGGCGCAAGGGCGAGAACGCCGATCCCGACAAGGCGATGGATGCCGCGCTCGATGCGCTCGAAGCCGCCGACAAGGCGCAGCGTGCCGACGATCCCGCAAACGACAAGACGCTGTCGCCCTTCTTCTGTAGCCCGGTTGTGAAATGACTGACCTGACCTCGTTGACGCTCGCGGAAGCCAGAGACGGCCTCGCGCAGAAATCCTTCACGTCGCTCGAACTGACCGAGGCGCACATCAAGGCCGTCGAGCAGGCGCGCGCGCTGAACGCCTATGTGCTGGAAACGCCGGATCAGGCGCGCACGATGGCGCGCGCGGCGGACGAGAAGATCGCGAAGGGCGAAGGTGGTCCGCTCGGCGGCATTCCGCTCGGCGTCAAGGACCTGTTCGCGACCAGGGGCGTGCGCACCACCGCATGTTCGAAAATCCTCGACGACTTCAAGCCGACCTATGAATCCACCGTCACCTCGCAACTCTGGCGCGACGGTGCGGTGATGCTCGGCAAGCTCAACAACGACGAATTCGCCATGGGCTCGTCGAACGAGACCTCGTGTTTCGGTCCCGTCATCAATCCGTGGCGCCGCGAAGGTTCCGACACCAAGCTGGTGCCCGGTGGATCATCGGGCGGTTCGGCGTCGGCAGTGGCGGCAGGTCTGTGCCTCGGTGCGACCGGCACCGATACCGGCGGCTCGATCCGCCAGCCGGCGGCGTTTGCCGGCATCGTCGGCATGAAGCCGACCTATGGCCGCTGCTCGCGCTGGGGCATCGTCGCCTTCGCCTCCTCGCTCGATCAGGCGGGACCGTTCGCGCGCACCGTGCGCGACACCGCGATCCTGATGCGTTCGATGGCGGGGCACGATCCGAAGGACACTACCTCAGTCGATCGTGCGGTGCCGGATTACGAGGCCGCGGTCGGCAAATCGATCAAGGGCCTGAAGATAGGTATTCCGAAGGAGTACCGCCTCGACGGGATGCCGCAGGAGATCGAGAAGCTGTGGGCGCAGGGCGCGGACTGGCTGAAGGCCGCCGGCGCCGAACTGGTCGAAGTGTCGCTGCCGCACACCAAGTACGCGCTGCCCGCTTATTATATTGTCGCGCCGGCGGAAGCTTCCTCGAACCTCGCGCGCTACGACGGCGTGCGCTACGGCGCGCGCGTCGAGGGCAACAACATCATCGAGATGTACGAGAACACCCGCGCTGCCGGTTTCGGGCCGGAGGTGCGCCGCCGCATCATGATCGGCACCTACGTGCTGTCGGCCGGCTACTACGACGCCTACTATCTGCGCGCGCAAAAAGTACGCACGCTGATCAAGAAGGATTTTGAGGACTGCTTCGCGCAGGGCGTCCATGCCATCCTGACGCCGGCGACGCCGTCGGCCGCCTTCGGCATCGGCGAGAAGGCCGGCGCAGATCCGGTCGAGATGTATCTCAACGACATCTTCACGGTGACGGTGAACATGGCGGGACTTCCCGGCATCGCGGTTCCCGCCGGCAAGGACGCGCAGGGGCTGCCGCTCGGGCTGCAACTGATCGGCCGTCCGTTCGACGAGGAAACGCTGTTCTCGATCGGCGAGGTGGTGGAGCAGGCGGCCGGGCATTTCACGCCGGACAAGTGGTGGTGATCGGGCAGGGGTGGCCGCATGGTCACATCCGTGTGGCCGATGGCCTCTCTCTTATTAACCATGCTAAGCAGGACAGCAGCGGCCGGTGCCGGATTTATCCATCGGCAAACACAATCGAGCGATAATTCCGGAATGGGCTTACGGCACAACATTGGGTGGGCGCGGTTTCTCGGTCCGGTCGTGGCCTTTTCATGGCTGCTCGGCTGCGCATCGGTTCATAACCTGCCGGTCAACGTGCCGGCCAATGGTGGCATCGTCGATCAGATCCATCGCGGCTTCAAGGATGTCGCCGATCAGGACGATCTGCTGATCGGCCTGTCTTTCTCCGGTGGCGGTACGCGCGCTGCGGCGTTTTCATACGGAGTGCTGTCGGAGTTCGACCAGATTCCGGTACCTCGTGCTCAGGACAAGCTGCTCGACCGGCTCGATTTCATCTCCGGCGTTTCCGGCGGTTCGGTCACTGCTGCCTATTTCGGCTTGAAGAAGCGGGCCGCGCTGTCCGATTTCCGCGAACTCTTCCTGTTGCAGAACGCGGAAGAGGGGCTCAACACCACGCTGTCGCTTGCCACCATGGGGCGAGCGCTCGGCGGCGGCATCAATGACCAGCAGGGCTTCACGCGCTGGCTCGACACTCATCTGTTTCATGGCGCGACCTACGGGCAATTCCGGGAGGTCGGGCCGCCGCGGGTCTGGATCAACGCGTCGGATATCTACAACCGGGTGCCGTTCGTGTTCGACGCCACCGCCTTCACGGCAATCTGCAGCGACCTGACCAAGTTTCCGCTATCGAATGCGGTGGCGGCTTCGGCAGCGGTGCCCGTCGCCTTTGCACCGATCGTGGTGAGGGCCTATCCCGACACCTGCACCGATCCACTGCCGCGATGGGTTGCGCGCTCGGTGGCAGACCGTAGCGCATCGCCGATGCTGCGATCGTCTGCGAGCGCCATCCTCCGCTATCGGGAGGGTAAGGTGCCCTATATCAAGCTGCTCGACGGCGGGCTGGTGGACAACTACGGCCTCGCCGCCATGACGATCGCGCGCGAGTCGTCGGACACGCCTTATGGTCCGCTGACGCCGCAGCAGGCCGTAAAACTGCGCCGGTCGATGTTCCTGGTGGTCGATGCCAAGGCCGGCGTATCAGGCAATTGGGTTCAGACGGTGGACGGACCGAACGGCGTCGATCTCGTGAAGGCGGCGATCGACACCACCATGGATGCCAGTGTCGGCGCGAGTTACACCGCGTTCGAGCGCACCATGTCCGACTGGCAGTCCGCGCTGGTGAAATGGCGCTGCGGCTTGTCGGCTGCCGATCGTGCCCGCTACGGTGTGAGGCCCGGCTGGAATTGCCACGACCTCAAGTTTTTCGTTGGCCGGATAGGTTTCGATCAACTCGACCCGGCGCGTGCGGCCGAACTGGACAAGGTGCCGACGCGTTTTCATCTGCCGCAGCAGCAGGTCGACGAGGTGATCGCCGCGGGGCGCGATGCCGCGCGCATCAACCCGACGCTGAAAGCGTTTCTCGCCAGCATGTAGTCACTGTGGCGCTCTGCCCATCATCGGTCCGGCCGGAAGGAACGGTCGCCGGGCTTTGCTCGCACTGCCGTTCATTGTAAAATGTTCCCATGAACGCACCTGTCAAAACCGCAAAACTCATCAAAGGCGCCACCAGCGATTGGGAAATGGTGATCGGCCTGGAAA
>JANINJ010000093.1 GCA_024508855.1 Xanthobacteraceae bacterium
GCCTGCCCGACGCCGCCACGTGCAAACGTCTCGGCGAAGCGATGCGTGGTCGCGCTGGTGACGGCGGCGTGCCCCATCCAGATCTGTTGGTTGGCCCAGCCGTCGTGCTCGGGCGGCGGAGCTAAGGCCTGCCGGAACAGCGTCCACTGCGCGCCAAAGGCTGCGCCGCTGGAATCGGTCAGGTTGGCGGTGACGTACCACCACTCGATGCGAAAAGCCGGATGGGCACCGAAGTCGGCAGGAAACGTCAACGGCTTTCCCGGCAGCACTTGCGCGAACCCTGCCGCGTCGCTGCCGAGCCCGGCAAAGCCCTGCGCAAAAGCCGGCGCGCCGCCGAGGCCGAGCAGCGCAAGGCCCTTCGTGAAAGCGCGGCGGGAGATGCGAAGATCAGCGTTCATCGGCAAAAATCCGTATGAGCCTTGCGGGCTGCATCCACGCCAGTTTCAGCACCGGCAGCAACGTCGCGACCAGCGCCGCCAACATCGCTACACCCAGCAGTGCGATCAACTGCATCGGAAAGACCTGAAACGGCAGGCGCCAGCCGAACGCCTTGACGTTGACGACGGCGATCAGGCACCACGCAACGGCGAGCCCGAGCGGCAGCGCAAGCAACGCAGTCAGCAACGCCACCGCCATGGTTTTCACCAGTTCGATAACGGCAAGCTGGCGCCGCGTCAGTCCGATCGCCCACAGGGGGGCCAGTTGCGGCAGCCGCGAATTGCTGAGCGTCAGCAGGCTCGTGAGAAGCGCAATCCCTGCAACGCCGAGCGTGAACGCGTTGAGGGCCGTCGTTACCGCAAAGGTGCGGTTGAAGATGCGTTTCGATTCCGACTTCACCGTCGCCTGATCGGCGAGTTGCCGGCTGTCGAGATCGAAGGTTTTTCGCAGCCCGTCGATAACGGCGGCGATGTGCGCCGACGCAACGCGCAGCCCGAAACGGGTTTGGGGCAGGTCGGGAAAATGCCGGATCAATGCATCGACATTGACGGCGAATTGTCCTTTTGGATTGCCGTAGTCGGCATAGATGCCGATAACGCGAAGCGGCCATGGCCCAGCAGGCGTCGTCACCTGCAAACGACTGCCGAGATCAAGCTTGAGACGGCGCGCCAGTTGCTCGCTGACCAGCGCCGCATCGCCCTCCCGCAGGCGATCCCACACGCTTGGGAGGGCCTGCAACAGCGGCCAGCGTTCGCGATAGGTGGCGTGATCGGCGAGGCCGATGATCTCGACGGGCGCGCCACCGATCTGCACCTCGGCTCTTCCGCTTGGCAAAACGGCGTCGATGTCGGAACGCCTGCCGAGCCACGTCTTGATCTCGGCGGCTTGCGCGTCATTAGTCGCATTCAGATAGACGTCGGCCGCGAGCCGGCCGTCGAGCCAGCGCAGGAAGGTTGTGCTGAAGCTCTGCACCATGGTGCCGACGCCGACATTGACCGCGAGCGCCAGCAGCAATGCCATCAGCGCCAACGACAGGCCGGGCAGTTGCTGGCGGCTGTCGGCCCAGAACCAGTTGGCGAGCGGCCCGCGCGCCCGAACCGAGCCTAGTCCAAGCGCGACGTCGAGAATCATCGGCAGTCCCAGCGCCGCTCCGAGCAACAGCGCCGCCAGCACCACAAACCCCGAGATCAGCGAATCGCCGAACCATAGAAACGCGCCCGCAGCAGCGAACATCATCAGTGCGACCAGGCCCTGCAGGCGCAGCGCGCGCTGTTGCGTCTCGCGCCAGGCATAAGGTTTTGCGGCGGCCAGCACCGGCATACGCGCCACCTTGATCAGGTTCGTGACCGCAGCGACCAGTGCGCCGATGATGCTCATGGCAAGCCCGGCGAACCACCACTGCGGATTAAGCGTCAACTGGCCGGGAATGCGCGCGCCATACAGTCCGCGCAGGCTGGCGGCGACATCGGGCAGCAGCGCCGCTGCGATCAGGTAACCGCCGATCAAGCCGATCAGCCCGGCCGCAAGTGCAATCGACACCAGTTCGATCACGAGCACGCTGTTGAGCATGCGCGACGAGGCTCCGCAGGCGCGCAACGTGCGCAGCGTCGGCAACCGTTGCTCGAATGCAAGGCCAATGGCGGAATTGACGATGAAGAGACCGACCAGAAACGACAGCAGCCCGAACGCGGTGAGGTTGAGATGAAAGCTGTCGGTCAGGCGAGCGAGATCGCTCTCGGCATCGGGCGCGACTAATTGAAGCCTGTCGTCAGCAATCGATGCGAGCGGTTTGCGCGCGCCTTGGCTCTGCCGGCCGACCAGCAATCGCGAAATCTGTCCGGGCTTGTTAAGCACGCGTTGCGCCATACCGATATCCATCACCAGCACGCCCGGCGCGAGTTGCGGTTGCAGCTTGAGCGGCGGCAACGCGACGCCATCGCCGGTCGTCGGGGCAGCGCCCTCACCCACACCGAGATCGGCCAGCGTTTCCGGTGCCACCAGCGTCTGTCCCGGCGGCGCGATGAAGGCAGGCAGGTCGTTCTTGCCTACGGTCGCAACGGTTGCGGTTTCCGGCGGCAGCGTCACTGGTTCGATGCCGAGCAGGCGGAACGCGCGACCTCCGACCTGCACACGATCCTCCAGCATCGGCGAGACCGGCCAACCGGCCCGCCGCAGATCGACGAATATCTGTTGCGGAAACGTTGCATGCGCAGGATCGATCAACACGGCCGTTCGTGCGCCGCCGAATATCGCGGCCGCACGATCATAGCTGGCACGCGCTTGCTGGTTGAGCGCCTGTACGCCGCTCCATAATGCCGTGGCTGCGACAAGACCGACCAGCAGCGTGACGAACTGCATCGGGTGTGTGCGCCAGTGGCTGAGCAGCACTGCGAGAATCCACAGCGCGCGCTTCATGCGATGCGACCAGCATGCAGATGCACCTGACGGTCCAGCATTCCGGCCAACCGCATCGAATGCGTCACCATCAGGAAGCCACAGCCACTGCGTGTCACCAATTCGCGGGTAAGGCCGAGCACTTCATCGGCGGTGGCTTCATCGAGATTGCCGGTCGGCTCGTCGGCCAACAGCAGCTCCGGCTTCGCCGCCAGCGCACGGCCGATCGCGACGCGTTGCTGCTGGCCGCCCGAAAGCTGCTCGGGATAACGCTTCAGCGTCTCCCCAAGCCCGAGCCGCTCGACCAGTTCGGCCTGCCATCCGGCATCGTGACGGTCGGCAAGACGGGCCTGCAAGGCAAGATTGTCCGCGACGTTGAGACTTGGCACCAGATTGAATTGCTGAAACACGAGGCCGAGCTGCAGCCGACGCAACTTCGCGCGCCCGATGTCGGAAAGCCCGGATACCCGAACCTCGCCGATATTCACCTCGCCGCTATCGGCATCATCCAGTCCCGCGATGAGGTGCAGCAGCGTGCTCTTGCCGCTGCCGGATTCGCCGGTGAGCGCGACGCTCTCGCCGCCGGCGACACTGAGATCGACGCCACGCAGAACGGTCAGAACATCCTGACCCGATCGGTAAGTTTTGGTGAGATTCTCGACTTTCAGCATCGGCCCGTGCGAACCATGGTTCGATATCCTCCACCGCAAGCATAACAATACTGCAGCGCCAAATCACGATGTCGCATGCAATGAGAAATGTCCGATTGCTTTTGTCGGGATACAACGGATAGCATTGTCTAAAATTACGTCGAACGAGACGCTTCAGTGCGCGAAAATCCGGGGGAACGCATGGCACAACCGACACCACAAGGGGCCTGGAAGGTTACCTTTCTGCTGTTTCTGTTCATGGTGGTGAATTTCGCCGACAAGATAGTCGTCGGCCTCGCCGGCGTCCCCATCATGACCGAGCTCAAGCTGGATGCCGAGCAATTCGGCCTGCTGGGTTCTTCGTTCTTCTTCCTGTTCTCGATTTCGGCGATCGTCGTCGGCTTCATCGTCAATCGCGTAGCGACACGCTGGGTGTTGCTGGTGCTGGCGGTGATATGGGCGCTGGCGCAATTCCCGATGGTGGGAACGGTCAGCTTCACGACGCTCCTGATCTGCCGCATCATTCTCGGCGCGGGTGAAGGGCCGGCATTCTCCGTCGCGGTGCACTCGGCCTACAAATGGTTTCCGGACGAGAAGCGCACCCTGCCGACCGCCGTGCTATCGCAAGGCTCGGCCTTCGGCGTGATCCTTGCGGTGCCGTCGCTGAACTGGCTGATCGTCAATTATTCCTGGCACTATGCCTTCGGCGCGCTGGGCATTGTCGGGCTTCTGTGGTCGCTGGCATGGCTGCTGCTCGGCAAGGAAGGCCCGCTGGTGCCATCCGCCGCTGCCGCCGCGGAGGAAACCCGCATTCCCTATAGCCGACTGCTTACGTCGCCGACCTTCATCGGATGTTGCGTGGCGACCTTCGGCGCCTATTGGGCGCTGTCGCTGGGACTCACCTGGTTCACCGCCTTCATCGTGCAGGGCCTCGGCTTCTCACAGCATCAGGCCGGATTGATCTCCATCCTGCCGTGGGTTTTCGGCGCCTGCGTGGTGATCCTGACCGGATGGATATCGCAGCGCCTGGTTGCGGGCGGCATGTCCACGCGTGGCGCACGCGGCGTGCTCGGCGCCACGCCGCTGGTGATCGGCGGATTGATCCTGCTGACGCTGCCCTATGTCGACAGCCCGGCCTTGCGCATTGCGCTGCTGGTGTGCGGCTCAGGCCTGTGCGGTTCGATCTACGTGGTCTGCCCGCCGATGCTGGGAGAATTCTCGCCGGTGTCGCAGCGCGGTGCAGTCATCTCGATCTATGGCGCGATCTATACCCTCGCGGGGATCATTGCTCCGGCTGTGATGGGCAGCGTGATCCAGCACTCATCCGGCCTGATGGAAGGCTATCTGCACGGCTTCACCATCAATGGCATCGTGCTGATCGTATCGGGCTTGCTCGGCCTGCTGCTGTTGTGGCCGAACACCGAACGCGCCCGACTGATGCGTCGCGGTGCGGAGCCGAAATTCGCCTGACGCGTTCGCCCGATCCGTCAGGACGGCAATATGCCTTCGGCAGGCCCCTTGGCTGGGGAGCCGGAACTTGGCTCCGGCACCAGCGCCAGCAGCACGGTGAGGATCATGAAGGCCGCCGATGCGCCGAACACCCAGTGCGGCATCTGCTGATCCATGATCCAGCCGAACAACAGCGGCCCGATAATGCCGCCGAGGTTGAACCCGGTGGAGACGATACCAAATGCGCGGCCCGCGGCGCCGGGGGGAGCCGCATTGCGGACCATCATGTCGCGTGACGGCGCAATAACGCCACTCAAGAATCCCGCAATCGTCATCGCAACGAGCAACGCCACCGGCCCCAGCGTCGTGGTGGCGATCACCAGCACGATCGCCGCATTGACCGCGAAACAGCCGGCCGCGACCTGTCCGTGACGCGCCGTGCGATCGGCGAGAAACCCACCGGCGAGCACGCCGACCGCACTGGCGCCGAGGAATGCCGTGAGCGCGATGTTGGCGGCTGAAAATGAACTGCCGTAACCGGCCATCAGCGCGACGACACCGAAGCTGCCGATGCCGCTGCTCGACAGGCTGAGCAGCATGAAAAAGGCGGTCAGGATCAGCATCGACGGCGTCAGAACGCTGGCGCGTGAACTTGCCGTTGTTGTGGCACCGTTCGTTGCCCCGCCGGCATCCGGCGTACCGAGAACATACAACAGCACAGCAACCAATGGCCCGATCGCTCCCGCGACGATCAGCGCACCTTGGCCGCCGGATAATGCCACCAATCCAGCAACGATGGCAGGCGCCACCGCGCCGCCGAGGAAGCCGGCGAAGGTATGGATGGAGAACGCGCGACCCATCCGCGTTTCATCCATGTGCGCGGAAAGGATCGCATAATTCGCCGGATGGTAGACGCTGTTGGCAAGACCGAGCAGCGCCGCGCAAACGATCAGCGCCGAATAACTCGGTGCGAGGCCGAGAAAGATCAGGGAGAATCCACCAAGGCACAATCCGAGCACGAGAATGAGCCGTGCGCCAACACGATCGACCAGATAGCCGATCGGCGCCTGGGTGAGCCCCGAGACCACGGCGAATATCGTGAGCGGCACACCGAGTTCGACGAAGCCGACCCCCAGCCTTTCCTTGAAGAAAGGAAACAGCATGGGCAGCACGAAGATGTAGAAATGGCTGACCCAATGCCCAATCGAAATCGCCACGAGGGTCCGCAGCGATGTGTCCGATTTTGTCTCTTTGACACCGGCGACGAGGTCGACCATGTCGCGCTGAAACTCCGTGCAGCAAGAATTTTTCAAGCGAAACGGAAATCCGCCCGCATCGAGAAAAATACGTCAGAACAAGACCCGGGTGACGTTTTCGATTTCACCCCGGCAACAATTCCGGGCTGGGAACCTATCGCTCCGAAGCGCCGGTTGTCCATCGGTGGCGGCGCATGACAGCCCCTTGGCGCGCGGGCCGGAAGCTCTTTCCTTACAATGATGCGCGCACTACAAGCCGCGCTGCTCGTCATCCCGATCGGGCTCCGGAGTGGCGATGTCGCCGGCATCGACATACTCATCGTCCGGTGGGCTTTGCGGTTCCGGCTTCGGCTTGCGTGGATGAACCTTAGGCGGTGTCTTACCGGGCTTGTCGTTGGGGCGGCCCATCGGGAGATTCCTTGATCGGTGGCGGATCCGAATCCCAGTCTAGCTCAATTGCTGAAAGCTTTCGCTCCCCGCACGTATGCGCTATAAGGCAGCCAAATCCGCATCGCGATGACCTTCGCTGACGCAGCCATTTGCGCAGCCACATCCGTTGCGTCCCACAAATGCAATCGATTGGCGCGGCCGGGTCTCGTCCAAGACCGGCTTCGCGCCGCCGTTGTTCGTCCGCGCGAATGCCGCGGCATCATGGAGTTGAAATGAAGAAGCCGAAACTCGAACTGGATCAACCGCAACCGCGCAAGGTCGTGCGCGCCGACAAGGCGCCGACCGAAGGCTATTCGCTGGTGGTGGACGGCCATTTCAAATCTCATCACGATACCGTCGAAGCGGCCGAAGAGGCGGGCATCGCCCTGAAGCATCGTTTCCAAATGCTGCAGGTGCAGGTCTACGACGCGGCGACCAAAACCCGATCGATGATCCATTGGCCGGTCGACTGACGCGTTTCCCGCGCTATCGGAGGAAATTCTCCGACCGCGTCAATTCAGCAACACAGCGCCGCAAATTTGTCCGCGCGAAACCGCGTCGGCTTCGCCCCGGTCATTTGCGGTTGCACGAATGTTGCCACTATGCTTCCTAAATTTTGTCATCGGTGCCTCTCTCGAGAGGTGAAACGGGAATGCGGTGCGGGGATGTCTCTCTAGAGATAGATCCCCAATTCCGCGGCTGCCCCCGCAACTGTAAGCGGTCATCCGATCCAAAAAGCCACTGGACCTTGCCCATGCGCGTCCGGGAAGGCGGATCAGGATAACGACCGCGAGCCAGGAGACCGGCCGTTGACGAGTATTAACTCGGTTCGACGGTGGGTCGACGGAAGGGGCGAATATGAATTTCCGGAATTATGCTGCCGGTACGGCAGCCTGTCTTGTGCTGTCTCCATTTTGCGGCGCGGCAAATGCACAGTCGGCTTCGCAGACGCTGCCGGATCTCGTGGTCACGGCAGACCGCACGCCGGAGCCGATCTCCAGCACCGGCAGCGACATCAGCGTCATTTCGGGCGAGACATTATCGACCAGCAGTTCGACATCGGTCATTGATGCGCTGCGAACCGTCCCTGGCCTCTCGCTGACGCAGGCGGGCGGCCCGGCCGGTACGACAGGCGTGATGTTGCGCGGCGCCAATACCGGACAGACGCTGGTGCTGATCGACGGCATTCGCGTGATGGATCCGACGGGCACGGCAGGCGATTTCAATTTCGCGATGCTGGCTCCCGGGATGATCGACCGCATTGAGGTCCTCAAGGGACCGCAAAGCGCGCTGTACGGTTCGGACGCGATGGGCGGCGTCATCAACATCATCACCAAGAAGGGCACAGGGCCAGCACAATTCAACCTGCGCACCGAAGCCGGCAGCTACGGCACAATCTCGACCACCGCATCGATGGCCGGCTCGACCGGTCCGTGGTCCTATGCATTTACCGGCACCGCAGCCCATAGCGACGGCTTTTCCAGCTACGGTTATCGGGTGCCCGCAATCCAGGCTCAGTTTCCGCATCTCGAGCGCGACCCGTTCAATCGGATCGGCGGATCGGCGCGGATCGGATATGACGCCGGAGATGGCGTACGTTTCGACGCCGGAATTTCGTCGACCTTTACCAAAGGTGGATATGATGCAGGATTCGGATTGTTTCCCGATACGCCATCCACCTCCGACCAACTGTTGCGGCAGGTGTGGGCCAAGGCCACCATCGATTCGCTCGGCGGAATGTTGACGCAGAGCATCAGCACCTTCGCCACCCAAACGGTGCGCTCGTTCAACGATATTTCCTACGGTGCAGACCAGACGCCTGCCAATACCTTCCAGTCGATCACGGATTACATCGGCAACAGCGTCGGTGCGGAATATCAAGGCACGCTTCGCATGGGTCAGGCGGGATCGGTAACCTACGGCGCGCGAACGCAGCACGAAACCGCAGGTCTGGCTTCGACTGACATCTCGCCGTTCCCGAGCCCACGCATGTCACAACTCGAAGCTAAACAGGACACCAATTCAGTGTTTGCCTTGTGGAAGCTTCCGGTCGGCGACCGGTTGACGCTTTCGCTCGGCGGCCGCGTTGACGATGTGCTGGACGTTTCGACTTTCTCGACCTGGCGCGCGACGGCGGCCTACAACATCACCGAGACTGGAACTAAACTTCGTGCCAGCGCCGGAACCGGAGCCAAGGCGCCATCGCTGTACCAACTCTATTCACCTTATGGGAACACAAGCCTCAAGCCCGAGGAAAGCATCGGCTACGATGCCGGCATCGATCAGAGCCTGTTCAACGGACGCGTGACGCTGTCATTGACCGGCTTCTACAACAAGTTCGACAATATGATCGACTTTGTCTATGAACCAAACGATGTGTTTGGTGGCCACTACATCAACGTCGCGCGCGCCGAGACTTACGGTCTCGAAGTTGGCGGCAACGTCGATCTCCTGCCGGGCCTGCTGCGGCTGAAGACCGCCTACACGTATCTGCGGGCCTACGATCTCAACAGCGGACTGCTTCTGGCGCGACGGCCCGAACATACGGCGCAGTTCGCGCTGAGCTACACACCGACACCGGACTGGCTGATCGAACCGCGCATCCTGACCATGTCGAGCCGTTACAGCAGCGCCAACGAGGTTGGCCCGCTTGCCGCCTATACCCGCGTCGATCTCTATACCGAATACAAGATCGACAAGAACTGGAAGGTGTTCGCGCGCGGCGAAAACATCTTCAACGAGCACTATCAGGAAGTGCTGAACTATGGCACCACGGGGCCGGCGGTCTACGGAGGCTTCAACGCGACATGGTGACGGCTAAAGCCGCAGCGGAACGGCGCACCGGTGTCATCGTCGCACTGGTGCTGCTGGTTGCGCTGCTGACGCTCGCCTCTCTCGGCGTCGGGCCGGTGCGGATGTCACCGGTCACCGTCGTCAAGGCGCTGTTCGGCGGCGACAGCGAAGTGCATCGCGTCATCGTGCAGGAAATCCGCCTGCCCCGCGCCATCCTTGGGCTTGCCATCGGCGCCATCCTCGGACTGTCCGGCGCGGCGCTGCAAGGATTGCTGCGCAATCCGCTGGCGTCGCCATCGCTGTTCGGTGCACCGCAATCCGCGGCGTTCGGCGCGGTACTGGTGATTGCGCTGGGACTGGCGGACGTGCGTTCCTACGCGCTACCGGTCGCCGCCATCGTGATGGCATTCTTGTCGGTGTTCGTGCTGCTGGTGGTGGCCGGGCGCAATGCCGGACTGTTGATCCTGATCCTCGCCGGCCTCGCCATTTCGAGTCTCGCCGGCGCGGCGACGGCGCTGGCGATGAATCTCTCGAGCAATCCGTTCGTGGCACTGGAGATCGCATTCTGGCTGCTCGGCTCGCTGGAGGATCGCAGCTTCCGCCATGTCATGCTGGCGTTGCCGTTCATCGTCGTCGGCAGTGCGATCCTGTTCAGCCAGCGCAATGCGCTGCGCGCGCTCAGCCTCGGCGAGGAGTCCGCGCAGAGTCTCGGCGTCGATGTCGGCGCGCTGCGGCTGATCGTCATCGTCGGCGTGGCGCTCGGTGTCGGCGGCGCGGTTGCCGTGACCGGCAGCATCGGCTTCATCGGGCTGATTGCACCGCACCTGATGCGGCCGCTAGTGGGTTACGATCCCGCCAAGCTTCTGGTGCCTAGCGCGCTTAGCGGTGCAGCACTGTTGCTCGCGGCCGATGTCGCCGTACGCATCATTCCCTCGACCTCCGATATCAAGGTCGGCGTGCTGACCTCGCTGATCGGCGTGCCGTTCTTCCTGTACCTGATTGTACGCGAGCGGCGCGCGCTCGGCGGAGGCGTCGCATGAGCGAGCCGTTCCTCACCGCAGAAAACCTGAGCGTCACCCTGTCCCGCCGCGAGGTGCTGCGCGACGTGTCGCTGGCGCTGGAGAAGCAGCGGCTGGTGGCGCTGGTGGGCCCGAACGGCGCCGGCAAGACCACGCTGCTACGCGCGCTGGCGGGACTGCTGCCATCGCGTGGCACCGTCCAGGTCGGCGGCGAAGCCCTGTCCTCGCTGTCGTTGCGCGAACGGGCCAAGCGCTTCGGATACCTGCCGCAAGGCCACATGGTGCACTGGCCGCTGCCGGCGTGGGACATCGTGGCGCTGGGCCGCTATCCGCACGGCGCCACCGATCCGGGCCGTTTGTCTGCGCTCGATGCCAGCGCGGTGATGCGCGCCATGCAGGCCACCGGCGTACTGGAATTCAGCGACCGCCCGGCCACCGAACTTTCCGGAGGCGAACGCAGCCGCGTGGCGCTGGCGCGCGTACTCGCGGTGGAAGCGCCGGTGATTCTTGCCGATGAGCCGACCGCGTCGCTCGATCCCGGCTATCAGATCGAGGTGATGCGCAATCTGCGCACCGCCGCCGACAACGGCGCGCTGGCTATCGTGGTGACGCACGATCTCGGTCTCGC
>JANINJ010000094.1 GCA_024508855.1 Xanthobacteraceae bacterium
AGCTGCGCTTCGCCATCCGCGAAGGCGGCCGTACCGTCGGCGCAGGCGTCGTCGCCAGCATCATCGAGTAAGAGGCGAATAGCGTCGTAGCGAGTAGCGATAAAGCTACTCGCCGCTCGCTACTCACCAATAGCTATTCGCTCCTAGAGAGAGACAACGGCAATGAACGGCCAAAATATCCGCATCCGTCTCAAGGCGTTCGACCATCGGATTCTCGATACGTCGACCCGTGAGATCGTGAACACGGCGAAGCGCACCGGTGCGCAAGTCCGCGGCCCGATTCCGCTGCCGACGCGTATCGAGAAGTTCACCGTGAACCGTTCGCCGCACGTCGACAAGAAGAGCCGCGAGCAGTTCGAGATGCGCACGCACAAGCGTCTTCTCGACATCGTCGATCCGACGCCGCAGACGGTCGATGCTCTGATGAAGCTCGACCTGGCCGCCGGTGTCGACGTCGAGATCAAGCTCTAAGGGCATGACTTGAAGGTCCGGTTTCCGGATCGGGTTATGCGAAACAAGTTTTAGTCATTGTCCCTCGGGACAGAAAGAACAGGAAGCACGCCGATGCGCTCCGGAGTGATCGCACAAAAGGTCGGGATGACACGGGTCTTCACGGAGACCGGTGAACATATCCCTGTGACCGTGCTGAAGCTGGGCAATTGCCAGGTGTTGGGTCACCGTACCAGCGAGAAGAATGGTTACGTCGCATTGCAGCTCGGTTCGGGCGTGCGCAAGTCGGTCTATCTGCCCAAGGCAGAGCGTGGCCAGTTTGCCGTCGCCAAGGTCGAGCCGAAGCGCAAGGTCGCCGAGTTCCGCGTGTCGGAAGACGCGCTGATCCCGGTCGGCGCCGAAATCCAGGCGGACCACTTCGTCGTCGGCCAGTTCGTCGACGTCACCGGCACCTCGGTCGGTAAGGGCTTCGCCGGCGGTATGAAGCGCTGGAATTTCGGCGGTCTTCGCGCCACGCACGGTGTGTCGGTATCGCATCGTTCGATCGGTTCGACCGGCGGCCGTCAGGACCCCGGCAAGACCTTCAAGAACAAGAAGATGCCCGGCCACATGGGTGTCGATCGCATCACCACGCTGAACTTGCGCGTCGTGCAGACCGACGTCGAGCGCGGCCTGATCCTGGTCGAGGGCGCTGTTCCCGGTTCGAAGGGCGGCTGGATCGCGGTTCGCGACGCGGTGAAGAAGGCGCTGCCGAAGGACGCGCCGCAGCCCGGCAAGTTCAAGCTGACGGGCGAGCAGGCTGAAGCGCCGGCCGAAGCCGCGACCGAAGAAAAGGGTGCGTGAGATGGAACTGAAAGTCACCACGCTTGAAGGCAAGGAAGCTGGCTCGGTTCAGCTTTCGGATGCCATTTTCGGTCTCGACCCGCGCGTCGACATCATTCAGCGCTGCGTCAACTGGCAGCTCGCCAAGCGTCAGGCCGGCACCCACAAGACCAAGGGTCGTGCGGAAGTCTGGCGGACCGGCAAGAAGATGTACAAGCAGAAGGGCACCGGCGGTGCTCGTCACGGCTCGGCCCGCGTGCCGCAGTTCCGTGGCGGTGGCCGTGCCTTCGGTCCGGTCGTGCGCTCGCATGCGTTCGATCTGCCGAAGAAGGTCCGCGCCCTGGCGCTGAAGCATGCGCTGTCGGCGAAGGCCAAGGACGGCGGACTCGTTGTGCTCGACAATGCCAACCTGGAAGCTGCGAAGACCAAGACCCTGGTCGGTCACTTCTCGGGGCTCGGCCTGACCAGCGCCCTGATCATCGATGGTGCGCAGGTGCATGATGGTTTCGCCGCTGCCGCGCGTAACATTCCGAACATCGACGTGCTGCCGATCCAGGGCATCAACGTCTACGACATTCTGCGCCGTCAGAAGCTTGTGCTGACGAAGGCTGCGGTCGATGCGCTGGAGGCGCGCTTCAAATGACAATCGATGCGAAGCATTACGACGTCATCGTCGCTCCGGTGATCACGGAAAAGGCCACCACCGCGTCCGAGCACAACAAGGTTGTGTTCAAGGTCGCCAGCAAGGCCAGCAAGCCGCAGATCAAGGAAGCCGTCGAGAAGCTGTTCGACGTCAAGGTGAAGAGCGTGAATACGCTGGTGCGCAAGGGCAAGACGAAGGTCTTCCGCGGGCAGTTCGGGTCGCAGTCGGACACGAAGCGCGCGGTCGTGACCCTCGAAGAGGGCCACCGCATCGACGTCACCACCGGGCTATAAGGCGGATACGACGATGGCACTGAAAAAATTCAACCCCACGACGCCGGGCCAGCGCCAGCTGGTGATGGTGGATCGTTCGGCGCTCTACAAGGGCAAGCCGGTCAAGGCGCTCACCGAGGGCAAGAACTCGGCTGGCGGCCGCAACAACACCGGACGCATCACCGTGCGTTTCCGTGGCGGCGGCCACAAGCAGACCTATCGCATGGTCGACTTCAAGCGCACCAAGGTCGACTCGCCGGCGACGGTCGAGCGACTGGAATACGATCCGAACCGCACCGCGTTCATCGCGCTGATCAAGTATGCCGATGGCGAGCAGGCCTACATCCTGGCGCCGCAGCGTCTCGCAGTGGGCGACACCGTCGTCGCCGGCAGCTACGTCGACGTGAAGCCGGGCAACGTCATGCCGCTCGGCAACATGCCGGTGGGCACCATCGTGCACAACATCGAGCTGAAGATCGGCAAGGGTGGCCAGCTGGCACGCTCCGCGGGCACCTACGCCCAGGTCGTCGGCCGCGATCATGACTACGTCATCCTGCGCCTGAACTCGGGCGAGCAACGTCTGGTTCACGGCCGTTGCCGCGGCTCGATCGGCGCGGTGTCGAATCCGGATCACATGAACACCTCGATCGGCAAGGCCGGTCGCAAGCGCTGGATGGGCCGTCGTCCGCATAACCGCGGCGTCGTCATGAACCCGATCGACCATCCGCACGGTGGTGGTGAAGGTCGTACCTCGGGTGGCCGTCATCCGGTCACGCCGTGGGGCAAGCCGACCAAGGGCAAGAAGACGCGGTCGAACAAGTCGACCAACAAGTTCATTCTCATCAGCCGCCACAAGCGGAAGAAGTAAGGATCGCCGGACATGGTTCGTTCAGTCTGGAAAGGCCCGTTCGTTGAGGGTTCGCTGCTCAAGAAGGCAGATGCCGCGCGTGCGTCAGGTCGTCACGACGTCATCAAGATCTGGAGCCGCCGCTCGACCATCCTGCCGCAGTTCGTCGGCCTGACGTTCGGTGTCTACAACGGTCAGAAGCACGTGCCGGTATCGGTCAACGAGGAAATGGTCGGACACAAGTTCGGCGAGTTCTCGCCGACCCGCACCTTCCATGGCCATTCGGGCGATAAGAAAGCCAAGAAGGCTTAAAGATTCAGGTTTGAGGACCAAGTTATGAGCAAGCCAAAGCGCGAACGGAGCCTCCCGGATAACGAGGCCAAGGCGGTTGCCCGGATGCTGCGCGTCAGCCCGCAGAAGCTCAACCTCGTCGCGCAGTTGATCCGCGGCAGGAAGGCTTCGGCCGCGCTCGCCGACCTCGAGTTCTCGCGCAAGCGGATCGCAGTCGACGTCAAGAAGTGCCTGGAATCGGCGATCGCCAATGCCGAGAACAATCACGACCTCGACGTGGACGCGCTGATCGTTTCCGAGGCCCATGTCGGCAAGGGCATCGTGATGAAGCGTTTCGCCCCGCGCGGCCGTGGCCGTTCGGGCCGTGTATTCAAACCATTCGCGCAACTGACGATCGTCGTTCGTCAGGTTGAAGCGGAAGCAGCGGCATAAGGCCGGGAGACAACGATGGGTCAGAAGATCAATCCAATCGGGCTGCGTCTCGGCATCAACCGGACCTGGGATTCCCGTTGGTACGCAGGCAAGAACGAATACGGCAAGCTGCTGCATGAGGACGTGAAGATTCGCGAGCTTCTGCACAAGGAGCTGAAGCAGGCGGCAGTCGCCCGCATCGTGATCGAGCGTCCGCACAAGAAGTGCCGCGTCACCATCCACTCGGCGCGTCCGGGTGTGGTTATTGGCAAGAAGGGCGCCGACATCGACAAGCTGCGCAAGCGCGTTGCCGAGATCACGAAGTCTGACGTCGTCATCAACATCGTCGAAATCCGCAAGCCGGAGCTCGACGCCACGCTGGTCGCAGAATCGATCGCGCAGCAGCTCGAGCGCCGCGTTGCGTTCCGCCGCGCCATGAAGCGGGCGGTGCAGTCGGCGATGCGTCTTGGCGCCGAGGGCATTCGTATCAACTGCTCGGGTCGCCTGGGCGGTGCGGAAATCGCGCGCATGGAGTGGTATCGCGAAGGCCGCGTGCCGCTGCACACGCTGCGCGCCGATGTCGATTACGGTGTCGCGACTGCGTTCACCACCTTCGGCACCTGCGGCGTGAAGGTCTGGATCTTCAAGGGCGAAATCCTTGAGCACGATCCGATGGCGCAGGACAAGCGGATGGCCGAGGGCGAAGGTTCGCGCCCGCGCCGTGACGCTGCCTGAGCGAGATGAATTGGAAGGTTTGAGGGCGTAAGCCATGATGCAACCAAAGAAAACCAAGTTCCGGAAGGCGCATAAGGGCCGTATCCACGGCACCGCGTCGTCGGGCGCCACGCTGGCCTTCGGTCAGTTCGGCCTGAAGGCGATGGCGCCGGAGCGGATCACCGCTCGCCAGATCGAAGCCGCACGTCGTGCGCTGACGCGCCACATGAAGCGCGCCGGCCGCGTCTGGATCCGCATTTTCCCGGATCTTCCGGTGTCGAAGAAGCCGGCCGAAGTCCGCATGGGCTCCGGCAAGGGTTCGCCGGAATTGTGGGTCGCTCGCGTCAAGCCGGGCCGCATCATGTTCGAGATCGACGGCGTCAACGTGCAGACCGCGCGTGAAGCGCTGACGCTCGCCGCCGCCAAGCTGCCGATCAAGACGCGCTTCGTCGCGCGCATCGAAGAGTAAGGTGCAGATATGGCCGAGATGAAAACCGCCGACATTCGCGCGATGAGCGAGGACCAGATGTCCGACGCAGTCGCCGGGCTGAAGAAAGAGCGTTTCAACCTGCGCTTCCAGCGCGCCACCGGGCAGCTGGAAAACACCTCGCGCCTGCGCGAAGCGCGCCGCGATATCGCTCGTATCAAGACCATCGCCGCGCAGAAGCGCGCTGCGAAGACCAAGTAAGGGGTCCGAGATGCCGAAACGTACGCTTCAGGGCGTGGTCGTCAGCGACAAGCAAGCCAAGACCGTCGTGGTGCGCGTCGACCGCCGCTTCACGCACCCGATCTACAAGAAGACGATCCGCCGTTCGAAGAACTACCACGCCCATGACGAGAACAACGAGTTCAAGCCGGGCGATACGGTGTGGATCGAGGAGAGCAAGCCGATCTCGAAGTTGAAGCGCTGGACCGTGGTCCAGGGCGAGAAAAAGAAAACCGCCTGAGCCGTCGAGGCATAAGGCAACCGATCAGTCGGGCAGGATTTTCCGAAAGCCGCAAGGTGCGGATCGGGTCATGCTCCAGAGCGCGAGAGCGCAACAGAAAGAGGACGAGGTGCATCAATGATTCAGATGCAGACCAACCTCGACGTGGCCGATAATTCAGGCGCACGCCGTGTCATGTGCATCAAGGTGCTTGGCGGGTCCAAGCGCCGGTATGCGACCGTTGGCGACGTCATTGTGGTTTCCATCAAGGAAGCCATTCCGCGTGGCAAGGTGAAGAAGGGCGACGTCATGAAGGCGGTCGTCGTGCGCGTAGCGAAGGACATTCGCCGCCCCGACGGTTCCGTGATCCGCTTCGACCGTAACGCCGCCGTGCTGATCAACAATCAGTCCGAGCCGGTCGGCACCCGTATCTTCGGGCCGGTGCCGCGCGAGCTGCGCGCCAAGAACCACATGAAGATCATCTCGCTTGCGCCGGAGGTGCTGTGATGGCTGCCAAGATCCGCAAGGGTGACAAGGTCGTCGTCCTCAACGGTCGCGACAAGGGTCGCACCGGTGAGGTTTTCGAAGTGCGTCCGAGCGAAAGCAAGGCGCTGGTTCGCGGCGTCAACCTGGTGAAGCGTCACCAGAAGCAGACCCAGAACCAGGAAGGCGGCATCATCTCGAAAGAGGCGCCGATCCACCTGTCGAATATCGCGATCGTCGGCAAGGACGGCAAGCCGACCCGCGTTGGTTTCAAGATTCAGGCTGACGGCACCAAGGTGCGTGTCGCCAAGCGTTCCGGAGCAGAGATCGATGGCTGAGACAGCTTACGTTCCGCGTCTGCGCGCGGAGTATGACAAGAGCATTCGCGCCAAACTGACTGAACAGTTCGGCTATGCCAACGTCATGCAGGTTCCGCGCCTCGACAAGGTGGTTCTGAACATGGGCGTTGGCGAGGCCGTCAACGACCGTAAGAAGGCCGAGACGGCGGCTGCCGACCTCGCGCTGATCGCCGGCCAGAAGCCGGTGGTGACGTATTCGCGCGTCGCCATCGCGACCTTCAAGCTGCGCGAGAACCAGCCGATCGGCGCCAAGGTGACGCTGCGCAAGGCGAAGATGTACGAGTTCATCGATCGCCTGGTGAACGTCGCGCTGCCGCGCGTGCGCGACTTCCGCGGCCTCAACCCGAAGAGCTTTGACGGCCGCGGCAACTACTCGCTCGGCATCAAGGAGCACATCATTTTCCCCGAAATCGATTTCGACAAGATGGGGGAAACGTGGGGCATGGACATCACGGTGTGCACCACGGCGCGGACCGACGACGAGGCGAGGGCCTTGTTGACCGCATTCAATTTCCCGTTCCGGCAGTGAGACGCTGACAAGCCTCTCAAACGCGGAAACCCAGGAGCCAAGCATGGCGAAGAAGAGTTCGATCGAGAAGAACAACCGTCGGAAGAAGATGTCCAAGAATGCCGCGCCGAAGCGTGCGCGTCTGAAGGCCATCATCGCCGACAAGACCAAGCCGATGGAAGAGCGGTTCGCGGCGACGCTGAAGCTTGCCGAGCTGCCGCGCAATTCGTCCGCGACGCGCATTCGCAACCGTTGCGAACTGAGCGGCCGGCCGCGTTCGGTCTATCGCAAGAACAAGCTGAGCCGTATCGCGCTGCGCGAACTCGGCTCCAAGGGGCTGGTTCCCGGCCTCGTCAAGTCCAGCTGGTAAGGAGGGTCGGTCATGTCAACGCACGATCCGATCAGCGATCTCATCACCCGCATCCGCAATGCGCAGATGCGTTCCAAGTCCAAGGTCTCGACGCCCGGCTCCAAGATGCGCGCCAACGTGCTCGAAGTGCTGAAGTCGGAAGGCTACATCCGTGGCTACGCCAGCGTGGAACACGCTTCCGGCCGCAACGAGCTCGAGATCGAGTTGAAGTATTTCGACGGTGAACCGGTCATCCGCGAGATCGAGCGGGTGTCGAAGCCGGGCCGCCGTGTCTACGCTTCGGTGAAGAATCTGCCGCGCGTCAACAACGGTCTCGGAATTTCGGTTCTGTCGACGCCCAAGGGAATTATGGCCGACCATCAGGCGCGTGACGCCAATGTGGGCGGTGAAGTTCTCTTCACCGTCTTCTGAGGAAGGATTTAGCCATGTCACGTATTGGCAAACGACCAGTCACGGTACCGTCGGGCGTCACCGCGACCGTCGAAGGGCAGACCGTGAAGATGAAGGGGCCGAAGGGTCAGCTTCAGTTCGTGGTGCACGACGACGTCGATGTGAAGTTCGACAACGGTTCGATCAAGGTCGCGCCGCGTTTCGAAACCAACCGCGCTCGCGCGCTGTATGGAACGGCACGGGCGCAGGTCGCCAACCTCGTCGAGGGTGTCACCAAGGGTTTTGAGAAGAAGCTGGAAATCACCGGCGTCGGTTATCGCGCCGCGCTGCAGGGCAAGAGCCTGCAGCTCGCGCTCGGCTACAGCCACGACGTCGTGTACGCGATCCCGGAAGGCATCACGATCACGGTGCCGAAGCCGACCGAAATCACCGTCGCCGGCACGGACAGCCAGCGCGTCGGCCAGGTTGCCGCCGAGATCCGCAGCTATCGTCCGCCGGAGCCCTATAAGGGCAAGGGTGTGCGGTATTCGGACGAATTTATCTTCCGCAAGGAAGGCAAGAAGAAGTAACGGAGCCGGTCATGTCGAAAATGAAAGTTACGAATGCCCGGCGTCAGAAGCGCGTGAGGCTTTCCCTGCGGCGCAGCGCCAACGGC
This sequence comes from Xanthobacteraceae bacterium, assembly GCA_024508855.1. Classification (GTDB taxonomy): domain Bacteria; phylum Pseudomonadota; class Alphaproteobacteria; order Rhizobiales; family Xanthobacteraceae; genus 62-47. The sequence goes on from JANINJ010000094.1 coordinate 8,142, forward strand.
CGTCCGCGGCTGTCGGTGTTCCGCTCCTCGAAGCATATCTACGCCCAGGTCATCGACGACCTGAAGGGCGAGACGCTGGCTTCGGCCTCGTCGCTGGAGAAGACGCTGCGCGAAGGCAGCAAGACTGGCGCCGACATCGATGCGGCCAAGGCAGTTGGCAAGCTGCTGGCGGAGCGCGCGGTGAAGAACGGCGTCAAGGAAGTGGTCTTCGATCGCGGTCGCTATCTGTATCATGGCCGGGTCAAGGCCCTGGCCGATGCGGCGCGCGAGAGCGGGCTGAGCTTCTAAGTTTGAGTTTGAACGGACATATGGATTGGGGCTTGAGCCCCGCAAGGATTGGAAAACACCATGGCAGGTGAACGCGAACGAGGCGGACATCGCGGCGGTCGGGAAGAGCGCGATAGCGAGTTCGTCGACAAGCTCGTCCACATCAACCGTGTGGCGAAGGTCGTCAAGGGCGGTAAGCGCTTCGGTTTTGCGGCGCTGGTCGTCATCGGCGATCAGAAGGGCCGGGTCGGGTTCGGCCACGGCAAGGCGCGCGAAGTTCCGGAAGCGATCCGCAAGGCCACTGAATCGGCCAAGCGCAATCTGACGCGCGTCGCGCTCCGCGAGGGCCGTACGCTGCATCACGATATCGCCGGCCGTCACGGTGCTGGCCGCGTCTATCTGCGTGCGGCTCCGGCCGGTACCGGCATCATCGCCGGCGGCCCGATGCGCGCCGTGTTCGAGACGCTTGGCATTCAGGACGTGGTGGCGAAGTCGATCGGCTCGTCGAATCCGTACAACATGATCCGGGCGACGTTCGACGCCCTGAAGCATCAGGATTCGCCGCGTTCGGTTGCCGCACGCCGCAACATCAAGGTCTCGACGCTGCAGTCGCGCCGTGTCGGCGGCGACGCCGAAGCAGTGGCCGAGTAATTTACTAGCGCTCTGGAGTTATGACGATGGCGAAGGCCGCAAAGACGATCAAGGTCGAGCAGACCGGCAGCGCGATCCGCCGCCACCATTCGCAGCGCGCGACGCTGATCGGTCTCAAGCTCAACAAGATCGGCCGCGTTGCCGAATTGCAGGATACGCCTGCGGTTCGCGGCATGATCGAAAAAGTACAGCACCTCGTTCGCGTGGTGGAAGGCTAACAACACACCGTCATGGCCGGGCGTTGTCCCGGCCATCCGCGTTTCTGCGGCAACGTTGCAGGCGTTGATCCGGCCCAGCCGGACAGGACGACGAAGAAGTGAGGGTAGACAAATGAAACTGAGCGATCTCGCCGACAATCCCGGCTCGCGCAAGAAGCGCATGCGGGTCGGCCGTGGCATCGGCTCCGGCAAGGGCAAAACCTCGGGCCGCGGCGGCAAGGGCCAGACCGCGCGTTCCGGCGTGCGCATCAAGGGCTTCGAAGGCGGCCAGATGCCGCTGCATCGGCGCCTGCCGAAGCGCGGCTTCAACAACATCTTCCGGCTGGATTTCGCCGAGGTGAACCTCGACCGTATCCAGGCCGCGATCGACGCCAAGACGCTCGATGCCAAGGATGTCATCAACGGTGAAGCACTTGTGAGGGCGCGCGTGCTGCGCCGTGCCAAGGATGGCGTCCGGCTGCTCGGCCGCGGCGAAATCAAGGCCAAGCTCAACATCGAAGTGCATGGCGCGTCGAAGTCGGCCGTCGCTGCCGTCGAAAAGGCGGGCGGCACGGTGAAGATCCTGGCGCCGAAGCAGGACGAGGAAGCCGAAAAGGCATCCTGACCTCGCGCGGGATCGCCGCATTGACGCGCGATCCCAAAGTCCTGAATGATCGGGGCTCGACTTAACGGATGCCGGCCCCATATCTGGACCGGCGCCCGAAGATGCTCCACCGCCGCGGGGCATGACGGCACGAGAGGCGCGCGAAGGACGTTACAACAATGGCATCAGCCGCTGAACAACTCGCAGCCAACCTGAATTTCTCCGCGTTCGCCAAGGCCGATGAGCTCAAGAAGCGCATCTGGTTCACATTGGGCGCGCTCCTGGTCTACCGGCTCGGCACCTACATCCCGCTGCCCGGTATCGATCCTTCCGTCTGGGAGCAGGTGTTCCGGACCCAGGCCGGCGGCATCCTCGGCATGTTCAACATGTTCGCCGGCGGCGGCATCAACCGCATGGCGATCTTCGCGCTGAACATCATGCCGTACATCTCGGCATCGATCATCCTGCAGCTGCTGACCACGGTGTCGCCGTCGCTCGAGGCTCTCAAGAAAGAGGGTGAGGCCGGCCGCAAGGTCATCAACCAGTACACCCGTTATCTGACGCTCTTCCTGGCGCTGGCGCAGGCTTACGGCATCGCTGTCGGTTTGCAGGGCGCAGGCAATGTCGTCAGCAATCCCGGTCCGTTCTTCCTGATCTCGACCGCGCTGACGCTCACCGGCGGCACCATGTTCCTGATGTGGCTGGGCGAACAGATCACCTCGCGCGGCATCGGCAACGGCATTTCGCTGATCATCATGGCGGGCATCGTCGCGGAGCTGCCGTCGGCGCTCGCTAACATGCTCGAACTCGGACGTCAGGGTGCGATGTCGACCGGCCTGATCCTGGTGGTGCTGATCATGGTGGTCGCTGTGATCGCCTTCATCGTGTTCATGGAGCGCGCGCAGCGCCGCCTGCTGATCCAGTATCCGAAGCGCCAGGTCGGCAACAAGATGTTCGAAGGCCAGTCCTCGCATCTGCCGCTCAAGCTCAACACCTCGGGCGTGATTCCGCCGATCTTCGCATCCTCGCTGCTGCTGCTGCCGACTACGGTGGCGAACTTCAACGCGGGCAAGGGTCCGGAATGGATGCAGTGGATCACCACGCAGCTCGGCCACGGCCGGCCGCTGTTCCTGGTGCTCTATCT
>JANINJ010000095.1 GCA_024508855.1 Xanthobacteraceae bacterium
AGGTCTGGAATTCGGCGACGGTCTGCGTCAGCGTCACCGGCAGGCCCTGCCCGCCGAATTCCGCGGGCGCGGACAGCCCCAGCCAGCCGCCGTCGGCGAACTGCCGGAAGGCTTCCTTGAAACCCTTGGGCGTCGTCACCCGGCCGTCGTCGTGACGGACGCAGCCTTCCAGATCGCCGACGCGATTGAGCGGCTGCAGGACTTCCTCGGCGAACTTGGCGGCCTCGCCGAGAATGGCCTCGCGCACATCGGCGGAAGCATCGCTGAACCCCGCCAGATTGTTGTAACGGTCGATCTGGAAAACATCGTTGAGCAGGAAATTGACGTCTTCGATGGGCGCTTTGTAGCTCGGCATGGAATCCCCTGGGTCCGGCGCTGGGTGGGAAATTCCTCTAGAAGAAATCCTGCACCGCAGCAACGCGTCTGTCGCCGCAGGCCGGGCGATTGTTCAATCGAATTTCATGCAACCATTGATTGTAGAAAGATTGCCTCCTCCGGAGCTCGTTGAATCGCCTCTCCGGGGCGAGATCACCGATTTTTAACCATAAAAACCCGATCCTTAACCTGTTGTTTACCGTAACGCGAAAAAGTCCGGGGGAGAGGCAGACGAGCCGCGCCCAATCCGATTGTCTCTATTTCGGGGACGCGCGGGGGAGGCTGATGGTGCACCTGCACCAGGTCAGACACCGGATAAAAGCATGAATTCGCGCGGATCATGGAGCATTGACGGCATCGAGCCATCCGTCCGCGAAAGGGCCGAAGCTGCCGCGCGACGCGCAGGCATGTCGCTCGAGGAATGGTTGAATTCCGCCATCAGCGACAATCCGGCATCGAGCGCTGCGCCACGCGGTACCACCCCTCAGGACACCCAGGACGTCGCGGAAATTCATCAGCGGTTGGATTCCATTGCGCGGCAGATCGATCAGATCTCGCAGCCGTCCGAAGACAACAGGCCGCCGGCCAACCAGCTCAACAACGCCTTCTCGCGTCTCGACGAACGGCTGGCGCGGATCACGACGCCGCCACCGGCCCGGCCGGCGATGCCGCACAGCCTCTCTGCCGCCGCCACGCCGCCGCATGACAACAACGCATCCTCGCTCGATCTCGCGGTCGCTGAAATCCTTGCGCGACAGGGCGAACTCGAACGCGACAAGCGGCGTAGCGCAGCGGCCGCGGGCACGCCCGCTTCCGCGGCGGACATTTCCGGCCTCGAACAGCAGCTCTCGCAGATCACCAGCCAGATCCAGTCGCTGCAGCCCGAGCGCGTCGAACAATCGATTGCGGCTTTCCGCAGCGAACTCGCGAACATCCGCCAGGCCATCACCGAGGCGATGCCGCGCCATGCCATTGAATCGATCGAACGCGAGATTCGCCAACTCGCGGAGCGCATCGATGCCAGCCGCCACGGCGGCAGCGACGATCCGGCACTGAGCGGCGTTGAGCGCGCGCTCGGCGAAATCCATCAGACGCTGCGAACGCTGACGCCTGCCGAACAACTGGCCGGGTTCGACGAAGCGATCCGCCATCTCGGCGGCCGGCTCGACACGATCGTGCGCACCGCGGACAATCCGGCGTCGCTGCAGGAACTGGAAGGCACCATCTCGGCACTGCGCAACGTCGTCGCCAATGTCGCGTCGAACGAGGCGCTGGCGCAACTCGGCGAGCAGGTCCAGTCGCTGGCCGCGAAGGTCGACCAACTCTCGCAGGCCAACGACTACAGCGAGACCTTCAGCCTGCTCGAACAGCGCATCGCGACGCTGACCACGACGCTGCAGACGCGTACACCGGCCACCGAGGTCCAATCCTCTGAACAACTCGAAGGCGCAATGCGCACGCTGTCCGAGCGGCTCGATCGCATCCCGGTCGGCAACGACAGCCCGTCGGCTTTCGCGCATCTTGAGCAGCGCGTGTCCTATCTGCTGGAACGGCTGGAGTCGTCGGCGGATCACCGCTCCAGCGGCCTCGGCCGCGTCGAAGAAGGCCTGCAGGACGTCCTCCGCCATCTCGAACAGCAACAGGCTCATTTCGCGGCGGCGCCGGCACGCATGGCAGGCGCGGCGTCTCTCGACGACTCGCTGGTAGACAGCATCAAACGCGAATTGTCCGACATCCGGAATACGCAGACGGAAGCCGACCGTCACACGCAGGACTCGCTGGAAGCGGTTCACAACACGCTCGGACACGTCGTCGATCGCCTTGCCATGATCGAAAACGACCTGCGCACGGCACGGGCCACGCCGCGCTCGGCGCCGCCACTGCGTCCCGAACTTCCCAACCCCGTTCAGGCGCAACCGGCGCCGCAGCCTCCGGCTACTCCGGCGCCGCCGTTCTTCAAACCGGCTGCCACCGAGCCGCCGCCGGTGTTCGCCGCCCCGAAGCCCGCCGACGAACCGACGGAGCCACGCGCGCGTTCCGATGCGCCTCCGATCTCCTTGCCCAAGGCGGACACCCGCGCCGAGCCGCCGCATTCACCGCTCAATGCCGAGTTGCCGCCAGACCATCCGCTGGAGCCAGGCACGCGCCTGCCCGCCCGGACGCTGTCACCATCGGAGCGCATCGCCGCGTCGGAAGAGGCACTTAGCGAACTGCCCTCCTCCGCGCCGCCGCAACCGGCCAGCGCATCGAGCTTCATTGCCGCAGCGCGCCGCGCCGCGCAGGCGGCCGCAAAGATTCCTGCGCCGGACAAGCCGGGCCGCGCTGCCACGCTGAACGAATCGATCCGCGCCGCCGCCAAGGGTTCGCCGATTACGTCCAAGATCCGTTCGCTGCTGGTAGGCGCCAGCGTCGTCGTGATCGTGCTTGGCTCTTTCAAAATGGCCATGTCGCTGATGGAAGGCGGATCGACGCCGCCAAAGCCGGTCGCAGAGCGCACCGCACCCGCGACGTCACCGTCCTCGAGCGATAGAAAATCGGAGATGGCGCCGCAGTCAGACGACGAATTCGCGGATGGCGACGAGACCGACATGGCAAGCCCGCAGCCACCGGCAGCTTCTGTCACGCCGCCGCCCAACAGCGCACTGCCGCCGGCCACGCCGGACGTTACCGGATCGATTCCGAACCAACGCGACGGCGCTGCGACGCCGGTGCCGCCGGCCACGACCACTGCAACCGTACAAATCCCGTCTTCCGAAAAGCTGCCCGACAGCATCGGCGGCCCGACGCTGCGCGCAGCCGCGCTGAAGGGCGATCCCGGCGCCGCCTATGAAGTGGCGACGCGCTACGCCGAGGGCAAAGGCGTCACCGCAAGTCTCGACGATGCCGCCAAATGGTACGACCGCGCCGCGCAGGGCGGAATCGTGCCGGCGATCTTCCGGTTGGGGACGTTTTACGAGAAGGGCCTGAGCGTCAAGAAAGACGTCGCGACCGCCCGCCGCTACTACCTGACGGCAGCCGAACGCGGCAGCGCCAAGGCGATGCACAACCTCGCCGTGCTCGATGCGGACGGCGGCGGAAAGGGTCCGGACTATCGCAGCGCTTCGCAGTGGTTCCGCAATGCCGCCGAACGCGGCGTCGCCGACAGCCAGTTCAACCTCGGCATTCTCTATGCCCGCGGCATCGGCGTCGAACAGAACCTCGCCGAGTCGTACAAGTGGTTCAGCCTCGCCGCAGCACAGGGCGATGCGGATGCCGGCCGCAAACGCGACGATGTCGCCAAACGGCTCGATGCCCAGTCGCTCGCGGCTGCCAAGCTCGCGGTGCAGAATTTCGTCGCGGTGAAGCAGCCCGACGACGCCGTCACCGTCGCCAGCCCTGCCGGCGGCTGGGACGCGCCACTGGCGAAAACCACATTGCCGAAAACCACATCGGCAAAGACGTCGCGGACCGCACGGGCGGCGCGTTAATCCCGTTTGTTCACCAATCCGACAGATCGGCGGCGAATAGCACCGGAAAGTTTCGGCTTCGAAAGATTCTTTGATGCCGTCATTCGCTAATTTCGGTTATGCAGAAACATGTGCTTGATTGCGCAGCTCTGACAACAAGCCGTGAGCGGTTTCGGCCAGCCTGACGGCTAACCCGAAACGGCCGTTCGTGCAGCTTTATCTCCCGATTGCCGATATTCCGGTCAACGTGTTCCTCATCCTGGCGATGGGAATGGCGGTGGGCTTCGTGTCCGGCATGTTCGGAATCGGCGGCGGCTTCCTGCTGACACCCCTGCTGATCTTCATCGGCATCTCACCGGCGGTCGCGGTCGCCTCGGTCTCCACCCACATCGCCGCATCGTCGTTGTCCGGAGCGCTGTCGTACTGGCGCAAACGTTCGATCGATCTCACGCTGGCGCTGGTGCTGCTGGGAGGCAGCATCGTCGGCACCATACTGGGCGTCCTGCTGTTCACGTACTTGCGGACGCTGGGCCAGCTCGATCTGGTGATCGCACTGTCCTATGTGGTGCTGCTGGGCGGCGTCGGAACGGCGATGTTCTACGAGGGACTGCGCGCCATCGCGCGGGCACGCCGTGGCGGCAACCCGACCTTGCGCCGCCCCGGCAGCCATAGCTGGGTCCACGGCCTGCCGCTGAAGATGCGCTTCAAGCGCTCCAAGATCTATCTGTCGGTGATCCCGGTCAACGTCATCGGCCTGCTGATCGGCTTCATCGGCGCCATCATGGGCGTCGGCGGCAGCTTCATCCTGATTCCCGCATTGATCTACGTGCTGCGGGTGCCGACCAGTACCGTGATCGGTACCTCGATGGCGCTGACGCTGGTGACGATGGTGATTGCCACCGTGTTGCATGCCGTCACCAACCATCTGGTCGATGCGGTGCTGGCGCTGATCCTGATGATCGGCGGCGTCACCGGCGCACAGTTCGGCGCCCGCGCCGGGTTGCGGATTCGCGGCGAACACCTGCGGCTGCTGCTGGGCCTCCTGATTCTCGCGGTCGGCGTGCGCTTCGCGGTCGAGATCGCGATCCGCCCCGACGATCTCTACACCGTCCGTGACGCCGGAGGTGCCGGATGATGCCGCACCTGCGCTATGCCGTTGCCGGACTGACGCTGTCGCTGTGCGGCCTGTTCGGTGCCGACGATGCGTGCGCGGAACGGCTGATCGTCTCAGTGTCCAATCACCGCGTCACCGTGACGCCGAATTATTCCGGCGAGGAACTGGTGCTGTTCGGATCGGTCGAACGTGACGACACCGCGGCCGCCTTCCGCGGCAATTATGACCTCGTGGTCACCGTCAGCGGCCCGCGCACCGACATGGTGACCCGGCGCAAGGAGCGCCGCTTCGGTATCTGGATCAACGCAGATTCCCGGCAGTTTCTCAATGTGCCGAGCTATCTCGCGATTTCCTCGAACCGGCCGCTAGATCTGGTCGCTTCACCGGATGTGCGCCGCCGCCAGCAACTCGGCCTCGACAACGTATTGCTGACCCAACGCATCGGCACTGACTATGCAGACGTCGTCGCCAGCGATCCGTTTCGCAGCGCCTTCGTGCGGCTGCGCACCGAGCACGGCCTCTATCGCGAAGCCACCTCGGCCGTCACCTTCCTGACGCCGACGCTGTTTCGCACCGGCATTCCGCTGCCGGCGGAAGTCCCGATCGGCACCTACGATGTCGACATCAAGCTGTTCGCCAACGGCGCGCTGGCCACGCAGACGCAGACCGCGTTCGAGGTGGTCAAGGTCGGCTTCGAGCAGTTCATCGCCAATACTGCGCGCCACCATGGCCTCGCCTACGGGCTAGCCACCGCGATGATGGCCTTGATGACCGGCTGGATTGCATCGGTGGTCTTCCGCAGGGATTGAACGGAAACCGTTACATCAGGAATCCGAACGCCATGCCGGCGACGCTCGCCACCATGACGCCCGTCGACAGCCAGCCGAGCCAGTACAGCGGCCCGCGCACGACGAAGCGATGCATGATGTCGTGACGGCGCACGATGATCATCAGCAGCACCATCACGGGAACCGCCAGCACGCCATTGATCACGGCGCTCCAGTACAACGCGGAGATCGGATCGATCGGCGTGACGTTGATGACGATGCCGATCACCGCCGACAGCGTCAGCACGGCGTAGAAGGCCGTAGCCTCCTTCGGCTTGCGCGCCAGCCCGACCGGCCAGCGGCGACCCTCACCGATGGCGTAGGCGGCCGCACCGGCAAGCACCGGGATCGCCAGCAGGCCGGTGCCGACGATGCCTAGCGCGAAAATGATTTCGGCGAATGCGCCGGCGATCGGCCGCAACGCTTCCGCCGCCTGCGCGGAGGTTTCGATATCGGTCTTGCCGTTGGCATGCAGCGTCGCCGCTGCGATGATGATGATCGAGAGCGCAATCAGCGTCGAGAACGCCATGCCGACGATGGTATCGGCGCGGATGCGGTGAAATTCCGCGACGGCATCGGCCGGCGACCTGAAGAGCGGCTGCTTGGCCGGATCGACTCGCTCATCCTCGGCCTCCTGCGAGGCCTGCCAGAAGAACAGATAGGGCGAAATCGTGGTACCGAGGATGGCGACGATGGTGGTCCAGTAATCGGCGCTCCATGTGAGGTGCGGGATCAGCGCCCCGCGGAGCGCTTCCGTCCATGCGACATTGGTGACGGCCAGCGCTGCGACGTAGGTGAACAGGCTCAAGGTCAGCCATTTCAGCACTGCGACGTAGCGTTTGTAATCGAAGAAGATCTGCGCGATCACCGAGATCAGGCCATACATCACGACATAGGGAAACGCGTAACCGCCGACCAGCAGCTTCGAGGCGTCGGCCATGGCCGCCAGATCGGCTGCGATATTGATGGTGTTGGCGACGAACAGCAACGCCACCACGGCGTTGAGCAGCAGCGGCGGATAATGCCGGCAGATATTCCCGGCGATGCCGCGCCCTGTGACGCGACCGACGCGGCCGGAGATTTCCTGGATCGCCGCCATCAACGGAAAGCTGAGGATCATGGTCCAGCCGATGCCATAACCGAGTTGGGCGCCGGCCTGGCTGTAGGTGCCGATGCCGGACGGATCGTCATCCGCCGCACCGGTGATGAGGCCGGGACCCAACGCCCGCAACCAGCCGCGGAGCCCTTTCGTCTCGGGCTTTGCCTCCGCCTCGGGCTTTGCCGTCACTTCCGCCCGAATATGTTCGGTCACGCTCGCGTCCTCATTCCTCAGCGGCTGGCAACGCACAGCATAGCACTGTGTTCCCGCCGAGGAACAAGACAAGGGCTAGACCGGTGCGACCACCGTTGCGACGCCCGGCTCGAGCATCTTCAGGCGCGAGCCAAATCCCAACGTATCGAACGAGGCGCGGAGGTCCTGCCCGCTCTGCCGGAAATGCTTCCAGCCGTCGGTATGCAGCGGCACGATCACCGCATCCGGAAACGCGCGCGCGGTCTCGATCGTGTCGTTGGTATCCATGGTGAGATGAAACGGACCGCGGGTCTGCGCGGCGCCGGCAAACGGCAGCACAATGCGGGCCGGGAAACGCCGGGCCACTTCCGCGACGCCGTCGTACCAGACCGTGTCGCCGGAAATGTAGATCGAGTAACTGTCCGATCCCTTCGGCGTCACCACGAAACCGATGACATCGCCGGACAACGGCTCGATGCCGGCCGGACCGTGTCGCGCAGGTGTCGCGGTGATGGTCAGCGAGCGACCGTCAGCCGCAGTCAGTTCGGTCGATGCCCACGGCAACAGGCCTTCGGCGTGACCACCAAGCCGCTTGGCACCCGCAACGGTAGTCAGCACACGATTGGCCTTTGTCAGAAACGCCTTGCCGGAATTGTCGAGATTGTCGGAATGCTGATCGTGACTGAGCAGCACCGCATCGACCCCGCCGATATCCGCAGCACTCAACGCGGGCCCTTCGAGCTTCTCCAGCGTGACATGCGGCAGCTTGTAATCGCCGGGTGCATCGAAGGTCGGATCGGTGAGCAGCCTGAAACCTTCGACTTCGATCAAAGCGGTCGGTCCGCCGACCAAGGTGATACGAACCGGATTCATGAGACGTCTCCTCATTACTTGACCACAGGCGATGTGACGGCGGCGGGCCGCGTCACCAGATAGACGCCCAGTGCGACCGGGATGATGCCGAGCAGATCGCGGCTCTCGATGTGCTCTCCGAGCACCATCCACGCGAACAGCATGCCGAGCGGCGGCATCAGGAAGTGATAGGCGCTCGCGGCCGTTGCACCGCAGGTCTTCAGCAGGTGAAACCACAACAGGTAAGCGAGGATCGAGCCGCCCAGCACCAGGAAGGCGAACGCGCCGAGCAGTTGCATGTTCGGCACGATGTCGTGCACCGACGACAACGTCAGCGCGAACGGCGTCACAGCCAGTCCACCGGCGATATTCTGGACGCCATTGCCGAGCCAGAGATTGCCCTTCGGTGCGAACAGCTTGAACAGGATGGTGCCTGCGACGATCGAGGCCAGCGACGCCAGCGTGAACAGGATGCCATGCAGGCTGTCGGTGCCGATGGCGATGCGGTGCCAGACGATCAGCGCCACGCCAATGATCCCGAACAGCAGGCCCGCAACTTTGCGCCAGGTCAGCGCCTCACCGAGAAACATCGCAGCAAGCACAGCGGTGAAGATCGGATTGGCGCTGACGATCAGTCCGCCAAGTCCGGCCGACACGGTCTGCAGGCCGGTGTAGCCAAGACCGAGATAGAGCGCGTTGTTGGCGACGCCGAGCACGGCGAACACCGCGACATCGCGCCACGACAGCGACCATTCGTCCCGGCGCAAGGCCGAGATGCCAAGGATCAGGATTCCGGCGAGCAGGAAGCGCGCGGCCAGCAGGATCAGCGGCGGACAATAGGTGACGCCGGTCTTGCCGGCGACGAAGGCGAAGCTCCACAGCAGGCAGAACAACCCGATGTAGAGCGGCAGGGCATTGAACGACGGGCGGGAAACCGGAACGGCGGGCGCGAGGGACATGGCATTTCTCCTGTCCATTCCATCTAGACCTCGGCCTTTCCATTTGGAAATTAAATGATAGACTGACTACCAGTGGAAAAATGAATGGTACACCATGTTCGATCTCGACCTGTTGCGCAGTTTCGTCTCCGTGGTGGATTCCGGCGGCTTCACCCGTGCCGGGGAGCGCGTCCACAAGACGCAATCCACCGTCAGCCAGCAGATCAAGCGGCTGGAGGAGGATGTCGGCCGGCCGCTGCTTAACCGGTCCGGCAAGACCGTGGTGCCGACCGAGGACGGTGAGCGGCTGCTGTCTTATGCGCGGCGCATGCTCTCATTGGCGGAAGAAGCCCGTGATGTGCTGGCGCGGCCAAGCGATGAAGGCGCAGTCCGGCTCGGCATTCCGGAGGATTTCGCGGCCTATCGCCTGACCGAATTGCTCGCCGGTTTTTCACGGGCGCGGCCGGGTCTGCGGCTCGACGTCCGCGCCGACCAGAGCACCTATCTGCGGCGCGACCTCGAGCGCGGCGACCTGGATCTCGCGCTGCTCAAACGCGCTGCCGGCGAGAAAGGCGCTATCGCGGTGTGGCCCGAGCGCATCCACTGGGTGACCAGCAAGATGCACCCGGTCGATCTGTCGGCGCAGTCGATTCCATTGATCGGCTTCCCGCCCGGTTGCCTGTATCGCGCCGGCGCGATCCACGCCATCGAAGCCAAGGGGCGCACCTGGCACATGGCCTATACGAGTTCGAGCCTCGCGGGTATTCAGGCCGCGGTCAGCGCCGGCCTGGGCTTGAGCATCATGTCGGAGATCGCGATCCAGCCCGGCCATCGCATCCTGACCGAGAAGGAAGGCTTTGCGCCAATCGACAAAACCGAGATGGCGCTGGTGTCGTCCCCCGACGCCAGCCCCGCGACGCTACGGCTTGCCGATCGGCTCGCCGAATTCTGCGATACGGTGCAGGCGAAGGCAGCGTAAATCCTGAACGCGAGGCCGTCACCCTGAGGCGCGAGCGAAGCGAGCCTCGAAGGGTGTGCGATCCTTCGAGGCTCGCGACATTCGTCGCTCGCACCTCAGGATGACGTCATTCTGTCGATCGTCCAGTTGCTCTAGTAACACCGCGCAGCGGCGATGGCGTGCATGCGATTGTCACCGAGCACGTGCGCGGTGAATTCCAGCGACTTGAAGATCGCCGCAAACGCCAGATCGCGAATGCTCAAGCCTCCGGTATAGGCGCCGAACGACGGCATCACCGCGCGCTCGCCGTCGCTGGCGAAGCATCGCCGCTCCACCGAACGGCCGCGCCGCGAGACCCGCGCCTTCGGATGCAGATGGCCGGCAATCTCGCCCACCGCGCCGGTCGGCTCATGGCGAAACACCAGAGGACCGATCGCAACATCGCTGGCGACGGTGCCGCCGAGATCGCGCGGCAGTTCGGGATCGTGATTGCCGACGATCCAGATCCAGTCGCGGCGGGATTGCAGAGCCGCGAGCGTTTCGCGGTCGTCGGCCGCGAGGCGGCCATGCGCATCGCGATCGTGAAAACTGTCGCCGAGCGCGATCACGCTGCGCGGATCGTGTCGCGCGACGACTGCAGCGAGGCGGCTCAAGGTCGCCGCCGTATCGTATGGCGGCAGCAGCACGCCGCGGGTGGCGAAACTCGAGCCTTTCTCCAGATGCAGATCGGATACGACGAGCAGGCGCTCTTCTTCCCAGAACAACGCGCCCGACAGATCGGCGACCAGCGTCACACCGGCAACGGTGACAGTCGAATATGTACGCGCCAGTGTCATCGTCACATTCTATCCCGTCGCCTCTTTCACCAGTTCCTCGGCGGCTTCCGCCAGCAATTCGTCGGACGCTTCGCCGTAAACCGCTTCGCGGCCGATTTCCAGCATCACCGGCACTGCAAGCGGCGACACCCGATCGAGTTCCTTGTGCGTGATTCGCCCGCCGATGCGCACCAGCATATCACTCAAGCGCCGGATATCGAGCAGACCCGTTGCGGCATCGGCACGCGCGGCACGCAGCAGCACGTGATCCGGCTGATGCTTGCGCAGCACGTCGTAGACCAGATCGGTGGAGAACAATACCTGCCGCCGGCTTTTCTCTTCGCCGGTGAAGCGGCGCGCGATCAATCCGGAAATGATCGCGCAGGTGCGGAACGTGCGTTTCATCAGCGCAGATTCCGCAAGCCACGCTTCGAGATCGTCGCCGAGCATGTCTGGATCGAACAGTGCGTCGAGATTCAGGCGTCCTTGCCGGATCATCGCCGACATGTCGCCGAGCCCCCACACCGCCAGCGCATATTCGTTGGCGACGAAGCCTAGCGGCCGTGCCCGCGCGCGCTCCAGCCGCCGCGTCAGCAGCATGCCGAGCGTTTGATGCGCGAGCCGTCCCTCGAACGGATAGCAGACGAGATAATGCTTGTCGGCGCGCGGAAAAGTTTCCACCACCATCTCGCGCGCGCCCGGCATACGTGAGCGATAGGATTGCAGCGACAACCATTCGCGCACCTGATCCGGCAGGCCGTTCCATGCGCGCTTGTCGGCGAGCAGGAGGCGCACGCGTTCGGCGAGATAGGTCGAGAGCGGGAACTTGCCGCCCATATAGGATGGCACCCGCGCATCGACATCGTTGGCGCGCGACACATAGACCTCGTCCTCGACCAGCGCTTCGTAGCGCACGATCTCGCCGCCGAACACGAATGTGTCGCCGATCACCAGCCCTTCGATGAAATACTCTTCGATCTGGCCGAGCATCCGGCCGCCGCGCGCCAGCGCGCCGGTCGATCCCGAGCCGCCACGGCGGGAGCGCACCAGCTTCACCTTGAGCATCGATTCCTCGACGATGGTGCCGACGTTGAGGCGATAGCTTTGCCGCACGCGCGGATTTGTGACGCGCCAGCGTCCCTGCGCATCCTGCTTGATACGCGCGAAGCGCTCATAGCTTTTCAGCGCGTAACCGCCGGTCGCGACGAAATCCACCACGTCGTCGAAATCGTTGCGCGACAGGCCCGAATACGGCGCGGACGTGCGCACTTCCGCATAAAGATCGTCGGCGAGGAACGGCTCGCCGCACGCACAGCCGAGCACATGCTGCGCCAACACGTCGAGCGCACCGGTGCGCAGCGGCGGCGTATCCTGCGCGTTCTCGTTGACCGCATCGATGGCGACACGGCATTCCAGCACTTCGAACCGGTTGGCCGGCACCAGCACCGCGCGCGAGGCTTCGTCGATGCGGTGATTGGCGCGGCCGATCCGCTGCATCAGCCGCGACGCGCCTTTCGGCGCACCGACATTGATGACCAGATCGACATCGCCCCAGTCGACGCCGAGATCGAGCGACGAGGTACATACAACCCCGCGCAGTTTGCCGGCCGCCATGGCGTCTTCGACCTTGCGGCGCTGGCCGACATCGAGCGAACCGTGATGCAGCGCGATGGCGAGACCATCGTCGTTCATCCGCCACAGTTCCTGAAACAGCATCTCCGCCTGGCTGCGCGTGTTGACGAATACCAGCGTGGTCTTGTTGCGCTTGATGAGATCGTAGATCTCGCCGAGCGCATGACGCGCCGAATGCCCCGCCCACGGCAGCCGCTCGCTGGTGTCGAGCATTTCGACGACCGGCGCAGCCGCGCCTCCGGCGACGACGATATCCGCGGCGACGCTGTTGTTGTCTCCGGTCCCGGCATCTTCTCCCCTCCCCCCGCGCTCTTGCGTGGCGGGGAGGGGTCGGGGGTGGGGGGAAGCTGCGGAGGAAACACCAGTGCTGTCTTCGCTGAAGAGCCCTTCACCCCCCACCCCTCCCCGCCGCTTCGCGGAGGGAGGGGGGAAGTTCTGCGGCACGAGAAAGCGCGCCAGCGATTCCGGCTCCGCCACCGTCGCCGATAAACCGATGGCGCGGACCTGCGGCGCGAGCCGCCACAGTCGCGCCAGCCCGAGCGATAGCAGGTCGCCCCGCTTCGAGGTCACCAGTGCGTGCAGTTCATCGAGCACGATGCGTTTCAATGACGAGAACAGGAACGGCGCGTCGTCGGACGAGAGCAGCAGCGCCAGTTGCTCCGGTGTGGTCAGCAAGATGTCCGGCGGATAACGCCGCTGCCGCTGCCGCCGCGACACCGGCGTATCGCCGGTGCGGGTCTCTACCTTGATCGGCAATCCCATCTCGGCGATCGGCGTTTCGAGGTTGCGCGCGATGTCGACGGCCAGCGCCTTGAGCGGCGAGATGTAGAGGGTGTGGAGGCCTCTCCCCGCGCCCCGCGGGCGGCCGCTCAATTCCACCAGCGTCGGCAGAAATCCCGCAAGCGTCTTGCCGGCACCGGTGGGCGCGATCAGCAGCGCCGAGCGGTCGGCTCGCGCCTTCGCCAGCAGTTCCAGCTGGTGTTCGCGCGGCGACCATCCGCGCGCGGCGAACCAGCGCGAGAAAATCTCCGGCAGCGGCACGGGCTGCGAATCTGGGTCGGACGACGGCACGGCAACAGAATTAGGTTCTCGACCCGAACCGGTCGAGATCAAATGTAAACATTCCGGGAACAAAAGCATCTTAGTTCCATATTTGGAACCACCTGGGGCTAGGATCGCCCGCGAGCAACCCAGCCCATGCCGGCTGCCGGGAATTTAGGCAATTTTCACCATGCCGATCCTGCTCAATCCTCGGGGGTGTGGCCTGCAAACGACAGACAGAAACGGGTTCCGACGCTAGACTTTGGCCATCATCTGGATGGAATCAGCAATGAAAAAAATTCTCGCCGGCGTCACCCTTCTCGGAACCGCTGTCAGCGCACAAGCCGCCGACCTTCCTGTGAAGGCGCCCTATTACAAGGCCCCGGCAATCGAGGCGGTCTATGACTGGACCGGCTTCTACGCTGGCGTGAACGCAGGGGTCGGCCTCGGCCGGAACCGGACCCAGAGCTTCGCGCCGGGTTACTCGGATTCGCACTATCTGTCGCCGCTGGGTGCCGTTGGTGGTGGCCAGATCGGCTACAACTGGCAGACCAACTCGTTCCTCGGTCCCATCGTGTTCGGCATCGAAGCCGACATCCAGGGCGCCGACATGACCGACGACCGCACCAACATCCTCGGCGATACCTACAACCAGAAGCTCGACTGGTTCGGCACCGTTCGCGGCCGCGTCGGCCTCGTGACCGGCCCGACGCTGAGCTATGTCACCGCCGGTTATGCCTATGGCAACATCAACACCAGCGGCGTGGTCAACGGCGTGCCGTTCGCCTTCAATGGCGGCCGCAGCGGCTGGACCTGGGGCAGCGGCGTCGAAGCGGCGCTGGGCGGCAACTGGACCGGCAAGATCGAATATCTGTACCTCGATCTCGGTGACCGCACCGACGTGTTCGGCGCACAGGCCCTGCAGTCCGAATTCCACGAAAACATCTTCCGCGTCGGCCTGAACTATCGCATCGGCGGCAACAGCAACTACACGCCGGTCGTCGCGGCCAACTGGACCGGGTTCTATATCGGCGGCAACTTCGGCTCCGGCACCGCTCGCAACCGCAGCACGCTGACCGATCTGAGCACCGGCACGAGCGGACTGTTCAATGTGGCACCGGACGGCGTCAACGGCGGTCTGCAGGCCGGTTACAACTGGCAGGCCGGCAACTGGGTTTACGGCCTTGAAGCCGACATCCAGGCCTCGGCGCAGGAAGACAACAAGACCTGCCTCAATTGCGGCATTCCGGGCTCGTCGATCGACATCAACTCGAAGCTGCCCTGGTTCGGCACCGTGCGCGGCCGTCTCGGCTACTCGGTCGGCCCGTCGCTGTTCTACGCCACCGGCGGTTTCGCTTACGGCGGCGTAAAGACTGCCATCAACGATGTCAGCTTCTCCGACACCCGCACCGGCTGGACCGTCGGCGCCGGCATCGAAACGCCGTTCACGCTGCTCGGCCTGTTCGGACCGAACTGGACGTCGAAGACCGAATATCTCTATGTCGATCTCGGCAAGGCCACGACCGACTTCACCCTCGGCGCCGTCCCGGGTGAGTACACCTCCCGCGTGCAGGAGCACATCTTCCGCACCGGCCTGAACTATCACTTCAACTCGCCGGTGGTTGCGAAGTACTGATCCTCGCAGCATCGCAGACAACAAAACCCCGGCCTCAGCGCCGGGGTTTTTGTTTGGGAGATCGTCAGGCTTTCGTTGCGACGGCGGCGAGGCCCGGCACGGCGACACCGTCCTCGGTGCGGGCGGATTCCTCGACCAAATACGACAACCTGAAACCTGCGGCCGCAACCGCATCACGGACATAAGCGGCGCTATGGGCGTAGCGCAGCCCGGCGCCAAGCACCACGCCCTCGCCGCGATGGGTTTCGGCCGTGAAGGCCAGCAGCCCACCGGGCTGCAGCACGCGGGCCGCCTCGCGCAGCAAGGGCGCAATATCCGACAGATAGATCACCGTATCGGCGACAAGGATCAGGTCAGCGCTCGCCATAGCCCTGGCAGTCAGGCCCTGCACAAGATCGGCGAGTTCGAGCTCATTGTAGAGACCGGTAGCCCGCGCCTGCGCGAGCATCTTTGGCGACAGGTCGATCCCGTCGAGCCGGTCGACGTTGCGCGCAAACGTGCGCGCCACAAGCCCGGTGCCGCAGCCGAGATCGATGCCATGGCGAAAGAATGCGGGCCGCTGCTCCGCATGACGCGCGGCGAGCACGGCCTTGAACAAGAGCTCCGGCCCCCGATAGTCGAGATTGCCGACCAGCGACGCCTCGAAACGCGGCGCGTATTGATCAAACAGAGTGCGGATATAGGCGGCCGACATCGGCGACGGCGATTCGACGCCCAGACGGATCAACCTCAGCACGGCCCCATGGCGGTCGTCGGGATCAGCCGCGACGGCCCGGCGAAACGCCGCGATGGCATCGCCATGCAGATTGAGCCGCTGCTTGATCTCGCCAAGCGCAAAACAGGCGGAGGCAAAGCCGGGAGCCAGATCCACGGCCTGCATCATCACCTCGGCGGCGCCTTCAAGATCGCCGCGCAGTTGCAGATCGCGGGCAAAGTCGTAGCGCCGGTCCGCCACCAGATCGCCGGAGGACATGAACAGACGCGTCGACATGACGGGCACATCAGGATGAATGAAGCCGAACTCAACCGCACGGACCGGCTTCATCGCATCCCGAAAGCGAATGCAGGCGTCGAACGCCTGCCCTCATCTCATTCGGTATAGGGCTTGCCGACGATGTCCCAGTCCTTGCCGTTGAAGATCGATATATAGAGCGTTTTCATCGGCGTATAGTTGTCCGGCGTGAACGAGTAGGTGATGCCGTCCAGCATGTAGGGCGAATGGAAGCCGTTCAGGCTGGCGGCCTGCTTCAGCACGTTCTCGCGGGTGAGGTCGTCTCCGCAGCGGCGCAGGATCTCGGCCATCGTCACCGCCTGGCCATAGCCGGCGAATGCGATGGTGTTGTCGGGATCCACGTTCGGCATGTACTTCTTGCGCAGTTCCTCGAACGCCATCACGTCCGGATCGTTGGCGAAGGCCGGAACGCCGACTTCCTTGGCATAGCGGATGGCGACGATGCCCTTCGCATTCTCCAAACCCCCAGCGTGAAGGATCGAACGGCCGGTCGAGCCTGCCGACAACAATTGCAGCGGCTTCCAGCCCAGTTCGGCCACCTTGCGGATCGACTGCGACGAGGCCTTGCCGGTGGTGATGTTATAGAAAACGTCGGCGCCGGATTTCGCCAGATTGATGAGCTGGGAATCGACCGTCGGATCGGTGAGATCGTAGGTCGCTTCCGCGATCACCTTGGCATTGCCGCCGGCCTTGGCCAGTTCCTCCTTGAAGGGGCCAAGGAAGTCGCGACCGAAATCGTCGTTCTGGTAGAGGATCGCAACCTTGGCGTTCGGCTTCACGCTGAGCACATACTTGGCCAGGATGCGCGCTTCGGTCGGATAGAGCGGCAGACCCGCCATGGTCCATTTGAACTTCTTCGGATCGTTCCACTTGGACGCGCCGGTGTTCAACAGCAACTGCGGCACGCCCTTGCTGTTGAGATATTTATGCACGGCAGTCTGCGGCGCGGTGCCGAGCGAACCGTAGAGCGCCAGCACTTCCTCCTGCTCGACCAGACGGCGGGTCTGCTCCACCGCCTTCGGCGCGGAATAGGCGTCGTCCGCCGAGATGAACTTGACCTTGCGGCCATTGATGCCGCCCTTCTCGTTCAGCATCTGGAAATAGGCTTCGCCGACGCGGCCCAGCACGCCATAGAGCGATCCCGGCCCCGAATGCGGAATGGTCTGCCCGATCTTGATCTCGGTATCGCTGGCGCCGGGGCTGTATTTCTTCTCGGCGGCGACGGCGTTGGCGGCAATCAGCAGCGCCGCACCGGCGGCAGCACCATATATCCAAAGCGAAGGGCGTCGATGCATCGTCAGGGTCTCTCCCGTCAATCGTTATCGGCAAGTCGACTTGCTCTGGCAGCAACCTATCAGGCCGGTGCATCGCGGCAATTGCGTCTACGCGCTGTTTAAGATCAGCACATGCGACCTATATTCGCAGCATGCGCCCGCAAGACATCCTGATGCCGGCCGCCACAGGCCTGTGCTGCAAGCCCGGCGGCTTTCACATCGATCCGGTGCGGCCGGTGGAACGGGCGCTGATCACGCACGGCCATTCGGATCATGCGCGCCCCGGCCACGGCGCGGTGCTGGCGACGCAGGAAACGCTCGACATGATGCGGCTGCGCTACGGCGACAATTTCGCGCGCAGCACGCAGGCGATTTCCTACGGCGAGACCGTCTCGCTCGGCGAGGTCAGCGCGACATTCCACCCGGCGGGACATGTACTGGGCTCGGCGCAGATCGCCGTCACCCATGGTGGAACGCGCATCATCGCATCCGGCGATTACAAGGACGCGTCCGATCCGACCTGCGCGCCGTTCGAGGTGGTGCCGTGCGATGTCTTCATCACCGAAGCCACCTTTGGCCTGCCGGTGTTTCGCCACGGCAATGCCGCCGATGAAGTGGCGAAGCTCCTGGCCTCGGTGGCGCTGTTTCCGGAACGAGCGCATCTGGTCGGCGCCTATTCGCTCGGCAAGGCGCAACGCGTGATCGCGCTGATCCGCGAAGCGGGATACGACGCGCCGATCTATCTGCACGGCGCGATGGAAAAGATCACGCACTACTATCAGAGCCGCGGCGTGAAGCTTGGCGACTTACGCCCGGTAAAAGGCATGAAGAAAGCCGACCTCGCCGGCACCATTACGCTGGCGCCGCCCTCCGCCACGTCCGACATCTGGACACGGCGCTTCCCCGATCCGGTCACCGCCTTCGCATCGGGCTGGATGCGGGTGCGCGCCCGTGCCCGCCAGCGCGGCGTCGAACTGCCGCTGGTGATTTCGGACCACGCCGACTGGGACGGCCTGATCGCCACCATCAACGCGACCGGCGCCGGCGAAATCTGGGTGACGCACGGCGAGGAAGAGGCGCTGGTGCATTGGTGCACGACCAAGGGCCTCGCCGCACGCCCGCTGGCGCTGGTCGGCTACGGTGACGAAGAGGAAGCGGCGCTGACGGACGACGAGGGCGGCAGCGAATGAACCGCTTCGCCGAACTGCTCGATCGTCTCGCCTACGAGCCCGGCCGCAACAACAAGCTGCGGCTGATCACGAGCTATTTCCGCGAGGTGCCCGATCCCGATCGCGGTTATGCACTCGCAGCGCTTACCGGCGCATTGTCGTTCAAGCACGCCAAGCCCGGCCTGATCCGCGACCTGATCGCCGCGCGCACCGATCCGGTGCTGTTCGCACTGTCCTATGACTACGTCGGCGATCTGTCAGAGACGGTGGCGCTGATGTGGCCACGTTCTTTTCTTAAACAGCCCCCCACCCCCGAGCCCTCCCCGCCACTCGCTGCGCTCGCGGAGGGAGGGGAGAAACAAACGACAGGCGAAACTCCCCTCCCCCCGCGCTCGCGGCGGGGAGGGGTCGGGGGTGGGGGGACAACGGCAACGACAGCGTCCACCGTCAACCTTCCCTCCCAACGCACTTCCACTCAGGCAGCAAGCAGCGGCCACAACAACCCGCCGCCGCCAACGCTGACCGAGGTCGTCATCACGCTGCGCACGCTCGGCAAGACCGAACTACCGGGCCAGCTCGCGCGCTGGCTCGACGAACTGGACGAGACCGGCCGCTGGGCGCTGCTGAAACTCGTCACCGGCGCGATGCGCATCGGCATCTCGGCACGTCTCGCAAAGACCGCTGCGGCCGCGCTCGGCAACAAGGATCCGCACGACGTCGAACTGATCTGGCCGGGACTGACGCCGCCCTATGTCGACCTGTTCGCATGGCTGGAGGGCCGCGGCGACAAGCCGGTCAATCGCGATCCCGCGCCGTTCCGCCCGGTGATGCTGGCGCACGCCATCGAAACTACCGACTTTGCCAATCTCGATGCAGCGGACTACATCGCCGAGTGGAAGTGGGACGGCATCCGCGTGCAGGCAGTCAGCGGACGTGACGAGAACGACAATGCCACCGCCCGGCTCTATTCGCGCACCGGCGAGGACATCAGTAAGAGCTTTCCGGATCTGCTGCCGTCGCTTCGCTTGCAGGATTCGTCTGACGTGACGCTTGATGTTTCCCGAAAACCGCTTCGCACTTTTCGGCATCAAGCGTTCGCCATCGATGGCGAACTGCTGGTGCTGCGCGACGGCCGGGTGCAGTCGTTCAACGTGCTGCAGCAGCGGTTGAACCGCAAGGCGGTGACGCCGAAGCTGATGAAGGACTTTCCGATTCACCTGCGCGTCTACGATCTGCTCAGCGATGACGACGGCGATTTGCGCGAGCTGCCGTTCGCAGAGCGCCGCACGCGTCTCGAGGCCTTCATCGCGCAACTCGACGATCCGCGCATCGACCTCTCGCCGACAATTCCGTTCGATGACTGGGAAACCATCACGGCAGCCCGCGCCGATCCGGCCAGCGCCGGTGCAGGCGACGATGCTGATGCGGTCGAGGGCGTGATGCTGAAGCGGCGCGACGCCGTCTATCTGCCCGGACGGCCGAAGGGCCAATGGTGGAAATGGAAGCGCGACCCGCACATCATCGACGCGGTCTTGATGTATGCGCAGCGCGGCCACGGCAAGCGCTCGTCGTTCTATTCCGACTACACCTTCGGGGTGTGGACCAATGGTGAGAGCGGCGAGCAACTGGTGCCGGTCGGCAAGGCCTATTTCGGCTTCACCGACGAAGAACTGATCCAGATCGACCGCTTCGTCCGCCGCAACACCACCGAGAAATTCGGCCCGGTCCGCCACGTGGTGCACGAAGCCAATCAGGGGCTGGTGCTGGAAGTGGCCTTCGAAGGATTGCAGCGCTCGACGCGGCACAAATCCGGCGTCGCCATGCGCTTCCCGCGCATCAACCGGCTGCGCTGGGACAAACCGCCGCGCGAGGCCGACCGGCTGGAGACGCTGGAGCTAATGCTGAAGGCGGAAGGCGGGATGCCGTCACCCTGAGGTGCGCGCACTTGCGCGCCTCGAAGGGTGACCGCGGCCCTCCTTCGAGGCTCGGGCTTAAGCCCTCGCACCTCAGGATGACGCCTTGCCTTGCGGGCGCATTGCGCCATTGACGCCGCCACATTGGTTCCCCATCTGCATCGGGCTATAATGCGGAGATCGATTCCGCGGGAGACCACCGATGCCGAACGACACAAGGGAACTGCCGGCGAGCAACGACGGCCTGTACCGCTTTCTCGGCGGTTCGCCGCTGGCGGTGGCGTTTCGCCTGATCCTGCTGTCGATCCTCGTCGGCGTCGTACTGGCCGCGATCGGCTTCGATCCTTGGAACATCGTCTACAGCGTCCGCCTGCTGATCCAGCGCATCTGGGACCTCGGCTTCGACGCTATCAACGGCCTGTGGCGCTACTTCCTGCTCGGCGCCGTGATCGTGGTTCCGATCTGGCTGCTGTCGCGGCTATTCGGTGCACCGCGCGGACGTTGATCGCCCGGAAGACGATCCAGGTCCCGTTCCATGACATCGCCTAGTCAGGCTGGCGCCATGCGCGTCGACAGCCGGCGTGTGTTCGTCATCGCCGGTCCGGCGATGCTGGCCAACCTGACCACGCCGCTGCTCGGTGTCGTGTCCACGGCGGCGATCGGCCAACTCGGCGAAGCGCAATTGCTCGGCGGCGTCGCACTGGCATCGGTGGCGTTCGATTGCGTGTTCTGGCTGTTCGGATTTCTCCGCATGGCTACCGTCGCCTTCACCGCGCAGGCGCTCGGCGCCGACGACCGCATCGAGATCCGCGCTGTGCTGATCCGCGCGCTGCTGCTCGCTGCCGTGATCGGCCTGGCGCTGATCGTATTGCGGACGCCGCTTGCATCGCTGATCTTCACCGCAATGGGTGGCAGCGCGGCGGTGACCGCAGCCGCGAGCAGCTACTTCCACATCCGCCTGTGGTCGGCGCCATTCATGCTCGGCAACTACGTCATGCTGGGCTGGCTGGTGGGACAGGCCCGCACCGGCATTGCGCTGGCGATTCAAGTCGGCATCAACCTGCTCAACATGGCGCTGACGATCCTGTTGGTACTGACACTACACTGGGGGATCGAAGGTGCGGCGATCGCAACGGTGATCGCCGAAACTACGGGCTTTGTCGCCGGCGTCGCCATCGCGTGGCATCTGCTCGGTGGGAATCTCCGCGTCGCCCGCGACCTGTTGTTCGATCGTGCGAGGTGGCTGCGCATGCTCGCGGTCAATCGCGACATCATGATCCGCACCGCTGCGCTGATCGGCGGCTTCCTGTTCTTCACCGCACAGGGTGCGCGTGCCGGCGATCAGGTGCTGGCGGCCAACGCCGTACTCTACAACTTCCTGATGATCGGCTCGTTCTTCCTCGACGGCCTCGCCAACGCCGCCGAACAACTCTGCGGCCAGAGTTTTGGCGCGCGCGACCGCGTGCAGTTCAGCCAGGCGGTGAGGCTGGTGCTGTTGTGGAGTGTCGCCTTCGGCGTCGCGGTGACGCTGGTATTCATCGCGACCGGCGATCACCTCATCGATTTCATCACTACCAGCCCCGAGGTTCGCATCGCGGCGCGCGAATTCATGCTGCTCGCGGCGCTGGCACCGGCCTGCGGCGTGCTGGCCTACTGTTTCGACGGGGTCTATATCGGCGCGTCGTGGGCGCGCGACATGCGCAACCTGATGGTGATTGCCTTCGTCACCTACATCGCCGCATGGGCCTTGCTGCAACCGTTCGGAAACAGCGGGCTGTGGACGGCGCTGCTGATCTTCCTGCTGGCGCGCGGCGTGCTGCAGGGCTTGCGCTATCCGGCGCTGATGCGGGCCGCGTTCCCGCACGCGCAACTCACACCGGCCAGTCTTCCGCGGTGATCGACGCCGCATCGGCGCCGACGATCTCCGACAGGGAATCGCGGCCGGTGCGCAGCATCGTCGAAACCAGATCCGCCTTGATGCTGTCGACCAGCCCGAGCCCCTTGTAGACCAGCGACGAATAAAGCTGGATCAGGCTGGCACCGGCGCGGATCTTGGTCAGCGCCGCGCCGCCGCTGTCGACGCCGCCGACGCCGATCAGCGGAAACGCGCCTTCCGCGCGCACATAGGTTTCCGCCACCATCCGGGTCGACAACCGGAACAGCGGTCGCCCCGAGAGACCGCCCTGCTCTTTGGCGCGGTCCTGCTCGCGCAAGGTCGACGGCCGTGCCAGCGTGGTGTTGGCGACGATCATACCGTCGACACGGCGCGACCGCGCGATGTGCACCACGTCGTCGAGTTCGCCGAGTGTCAGGTCAGGCGCGATCTTGAGCAGCACCGGCGAGTCGCCGGCTTTCTCCCGCACCCGTTCACGCGCATCGATCACCTTCGCCAGCAGGTCATCGAGCGAGGAGGCTTGCTGCAAGTTGCGCAGGCCCGGCGTATTCGGCGACGAGACGTTGACGGTGAAATAGCTCGCCACCGGCGCAAAGGTCTCGATCAGGCTGACATAGTCGGCGATGCGATCCGGCGAATCCTTGTTGGCGCCGACATTGACGCCGACGATGCCGGGCAGATGCGCGCGCGACGCCAGCCGCCGCAACACCGCTTCAGACCCATCGTTATTGAATCCCATGCGGTTGACCACCGCCTCGTCGCGCTCGAGACGAAACAGCCGCGGCCGCGGATTGCCGGATTGCGGCTTCGGCGTCACCGAACCGATTTCGACGAATCCGAAGCCGAGCCGCAGCAGCGCATCGGGCACCTCGGCGTTCTTGTCGAAGCCCGCCGCCATGCCGATCGGATTGGAGAAATTCAGGCCGAACGCCCGCACCGCGAGCTTGGCATCATCGGGACGCGGCCGGATTGGCGGCAGAAAGCGCAGGCCCTGAATCGCCATGCGATGCGCATCCTCGGGATCGAGCCAGCGCAACAGCGGCAGCGAGAACGTGTCGAAGGCGCGGATCACGGCGCAAGCTCCGGGATGTCGTGGCCGCCGTCGGACTGCGCCCGCAGATCGAGGATCGCGGTGACCGCGCCGAGATCGAGTTCGCCATAGAGATGCGGAAACAGGTCGCCGCCGCGCGACGGCTCCCAGCGCAACGCGTCGCCGAGCGCGCCGGCATCGACAGCGATCAAAAACAGCCCGGTCTGGCCGAAAAAATGCTTCCGGGCCGTCTCCGCCACCTGTGCCGCGGCCGAAAAGTGGATGAAGCCGTCCCGCACGTCGTCGGCGCTGCCCCGATACACCCCTTGCCGCTCGGCTTCGCGCCAGGCGGAGGCAGGACAAATTTTATAGATCGTGCGCACCCGAGTACCTGTTTGTTGTTGAGTTATCTCGGGAATTTCCCGCGATTCCGCCTTTCAACGAATTCCTTGCCGACCGTATCGGCGGCCCCGGCACACTTCAAGAGCCAGACTTTCGGTCCCGATCACCCAAAAACGCAGCCGGGCCGCATAACATCCCGATTGCGAAAGCTGCGTAATTAAGGTAATAATTCCTAGTTTATTGACAAAATTCACCGCCTCGACTGGACCGGATGCTCCCGGCAATGGACGCGCGATGCTGACCCACCATCAAATCTGGACCGCGCTGGATCGCCTCGCCGAACGCGCCGGGCTGTCGCCATCGGGCCTCGCCAAGCGCTCGGGGCTCGATCCCACCACCTTCAACAAGTCCAAGCGCGTCACCACCGACGGGCGCGAACGCTGGCCCTCCACCGAATCGGTGGCCAAGGCATTGGCCGCGACCAACACCGCCATCGACACCTTCGTGCAGTTAATCGAGGAGACCGCGCGCGCCGCGCAGGCGGTGCCGCTGCTCGGCTTTGCCGAAGCAGGCAGCGGCGGCTATTTCGACGACGGCGGCTTTCCGGTCGGCAAGGGCTGGGACGAAGTCGGCCTGCCCAACGTCAACGACGAGCACGCCTACGCGCTGGAGATTTCCGGCGACTCGATGAAACCCGCCTATCGCGACGGCGACGTCATCATCGTTTCCCCCGGCACGCCGATCCGGCGCGGCGACCGCGTCGTGGTGAAGACCAAGGACGGCGAGGTGATGGTCAAGGAATTGAAACGCCGCACCGCCAAGACGCTCGAACTGCAATCGCTCAACCCCGCGCATCCCGATCGCACGCTGACGCCGGGCGACGTCGAATGGATCGCGCGCATCGTGTGGGCGAGCCAGTAAATTCTATCCAAAATACACCCCGCCGTCATGGCCGGGCTTGTCCCGGCCATCCACGTCTTTCATCATAAGAGATGGTCGGCGGTTACGTTTATATTTTGGCGAGTAAGCCGAACGGCATTTTGTATGTCGGCGTGACGAGCGATCTTGCCCGTCGTGTATACGAGCATCGTAACGGATTTGTTTCCGGATTCTCAAAACAATATGCCATCAAACGTCTCGTGTTCTTCGAGCGGTACGACGCCATCCAGACGGCCATCCAGCGCGAACACAACATAAAGCATTGGCCCCGAACTTGGAAAGTCAGGCTCATTCTCGAGCAGAACCCAGAATGGAATGATTTATACGAGTCGATCCTTTAAGGGCGTGGATGGCCGGGACAAGCCCGGCCATGACGGTGCGTGTGTTGCGGTACCTACGCGCTCCGCGCCAGCGCGCCGTCGATCATCGCCACGGCATTGTTCACGCCATAGACGGCGACGAACGAGCCGAAGCGCGGGCCTTTCTCCTGGCCGAGCAGCACCTGATACAGCATGTTGAACCACTCGAGCGAGACGCCGGGGCGGCCATCCTTGCCGGCCTTCTTGTGATCGAGGAACGGTTCGCGCCGCCCGATCTCGTAGACCACGTTCTGGATGTCTTCCGCGCTCGCACCCTCGGGCAGCTGCGACAGCGCATCGCGCAAGTCCGATAGCGCCGCACGCTCGCTCTCCGACGGCGCACGGAATTGCTTCGACGGCGCAACGAAGTCGCGATAGTAGTTGATCGCGTAGCCGACCATATCGTTCAGTTTGGGATGGGTTTGCGGCGTCACGCCCGGACGATAGCGGCCGATGAAGCCCCACAGCGTCTCGGCGTTTTCCGCATTCGACGACGACACCAGCGTCAGCAGCAACTGGAACGTCACCGGCATATCCGCCTT
Source organism: Xanthobacteraceae bacterium (assembly GCA_024508855.1). Classification (GTDB taxonomy): domain Bacteria; phylum Pseudomonadota; class Alphaproteobacteria; order Rhizobiales; family Xanthobacteraceae; genus 62-47. The sequence continues at coordinate 25,400 of JANINJ010000095.1, forward strand.
CGGCGGATGACCGGCATGGATGTGCCAGACCGGATTGCTCAGGCGCTGCTTGCCGTCCTGCCGCGCGTAGCCGTCGAGGAATTGCTGATAGTCGTCGACGTTGCGCGGGATAACATCGAAATACAGCCGCTTCGCCGCCTTCGGCTCGCGATACATGAACAGCGACAGCGATTCCGGCGAGGCATAGCGCAGCCATTCGTCGATGGTCAGGCCGTTGCCCTTCGACTTCGAAATCTTCTGCCCCTTCTCATCGAGGAACAGTTCGTAATTGAAACCCTCCGGGGGCGTGCCGCCGAGCGCGGTGCAGATCTTGCCCGACAGCTTCACGGAATCGATCAGGTCCTTGCCGGCCATTTCATAATCGATGCCGAGCGCGACCCAGCGCATCGCCCAGTCCGGCTTCCATTGCAGCTTGCAATGGCCGCCGGTCACCGGAACGGTGACACGCTCCTTCGTCTCCGGATCGTCGTAGGAAATCGTCCCGGCCTTCGCATCGTGCGCGACGACCGGCACCTGCAACACCACGCCGGTGCGTGGACAAATCGGCAAGAACGGCGAATAGCTCGCGGCACGCTCCTCGCGCAACGACGGCAACATGATCGCCATCACCTTGTCGATCTTCTCCAGCATCTTCAGCAACGTCGCGTCGAAGCGGCCGGACTTGTAATACTCGGTCGAACTCGCGAATTCGTAATCGAAGCCGAACGTATCGAGGAAGGCGCGCAGCCGCGCGTTGTTGTGCTCGCCGAAACTCGGATGGGTGCCGAATGGATCGCGCACCTTGGTCAGCGGCTTGCCGAGATCCTGCTCCAGCATCTCCTTGTTCGGCACATTGTCCGGCACCTTGCGCAAGCCGTCCATGTCGTCGGAAAACGCGATCAGCCGGGTCTTGATCTTGTCGTCGGTCAGCACGCGAAAGGCGTGACGCACCATGGTGGTACGCGCGACCTCACCGAACGTGCCGATATGCGGCAGGCCCGATGGGCCGTAGCCGGTCTCGAACAGCACCTCGTCCTTCGGCATTTTCTTCAGCCGCGCGACGATGGCGCGCGCCTGTTCGAACGGCCATGCGTTGGATTGTTCGGCCAGCGTCCGCAGATCGGCTGCGGTCAATTCATTCGACATTCAATTGCTCCTCGCGGGCGCGACAGCAGCGTTCTGCTCCGCACCGCGACCTTCGAAACCGTTAGAACGGATTTACCGAGAAATAGCGCAGCCACAAGTCGGTGTAGTGGCCTTTTTCCCAGATCCTGAACAGCGCCCAGTTCAGGGCCTGACGGAGGATATCGTTGCCCTTCTTCACGGCAATGCCGACACCTTCGTTAAAATAGCGACTTTCGATGAACGGTCCACCGCTGAAGGCGCAGCAATTGGCGGAATCGGTGCCGTTGATCCAGAAAGAATAGGAAATCGCATCGCCAAAGGCGAGGTCGACTTCGCCCTTCTGCAGCGCCTGCCGCACCGCCTCGTCGTTCGGATACGGATGCAGTTCGGCATCGGTGAACATCGCCTTGAGATAGGCCTCGTGCGACGAACCGGCGACGACACCGACCTTCTTGCCCTCCAGCAGTTCGGGGCGCACTTCCGGCATCACCGCGTCGCGCCGCGAGACGAAGCGCGCCGGCGTCCGGTAATAGAGGTCGCTGAAGTCGAGTTGCTTGCGCAATTCCGGCGTCACCGCCATCGACGCGATGATGGCGTCGCCCCGATTGCTGGAAATGGCGTCGAGCAGCGTATCGAACCGCCGCATCTGGATAGTGCAGGCGACCTTCAGTTCGTCGCAGATCAGCCGCGCCAGATCGACGTTGAAGCCGGCCGGATTGCCGTCGGGGCCGGTGTAATTGAACGGCGGATAGTCGGTTTCGGTCATGAACCGGATCAGCGTGAGGCGCGAGAGATCGGGCCGCTCCGGCCGGCGGCGCGGGTCCCAGAATCCCGGCACCGCCTGCGTGACGACCGGCGGGGCCGCGGCAGGTTGAGCGGCGGCCGGTTGCGTCGGCGGGGGCGAAGCCTGCGAAGCCGGAGGCGTCGTGCCCTGGCCTTGCGCCAGAACCGGCGATACCGGCAGCGACGCCGCGATCAACAGCCCGAGCAGCACCGCGACGACGCGACCAGACGCGCGACCGGACCGAATCAAGAAAGCGTTGAGGAACTTATCAATCTGTGGTTGCATCATCAGGGGCTTCCGCGTGTGGTCTTATAGACCATCCCTCGCGTGAGGCGAGTATCGTTTGCGTGGTGGGGGTGACATGGCCGTGGGGGACCATGTTCAAGGCCCGGCGGGCGCGCCGGTCTTCGCGAAGCGCGGCGTCCGTAGCGATCGGGTTCCGCCGCGTCCTCTTCCGCATTTCCTGGCCGAGATGTACGGCCTGCCGTCATCCGACATCGACCCACCGGCCTCTTCTTCCAATGATACCCAACCGTATGACGAGGGCCCGGCCAGCGAACTCGATTGCCTGCGGCAGGTACTGGCCGCGCCGTTGCTCATAGCGGCCGAAGCGCGCAGCCGGGAAGTCGGGATCGGTGCCGACCGCATCCTGATCCAGTGGGGCGTAATCGATGAAGCCGCGTATCTGCGACGGCTATCGTTTCAGCTCGGGGTTTCCTTCGAACCTCGCTTCAACACGTCGCACGCGGATTTTTTTCTCCCCGATACGCAGTTACGCTTTCCCGCTCAGCAGGGATTGCTGCCATTCTGGCGCAACGGCAGGCTCATGCTCGCGGTCGCGCCGCGTGGATTCGCAGCGCGGCAGCTTTGCCGCCGGTTCAACGAGGGCGGCGACTTCGCCGACCGGATTTGCCTCGTCCCAACCGCACAGTTCAACGAACTTCTGATCGCCCGCGCCGGTGGGCCATTGGCGCACGCCGCGGCCAACGGCCTCGGCGACCGCTTTCCCACGATGACCGCGGCGCCTGCGCGTGTCGCGCGGCCACGCTGGCAAACCTGTGCCCTCTCCATCGCCGGCCTGTTTGCAATCCTGACGGTGCTGCTGCCGGGATTGACGTTCAATGCGAGCAGCGGACTGCTCGCCGCTTGGTTCCTCGCGTTCGCAAGCTTGCGTATTGCAGGTGCGCTCGCACCACGACCGAACGTCGGAAATCCGCGCCGCATCCCGGACCGCGAACTGCCGCTTTATACGGTCATCATCGCGCTCTACCGCGAAGCCACGTCGGTCGCGCCGCTGTTGCACGCGATCAAGGCACTCGATTATCCGCCCGAGAAACTCCAGATCATCCTTGCCGTCGAGCCGGACGATCTCGAAACGCGAGCGGCGATCGCACGGTTGCGCTTGAAGTCGCAGGTCCAGGTGCTGATCGCCCCCAACGTCGGGCCCCGCACCAAGCCGAAGGCCCTGAACTGGGCGCTGCCGTTCGCACGCGGCAGCCTTGTTGCGATATACGACGCAGAGGACCGGCCGGAGCCGAACCAGTTGCGCGCCGCCGTCGCCGCCTTCCGGCATCACGGCGACGACATCGCCTGCGTGCAGGCCAGCCTGCGGATCGACAATATCTCGGATAGCTGGCTGTCGCGGATGTTCGCCACCGAATATGCCGGCCAGTTCGATGTCTTCCTGCCGGGGCTGGCAACCATGCGCATTCCGCTGCCGCTCGGCGGATCGTCCAACCATTTCCGCACCGACCTGCTTCGACAGGTCGGCGGCTGGGACGCTTATAACGTCACGGAAGATGCCGACCTCGGCGTGCGGCTGGCGCGCTTCGGCTATCGCACCATGACATTCGATTCGACCACCGGCGAAGAAGCGCCCATTCGATTCATCGGATGGATGAAGCAACGCTCGCGCTGGATGAAAGGCTGGATGCAGACCTGGAGCGTACACATGCGCTCGCCGCGCCGGCTGTGGCGCGAAGCCGGCCCGCGCGGCTTCCTGTCGCTGAACGTCCTGGTCGGCGGCAATGTGCTGACCGCGCTGACGTGCCCGATCCTGTTCATTGAACTGGCCGCGCATCTGGCGTCCAGCGCCCTCGGCAATGCATCGACCGGCTTCCTCGCCGGCCCGCTGGCGCCGCTGCATGTTGCGGCGATCCTGAGCGGCTATGTCTCAACCGTTACGGTCGGCCTGATGGGTCTCGCCCGCCGCCGCCAGTTACGCAGCAGCTGGGTTCTGCTGCTGACGCCGATTTACTGGCTGTGCCTGTCGATTGCGGCCTGGCGCGCGCTCGTCCAGCTCTACACGGAGCCCTATCGCTGGGAAAAGACCGAGCACGGCCTGACACGCGAGCGGCAAGCGAGCACCCCGCCGCCAATCGTGTCCACCATCCGGGCACGGCAACAGCCGCTGCAACGGCGGCTTCAGAGGTAACGCTTGAGATCCGCCGCCGCCGCTTCCGGCGTCTGCTTGAGATTGAAGGGCGCGACGAATTTGCCGTCGCGATCCATCAAATAGATCAGCGCGGTGTGGTCCATCGTGTAGTCGCCGTCCTTGAGCGGGATTTTCTTGGCATAGACGCGGTATTCCGAGAGCACCTTGGCGATGGTCTCAGGCGACCCGGTCAGCCCGCGCAGATGCGGGTCGAAACTCGCGAGGTAATCCTTCATCGCGGCGCTGGTGTCGCGTTCCGGATCGACGGAGATGAAATACGCATTGACGCGGTCGGCATCCTTGCCCATGGCGCGCAGCACTTCGGACATTTCGAACAGCGAGGTCGGGCACACGTCCGGACAATGGGTGTAGCCGAAGAAGATCAGCGACGGCTTGCCCTGCAGATTCTTCTCGGTAACGGTCTGGCCGGTCTGGTCGGTCAACTGGAACGGGCCGCCGATCGAGGCCGGCGCAGTCACGTTGCGCATGCCTCCAAGCAGCCACAACACGACGATGAGGCCGACGGCAAGACTGGCGGCAAACGCCGAGAACACCACCAGCGGTCGGGACGCACGATCGGTCATCCGGAATTCCTCATACCCTGTCGATCACGTGTGCGGGTTCCTACGCTGCCAATGGTGGCAGTGCATGGCTGGAAGGAACCGCATCTGGGGGTTCTGATAGAACCAGCGGCGCCGGGCGGCAAGCGCCGGGGCCATGCCGCCGTTCACGTCATGCTGATCGCGGCAAATCCGGCGATTTCACGGAAAATGACCGCATGCAACTCACGGCCGCCGCGTAGTCACCGATACGACGGGAGTTGCTTCAACGATACGCCGCCTGGGCGTTCATGTAGCAGGGACGGTACATGCTGGCGAGCTGCGCGCCGTGCAGGAAGATCATGTGCCGCGTCAGTCCGCCGCGGCGTGCGATCCAGCGCCGAATCGGCGTCGGATACATCGAGTACAGCATCGCCGTGGCCTCGCGGTTGGTCACGGCGCGGCCATGGGGACCCATGTCCCACGCCGCGTGGAAACCGAGATTGGCGCGCGACGTGACGCAGATGCGATCATGCGGCACGGCGCCGAGCACGATGGTGCAGGCCGAGGCGCAGAGGCCATCGATCACCACCTGCTCTCCGGAACTGCGCAGACCCTGAAAGCGATCCATGTAGGTTCCGATACGGCCGCCGCGATCTTCGGCGATGCGAACCGCTGCATGACTGGCCACGATATTCGCAAGCAGGACAACGACTGCGAACACCCCCGTTGCGATCTTCATGTCCTTGCCCCTGCCATCGAAATCCGCGACGAATCTGTTTGCCACGGCGCCGTTGTCACTTCGTTAGCGTCGTGCGAGTTGGGGATTTTGTCCAGCCGAAGATATTTTCTTCACATCGAATTCGAATGCAGTGTTGCAAGTCGGATGCAGTCGGCCATTGAACTGGTCATTGCACAAGCTGCGTCATGCACGGCCTGCGATGCAATGCATGTTGACCGCCTCCACTTCGACACGCTTCAATCATGGAACCTGGATCGGGGGATTGAGGAGTTGGGAATGGCGGAGCAGGCCGACGTGATCGTTGTCGGTGCCGGACTTGCCGGCCTGGTTGCAGCAACGGAACTTGCCGACGCCGGCAAGCGCGTCATCGTCGTCGAGCAGGAAGGCGAGCAAAGCCTCGGCGGCCAGGCGTTCTGGTCGTTCGGCGGCCTGTTCCTGGTCGATTCTCCCGAACAACGCCGGCTCGGCATCAAGGACAGCCACGACCTTGCATGGCAGGACTGGCAGGGGTCGGCCGGTTTCGATCGCGCCGAGGATCACTGGCCGCAACGCTGGGCGGAAGCCTATGTCGCGTTCGCTGCGGGCGAGAAGCGCGACTGGCTGCGTGCGATGGGTCATCGTATTTTTCCGATCGTGGGCTGGGCCGAACGCGGCGGCTACGACGCCATGAGCCACGGCAATTCGGTGCCACGCTTTCACGTCACCTGGGGAACCGGCCCCGGCATCGTCGAACCGTTCGAACGCCGTGCCCGCGAGGCGATGGCGCGCGGATTACTGACATTCCGCTTCCGTCATCGTGTCGACGCGCTGACCTCGACCAACGGCAGCGTCGACGGCGTACGCGGAGCCGTTCTCGAAGCGACGCAAGTGGCGCGGGGCGAGAGCAGCTCGCGCAAGACCGTTGGCGACTTCGCGTTGCAGGCGCAGGCGGTGATCGTGGCGTCCGGCGGCATCGGCGGCAATCACGATCTGGTCCGCAGGAACTGGCCGCAACGGCTCGGCAACCCGCCGGCAAAGATGATTTCCGGCGTGCCGGAGCACGTCGACGGCCGCATGATCGAGATCACCGAAGCCGCCGGTGCGCGGCTGATCAACCGCGACCGCATGTGGCATTACGTCGAAGGCATCGAGAACTGGTCGCCGATCTGGCCGCGCCACGGCATCCGTATCCTTCCCGGTCCGTCCTCGATGTGGTTCGACGCCACCGGCAAGCGGCTGCCCTCGCCGCTGTTTCCCGGCTCCGATACGCTCGGCCAGCTCGAATACATCATGTCCACCGGCCACGATTATTCGTGGTTCGTACTGACCCAGAGCATCATCAAGAAGGAATTCGCGCTCTCCGGCTCCGAGCAGAACCCGGACCTCACCGGCAAGAGCTGGCTGATGACGGCCAAGCGCGCCACCAACAAGGGCGCACCCGCCCCGGTCGAGGCGTTCAAGCAGAAGGGCGCAGATTTCATCGTCCGCGACAACCTCGACGATCTTGTCATCGCGATGAATGCGCTGACCGGCGACGACCTGCTGCGCGTCGAGCATATGCGCGGACAGATCGAGGCGCGCGACCGCGAGATCGCCAACGCTTACGCCAAGGACACACAGATCGTGAACCTGCACAACGCGCGGCGCTATATCGGCGACAAGCTGATCCGCACCGCCAAGCCGCATCGTATTCTCGATCCGGCGCACGGGCCGCTGATCGCCGTGCGGCTCAACATCCTGACCCGCAAGACGCTGGGCGGCTTCGAGACCGATCTTGATGCGCGCGTGTTCGGCAACACCGGTCAGATCATTCCCGGCCTCTATGCGGTCGGTGAAGCCGCAGGCTTCGGCGGCGGCGGCATGCACGGCTATCGCTCGCTGGAAGGCACCTTCCTCGGCGGCTGCCTGTTCTCGGGCCGCGTCGCCGGACGCGCGGCGGCGAAGGCGGTCGGATAATTTCGTTTTCTTGACCTGCGAGGTAATCGATTAAGTCCCGGGGACCTTCGATAGTTGCGTCATTGAGTGACCAACACGAAGGAGAGACGACATGACCGACCCTCGCACCATCGCCACGCGTTACATCGAACTCTGGAACGAACGCAATCCGCAGCGCCGCCGCGACATCCTCGCCGCGAACTGGACCAGCAATGCGAAATATGTCGATCCGCTGATGAGCGGCGACGGCCATGACGGCATCGATGCGCTGGTCGCCGGCGTGCAGCAGCGTTTTCCGGATTTCCGCTTCACGCTGACCGGCGAACCGAACGGCTACGGCGATCACGTTCGCTTTTCATGGGGCCTCGGCCCGGAGAACGTGGACAGCCCGATCAAGGGCACCGACTTCGCCGTGATCGAGGGCGGCCGCATTCGCAGCATCGCGGGATTCCTCGATCAGGTGCCGGCGGGAGTGTAATCCTATCCACTCGTCATGCCCGCGCTTGTCGCGGGCATCCACGTCTTAATCGATCCGGCAAGAAAGGCGTGGATGGCCGGGCTCGGCCATGACGCAACGCGATTGAGCGTCACGTTTTCCGATACGGCAGTTCCGGGCCTTCGAGTTTGCGCAGGCCCGGCTCACGCCGCTCCAGCCACCAGCCGTACTGCTTCGGCCACGCCTCGAACACTTCGCCGTTGTGCTCGCCGAGCGCGAGCCGCGCGTGCAGCGGCCAGTTCGGATCGAACAGCGCCTCGCGGCCGATGCCGACCAGATCGGCCTGGCCTTGCGCCATCACATCGTCGGCCTGCTGCGGATGCAGGATGAGGCCGACTGCCATGGTGGCGATCTCCGCCTCGCGGCGGATCGTCTCCGCAAACGGCACCTGGAATCCGTAACCGCGCGGAATCCGTGCCGCCGTTGCCGAGCCGAGCAGCCCTCCGGACGAACAATCGATCAGGTCGGCGCCCCGCGCCTTCGCCTCGCGGGCGAAAGCCACCGAGTCCGCCAGTTCGACGCCGCCATCGACGCCGTCCACCGACGAAATCCGCACCGACAGCGGACGGTCCTTGGGCCATGCTGCGCGCACCGTTTCGATGATCTCGAGCGGATAACGCATCCGGCCGGCACGATCGCCGCCATAGGAATCCAGCCGCTTGTTCGACAGCGGCGAGAGGAATTCGTGCAGCAGATAGCCATGCGCGCAATGCACTTCGAGCAATTCGAAGCCGGCATCGGCGGCGCGCAACGTCGCCAGCCGCCACTTTTCGCGCAGCTCCTTCATGTCGTCGATGCCGAGTTCGTGCGGCATCAGCCAGCCGTCGTCCATCGGGATCGCGCTCGGCGCAACGATTCGCCACGGAAGGTCGCCCCGCGCGGCGTCGTTCGCATCCAGCACGGCGTTGCCGTACCACGGCCGCTGCATGCTGGCCTTGCGCCCGGCATGGGCCAGCTGGATCGCCGGCACCGATCCGTTGTCGCGCGTGAACGCGGCGATGCGCGCCAGCGGAGCCTGCTGCGCGTCGTTCCACAACCCGACATCGCCATGAGTGATGCGGCCTCCGGGCGTCACCGCGCTGGCCTCGACCATGACGACACCGGCACCGCCCTGCGCGAACTTGCCGAGATGGACGAAATGCCAATCGGTCGCCACACCGTCGATCGCCGAATACTGGCACATCGGCGAGATCACGATGCGATTGGGCATGGTGACGCCGCGCAAGGTGAACGGCTGGAACAAATGCGACTGTTGCATCGGAACTTGCTTCCTCTTTCTTGAATCAGAGATGTCAACGACCGCGGTCAGGCCGCGCCGGTCCGCTGCAGGGCGATCGCGAGCCCGATGGCAACGCCCGCCTGCCAGACCGGATACAGCACCGACACCAGGTCGAGATTGTACAGGCTGTCGACGGCCAGTAGTGCCCCCGCCACCGTCCCGATCACCAGGGTCGGCAGCCATGCCGGGACATCGCGCGGACCTGCCGGCAAAAGACAGATGCCTGCCGCCATCACCGCCGAACCGGTGAAGCCGCCGCCAAGGCCTTCAAGAACATTCCGCATCGCCTTGTCGGCTTCGGGCATCTGGCCATCGACCCAGATCGCGGCATTCACCGCACAGAGAAACGCGATCACGGTGATGACGCCTGCGATGGCCGCCGCCCACCACGGATTGGCTGCGATGCGACGGACCAGAATGAGGACCAGGACGGCAAAGGGAACCGCCAGCAGCGCAATGCGATAATCGCCCGGCGACCCGCTGAGCTGGTCGATCCAGGGCTGCAGCAACGGCGTGATGACACCGGTAACCAGACCGCCCAGCGCAATCTGCAGAAATGCGGGCCGTTTTGCCTCGCGGGAAGCGCCGGTACCGGTCAATACAAGCTCCCTGTCGGTCGTCACGGTCCTGGAGCGGGCGAAGGGAATCGAACCCTCGTATGCAGCTTGGGAAGCTGCCGTTCTACCATTGAACTACGCCCGCGATCAGGTGCCCACCCTGATGTAGCCGAGACGGTGCGGCTCGCCAAGCCGGTTGACGGCAGAATTGCCGCACCTGCTTTCGAACCATTCTTGGCAAGGCCCGATTTTCCGCGTGCGCTTTCGCCGCCGTTGGTTATGATCCCTTTACCATGTGGGGGTTGCGTACGTGGGGGTTGCGTACACAGTGTTCGACACGGCGGTGGGGCGTTGCGCCATCGCTTGGGGTCAGAATGGCGTTCTCGGCGTCCAACTTGCGGACGTGCGCGAGATCGAGACGCGACGCCGGCTGCTTCGCCAGTTTCCCGAAGCCCGTGAACTTCCCCCGCCTGCGGACGTTCAGTATTTCATCGACAGCATCGGAATTGCGCTGCGCGGTCAGTTCGCCGAACTCTCCGACATTCCGCTCGACATGAGCGACCTGTCGCCGTTCGATTGCCGGATCTACGAGATGGTGCGCCGCATTCCGCGCGGCGAAACCCGAACCCGCGCCGAGATCGCCACGCAGGTCGGCAGTCCGGGGATCGTGCATTCCCTTGCGCAGGCGCTGGCACGAAATCCGTTCGCACTGGTGGTCCCGTGCCATCGTGTGCTGGAATCGGCCGGCCGGATCGACGGCATCCCGACCAATGGCGGAGCCATGACGCGCGCACGGCTGCTTTCGCTCGAGGGCGCACTGCCGAGCCGGGGCTCAACGCTATTTGATGCCCTGCTTTCCGTTGCCCCTCCCCGTCAGGCGCACTAAATTCGCCGCATGGCGGCAATCACGATTTTCCAGCGCGGCGCGGTGACGGTGTCGGACTATCGCTGCGAGGCGGGTCCCGACGATCGGCCATTTGCCGAGCAGCATCGCTGCCACTCGATCTCCTATGTGCGCAAGGGCAGTTTCGGCTGCACCACGCGCGGACGCTCGTTCGATCTCGTGACCGGATCGATCATGGTCGGCCATCCCGGCGACGAATATATCTGCACCCACGATCATCACGTTTGCGGCGACGAATGCCTGTCGTTCTTTCTCGCCCCAGAACTGGTGGAAACGATCGGCAACCGCGCCGACATCTGGCAGGCCGGATGTGCACCGCCGCTGCCCGAGCTGATGATCTTCGGAGAACTCGCGCAGACCGCCGCAATCGGCGGCAACGACATCGGCCTCGACGAGATCGGCATGGCTTTCGCCGGCCGTTTCGTTGCGACGGTGGCGGGACGTGCGCCCCGCCAAACCACGCTGTCGGCGCGGGACCGCCGCCGCGCGGTGGAAACCGCGGTGTGGATCGATACGCATTCGCATCGGCCGATCGACCTGGAAGATGCCGCCGCAACGGCCGGCGTGAGCGCGTTCCATTTCCTGCGGCTGTTTTCGCAGGCACTCGGCGTGACGCCGCATCAGTATCTGGTGCGCTCGCGGCTGCGCCATGCCGCGCGACTGCTGCCGGACGAGAACCGCGCAATCACCGATATCGCCTACGACGTCGGCTTCGGCGATCTCTCCAACTTCGTGCGCACTTTCCATCGCGCCGCCGGGGTGTCGCCGCGCGGCTTCCGGAAAGCCTCAAAGGGCGACCGCAAGATTTTCCAAGAACGGCTCGCGCTGTACTGATTAGGGTTCACGCCATGGAGCGCGACGGACGCGCCGAATGGAGACCCTCATGTACGACCACATCGGACTGAAAGTGAAAGACCTCGACGCCAGCGTGCGTTTCTACACCGCGGCGCTGAAGCCGCTCGGCTTCGTGCTGTGTTCGCGCGACGACAGCGGCGCGGGCTTCGGGCCGCCGGATGCGCCGGCGCTATGGCTCTATGCCGACAAGAGCCATCGCGGCCCGGGCATACACATCGCGTTCAGCGCTACCAGCCACGACGCGATCAAGCAATTCCACAGCACGGGCGTGAAGGCCGGCGGACGCGACAACGGCGGCGCGGGACCGCGCGCGGACTACAGCCCGACCTATTACGCCGCGTTCCTGATCGACCCCGACGGCAACAATATCGAAGCGGTCAAGGCCTGACGGGAGTGTTTCAAGATGGCGTCCATTCGAAAGGACATTGCGCTCGCGGTGAAGCCCGACGACTTATGGGATGCGGTGCGTGACTTCGGCGCAGTGCACACGCGGGTTGCGCCCGGCTTCGTCGTCGATACCCGACTCGACGGCGACGACGCGCGGATCGTGACATTTGCCAACGGCACGGTGGCGCGCGAACTGCTTGTCGATATCGACGATACGCAGCGGCGGCTCGTCTATGCGGTGATCAGCGAACGCGTCAAACAGCATAGTGCGTCGTTTCAGGTGTTCGACGAGGGCGCCGCCGGCAGCCGTCTGGTCTGGATGGTGGACGTTCTGCCACATGAGATCGCGCCCTACATCCGCGGCCAGATGGACCTCGCGGAGAGCGCCTTGTGGACCAGGTTTGGGCGAAGCGGCGCCTGACCGCATCGCTCTGGAAAATCACGACAGCGGCGGACGCACCGCAGGGACGGGGCCGCCGCTGTCGCCCCATCGGGTCCAGGCCACACTGGCGGCGGACAGCACGCCCAGCACCACCATCGACAGCGCGGTGAGAATGAAAAAGCTCATCGCCGGCGCACCGATCGAGATCAACCACCAGCCGCCGACGCAGATCATCACCAGCCGTGCCGTCTGCGCCAGCACCGGACCGAGCACCTTGGCCGCGCCCTGCGACGAGAAATAGCTCACCGTAGCGAGACAGAGGAAAGCGTACATCGGCGCCGCAGTGGCGAGATAACGCCGGCCGGCCTCGCGCACGCCCGGATCGTCGGAAAACAGGTTGATCCATAGATCCGGATAGATCGCGAGGAACGTGCCGATCAGGCCGATCGCAGCGAACGCGATAGCGGAAGCCACCCAGCAGGTGCGCCGCGCCCGCGCCACCTGCCCGGCGCCGATAGCCATGCCGATCATCGGCACCGTGGCGATGCCGATCCCGAAAGCGAGCGAGGTCAGCATGAATTCGAGCCGCGCGCCGATGCCATAGGCGGCCAGCACCTCATTGCCGAAACGCGCAAGCATGTGGGTGAAAATGATAATGGTCAGCACCGACTGCAGCGGCGAGAAACAGGCGATGGCGCCGACCTTGAGGATGTCGAAGAACATCGCGCGCTCGATCTTCAGCCCGCGGACCAGCGGATTGACGCGGGTGCGGCCGGCAAACAGGAACCACGCCATGATCGACGCGCCGATCGAATAAGCGAGGATCGTTCCGGCAGCGACGCCGCGCATGCCGAACTGCGGCACCGGGCCGAGACCGAGGCCAAGCACGCCGCCAAACACGATCTGGCATATCGCGGAGCCGAGAAGAACCATCGACGGCAATCGCATATTGCCGGTGCCACGCAGAATCGATGCCAGCGTGTTCATCAGCCACGGGATCAGCGCCGCGCCGAAGAAGATGTGCGTGTAGCCGACCGCCTGCCTCAGCACGTTGCCGCGGCCGCCCAGCGCCTCCAGCAATGCGGCGCCAAAGACCATCATGCCGACGGTGAACAGCAATCCGAAGCAGACGCCGATCAGAAGCGCATGCGCCGCGAGCGTCGAGGCACGATGCGTATCGTCAGCGCCGAGCGCACGCGCGATCGCCGACGACACGCCGCCACCCATGGCACCGCCCGACATGGTCAGGGTCAGCATGACGAATGGAAAGACCAGCGCGATCGCGGCCAGCGCCTCGGTCCCGAGCCAGCCGATATACCATGTTTCCGCCACTGCAACGCAGGTTCCTGCGCTCAGTGCGATGACATTCGGTGCCGTCAACCGCAACAGGGTCGAAACGATCGGTCCGTCGAGCATCGGGTTTCCAGCCGCACCTGCCAGCCGCGGCAGCACGTTCTCACCGTTCAGCCCTAACGGAATTTCGACGACACCGACTTCGGACATCCGCTCCCTTGGTGTTTCCCCTGGCGGCTGATTACATCCGAGCCGCTCTCACGAACAGCACTAGCATCGATTTCAGCCACCGCCATCTGCGGTCGGCGCATAGGCCTCTGTGGAAATAGGTCCGCTGGAGTCTCTCAGCCGATCGACCAGATCAGCGGCGCTGGCGCCGTTGCACCCGGCATCAGCGCAACCGGGATATGCCGTCCGCAGCCCGCGGCCAGTCCTTCGATCAATCCTTCCAGCACGCGTGTGCAGGCCGGATGGTAATCCGATAGGTCCGACATCAGCTTCCAGGTCTGCTGGTGCAATTGGAATCCCTTGCCCGCCGGTTTCAACTCGACGACATCGTCCTGCGCCGCGAACAGCGCTTGCAGAAACGGGCCGAATTCCGCCGCGCTGCCCCGCGATGCCCCGAGCCGCGCCGCGGTCTCATCGTAATACTGCATGCCGATCAGCTTGCCGGTGAGATGCAGCAGATAGGCTGCATCGACCGGACCGAACACCTGCACGGCGACCGGGGCCGCGGTGCGGACATATTCCATCGCGTAGTTGCGATAGGCTTTCTCCAGCCGCGCCTGCGGCCAGCTCTCGATCGGCAATGCCGGCGCTTTCGCCGCGTCGAACAGCGGCGCTTCGAGATGACGCGCGAACACCAGCCGCGCATCGAGATCGAGCGGATGATCGTATTCGTGGTAGTAGCCTTCGAGCCCATCTTGCCCGTCGACCGACTGCTTGGTGCAGACAAAGCCGACATTGGGATTGCCGAGCGTGACGCCATTGTTGGCGTGCCAGCCGCGCAGCATCGCGCGCGAGACTTCGCCCGGCACGCCGCAGATCGCGGTGCCGCGCCAGATCCAGCGCGGCGGCGGATAGCGCACCCACGCCTTGCGATCCGACTCGTACATGTATTCAACCGAGACGCCGCCGATCCAGTTCGACAGATAGTGATATTGCGCGGCTGCGACGGCGGGCGGCAGGTGATCGAGGCCGAGCTTCTTCAGTCCGGGAAGAAAGCGTTCCTGCTGCTGACGGCGAAACACGCGAAACACGAACTCGGCGGCGTCGGCGGTGCCGCGGCGACTGACGATGGTGAGAATGAGCCCGGTGAAATAGGCGTGATACAGATCGGCAACGCCACGCCACGCCAGCCATCGCGAGTCCTTGCTGTCGAGCTGGATTTCGACCATGTCTCCTCCTTGTTGTTTCGTCCCGACGCGCCGATCGACCGGGATACATTGACGGGCATTCGTGAAACGATCTCCCGCCTGACGCATTACCATGCCACACGCGAGGAACAATCATGTCCATGAATATCGCGCGGGGGATATGCGCCGGAATGCTGGCCCTCACCCTCGGTGCCTGCAACGAACCGACGGCGCTGCCGCCCGAGCAGGGTTTCGGTCCCACGCCCACACTTCCGGAGCCGCAATCCTCGTGGATTCCGACCGTGAATATCGCGACCGCGACCGGCTGGGCCAACGGTGCGAAGCCGACTGCGGCATCCGGCATGTCCGTGCAGGCCTTCGCCACCGGGCTGGATCATCCGCGCTCGCTTTACGTGCTGCCGAATGGCGACGTGCTCGTCGCCGAAACCAACGCCCCGCCCAAGCCGGAAGATTCAAAAGGCATCCGGGGCTGGGTCATGAAACTTGTCATGGGACGTGCCGGCGCCGGCACCCCGACCGCCAATCGCATCACCCTGCTGCGCGATGCCGACGGCGACGGCAAAGCCGAAATCAAAAAGACGTTTCTACAGGGACTCAATTCGCCGTTCGGCATGGTGCTGGTCGATGACAAACTTTATGTGGCCAACGCCGATGCGATCGTGAGCTTTCCCTACAAGACCGGCGACACCGAGATCAGCGCCGCCGGCGTCAAGCTGACGGATCTGCCGGGCGGGCCGATCAATCATCACTGGACCAAGGACCTCACCGCGAGCGCCGACGGCAGCAAACTCTACGCAACGGTGGGATCGAACAGCAACGTCGGCGAGAACGGCATCGAGGCGGAAGCCAATCGCGCCGCGGTGCTGGAGGTCGATCGCGCCACCGGAAAATTCCGCGTGTTCGCATCCGGCCTGCGCAATCCCAACGGACCCTCATGGCAACCGCAAAGCGGCGCGCTCTGGGTCACGGTCAACGAGCGCGACGAAATCGGCAACGATCTCGTTCCCGATTACATGACCTCGGTGAAGGACGGCGGATTCTATGGCTGGCCCTACAGCTATTACGGCCAGCACGTCGACACGCGCGTCAGTCCGCAGCGGCCCGATCTGGTCGCGAAGGCCATCGTACCGGATTACGCGCTCGGTGCGCATACCGCATCGCTCGGCCTGACCTTCAATACCGGCAATCTGTTCCCGCCATCCTTCGCGGGCGGCGCGTTCATCGGCCAACATGGATCGTGGAATCGCAAGCCGCGCAACGGCTACAAGGTGATCTTCGTTCCGTTCACCGACGGCAAACCGTCGGGCAAACCGCAGGATATCCTGACCGGTTTCCTCGACAACGACGGCAATGCGCGCGGCCGGCCGGTGGGCGTCAAGATCGACAAGCAGGGCGCGCTTCTGGTGGCGGACGATGTCGGCAACACGGTCTGGCGCGTGACGCCGTCATCGGCGCATGCCGCGGTGAAGTAGGCGCGACGCGATCAGGCGCGAAAATGCTTCGACAGCTTCAGGCCCTGCGCCTGATAGTTGGAGCCGATGCGCTGGCCGTACAGCGCATCGGGCCGCGCCAGCATCTTCTCGTAGATCAGGCGGCCGACGATCTGGCCGTGCTCGAGGATGAACGGCACTTCGCGCGAGCGCACTTCCAGCACGGCGCGCGCGCCCTGCCCGCCCGCACCCGCATAGCCGAAGCCGGGATCGAAGAAGCCGGCATAGTGCACGCGGAATTCACCGACCAGCGGATCGAACGGCACCATCTCGGCGGCGTAATCCGGCGGCACCTGCACCGCCTCTTTCGACGCAAGGATATAGAACTCGCCGGGATCGAGAATGAGGCTGCCATCCGGACGCGCGGCGATCGGCTCCCAGAATTCGCCGACCGCGTAACCGCCGCGACGGTCGATATCGACCACGCCGGTGTGACGCTTGGCGCGGTAGCCGACGAAGCCATCGGAATTCTCGCCGGAGAGATCGACGCTCAATGCGAGGCCGCCGTTGAGATCGGCGTCGTCGATATCGACCAGCCGTTCTTCCGCATGCAGCGCTTCGAGTTCGTCGGTGTCGAGGATCGCATCGCCGGTACGGAAGCGCACCTGCGACAGCCGCGAACCTTCGCGCAACAGTACCGGAAACGTCTTCGGGCTGATCTCGGCATACAGCGGCCCGTGATAGCCGGCGCCGATCATGTCGAAGCGCCGCGTCCCGTCGGCGATCACGCGCGTAAACACGTCGAGCCGGCCGGTCGAGCTTTTCGGGTTGGCAGCCGCGACGATTTCCGGCGGCAGCGCCAGGCTTTCCAGCAGCGGCACGATGTACACGCAGTTGGTCTCCAGCACCGCGCCGTCGGAGAGGCTGATCTCGTGCAGCTTCAACTCGTCGATGCGCTCGGCCACCGTGGCGCCCGGCCCCGGCAGGAAACTGGCTCGGACGCGATAGGCGATATCGCCGAGCCGCAGATCGAGGCTCGCCGGCTGGATCTGGCTCTCGACGAACGGATAGGCCGGCAGGATCAGCCCGGCATCGGTCATCGCCGCAATCATGCGGTCGGACAGAATTCCGTTGGCATCTGGCGCTAGCGTAAACGGCACTTCGTCGTCCTCGCGGTCGCGTATCCGCCACCTGAAACACGGTAAATATACGTTCCTCACCGGTTATCCGATGCCCGGCTTGACGGAAAGGGCGGTACGGATTATCAGCAGGACTTATCCCGTGGTGATTTGAGCCGGCCGGCTTGCAGCCACGTTAAAGAAATCGCTAAACAGGCCGGGGACGCGTGATCCCGGCCCATGGAATTTTTTCCAGGCCGGTTTTTTTGTGGCCGTTTTCGACCTCGGCCACGATGGAGGTCACATGTCTGAGACGAAGTCCGCCGCTTCCGCCAACGCCGCTTCCACAAAGTCCTGGCGTCCCGAAACCCGGCTGATCCATTCCGGCGCGCTGCGCTCGCAATTCAACGAAACATCGGAAGCGCTGTTCCTGACGCAGGGCTTCCTCTACGACACCGCCGAGCAATGCGAGGCGCGCTTCAAGGGCGAAGACCCCGGCTTCATCTATTCGCGCTTCTCCAATCCCAACATCTCGATGTTCGAGAGCCGCATGTGCGCGCTCGAAGGCGCGGAAGCCGCGCGCGCTACCGCCACGGGCATGGCTGCGGTAACCACCGCGATCCTCGCGCCGCTGCGTTCCGGCGACCACGTGGTGGCGGCGAAAGCGATGTTCGGCTCCTGCCGCTACGTGATCGAAGACCTGCTGCCGCGCTACGGCATCACCTCGACGCTGGTCGACGGCCTCGATCTCGACCAGTGGCAAAAGGCGATGCAGCCGAACACGCGCACCTGCTTCCTCGAAAGCCCGACCAATCCGACGCTCGACGTGCTCGACATTTCCGCCATCGCGGAAATCGCGCACAAGGGCGGCGCGCGGCTGATCGTCGACAACGTGTTCGCGACGCCGATCTGGCAGAGCCCGCTCGCACTCGGCGCCGACGTCGTGGTGTATTCGGCGACCAAGCACATCGACGGTCAGGGCCGCTGCCTCGGCGGCATCATCCTGTCGTCGAACGATTTCATCCAGGAACACATCCACAACTACATGCGCCAGACCGGCCCGTCGATTTCGCCGTTCAACGCGTGGACACTGGTGAAGGGACTGGAGACGCTGGCGATCCGCGTGCGCCAGCAGACCCAGAGCGCCGCGGCGATCGCCGACGCACTGGCGCAGCATCCAAAAATTTCGCGGCTGATCTATCCGGGCCGCGCCGATCATCCGCAGGCGGCACTGGTGAAGAAGCAGATGCGCGCGGGATCCACGCTGATCGGCTTCGAGGTCAAGGGCGGCAAGCCGGCGGCGTTCCGCTTCCTCAACGAACTGAAGCTGTCGCGCATCAGCAACAATCTCGGCGACGCCCGCAGCCTCGTCACGCACCCCGCGACCACGACGCATCAGCGGCTGCCGATCGAAGCCCGCGCCGAACTCGGCATCAGCGAAGGGTTCGTGCGCTTCTCTGCCGGGCTCGAACATCCCGACGACCTGATCGAGGACATGCAGGCCGCGCTGGAGAAGGCGTAAGCGCACGGGCAAATACGAGAACCGTCATCCTGAGGTGCGAGCGACGAAGGTCGCGAGCCTCGAAGGATGGAACGAACAAACAACCGTCATCCTTCGAGGCTCGGCGTAAACGCGCCTCGCACCTCAGGATGACGACTTCACGCACTCCCGGGAATTCGCCTCTACGACGAAATGCGGATGTTCCATGCGCAGAATGCGATGATTTGCGCATCGCCTTCACCATCGGTGCCCCCTAAACTGCCGCTGGCTGAAGGCCATTTTGACTATCGCGATATCAACCTACGGGGCTCTCTATGAAATTAAGAACAATACTGACGACCACCGCACTTTCGCTCGCGCTCGCAAGCGCCGCGCATGCGGACATTTCGGTCAAGCTCGGCGTGCTCAACGACATGTCCAGCCTTTATGCGGACATTTCCGGGCCGGGCTCGGTGGTTGCGGCCAATATGGCGGTCGAGGACTTCACCAAGGACCACAAGGACATCAAGGCCGAGGTGATCGCCGCGGACCACCAGAACAAGCCCGACATCGGCAGCACCATTGCCCGGCAGTGGTACGATCGCGACAATGTCGACGTCATCCTCGACACCACGACATCGTCGGTTGCGCTCGCCGTCTCGGAGGTGACCAAGGAAAAGAAGAAGATCTTCATTCCGTCGGGCGGCGGCACCTCGGACCTCACCGGCAAGGCCTGCTCGCCCTACACGGTGCACTGGACCTATGACACGTGGGCGCTGGCCAACGGCACCGGATCGGCGATGACCAAGAAGGGCGCCGACACCTGGTACATGCTGGTCGCCGACTATGCCTTCGGCGCAGCGCTGGAGCGCGACACCACGGAAGCCGTCACCAAGGCGGGCGGTAAAGTAGTGGGCAGCGTCAAGCATCCGCTGAACTCGTCGGACTTCTCGTCGTTCCTGCTGCGCGCGCAGGCGTCGAAGGCCAAGGTGATCGCACTGGCAAATGCCGGCAGCGACACCACCAACGCCATCAAGCAGGCGGCGGAATTCGGCATCACCCAGGGCGGCCAGTCGCTCGCCGGATTGCTGGTGTTCTCCAGCGACGTCAAGGCGCTCGGGCTGCAGGCCGCGCAGGGCCTGGTGCTGACCGAAGCGTTCTATTGGGACCAGACCGACGCGACGCGCGCCTTCTCCAAGCGTTTCGCCGCGAAGTTCAACGGCAAGATGCCGACCAGCGCACAGGCCGGCGTCTATTCCAGCGTGCTGCATTACCTCAAGGCGGTCGAAGCGGCGAAGACCAAGGACTCCGACGCGGTGATGGCCAAGATGAAGGAACTGCCGATCGACGACGCGCTGTTCGGCAAAGGCATGATCCGCGCCGATGGCCGCGCCATTCACGACATGTATCTCTATGAAGTGAAGAAGCCGTCGGAATCCAAGGGCGAGTGGGACCTCTACAAGGTGCTCGCCACCATTCCCGCCAACGAAGCCTTCCGCCCGATGGATCAGGGCGGCTGCCCGCTGGTAGCGAAGAAGTAACGTCGCACACCGACATCGCGACAACTACACAAACGAAATCCCGGCTCAACAACGAGCCGGGATTTTTTTATTCTGGAGCTGTGTAAGCGCCGGCGACGGCGGCGGCCTGTTCACAACGGCCGATAGGTCAGCACATCCGCAGGAACGTTGATGCCGAGCTGACGTTGCCCGACCGACTTGATGATGTCGTCGCCGAGCAACTGGGCGAAGCAGGCATAGCCCCAGTCGTTCATGTGCAGGCCATCGGCGATGGAGAAGCGGTCGAACCCGAGCGACTGATCCTCGTGCCATCCGCGCATCACTTCGAAACGCGGAAAGATGCCGATATGGCGCAAGCTGGCGACGGTGCTGAGCATCTTCACCATCCGCCCGGCGCTTTCGCCCTTCTGATTGACGGCGGGCACGTATTGCGGATCGACCAGCACGACATCGGAACCGGCGGCCTGGATGCGGGCGATGCCGTCCTGGACCTGCGCGATGGTGGCGGCAGGATCGAGGTTGCGCAGGATCGCGTTGGTGCCGACCTGCCAGATCACCAGATCCGGCTTCTCGTCGATCACCGCCTTCTTCAGGCGCTTCATCATCTCGGGCGCATCTTCACCGCCGCGGCCGCGGTTGAGCACGGTGATATCGGCGGTCGGATATTTACGCTTGAGTTGCGCCGCGAGGCGGTTGGGATAGGTGAACTCGGGCGCCGTCGAACCATAGCCTTCCGTCGACGACGAGCCGAAGGCGATGATGACGACCGGTTTGTTCTCCGCGAGCTTGCGCGCGACGTGCGGCAGCGCTCCCATCGGCTTGACGCCCTTCGGCGCACGGCATGGCACGCGGCTGAGGATATCGGCAGCCTTGGCCGTGACCTGCTTGACCTTGTCGATCGCCTTCGCCGTCACGCCCTTCGCGGCGCCATTCGATTTCGCCATCGCCACCTGCGCTTCCGCCACCGGGTCGCTGCCCGGTGAGGACGCGGCATGGCTATCGATCGGCTGCGCGCAAGCCGGCACGCTCAATGCGATTGCTAAGGCAATGGCGGGAAACATCGTCAGGGCGACGGCCCAGCCAGAGCGGCCGTGATGGTTCATTAACGCTGGGTCCCTGGTTCTGCGGGCTTGAGGTGCGCCGCATCGATAACAAATGTCGCCAGCGACCGCCCGAGGCAGTCATGGACGCGCTTGGCCATTTCGAGGCCGCGCGCCGCGCTGAACAAATCGAAACGTCCTGTTTCATTCCACAAATGCATAATGGCAAACCGGTCGAATAGCGGAACTTCGCGATCCTGCGCCGCGACGCGCATCGCGTCGATATACGGCGTCGTCGTAATCATCGTCTCCATGCGCGGGCTGTATTGCAGGTTCATCAATACAACTTCCGCGCCGGTCTTTTGCAGCGCGGCGACGCCTTCGTCGACGGCGGTCCGGAAATCGTCCGGATCGACTGATCGCATAGCATCGACCGTGCCGGTCTGCCAGATGACCAAAGTCGGCTTCTTGCCGGCCAGCAACTGGTCGAACTCCTTAGCCACGTCCTCCGCGGTCTTCTTGACCTGAAGCTGCAGGGTGACGTTGACCGTTACCGAGGGCAGCTTTTCGCGCAACGCAGCTTCCATCCGCCCCGGGAAACCGGTGCCGTCCGGCGCGCCGATGGTGGCGGAACGGCTTCCGATGACGAGAATATCCAGCTTCTGGTCGGTTTTGATGGCTTCCGCCACCTTGGGAAGCTTGCTTTCCGTGGTCAGGAGATAGGCCGGGACCTCACAGCTTGCATGCGGCGGGTCCTCGGCCGAGGCCGGAACCGCCATCAACATCAGGGCAAGTGCTGTCAGGCCGACGATGGCCTTCATGATCCCCCTCCCGCCAGATCGGCATTGGCGTCGGCGCTTTTTGCGTCCGTTCCGCTCTTCGCCGCCACCCTCTTGTACCATGAAAACACCCAGGCGGCGGCGGACATGATGACGATTCCGGAAATACTGATAACGAAGTGAATCCAGGGCCCGCCGGCATATTCCGCCAGGATGAAGTGCCCGGCGAAGGCCAGAAACACGCCGATGCAGAAGATTTCCAACGAGTGCTGGCCGCACAGGATCGCCGGCCGCAGCCATGGCGATTTCAGCCCGGCCCAGCCGCGCGGCAGGAAGTAGACCGCGACCGCCGCCAGCGCCAGGAAGTGCGCGAACCGCAACACGTCGAGGTCGGTCTTGTTGATCGGGTACATCCACTGCTCGACGATGCGCGGCACGAAGTGACCGAGCTGCGGAAAGTGCCAGGTCAGCGTGATGAAAAACGATGCGACTAAATATGCGATCGAAATCGCCAGCGTGATCCGCGACGACAGGAGGGGTGCCATGCGTTTGGCGCCCCCCAGCGCGCACCAGGCACCGAACACGAACAGCAGTTGCCAGGCGAACGGATTGAAGAACCAGACGCCGCTCGGATAGGCCGGCAGGTTGATGTCGAACTGCCAGACCACCGCATAGATCGCGACCGACAGGCCCAGCGTCAGGTCCGGCTTGCGCCGCATCAGCCAGATGATCGCCGGCAGGAACAGCATAAGCACGATATAGAGCGGCAGTACGTCCATGTTGACCGGACGGAACTTGAGCAGCAGCGCCTGCACGATGGTGACGTCGGGCTGCTTGAGGAAATCGAGAATGCCCATTTCTTCGGTGTAGAGCGGATTCTCGAAACTGGTCGCGACGTAGGAGATTTCCGCGAGGAAGATCGTGAACAGGAAGACGTGGGCGACGTAGATCTGCCAGACCCGCTTCAGGATGCGGGCCGTCGCCACCACCATGCCGCGGTCGCGCATGGCGCGGCCATAGACGAAGGCCGCCGTGTAGCCGGAGATGAAGATGAAAATCTCGGTGGCGTCGCTGAAGCCGTAATTGCGGATCGTCAGCCAGGTGAAAATATTGGGCGGCAGGTGATCGACGAAGATCAGCCACAGCGCCAGTCCGCGAAACAGGTCGAGCCGCAATTCGCGGTCGCTGCCGGCAGCCGGGACCGCCGAGGATCGTTCCGGCACGGTGCGCGACGGTACGGCGGCGGACGGGATGCCCTGCTTTGCCGCATTCCCGGCGGAGGCCCCTGCAGCTTGATCAGTCACGGAGGTCATGTCGTACCGTTCGGATGAATCGGAGCCGCGCATTCACGCAGCGGGCAATTTCAGGGGTCGGCAAAATCGCAACTTATCCGCAGGTTTCCGTCAAGCAATGAGACCGGACGACGCTCTCGCGGCCGCAAGCCAATAGGGTCGAAACCGTCCCCCGTCCATTCACGCCATCGCGATGGGTCGCCGCCGACGCGCCGCTCTGTGCGGGACAACTATGTTGAAATCGCGATCAGCCCATCCGTCCCGATACCGGAAACCGGCGCGCGTGACAGTTGGTTCCACTGGGAGTTTTCGCTATGATATCGGGACTGAGGAAGGCTGCCCCCAATGTACCGCGCCGTGACCCGCCAGATCGAAGTGACCGTCGAACCGAACTTCATGCCGGAACGGTCGTCGACGGCGGAATATTTCTGGTCCTATACAATCGTCATCACCAATTCCGGCCACGAAACGGTGCAACTGCGCACCCGGCACTGGATCATCACCGATGCATCCGGCCGTCGGCAGGAGGTGCGCGGCGAAGGCGTGGTCGGGGAACAGCCGACACTGGCCCCGGGTGAGCACTTCAAATACACCAGCGGCGTTCCGTTGCCGACTGAATCCGGCTTCATGACCGGGCGCTACCAGATGGTGACCGAAAGCGGCGAGCGTTTCGAGATCGACGTGCCGACCTTCTCGCTCGACAGCCCCCAGGCCCGCCGCACGCTGAACTAGAACAAGCAAAGCGACGACTGACGGTTCACGCCGCGCAGGCTACAGTAGCCGTGGCGGCAGCGCCGCGCGCAAGAGCGAAACCAGCTGGCTCTGTCGGCGGCAGTGGGTTTTCGCGAATATGGATTCGAGGTAGGAGCGCGCGGTGCTGAAGGCGATGCCTTCGATTTCCGCTGCGCGCCGCAACGAATGGCCCTGGGCAAGCGCCCGCGCCAGCCGCGCCTCCTTCAAGGAGAAGGCGTAGGCCGCGCGCGCGTATTGTTCAAAATCGTCCGGCAACTCGGTCCGGACTTCGCGCAGGTGGAGCACCGCGCAAACTCCTCGCCACGGATTGCGATCGTCCGGCCCCACGAACGGCGAGACCGACACCACGAGATCGGGCGCTTGCGACCGCCCATGTTCTGCGCGCAGCAGCAGGTCGCCGCCGGCGGCCGGGGCGATGTCGCCGGCGACGGTGCAAACAGTACCGATAAGACTGCGCAGTACTGCGGCGTCACCGGGATCGCGGATGCGCAGATATCCGCCCCGCGCGCTCAACGCCGAACCGGATCGCATCAGGATCGTTTCGGCGGCGGCGTTCATGGTTACGATCCGCTCCGCGCCATCCACGATCATCGTACCGAACGGCAGCGATGCCTCCGCAAGCGACAGAAGAGACGCAGCCCGGACGTCAAGCTCGACCTTGCGCGCGCGGAATGCATGGGGCGCGATGATCTGGAGCAATTCTACATCCGCTGGATCGAAATCGTC
Source organism: Xanthobacteraceae bacterium (assembly GCA_024508855.1). Classification (GTDB taxonomy): domain Bacteria; phylum Pseudomonadota; class Alphaproteobacteria; order Rhizobiales; family Xanthobacteraceae; genus 62-47. Next base: position 50,584 of record JANINJ010000095.1, read on the forward strand.
CTGTCCGAAACCGCGCCGGACGTCGAGGAAGGTGCTGCACCCCGCCGGTGCAGGCAAGCGGCAGCCGATGCCGTCGTCCATATCCTGCTCGCGACGGATCAGATCCCATACCGGATCGCGTCTGGCCGAACCGATGGCGACGCGCTCGATATAAAGTCCGCCCAGCGGCGTCGCCATGAAGGCCGGAAACATCGGATCGCGGAAAGCGGCCTTTTGCTGCTCATCCGCGGGAACGCCGTCGGTGCCCTCCACGCTGGCAATCACCTCGTGCCATTGCAGGGTGTCGAACGTCACCAGACAGGCGCGCGAACCCTGGAATAGGCCGGCGATATCGTTGACGAGTTCTGCTTTGGTGTAATCGCCATGGGCTATCTGGTAAATGCCGCCGATGACGCGCGCCATGTGATCGAGAGCCGGCCGTCTCATCAATTCCCGCTCCGGGCTCCGCGCGCGCGGCACGCGTAGCAATGATTCAAAAAATAAAGATTCGAAGTACTGAAATTCAAACTCTGGCGGCGCTGAAGATGAGGCCAATCGGGGCGCGAAGCAATCCTCGTCTGGACATGGAAGCGCTACATCGCTCCCCGCGCGATGCGCCGGCAAAAAAATAGGGAACCGACGGTATCGGTGATTGCGGGAACTTGTCCCGGTCGTCCACGTCGCTTGCCGAGTTGCCGCAAAGATGTGCATGCCCGGCACAAGGCCGGGCATGACGGAAAGGCTTCAAGTTTTGCAGCGACGGTGCGCCTACTCCACGCCGGCTTCCTGCGGCGTGAATTCGTAGACCGAACTGCAGAACTCGCAGGTGACGACGACCTTGCCGTCCTTCACCATCTCGGCGCGGTCCTGCGGCGCGAAGCTTGCCAGCATTGACGACACAGCTTCGCGCGAGCACGAGCACTTGGCCTGGACCGGCTGGTTGGCGAATACCCGCACGCCGCGCTCATGGAACAGCCGATACAGCAACCGCTCGCCCGACAGATCGGGATCGATCAGTTCGACATCCTCGACCGTGCCGATCAGCGACTGGCCCTCGACCCAGGCATCGTCTTCGGCGACGGTGTGCGCGGCGCTGCCTTCCGGCGCATCGCCGGGATCGAGATCGGCCTGTCGCGCGCGCTCCGGCGCCTTCGGCAGGAACTGCAGAAGCATGCCGCCGGCGCGCCAGCGATGTTTCGGGCCCTGACCGTCGCCGCCGCGCCATTCCTCGCCGACCGCGATGCGCACGCGGGTCGGAATCTGTTCCGAGCGCAGGAAATATTCGTGGGCCGCGTCTTCCAGATTGCCGCCTTCGAGCGCGACCAGCCCCTGATAGCGGCTCATGTCGGGGCCCTGATCGATGGTCATGGCGAGATGGCCGCGGCCGAGCAGCGCGGCGGAATCCAGCCCCGGCGCAAGGCGCGAGGCATCGAAGCGCGCATAGGCGCGCATCCGGTTCGGCGCCTGATAGTCGACGATCATCAGCGACACCGGACCGTCGGTCTGGGTCTGCAGGATGAAACGGCCGTCGAATTTCAGCGCCGAGCCGAGCAGCGTGGTCAGCACGATGGCCTCGCCGAGCAGCTTGCCGACCGGCGCGGGATAATCGTGCTTCGCCAACAGTTCGTCGAGCGCAGGCCCGAGCTTGGTCAGCCGGCCGCGCAGATCGAGCGCGCTGACCTCGAACGGCAGCACGGCGTCGTCGATCGGCACCGCCGACGGAGCGCGGACGGGGGTTTCGGGGCTGATTGCGGAATCGGGAGATTGGGATGGGGTCATGGCGCTTATTTAGGATCGAACCTCGCTGATTGACACCCCCACGCCGCAGTGAAGTTCCGTGCGCCTCAAGGCAAATTGAGTTGCCACGATACGCCGAAGCGATCGTTGACCCAGCCGAAGCGGCGGCTGAATCCATAGTCGCCCAGCGGCATCAGCACGCCGCCGCCTTCCGACAGCGCCGCAAAGATGCGTTCGAGTTCGGCGTCGGAGCCGCAATCGACGAACAGCGAGAACGACGGCGTGAAGCTGAAGCCGTGCGACACGAAGCTATCGGTGCACAGCACCGGCTGTCCGGCGAGCCGGACCAGCGCCAGCTTGACGCTGCCTTCCGGGCCGGGCTCACCCGCGCCGTAGCGATTGATTTCGACGATCTCGCTATCCGGGATCAACCCGGCATAGAACGTGAAGGCCTCCTCGGCCTTGCCTTCGAACATCAGGAAAGGACGAACGGACGTACCCATCGCGCACCCCTTGTCTGTCGTCGATCAGCTCACCGCGTGAAGACACCACGCCAGGATGCCTTTCTGGGCGTGGAGGCGGTTTTCCGCTTCGTCGAACACCACCGACTGCGGCCCGTCGATCACCTCGTCGGTGACCTCGTCGCCGCGATGCGCGGGGAGGCAATGCATGAACAGTGCGTCGGGCTTCGCCAGCGACATCAGTTGCGAATTGACCTGATACGGCTTGAGCAGGTTGTGGCGATGCTCGCCGTCTTTGTCGCCCATCGACACCCAGGTGTCGGTGATGACGCAATCGGCGCCGCGCACGGCCTTTTCCGGATCGGTGCCGATGACGATCGGCGCGCTGGACGACTTGATCCAGTCCTTCAACAGCTTGTTCGGCGCCAGCTCCGGCGGCGTCGCGATGTTGAGCGTAAACTTGAACCGCTCGGCCGCGTGCGCCCACGACGCCAGCACGTTGTTGTCGTCGCCAGTCCAGGCAATGGTGCGGCCCTCGATCGGGCCGCGATGTTCCTCGAACGTCATCAGGTCCGCCATCACCTGACAGGGATGCGAGCGCCGCGTCAGGCCGTTGATCACCGGCACTGTGGCGTGCGCCGCCAGTTCCAGCAGCGCGTCATGACTGAGGATGCGGATCATGATGGCATCGACGTAACGCGACAGCACCCGTGCGGTGTCGGCGATGGTCTCGCCGCGCCCGAGCTGCATCTCCGCGCCGGTCAGCATGATGGCCTCGCCGCCGAGCTGACGCATGCCGACATCGAACGACACGCGGGTGCGGGTCGACGGCTTGTCGAAGATCATCGCCAGCGTCTTGCCGTCGAGCGGCTTGTCGGCCTGATGAGCCTTCAGCTTGGCCTTGATGGCGCGGCTGGCATCGAGAATCTTCCGCAATTCCGCAGTGGAGATTTCGGTGAGGTCGAGGAAGTGGCGCGGCGCGTTGCTCATTGCGCGGCCTCCTTCTTCGTCTGTCCCGCCAGCGTGACGCAAGCCCGCTCGAGCCGCTGCACGGCCTCGTCGAGTTCGGCTTCGGTGACGATCAGCGGCGGCAGGAAGCGCACGACGTTGTCGCCCGCGCCGACCGTGAGCAGCTTCTCGTCGCGCAGCGCGTTGACCAGATCGCCCGCCGGCACCACCGCCTTGACGCCGAGCAGCAGTCCCTCGCCGCGCACTTCCGAGAGCACGTCGCGATGCCGGTCCACCACCGAAGCCAGCTTCTGCTTCAACAGCAGCGACATCTTCTGCGCATGATCGAAGAAGCCGGGCTTCAGCATCACGTCAAGCACCGCGTTCGCCGCCGCCACCGCCAGCGGATTGCCGCCGAAGGTGGAGCCATGCGATCCGGGCGTCATGCCGGATGCCGCCTCGGCGGTCGCGAGGCAGGCGCCGATCGGAAAACCGCCGCCGAGCGCCTTCGCCAGCGACATCACATCCGGCGTCACGCCGGTGCGCTTGTAGGCGAACAGCTCGCCGGTGCGGCCCATGCCGGTCTGTACTTCATCGAATACCAGCAGCAGGCCGTTGTCGTCGCATATCTGACGCAACGATTTCAGGAACGCGTTCGACGGCGCACGCACACCACCCTCGCCCTGCAACGGCTCGATCAGGATGCCGGCGGTGTTGGGACCGACGGCCTTCTTCACCGCCTCGATATCGCCGAGCGGCACCTGGTCGAAACCGTCCATCGGCGGCCCGAAGCCTTCGAGATATTTGGCGGCGCCGGTCGCAGCCAAAGTCGCCAGTGTGCGGCCGTGGAATGCGCCTTCGAAGGTGATGATGCGGTAGCGCTCGGGATGGCCCTTCATCGCGTGATAGCGCCGGGTGAGCTTGATGCAGCATTCCATCGCTTCCGCGCCGGAATTGCAGAAGAACACCATGTCGGCAAAGCTCTGCTCGCAGAGCCGCGCGGCGAGCCGCTCGCCGTCCGGGCTCTTGAACAGGTTCGACATGTGCCAGAGCTTCGTCGCCTGCTCCTGGAGCGCCGCGACCAGATGCGGATGCGCGTGACCGAGCGCGTTCACCGCGACGCCGCTGGTGAAGTCGAGATAGCGATCGCCGTCGGTGCTGACGAGCCACGCGCCCTCGCCGCGCTCGAACCCGACATCGGCACGGGCGAAGACAGGCAGAAGGTGAGACGGCGTGGCGCTCTTGGTCATGACAATCCGATCAGGCATTGAGGGCGGAACCGGGCTTGTCGCACCACGGCTAACGCCGGGGTGAAGCCGGAACCCTGTCCCGGAAACGAAACGTGCCGCCTTTCCAGGCGGCACGTGCACATTATTTTAGGTCCGCCGCAATGGCTGTCAACTAGTGGTCCGATTCTAACATTCGCATCCCGTCGCGGCCCTCGCTTTTGCGAATGTTAGAATCAAGAGGACCACTAGCAAATATAGGTTTCTAGTGGAGTTTTAGGGTTTGACATTCGCCTCGCGGGCTTGCGGCAGGGTGGAGCGAATGTCAAACCCACTCCACTCACAGAAACTCCTGGAACGTCTTCATTTTGCAGCCGTTGCCGTCACGCGCATCGCGAGAGTGATGCGGAAGAGTCGCAGAAAAAGCGGATTTTCTCGATTGACTGCGGAAGATGTGGACGTTTGAAGGCCGACTCTTGCGCGTGAGTCACGCCATATTGTAGCCTTTGGACTGTCGAGTACGACATCTCGTGCGGCAGTTTTGATCCATCTACGGTCCTTTGTTCGGCGTAACGCCCGGACGCGCTTGATGCGCCCGGCGAGGGCTAAGGGATTCTGCCGGCAGGGATTTTGAATGCACAGGCGTCGCAACGCAGCCTCACCGAAACGGCCGCGCGACACGAAGGGAACAGTGCGATGACGGTATTGACCTGGTCCGACGAACGCGTCGAGCAACTGAAGAAACTCTGGGAAGCCGGCCTGTCCGCAAGCCAGATCGCCGCGGAACTCGGAAATGTCACGCGCAATGCCGTGATTGGCAAGGTGCATCGCCTCGGTCTGTCTGGCCGCGCCAAGACTCCGTCCTCGGCAGCGCCGCGGCCGCGCAAGGCGCGCCCGGCCCAGCACATGATGCGGGTGTCGCGGCCGGTGTCGCGCGGCAATACCGCGCTGGCCCATGCCTTCGAGATGGAAGTCGAGCCCGACCCGATCGCCTACGACAACGTGGTGCCCATGAGCCAGCGCCTGACGCTGCTGGAGCTCAACGAGAGCACCTGTCACTGGCCGGTGGGCGATCCGTCCAATCCGGAATTCTTCTTCTGCGGCGGCAAATCGCTGGCCGGCCTGCCCTATTGCGCGCATCACTCGCGCATCGCCTACCAGCCGGCATCCGACCGCCGCCGCCAGCAGCCGAAGCAGCGGTGAAGCCGCGAAGGCCATAACTGAATTTGGTGCGCAAGGCCGGGCTCGTCCCGGCCTTCTTTATTTTTGCAAAGCGCTTGCAACGATCCGACTGGATCAGAAGCAGTTCTTCGTCATGGCCGGGCTTGACCCGGCCATCCACGCCTTCCTTTGATCGTCGCTAAAGACGTGAATGCCCGCGACAAGCGCGGGCATGACGACAATTGGGGGAGTTCTCGCAGGGGCGGCCAGGATTATTCGGCTTGTCGCAAGCCGAACCTCACCCCGCCTTCTGAAACCTGTCATCCAGCGCGTAGCCGGCGCCGCGCACGGTGCGGATCGGGTCCTCCGCCTCGCCCGGATTGAGCAGCTTGCGCAGGCGACCGATGTGCACGTCGACGGTACGCTCGTCGATATAGATGTCGCGGCCCCAGACGCCGTCGAGCAACTGTTCGCGGCTGAACACGCGGCCCGGATGCTCAAGGAAGAATTCGAGCAGGCGATATTCGGTCGGGCCGAGATCGATCGGGCGGCCCGAACGCGCGACGCGGCGCTTGTCGCGATCGAGTTCGATGTCGCCGTAGGTCAGCACGGTGGCGAGCCGTTCGGGGCTGGCGCGGCGCAGCAGCGCCTTCACCCGCGCCAGGAGTTCCGGCACCGAGAACGGCTTGACGATGTAATCGTCCGCGCCGGTGGCGAGACCGCGCACCCGTTCGCTTTCCTCGCCGCGCGCGGTGAGCATGATGATCGGCAGCTGCTTGGTTTCCGGCCGCGCCCGCAGCCGGCGGCACAGTTCGATGCCGGAGAGGCCCGGCAGCATCCAGTCCAGCACCACGAGATCGGGAATGCTTTCCTTCAACCTCGTATCGGCATCGTCGCCGCGCATCACGACTTCGACGTCATAGCCTTCGGAGTCGAGGTTGTAACGCAACAGCGTCGTCAGCGCTTCCTCGTCTTCGACTACAAGAATGCGTGCGTTCATCTATTGCTTTCCATCACTTCCCGGGAACGGCGGCGAAGGCGGTCTGGTCCGCTTTCGGCCGCTTGTCGAGGATCGGCTGACCTTCGACCATGTAGACCACGGTCTCGGCGATATTGGTGGCGTGGTCGCCGATCCGCTCGATATTCTTGGCACAGAACATCAGGTGGATACAGAAGCTGATATTGCGCGGGTCTTCCAGCATGTAGGTCAGCAGTTCGCGGAACAGCGAGGTACAGATCGCGTCGACCTCCTCGTCGCCCTTCCACACCGCCATCGCCGCCGGCACGTCGTGCGCAGCGTAGGCATCGAGCACCGACTTGAGCTGGGACTGCACCAGATCGGCCATATGTTCGAGGCCGCGGATCAGTTGCAGCGGGTTGAAGTCGTTGTCGAGCTGCATCACGCGCTTGGCATTGTTCTTCGACAGGTCGCCGATCCGCTCGAGATCGGTGGCGATCCGCATCGCGCCGATGATCTGGCGCAGGTCCACCGCCATCGGCTGGCGCCGGGCGATGGTCAGGACGGCATGGGCTTCGAGGTCGCGCTGCAGCTTGTCGATCTCGGTATCGGCGGCGACCACGCGCGTCGCCAGGGTCACGTCGCGGCGTACCAGCGAGTCGACGGATTCGGCGATCTGCCGCTCGGCAAGGCCGCCCATTTCGGCGACCAACCGGGTCAGCTCCTGCAAGTCGCCATCGAACGCCTTGGCGGTATGTTCAAAAGCCATTCTCATTCTCCCCGCGACACTGCGCGTCAGCCGAAGCGGCCGGTGATGTAATCCTGGGTGCGGCGGTCGACCGGCGAGGTGAAGATCTTGTCGGTCGGACCGAACTCAATCAACTCGCCGAGATACATGAACGCGGTAAAGTCAGAGACGCGCGCCGCCTGCTGCATGTTATGAGTGACGATGACGATGGTGTAGTCTTCCTTCAGCTCGTCGATCAGTTCCTCGATCTTCGCGGTCGAGATCGGATCCAGCGCCGAGCACGGCTCGTCGAACAGGATCACCTCCGGCCGTACCGCGACGGTGCGCGCGATGCACAGTCGCTGTTGCTGGCCGCCGGACAGGCTGAGCCCGTTGGCGTTGAGCTTGTCCTTGACCTCGTCCCACAGCGCGGCGCGGCGCAGCGACTGCTCGACGCGCTGGTCGAGTTCGCGCTTCGGCAGCTTCTCGTACAGCCGGATACCGAACGCGATGTTCTCGTAGATCGACATCGGGAACGGCGTCGGCTTCTGGAACACCATGCCGATGCGGGCGCGCAGCAAATTCAGGTCGAGGCCGGGCTCGACGATATTGATGCCGTCGAACTGCACCTGCCCTTCGGCGTGCTGGTTCGGATAGAGATCGTACATCCGGTTCAATACGCGCAGCAACGTCGATTTTCCGCAGCCCGACGGGCCGATGAAAGCGGTGACCTTGTTCTCGTACAGCGGCAGCGTGATGCCTTTCAGCGCCTTCGACTGGCCGTAGAAGAATTCGAGATTGCGGATCGCCACCTTGTCGCGCAGCGAGGCCGGATCGATCGGCGGATGACTTGCCGCAGCGGAAGAGACGGAGGGTGCGATATTCATGATGCTTTCCTCGTTCCGGTCAGTGCACGTGCAGCGATGCTCAGCACAAGCACGGAAATGGTGATGATGAGCGCGCCGGTCCAAGCCAGCTTCTGCCAGTCCTCATACGGGCTGAGCGCAAACTGGAAGATGACGACCGGGAGGCTCGACATCGGAGCGTTGAGATTGTTGCTGTAGAACTGGTTGTTGAGCGCAGTGAAGAGCAGCGGCGCGGTTTCGCCGCTGATGCGCGCCACCGCGAGCAGGATGCCGGTGATGATGCCGGAGCGCGCGGCGCGGTAGGCGATGTGGCGGATCATCAGCGAGCGCGGCAGGCCGATCGATGCCGCCGCTTCGCGCAGCGTATTCGGCACCAGCATCAGCATGTCCTCGGTGGTGCGCACCACGACCGGGATCACGATCACGGCCAGCGCCACCGCGCCGGCGATGCCCGAGAAGTGCCCCATCGGCACCACCAGCACCTCGTAGATGAACAGGCCGACGACGATCGACGGCGCGCTGAGCAGGATGTCGTTGATGAAGCGCACCACGCTGGAGAGCTTGTCGTGCCGGCCATACTCGGCCATGTAGGTGCCGGCCAGCATGCCAATCGGCGTACCGATGATGATGGCGATGATCGTCATCATCAGGCTGCCGACGATGGCGTTGAGCAGGCCGCCGGCCGATCCCGGCGGCGGCGTGTTCTGCGTGAACACCGCCAGCGACAGGCCGCTGAAACCTTCCCAGAACAGCACGATCAGGATCATCGCCAGTCCCGCGAGGCCGATGCCGGTCGCGGTGTAGGACGCTATCGTTGCCAGCGCATTGCCGCGACGGCGCGACTTGTAGATCGCGTTATCCATCAGCCGACCCTCCGCTCGATCCGCAGCAGCATGTAGCGCGCGATCGCCAGCACGATGAAGGTGATGACGAACAGGATGAGGCCGAGCGCGATCAGCGACGAGGTGTAGAGGTCGCCGACCGCTTCGGTGAATTCATTGGCGATGGTCGCCGAGATCGTGGTGCCCGGCGCCAGTAGCGATCCGGCGATCTTGTGTGCGTTGCCGATCACGAAGGTCACCGCCATGGTCTCGCCGAGCGCGCGGCCGAGCCCGAGCATGACGCCACCGATGACGCCGACGCGGGTATAGGGCAGCACCACGTAGCGCATCACTTCCCAGGTCGAGCAGCCAAGACCGTAGGCGGCTTCCTTCAGCACCGGCGGCACCGCATCGAACACGTCCCGCGAGATCGAGGTGACGAACGGCAGCACCATGATGGCGAGGATCAACCCTGCGGTCAGCATGCCGATGCCGTACGGGGGACCTGCGAACAGTGTGGAGAGAACGGGAATGTTGCCGAATGCGGCGATCAGCGCCGGCTGCACGTATTGCTGCAGGAACGGCGCGAGGACGAACAGGCCCCAGATGCCGTAAATGATGCTGGGAATGCCGGCGAGCAGTTCGATGGCGATGCCGATCGGCCGCCGCAACCACATCGGGCACAGTTCGGTGAGGAACATCGCGATCAGGAGACCGAAGGGAACGGCGATCACCATCGCGATCAGCGACGTGATCAGCGTGCCGTAGATCGGCGCCAGTGCGCCGAATTTCTCGGTGACCGGATTCCAGCTTTGCGTGGTGACGAAATCCAGCCCGAAGGTGCGCAGCGCCGGCAGCGAGCCGATCATCAGCGCGACCATGACGCCGCCGAGCAGCAGCAGCACCAGCAGCGCCGCCCCGCGCGTGACCGCGTGAAACACCACATCGCCGAGCCGCAGTTTGTTGAGCGCCTTGGCGCGCTCAGTCGCATCCTGAGCGCCCACCCGTGCGCCTCCCCACGTCACATCAACCACAGCCGCCTCCTGGCGTAGACGCATCCCGTTACATTTCAAGTCTTGCGCGGAGTTTATCGCCGGGTCCTGCGCGCTCCCTCGCCCGCTTGCGGGGAGAGGGTTGGAGTGAGGGGCACTTTTGCAGGCGCCCCTCACCCGACCGTCTTCGCTACGCTCTGCCGGTTGATCTCTCCTCGCGCGCGGGGAGAGATGACGCGGGAGCGTGAAGCGTCAGTTGGTGACGCTGTAGACTGCCTTGCCGTCCGCGCCCTTGATCTCTTTGGTCCAGGACTGCTCGATGATCTTCACGACGTTGTCCGGCATCGGGACGTAGTCGAGATCGGAAGCCATCGCATCGCCGTTCTTGTAAGCCCAGGCGAAGAAGTTGAGCGCCACCGACGCATCGGCAACGTCCTTCGGCTGCTTGGGGAACAGGATGAAGGTCGCACCAGCGATCGGCCAGGCCTTCTCGCCCGCTTCGTCGGTGAGGATCATGTAGAAGCCCGGCGCATGGGCCCAGTCGGCCGACGCCGCAGCCGCAGCGATCGTTTCCGGCGTTGCGGTCACAACCTTGCCGTCCTTGTTGACGAGCTTGGTGGTGGTCAGGTTGTTCTGCTTGGCATAAGCGGTTTCGACGTAACCGATCGAACCCTTGGTCTGTTTGACGTTGTTGGCGACGCCTTCGTTACCCTTGGCGCCGATGCCAGCCGGCCATTCCACCGCGGTGCTGGAGCCGACCTTCGACTTCCAGTCGGCGCTGACCTTCGACAGATAGTTGGTGAAGATGAAGGTGGTGCCCGATCCGTCCGAACGATGCACCAGCGCGATCGCCTGCGACGGCAGCTTGGCTTCGGGGTTCAGCTTCTTGATCGCCGGATCGTCCCAGGTCTTGATCTCGCCGAGATAGATCTTGGCAAGCGTCGGACCGTCGATGGTCAGGTCGCCGCCCTTGATGCCTTCGAGATTGACGACCGGCACGATGCCGCCCATCACGGTCGGGAACTGGATCAGCTCGCCCTTGGCAAGCTCTTCCGGCTTCAGCGGCATGTCGGACGCGCCGAAGGTCACGGTGCGCGCGGTGATCTGCTTGATACCGCCGCCGGAGCCGATCGACTGGTAGTTCAGACCGTTGCCGGTCTCCTTCTTATAGGCTTCGGCCCACTTGGCATAAACCGGATAGGGGAAGGTCGCGCCGGCGCCGGAAATGTCGGCGGCGAACGCGGAAGCTGATGCAGTCGCAAGGCCGGCGGCAACGAGGCCGACGGCGGCGAGGGTTTGAAGGAATTTCACTGGTGTTCTCCATCCTATGGGTGGACTGCCGATCGCGATCGATGGCGTCCCCAGGGGCCCGTGTAAGAGCGCCTGATAGAGCTTTTATGAGAGTTTGATGACGGTTGGATGACACCGCCAAGCGCCTAAAATCGCTTGGTTTTATTGCGCCGCGGAAGCCCTGGCCTGGGGAAAACAGGCGGTGAAGGTAGCCCCCTCCTGCGGAACGCTTTCGATCACCAGCCGGCCGCGATGGCGGTTGAGGATATGCTTGACCAGCGACAGGCCAAGCCCGGTCCCGCCCTGCGCACGGCTGTCGCCGACACTGACGCGATAAAACCGCTCGGTGAGGCGCGGCAGATGTTCGGGCGGTATTCCGGGACCGAAGTCGCGCACGCGAACCTGAATCTCCGGCGTGCCTTCCGGCGCGGAAGCCGTGGTTAACGCAACGATAACGCGGCCGCCGGACGCGCCGTATTTCAGTGCGTTCTCGATCAGGTTCTCGAACAGCCGCAGCAATTCCTCGCGGTCGCCGGCGATCATCGCGGGTCCGTCCGGCAGTTCGGTCTCGATCTTCACCTGACGCTCTTTGGCCAGCACTTCGAGCCCATCGGCAACCTGACGGATAATCGGGATCAGATCGACCTGCGCATTGGGCCGGACATGGGCGCTGAGTTCGACCCGCGACAACGACAGCAGATCGTCGATCAGCCGCGCCATCCGCGTCGCCTGCGCGTGCATGATGCCGAGGAAGCGGTCGCGCGCTTTCGGATCGTCGCGCGCCGGCCCCTGCAGCGTATCGATGAAGCCGGACAGCGCGGCCAGCGGCGTGCGCAATTCGTGGCTGGCATTGGCGACGAAGTCGGCGCGCATTTCCTCGATCCGGCGCAGCGGCGTCTGATCGTGGAACGTCATCAGCATGCAGGTGTCCTTGCCGCCGAACATGGTCGGCACCGTCACCGGCGCGATGCTCAACTCCATCCAGCGGTCGACCGGACCGTGGTCGTGAAAGGAGACGCGCTGCGGTTCCAGCGTCGAGATCGCCTGGCGCAATGCAGTGATGATTTCGGGCGAGCGCAACGCGAACTGCGCCAGTTCGTTCTTGCGCAGCGCCGGCGCCAGTTGCGCGGCGGCGGCATTGAGATGAATGACCCGGCCGGCGCGATCGAGCAGCATGCTGGGGTCGGGCATGCCCGCCACCATGGCGCTGACTGCCGGCGCTTCGACCGGATTGCCACCGAGCGCCTCGGGACTCGATGCGTCGACATTGTGCAATCGCCACGGCACCAGCGCGGCGCACGCGATGCAGACGAACGCAGCGACGGCGCGGGCCGCCTGCAATTCACCGAAGATCGCCAGCGCCGCCAGAACGAGCCCGGCCACGAGCAGGATCAGCGCCGAACTCCGCAGCCGGTCCGGCCAGGGTGCAAATATCGAAGAGGGCTCGCGCTGCGCCAGCCGCGCGGGAATCTGTTGAGGGCCGGTTACGTGGTCAGGCGCCTGAGTCGCCATATTTTCCCGATCGCAATACGTCGTGACTGGATTTGGCGTCGTCGGCGGCCGCTTGCTGGCGTATCCGCTTGAGTCGGGCACCGACGATAATCTCTCGAAACGTCAATAACATGACAGATAATACGAATGGCACGATATAGTAGAGGACGCGGAATAATAGCATACCGGCGAGCAGCTCTTCCTTGTCCATCTGCCACAGCCCGACCAGCATCGCGGCGTCGAACACACCGAGGCCGCCGGGCGAATGGCTGGCGAAGCCGAGTAGCGTCGCCGAGACGAAGATCACCGCTACTACCACGAAGCCGAGATTGGGCTCGTCCGGCACCAGCATGTACATCGCCAGCGCGCAGAACCCGAGATCGACGATGCCGATGGCGATCTGCATCAGAGTCAGCGTGCCGCCGGGCAGCACCACTTCCCACGGACCGCGCCCGACGCGGCGCGGCGCGATCGACACCCAGATCACATAGCCGATCAGGCTGAGGATGATGAGAAACGCGAACACGCGGTTCAGCAGCGGCGGCAGTTGATCGATCGCGGACGCCGCCTCCGGATGGTAGGCGATGCCCATGCCCAGCACCGCCGCATTGCCGAGCCAGAAGGTCAGCCCGGCGACGAAGCAGATCTTGGTGACTTCGATGGCGTTCAGTCCCCACGCCGAATAGATGCGGTAACGTACCGCACCGCCGGTGAAGACGCTGGCGCCGACATTGTGCCCGACCGAATAGCTGGTGAAGGCGGCCAGCGCGTTGATGCGGTACGGGATGTCGGATCGGCCGATCGCGCGCACCGCGAACAGATCGTAGAATGTCAGCGTGAAGTAGCCCGCGGCGACGAACAGCGCGGCCAGTGCGATCGAGCGCAGGTCGCTCTGCTTGATCGCCTCGAGCACCTTGTCGACGTCGATGTTGCGGAGCTGGTGATAGAGGATGTAGCAGGCGATCGCGATAACGACGACGCTGGCGAGGACACCGAGGCGATGCAGGATTTCCTTGTCGCGCAGCAACGAGATCGTCCTGCGTATTAAACCCAGCATCTCAACCTCGAACTGCAATTCTGCGTCGGATCCGACGGGTCCTCGTTCTGATCGCTCCCGCCCCACGTGGTAGCGCGTTTTATGCTGAAGTGGAATCGAAACGCAGCAAAAACAATGCCCCGATCAAATTGTCGCGGGGCTGGGCCTCTGCACGCTTTCACCATGATTCGGCCGTGAAGCGGCACCGGTTTCGCTGAAGCACGGCCGTTTGCCGCGCGGCGCATCACACCTGAGGCGCCTGGCGCAGAATAAAGCGATCGCGCAACCACGAGCCGATCGCGCAGCCCACCAGATAGGCAGCTAACATCAGAAGGCCAAGGTCGAGCCAGTAGCCGAAGCGGCCGGGAACCAGTCGCGCCACGGCCACGCCGATCAGGATCACGATCAGCATCGCGACGCGCTGCGCCGTTTTTCGGGAAAGGCCGTTGCCGTGCTGAACGATGGAGATCCAGCCCATCCCGAGCCCGATCAGCAGCGCTCCCAGCAGCCAGCCCCAGTTGAATGCCGCGAAATAGGCCATTGCCTTACCTCACCAGGAAATCGATGCGGCGGTTTTTCGCCTTGCCTTCGTCGGTGGAATTATCGGCCACCGGCTGCGAACTGCCAAAGCCGGTGGCCTTGAAGCGATCCGCCGGCAGGCCGGCCTTGACCATGAAATCGACCACCGCCTGGGCGCGCTTTTCCGACAGCGCCTGGTTGGCCGCGTCGTCGCCATCGCCGTCGGTGTGGCCGTTGACCTCGATGCTGGCGGTCGGACAGCGTAGCGCGATCTCGGCAAGGCGGTCGAGCAGGCCCGCCGAATCCGCATTGATGGTGGCGCTGCCGGTATCGAACTGGATGGTGCCCTTGCTCAGCACTTCCGTGAAGAGGCGCTGGCACACCGAGGCATCGACCGGGGCGGCTGCGGGTTTCACCGAGACCTCGGCTTTCGCGGTCCAGCCTTCCGGCAATTCCTTCGGCAGCCGGGTGCGGATCTGGTTTGCCGCGCCATCGTAAAGCGCGTCGCCGGACAGTTTCACCTCACGATCGGACACCACCAGCGATCCGGTGGAGAGCCGCGACAGCGCGCCCAGCGCGCGCACCACCGCATCGGAGAAGCCCTTGGGCGCGCCGATGCTGGCCTTGAGATTGTCCACCACCTTCTCGTCGAAGAACTTGCGCTGTGCGGCGGCGACCAGCGCGGCATGGACGGCATTGTCCGGCACATAGCCGGTCAGGGTCAGCGTCACGCCGACCGGGTCCTTGTTGGCCTGGAACACGTAAGGCGGCGCGGCCACCTCGTTGCTGGCGACGGTGAAGCCCTCGGGCAGGTTACGCAGCGCCGCCGCGATCGCCTCGCGCCCGCCCAGATCGCGTGCCATGCCGGACAGGCTCACGGATTTGTCGGACAAGGTGATCTTGCCTTCCTTGAGGCGGGCCACCTGCTCGATCAGCACCTGAACGGCAGCATCGAAGCGCTGCGGCGCGCCGCGCGCAAAACCCATATGGTCGGCCACCTCGACGCCGTTGAGCGCCGTCTTGGCAGCCTCCAGCAAGCGCGCCTTGATGGCGGGCAACGGCGCACTGCCACTAAACGTCACGCGCACCACGTCGCGCTCGGCCGACCAGACGTAGGGCTTGGCTTCCGGCACAAGTTTGGTCTGATCTTTCACCAGCCGCACGCCCGAGACCGTTTCGACCGACGTCACCGCACTGCGACGGCCCTCTTCGGAAAATGCATCGGCGGAAAACGTCACGTCCCGCCCGGCAACGGAAATGCGGGTCTTGTCGAGCACGTCGCTCTTGATTGCCGCGGTGACGTTGGCGGCAAGATCCTGCTCGATCGGAACGGTGCTGTTCCAGGCCGCCAAGGCCCACAGAATGGCGAGAGGGATGAGGCCCGGCCACCACTTCCTGCTCCACCTGAAAACTCTGTGCATCCGATATCTCGCCGGGTCTGGAAACACAGACAAAACAAATGCTTGGTACGCTGTCAATTTGGAAATGCGGGCACGGGCACGGAAGCGCGAATGGTCGCTGGATAACCGTTTGTTCAGCGATTTGCAGCTAGTGGAGCGGTTTGACATTCGCTGCCCACCTTGCCGCGAGTCCGGGAAGCGAATGTCAAATCCAAAGCTCCACTAGAAGTCTATATTTGCTAGTGGTCCTATAGATTCTAACATTTGCGCAGGCGCCTGCTGAAACGGGACGCAAATGTTAGAATCGGACCACTAGCGTCGCACGCCGCGCGGCCCGAGAATTAACCTTCGCCGTGCATCGCCATCGACCGGCCGGATTTTTGATGAAGCAACTTCGCAACACCGTCATCCGCGCGGGCTTCGGCGCGCTGTCCCTGACCGGGGCGCATCATCTGCTGCGTCCTCTGCTCGCCGGCGTCGGCGCCATCTTCATGCTGCATCACGTGCGGCCGCGCCGCGACGTGCCGTTCCAGCCCAACCATCACCTCGAGATCACGCCCGAGTTCCTGCGCACGACGCTCGCGCATGTCCGCGACCTCGGCGCCGACATCGTCACGCTCGACGAAATGCATCGTCGCCTGACGGAGCGCGACTTCTCCCGCCGCTTCGCCTGCTTCACCTGCGACGACGGCTATCGCGACAATCGCGATCACGCGCTGCCGGTGATGCGCGAATTCGGCGCACCGTTCACCGTCTATGCGGTCAGCGACTTCGCGCGCGGCCAGGGCCGGCTGTGGTGGGTAGCGCTGGAGCGCGTCATCGCCGCCACCGATACTATCGATGTCGAGATCGGCGGCACGGCCACGCATCTCGACACCGCCACGACCGCGGCCAAGCAGGCCGCCTTCGCGCGATTGCACGACTGGCTGCGCAGCCTGCCGGGCGATGCCGACGTCAACCGCGAGGTGAGCGCGCTATGCGTGCGCTACGGCATCGACGAGGACGCAATCAGCCGCGAACTTTGTCTGTCATGGGACGAACTGAAGCCATTTGCCGACGATCCGCTGGTGACGATCGGCGCGCATACCATCAGTCATGGCAATCTCGCCAAGCAGAGCGAAACGTCTGCGATGCACGAATTGAACACCAATCGCGCCGATCTCGAAGCCGCGCTGCAACGACCGGTCCACCACCTAGCCTATCCCTACGGCGACAAGAACGCCGCCGCGTCGCGCGAATTCGCCCTCGCCCGCAGCGCCGGATTCAACACCGCCGTGACCACACGCCCCGGCATGATCTTCGCCGAGAACGCCGCGCACATGACTGCGCTGCCGCGCATCTCGCTCAACGGTAATTTCCAGGACGCGCGCTTCCTGTCGGTACTCACATCCGGCGCCGCCACCGCGATGTGGAATGGCTTCCGCCGCGTCGACGCGGCATAGAACATCATGACTCAGATTCGTGTGACGGCGTCATCCTGAGGTGCGCCGCGCGAAGCGTGGCGCCTCAGGGTGACGGCGTCCGTTCAACCTCAGACCTTCTCGCTGCAGCCCCTTGCTTGACTCATTTGCCGCGGCTGGCGCTATATCGCGGCGAAAGTCACGGGAGGCATCATGTTCAAGGATCTGTTTTCACTCAAAGGCCGCGTCGCACTGGTGACCGGCGGTTCGCGCGGCATCGGCAAGATGATCGCTGCGGGATTTCTCTCGCAGGGCGCGGCAAAGGTTTACATCACCGCGCGCAAGGCGGGACCGTGCGAAGAGACGGCGAAGGAATTGACCGCGGCCTATGACGGTGAATGCATCGCGCTGCCGATCGACATGTCGACGGTGGAAGGCTGCAACAAGCTCGCCGACGAATTCATGAAGCGCGAGCCCAAGCTCGACATCCTCGTCAACAATGCCGGCGCCGCCTGGGGCTCGACCTTCGACGAGTTTCCGGAGAGCGGCTGGGACAAGGTGATGAACCTCAACGTCAAGTCGCTGTTCTTCCTGACCAAGGCGCTGGCCAAGCCGCTGCGCGCCGCGGCCACCAGGGAGAAGCCCGCGAAGGTCATCAACATCGCCTCGATCGACGGCCTGTCGGTCAATCCGATGGAGACCTATTCCTATCAGGCGAGCAAGGCGGCGGTGATCCATCTGACCCGGCGCATGGCGGCGCGGCTGATCCAGGACAACATCGTTGTCACCGCGATCTGCCCCGGCGCCTTTGCCTCCGACATGAACCGCGCGGCACGCGACCAGGCCGACGCCGTGGCCAAGGCCATCCCCGCGAAGCGCATCGGCACCGACGAGGACATGGCCGGCGTCGCCATCTATCTCGCCTCCCGCGCCGGGGACTATGTCGTCGGCAACGCCATCGCGGTCGACGGCGGCATCGTCTACGCGCATCTCAGCGTGCCGGTCTCAGGCGGCGAGTGACGGAACGGCGGCGCAGCATCCCGTGACGTTTTCCGCGTCACGGGCAATCCGCCACTGCACGGGTCGCCCCTGCCCGGCGACGCCAACCCAACCCGAGGCCATTGGCCCCGCCAAGGGAGCATTCCCGATGGCCTGCCCCCAGAAACAGAAACGGGCCGCCTAATAGGGCGGCCCTGCCGGTTTTGGGATCGATTATCAATCAGGAAAAAATTTAGTGCCGGATGGAGATACCATAGCACACAAATGTGATGGTCCGCGTCACCCATTTGGGTGACGTCGGATTGGTCTTTGGGAGGGGCCGCCGCCGACGGGAACCCCGCCAAAATGGCGGGGATAGAGCCTTTCCGGTTCTGATGGGATCAGAACCGGGGCTCTATGATTTTGGTGTGACGCGTTTTCTTCACGCGAACCGGCCGCCGTCGGGCCGAAGCCAGCGAAGGCCGGGTATCCGAAACGGATCAGGCGGTCTTCTTGGTGAACATGGTCAGGATGCCGTTCTCATCGACATTGATGGCGACCACCTGTGCCGAGTTCCGTCCCTTGGCCTTGAGCGCTGAAACGGCTTGCGGCGTTGCATCGATCGACGCGCGAAGCGACTGCAACTCTTCCTGCTTTGTATTCGCCAGCAGTGCGTCGACCTTCGAGCGCATGTCCGCTTGCAGGTCTTCCACGTCGACCACCTGAATGCTGCGGATCGTGACGCTTTGCTGCTGCTGCGGTTGCTGCGGCTGTGTTTGTTGTGTCTGCTTCTCTGGACCCGAACCGGGGGCGGCTTGCGCCATGACGGGCGCTCCCACGATGAGCGATGCAACAATAATCGGCATTGCCAAGGTACGCATGGTCCGCTCCTTCTCTGCTGTCCTGTTTGGAATCGAAGCGGAACCTAGTGTCGAAAGATGGTGCACGGCCGTTGTTTATGTGATCATTCGATGGATATCGGATGGTGATAGTGTGCGCGTGGATCGATCGCGGCGCGTGTTCCCGGCGATTTTTCCGGGGGACAGAATCCGACAGCATGTGAGCAACGCCGACAGAACCATTGACCGGTTCCACTTTGACGCCATACTCCCCGAGTGTTCAATCGGGGGCTGATTCATGGAACAGATTCTGATTAACCTCGTCGCCGGCGCACTGGGTGGAAACGCCGCCGGCAAGTCTTCGCCGACGTTCGATCTTGGAACGCTCGGCAATACGATCGCCGGCCTGGTTGGCGGCGGCGTCCTCGGACAGATCATCACACTCGTCTGGCCTGCCGTTTCCGCCTCGCTTCAGGGCGGCAACCTCGACGTCGGATCGATCATTACGCAAGTGATCGGCGGCGGCGCCGGCGGCGCCATCCTCACGGCGATCGTTGGCGCGATCAAGAACAAGGCATCGTAGGCTTCGACCGGGAGTTCCCGGCGACGGAATTTTCCGTCAGGCGCCGCCTTCGCCCGATCCTTCCTCTCACCGGCGCGTCATCCGGATGCTTGGCGTCGCCGCTTTGTCGCGACAACCGAGAGCGTGACAAGGGCCGCGATGTAGAGCGCGACGCCGAGCGCCGGCATCACATAGATGACAGCGACCAGTTCGCATGTCCCGTCTTGGCAGGTGCCGAGATAGCCCGCATGCGCGAGAGCCATTCCGATCGCCAGCGCGACACCGAGCGACGCCAGCAGCACGGCCGTGATCGACAAGGTGCGCAGAATGGAAATCAGCATGTATCCTCTTTCGCGTTCGCGGCCTGCGTAGAGCCTGCAGCGAAAGTTGACGAGAGAGTGACGAACGATTCCGTCGCCGGGCCTGTGTTATCTATTGCGGAAAAATAAAAACGGGCTTGTAATGACTCGCATGATGTTTCGCAAAGTGCTCACTTGGTTGCATCATCTGTGGGGTGGAGCACCGTTCGAGGTGCGGCACGATCGCGATCGGCCCCCGATGGACATCGATGAATTTGCCCGGTTGCTGAAGAGCGGAACACACGAAGACCTGGAACTGATCGCGCGGACGTTGAGCCGTCCCGACAAGATCAAGATTTAAAGGTCGCGCAGCCTTCCGATCGCTGCGCTCACGCAACCAGACTGAAGCCCGACACCTGGATTCGATTGCGGCCCGAGGATTTCGCCTCGTAGAGGGCCTGATCCGCCTTGTTGAGCAACGACTGAATCGTTTCATCTTGCGCTGCACTAAAGGCAATGCCCGCGCTGATCGTGGTGCGGACGGAACCGGCGGCGGTCGGAATCGTCATTCCCTCGATCCGCCTGCGCAAGCGTTCGGCGATGTCGGTCGACGATTTGCGGCTCGAGTTCGGCAGCACGACGCAGAATTCCTCGCCGCCGATGCGGGCCGCGAAATCATGAGACCGGATGCTGCCGAGAATGGTCTCGGCAACCACCTTCAGCACGTGATCGCCGGCATCGTGCCCGAACCTGTCGTTGACCGCCTTGAAGTGGTCGACGTCGATCGCGATCACGCTGGTGTTCGGCGGAATGGCGGTGTCCAGTTCCAGAAGGGCACGGCGATTGAGCAATCCGGTCAGAACGTCGGTCCGTGCATCGGACTTGTGACGATTGGCAATGCGCGCCTGATTGAGCGTGAGCGACAGCGTTCCAATTCCGGTCAGTCCCATGATGACCACGATGGAATTGATTTCTTCCGCCCAGTTATCCGGCCGCGCGTTCAGGATGAACTGTCCGTCGTGGATGAGCGCGTAGCCGCACGCGATGAACGACAGCGACGTGATGAAAAACAGGACGGCATTCGCCGTCATCAGAAAGGGAGATTCCTTGCGGGCCGCCCAATACTGGTGACCGCTGAGCGCAAGCAGGATGCCCATCGCCACGTTGCCGGCGATGGTGCCCAAACCGGAATAGCCCAACCCGAAACAGACGCTGGTGATCAGAAGGCTGGCGACGACGACGACCGACGTCGTAACGGCGTTCGCGCGATCCGCGCAGAACTTCGCCGTGCCGGAATACAGCAGCCCGAATCCGATAATCAGAAGCACGAAGGACGCGAACAGAAGATTCGCATCGTACTTGCCGACGACGTAGGAGAAAAACACCACGCCGCCGACGATGAAGGCGAGTCCGAGCGACCAGCTCAGCAAATGCGTTTCCGCCCGTCCGACCACCCACAGCATGAACAGCGTCAGCCCCAGCGACGCACCGGAAAAGCCGACGGCAATCAGAATAGAGAATTGATCGAGAAACATACGAAATGGATCCGCACCGTGAATGCGGTTCCATAGTAGGTTGCAGAGAGTTATTCAATTGCAACGCTGTCGCGGTACGCGCGGTCTAGGGTAATCAAATCGTTGATTGCTTCCTGCAAAATGAAGCTATCGGCGCGGCACGCATGGCTGCCGGCTGTTGGGTCAGCTATTTCTCGGCCGCATGCGCAGAATGCGGCCCTCTTTATTGTCGGTGAGAATATAGATTGCGCCGTCACGCCCCTGTCGCACATCGCGGATGCGTTCGTTGAGGCCTTCGAGCATTCTCTCGTCGCTGACGACGCGATTGCCGTCGAGAACCAGCCGCGACAGCAGCTTCGATTTGAGCCCGCCGTTGAACAGGCTGCCCTTCCATGCCGGAAACAGATCGCCGGTGTAGAACATCATTCCCGACGTCGCGATCGACGGCGCCCAATACCAGATCGGGTCGGTTACACCGGCGGCCTTCTGCTTGCCTTTCCCGACCGGCGAACCGTCATAGTTGCGGCCATAGCTGACCAACGGCCAGCCGTAGTTGCCGCCTTTCGAGATGATATTGATTTCGTCTCCACCCATCGGGCCGTGCTCCTGCTCCCACAGCTCGCCGGTCGCAGGATTGAATGCGAGGCCTTCCGGATTTCGCACGCCGAAGGCCCAGACTTCCGGACGCGCGCCGGAGGTTTTCAGAAACGGATTCTCCGGCGGTGACGATCCGTCGGGACGAATGTGAATGACCTTGCCCAGGTGATTGTCGAGCGACTGGACCGGCAACGCCTGCCGGCTGTTCGCCGCGTGATCGCCCAACGTCACGAACAGGCTTCCGTCTTCCGCCTCGACAATGCGGCACCCGATGTTGATGATCGCGGGGCCGCGCGTAACGGGCCCGATCTGATGAAAGATGGTTGTGACGCGATCGAGCCGCGGCGATTCATCGGCAAGAAGTCTCGCCCGGGCCACGGCCAGCCTCGCACCGCCATCCGCACCTTCGCCGTAACAGAAATAGATCATGCGCGTGGTGGCGAAGTCGCGCGCCACCACGACATCGAGCAGGCCGGATTGCCCCCTTGCATACACCGCGGGCACGCCACCGATCGGCGGCGACACCCGGCCGTTACGCACCAGACGCAGACGGCCGGTGCGTTCCGTCACCAGCATTTCGCCGCTCGGCAGGAATGCAAGAGACCACGGATATTCGAGGTTGTTGGCAACGGTGGACAGAACGACGTCCCCGGCCGAGGTGGCGAAGATGATTTCGTCGGCTTTGCCGGGACCATTCAACGCCAACAACAGCGCGCCCGAAGCAAACAGCGTTCTCAGCGTTTTCATTGCGCCTATCGCCCCACATTGCCGACCCGACGAAGTAGACTATGAGGTGAAGGCGAAAATACGCTCCATCATTTTGCGTGAGCAGCCCCCGCGCGAAGGACATAGCTCCTCACGTTGCTGTGACACGGCGGTGATCGGAGCCGACGAAGTGCCTTGCAAACAGGCAGAGCGACCCTTCGACGATCAATAGGTCTCGACGTGATAGCGGCCGCTGTCGCGCATCGCAGCTTTCAATGCGGCCCAGTCGGTCGAAGCGCCGCGGCAGACATCGGCGAAGGCTTCGTCGACGCCGGTCTCCATGCCCTTGAGGCCGCAGATATAGACGTGGGTATTGGCGTTGCCGAGCAGCGTCGCGATCTGCGCCGCCTCGCCGCGAATGCGGTCCTGCACATAGACCCGCGGCTGGCCCGGCACCCGCGAATAGCAGAAATGTTTGCCAAGCAATTTCTCCGGCACTTTCTGCAGCGGCCCGAAATACGGCAACTCCTCCGGACGCCGCGCGCCGAAGAACAGCAGCAGCCGCCCCGCCGCATCGGGCATCGCGCGGCGGCGACGCTCGGTAAAGGCGCGGAACGGCGCGGAGCCGGTACCGGTGCAGATCATGATGATGTTCGCGGCCGGATCGTTCGGATGCAGGAAGGTCGCGCCGAACGGTCCGGTGACGTCCACCTTCGCGCCGCGCGGCAGGTCGCACAGATAGTTCGAGCAGACGCCCTGCGGCTCGCGCTTCACCGTCAGCGCCAGATTGTTGGTGTTGGGCCGCTCGCCATCGCGCGAACTCGCCACCGAATAGAGCCGCACCAGATGCGGCTTGCCTTCCGAATCGACGCCCGGCGCCACGATGCCGATGCTCTGGCCTTCCAGTACCGGAAACGGCTGGTCGCCGAAATCGAGAATGATGTGGCGCACATCGGAATCCGCATCCGTATGCGTCAGCCGGAAATTGCCGGTAACCGTCGCCTTGGCCGACTTGCCGCGATTGTAGAGATTGACCGTTGGCTTGCTGGCCGAATGCGGCGCCACCGCCTTGCCGCCGAGGCCCTTGCGCGCCTCTTCGAGCAGCGCGCCGATCTCGTCTTCCAGCGCCTCGACCGCGACGCCGCTGTCGCTGCTCTCCACTTCTTCTTGCGCCGGCAGGTCGCTCCAGGAGAACTGATCCTCGAGCGAATAGGGTTTCGCGACCACGCGCCAGTTATCGATCGCGCCGGTCGGGCACGGCGAGATGCAATCCATGCAGTAGTTGCAGATTTCCGCGTTCACCACATAGTTGTTGTCGTCGTGGGTAATCGCATCGATCGGGCACGTCTCTTCGCACGTGTTGCACCGGATGCAGATTTCCGGATCGATCAGGTGCTGCTTCTTGAGCGGTGCGTTCATGTCGAGCCCGTAACGGTGAACCCGTCACCCTGAGGAGGCCGCTTCTTCAGCGGCCCTCGAAGGGCGACGGAGGTGTTGGAGACTGCCATCCTTCGAGGCTCGGCGAAATCGCCTCGCACCTCAGGATGACGGCCTCGCTTCTTACGCCGCGATCTTCACATATTCGAAATCGCCCGGCTTGTTGTCGATCCCGACCTTGGGCGCGGCGATCCAGTTGGCGAACTTGCCCGGCTCGCTTACCGGCTGCATCAGCGACGAAATGAAATCGCCATCGTCGGCGGAAGGCAGATAGTCGCCCTTCACCCTTGCCCAGTCGGCGTCGCTGACGATGACGCCCTTCGGCGTGGCGTTGATATCCTTGAACTCGCCGATGTCGCGATGGAACGCGGTGTGCGGCAATTCGAGACGGAAATTGACGCCGGCCTTCTCGATGATCTTATTCCAGCGTTCGACGCCCCTGGCGCAGTCGGCGGTGTAATCGTCGCGCAGCCGCATGTTGAGCGCGGTCAGCGCCGGCTCGTCGACCAGCTTGATCTCGCCATCGACGAATTTCAGCACCTGATAGATGTCGTTGGTCAGGCGATGATCGTCCTCGATCTTGGTTTCCTGGAAGCGGCCCTTCAGCCCCGAATTGTAGAAGTTCGCGGCGTTGGTGGAGACTTCCGAGCCGAACAGATCGAGCGACAGCGAATAGTGCAGGTTCATCTTCTTCTGCATAGTCGGCAGGTCGATGACGCCGAGTGCACGCACCTTGGCGATCTCGTTCGGATCTTCGATGCCGGCGGCCTTCATCGCCTCGCAGGTGCGCTGCAGGACGCGGCCGACGCCGGTTTCGCCGACGAACATGTGATGCGCTTCTTCCGTCAGCATGAAGCGGCAGGTGCGCGACAACGGATCGAAGCCGGATTGCGCCAGGCTTTCGAGCTGCATCTTGCCGTCGCGGTCGGTGAAGAAGGTGAACATGAAGAACGACAGCCAGTCCGGCGTCGCTTCATTGAAGGCGCCGAGCATGCGCGGTGCGTCGGCATCGCCCGAGCGGCGGCGCAACAGATCGTCCGCCTCCTCGCGGCCGTCGCGGCCGAAATATTTCTGCAGCAGATAGACCATCGCCCACAGATGGCGGCCTTCCTCGACATTGACCTGGAACAAGTTGCGCATGTCGTAAAGCGACGGCGCGGTCTTGCCGAGATGGCGCTGCTGCTCAACCGAGGCCGGCTCGGTGTCGCCCTGAATGACGACCAGACGGCGCAACATCGCGCGATATTCGCCGGGCACTTCCTGCCACGCCGGTTCGCCCATGTGCTGGCCGAAATTCACCTTGCGCTCGGTATCCTGCGGCGCGAGCAGCACGCCCCAGCGATAATCCGGCATCTTGACGTAATCGAACTTGGCCCAGCCCTTCGGATCGACGCTGATCGCGGTGCGTAGATAGACCAGCGATTCCTGGAAACCGTCCGGCCCCATGTCGTTCCACCAATCGAGATAGCCCGGATGCCAGCCTTCAAGCGCCTTCAGCACCTGACGGTCCTCGGTGAGATTCACGTTGTTCGGAATCTTGGTGCTGTAGTCGACGTTCATGATGTTCATGGCGTACTCCTGTTCAATCTCGTGTCCCGGACGCGATGCCGCGCGAAGCGGTGCATCGCAGAGCCGGGACCGCTTCAACGGCTGCCTTCGTGACGGTCCCGGTTCTGCATCGCGTCACTTCGTGCCGCAGTGCGCCCGGGACACGCGCTATTTCCTCAAACCCTCGTCATATCGAATTGCGCCCGCTCGCCGGTGCCGTAGCGCCGCAGCGCGCCGTTTTCGCCGACCGCGTTGGGCCGCTGGAAGATCCAGTTCTGCCACGCGGTAAGGCGTGAAAAGATTTTCGATTCCATCGTCTCCGGCCCGACGAAGCGCAAGTTGGCTTCCATGCCCGTGAGCGAGTCCGGCGAGAAACTGGTGCGCTCCTCGAAAAACACCCGCACCTCGTCGTCCCAATCGATGTCGTCCAGCGCGAAGGTGACGAGACCGAGTTCCTCGGCGGTCTCGGCATCGAGCGATTCACCGATCTTCGCCTTTGCATCGTCAACCTGGGAAGGATCGGCCTGAAAACGCGACTGCAATCGGGTCAGGCCATGGCTCATCGGATAGGGCCCGAAATTCATGGCGTTGAGCATGATCGCCGGCGGCGGGCGGTTGTCGCCCTGCTTTTGGCCGACCAGCATGTAGGAGCGGTCCGCGGCGAACACGAGTTCGGCCAGCGTACCGACGAAACAGGAGCCGGGCTCGACCAAGGTCACCAGCGTGCGCGAGGTGACATCGATGCGCTTCAGCACCCGCTTCCAATAGTGGCGGATCTCGTTGACCAGCCAGTGATCCTTGTTCTTGTCCAGGAAGTCGTCATAGGCCGCGACCATCGCGCCGTCGCCATGCGACTTGAACACCAGCATCGCGATCTCGAGTTCGTTGATGCGCAGATGCAGGATGGCGTCGTCCAGTTCGCGCGCGACCTGCAGCGACCAGAAATCCGCGCCCTGCCCAATCATCCCGTCGACATCCGCCGGCGGCGCAGCCTCCGGTGCCTTGATAGAGATAGTGGCGATGCGCTGCGCGCGATTGATTTCGACATCGACGAAATCGTAATGCAAACCGTTGTCGTCGATCTTGCGATGAAGCGGCGTCAGCGCGATGCCTTTGCCGTTGCCATTCCGTTTCGAGCCGGCGGCGAATTCCTTGGCGCGCTCGGCGATCTTCGCTTCCAGCTTGCTGTTGGGCGCGATCTCATCGACCAGCCGCCACTGCACGGCGCGCTTGCCCTTGATGCCTTCCTCGATGGTGCAGAAATAATCGGCGTGATCGCGACGCACCTTGCGCTTGTCGACGACGCGCGTCAGCCCGCCGGTGCCCGGCAGCACCGCAAGCAGCGGCACTTCCGGCAGCGCCACGGCCGCGGAGCCGTCATCGGCCATCATGATGTGATCAGTGGCGAGCGCGAGTTCGTAACCGCCACCGGCCGCGGTGCCGTTCACGACGCTGATGAATTTCTGACCGGAATTCTCGCTGGAATCTTCCAGACCGTTGCGGGTCTCGTTGGTGAACTTGCAGAAGTTCACCTTGTGCGCATGGGTCGATCCCGCCAGCATGCGGATGTTGGCGCCGGCACAGAACACCCGGTTCTTGCCCGAGCGCACGACAACCACCTTCACCTCGGGATGCTCGAAGCGCAGCCGCTGCACGGCATCGGCCAGTTCGATATCGACACCGAGATCGTATGAATTGAGCTTGAGCTGGTAGCCCTCGAACAGGCCGCCGTTCTCATCCACATCCATGGTCAGCGTGGCGACGTCGCCATCGACGGCGATCTTCCAGTGCCGGTAGCGGCTCGGGTCGGTCTGGAAATCAATATGCTTGGCGCCGTTCGCGAGCACCCGATCTTCACCGGCCATTGGGCCCACCCTGCTGAGTTTGGTTAGCGTTGATATGCAACATAATGCATGTTTTAGAGCGCGTCCAGAGAGAAAATTCGCAAAACTGCATTTTGTTTCATGTTACCTCGAACAACACGGGGCTGATCGGGGCTGCCCCGGAATCGCCGCCAGTTTGCCGCAACGATTCCGCAAGCCGCTCCGCCGGAAAACTCTCGGCAAATCCGCCGCCGTTTCCGCCCGCCCTGCGGACCCGCAACTCCTCCAGTCCCGCCAGCGCCTCGGCGTACAATCGCGTCGCCGCATTCGCTCGCTGCATCTTCGATTTGAGATTGCCGTTTGCAGTCTGGATGCAGGCGCGCAGCAGAATTCGTTCTCGGCCGCCCTGCGGCGCAGCCGCCCACACCGCTTCAAGGATTTCGTGACACTCCCAGAAAAATCCGGCGTCGTTGAGTGCGAGCCCATAACGCAGTGCCGGATGCCGCGCCGGCACAAAGCCTTCGAAGCGCGCCGGCACCAATGCCTTCACCGGCGCAAGGCGTTCGTGATCGGCCTGCAGCGTTTCGCCGGGAACGAAAGCCCAGCTTGGAAACAGGAATCCTGCAGATGAGATTTTCACAGGTCTCATCTGCAGGCTCCCGCGCCGATGCGCTCACGCCACGCGCGGCATGCCTTCATGCATGCGCAGGATGCGATTGGCGAACTCCGACAATGCTGCAAGCGTTACGCCCGGCGCTTCGCGATGTGGCGAGTGCCCCGCCGTCGCGATCGTCGTGACATCGACCGGGCAATAGCATTCCTCCTGCGCAATCTCGACCTGGCGCATGGTGCCGTATTGATCGTTCACGCCTTGCAGGATCGCAACCGGCACGCGGATGTAAGCGAGAGAATCCGAGATGTCCCAATCGCGGAAACGCGGATCGAGCCACGCATCGTTCCAGCCATAGAAAGCGTTGTCGACGTCCTTGTGCCAGCGCGCCAGCTTCGAACGCAGATCGGCTTTCTCGTAAATCTCCTTGATCTCCGCAATCGAGCGCACCGAGATATCCTCGACGACGAAGTGCGGCGCGATCAGCGCGATGCCACGCACCCGATGATCCTGGATGCCGCCTGCATAGATCGCTGCGATCGATGCACCGTCCGAATGACCAAGCAGAATGCCGCGCCGGAAGCCGATCGCGTCCAGCACTTTCGGCAATACGTCGAGCGCCTCGACATGCATGTAGTCGGGCTGACGCGGCAACCGCGCCGGGCTCGACGCGCCGTAGCCTGCGCGCGAATAGACGAAAATGCCCGCGCCGGTGGCTTCGGCAAGCTTGTCGGGGAAGTCGCTCCACAAGTCTACCGAGCCGAGGCCTTCGTGCAGCATGACGATGGTCGGCGCAACGTCAGGCGCCGGGCCGATCATCCGGTATTCGAGATCGGAGTCGGCAATGGTGAGTGTGCCGACAGGAGAGAGGGTGTTCATCCGGTTCGACCTTTCAAACAGTTACTTCCGCACTGCATGGATCTCAGCGCCTGGCCGCGACCACACAACAATTGTGCGGCAATATTATTTCTGCCTTCACCCTTCGCGCAATTTGAACCGCTGTATCTTGCCGGTCGCCGTCTTCGGCAATGCCTCGACAACCTCGATCCAGCGCGGATATTTCCACGGACCCACCGCCTGCTTGACGTGTTCCTTCAACGCATCGTGCAGGCCATCGGTTTTCGCGTCCGCCTTCAACACCACGTATGCCTTCGGCTTCAGCAAACCTTCGCCGTCGGCTTCCGGCACCACCGCGGCTTCGAGAATTGCCGGATGCGTGATCAGCGCGCTCTCGACTTCGAATGGCGACACCCAGATGCCAGAGACCTTGAACATGTCGTCGGCGCGGCCGCAGTAAGTGTAACGCCCTTCCGCATCGCGCGTGTATTTGTCGCCGGTGCGGGTCCATCCGCCTTCGAAGGTCTGGCGACTCTTGCTGCGCTGATTCCAGTAACCTTCCGCAGCCGACGGTGCATTGACGAGAAGTTCGCCGACATCGCCATCGGCAACATCCGCACCGCCGTCATCGACAAGCCGCACCGCATAACCCGGCACCGGCCGTCCCGAGGTGCCGTACTTCACATCGCCCGGCGCGTTGGACAGGAAGATGTGGAGCAGTTCGGTCGAACCGACGCCATCGAGAATGTCGACACCGAAGCGCGAGCGCCAGTGATTGCCGACGGACTCCGGCAGCGCTTCGCCGGCCGAAGTGCAGACGCGCAATCGCGCGCCACCGCTGGCGCTCTTCTGCGCCTCATCATTGAGCATCGCCGCGAACAGCGTCGGCACGCCGAAGAAGATGCTGGGATTGTAGCGTTGCATCAATTCGAACATGCGCGCCGGCGTCGGACGTTCGGCATTGAGCACCGTACTCGCGCCGACCGACATCGGGAATGTCAGCGCGTTGCCGAGGCCGTAGGCAAAAAACAATTTCGCCGCCGACAGGCCGACATCATTCTCCCGAATGCCGAGCACCTGACTGGCATAAGTCTCCGCAGTGGCCGCCAGATTGGAATGCAGATGCCGCACGCCTTTCGGCATCCCCGTCGAGCCCGAGGAGTAGAGCCAGAATGCCGGCTCATCGGAATGGGTCCGCGCCGTCTCGAACGTGTCGGATTCCTTCGCGATCTCGTCCGACAATTTCTTCTGTCCGTGCGCGTCACCGCCCGCGACGACGACATGCTCGAGATCCGGCATGCGGCCCGCAACGTCGCGCACCGCAGGCCACAACGCTTCCGACACGAACAGCACCTTGGCCCGGCAGTCCGCGAGGATGTAGGCATATTGCTCGGCGGTCAGCAGCGTATTCAACGGCACCGGCACCACACCGGCGCGAATGGCGCCGAGGAAGACGATCGGAAAGTCGACCGTATCCAGCATGATCATCGCGACGCGCTCTTCGCGGCGCACACCGAGGCGGCGCAGCATGTTCGCGAGACGACGGCTCTGCGTCTGCAATTCGCCGTAGGTGAGGTCCGACACGGTGTCGGTGAAAGCCAGCTTGCCGCCGCGCCCTTCCTCCACATTGCGATCCAGCAGCCAGGTCACGGCATTATAGGAGTCCGGCAAACCGCTCATGCCCCCTCCCCGGCCACAGCACGCATTGAATAATCGACGCTCACGACGCCTTCTCCCAAATTGAACTATTCTGAATTATATTTCATACAAAGACATCAAGGACGCTTGCTGTCAATCCTTATCGGCATTATGTTTCCAATTGCGTCGCTCTCAGGGGTGCAATCAGGCCGCATGACCGAGCAATCCGATCCCGAAGACAGCTTCCTTGAGGAGCTTGGACAGCGCGTGCGCACCATGCGCGGCCTGCGGGGCATGTCCCGCAAAGTGCTCGCCAAGGTCTCGGGCATTTCCGAGCGATACATCGCGCAGCTCGAAAGCGGCAAAGGCAATGTCTCGATCGTCTTGTTGCGCCGGGTTTCCAACGCCATGGGCGCCCATATCGAGGACCTGATTCCGAGCGGCGAACCGGTGCAGGACTGGCAGGTGATCCGCGATCTGCTGCGCAAGGCGACGCCGGAGCAGATTGCCCACGCCAAGGATATTCTGGCCGGTCACGGATCCAACGGCATGAACGTACCCCGGCAAATGCCCTTCGCCGGAATCGCGCTGATCGGTCTGCGCGGCGCCGGCAAAACCACCCTCGGCCGCATGCTGGCGAAGCAGATCGGCTGGAGTTTCGTCGAACTCAACAAGGAAATCGAACGGCAGAACGGATTGTCGGTCGCCGAAATCATCGCCTTGTATGGACAGGAAGGTTTTCGGCGCATGGAGCAGACCGCGCTTGGACAGTTGCTGGCGCGCAAGGAATTGATGGTGCTGGCGACCGGCGGTGGCATCGTTTCCGAACCGCTGACGTTCGATCTCATCCTGTCGTCGTTCTACACCATCTGGCTCAAGGCCGAACCCGAAGAGCATATGGCGCGGGTGCGCCGCCAGGGCGACCTGCGGCCCATGGCGGACGATCGCTCCGCGATGGCTGAATTACGCACCATCCTGCTGAGCCGTGAACCGCTTTACGCACGCGCGTCCGCGGTGGTGGATACTGCAGGCCAAAGCGTCGACGCTGCAGCGGCCCGCCTGCTCGGCGCGGTCGCACCGATGCTGTCGCCGGAAACCGGCGCATTTCGCCCGCGTAGCGTCGCATCGTGAGATGGTGAGATTGCGCGACGTGTTACGGGCCCACGGGCTCGATTCGACGAACACGATCGCGATCCGCACCGACCTGCATCCGGACGATATCTCATCGGATTTCCGTACCATTGACGACGTGCTGCTCGCCGGCGTGTTGCCGATGTATGACCGCATGCAGGACGGGCCACGGTTTGGCGACGGCGCGGACGTGCTGTCGTTCGTCGCCACCGAACGCGGCCACGCGCGACTGATTGCCTTTCGCCGATTCACCTTGCGCGCCTCGGGCAATGTGCCGGGCGATATCGTTTATGACTATGATGGCGCGCATCTGCTGCACAGCTTCATCGCCCGCGCAGCAACGCCGATCTTCTACGACACGCAAGAACTGTCGGGGCTTGACGATCTCGTCGGCAATCTGGAAGTGCAATGGCCGGAACCGATGGCTGCGAATATACTGCCGACGAACGATGAGCGACTGATGGTTATTTCAGATCGCCATTACTGATCTTACACGCCCAGATAGCGCTCCAGCAATTCCGGCTGCGCCGTCAGTGACGCCGGTGCGCCATCGAACACCACCGTGCCCTTCGATAGCAACACGGCGCGATCGGCGATCTTCGCGAGACTGCGGAAATCCTTGTCGACCACGATAGTGGCGATGCCCTCGCCGCGAATGACGCCGAGCGTCTTCCAGATATCCTGCGCTACCAGCGGCGCAAGGCCCTCCGTGGCTTCATCAATCAGGATCAAATCCGGATTGGTCATCAACGCGCGGCCGATGGTCAACATCTGCTGCTCGCCGCCCGATAGTTGATGGCCGCCATTGGCGCGCCGCTGATGCAGCCGCGGAAACAGCTCGAAGATGCGCGACAGCGTCCAGGTCTGACGGCCATCGGAGCCGGGCCGCGCCGCCATCGTCAGATTTTCGACGACCGTCAGCGAACCGAACACGCCGCGACCTTCGGGCACCAACGCGATGCCGGCACGTGAAATAGTTTCCGGCGCCGCGCGGCGAATGTCGCGACCGGCGAAGCTCACATCACCGCGACAATCGTTGACCAGTCCCATCAACGAGCGCAGCAGCGTCGTCTTGCCCATGCCGTTGCGGCCGATCAGCGCTACCTGCTCGCCACGAGTGACGGAAAAATCGACGCCGTGCAGGATCTGGCTCGCACCATAGAACGCTTCGAGCCGCGCGACCTGAAGCAGCGCACTCATGCCGCATCTCCGTGGTCGCCGAGGTAGGCGGTGCGCACCGCGGGGTGCATGCGAACCTCCTGCGGCGAACCCGTGGCGATAACGTGGCCGTCGTGCATCACCGTCAATCGGTCAGCGAGTTCGAAAACCGCGTCCATGTCATGCTCAACGATCAGTACCGCGCGACCGTTTTTCAACGACGCGATCAGATCGATGATGCCGCGCGCCTCGGATTGGCCCATCCCGGCCAGCGGCTCATCGAGCAGGATGATGCGCGGGTCGGTGGCGAGCACCATGGCGATCTCGAGCTGGCGCTGCTCGCCGTGGCTGAGCTGTTCGGCGGCGATGTGCGTACGTGGCGTCAAGCCTGCCTTGCCGATCGCCTGCGCGGTACGGTCATGCACGTCGGCATTGTTGCGGACATGACCGAACATGCGCAGCGGCTTTGGCGAGCGCGCCTGTGCGGCGAGACGAACGTTTTCGTGCACGGTGAATTTCGGAAAGATCGTGGTCTTCTGATAGGCGCGCCCGAGACCGCGGCGCGCGCGGCGATCCGGCGCAAGCCGGGTGATGTCGGTGTCGCCGAGCTTGATCGCGCCGGCGGTGACGAACAATTCGCCCGACAGCAGGTTGATCAGCGTCGACTTGCCCGCGCCATTGGGACCGATCACCGCATGGATCTCGCCGACATGGACGTCGATCGACACGTCGGACACCGCCTTGAGGCCGCCGAAGTGCTTCTGCAATCCATTCGCGCGCAACGCGACGTCAGACATGCGTGGCCTCCGTCGCAGCGGTAGTTGCAGGCTTGGTATCGCTGTCTTTCGCTGGCCCGACGATCATCGGCCACAACTGACGCACGCCGTTTGGCATCGCCAGCACGATGAAGATGACGATCAGGCCCTCGATCAGCTTCCAGTAGTCGGTCGATGCCTTCAGCACCTCCTCGAGCCCGATCAGCACCAATGCACCGATCAACGGCCCAGTGACCGAACGCAGGCCGCCGATCAGCACCATCACCAGCACCGTGGCCGACAAATGCCAGCCCAGCATCTGCGGCGCGACGAAGCCGAACTGCGCGGCCGCAAAATAGCCCGCGATACCGGCGATGGCGCCAGATAGTACGAAGGCGGTGAGACGAATCCGGAAGATCGGATAGCCCAGTGACCGCGCGCGACGCTCGTTGTCACGCGCCGCGGCGAGCGCATGGCCGAACGGCGATTGCACCACCATGGTCAATAGCGCAATTAGGCCGAGGAGAAACGCCAGGATCACGAAGTAGAACACCAGCGGCGACGCGAGATCGAGCAACTGATACCCGGCGATGGACAACTCCGGCTTGGCGTTGACGTAGGCGCCATCGGAACCTCCGGCGATGCCGGTGTCGTGAAACAGGAAGAACAGCATCTCCCCGAATGCCAGCGTCACCATGATGAAGTAGACGCCGCGGGTCCGTAGTGCCAGCGCGCCGATCACCAGCGCCGCCGCAGCGGAGGCCAGCACCGCAACCGGCAAAGTCAGCAGCAGCGAGGCAGGGTCGTAACCCGGCGACAGCAGCGCCAGCACATATCCCGCAAGACCGAAGAACGCCGCGTGACAGAGGCTGACCATGCCGCCATGGCCGACCGCGAGATTGAGCGCCATCGCAAGGATGCCCATGATCAGCGCCTTGCTGATGAACTGCACGTAGTACGTCGGCACGACGAACGGCAGTGCAACGGCGACGATCAGCAGCACGACCGGGATCAGCCAATTCCGGGGCATGCGTCAGACCTCCCGCCGCCCGAGAATGCCGTTCGGCCGCCACAGCAGTACCGCAGCCATCAGCACATAGATCAGAATGCTAGACACGCTCGGGAAGAACACCTTGCCGAACGTATCGGTGAGGCCGATCAGCAGCGCGCCGACCGCCGCTCCAGCAACCGAACCGATTCCACCGAGCACCACGACGACGAACGACAGGATCAGCATGCCGTCGCCCATGCCGGGAAACACCGTCGAGATTGGCGCAATGACGATGCCGCCGAGCGCCGCCAGCGCGATGCCGACCGCGAATACATAGCGATTGACGACGTCGAACTTGATGCCGAGCACCCGCGTCATCTCGCGGTTCTCCGCGCCTGCGCGCACGATCATGCCGATCTTGGTGCGGGTGATGACAAGGAAGATCAGCGCGGCAACCACAAGGCAGAACACGCAGATCGCCAGCCGATACACCGGATAGGACAGGTTGTCGGTGAGCTGGATCGAACCGGCGAGCCAGGCCGGCGGTGCGACCGAATGGACGTCTTTGCCGAAAGCGATTTCGCGAAATTCGTCGATCACCAGGATCAGGCCGAACGACAACAGCACCTGCGCCAGATGATCGCGGCCGTAGAGCCGGCGGATGAACACGCTCTCCAGCAACAGCCCGACGACGAAGGCAATCGCCACGCCGGCCGCCATCGCGATCCAGAAATTGCCGGTATAGGCGGCGATCCAGTACGCCAGATAGGCGCCGAGCATATAGAACGCGCCGTGCGCGAGATTGATGACACCGAGAATGCCGAACACCAGCGTCAGCCCGCTGGCGACGAGAAACAGCACCATCCCGTACTGGATGGCGTTCAGCAGTTGCACGCCGAAAGTGACGAGATCCATTGGAAATCCCGATGACATCGTTCAGGCCGTCGTCATGGCCGGGCTTGTCCCGGCCACCCACGTCTTAACTTGAACGGTGCCTATAAAGGAGGACGTGGATGCCCGGCACAAGGCCGGGCATGACGTGCGTTAGGGACTTCTCGACCCGCTTACGCCAGCTTGCAGCCACGCGCCGGATCGTCGACGTCCTTCTGCGCGATGGACACGAACTCGTTGCGGCCGTTGCGGACCTCGCGCAGGTAGATGTTCTGGATCGGGTTGTGCGCCTTGTTGAAACTCAGCGGCCCACGCGGGCTGTCGATCTTCGCGGCGCCCATCGCCGCGATCATCTTGTCGCGCGCCTTGTCGTCACCGCCGACCGCCGTCATGCCGGCATCGAGCAGCGCGGCGGCATCGTAACCCTGCACTGCATAGATATCGCCTACATTGCCCGTCTTGTCCTTGAACGCCTTGAGGAAGGCGACGTTGGCGGGATTGTCGAGATTGTCGGCATAATGCAGCGTGGTCTTCAGGCCGTCCGCCGCCGCACCCTGCGCTTCGAGCGTGCCGTCGGTGAGGAAGCCTGAGCCGTAGAGCGGAATGGTCTTGCCGAGGCCTGCGGCTGCGTAGTCCTTGACGAACTTCACCGCGCCGCCGCCTGCGAAGAAGGCATGCACGGCATCCGGCTTGAGCGAGGCGATCCGCGTGATCAGCGCCTGGAATTCCACTTCCGGGAACGGCAGTGTCAATTCCTCGACCACCTTGCCGCCGAGCGCGGTGAAGCCTTCCTTGAAGGCACCCATCTGCTCGGCACCGGCCGCGTATTTCCAGGTAATGGTCGCGACGTTGCGATGGCCGGCATCGTACATCACCTTGCCCATCGGGAAATTCGGCTGCCAGTTCGAGAACGAACTGCGGAAGATGTTCGGCGCGCAGGCCGGGCCGGTGGCGTCGTTGGCGCCGGCGTTGGGAATGATCAGCAACGTCTTGGTGTCGCGCGCGACCTTTACCATCGCCATGGCGACGCCGGAATGCACGGTGCCCACGACCACGTCGGCCTTCTCGCGGCCGACCAGGCGATTCATGTTGTCGGTGCCGGCTTCCGGCTTCGACTCGTCATCCACCTGCACGAAGGTGATTTCGCGGCCACCGAGCTTACCGCCCTTCTGCGCGACGTAGAGACGGAAACCATCGTCGATGAACTTGCCGAGCTTGGCGTAAGTGCCGGTGTAGGGCAGCATCAGGCCGACCTTGAGCGGCGCATTTTGTGCGATGGCAGGCGAGCGCAGCGCGGGCGCAACGGCGAGCGTGGCGGCACCGGCCGCCCCCGTCAGCAGTGCACGGCGGCTGACCGGCAGCATCAAGCGATTGGACATTGGTATCCCTCCCTCTCTCTTTTTTTGTAACGGATTGCGCCCGAGTATTCCCCGGGCCCCTAATTACTTCAATCTTAAAACGTATCACGCGATGGGCGCTGGCGGGGCTCCCTCCTGAGCCGCCGCTACGCCAAGTCGTCATGCAGCATAATTCGTCTAATTTGCGAAAAGCAAGAAATATAATTCCGGTTAGCCGGTCATGCGACGTTTTGCCGAGCCTCTTGCCACGCCGCACAATTCCGTTGGCCGATTCAATGCCGCCGGGACATAACTACGACTCACTGAGTCGGAGTTATAATGGCACATATCTCAACCGGCGTGGAATACGGCCTGCACTGCCTGCTTTACCTGGTCAGTTCGCCGGAAACTCCGCGCACAGCCAGCGTCCGCGACCTTGCCGAGTTGCAGGGCATTCCGATCGAATATGTCGCCAAGGTTTTCACTCGGCTGCAGAAGGCCGGTCTGGTCGCCGCGGCCGAAGGTGCTCGCGGCGGTTTCTGTCTCGCCCGCGCGCCGGACACCATCAGCGTCTGGGACGTCGTGCGCGCCATTGACGGCGACAAGTCGTTGTTCGAATGCCGTGAGATCCGCGGCCGCTGTGCGGCGTACGGCAACGACTTCCCCAGGCCGCGCTCGCGCGGGGTCTGTTCGATCCACGCCATCATGATCGAAGCCGAACAGCGCATGCGCGATGCGCTGTCGGCACACACGGTTGCCGACATTGCCGCCAGCGTCACCGCGAAAACGCCGTCCGGCTACGATCAGCGCATCGCGGAATGGCTCGATAGCCGCGCCACGACGCCGCGCCGTTTGACCTCCACCGAAACCCGTCGTGAAACAGGAGAGACGCCATGAAGCTCGATAAAATCCGCTCGACAATTGCTCGCAATGCATTCGGCCCGCTCGCGCTGGCGGCAGCATTGGTGACGATACCGGTCGCATCGCATGCCGCCGACGGCACCGTGACGCCGGCATTCAGTGAGGCCATCCCGAACATTCCGGGCAAGAGCCTGATCGCAGTCGTGGTCGACTATCCCCCGGGCGGCAAGACGCCGGCCCATCACCACGCAAAGTCGGCTTTCATCACCGGCTACGTGCTGTCCGGCACCATCCGCAGCCAGGTCGATGACGGCAAGGTGCGGGACTACAAGGCCGGCGAGCATTTCACCGAACAGCCCGGCGCCCATCATCGCGTCAGCGAAAATCCCAGCACGACCGAACCCGCGAAACTGCTCGCTATCTTTGTCGTCGACAGCAACGACAAGAACCTCACCACCATCGACGGGAAATAACGGCGGCAATGCGAATCTTCCTTGCAGGCGCAAACGGCGCCATCGGCCAACGTCTGGCGCCGCTGCTGCGCGATGACGGTCATCACGTCACCGGCACGACACGATCGGCCGCAAAGCTCGATATGCTGCGTGGGATCGGCGTCGAGCCGGTCATCGTCGATGTGTTCGATGCAACTGCGTTGACGCATGCCGTCACCTCAGCACGGCCGGATGTCGTGATCCATCAACTGACCGACCTCCCGCCCGCGTTGGCACCGGACCTGATGGCCGATGCGCTCGTGCGTAATGCGCGCATCCGCAACGAAGGCACCCGCAATCTGGTGCAAGCCGCGCTCGCTGCCGGTGCAAAGCGAATGGTCGCGCAAAGCATCGCGTGGACCTATGCGCCCGGCAGAACGCCGCACATCGAAAGCGATCCGCTCAAGGTCGAGGCCGATGGAAGCTATAGCGTCAGCATTGGAGGCGTGGTGGCGCTGGAGAAATTCACGCTGCACTCGCCGCCGCTCGAAGGCGTGGTGCTGCGCTACGGACAACTGCATGGTCCGGGCACCGGCGCGGACGCTGCGCGCGGCCCCGTTCCGCTACATGTCGATGCAGCGGCCTATGCCGCATTGCTTGCGATCGATCGCGGCCCACCGGGAGTTTACAACGTCACTGAACCGAACGAGATGGTGTCGAGCGACAAGGCGCGCGACCAACTCGGTTGGAATGCGGATTTTCGCCTACCGGCTTAATGGGTGCGTCATGGCCGGGCTTGTCCCGGCCATCCAAGTCCTCAGTGCAGCAATGTTTTCAAGACGTGGATGCCCGGCACAAGGCCGGGCATGACGGAAAGCAGCCGCTGAACCATTTAGCTGTTTCCCATTTAAATTCAGAACGACAATCGAACTCTACAGCCCCGCACATCCGACCCATCGCGCCGACGCGCTTTCGTCATCGAGTATCGCGACCTCTGCCGCGCGGCGCGCGATCACCGCGCGCTGGTTGACGTAACCCTTGTCGGTGATCTCGCCGCAATCGACCGACGGCATCTCCGTCAGCAACAGCGCGCGCGTGGCATGGCCCGCCGAGCCACCGCTTTGTGCCTTAAGTTTGGCGAGGCCGTTCGCAATCGCCATTCGCACCGTTCCACTGCCCAGCACGTCCTCGACGCTCGCATCATCCGTCAATGCAGCCAACGCACGGCACGCGGCAATATTCGGGAACACCAGAAAGCGCACGTGATCGCCGCCATGACCGGTGACGACGATA
The DNA here is from genome assembly GCA_024508855.1 of Xanthobacteraceae bacterium. Classification (GTDB taxonomy): domain Bacteria; phylum Pseudomonadota; class Alphaproteobacteria; order Rhizobiales; family Xanthobacteraceae; genus 62-47. Next base: position 89,831 of record JANINJ010000095.1, read on the forward strand.
TCCTGCGCCAGCGGCGCCAACGCCGCGATACCGTTAACCCGCAGCGTGCCGACACTCACCCACGTGCCCGATGTAAGCTTGAAATCCTCGGCGACACGGCCGTCGAAGAACAATCCCAGCTCCGGCCGGGCCGGATCAGCGAACGTCACCGCATCGCCGATCAGATAGAAGCCGTCTTCATCGAATGCGGCTTTGGTCTGGTCGGGCGCTTTCCAGTAACCCGGCGTCACGTTTGGGCCGCGCACGCGCACTTCCAGCTTGTCGCCCGAAGGGACCAGCTTCAGGTCGGTGCCGGGGATCGGCACGCCGATATTGCCGGAGCGCTGTGCCTGAAAATGGCAATCGGTGGCGAGCGGCGCGGTCTCGGTCGAACCCCACGCCGACACCATCGGCAATGCGCGGCCGATGGTCTTCATCGACATATCCTCGAGCGCTTCCCACAGATTCTGCGGCAGCGCCGCGCCGGCATAGAACACCGCCTTGACCTCGGTGAAGAAGCGACGGCGCAACGCATCATCCTCGCGCAACGCGCCGATCAGCATGTCGAAGCCGCGCGGCACGTTGAAATAGACCGTCGGCATCACGCTTTTCAGGTTGGCGAGCGAAGTCGCGAACAGGCCCGGCGCCGGCTTGCCGCCGTCGATATAGAGCGTGCCGCCGTTGCGCAGCACCATGTTGAAGTTGTGGTTGGCACCAAAGGTGTGGCTCCACGGCAGCCAGTCCAGGAACACCAGTTCTTCGTCGGCACGATCGAGGAACGGCCAGACCTGCGCCTTGGCCTGCTGGCTCGTCGTCATCATGCGTTGGGTGTTGATGACGGCCTTCGGCGTTCCGGTCGATCCGGAGGTGAACAGGAATTTTGCGATCGTATCCGGCCCCACTGTCGCGAAGGCTTTGGCCACGGCGTCACTTTCCGCCGTTGCCGCAAGCGTGCGAAACGCGATCGCAACCCCACCGGGCGCAGCTTCGCCGCTGACGATGATTGCGCGATGCACGGACGCGATGGCCGCGACCGCCGGCGCAAACGCCTTCAGGTTCGTGACATAGATCGCACCGGGATCGAGCAGCGCGATCATGCTCTTCAGCTTGTCGTAGTCCTTGGCGATCAGCGAATAGGCCGGCGACACCGCCGCCACCGGAACGCCGACATGCAACGCAGCCAGCGCGAACAGCGCATGATCGATGCTGTTGTCGGACAGGACGACCAATGGACGATCCACGCTCATGCCCTGGGCGAGGATCCAGCTTGCAACACTGCGCACCTGCCGCAGTGCGTCACCATAAGTCACCGTGGTCCACGGCCGATCGGCATTCCCACGTTCGCCGAGGAAAATCCGCTGCGGGGCACGCTGCGCCCATTGTTCGAGCCAGTCACCGACGCAACGCGCGCTTGCTTGCAGCGGAACGGTCGACTTCAGCCAGATCGAGCCATCGGCGCGGCGGTCGGCCACGATCTGCGGCGTCGCGAACAACGTTTCGGGCGTGTCGCTCCGCGCGGCGACTGACGTCATGGCGTATTCTCCCCAGCGATCATGTTCTTGTGATTTTGCTCTACGCGGGAACCCGGCCTCACCGCAAGATGATTGCGGCTGCGACACATTCTACTTTGGTGCGTCTGGCGAACCACCGCGAAAGACGGCATTGCCTCGAAATCGCCGAACACGGCGCGCCTGTTGCATGGCACGCAGAGCCTTGAGAGTTGCATTGCCGATGCTGCACAGCAGTTCTAGAGTGGAAGAAGCGATCGCCGTGCCTCCGGGTCTGTCGGCGACATCATTCCAGACACCCGGGCGCTCATGACGATCTTGAAGTTCATCCAACATCGTTGCGGTCGCATCGTCACTTCAGTGATGGCGTTTGTATTTGCCTTTCCCGTCACCCCGACTTTTGCTTCGACTGACACGGCATTGTTGCCGCGGGACCTGTCGCCG
>JANINJ010000096.1 GCA_024508855.1 Xanthobacteraceae bacterium
ACAGGATAACGGACAGAGGGAGGACTGGTGTTTCCTTCCCTCTGTCCGGATTCCGGAAATGATCGGGCGGTGCGATGCCGCATCATCGGCCTGTTCGGGCCGTATCGCGCAAGCCCGATCATCGATTTGAGAAAGAGGCGTAGAGTTGTCATAATCGTTGGTTCGGAATGCTGGCGATGGAGGAGACGCCGTGCAGTCTTGGCAATTCGCAAGCGACGACTATCCGTCCACATTGCGCGAGACGGCGTGGCGCGCTGCAATTGAACGGGCCGGGCTGAGCGCCGAGACCGGTTACGATGAATTGCGCGCCTATTCCCACCACCGTCTTTCGCCTCTCGGCGGATCGTTTTCCATCGTGTCCGCCCGGTCGCAGCGCTTCCGCTCGCTCGGCCATGACGATGGCGCCGTGCTCGTCGTCCTTCATCTCGAAGGCAAAGCGCTGCTTCGCGACGAGCAGCAGGTTCATGCGCTGGCCCTCGGCGATTTCGCCATCTTTCCGGCTGGCGTGGATTTCGATCTCGATTGTGACGGATCGTTCCGGCAGGTCTGGCTTCGGCTGCCGAGCATTGCCTTCAGTCGGCGGATGCTGCCGCCGCAGGCGTTCAGGGGACTTGTGATCGCCGGTGATAGCGGGCTCGGCCACGTGCTGTCCCAGCTTCTGCGCTCCGTGTCGGATTCCCTGCAGGAGCTCGACGATACCGAGTTGTGCGCGATCGAGGTCGCGATTTCGGACCTGATCGTCGTCACTCTCAACCAGCGCGGCGACGGCGTGTCGTCGAGTCAGGCTTCGGTTCTTCATCGCATCTGTCAGTTCATCGAAACGCGGCTCGGCGATTCCACATTGAGCCTCGCTGAGGTCGCGCGGGCGCAACGCGTTTCGCCGCGTTATCTTCAGAAACTGTTCGAGGCGGCCAACGGGAGTTTTACGCGCTATATCCGCGAACGGCGGCTGGAGCGTTGCCGCGCCGAACTTGCCAAGCCCGACGACGATGCCACTGCCGTTTCCAGCATCGCATTCCGCTGGGGCTTTACCGATGCCGCCCATTTCAGCCGCGTGTTTCGCGACAAGTATGGCATGTCGCCGCGCGATTATCGTCTCAACATCCGCAAGATCGAGAGCAGTGCGGCGGATGCCCTGCATCGCGGCCGGCCGCCGCGTGCATCGGAGAGCGACGCGGCCGTGGAGGCGCCGCCGCCGGTCGAGCCCGATGGATCGGACGCGGCGGAAGCCGCCAGTGAGGCCCACTACATTCCAGCCAACCACAAGACGGTGCACTGGGGCTATTTCAGCCAGAACCTGCCGCCGGTTGCCGTGGTCAATTCCGGCGACACGGTCACGATCGAGACGCTGACGCAGCATGCTTCCGACGATCTCGAGAAGATGATCGCGGGCGATCCCGGCGCCGAAAGCGTGTTTCGCTGGACCCGGGACGACAAGGCGGTAGATCGCCGTGGCGCTGGTCCGATGGATGCCTCGATCTATGGGCGCGGGGCAGGCGAGGGGTTCGGCGTCCACATCATGACCGGACCGATCGCCGTGGCAGGCGCAATGCCCGGCGACGTGGTCGAGATCGGCATCCGCGATATCCATCCGCGGCGCAGCGCCAATCCCGACTTCGCGGGACGGTGCTTCGGCTCCAATGCCGCGGCGTGGTGGGGGCTGCACTACAAGGAGTTGATGACCGAACCGAAGCAGCGCGAGGTCGTGACGATCTACGAGTGTATGTTCGATGCAGCTCCGCCGTTTGCCAAGGCGCTCTACAGCTTCCGCTGGACGCCGCAGACCGATCCGTTCGGGCGTCTCCATCCGACTATCGATTATCCGGGAATCCCGGTCGATCATTCGACGGTCACGCGTGTGCACGATATTCTCGATGGCGTTGCCATTCCGCTTCGCCCGCATTTCGGAGTGATCGGTTGCGCACCGCGGGAGGCGGGACTGATCGATTCCGTTCCGCCGGCGTATTTCGGCGGCAATCTCGACAATTGGCGGCTCGCCAAAGGGGCGAAAGTGTTCCTGCCGGTTTCGGTGCCGGGCGCGCTGGTTTCTGTCGGCGATCCGCATGCCTCGCAGGGCGACTCCGAACTCAGCGGCACCGCGATCGAATGTTCGCTCACGGGAGAATTCGAAATCGTCCTGCACAAGAAGGGCAATCTCTCCGGCGGCCCCTTGGCCGATCTGGCCTATCCGCTGATCGAAACCGAGAGCGAATGGATTCTGTTCGGATTCAGCCATCCGGACTACCTCGCCGAACTGGGCGCGAAGGCGCAGAGCGCCGTCTACCGTTCGTCGTCGCTCGATCTTGCGATGAAAGATGCGTTCCGGAAAATGCGCCGCTTCCTGATGGCGACGCGCGGTCTGTCCGAGGACGAGGCGATATCCCTGATATCGGTGGCCGTCGATTTTGGCGTGTCGCAAGTGGTCGACGGCAATTGGGCGGTCCATGCCATTCTGCCCAAGAGCCTGTTTGGATCGGGAGCACCGTAGCGGGGCGGGCGCCTTCGGATGAGCCCGATCTACAACTTTCGAACAATCGTTCGACGTCGAAATCGCCTGCAGCATGGTTGCCGCGGCGCAACGAATGTTGCTTGGCCGCAACACTACTTGAACATTTAACCCTCGTCGCAAGCAGCCCTTGCGCGCGCCCCTATTTGGCCACACGCCTTCGTGAAATCATTCTAAGCAGCTTGGGAGCCAAACCCTTGAAGGTTAATGGCCTTGAAGGTTCGGGCTTTCGAAGGTGAAGGGTCGCTACCGCGAAGACGCGGCCTTCAGGGTGCACAGGGCGGAACGCGGGTTCGATGGACGCAAAGACGAACATCAAGTCGAGATTGCCGAGCCGGCACGTGACCGAGGGTCCCGAACGCGCGCCGCATCGCTCCTACCTGTACGCGATGGGTCTCACCACCAAGCAGATACATCAACCGTTTGTCGGCGTCGCTTCATGCTGGAATGAAGCCGCGCCCTGCAACATTTCGCTGATGCGCCAGGCCCAGGCAGTGAAGAAGGGCGTGGCTTCGGCGGGCGGTACGCCGCGCGAATTCTGCACCATCACGGTCACCGACGGTATCGCCATGGGCCATGACGGCATGCGCTCGTCGCTGCCGTCGCGCGAAGCCATCGCCGACAGCGTCGAGCTGACCATCCGCGGCCACGCCTACGATGCGCTGGTCGGTCTCGCCGGCTGCGACAAGTCGCTGCCAGGCATGATGATGGCGATGGTCCGGCTCAATGTGCCGTCGATTTTCATCTACGGAGGCTCGATCCTGCCGGGCAATTTCCGCGGCCAGCCAGTCACGGTGCAGGACATGTTCGAGGCGGTCGGCAAGCATTCGACCGGCGAATTCTCCGACGCCGACCTCGACGAGATCGAGCGCGTGGCGTGCCCGTCGGCGGGCGCCTGCGGTGCGCAGTTCACCGCCAACACCATGGCGACGGTATCCGAGGCCATCGGGCTGGCGCTGCCGTACTCGGCCGGAGCGCCTGCGCCTTACGAAATCCGGGACTCGTTCTGCATGGCCGCAGGCGAGAAGGTGATGGACCTGATCGCGGCCAACATTCGGCCGCGCGACATCGTCACCCGCAAGGCGCTGGAGAACGCGGCCGCGGTGGTAGCCGCGTCCGGCGGCTCCACCAACGCCGCGCTGCATCTGCCTGCCATCGCGCATGAATGCGGTATCAAGTTCGACCTGTTCGACGTGGCCGAAATCTTCAAAAAGACACCATATGTCGCGGATTTGAAGCCGGGTGGCCGTTATGTCGCCAAAGATATGTTTGAGGTTGGCGGCATTCCACTGCTGATGAAAACATTGCTGGACCATGGCTACCTGCACGGCGACTGTCTCACGGTCACCGGGCGGACCATTGCGGATAATTTGAAGAACGTAAAATGGAACGCGAACCAGGACGTTGTGCGTTCCGCCGACAAGCCCATCACCGTTACCGGTGGCGTCGTCGGCCTGAAAGGCAACCTGGCGCCGGAGGGTGCGATCGTGAAGGTCGCTGGGATGTCTGAGTTGAAGTTTACCGGTCCGGCGCGTTGCTTCGATCGCGAAGAAGATGCGTTCGAAGCCGTGCAGAAGCGCACCTACAAGGAAGGCGAAGTTCTGGTCATCCGCTATGAGGGACCGCGCGGCGGCCCCGGCATGCGCGAGATGCTGGCGACGACCGCTGCGCTGTACGGGCAGGGCATGGGCGGCAAGGTCGCCCTCATCACCGATGGACGTTTCTCGGGCGCCACGCGCGGTTTTTGCATCGGCCATGTCGGGCCGGAGGCTGCGATCGGCGGCCCGATCGCGCTGCTGCGCGACGGCGACATCATAGACATCGATGCGACGGTTGGTACGCTCGACGTCCGGCTGTCCGACGCCGAACTGGCGGCACGCAAGAAGGATTGGAAGCCGCGCGAGAGCGATTATCGCTCCGGCGCACTGTGGAAATATGCCCAGCAGGTCGGTCCGGCTATTGGCGGCGCCGTGACCCATCCGGGCGGTGCTCACGAGAAGCAGTGCTATGCGGATATCTGAGCACATCGCCGTTGTGTTAGCCGCCGGGCTGGTGCTGGCCGTCACGCCCGCTCTCGCGTTCGACGGTACGACCGTGGGGCAGGAATCCACTCCGTCGATGGCTGCGCCGCCGGTGCCGCTGTCGCCGCTTCCGGGCGCGCCCGGCGCATCGCGCAAGGCAGCGCCGCAGGCCAATTCCCTGAGCGCTCTGCAATATGCGGCTGAGGACGGTCATCCCATCGCCCAGTGGAAGCTCGGCCGCATGTACGCCAACGGCGACGGCGTGGCGCAGAACGATCTGCGCGCGTTCGACTATTTCAGCCGCATCGCCAACGCGCATGCGGAGGACAGTCCGTCTGCGCCGCAGGCCGGCGTGGTCGCCAACGCCTTCGTCGCGCTGGGCCGTTACTATCTTTCCGGCATCCCGAATTCGAAGATCAAGGCCGACGCCGAGCGGGCGCGCGAGATGTTCTCTTACGCCGCGTCCTACTTCGGCAATGCCGACGCGCAATACGATCTGGCGCGGCTGTATCTCGATGGCGTCGGCGCGCCGCGCGATCCGCGCTACGGCACGCGCTGGCTCGGCCTTGCTGCCCAGAAGGGCCAGCACGAAGCGCAGGCGCTGCTCGGCCAGATGCTGTTCAACGGCGATCACCTGCCGCGGCAGGCGGCCCGTGGCCTGATGTGGCTGACCTTGGCGCGCGATGCGGCTGGGCCGGACGAGGGCTGGATCAAGGACAGCTACAACAAGGCGATCGCCAAGGCGTCCGAAGACGACCGCGCCATGGCACTGCAGATGCTCGAGCACTGGGTGCAGGGCCGGCGGGACTGAGACGCTTCGGATACGCTGCGCCTCGGTCGCTCACGCGCCTTCGAGATCCAGATCGATCCACACCGGCACGTGGTCGGACGGCTTTTCCCAGGCCCGGACATGCTTGTCGATGCCGACGGCGGTAAGCCGGTCGCTGGCCTGCGGTGACAGCAGAAGGTGGTCGATGCGCAGGCCGTGGTTCTTCTGCCAGGCGCCCGCCTGATAATCCCAGAACGTGTATTGGCCAGGTGCATCGGTGGTGGCGCGTAGCGCATCGGTCAGGCCGAGGTCGAGCAATGCCTGAAACCGCTCGCGGGTCGCGGGGCGAAACAGTGCATCGTTGACCCAGGCTTCCGGGTTGTGAACGTCGCGTGCCGCGGGAATGACATTGAAGTCGCCTGCGAGGACGAACGGTTCTTCGGTCTTCAGCCGTTCCTTCGAATACTCAAGAAGCCGCGACATCCAGTTGAGCTTGTACGGGTATTTGTCTGTGTCGGGCGGGTTGCCGTTGGGCAGGTAGAGGCACGCCACGCGCAGCACGCCGCGTTTCAGCGACACGACGCCTTCGAGGAAACGCGCATGGGCGTCCTCCGGATCGCCGCCCAGCCGCGGCGTCGCCTCGTCGAGCGGATAGCGCGACAGCAGCGCGACGCCGTTGAACGTCTTCTGGCCGTGGGTGACGACATTGTAGCCCAGCGCCTCGATCGGCTCACGCGGGAACGCCTCGTCGACGCACTTGATCTCCTGCAGGCAGGCGATATCGGGCGAGGTCTCGCGCAGCCAGGTCAGCAGGTGATCGAGCCGCTGCCGCACCGAGTTGACGTTCCAGGTAGCGATCCTCATCAGTTGCCCGAGCCTTTTCGAATTGCGGGAATTTCCGGCGGCGGGATGGCTGCGCCCGGCGCCTTGGGCACAAAGACCAACTCCGGCGGTCAATGGATGGTGCGGACCGTCAGTATATCGGGTTGCGGTGAGGCGGGATAGCGGCGCGCCGCAACGGTGGGCATCCCCGATTTTGGATGGCGAGGCCGATCCGAATCACCATCGCACTCTGTCGACGGCCGCTACGTGATCCTTGCTAGGTGCCGAAGCGCGTTTCCCGAGGGGGAATGTTTTGCCCGCAAACGGTCGGCCAGTAGGACAGAGCAGCCCGATTGGATCCAGCGCTGTTGCCGATGTGCCGCACGTCCGAAAAAGAAGACGCCGTTCGGGGATATTAAGGCGGCCGTGTGATTGCTTGTTGCCGGGTTCTCGGCAACTTTGTGGCTGCGACAGAAGGGTTTCCTGGAAATCGCATCGTAATAAGGCCGGCCGCAGCCATCCCTCGCAGTCATGTAACTGTATTAAAGCGTGGGTACGGGTTGCGACGGTTAGTGAGGGGCAAGGGAATCGTGAAGACTTTGGGGCCCGGAACCCTCCATCCTAGATCAAACTCGGAGGTTGAGATGACGACTATTAAGAGCCTTATCCTCGGCTCGGCGGCAGTTTTCGTAGCGGTTGGGGGGGCTCAGGCAGCCGATCTTCCGTTGAAGGCGAAGGCAGTCGAATACGTGAAGGTCTGCTCGCTGTACGGCGCAGGCTTCTATTACATCCCGGGCACCGATACCTGCATCAAGCTGGGCGGTTACCTGCGTGCCGATACGTCGTTCAATTCGAGCGGCGCCTACAACGCACCGCGCTGGAGCGGCCAGAGCACGCGTACGTCGAACGACTACGTGGCCCGTGCCCGTGAGACGATCAATCTCGATACGCGCACTGCAACCGAATACGGCGTGGTTCGCACCTATTTCGACGCGCGCTTCAACTGGACGACCGGCAGCGCCGTTCGTGCAGGCAGCGACGATGCGATCGGCGGCGGCAATAACAGCGGCGTCGGCATCTATTATGCCTTCATCCAGTTCGCCGGTTTCACCTTCGGTAAGGCCGTGTCGCAGTTCACCGCGCCATGGACCGGTTATCCGGGCAACAACACCTCGTCGCTTCTCGGCGGCCAGGATGACGACACCGGTATCAATCAGATTTCCTACACGGCGAACTTCGGCAACGGCGTCACCGCAGCAATCAGCTTGGAAGACGCTGGTGGCGTGAACGTCGGCAACGGCGTCACTGCTTTGACCCCCGGTGCGTATAACTCCTACGACCGTTCGCAGTTGTACGGCGTCACCGCGACCGGTGCGCTTTACAATGGCTGGGGTGGAACGAACGTTCCGGACATCGTCGGCCAGATCCGTGTCGATCAGGCTTGGGGATTGTTCCAGGCATCGGCAGCCGCACACCAAATTCGCCCAGGCTACTATGATGGCATCGTTGCCAACGGTCATCCGGACGATACCTGGGGTTACGCGGCTCAGTTGGCTCTTTCGCTCAAGAACCTGCCGACCGGCCCCGGCGACACCATCAACCTGACCGTCGGCTATACCAATGGCGCCTCGCGTTACATGATCAGCGGCACCACCGGTGATAGCTTCCAGATCTGGGGTGGCGGCAATACGCGGGTAGCCTATGCCTACTCGAGCGATGGCGTCTTCGGACTCAACGGCAGCGTCGAGAAGACGGAAGCCTACGGTCTGCGCGGCGCGTTCAACCACAACTGGGATCCGTACTGGTCGTCGTCGCTGTTCGGGTCTTATACGCAGGTCCACTACAACAACAACGCCAAGGCGTTGCTTGCTGGAACGACGATCTGCTCCGGTCTGCTGGCTTGCAACCCGGACTTCACCATTTCGCAGTTGGGTCTCAGGACTGCCTGGACTCCGGTCAAGAACCTGACCCTGTCGGGCGAAGTCATGTACACCAACATCGACCAGAAGAACGTAGGTTTCACCGCGTCCGGTGCAGAACTTGCGAGCGAAGGTACCTGGACGTTTGGCGTTCGCGCCCAGCGCAATTTCTGATCGTCATCTGACGATTTGAACAAGACGCGCCCGGATCGAAAGGTCCGGGCGCGTTCTCTTTGAGACCTCTCCATCCGATTAGGAAGCGGCCTGGGTGAGAAACATTCCGCCCGCCGAACTCGCGAATCGAGGTTTCCGCGGCGATCCGCACGGCGAACCGCCGGTAACGAACAATCCAGAATTCGAATGTGCCGCATACCCGGAACCGCCGGGCTGTGGTAAGCCGTTCCGGAAAAGCGATAAATTCGCCCTCCGGGATGGAAAGCCGTGCCGTCACGATCCTGGCGGACCGGCTGACGTGAGATGTTATGAAAAAAAGCAATTTGATCGTCCTGGCGATTGTGCTGGGCGCCATTGGAGTCGCGGGCTACCAGACGCGCGATAGCTGGCACGGTGCCGGCGCCGCGACGAAGGCCGCGCCGGTGCGTGCGGTGTCGGTCGAAATCGCGCGAGCCGAGCGCAAGCCGGTTCCGGTCGATGTCGCGTCGATCGGCACGGTGACGCCGATCTCCAGCGTCGCGCTGAAATCCCGCATCGAGACCACGATCATCGACGTGCATTTCGAGGACGGCGCGCGGGTCAGTGAAGGCGACCTGCTGTTCACACTCGATGCGCGCCAGATCGACGCACAGATCGAACAGGCCGAGGGCACGCTAGCGCGCGACCAGGCGCAGCTTGCCGGTGCGCAGCGTGATCTCAGGCGCTACAGCGACCTGATCGGCAAGGGCGCCACCACGCAGGTCAACCTCGATAACGCCAAGACCCAGGCGGACATCCTGATCGGCACCATCAAGGCCGATCAGGCTGCGCTCGATAATCTCAAGGTCCAGAAGAGCTACACCGTCATCCGCGCGCCGGTCGCGGGACGGATCAGCGCGGCCAACGTCAAGGTGGGCAATTTCGTGCGGCCGGCGGATACCGCAGCGCTCGCGACCATCAACCAGATGGCGCCGGTCTATGTCGCCTTCGCCGTTCCGCAGGGCGTGCTCAACGGTTTGCGCGAGGCCATGGCGGCGGGTTCGTCGCACGTCGTCGCCGCGGTTCCGGGCAGCGACGCATCGGAAACCGGCAAGGTGGCGATGATCGACAACACCGTGGATGCCACCACCGGTATGGTGACGGTGCGCGGTATCATGGACAATACCAGCGAACGGCTGTGGCCGGGCACGCTCGTCAATACGCGCCTGATCGTTCGCACCGAAGATGCGGTGGTGGTGCCATCGGACGCCGTGCAACGCAGCCAGACCGGCGATTTCGTTTTCGTGGTCGAAGGAAACAAGGCGAGGGTGCAGCCGGTGACGGTGGCGCGGACCTCCGAGGGACACTCGGTGCTGTCGGCCGGGCTCAAGGGCGACGAGAATGTCGTCACCGAGGGACAACTGCTGCTCTCCGACGGAACGCTGGTTCAGCCGCGGGAACGCAAGGCAGGAGCCTGAGCGATGACGCTCTCCGAGCTTTGCATCCGCCGCCCGGTTCTGACGACGCTGCTGACGGCGTCGATCGTCGCGTTCGGCATCTTCGGCTTTCGCCTGCTGCCGGTGTCGGCGCTGCCCAAGGTCGACTTCCCGACCATCGCGGTGACGGCGACCTTGCCGGGCGCTAGCGCCGATACGATGGCCGCGTCTGTCGCGGGCATCATCGAGCGGCAGCTCTCCACCATCGCCGGCATCTCGTCGATGTCGTCGCAATCGTCGCAGGGCCAGTCGACGATCACCATCCAGTTCGATCTCAACCGCAACATCGATGCCGCCTCGCTCGACGTGCAGACCGCGCTGACCATCGCGCAGCGGCGGCTGCCGATCGAAATGACGATCCCGCCGAGTTTCCGCAAGGTGAACCCGGCGGACTATCCGGTGATCTACATTTCGCTGTCGTCGGATACGCTGCCGCTCTCGGCGGTGAACGAATACGGTGAGATCACCGTCGGCCAGACGCTGTCGCAAATTCCCGGCGTGGCGCAGGTGCTGGTCTATGGCAGCCAGAAGTTCGCCATCCGGGTCCAGGTCGATCCGCAGGCCGCGGCCGCGCGCGGGCTGACGCTCGATGACGTGCGCGCCGCGGTGACCAACGCCAATTCCTCGACGCCGGTCGGCACGCTGAACGGACCGAAGCAAGACGTCGCGCTGGTGGCCTCCGGCCAGATGCCGAAGGCTTCGGAATACAGCAAAGTCATCGTCGCTTGGCGCAACGGCTCGCCGGTCAAGCTCGACGAGATCGCGACCGTCTATGACAGCGTTGAGAACGACAAGATCGCGACCTGGCTCAACGGCAACCGCTCCATCGTGCTCGCGGTGCAGAAGCAGCCGGATGCCAACCTCGTGGCGGTGGTCGACGGCGTGCG
>JANINJ010000097.1 GCA_024508855.1 Xanthobacteraceae bacterium
GCATCGTGATCTCGATCGAGCAGATTACGCTCAATCCGCCGACGGAAAATTCCAAAGGGCTGCGGCTGGGATCGTTCGTGCTGGTGCGCGATGTCATTGAGGACGAACTCGAACAGGCCTTCAACGGCAAGAAGCCGGCGCAGGAAGCGCTGGATTCTGCGGTCGCGCGCGGCAACAAATTGCTGCGGCAATTCGAGCGCGCAAATCCATAGAGCCCCGGTTCTGATGGAATCAGAACCGGGGCTCTATGGATTTGATGTGACGCGTTTTCTTCACGCGAACCGGTATCCACTTCGCTCGAAAACGCTCTACAACCTCACCTGATTGCGAATCTGACTGGGACGGTGAAGCTCATGGAGGCTTGGGGGATGTCGCGGGGGAAGGCGGGGAGCGGCTGGGCGCGGCGGATCATGGCCATGGTCTCGGCGTCGAGATCGGCATGGCCTGACGAGCGCGCGAGCCGGCTGGAGAGCACATGGCCGGTGCGGCTGACGGTGAAGCTCAGCATCGCGGTGCCCTGTTCGCCGGCGGCCTTGGCGGCGGAGGGATATTGCTTGTAGCGCTGCAGGTGCGCCGCCAGCAGGTCGCGATAGGCCGGCATCGCCGCGGCGGCTGCGGCCGCGCCGGCCCGGGCGGCGGCCGCCAGTTGCGCCCGGCGTTCGGCCTTCGGCGCCGCCGAGGTGCGCGGCGCCGGTGGACGCTCCGACGGCTTCTTCACCTCCCTGCGCACCGGCTTCGGCTTGACCGGTGGCGGCTTCGGCTCGGGCGTGACCTTGGCGGGCTCCTGCTTCGGCGGCTCGGGCTTCGGGGGCGCCGGCTCCGGCTTCTGCTCCGGCGGCGCGGCAACCTCGGGGGTTTGCTGCGGTGGCGTCGCCGGGATCTGCTCCTGCACCGCCTGCTGTTGCGGCTCGGGCGGCGGCGTGGCCGGCTGCTCGGCTTGCTGCATCTCCGGTCCGGGCGCGAGGTCCTGCTGCTGCGGCTCCGGCGCGCTCGAGACCGGCGCGAGGTCGACCATGATCGCCGGCACCGTCGTGCCCGGCGGTGGCGAACTCGCAACCCACGCCATGCCGGCCGCGATCAGCGCCACATGGGTGGCGACGATCGCCAGCGCCGACACGCCCCAGCGCGCCACCCCGGCGCGACCAGGATGATCGTGCAGGGCATAGGCGTTGGCGAGGCCGGCATTAACAAGGCTGGCGTTGGCGACAGAGGCAGTCATCCCGCTCCCGCTCACTTGGTTCACTTGATTCACTTGGGCTCGGTGCGGCCGTCGAGCCCGACCAGCGCGATCTTGAGATAGCCGGCGTCGCGCAGCAGGTTCATCACCGTCATCAGGTCGCCGTAGCTCACCGCCTTGTCGGCGCGCAGGAAGATGCGCTCGTCCTTGTTATGCTGGGTCACCTCGTCCAGCGTCGTGGCCAGCGCGGCGCGATCGATCGCGTCCTCGCCGATCGCAAGGCCGAGGTCGGGCTTCACGGTGACGAACACCGGCTTGTCCGGGCGCGGCTGCGGCTCCACGGTGCTGGCTGGCAGGTCGACCCCGACGTCGACGGTGGCCAGCGGCGCCGCCACCATGAAGATGATCAGCAGCACCAGCATGACGTCGATGAACGGGGTGACGTTGATCTCGTGCGCCTCGACCAGGTCGTCGTCGCCGCGCGAACCGCCGCCCAATCGTGCGCCCAGTTTCGCGCCCATCGGCTTACTCCGCCGCGCGGGTCAGGGACGGCGAACGGTTCCCCGCAAGGTTGCTGCCCGCGAGGCTGGCCTGGCGGCTGAGCAGCAGCAGCACCTGCGCCGAGGCGTCGCCCAAGAGTGCCCGATAGCCGGTGATGCCGCGCACCAGCACGTTGTAGATGATCACCGCCGGGATTGCCGCGATCAGGCCCATCGCGGTCGCCAGCAGCGCCTCGGCGATGCCCGGCGCCACCACCGCGAGGTTGGTGGTGTGGGCCTGCGAGATGCCGATGAAGGCGTTCATGATGCCCCACACCGTGCCGAACAGGCCGACGAACGGCGCCGTCGCCCCGATGGTGGCGACGATGCCGGTGCCGCGGGCGATCCGCCGCGCCATCGCGCCCTCGACCCGCTCCAGCCGCAGCGCCACCCGCTCCTTGAAGCCGTCGTCAATCGCCCCGCCCGACAGCCGGGCCTCGCGCGCCGCGCTCTGCACCAGTTGTGCCACCGCATCGCGGCCCTCGCGCGCCTCGCCCGCGACCTCCGACAGCGTGGTGTCGCGCTCCAGCGCCGCCATCCGCCGCTTCGCCACCTGCCGCGCCCGCGCCAGTTCGAGCGTCTTCGCCAGCCACACCGTCCACGTCACCAGCGACGCAAACGCCAGCCCCACCATCACCGCCTTCACCACGATGTCCGCATTCGCGAACATCCCCCACGGCGACAGGTCCCGCGGCAACAATGCCGTGTCAGTCGAAGCAAAAGTCGGGGTGGGCAGCAGCGCGTTGAGAGCAATCGCGCCGAGTCCATTCAATCCGTGTCGAAGACGCATGTTCATCGCAATACGCAACATCATACTCTTTCGCCGCAGTCGTATCCTACAGGCCGGATGGGTACGCACTATGATGCGCGTACGGCACCCATCCGAACACCAAGAGCGCGAAATCGCTCCAGTTGATCCTGCCGCAAAGCTCTCGTCTCATCGCGCCCCACAAAAACCTTGAACATCACGCCGCCATCGACATTCAGAAATGAAACGAAGGCCGACGATTTGCCCATGAAAGGTCGCTCGACGAATGCAATCGCCGCACACCGTTCATGCCGCAGGTGCCCATGCAGCCCCTTCGGCTGCATCAGGTTGAAATAGCCGCGGCCGATCTCACCGGCGGGAATTGTGCCGGTGAATTCGAAGATAGCATCGTCGGTATGGACGATCAGTGTGACTTCGCCCCATTGCGCAATGTCCTGCATCGCCCCGGCGAATGCATCGCCGCCGCAGATACGCACCATGTCAGACGGCAACGCCTCGATCACCGCTCGCGGAGAGACGTTGCGTTCCCGTGCCACGTCCTCGATCACCGCACCGGGATTCTGAGCGAGATATTCCTTCAGATCGGAGATACTTGCGTTCACGACATCGCTCTCCTTGCAATCAGATCCGGTCGATCCGGGAACTCACGCAGCCGCATCGGACTTGCGCTCGCTCTGGATGATCTCAAAACCCTCGAACTTCGGATGGCCGAGATACAGGCTCGGTCCGGTATCGTTGCCCGCGCGCGCATGCGACCGGCGAAACGCCTCCGACTTGGTCCACCCGTCGAACGCAGCATGATCGGCCCACGTCGTATGCGTCGAATACAGCGTATGGTCTTCGGCAACAGGTCCCTTCAGAAGGTGAAACTCAATGAAGCCCGGCACGCTGCTCAGATAGGATTCCCGCGTTGCCCAGACGTTCTCGAATGCCTGCTCAGACCCCGTTTTGACCTGAAACCGATTCATCGCGATGAACATGTCGTCACTCTCCTCTTTGATATCTTCGTATGTGTTGCCTCTGATTGTATCGAAGCAACGAAATGACGGAAAGAGCCGCGCTGGGACATCAGCGCGGCTCAGCGGCGGTTTACATGAAGACTATCGTATCGATGTCAGGCTCCGCCGAAATGAATTTTCAAACCTGCCTTGTAGGTGATACCCGGCCCTGGACTGCTAAACAGCACGTCGTTCTGGGTCGTTCCGTCCGTCGACGATCCCGGGATCGCATAGGGACGGTAGTATTCGTTGAGCAGATTTTCGACCGATGCCGTCAACACGATGTCCTTCGTCGCTTGATAGGTCAGGTACAAATTGACGAGATCGTAAGCGGTCGACGGCAGATAGCCCGCGGGCAAATCGTCGTTAGCGGCGTAGGACGACCACTGCGCGGACAGGGTCAACGTACGATCCAGCAACCGCACACCGCCGGTCGTGGTCACCTTGCGCGGCTGCACCGTCGCCAGGCCGACATTCGTCGCCGTATTCTTTCCGCGCTGGATGTTGCCAGCCACGCCGATGAACCAATCTCCGGCGTCGTAGGACGTCTCGAACTCGAAGCCCTCGATCTTCGCGCTCGCGATGTTCTGGTACTGATAATACTGACTGAACGGCCCGAACATCGTCATCACCGGCGGTGACGCAACGAGATCGATATAGTCGTCGACATCGTTATGGAACACGTTGAACTTGGCGCGCAGCGTATCGCCCGCTCTCAGGACGCCGTCATATTTGAGATTGATACCGACTTCCGTGGTCTTGCCGACTTCAGGACGCAGATTCGGGTTCGGCAGAAAACAGAACAGCCCGCTGGTACCATCGGGACAATTGAAGAAAGCAGGACCACCGCCGGTCGCGTGACCACCGGCGATCAGCGTCTCGGTGATTGAAGGTGCACGATAACCTTCCGCATAACTGACGTAAGGTGTGAAGCCCGCTACAGGCGTTACGCCGACCGTGATCTTGGGAGAAAGCCGATCGCCGCTGGATGACGTGTTGCCGAGTCCCGTTCCGGCGGAGCTCAGCTCATAGTGGTCGTAGCGCAAGGCGCTGACGATTTCGAGCCAGCTTGCATAGTTGTTCTTGAGCTGAACGAAGCCACCGGAAACGGTGCGCCGTCCGCTTGGCGTTGTGATATTGGAATTTCCGCTGGCATCGGTCGTTCGAACGTCGTCGTTGAAGGCGTCGACACCATAGGTGACCGCATTGCGCCAATTACCGATGTCGAAGCGCGACGTGTTGTTGACGTCGATGCCGATCGTATCGAGCACATAGCCACGCTTGTCGCCTACGCAGCCGGAGATATTGTTGCCGGTTCCGCCGGGACCGCAATAGGCGGCGCCGCTGCTGGAATAGTGATAGGTCTTGGTCTGATCGTTGTCGACGCGATTGGCGTATAGCGACATGTTCCAATCGAACAAGTTGTCATCCGGCTTCGAATAGCGCCAGTTCAGTGTACCCATGTAGTTCTTGGCATCCGACGCATAAACCGATGAGCCCTGGTTGAGAGCCTGCTCTGCGCGCGTCGTCGTCGGCCCCCGATTGAACTGGCCGATGCTGTATTGGTAATCCTGGAACAGGCCACCGAACTTGATCTCGTGTCCGTCGGCCGGCCGCACCGTGACTTTCATCAGCCCTGCGGCAATCTCGTTTCCGGTATTTCCGATGGTGGTGCCCGCGCCGTCCTTGTAGTTGGCCTGCGTCCGATAGACCGCGCCGCCGAATACATCGACATTCGGATCGACGCGCACGCCACCGAAGATCGATCCCAGCCCGCGATCCTTGTTAGTGCCGTAAGACCCCGTCATGTCGACACCCCACCGCTCGCCGGGACGAACGACGTCGTTGATGTCCTTGGTGCGGAACGACACGAGACCGCCGATAGCGCCCGAGCCGTAGATGTTTGCGGTGGGGCCGCGAACCACATCCACCCCGCCGATCAGTTCCGGATCGAGGAAGAAGGAGCCGTTGGCATTGTGGCCGGTGCGCTGATAATTCTGCCGCGCGCCGTCCACCACCACCGCGACACGGCCGAAATCCTGCAAGCCGCGGATGTTGATCGAACTCGACGGATCGTCGCCCCGGTCCTGGAACGACACCGCTGGCACGCTGCGGAACAGATCCGATATCCGCTTCGGCTGCAGCCCCTGAATCTGCTCAAGCGTCACGACACTCACCGGCGCCAACGCGTCGATCGCACGCTCTTCGGTTTTCGTCGCAGCGACGGTAATGGTATCGAGCGCCTGCACCGTCGGCGCACCGATTTGCGCCCGCGCATTGAGTACAGGCGCAGCAATCTGCCGACTCGCCACCGGCTTACGTTTCGATGACTTGGGAGGCTGCGACAATTTGACCGCCGCCGCTACAGTTGCTTGCTGCGCCACACCGGCGCCCGAAGCACCCAGTGTCATCGCAATAACAGAAACGCCCACCATCAAGGCGCGCGAACGCCTAGCCCCGTCGACCAACATTGCCCCACGACCCCAATCGTCTCTATGTATTTGTTGGGCATGGCTGGCTGGCGCTGCAACGAAAGCAGTGGCTTGCTGGCGGCCTCATCACCACACGCAGACTTCCCCCTGCGCGCTGTCCTCATGGAATACGTAGCAGCATCAAGGCGGTCAACCGTCAAAGGGGCTGTTTACATTGATTGTAAAGTGCAGCGGTTGGATTGCCGCGCTGCGGTCTTATAAAGATGACCTACCGACCGAGGCAGGCTCAACGGCGCAATGTCGAAGACACCACAACAGAAATTTCCGAACGAAATAGACGGCGCGACAGACGTATCCGTATCGCATCGCTCGATTGCTGTTCGTGGAAATACGATCGACAGCAAGGACCTGTTCTCCGGGATTCGTGAAATCATCATTGCGCACGGTGCAGAGAATTATCGCCTGCGGTTGACCTCGCAAAACAAGCTGATCCTGACCAAATGAACCGATCGTCCAGAATATCCTCCGGGTGGCTGAGTGCCGTTTTTGGGCTAACGGCGATAGCGTTCGGTACGACCCTGCCGAATGCTCCCCTGTTGGCAGAAGGTATCGTCGTGCATGACGCACGCGGTCAGGATGTCACCATCACCGACCCGTCGCGCATTGTAGCGATCGGCGGCGCCGTGACTGAAATCCTTTACGCGCTCGGCTTTGGGGACCGGATCGCCGGCGTCGACTCAACGAGCTTGTATCCCGCTGAAGCCCGAAAAAAACCCGACGTCGGATACATGCGGCAGCTTTCCTCGGAGGGCGTGCTGGGCCTGAATCCCTCGGTCGTGCTCGCGATGCAGGGATCGGGACCGAAAGAGACGATGGACGTGCTTGAAGCGGCGAAGGTGCCGCTCGTTCTGGTGCCTGAGACGTATTCCGAGCAAGGCATTCTCGACAAGATCGCGCTCGTCGGCCATGCGCTCGGGGCGGACGCGCGGGCCGCATGCCTGACAGCCACTGTCGCCGGCGATCTGGCGCAGTTGAAGAACCTGCGTGCGAAAGTCACCAAGCCGATTCGCGTGATGTTTGTCATGTCGCTGCTGAACGGCCGCGCCATGGTCGCGGGGCGCCACACGGCAGCCAACGAGATCATCAAGCTGGCAGGCGCGGTCAACGCGGTCGATGACTATGATGGCTACAAACCGATCAACGACGAGGCAATCGTCGCCGCCAAACCCGACGTCGTGCTCTCGATCGAACGCGGCAAGGATTCACTCGACGCGGAAACAATCTACAAGCATCCAGCCTTTGCATTGACGCCCGTCGCGGCAAACAAGTCGTTCATCTCCATGGAAGGACTTTACCTGCTGGGCTTCGGGCCACGGACGGCGGCGGCAGCACGCGACCTGTCGGTCAAACTCTACCCGGCGCTTGCGCCGCAGGCCGAGAAATTCGTCCCTGCGGCGCTGACTGCCGACTGCCGGAAATGACCACGATCGTTGGAGCTGGGCACGCGAAGCCGTCTCGTGGGGCGGTTTCGATGCGTCCATCCGCAATTGTCACCATTACGATACTGTTCCTTGCGCTGCTGGGAATAGCGATCGTTGCCGTCACCGTCGGTGCTGCGGGAATTCCGCTCGCACGCCTTCCCGCTGCGCTCGGATTTTCGACCACCGACGCCACGGACGCGGTGCTGTCGCGCGATCAACTCGTGCTCTGGTCGATCCGGATTCCGCGCATTGCCGCGGCTGCAATCGTCGGCGGCCTGCTCGCGACCTCCGGCGCGATCATGCAGGGATTGTTTCGCAATCCCCTCGCCGATCCGGCACTAGTAGGTGTATCCAGCGGCGGCGCATTCGCGGCGGCAAGCGCCATCATCCTCATCGACAGCAGCTTCGGCGAGAGCCTGCGCTTCATGCAGAATGAACTGCTGCCGATGGCGGCATTCGCGGGTTCGCTTGTGACCACATTCATATTGTACGGGATTGCAAGCCGCAGCGGCAGGACCTCGATCGCCATCTTCCTCTTGGCAGGCCTCGCCATCGCTGCGATCGCCAATGCCGGACTGGGGCTGCTGGTTTTCATCGCCGACGACCGGCAACTACGCGACATCACATTCTGGCTGCTGGGATCGCTGAGCGGCGCGACCTGGGCCAAGACGGCAACCATCGCACCGGTTCTCGCCATCGGGCTGATCGCGTGCCTCTCGATCGGCCGTGGGCTTGACGTCCTGGTGCTCGGCGAATCCGAAGCCTTTCATAGCGGTGTCAACGTCGAGCGGCTCAAACGGATATCTATCGTGCTGATCTCGGCGATGACCGGCGTTGCGGTTTCGATATGCGGGGTCGTCGGCTTCATCGGCATCGTCGTTCCGCACCTGTTGCGGCTGGTGATCGGCCCCGGCCATCGGCTACTGTTACCCGCGTCCGCACTGCTCGGCGCAGTTCTTGTCGTCGGCGCCGACACGCTCGCCCGCACGATCGTCGCGCCCGCCGAGATGCCGATCGGAATCCTGACCGCAGCGATCGGTGCGCCATTTTTCCTAGCGATCTTGCTTCGTCAACGCGGACTGGCCGGGCTGTGACCGCGATCCTTGAAACCAAATCCGTAACGATGCAGATCAACGGCGCGACGCTGGTCGACGGCATCGACCTTCAGGTCAAAAGTGGCGAGATGGTCGCCATCGTCGGGCCTAACGGTGCGGGAAAATCGACGCTGCTGCGGTTGCTCTCCGGCGACCTCAGGGCAACTCGGGGGAATGTCAGGCTCAAGCAGCGCGACCTGCATTCCTATCCGCCCAGTCAACTCGCCAACCATCGCGCAACGCTGTCCCAGCACGTCAACGTCACGTTCCCGTTCACGGTCGAGGAGATCGTGCATATGGGCGCTGGCGATATGGGCACCGTTGCTGCCCGGCCTCTTGTCGATGCCGCGCTGAACGAAGTTGCGATAAGCCACCTTCGCTACCGGCAATTACCGACGCTGTCAGGCGGCGAGCAGCAACGCGCCCATTTTGCACGCGTTCTCGTGCAGCTTGCTCGCGGCGAAGCCGAGCATGGGCCCGGGTTGCTGTTGCTGGACGAACCGACCTCCAGCCTGGACCTGCGTCATCAGATCGAACTTGTCGAGATCGCCGGCAGACGTGCGCGCGACGGCACCGCTGTCATCGCAATCCTGCATGACCTCAACCTCGCGGTCCGCTTCGCGGATCGCATTGTCGTCATTCATCGCGGCAGGATTGCCGCCGATGACGTTCCCGAAAGAACGATCACCGACGAACTGGTTCGCGACGTGTTTGAAGTCGAGGTCGCCATTCAGCATCACACCGATGGCAGTCCCATCTTGCTGTCGCAACTGATGCAACCGATCAGAATGTAACGAGCCGGTGGTAGCGACTGCCAATTCGATGGCAGCCGCTACGGTCGGATCACTTCTTGACCAGCGGACAATTGCCGTCCGCCAACGGCCGAAATGCCTCGGCAGCAGGGATGGTCTGGATCAGCTTGTAGTAATCCCACGGCCCCTTGGATTCGGCCGGTGACTTCACCTGGAACAGATACATATTATGGATGTGGCGGCCATCCTGCCGGATCGTGCCGTCACCAAACAGCGGATCGTGCGACGGCATTTCCTTCATCTTGGCCACGACCACCTTGCCATCGGCGCTGTCCGCCGCAGCCGCCGCACGCAGATAGTGCAACGTGCCCGCGTAGACGCCGGCCTGAATCATGGTCGGGCGCTTGCCGCCGGTCATCGCTGCAAAGCGATCGGAGAACTTGCGGGTGCCGTCGTTCATATCCCAGTAAAACGCTTCGGTGAGATAAAGACCCTTGGCCGTATTCAGGCCGATGGCGTTGACGTCGGTCACCTGCATCAGCAGCGCGGCCAGTTCCTGTCCGCCGGCCTGCAGACCGAACTCGGACGCCTGCTTGACCGAGTTGATGGTGTCGCCCACCGCGTTCGCAAACGCGACCACCTTCGCCTTGCTGGCCTGCGCCTGCAGCAGGAAGGACGAGAAGTCAGCAGTTCCGGTAGGATGCCTGACCGAGCCGAGCACCTTGCCGCCCTGCGCTTTCACCACCTCTGCGGCATCGTGTTCGAGCGAATGGCCGAACGCATAGTCCGCCGTCACGAAAAACCAAGTATCCTTCTTGGCGCGCAGCAACGCCAACGCCGTACCGTGCGCGAGCGCCCAGGTGT
>JANINJ010000098.1 GCA_024508855.1 Xanthobacteraceae bacterium
TATATCGATCACTACGGCCTGACGCCGACGCAATACAGCCTGGCGTTCTCGGTGAACGCGATCAGCTTCATCGGCGCGTCGCAATTCGCCGCTGCGATCGGCGGGCGCTTCGGCATGGGACGGATGGTGATCGGTGCAGTCGCGATGTTCGCGCTGTTTGCGGTGATCCTGTTCGGGCTCACGATCGCCGGCCATGACAGCCTGCTGACATTGATCGCGCTGCTGTTCGCCGCCAACGCCTTCCTCGGCCTCGTCATCCCGTCGACCATGGTGCTGGCGCTGGAGGATCACGGCCCGATCGCCGGCGTGGCGTCGGCGCTCGGCGGCACGCTGCAGATGGTCACCGGCGGCATCGTGATCGCGATCGTCAGCATGTTCTTCGACGGCACGTCGCTGCCGATGGTGACGACGATTGCCTTATGCGCCGTCGGCGCGCTGATCGTCAGCCTCGCGACGTTGCGTCGCCGCGAGCTAGCCGCGGTCGTTGCTGCGGAATAGCTGAATTCACCGGCATCGCGGATAGATTGCGGCAAGCTCCCGGCCACGCAGCAGGATCAGCCGCGACGTCAGCCCGCCATGGCGGGTGATCCAGCGGCGCACCGACGACGGATAGGTCTCCAGCACCACCCGCGACGCCTTGGGTTCGGCGTAGATGCGGCCGCGGCGGTCGATCGAGCGTGCGGCGTGGAATCCCAGCACCGCGCGCCGCGTCACGCAGATCCGGTCGCGCGGCACCATGCTGACCACCAGCGTACACGCCGACAGGCACGGTCCGTCGATGACGATGCGCTCGCCGGACGCGCGCAAGCGCTCGAACAGATCGATGAAGGAGCCGACTTCGCCGCCCGGGCTGGCGAGAATGCGGATGTCGGCGTGCGCGGGCGGCGCGATGGTCGCGCCCGTGACAATTGTCAGAAGTCCTGCGGCCAGGATGGCTGCGCGCATATCCGGACGTTCCCCGTCAGCTCACCAATGTTGCTCGCAGGCACTTGTAGCGTCGGAATGGTCCGTCGAACTCTAGCCGTTGCGGCCTTCGGCGCGCAAGGTCGGCAGGCCGATGCCGGTGGCGTCGAAGCCGCCGTCCACCGCCAGCACCTGTCCGGTGATGTAGCTCGACCGCTCGCTGCACAGGAAGAAAACCGCTTCGGCGAGTTCTTCCTCGAGGCCGTAGCGGTTGAGCGGAATCGCATTGTGATAGTCGGCGCGGATTTCCGGCGTATGTACCGCCTTGGCCATCGCGGTTTCGACCGGTCCCGGCGCGACGCCATTGACGCGGATGCCGAGCGAGGCGAGTTCGACCGCGAATTGTTTAGTGAGATGCGCGAGCCCGGCCTTGCTGGTGCCGTAGGCGGTGCGCAGGGTCGATGCGCGCACGGCAGATATGGATGTAATGTTGACGATAGCGCCGCCACCATGCTCGCGCATCAACGGCGCAGACGCCTTGGTGCACAGGAACGGCCCGGTGAGGTTGACGGCGAGCACGCGATTCCAGTCGTCGTCGGTGGTGTCGAGCAGGGGTTTGAACACCGCGATGCCGGCATTGTTCACCAGCGCATCGAGCCGGCCGAAGCGGTCGTTGATCTTTGCGATAGCTGCCTGCACCGCCGCGCTGTCGGAGACATCGCACGGCAGCGCCAGCGTGTTGACCGGATCGGCCAGTGCCAGGACTGCGTCGCGCAGGGTGGCCTCCTCGATATCGAGCAGCGCCACGCGCCAGTCATCGGCGAGAAACCGCTTCGCCACTGCAAGCCCGATGCCGCGCGCCGCGCCCGTCACCAGTGCCACCTTCTGAGAATTCGCCGTCATCGCCGCATCCGTTATGAAACCGGCCTTCCATCGGACATCACGGGATGCCGGTCAAGCCGAAGCGACGCGGTTGGTGCGACGAAGCCGGTCAGGCGCGCGGAAGTCTAGCGGATATAGAAAATGCAGCTTGCGATCACGAGCATCGCCGCCATCGCCATTACGTGCGCAAGTGCCCCCGACGAGGCCACACGCTTGGCCATGTCTTTCATGCCTGTCCTCCCCTGTTCGGTTCGGGCATGACTCGTCGCGGCGCAAACGCGCGAGCCATTTGAATTGATTTTTACGCAGAACGCCCCTTCAGACGCATCTCGCCACACATACGTCCCCGCACGGCAAAATGCGATATGAGCGTCCCCCATCAATGCGGCGGGAATTTGGCCCGATGGAACTGGTGCGCCGCACGCGCGACGAGATACCAAGTGTCCGCATCGCGCGATTGTGGTGCGTGATGATGTCTGTCGCGCGACAGATCAGAAGCGATAGGTCACTTTGCCAATCACAGTTCGTCCCATGCCGTAGAAACAATCGCCGCGCGCGAGACAGGTCGTGACGTGTCGCTTGTCGGCGAGGTTGGTGGCGTTGACCTGTAGTGCCCAAGGTCCGGTATCGTAACGCAGCATCGCATCGAACAGTGTGTAGGCCGGTGTCTGGAAGTTGTCCGCGCCGTCCCATGTCGTACCCGTGTAGCGCGCGCCGGCACCGACCGTGACATTCGGCAGTCCGAGCGCGGCAAGGCGATACTTGCCCCACAACGATGCCTGATGCAGCGGCACCGTTTCCACGTGGGTGCCTGCGTTGTCGCCGCTGGCGACGCGCGCGTCGGTGTAGGAATAGGCGCCGATCAAATCGAGATTCGGCGTCACCTTGGTGAGGACCTCGAGCTCGGCGCCACGAATGCGGACCTCGCCGATCTGGATCGACAGCAGCGGGTTGGTCGGATCGGCCGCCAGCCTGTTCTTCTCGGTGGTGTCGTAGATTGCCGCGTTGATGGCTGTGCCCGGCGACGGAGTATACTTGACGCCAAGCTCGACCATCTCGCCGCGCTGCGGCTTGCAGAAATCGGCGCAGACGCCGCCGCCGAATACCGGATTGAACGACTGCGCGTAGGTGACATAGGGCGTCACGCCGAACGGAAGTTCGTACATCAGCCCGAACCGGCCGGTGGTTGCCTTGTCGTTTTGCAAAGGCGAACCCTCGGTGTTGCTGGTCACGAAATCCTGGCGGACGCCGGCAACGGCGATCCAGCGACCGAGCCGCATCTGGTCCTGCGCATAGAATCCGAGCTGACTTTGCCGCAAGTAAGGCTCCGGCGTCATCGGTGCGGCGGTCGCGCCGTGATAGACCGGCGCATAAAGGTCGAATGGTTCGGCATCGTAGCTGCCTCCCGAGCGTGCGATTTCGGACAGCATGCGGTAGTCCATGCCGAACAGCAGCTTGTGCGAGACCGGGCCGGTTGCGAGTTTCAGTTCGGCATTATTGTCGATGGTAAAGGCATCCTTGGTCGTTGCGCGATCGAAGCCGAAGCGTGCGACGGTGCGGCGTGCGGGATCCAGGAACGGATCGGTCGGGTTGGAATAGACGTCCGGATAGATCGAGTGATATTCGCCGTCGACATGGGTGAAGCGCATGTTCTGGCGGATGCGAAAGTTGTTGTTGAACACGTGCTCGAACAGGCTGCTGACCGAACTGGTTTCCGTCTGGTAGCGATCGTAACCCGGCTCGCTGGCAAAGCGATTGATCGGAATGAATCCGTTCGGCCCGGGATAAAGCGTGCCCTCGATCGGTAGGAATGCCGTGGTCGAGCCGGTCTTGTCCTTTTGATAGGTGCCGAGCACAGTCCAGCTGGTATCGTTGGTCGGCCGCCATGTCACCGACGGCGCGAGAAGAATTCGATCATCCTTGGTGTAGTCGGTCTGCGTGTTGCTGTCGCGGAAGACGCCGATGAAGCGATACAGCCAGTCGCCATCCTTGGTGAGTTTGCCGGTGCTGTCCAGCTGCACCTGCTTGTTGTCGAAACTGCCGTACTGGACGCTGATTTCGTTGGCGGACTTGGCTTGCGGAAGTTTTGAAATCAGATTGAGCAATCCGGCGGTCGAGGTGTCGCCGTACAGTACGGATGACGGTCCGCGCAGCACCTCGATGCGCTCGAGCGTATAGGGATCGATCCGCCACTCGTTGAAGCGGTAGGTGTCGATGACGCGCGTACCGTCCAGATAGATGTTGGGATCCTGTCCGCGAAATCGCGGATAATCGCCGCGCGAGTCACGGCCATAGGCGTCCGCAAATACGCCGGGAACGTAGCGCAGCGCTTCCTGAACGTTCACGACGCCCTGGTCGCGAACCTCGTCTGCTGTGACGACCGAAATGGATTGCGGGGTTTCCCGCAGCAGTGTGTCGGTCTTGGAGCCGGTGCCGCTTCGGGTTGCGACGTAACCGTCGACATGGCCCGTTGCGGTTTCCACCGCTTGCGCCGCTGCAGGCACCGTTGCCGGGTTTGACGGCGCGTTGCGGCGGCTCGCGTGAACCGCCTGTCTGCGTGCTGCCCGGCGGCTTGGCGAAGGTTTCACCCGGCGTGCGGCGGTCTGCGGCTTGTCCACCACCACTGCAGGAAGATCGTGCGCGCCCGAAGGCGACGACTGCGCTTCGGCTCCCGTTGTCAGCATCATCGCAGCCAGGAATGGCATTGACGCTGTCAGATAGCTTGCCCGCCGTCGCTCCGCAGATTTCATTCTCGCCCCGCTTGTTTCAACCAAGTGAGGTCGTTCACTAGCAAGCGAGATGCGGTATCCGAAGACGGGCAGCGCGCATTAGGCGCAGATTAGAATTAGTATTTGTCTATTGCTGTGTGGAACATCGCCTGGTCTCGGATGCCGAGATCGTCTTGCGCGCGATCAGTCTCGTTGCTTTTCGCCACGCTTCTTCGCCAGTACGGCCTGATATGCCGCCTGCAATTGCTCGCCGACCGAGGGGCCGCTTTTCTTGCGTCGCTTCAGGCCAAGATGCATTTCGCGCAGTTCGTCCATGAATTCCGCCCACATCTTCGGGCCGCCTTCGCTCAGCAGTTGTGCGCGAATGCCGAGTTCTTCGCTCACCGGAAGATACTTGAAGCCCCACGCCGACATCTGCGCCAGGATCGGCAGCAGTTCGATGCCTTTTTCGGTGAGCGAATAGATTCCTTTCTGCTTGTGACTTGGGTCGTCCTTGCGGGTGATGATGCCTTGCTCCAACAGCGTCTTCAGGCGGTCGGCCAGAATGTTCGACGAGATGCCTTCGTTCGATTTCGTCAACAGGTCGCGATAGTGCCGCCGGTTGCCGAACATCATGTCGCGGATGATCAGCAGGCTCCATTTGTCGCCGATCACTTCGAGCGTGAGATTGATCGCGCAACCCGAGCGTTGCTCGTCGGTCATGTGCGGCTCACTTTTCGCAAGGAATTGCCGATGCGAGATTGCGGCGGGCGCATCACTCCCGACCCCTTCCCGCAAGGGGAAAGGGAGATGAAAGCGTGATTCATCCCGGTTTCTCTTCCTTCATCGTGCATTCCAAAACCGCTTGCATTCTTGCATCAGTAATCCTAGACTGCAACCAGTTGCAAAATACAAGCAGTATAGGGAGTTCGCCGTGGCGAGACTGATCATGTGGGATTTGATGACGCTCGATGGCTTCGTCGAAGGGCCCAACCGCGACATCAGTTTCCATCTCGATGTCTGGGACGAGGAGCTTGAGCGGCTGTCGATCGAGCAGGGCAGGTCCGCCGGAGGATTGATGTTCGGCCGCGTCACTTACGAGCTGATGGCGAACTACTGGCCGAACGAGAGCGGCGAGGTCGCGGACTTCATGAATGCGCTGCCGAAATACGTGTTCTCGCGGACGCTGACGCATTCGGACTGGCGCAACACGCAGTTATTTAACGACGATCTGCCGGCAACAGCCGCGCGGCTGAAGCGTGACAGCGCGGAAGATATTTTCATCTTCGGCAGCGCCGATCTCTGTGCAGGTCTCATTCCGCATGGTTTGATTGACGAATTCCGCATCGGCATCTGTCCGGTACTGCTCGGCAGCGGCACGCCGCTGTTCAAGCCGGGGCCGGAGCGCATCAAGCTGAAGCTGCTCGATGCCAGGGCGCTCTCGACCGGTATCGTGATCAATCGGTACGAACCTCGTGCAGCTTAGGGAAACCACGCATGTCTCTGACGCTCTATTTGCATCCGCCGTCGTCCTATTGCCACAAGGTGCTGATCGCCCTGTATGAGAACGACACGCCGTTCGAGGCCGTCTCGGTCAATCTGGGCGACGAGGCCGAGCGTGCGGCGCTGCTGAAGCTGTGGGGAATCGGAAAATTCCCGGTGCTGCGCGACAATGCGCGCGACGAGATCGTTCCGGAATCCACCGTGATTATCGATTACCTCGATCAGCATTATCTGGGCGGCACGCGCTTCGTGCCGGAGGACGGCGACAGCGCGCGGCAGGTTCGCCTGCGCGATCGGTTCTACGATCTGCATATCCACAATCACGTGCAGAAGGTGGTCGGTAATCGCCTGCGGCCGGCGGACAAGAAAGACCCGCACGGCGTGGAGGATGCGAAGACGCGAATGAGAGCGGCGTATGACATTGCCGAGCGCGAGATGGCGTCGCGCCGCTGGGCGGCCGGCGATGCATTCACGCTGGCGGACTGCGCTGCCGCGCCGGCGTTGTTCTATGCCAGCAACGTGCTGCCTTTCGCCGAGACATATCCCAATCTCGCGGCCTATCTCGAGCGTTTGAAAGCGCGGCCGTCCTATGCGCGCGTGCTGAAGGAGGCCGAGCCTTATTTCCATATGTTTCCGAAAGAGACATGACATGAGCCGCGGCAAGGCAGAGATCATTCGCAGCCTGTTCGATACCTACGTGAAACGCGATCGTGAAGGCCTCGCGGCATTGCTGGCGGATGATTTCACCTTCACCAGCCCCTATGACGACGCCATCGACAAGGCGGCATATTTCGAACGGTGCTGGCCGAACAGTCTGACCATCCGCGAAAACGTTATCGAGCGGATCTTCGAGCAGGGCGACGAAGCGTTCGTGACCTACCGGTGCATCGCCGCCGACGGCAAGCAATTCCGCAATACCGAGTTCTTCCGTTTCGCGGGTGACAAGGTTCGCAACGTCGACGTCTATTTCGGCGCGAGCTACCGCGATCGCGTCTTCTTGCCGCAGCAGGCATGACAGGTCCCGGCTGAAAAAATCCTCGCGGCCATGTCGGGTTCATCGCCCACCGTTCGTCTTTATGGCAGAGTCCGGCATTCGCCGGCCAGATCGAACGGAGAAAACCGATGCGTTTCATGGTGTTGGTGAAGGCCAGCAAGGATACCGAAGCCGGCGTGATGCCCAGCGAGGCGCTGCTGACGGCGATGGGCCAGTTCAACGAGGAGATGGTCAAGGCGGGCGTGATGCTGGCGGGCGAGGGGCTGCATCCCAGTTCGAAAGGCGCGCGCATCCGCTATACCGGCAAGGACGTTTCCGTGACCGACGGTCCGTTTCCGGCAACCGGGGAGCTCGTCTGCGGTTTCTGGCTGATCCAGACCAAGTCGCGCGACGAGGCCATCGCCTGGATGAAACGCGCACCGTTCGATGCCGGCTCCGAACTGGAACTGCGCCAGGTTTTCGAGGCGGAGGATTTCGGCGAAGCCTTGACGCCCGAATTGCGCGAGCAGGAAGCGCGTCTGCGCGCGCAGGCCGCGAAGCGATAGTCCCCCGACTTCAACCTGAGGCAAGGACAACTCACCATGCGATTCATGATGCTGATGATCCCGAAGGGTTACGAGACCGCCGCACCGGATGTCGAACTCGATCCGGCGCGAGTGGCGGAAATGATGAAATACAATGAGGCGCTGCAGGAAGCCGGCGTGCTGATCACGCTGGACGGCCTGCATCCGCCGTCGGTCGGGGCGCGGGTGTCGTTCGAGGGCGGCAAGCCGCTGGTTACCGACGGACCGTTTGCGGAAGCCAAGGAAGTGCTCGGCGGCTACTGGATGATCGATGTCGCCTCGCGCGACGAGGCGATCGCCTGGGCCAAGCGGTGCCCGGCCTCGGAGAACGAGATCATCGAGATCCGGCAGGTGCAGGAGATGGCCGATTTCACCCCCGAGGTGCAGGAGGCTGCGGCCGGTCTCGACCGGTTGCGGGCGCAGTTGGACCGATCCTGACCGCCGGGCGAGGCGGGTTTTCCCGCCACAATCCGGCCGCCAGCCTGCCGCAGCGAAATCGCAAGGGATTTCCCGCGCAATATGATGTGACCTTTTGTTCCGGCTCATGTAAAAGCCCTTCACATGAGTTGGCGCAAGGACCATCGCCGCGCGGAACGCGGCTATCATCACGGCAACCTGAAAGAGGCGCTGCTGGAAGCGGCGCTTGATCTGATTGCCAAAAAAGGCCCGGCGGGGTTCACCTTCGCCGATGCCGCGCGCTCGGCCGGCGTCAGCCCGGCGGCGCCCTATCGCCACTTCCGCGATCGAGAGGAATTGCTCTCCAGCATCGCGCAGCGTGGTTTCGAGCAGTTCGAGAGCGTGTTGTCCGCCGCGTGGGACGATGGCCGGCCCGATACGGTCACCGCCTTCGAGCGCGTCGGCAAAGCCTATCTCGCCTATGCGCGGGAGGAGCCGGCGTTCTATTCGGCGATGTTCGAATCCGGCGTGCCGGTCGATTCCAATCCGACGCTGATGGCTGCGAGCGAACGCGCCTTCAACATCATTCGCGCTGCGGCAGAGCGACTTGCGGCATTGACGCCGCCTGGCGTGGCGCGCCCGCCGGCGCTGATGATGGCGCTGCATATCTGGTCGATGTCGCATGGCGTGGCGTCGCTGTTCTCGCGCGGCGATTCGTCGCGTCGCAAGCTGCCGATGTCGCCGGAGGACCTGCTGGAAGCCGGCGTGCTGATCTATCTGCGCGGTCTCGGTTTCCCGACCGACCGCCGGCCGGGAGACACCGCGCCCGGAGAAAAATCCAAATCGGATCAACGCTCCTCCGTCCCGCCGGCACCGCCGCCCGCATCGTCGGCAGCAGGTTCCGCCGCTGCCGGCAAGACCGCGCAGCCCGCGTCCCCTCCGGGGCCGCCGCCCGGTCCCTGGGGATCGTCCAGAAAATAATTCGCCACGTGCGGCCAACGCGCAGCTTGACAAAAATTCGGAACGGTTTACCTATGTAAATGTTATTTACATTCACACGGCGTCGCACCAAACAACGGAGATGCAAATGGCCTACACCGCAGATGTACCTCGCTGGAGCGGGCCCACTGAAAATGACTATCGGCGCCCCGGCATGATGGAATCGCCCTGGCACCCCGGCTGGATTGCGCTGACGGTGCTCGGTTTCATCTTCTGGTGGCCGGTGGGTCTCGCACTTCTCTTCTACACAATCGGGAGCAGGAAAATGGGATGCTGGAGTCACAGCGATCGTTGGCAGAACAAGATGGAGCGGATGCAGTACAAGATGGAGCGGATGCGCGGCCGCATGGAGCGTCGTGGCTTCGGCTTCGGTCCGCCCTCGAGCGGTAACCGCGCCTTCGACGAGTACCGCATGGAGACGCTGCGCCGTCTCGAAGAAGAGCAGACCGAGTTCAGGGATTTCCTCGATCGCCTGCGCCACGCCAAGGACAAGGAAGAGTTCGACCAGTTCATGGCGCAGCACCGCACGCGCCCGACGCCTCCTTCGGACGGTCAGCCTCAGGCGTAAGCGCCCCCTTCACCTGAAGCCGATCTCGAACCGCTCATCCGCAAAACGGATGGGCGGTTTTGTTTTGTGGCGATGTCGTGCATCAATCGCCCGATGCGCAGCCGCGATCTCCGCATCGTC
>JANINJ010000099.1 GCA_024508855.1 Xanthobacteraceae bacterium
AGAAGCTCGACATCAATGTGTGGGAGCTCATTCGTCTCGCCAATCATCATCCGCGTGTGAACATCCTGCAGCCGGGTCCCGGTGTCGGCGGACACTGCATTGCCGTGGACCCCTGGTTCATCGTCGAAGCGGCGCCCAAAGAATCGCGCCTTATCCGCACCGCGCGCGAAGTGAATGATGGCAAGCCTGCTTATGTGCTCGACAAAATCAAGAGCGCTGTCGCAGGTGCCCGCGCCGCCGGCGCCAAGCCGAAGGTCGCGTTGCTTGGCTTGGCATTCAAGCCGGATGTCGATGACTTCCGCGAGAGCCCGGCGTTGCACATCGCAGAGATCGTAGCCGGATGGAACGACTGCGAGGTTCTGGTTTCCGAACCGCACGCCGAGGCGCTGCCCGGCACACTCGCAAACCACAAGCATGTGCGACTGGTCGACGATGCAGGCACTGCGATCCGCGACGCTCATATCGTCGTCATGCTCGTCAACCATCGCGCCTACAACGAAATTCCGCGCGCGGATTTGAAAGACAAGGCTGTGATCGATACCCGAGGAGTTTGGTCGTGAAGCAATTACTGGTTCGATCCGGCAAAGTTTTCCTGAAAGAGGTTCCTGCTCCGCTCGCGGGCCCAAAGAATGTGCTGGTGCAAGTCGACCGTTCTTGCGTCAGCGTCGGCACGGAAATGGCGGGCATCAAGATGTCCGGTCTGCCGCTGTATCGCCGCGCGTTAAAGCAACCGCACCATGTCAAACGGGTCGTTCAGTTGATGCGCGATCAGGGTGTCGCGCGCGTCTACAAGCAGGTCATGGGCAAGCTCGATGCCGGTCTCCCGACCGGCTATTCGGCCGCGGGTACGGTGATTGCTGTTGGGTCGGAAGTTGAGGGCATTGCGGTCGGCGATCGCGTAGCCTGCGCCGGCGCTGGCATTGCCAACCATGCTGAACTGATCGACGTGCCCGTCAATCTCTGCGTGCCAGTTCCCGAATCTTTGTCGTTCGATCTCGCTGCGACCGTCACGCTTGGTGCTATCGCGATGCAGGGGGTCCGGCGCACCCAGCCGACGTTGGGGGAGACCGTGGTCGTTGTCGGTCTCGGAATCCTTGGCCAGATCACGGCGCAACTGCTCAGTGCGAACGGCTGTCGCGTGATTGGCACCGACGTCGATCCACGCCGTATCGGTGTTGCGGTCGAAAATGGCATGGATATCGGCATCAACCCGAAAGACGGTGATCTCGTCGAACGCATCATCAAGCTGACCGACGGGGTCGGGGCAGATGCCGTTGTGATCACGGCTGCATCGCCGTCGAGCGATATCCTGGCACAGGCGTTCCAGGCATGTCGCAAGAAGGCGCGTGTCGTCATTGTCGGCGATGTCGGGCTGAACATGGCGCGCTCCGATATCTACGCCAAGGAACTCGATGTTCTAATCTCATGTTCCTATGGTCCCGGTCGATATGATGCAGTTTATGAGGAGGAGGGCGCCGATTACCCGATTCCCTATGTGCGCTGGACTGAAAACCGCAACATGCAGGAATACCTGAGGTTGCTGGCGGCGCGTCGGGTGAGACTCGACAACATGCTACAGGAGCCGTTCCCCATCGATCAGGCGGAGGAAGCCTACGGCAAGCTTTCCGGCGAGGGCGAGAAGCCGTTACTGGTTTTATTGAAGTATCCACCGCGCGACGGAGCCATGAACCGGACGCTTCAGGTCAGCGCGCCAGCGCCGATCGACGGCCGCATCAAGATGGCATTGGTCGGAGCTGGTGGTTTTGCGCAGGGCATGCACCTGCCAAACCTTCTGAAGCTCAAGGATAAGTTCGACCTTCGTACCGTCGTGAGCCGTACCGGATTATCGGCTCGCGGAGCAGCCGAGCGGTTCGGCATCGCCAATGCTGCAACGGACTATCAGACCGTGCTGGACGATCCGCAGATCGATCTGGTGCTGATCGCCACACGGCACGACCTGCACGCGGAGATGACGCTGGCAGCGCTCAACGCCGGCAAACACGTGTTCGTCGAGAAGCCGCTTTCCATGACCGAGGAAGGTCTGGAGGCGATCGAGTCATTCTATGCGGCCAATCCTAAGGGCCCGCTCTTGATGACGGGATTCAACCGCCGGTTTTCGCCGGCCATCGTTGCGGCGCAGGAAGCGATGAAGAATCGCACATCGCCGATGATCGTGAACTACCGGATGAACGCGGGATATATTCCATCCGATCACTGGGTTCACGGACCGCATGGCGGCGGCCGGAATATCGGCGAAGCCTGCCATATCTACGATCTGTTCAACGCACTGACGGGCAGTCAACCGGTCGACGTACATGCCTGTACGATTATCCCGCACAGCGACCACTGGCGGCGCGACGACAATTTTGTTGCCACCGTACGCTACGCCGATGGTTCGGTCTGTACGCTCACCTATACCTCAATGGGTGCCAAGAGCTTTCCGAAGGAACGGGCCGACATCTTCGTTGATGGCAAGGTACTCGTGCTCGATGATTACAAGCAGCTCGCGGTGACAGGCGGCAGCGGCGGCTGGAAGGGCATGACCATAGAGAAAGGCCAGATGGAGGAATTGAAGGCACTGGCCGAGGCCTTCAAGGGCGGTGGTCAGTGGCCGATCTCACTGGCCGACCAGGTTTCCGCGACGCGTGTCAGCTTTGCCGTTCAGAAACAGTTGTCGGAGTAGGGAGGGAGACTAGAACTATCGTGAGTCAGGTTTATGCGAAGTCGTTTTCGTCCGAGCGCGGTTAATTCTATTAGCAATGAGTCTGCTAATATACCGCCGTTGGTACGAAAACGGAGCAACGCGATGTGCGACAGTGGTGGATATTAGGCGCCCTCTGGTGCAGGAACGGTGTCCGCTTCGGGAGCAATGGTATCCCTGCCGATCTGGAAGTGTAGGCTGACAATCTGACAGTTGCCGCCACTTTAGAGTCTTCGAATACTGAGATTATTATAGCAGAAATATTCGAATCCTTCGGAGCGGAACTGAATGACAAGGTTCTCGAACTTGACATCCCGCAACCTGCTGATCGCGATTCACGATGCGCTCGCAACGACGGCTGCAGTGCTTGCAAGTTTTTTCCTCCGATTCAGCAATGATTCTTTCGGAGACCGACTTCCGCTGCTGCTGACGATTCTTCCGCCTTTCATCGTTTTCAGCGTGGTCGTTTGTTTCGCGTTCAATCTGACGACAGCGAAATGGCGGTTCATTTCGCTGCCGGACGTTTTCAACATCGTCCGCGTTGCGACCATTCTCACCGTCGCGCTGCTGGTACTCGACTATATTTTCGTTGCGCCGAACATTCACGGTAGTTTTTTCTTCGGCAAGGTCACCATTATTCTCTACTGGTTCCTGGAAATATTTTTCCTCAGCGCGTTGCGTTTTACCTATCGCTATTTTCGATATACACGTACGCGGAACAAGGCGCGGTCGGTTGATGCGGCGCCGACGCTGGTTATTGGGGTCGCAGCCGATGCCGAGATTCTGCTGCGCGGATTCGAAAGTGGCGCGATCAAGCAGGTTTGGCCTGTCGGCATTCTGTCGCCGTCACCCGCAGACCGCGGGCAATTGATCCGCCGCACGCCGGTTCTTGGAAGCATCGACGATCTTGAAGACGTCGTGAACGATTTCGCGCGCCGCGAAAAGCCGATCAAGCGCGTGGTGATGACGCCGTC
This sequence comes from Xanthobacteraceae bacterium, assembly GCA_024508855.1. Lineage (GTDB taxonomy): Bacteria > Pseudomonadota > Alphaproteobacteria > Rhizobiales > Xanthobacteraceae > 62-47. The sequence goes on from JANINJ010000099.1 coordinate 3,676, forward strand.
TGCGTTTGATCGAAGCGTCAATCCCGACGCGGTTCTGATCGAAGCGAACCGTCTGGGTTTGATCGTCAACCGCCTCCCATCACTCGAGAGCGGTGAGCAGCCGCGCTTGCAGCCGGTTGCCGTCGAGGATCTGCTGCTTCGTCCAAGTCATAAGATCGACTACGCACGACTCGATGCGCTGATCCGCAACAAGGCTGTGATCGTGACCGGAGGCGGCGGATCGATCGGCTCGGAAATCTGCGATCGCGTGGTTACGTTCGGCGCGTCGCGATTGTTGATTATCGAGAATTCAGAACCGTCGCTGTACGCCGTTACAGAACGCCTGTCCGCACGGACGACCGATGCCACTATCGAAGGCCGCGTTGCCGATATCCGCGACCGCACCCGAATCCATCGGCTGATGCAGGAATTCAAACCCGACATCGTCTTTCACGCCGCAGCGCTCAAGCACGTGCCGATCCTTGAGCGCGATTGGAGCGAGGGGGTCAAGACCAACATTTTTGGCTCGATGAACGTGGCAGATGCTGCGATTGCCGCCGGTGCGGAAGCCATGGTGATGATTTCCACGGACAAGGCGGTCGAGCCGGTATCGATGCTTGGCCTGACCAAACGGTTTGCCGAGATTTATTGTCAGGCGCTCGACAGCGAATTCCGACGCCAGCCGAACGCCAAGGCCGCGATGCGCCTGATCTCGGTTCGGTTCGGAAACGTGCTGGCCTCGAATGGCTCGGTCGTGCCGAAGTTCAAGGCTCAGATCGAAGCGGGCGGTCCCGTCACCGTGACCCATCCCGATATGGTCCGCTATTTCATGACGATCCGTGAGGCGTGCGACCTGGTCATTACGGCGGCGACCCACGCGATGAATCCGGTCCGTCCGGACGTATCGGTCTACGTGCTGGACATGGGGCAGCCGGTCAAGATTGTCGAAATGGCCGAACGCATGATTCAGTTGTCCGGACTTGAGGTCAATCGCGACATCGATATCGTCTTTACCGGCATGCGGCCCGGCGAGCGTCTCAACGAGATATTGTTTACGAGCCAGGAGCCCACCACCGATATCGGGATAGCCGGAGTGATGGCGGCAAAGCCGAACCAGCCGCCGATGGACGTGATCCGGAAGTGGATGGAGAAGCTGGAGGCGGCTATCGCGAATGACGACCGTGCCGCGATCAAGTCCGTACTGGTCGACGCGGTGCCGGAATTCGGTGGCCAACAGCAACCCCAGATCAAGGTTGTCGGGAAAACCTGAACATCACCCACGCTGTTGCCAAGGCACCCGCACCGAGCAACGAAACTTTCGCGGCTGACGACGACATCGCGGTGGAGGCGATCGCCAGGGCCGCGAGGCCCAGGTTGAGCACGAATACCGCGCCGACCACGCCGAGCACGGTGAATCCGTTATCGGTAGCACGCTGATAGAAATGGGAGCGATGCGCGGCCCAGATCTTCTCGCCGGCGACCAGCCTGCGCAGCATCGTCACGGTGGCATCTGCGAGATAGTAAAGTGGCAGAAGCAGCGCGGCGACGAACTGGCCTCGATACGCCAGTTCGAGCAGGCACCAGCCCAGCAGAAGGCCGATCGGCAGGCTGCCGACATCCCCGAGAAACACTTTCGCGACCGGGCGATTGAACGGCGCAAAGCCGAGCATTGCGCCGCCGAGCGCTGCGGCCACAATGGCGGTCGTCGGGGAGAGGACGCCCAGAGTTCCCAGCAGGATCAACGCGCCGGCAATCGGAACCGTTTCCGAAACCGTCATCCAGTCCAGCCCGTCCATGAAGTTGACGAGATTGACGAACCAGAGCCCCGCGATCAGGACGATGACGCGTTCAAGCCACAGCGGAATCATCGGAAAGATTTGCAGGCCGCTGGGGATGATCGAAACGACCGCGCCGACGGCGATGGCCTGTAACAACAGCCGCGGCAGCACCGGGACGGGCCGGATGTCGTCCGCGGCCCCGACGATGGCTACAAAGATGCAGGCGCTGAAGACCGCGAGAGGGAGTCGCAGCGAAGCGGAGCCTGCCAGGAGGATGATGGCGGCGGCGACGATCAGCGTTGCGCCGATCACTGCGATCCCGGCGCCCTGTGGGGTGGGAATTTTGTGAGAGGATCGGGCATTCGGCCGCGCGAGGGCATAGCGCATCAGCAGCGGCCGCAGCGCCCACGTCAGGGCAGCCGACAGGATTGCCGCAAGCACAACACATGATAGCAATAGCAATCCCAATGACGATACTCCCGAAGGTCCGATGGAGTGGAAACTGCCGGGCCGTATAGCTTCAGACGGCTGCATCGTCGAGTCGCCACGGTTTTTTATTGCGCTTTGGCAGTTCCTTGGGAAAGGTGATGTCTCGACGAATAAGGAAAAGTTGCCAGTGCAGACGGAAGACGACAGCGGCGAAGACATTGTCACGACGCTGCGGAAGTTGATGGTCGATCACACCCTGCCGCTCTGGAGCGAGCGAGGGTGGGATGCGCAACGCGGTGGGTTTATCGACCGGCTTGGTGCAGACGGGGAACCCGATCTTGATGCGCCAAAGCGACTGCGGGTGCAGGCCCGGCAGATTTACAGCTTCTCCCGGGCCGCACAGCTCGGCTGGTACCCGGAAGGTCGCGCCCTCGCACTGAAGGGGCTCGATTATATGCTGGCGAAGGCGCGCAGCCCAGAAGGCAAACCGGGCTACGTCAGTCTGCTGGCGCCGGATGGCACGATGATGAGCAACGCCCGGGACACCTACGACCATGCCTTTGTGCTGCTGGCATTGGCGGCGGTCTACCAGTTCGACCGTGACACGCAGGTGCGCTCTGAAATCGATTCCGTTCTCGGGTTTCTCGATACCGGTCTGCGGTCGAGCGACGGTGGCTACCTCGAAGGGTTACCGCCGACACTGCCCCGCCGGCAAAATCCGCACATGCATCTGTTCGAGGCGATGATCGCGCTGTTCGACGCGACGCATGATGCCGGATTCCAGAACCGCGCCGGGGAGTTCTTCAGTCTGTTACTGGCACATTTTTACGATCAGGGGACGCAGGTACTCGGGGAGTATTTTGAGGAGGACTGGTCGAAGATCGTGCCGGTCTGCGTCGAACCTGGTCATCAGGCCGAGTGGGTCTGGCTGCTGAAAGGTTTTGAGCGCATTACCGGCTGCCCTACCGGACGGCATCGTTCGGCACTGCTGGCATCGGCGATGCGTTATTGCGACGAGCACACCGGCTGTCTTGTCGATGAAGGCGATGCGGAAGGCGCCATCACGCGCTCATCTCGTCGTTGCTGGCCGCAGACCGAAATTTCAAAAGCGTGGATCGCGCAGGCAGAATCTGGGGAGGTGGGCGCGGCCGACGCGGCACGCGCCGCATTGCGTCGTCTCGAGAGATTTTATTTGCGCCATCCGGTGAAAGGCGCTTGGCACGAGCACTTCGATGGCGGTGGTCACGTAATCACTGAAGCGATACCGGCGTCCTCGCTCTATCACATTCTCGGCGCGGTGTTCGAGGCAGATCGCGTGCTTGGCTAAACTCGTCGCTAATAACTCTATAAGTGAAGTCACTCCGGTGACGAGACTTAGCTTTACGCGCCTAATTTCTTACCAACAGTGCGGCCGCTCCAGATGGTTATTTTCGCGCAATAGTCCCGGAAAATGTCCCATTCGTCCCGTTAGCCTCAAGCTCGTTGTTGCCGAATGTCAACATTGTCCCACCGGAGGAAGTTTCAACACCGACGGTATTTCCAGTTATCGTGCTGTCGCTAACACGCACAACGCTACGGGCGCCGATTGAACGGATGCCGTAACCGTTGTTCACTGTTTGCGTATTCTTGACCATCATCGCTATCGCGGTGGCCGCGGCATTGGATGTCGCCACGATGCCATCAATAACACTGCCCGAAATCACGCTGTTGGAAATCGTGATATTCATACTGCCGTTGGCAACGCCACCGTCAGCAGCGATTCCGAATACGTTGTTGGTGGCAATGACACGATCTATTGTAATTTGAGCTGAACCGGCCGAAATTGGATAAATCTGAATTGCTGCGCCGGTTGGCGAGGTTCCGTTTTCGGTGAACGTGCTTCCAGTGACGTTAAGCTTCGTCAATGGCCCGTGAGGCCGGAATGTAATGCCATATCCATTCTGTCCGTCGAGTTGTCCTTTAAAATTTCTGATTACGCAGTTCTGAACATTTAGGATACTCTTTGCACCTCCATCGAACGCCAGACCGATACTTGCGTTTTTTGATCCATCTAAGATAAGGCCGCGAAACGTTACAATGTCGTTGTCTCCCAGAAGCATGACAATTCCAGCAGCTACCAAAATTGTGGCTGTTCCCGCTCCATTGTTGACAATGGAAATGCTTTTCCGAAGAGTTAGAGAACCATCAAGCTGCAATGAATCCATGATGTTGACCTGACCACCTGCTTTAGTCTGATCAATCGCATATGAAAGCGTCGCACACGGTTGGGTAACGATGCACGTACCGCCGTCTGCGCCAGTCCGTGAAACCCAGCTTTCGTCATTCAAAGCAAATGCTGGAATTGTTTGAAGACAGATGATGCTGACGCCAGCCAGAAGCTTGAGACTTTGAAAGGACATCGGATTAACCTCAAATAATGCGGGCAATATTTTGCGAGCCTAGCCGTCAGCGGTTTGCTGAACAAGTGTTGATGAAATGACAGACATCGAACCCGGTGAAGCGTGAGACTACTCCTGTATGCAGGCTGTGGCTGGCAGAATACTCACATTGCAAAGGAAACAATGCGACACTCTTCATAAGAAAGCGATCTTTGCTCCCTTGCCTGACGCAAGGTATCCAACGCAGCTGGAAAATAAAGCTGTCACGCGGCAGGATGACTTCCTAAGGTTTCGGCGTTCGTGCGCGAAACACTACAAAATTGCTCATCGCGAAATTGACCGCAAAACCTGCCAGAATCGAGATCAGTTTCGCCGCCATCACGGGCAGATAGAGCGACAGCACGACGAGTGTCGTCGTGGTTGCGATCACGCCAAGAATGCCCGACGCCACGAAGGTGAAGTAATCCTTGCGCCGAAGCACGCGTCCGCTTTCCGCGCGAAAGGTCGTCATCGTGTTGGCGACATAGGAGCCCGACACGGCCACCAGCCACGCGACGATGTTGGATGCGATCAGCGGCAGTTTCAGGAATTCGTACGCAAACGTGAACACGCCGAAATCGATCAGCGTGTTGCCAAGCCCAACCAGGGCGAAGCTGACCATCTTCAGCGTTGTGGCAGGCGTCTGCCAGGCTTTGCTCAGGCGCTGGAAAAGCGATGTCATGGGAATGGCTGCGTCCCGGAATGATCCGGCCTTGATAACAAATATGCCGGGTAGCGTCTGTTGAAATTGCCGTCAGTCGCGCCTGTTTTCGGCGATCCCACATCCGGAATAGCCGCCCGCGGCTCCCCGATCAATATTGGCTTCCGGAACCCGATACGATAGAACGCCAGAATTCGCCGCCCGCCTGCGGGTAGCCTCCACGCGCAGGAAAAAATATGTCGGATCGCATTGTTCCCTTGATCATGTGCGGTGGAGCAGGGACGCGGCTCTGGCCGCTGTCCCGTGAGGGACGCCCGAAACAGTTCATTAGTCTGTTCGGCAGACGCTCCACGTTCCAGGAGACCTTGCAGCGGGTCTCGGACGAACGTCTGTTCGAGCGACCCATCGTGGTTACCGGCGCGGCCTATCGTTTCATGGTGCTGGAGCAACTCGCCGAGATGGGGATGCAGGCGGACATCCTGCTGGAATCCGCACGCCGTGATTCAGGCCCGGCGATCGCAGCCGGAGCCGCGTTCGCGGCAAAGCGTGACACTGAGGCGGTGCTGCTGGCGCTCGCCGCAGATCACGTTGTCAGGGATACCGGTGCATTCGTCGCCGCGTGCGAAGCCTCACTTCCCGTGGCGAATGCCGGCCGAATCGTTACCTTCGGCGTGCAGCCCGAGCGTGCTGCGACCGAATATGGATACATTTCCCCGGGCGACGTTGTCGAAGGCACCGTGCACACAGTCACGTCCTTCGTCGAAAAGCCCGATGCAGAAACGGCTACGCGTTACGTCGCGGATGGCTATCTCTGGAACAGCGGCAACTTCATGTTTCGCGCCGATGTGCTACTCGCGGAATATCGCAATGTCGACCCGACCAGCGTCGACGCGGTGACGCGCGCGGTGGATCAGGGGCAGCGCGATCTTGCGTTTCTCAATCTGGACAAGGATGCATTCGAAAGCGCGACGCCGATCTCGATCGACTATGCGGTGATGGAGAAGACGGCGCGGGCGGCGGTCATCCCGGTATCGTTCGGCTGGTCCGATGTCGGCTCGTGGCACGCCGTGTGGGAGCTGTCGGAGAAGGACGAGCAGGGCAATGCCGCGAACGGTGCGGCGGTGTTCGACAACTCGCATAACTGCAACGTATCGACCGACAAGGCCGTGGTGGCGCTCGAAGGCGTCGACGACCTCGTAGTGGTCTCGACACAGGATGCGGTACTGGTGTCACGCCAGACCGATCCCAATGGTCTGAAGCGGCTGGTGGCGAAGCTCAAAACTGTCGCTCCGAAAGTGACCCAAGATCCTCTGCGCGTCCACCGACCGTGGGGGTCATACCAAGGGCTAGATGCCGGCGAACGGCACCAGGTCAAGCGCATTATCGTCAAGGCCGGCGGCCGCCTGTCGCTCCAGAAGCATCACCACCGTTCCGAGCATTGGGTCGTCGTTCGCGGCACCGCGCTGGTGACGTTGAATGGTGCGGAGAAGATCGTCCACGAAAACGAGTCGATCTACATCCCGATCGGCGCCGAGCACCGCCTGGAAAACCCAGGCAAGATCTCGCTCGAACTGATCGAGGTGCAGACCGGCAGCTACCTCGGCGAAGACGATATCATCCGGATCGAGGACGATTATCGGCGAGCTTAGAGGCGCTAACCCCGTTCGTCCGTGATCGCCTTGCCGTCGTTGGGCAACGTACCGGGTTTCACCAGTTCGACGGTGCCGCCGAGTTTGGTCACGGATCGTAATGTCGCGGTCGCGGCGTCGCGCAGTTCCGAGGTCGGCTTGGCGGTTTCGGCTTGCAGCGTCATTGCATCGGTTTCGCCGTCGCGCCGGACTACCAGACGCAGCCGTCCGAGTTCGGGGTGGCGCTTGCCGATTTCCGCGACTTGTTCCGGGCGCACGAACATACCCTTGACCTTCGTGGTCTGATCGGCGCGGCCCATCCAGCCTTTGATACGCAGGTTGGTGCGTCCGCAGGGGCTGTCGCCGGGCAGGGCGGCGGTGAGGTCGCCCAGCGCGAGGCGGATCCAGGGATGGTGCGGGTTGAGCGAGGTGACGACGATCTCGCCGACGTCGCCATCAGTGACGGGTTCGCCGGTGCCGGGGCGTACGATCTCCAGAATGACGTTCTCGTTGACGGTCATGCCCTCGCGCGCTGGAGTTTCGAACGCCAGCAGTCCGAGATCGGCGGTGCCGAATGCTTGGTAGGCGTCGATGCCACGCGACTTGATCTCGGCTTGCAGCGAGGGCGGGAACGCGGCGCCGGAGATCACTGCGCGCTTGATGGAGGATACGTCGCGGCCGCCGCTTGCCGCGTTGTCGAGCAGAATCTTGAGGAAGTCTGCAGTCCCGGCATAGGCGACGGGCCGGTAGGCTTCGATCAGTTCGAACTGCTGTTCGGTGTTGCCGGGTCCGGCCGGGATCACGGCGCAGCCGAGCGCACGCGCCGCGGAATCGAAGATGAAGCCGCCGGGAGTGAGGTGATAGCTGAAGGTGTTCAGCACCACATCGCCCGGGCGCAGGCCGGCCGCAAACAGGGCTCGTGCGCTGCCCCAGGAATCGGTTTCCGTGGCTTGCGGCTCGAAGATCGGACCGGGCGAGGTGAACAGCCGGCCGAAGGATCCCAACGGCGCGGTCACCAGTCCGCCGAACGGCGGCGCGGCCTTGTGCAGGGCCGGCAGGTCGGACTTGCGCAGCACCGGCAGGCCGGCCAGCGCGGCTCGGCTGGTGATGGTTGCCGGATCGATGCCCTTCAGGCGTTGGGCATAGGCCGGCGCTTCCATGGCCGCGCGCAACACGCCTGGCAGCCGGGCGAACAGGTCGGCCTCGCGGTCATCGGGCCTGCGGGTTTCGAGGGCATCGTAATGATCGGTCATGGGCGTGTCCTGAGCGGAAGATGTCCTGCTTGCGAAGACGATGAGAAGTTCACAGCCAGCGCTTGCGGCGCTTGAAGCTTTTCAGATTCTTGAAGCTCTTGCGCTGATCGCCGGCGCCGCCGAGGTAAAATTCCTTGACGTCCTCGTTATCGCGCAATTCGTCCGCGGTGCCGTCGAGCACCACCTTGCCTTGCTCCATGATGTAGCCATGGCTCGACACTGACAGCGCGGCGCGGGCGTTCTGTTCGACCAGCAAAATGGTGACGCCGAGGTCGCGGTTGATCTGGCGGATGATCGCAAACACCTCCTTCACCAGCAGCGGCGACAACCCCATCGACGGTTCGTCCATCAGGATCATCTTGGGGCGCGCCATCATGGCGCGGCCGATCGCCAGCATCTGCTGTTCGCCGCCGGAGAGATAACCGGCGAGGCCGGTGCGCTCCTTCAGGCGCGGGAAATACTTGAACACCATGTCGATGTCGGCGTTGACCTCGCCGTCGCTGCGGGTGAATGCGCCGAGCCGCAGGTTCTCCAGCGTCGTCATGTCGGCGATGATGCGGCGGCCCTCCATCACCTGAAAGATGCCACGCCGAACGATCTTGTCCGGATCGATGCCGTTGATGCGTTCGCCGTCGAACACGATCTCACCACGCGTGACTTCGCCCTCCTCGGTCTTCAGTAGGCCAGAGATCGCCTTCAGCGTGGTCGATTTGCCGGCGCCGTTGGCGCCGAGCAGCGCGACGATGGCACCCTTCGGCACATCAATACTTAAGCCGCGCAGTACCAGGATTACCTTGTCGTACACCACCTCGATGTTGCGCGCGGACAGCAATGGTGCTGTTGCGGCAGGTGATGGCTTGTGTGTCAATTCGACGGTGTCGGTCATCTCGTTGTCCGCGTTATCGCGTCGTCATGCCCGCGCCTGTCGCGGGCATCCACGTATTCTTCGTTGTGGCAGCCAAGACGTGGATGGCCGGGTGTTCGTAGCAAAGACGTGCTTCGCACTTTCGCCCGGCCATGACGCCTCGGTTCGCTTACCAGCCGAGCCATTCCGCCTTGCGCGGCAGGTCGATGGTCTTGACCTTTTCGAGCTTGATGGTGCCCTTGGCCATCAGGTCGTTGAGGTCGCCCTCGGTCGAGCCGGAGACCTTGGCGCGATAGAGATCGACCTTCATGGTCGGCCGGTGGTCCTTCTCGGTCCAGGTCGACGGATTGCAGACGCCGTCCATGCCGGCCGGCACCCAGTCGGCCTTCTGGTAGAAGCCCTTCTTCACGTTCGGGCCGTTGACGCCGCCATTCTTGGCGGCCCATTCGATGGCTTCCTTCATGTAGAGCGCGGTGCAGACGCCGGCGACGTAATGCACCGGGCGATAGACCTTGCCGGTCGGGTCCGACATCTTGGAGATCTCCATCACGGTCTTCATGCCCGGCGCGTTGCCGCCCCAGCCCACGGCCGTACGCAGCGGAAACACCACGCCGTCGGCGGCATCGCCTGCGGCCTTGGCGGCGTTCTCGTCCATGCCCCACACGTTGCTGAGGAACTGGACGTCGACGCCGGCGGTTTTGCAGGCCTTCATCACCGAGATGTTGGAAGCCGCAGTGTTGCCCAGGTAAGCGTAGTTGGCGCCGGCGCTCTTCAGGCTCAGGCACTGTGCGCTGTAGTCGCCCGGCGACAGGGCGAATACCAGCGGCGGCAACACTTCAAACCCGAGTTCCTTGGCAATGGCTTCGCCAGCAGCCTTCGGCGCATTCGGGTAGGGGTGGTTGGCGCCCATGTGGACGAACTTCGGCTTGCCCGATTTGCCCTTGGCTTTCCAGTCTTCGGCCGCCCAGGTCAATTCGGCGCGCAATGCGTCGGAATAGGTCGGGCCGTAGAAGAAATTGTACGGCGCAGCCTTGGCCTTGCCGCCGGCGCCGGTCGGATCGGCCAATGCGGCCGCATAGGAGCCGGAGATATCCGGAATCTGGTCCTGCGCGACGAAGCCGGTCAGCGCTTCCGTGTCGGCGGTGCCCCAGCCCATGATGGCGGACACCTTGTCGGCGCCTGACCACTTCTTGTACTGCGCGATCGCGCGCGGCACCTGATAGCCGTAGTCGACGCTGTCGAGGTCGACCTTGACGCCGTTGATGCCGCCGTTCTTGTTGATCCAGGCAAACGTATCGACGATGGCATGGCCGTAGGGCGTGCCGACGTCGGACGTGCCGCCGGAATAATCCGCGAGATGTCCGATCTTGATCGCCGACTGCGCCATCGCAGCCGAGGTGCCGAGCAGCAATATTGCCGCGGCGGTCCCGAGCAGGCTTTTCATCGTCATAGGCATATCCTCCGGTTATTTAATTGTGAGGTCGTTGTGGGCTGCCCGTCCTGACCTCAATGCGAGAACGGGTAGAGTTTCCAGTAAGCCTTGATCTGGTGCCAGCGATGCGCGAGCCCGTCGGGCTCGAACACCAGGAACACGATGATGATGACGCCGATCGCGATCTCGCGCAGGAACGTGATGTTGGTTTTCAGTCCGAGCGCCTGATCGATGGCACCGCCGGCCAGGACCGAACTGAGCCATTCCATGACTTCCGGCAGCAGCACGACAAAGGCGGTGCCCATCAGCGTGCCCATGATCGATCCGGTACCCCCGATGATGATCATGGCGAGGAACAGGATCGAACGCTCGATGCCGAAGCCTTCGTAGGACACCACAAGCTGGTAGTGCGCGTAGAGCGCACCGCCGACGCCGGCGAAGAACGCCGCCACGCCGAACGACAGCGTGCGATACTTGGTGAGATTGATGCCCATGATCTCGGCGGAAAGGTAATGGTCGCGCACCGCCACCAGTGCGCGGCCGTCGCGCGAGCGCATCATATTGGTGACCAGCAGGTAGCAGACCACGACGTAGGCCAGTACGACGTAGAAATACTGCCGGTCGCCCTGAAAGACGTAGCCGAAGATCGAAAACGGCTCGGCCATCGCCGGTACCGAGCCGCCGGAGAACCATTCGGCGCGGGCGAAGAAGTCGAGCAGGATGTACTGCGCCGCCAGCGTCGCGATGGCGAGGTAGAGGCCCTTCAACCGCGCCGCGGGCAGGCCGAAGACCAGCCCGACCAGCGCGGTCACCACACCCGACAGCGGAATGGCGAAGAAGGCCGGCACGCCGATCTTGGTGGAGAGATAGGCCGAGGAGAACGCGCCGAACAGGAAGAACGCCGCGTGGCCGATCGAGATCTGGCCGGTGAACCCGACCAGCACGTTCAATCCCAGCGCGGCGATTCCGTAGATGCCGATCTGGATCAGCAGGCTGAGCCAGTATTCGTTGAACAGATATGGCGCGAAGCAGACCAATATGATGCTGACGATCGCAACGTTGCGGCTGGTCACCGTCGGGAAGATGGTGGTGTCTGCCGCGTAGGAGGTGCGGAAATCGCCGGCGGGGATCATGGAATTGGCCATCGTGGATTACACCCGCTCGATGTCTTTGGTCCCGAACAAGCCATAAGGCTTGATCATCAGGATGATGATCAGCACGTAGAACGGCGCGACCTCGTAGAGATTGCCCCAGTGCAGATATTCGCCGTCGATGAACTGCGCGAAATTCTCCAGAAGCCCGATGATGATGCCGCCGAGCACCGCGCCGCCGATCGAGTCGAGGCCGCCGAGAATGGTCGCCGGAAACACCTTGATGCCGTAGATCGACAGGCCGGACGACACGCCGTTGACGACGGCGACGACAACGCCGGCCACCGCCGACACCGTGGCCGAGATCGCCCACGACATCGCGAACACGTTCTTCACCGAGATGCCGAGCGACTGCGCGACCTGCTGATCGAACGCGGTGGCGCGCATGGCAAGTCCGTGCTTGGAGGAGCGGAAGAACCACGCCATCGCGGCCATCATCGCCAGCGACACCACGAGACTCATCACGTAGACGGTCTGGATCTGCAGCCCGAGAAAATTCACCGACTGGCTGGTGAAGATCGGCGGGAACGGCTGCGGGTTGACGCCGAAAATCCATTTCATCGACGCCTGCAGCACGGTGGAGAGCGCGATCGTCACCATGATCACCGAGATGATCGGCTCGCCGATCATCGGGCGCAGGAACACCATCTGGATCAGGATGCCGAAGATGAACATGAACACCATGGTGATCGGCATCGCGAAGTAGAACGGCACCTGGTACTTCACCATCAGTGCCCAGCACACCCAGGCGCCGACCAGCAGCAACTCGCCCTGCGCGAAGTTGACCACCTGCGTCGCCTTGTAGATCAGCACGAACGACATCGCGACCACGCCATACAGCGTGCCGACCACGAGGCCGTTGACGAGAAGCTGGATCAGAAGTTGCGCGTTCATGATAGATATCTCGTCGCGAGTTGCGTCATGGCCGGGCTTGACCCGGCCATCCACGTCTCGATGAGGCCGATTGGAAGAAGGGCGTGGATGCCTGCGACAAGCGCGGGCATGACGGCGTATGGCTGGTGCCTGTCCGTCATTCCGCCGCCTCTCTGATCGCGCCGTCCATCAGATCGACCACCTTCAGCGTGGTGCGGATGCGCTGGGTGGTGCCGTCCTGGAAGCGGATCACGGTGTCGACCTTGATGTCGCTCTGGTCGTTGTAGATGCCGTCGATGATGTCGGCGTATTTCTCGTTGATGACGCTGCGGCGGACCTTGCGGGTGCGGGTGAGTTCGCCGTCGTCGGCATCGAGTTCCTTGTAGAGCAGCAGGAATTTCGAGATGCGCTGTGCCGGCGGCAGCGTGGCGTTGACCGCCTCGACTTCCTTATGCAGCAGCGCGTAGACCTCGGGCCGCGACGACAGGTCGGTATAGGTGGTGAAGGCGATGCGGTTCTTCTCGGCCCATTTCGACAGGATCGAGAAGCGGATGCAGATCATCGCCGCCAGCTTGTCGCGGCCGTCGCCGAGGACGACGGCTTCGGCGACATAAGGCGAGAACTTCAGCTTGTTCTCGATATATTGCGGCGAGAAGCGGTCCCCGCCCGATGTTTGCGCCAGGTCCTTGATGCGGTCGATGACGACGAGCTGCTTGCCGTCGTTGAAGTAACCGGCATCCCCGGAGCGCATCCAGCCCTCGTGCATGTCGGCCACCGAGGCTTCCGGATTCTTGTAGTAGCCGAGGAACATGTTCGGATGGCGCACCAGGATTTCGCCGACACCGTTGGCATCGGGATTCTCGATCTGCAGCTCGACGTCATCGGCCATCGGTACACCGGTGGTGTCCGGATCGACACTGTCCTCGCGATGCAGCGTGTAGGCGCCGAGCGTCTCGGTCTGGCCGTACAGCGTGCGCAACGGCACGCCCATGGCGCGGAAGAACTTGAACGTGTCCGGCCCTAGCGCAGCGCCGCCGGTCGCCGCCGAGCGCAGCCGCGTGAAACCGAGCCGATCGCGCAATGCGCGGAATAAGAGCGTATCGGCGACGGCCGAATGCTTGCCTTCCGCCAGCGCGGCAAGGCCGGTCTTCATGCCGAGGCCGTACAGGCTTTGCTTCAGCGCCGAGGAATCCATCACGCGGGCGCGGACTTCAGCCGCGATCGATTCCCACACGCGCGGCGCGAACAGCACGAAGGTCGGCGCGATCTCGCGGAAGTCGTTCATCATCGTCTCGGGCTCTTCGACGAAGTTGACCTTCATGCGCGAGAGCAAGGCAGTACCGAGGGCGTAAATCTGCTCCATGATCCAGGGCAGCGGCAGCACCGAGACGTATTCGTCATCCGGCCCCTTGGGATCGAAGGTGAGGTAGGTGGCGCAGTGGCGCAGCACCGAGCCGCCGGAGAGCATCGCCAGCTTCGGATTGGCGGTGGTGCCGGAGGTGGTGCACAAGATCGCGACCGCATCGGCCTCGGTGGCGTCGACCAGCCGATCGTAGAGATCGGGTTCGCGCGCGGCGCGGGCGCGACCCATCTCGGCCAGTTTTTCGGCGGTCATCAGCCGCGGGTCATCGTATTTGCGCATGCCGCGCGGATCGGAATAGACGATGTGACGCACGCTCGAGGCGCGCTCGCCGAGGCTCAGCAGCTTGTCGATCTGCTCTTCATCTTCGGCGAACACCACCTTGGCCTCGCCGTAGCTGAGCAGATAGGCGGCTTCGTCCTCCAGCACGTCGCGATAGAGACCGAGGCTCATGGCGCCGATGGCGTGGGCGGCGATCTCGGCCGCCACCCAGTCGGGGCGGTTGTCGCCGATGATGCCGATCACGTCGTCCTTGCCGAGACCGAGTTCGACCAGCCCGAGCGCAAAGTCGCGGGTGCGGCCGTGGTACTGCTCCCAGGTGAAGGGCTTCCACAGCCCAAAATCCTTCTCGCGCAGCGCCACCTCGTTGCCATGCTCGCGGGCATTGAGCCGCAGCATCTTCGGGAAGGTCGCGGCCTGCGCGGCGCGGGCGTGATAATCGAATGCCGGAGTGCGGGTCATGCGCGCGCCTCGACCTTGACCGGGACGTCGTCGGGATCGGCGAGCACTTCGTCTTCTTCGCCGAGATAGGCGCGCTTGACGTGCGGATCGGCCAGCACTGCGGCAGGATCGCCCTCGGCGATCTTCTTGCCGAAGTCCAGCACCACGACGCGGTGCGAGATATCCATCACCACGCCCATGTCGTGCTCGATCATCACCACCGTCATGCCGAACTCTTCGTTGAGATCGACGATGTAGCGGGCCATGTCTTCCTTCTCTTCGAAGTTCATGCCGGCCATCGGCTCGTCGAGCAGGATCAGTTTCGGCTCCAGCGCCATGGCGCGGGCCAGTTCGACGCGCTTGCGCAGGCCATAGGGCAGGGTGCCCGCGGTCGCCTTGCGTACCGACTGCAGGTCGAGGAAGTCGATGATCTCCTCGACTTTGCGACGGTGCTCGAGCTCCTCGCGCCGCGCGCCGGTGAGCCAGTACAGTGAGCCGGTGAGAAAATTATTCTTCAGGAGATGGTGGCGGCCGACCATAATGTTGTCGAGCACGCTCATATGATGGAACAGCGCAAGGTTCTGGAAGGTTCGGCCGATGCCGAGCGAGGGGCGGGCGTTCGGGGTGAGGCCGGTGATGTCCTGGCCGCGATAGAACAGTTGTCCTTCGGTCGGCCGATAGCGGCCCGAGATGCAGTTGACGATTGAGGTCTTGCCGGCGCCGTTCGGGCCGATGATCGAGAACAGTTCGCCCTCGCGCACGCTGAAGCTGACATCGGTCAGCGCACGCACGCCACCGAAGCGCAGCGAAACCGCACGCACCTCCAACGCATCTGCCACCAAATCCCCTCCCTTCATGGCGTTTGCACGCTCTTGTGGGTCGTTCCCGCCCAAGCTGGAACCGCGCCTGACCGGCATGGCCCGCTCATTATGGATTTTGCCGGCAAATCCCGACATCGCCAAGTCGTACGACCTTAGTCGCGGTCGTCCTTGGTCTGTCGGCACCCGCCCGACCAAGTCGTGCGAAATCCGCGCTATGCATATGGCAGGACGGCGATTTTAAATGTCTTGCGCGCGACATTTCGGGGTGCAATTTGTGGATTGCCAGCCCAGAAGGCATGGCGGTGGGCCGGTAAAATCGCTTCGGCCAACAGGATGCCGCAAAGACCATGATTGCTGCCGACTATCTCAAGCGCATTGCGGTGTGGTCACATGAACTGACTGGGCCGGAGTTCGAAGCCGCCCGTGCCGGCATCATCGAAAAATCGTTCAAGGCCAACGAATTCATCTGCATGCGCGGCGATGAGTTCGAATACTGGACCGGCGTCGTCACCGGCCTCGTCAGGATCGGGACGATATCTCACGCCGGCAAGGCCGTTACCTTTACCGGGCTAACCGCCGGGGCATGGTTCGGCGAGGGATCGGTGTTGAAGAACGAGGCGCGGCGATACGACGCGGTGGCGTTGCGCGATACACGGCTGGCGCTGATGGACCGCGCCACCTTCCACTGGCTGTTCGAGAACAGCGTGGCGTTCAATCGCTTCTTGGTCGCGCAACTGAACGAGCGCGTCGGCCAGTTCATGGGGCTGCTGGAATACGGCCGGATGCTCGACGCGACCGCGCGGGTCGCCCGCTGCATCGCCACCTTATTCAATCCGATCCTCTATCCGGATGTCACTCCGCACCTGGAGATCACCCAGGAGGAAATCGGCGCGCTGTCCGGCATGTCGCGACAGAACGCCAACCAGTGCCTGAAGGCGCTGGAGAAGGAAGGCCTGCTGCGGCTCGAATACGGCGGCCTCGCCATCGTCGACCTCGAACGGCTGCGCCATTACGGGGAGTAACTTGGCACAGCCGTCTAATCCATATGTCACTGTGCAGCTATCGAGCCGCTAAACGATCCGTTGCTGCCATTGGCCTGCACGTGATTGTTGCCGGCAGACAGCAGTGCGCCTCCCGACAGCGTTGCCAAGCCCGTGCCGTTGCCGACAATTTCCGTGTTGGAAACACGCACGGTCGCATTGGGTCCGATCGAGCGGATGCCAAAAGCGTTGTTGATCGATCCGGTGTTGGCGACGAATACGCCGATTGGGGCGTGACCGGATGAAGTAGTGGCGACGATGCCATCCTGCTTGTTGCCGGCAATTGTACTGTTCCGGATCGTGGCATTGATACCGCCAGTGCTACTGGATCCGTCAATGGCAACTCCAAAGACGTTTCCTTCGATGCGAACGTTGTCCAGTGCGACCTGCGCCGTGCCACCGGGCTGCGGTTGCACCAGAAGGCCTGCTCCTGTTCCGTTGCTGACATTGCCTCCCTTGTTGATGATGCTGTTGGAGATCATCAGCCTCGCCGGTCCGGTTGGAGCAAATTTGATGCTGCTCCCCAACGCGCCGCCGCCGATGTGAACCCGGTCAAGGATCAGGCTGCCAAAGTTGTCGAACTCGACGGGGAAAGAACTAACGGTCGAATTGCCGATGGTTACGTCGTGTATGACGATGGCGACCTCGGGTTGGCCAGACTGGATATAAACAGCATTCAGTGTCGAGCCTTCGCAGTTCAATGTGACCGAACGCCAAACCGACATCGTGAAAGACATGTGGTCGAGACAATTGATCTGCCCGCCCCAGTCGGTTTTGAGCAACGTGGTCGTGAAGGTCTTGCACGGCGTCGCGATATTGGTGCAATCGTTGGAGTCGTTTCCGGTCGAAGCCAGATAGGTTTGCATCGCCGACTGGGCGTGACCCGGTGAGGCCAACAGTATCGAAAAAAATGCGGACACGGCGAATGTAACGAGCGTGAGCAGAAATACCTTTCTCATATGAACCCCCAGCAATGATTCAAAAGGCGTGCTTTGCAACGGGAGAGTGCTACGGGGCCTTCCCGTGTCGCGTCCCCCGATCGAGGGAGGCCTGAGCCGGAGCCAGCAAGAGGAGCGCAAAATACGAGTGCCGGCTTCGATGCGGTTGTGAAATCGCTAGTTCTCGTATGGGGCCCGGTGCGCCGGCAGATTCCCGATCATGCGCGCCAGCGCAACTTGCGAATGCACGCCGGTCTTCTCGAAGCAGCGCTTGAGATGCGTCTTCACGGTCGCAAGTGATACGCCGAGTGCGGCTGCCACTTGCGGGCCACCGATACCGCCCCCGATCAGCACTGCGACCCTTGCCTCAGCCGTTGTCAGGCCGAACGTCGTCTGCATGGTGGAAGCCGCCGCCCGCGATTTGGCGCTCGGGTCGATGATGAGGACCATGACGCGCGGGCCTCCAAGCAATTCCCACATCGCAAAGGCCGGCGGTGGTAGCGGAACAGGCAGCACCAGCAGCGGCGCGGCCCCCGAAGGGCGTGTCAGTCGCAAGGGTTCGCACAATTCGTCGCCGGCTCCCGATGCAACGGCAAGCGCCTGCGTCAACGCGCGCGACAGCGCGGCAGTTTCGCCGGGAAAGGCGGCAGAGAGATGCAAGCCGCCGTTGCGCGTGGCGGAAAGGCCATCGCATTCCCGCAGCAACGCCTCTGCGGGCTGATTGGCGTGAACGATGCGACTCCTGCCGTCGAGCAGCAGGGCCGGATTGGGCATCAATTGCATGACACGCGTCAACTGCCGGGTGCCGTCGGTAAGGTGACCGAGCCTCAAGGTTGCATCGAGTGCGCGAAAGAGATGCGGAGTGAGCCGTTGCAGGCGCCGCACGTTCCGGTCCGCCAGTTCTGCGCCGCCGGCGGAAAGGGCAAAGCCGATCCCGCCGACGCTGCCGTCGCGCGCCAGGTCCCGATGGTTGATGCAGAACATATCCTCGATGCCCTGCGGAGCGAGCACGTCGGCATAAAATGCAGTTCGTGAAATTTCCCCGGGCGCGACCAGCGAATTGGCGATCGTTGCTTTTCCGATCGGTACACGCGTCATCCCGCGGTTCCAGGGATTCCAAGTGTAGTGCTGCAGATAGGTCGGCGTCAGTTCTTCTGCGAGCCGGCCATTCACCTGAAAGCTGCGACCGCCTCCGGGAGGCGCGTTATAAACCAGCATTCCGCCTACGGCGTTCAGATGATCGGACAGCGTCGTCAGCAGGCCCGGCCACAAACTCGGATCCGCCACGGTGCCGTAGATCGCATCGAGTAGCGCATTGTGCTCAGACTTGCTTGCCATGAGCTTCCCCAGCCGAAAGCGCGTGGTCCAGGCTGCAAATTACTTTGCCTGGCGTCGCCATTATATCATCCGATCGGGGGAGGGCACGAGAAGTTGAAAGCCAATCCCGGAGGTCGCTGTTGAATAAATGTGCAGCGATCGTCCCTTGATCGGGGGACGACGGCCGGACGGCAGGCGTGGTTATGTCCACTGTCGCTATCCCAAGACACGATCCCAACACACGAGTGCGTGGTGGACCTGTCCGGCTACATTGCTTCGTTTCTGGTGTTCTTGACCTTCTATATGAAGGACATGGTGGCACTGCGCATTGTCGCCTTATGCAGCAACGTGGCGTTTCTGGTTTACGCCGGCGGATTGCACCTGCTGCCGATCCTTTTTCTGCACGGCGCGCTGATCCCGATCAACATTTGCAGATTGACGTCGGCTATTCGCGCCAACCGGCCGACCGTATCGCCACGCCGCGCCGGCTGATCCAGTCCAATGCACCGATCGCAAGAGATGCGGGCCCATGAAGGGCCGCACGGCGCGTCGCGTTGTCTCCGACAAGATTAAAGTTCCACGAAATCAATCGATTAGCCAGACCACAAGTATGGATTCGTTAACGCCGCGGCTTTAGTCCATAAAGGGATAGGTTAGATTCCCGGCCGCTGCTGGATCGACAATGAGAAATGAAGCAAACCATGTTGCCGCATCATTGCCGGCCGAGGTTCGCGTGCGGCTCTACGATCAGGCATTGGGCTCTGCCCGTATCGGCGCATGGGAGTGCGAACTCGCGACCGAGCGTCTGACCTGGACCACCGGGGTCTACGACATCTTTGGCTATCCGGTGGGCAACCCGCTTCGGCGCTCGAGCATTGTCGATCTCTATGTCGACGAATCCCGACGCAACATGGAACTCGCTCGGGCCGAGGTGATCCGGACCGGCCGTCCGGCGTCGGTCGATGTCGAGATCAGGACCTGGCGTGGCGAACGGCGATGGATGCGCCTCGCGATCCACGCGGCCGGAGAGGGCGGACGCCCGCTGCGTATCTTCGGCTCCAAGCAGGACATCACTGCCGATCGGCTGGCACTGGAGAGCCTGCGGCAGCGGGCCGAGACCGATCCGCTGACCGGCCTCGCCAATCGCTCTGTATTCCAGGCGCGTTATTGCGAAGTCGTCGGCGACGGTCTGAATCATGGTTTTGCGTCGGCGCTCGTGTTGATCGACCTCGACCGCTTCAAGGAGCTGAACGATACATTCGGCCATGAAGCCGGCGACGCTTGCCTGCGCGAGATCGCGATGCGTTTGGAGCGGGCGTTCTGCAATGCGGGCCTGGTTGCGCGGTTGGGGGGCGATGAGTTTGCGCTGATCCTGCGCGCGCCGACGGCTCCTGCACAGATCGTGCATGTGTTGCAGAAAACCGTTGCGATGCTGTCCCGTCCGCTGTTCTGGAACGGTCTTCGCCTCGAAGTCGGTGCTTCGATCGGGGCTGCCCTTGTCGGCCGGCCGCATCGCCGCCGGATCACCGAGTTGTTCGCAGAGGCCGACATCGCGCTCTATGATGCGAAGGCCGCCGGCCGCAACAAGGTCTATCTGTTCGGCGACCGGGGAGCCGTGTCACCCGAAGCTGTGGCGTGAGCGGCCGGGATCGGCCTACGCCGCCTTCGCCTTGCTCTTCTTCGATGTCGCGGTGGTGCCGATCACGCCGTCGGCCGCCAGTTGTGCGATCTCGCCCGCACCGAGGCCGAGCACGTCGCGAAGCACTTCCTCATTGTGCTGTCCCAGTGTCGGCGCCAGCCGCTCGATCGGGTAGGGCAGCAGCGCGTCGCCTTCGCGATAGGACACCGACGGCAGCAAATGCGGCCCCATGAACGGCCGCACCGCCGGTTGCCAGTGGCCGGTCTTCATCAGATGCGGATCGGATGCGAGATCGACCGGCAAACGTGCCACGCCCGCGGCGATGCCGGCCGCTTGCAGCGTCACCATCGCGAGGTCCGGCCGCACCGTCGTCGTCCAGTGCCGGATCGCGACTTCGATGCGGTCTTCCTCCTTGCGGCGGCCTTCTGCCGTGGCCAGCGCTTTGTCGTCGGCGAGATCGGGGCGGTGCATGATGTGGCACAGCTTCGGCCACTCGTCGTCCGATCGGATCGCGAGCGTGATCCACTGGTCTTCGCCGAGGCACGGAAAGCATCCGTTCGGCACGAAGCGCGGATGGCGATTGCCGATGCGTGGTCCTGACTTGCCGGTGGCGGATTGCTCGATGATCGACGGCGCCACAAGCTGCATGCTGCATTCGACCTGCGAGAGATCGATGTGCTGGCCTTCGCCGCTCTTCTTCTGCTGCATGAAGCCGAGCATCAATGCGCTTGCCGCACTGACGCCGCCGATCGGATCGCCGAGCGCCGCGTGCAGCATGGTCGGCGGATCGTCCTCGCGCCCGGTGACCGAGGGCAGGCCGGAAGCTTGCTCCAGGGTCGAGCCGTAGGCGCGGCATGCGCTCCAGTCACCGGTCATGCCGAAGGCGGGCATTGTGACCACGACGAGACGCGGATTGAGCTTCAGCATGTGCGCGGCGTCGAGGCCGAGCCGCGGCAGCACATCGGCGGCGTAGTTGTCGATCACCGCATCCGCACCTTCGATCAGGCGCTTCAGCAACGACAGGCCGATCCCGGTGGTGAGGTCCAGCGTGATGCCGCGCTTGTTGCGGTTCATCATCTGGAACCAGTAGGTCTTCTCGTAAGTGCGTTCCGGATGATACGGCCCGCGCGGATCGGTGCCGCGAAACCAGTCCGGATACTGGCACGATTCCACCTTGATGACGTCGGCGCCGAGATCGCCCATCTGCCGCGTTGCCGTCGGTCCGGCCCAACCCATGGTGAGGTCGATGATCCGCAGCCCCTTCAGCGGCAGCGGGTCGTCCGCCGTTGCCGCGCGTGTCGCGACGCGCTTGCGCGAGGGTAGCGGCTTGCCATCGTCGGCACCTGCGAGCGGCGCAGTGCCGTTGGGTTTCGGCAGCGAGCGCGTCAGGTGTTGCGGCAGCACCGGCGCATCGAACGAAGCGTTGCCGATCGTGACCGGCGCGAAAGCCCCCCGATCGCGATAGACTTTCTGCGTCAGCAGCCCTGCCATGTCGGGCACGATGGCGAGCGGCAGCCGCAGCGCGATGCCTTGCTCGAACCACTCTTTCGCGGTCTTCTGCATCAGCACCGGCTTGATGATGCCGGTCAATTCGTCGGCGTGATTGTAACGATCCGCCGTTGCCGAATAGCGCGGATCGGGGCCCAGTTCCGGCAAGCCGATCAGCGTGCAGAAGCCGACCCATTGCGCCGGCGTCACGACGGTGACGCCGAGCCAGCCTTCCCTGGTAGCGAAATTGCCGACCGGGAAGCCGCGGCCGAAACGATTGATCGCCAGCCGTGGCCGGGTGAAGCCGGATTCCAGCGCCAGCCCAGTATCGAATTCGCTGATCTGCAGCATCGCCTCGAACGCATTGACGGCGAAGCGCCGCGCGCCGTTTGCGCGGCCATAGAGACCGGCGAGCGATGGAATGAAAGCGGTCAGTCCGGCGACGATCGCGATCTGACCGTCGCGTGGTAGCACCGGCGGGCCTTCCGCGGCGCCGACCAGCTTCACCAGTCCGGCGAGGCTGCGACACACCGAGTCGGTCACCGCATAGTCGCGATACGCTCCATGTTCGCCGAACCACGACATCGCGGTGATGGCGAGTGCGGGATCGCTGGCGCGCAACTGCTCGTGCGACAGCAGCGATGTTTCGATGACGGAAGGCGGTCGCCCGTCCAGCAAGAGATCCGCGCTGTTCAGAAGTGCGCGGACTTTTTGTATGTCGGCCGGATTATCGAGATCGGCGCTGATGCTGTGCTTGTTGGTGTTGAGCCACGCCGCATAGGCGCTCTCATGGTTGCCGTTGCCTGCATCGACCAGCGGCGCGATACGCCGCATCGGATCGCCGCTCGGCGGTTCAACCTTGATGACCTCCGCGCCGAAATCCGAAAACAGCTTGCCGCAATATGCGAGCGCATCGCCGGAGCCAATTTCCACTACGCGCAATTCCGACAACGGCAGTCCCGGCATGTGCATCCGCCCTGTTTTTTCGTTGCCGACATAATGTCTGCGTGGGCGAACGCGTCAAGTCGCGCGGGATTTCGGCGGGACATTCCATCATCGCGTGGCCGCTCCATTGCGTGACGCGGAATTGGCGAACGCGATTGCGATGGCAGCGATCAGCGGCTTCATGAAGAACGTCTCGTTGGCGGGCGAGATGTCGGCGTGCAGATCGAACGATGCGAGCTCGTCGGAGACGGCCGGCCCGATCGAGGCGATCTTCGTCCGCTCGAGTCCTTCGCGCAGCCTGTCTTCGCAATGATGCGCGCGTGCGACGTCGAACAGGCGGCGCACCTGCGCCGAGGCGGTGAGGGCGATGGCATCGATACGGCCGTGCTGCATCTCGTCGATGGCGGCGAGAATGTTGGTATCGGCCGCGCGCGCATCGTAGACATAGGGCGTCACCGGATCGGCGGTTGCGCCGCACGCGGCGATCGCACCGAGCAGCGCGCCATGATCCTTGTCCGGATAAAGCTGGACGCCGACGCGATGGCCTTCGAGGTCGAGGCTCGTCAGCGTCTCGATGATGCCCTCGCTGGTCGGCTTCTCGGTGACGATGTCCGATTGCAGCCCCATCTCGCGCAGCGCGCGGCCGGGCTTGGGTCCGCGGGCGATGGTGCGCGATTTACCTAGCGCTCCGACGAACGCCTCCGTTACGCCAAGGCGCGCGGCAACCTTCAGCAAGCGGCGCAATCCCTCGCCGGTGGTCAGCACCAGATCGTCGCATGGTTGTCGCAAAAAACGTGCGATCCAGGCCTCGACCGGCGCGGCATCCGGCGCATCCTCGATGCTGAACATCGGGCATTGCAGGACCTCGGCGCCTTGCTCGGCGAGCAGGCGGGCGAACTGCGCTTCCTCGCGCGCCTCCAGAATCAGAATGCGGGTGCCGTTGAGCCTGTCAGCCATTTGTTCAGGTTACTTCCAGGCGATCTAATCGATCGCCGATATTGCATATATTGGTGCCGCGAACGGGATTGGCGCAAGGCCGTCAGCGATGATAGAGCAAGGCCACTTTTTCCAGTTCCCGTTCGTCCAACCGAAATCAAGCCAGCCAATGCCAGATTCCCAGTTCGTCCTGACGCTTTCCTGCCCGGATCGCCCCGGAATCGTCTCCGCGGTGTCGACTTTCCTTGCCCACAATGGGCAGAACATCCTCGACGCCCAGCAGTTCGACGATCTCGAAACCGGCCACTTCTTCATGCGGGTGGTGTTCAACCCGGCCGACCTGACCGTGACCCTGCCGGCGCTGCAGACTGGCTTTGCCGCCATCGCCGACCGCTTTGCCATGAAGTGGCAGATGCGCGACCGCGCCACCTTGCGCCGGGTGATGCTGCTGGCGTCGCAGTCGGATCATTGCCTAGTCGATATCCTGTATCGCTGGCGCACCGGCGAACTGGCGATGATCCCGACCGCGATCGTCTCCAATCATCCCCGCGAAACCTATGCGGGAGTCGATTTCGGCGACATCCCGTTTCACTATCTGCCGATCACGAAGGACACCAAGCCGCAGCAGGAAGCCGCGATCTGGGAACTGTTCAACAAGACCGAGACCGATCTCGTGGTGCTGGCGCGCTACATGCAGATCCTGTCCGACGACATGTCCGCCAAGGTCTCCGGGCGCTGCATCAACATCCACCACTCGTTTCTGCCGGGTTTCAAGGGCGCGCGGCCGTATCATCAGGCCCATGAGCGCGGCGTGAAACTGATCGGCGCTACGGCACATTACGTCACCAGCGATCTCGACGAAGGCCCGATCATCGATCAGGACGTCGAGCGTATCAGCCATCGCGACAAGCCTGAGGATCTGGTGCGCAAGGGCCGCGACATCGAGCGGCGCGTACTGGCACGTGCAGTGCGCTATCACCTCGAGGACCGCGTCATCCTCAACGGCCGCAAGACCGTGGTGTTCATGGACTGACGTTACTTGATCGGCAGGCCTGCCGCGAGGTTGCTTCGCGCGGTGCGTGACAGGTCGATGCCGGCGAGCTTCCAGTGGATACCTTCGCGATGCAGGACAACGGCGGCGTAGTTGTCGGGATCGGATGCCTTGCTGGTCCGGATCGCGATCTGCACCGGATTGATCAGGTGCAGCCGGCCAAGCAGCCTGAGGATGTTGATGTCGTGCAGGCTCGGCAGCGGGGGTAACTGCGTGACCGGGGCATTCGAATCCAGTCCCGGCAGCCGCCCGGTCTGCAAGGCCTGCGTCAGTACGTCCGGGGTCAGCATTTTCGTCACCAGCGCGTCGGCGACCGTGGCGCCGTATCCCGCGACCAGAACCCGTTCCATCGGGCTGACCTTCCGCGTGGCCCCAACCCGCTCCAGATAGGCATCGACGATCTGTCCGCTCAGCGAGCGGCTCAGCCGCGGGACATCGGTCTGCGCGGCGATCGCGGCGCCGTTGCCGGCCCGCACGGCGGCAATCAGGTGCGACAGCGCGTATAGCGCCGAGCCGATATAAGCCGCCAGAACCAGCGCGACGACGATGACGATGCTCCAGACCCAACGCATTCGAATTTAGTGTTCCTCCAGCTGCGTCCTGCAATCAGCAACAGACCTAGCGCATATATCAACCACGGAGAAAGCGCAGTGTTCGGACGCGTCTAGGATATTCGTTTAATCCCCTGTTTTGCTGGGAAATTCCTGTTGATCGCCTTGCGCTTTTATGAGTTGTAATGGCCCCGAGACGAACCGTGTCGCAATGACGCAGTGCGAAGAGCGGTTCGCTCGATTTCAGCTATGCTGAACTTTCAAGAACCGGGCGACGCGGTTCGGCAAAACAGGCCTTTCAAGGGAGGGAAGTCATGTTCATTCGCACCAAGACAGCGCTGCGGCTCGCTATCGGCGCGGCGCTGGCCAGCGCGGTGGCGTTCACCGCGGCGCAGGCGCAAGACACCGTGAAGATCGGCCTGATCGTGCCGATGACCGGCGGCCAGGCGTCCACCGGCAAGCAACTCGATAACGCGGTCAAGCTCTACATGCAGCAGCATGGCGACACCGTTGCCGGCAAGAAGATCGAAGTCATCCTCAAGGACGATGCAGCGCTGCCGGACAACACCAAGCGGCTGGCGCAGGAACTGATCGTCAATGACAAGGTCAACATCATCGCCGGTTTCGGCGTAACGCCCGCCGCGCTCGCCGCGGCGCCGCTGGCGACGCAGGCCAAGGTGCCCGAGGTCGTGATGGTGGCCGGCACCTCGATCATCACCGAGAAGTCGCCCTATATCGTGCGCACCAGCTTCACATTGCCGCAGTCGGCGGCGATCATGGGCGACTGGGCCGCCAAGAACGGCATCAAGAAGGTCGCGACGCTGACGTCCGATTACGCTCCGGGCAACGACGCGCTGAAGTTCTTCAAGGACCACTTCACCGCCGGCGGCGGCCAGATCGTCGAAGAGGTCAAGACGCCGCTGGCCAATCCCGATTTCGCGCCATTCCTGCAGCGCATGAAGGATGCCAAGCCGGATGCGATCTTCATCTTCGTTCCGGCCGGGCAGGGCGGCAACCTGATGAAGCAGTATGCGGAGCGCGGCCTGGACAAGAGCGGCATCAAGGTCATCGGCACCGGTGACGTGATGGACGACGACCTGCTCAACGGCATGGGCGATGCGGTTCTGGGTGCGGTGACGGCGCACAATTATTCGGCGGCGCATCCCTCGCAGATGAACAAGGATTTCGTCGCCGCCTACAAGAAGGCCTACAACGCGCGTCCCGGCTTCGTGGCCGTGTTCGGCTACGACGGCATGCACCTGATCTACGAGGCGCTGAAGAAGACCGGCGGCAAGGCCGACGGCGATTCACTGATCGCGGCGATGAAGGGCATGAGCTGGGAAAGCCCGCGCGGCCCGATCTCGATCGATCCGGAAACCCGCGACATCGTCCAGAACATCTATATGCGCAAGGTCGAGAAGAAGGATGGCGAGCTCTGGAATGTCGAGTTCGAAACCTTCAAGGACGTGAAGGACCCGGGCAAGGCGAAGAAGTGAGAGCCTTTATCCCTCCCCGTCAGGGGAGGGATAAAAAGCCATAGCCAAGTGATATGACCAGTCTCTTCACCATCCTGTTCGACGGCGTGGCCTACGGCATGCTGCTGTTCGTGCTGGCATGCGGGCTTGCGGTGACGCTGGGGCTGATGAATTTCGTCAATCTCGCTCATGGCGCCTTCGCCATGGCGGGCGGCTATATCTGCGCCGTGCTGGTCAATAATTCCGGCGTTCCGTTCTTCGTTGCATTGCCGATCGCGTTCGTGGCGAGCGCGCTGATCGGCCTCGTGATGGAGCAGTCGCTCTACAAGCATCTCTATCATCGCAGCCCGCTCGATCAGGTGCTGTTCACCATCGGTCTGGTCTTCATGTCGGTGACGGCGGTCGACTACATCATGGGGTCGTCGCAGATCTTCATCCATCTGCCCGACGTGCTGCAGGGGCAGGTCAACCTGTTCGGTATCGGCGTCGGTCGCTACCGGTTGATGATCATCGTGATCTGCGGCTTGCTCACGCTCGGACTGCAGTTGATCCTCGCGAAAACCCGCTTCGGCAGCCGGCTGCGTGCGGCGGTGGACGATCCGCGCGCCGCGAGCGGCCTCGGCATCAACGTGCCGCAGGTGTTTGCGCTGACCTTTGCGTTCGGTTCGGGTCTGGCAGGTCTCGGCGGTGCGCTCGGCGCGGAAGTGCTCGGGCTCGATCCGTACTTCCCGCTCAAGTTCATGATCTACTTTCTGATCGTCGTCACCGTCGGCGGCTCCTCGACCATCACCGGGCCTTTCCTGGCGTCGCTGCTGCTCGGCATCGCCGACGTGGCGGGTAAATATTACGTGCCGAAACTCGGCGCCTTCGTCATCTATACGGTGATGATCGTGATCCTGATCTGGAAGCCGAACGGCCTGTTCGGCCGCACGGCCGCGCGGTGAGCGACATGACCGCCGAGCGCACCGTCGGAGACCTTGCATTGGCCCGCGCCCGCTGGGGCTGGACCGAGATCGCGTTCTGGCTGTTCGCGGTCGCCAGCATCTTTCTGTTCTCCGACCGCTATCTGATCCTGACCGAGATGGCCTGGCTCGGCTTGTTCGCGCTCTCGCTGGACCTGATCCTGGGCTATGCGGGCATCGTCTCGCTGGGCCATGCCGCGTTCTTCGGCGTCGGCGCCTATAGCGCGGGCCTGCTCGCGGTGCACGGAATCATCAAGGAGCCGGTGCTGGCATTGCTCGTCGCCGGGCTTGCGGCGATGGTGCTTGGCTTCGTGACCAGTTTTCTGGTGATCCGCGGATCGGAACTGAGCCAGTTGATGGTGACGCTCGGCATCGCGCTGCTGCTGCGCGAACTCGCCAACAAGTTCTCCAACATCACCGGCGGCTTCGACGGCCTGCAGGGCATCTCGATCGATCCGATCCTCGGTCTGTTCGCGTTCGATCTGTACGGCAAGACCGGTTACATCTACTGCCTCGTGGTGCTGTTCGTTCTGTTCCTGCTGGCGCGGCGGATCGTCAATTCGCCGTTCGGGCTGTCGTTGCGTGCGATCCGCAACAATCCGTTGCGCGCGGCGGCGATCGGCATTCCGGTGAACCGGCGGCTGATCGCGATCTACACCATCTCGGCGTTCTATGCCGGCATCGCCGGCGCATTGTTCACGCAGACCACGGCGCTGGCATCGCTCGACGTGTTCTCGTTCGAGCGCTCGGCCGATCTGCTGCTGGTGCTGGTGATCGGCGGCACCGGATATCTCTACGGCGGGCTGATCGGCGCGGTGGTATTCCGCATCCTGCAGGATGTGTTCTCGTCGTGGACGCCGCAATTCTGGCAGTTCTGGATCGGCCTCGTGCTGGTGCTGATCGTACTGATCGGCCGCGACCGGATGTATCGCGGCGTACTCTGGCTGCCGCGCTATCTATTCCAGCTATTCCGCAAGGCGCATGCCAAGCCTGCGGTTTCCGATGGAGGCGCGCCATGAGCGTCGCGCTGGAAACGGTCGGACTGGAGAAGCAGTTCGGCGGCCTGAAAGTCACCCGCGATCTCTCGCTGAAGATCGCGACCGGCGCGCGCCACGCGCTGATCGGACCGAACGGCGCCGGCAAGACCACGGTCATCAATCTGCTCACCGGCGTGTTGAAGCCGAACGGCGGCACCATCCTGCTCGAAGGCAACGACATCACCAGCCTCTCGGTGCATGCCCGCGTGCTGCGCGGCCTGTCGCGCACGTTCCAGATCAACCAGCTTTACGCCGACCTGACGCCGCTGGAGACCGTCGGCCTCGCGGTGTCCGAGCGCCTCGGTCATGGCGGCGACTGGTGGCGGCGCATGGGCACGCGGGCCGATGTCAACGCCGAGATCGCCGAAAACCTCGCCCGCTTCCATCTGCTCGACGTCAAGAACGAGCGAACCGCGACGCTGCCTTACGGCAAGCAGCGCCTGCTCGAGATCGCAGTCGCGATCGCCTCGAAGCCGCGCGTGCTGTTGCTGGACGAGCCCGCCGCCGGCGTTCCGGAAAGCGAGCGGCACGATATTCTGGCCGCGGTGGCCAGCCTGCCACGCGACGTCACGGTGCTCCTGATCGAACACGACATGGATCTGGTGTTTTCCTTCGCGGATCGCATCTCGGTGCTGGTGAACGGTGCGATGCTGGTGGAGGGCGCGCCGGATGAGGTGGCGCACGATCCGCGCGTCAAGGCGGTCTATCTCGGTGAGGGCGCCGATGCCTGACCTGCTCGCCATCGAAGGCCTGCGTGCCGGTTACGGCGAAGCCGTCGTGCTGCCGGACATGTCGCTGCGGCTTGCGGACGGCGAGGCGCTGGCGCTGCTCGGCCGCAACGGCACCGGCAAGACCACGCTGATCAATTCCATCGTCGGCGCCACGCGCCGCTTCGGAGGCACCATCAAGCTCGGAGGCCGAGACATCACCGCGCTGCGCTCCGACCAGCGCGCGCGTGCCGGCATCGGCTGGGTGCCGCAGGAGCGCAACATTTTCCGCTCGCTCACCGTCGAGGAGAACATGACCGCGGTGGCGCAGCCAGGGCCGTGGAACATCGAGAAAGTCTACGCGATGTTTCCGCGGCTGAAGGAACGCCGCAGCAATTTCGGCAATCAGTTGTCGGGCGGCGAGCAGCAGATGCTGGCGATTGGGCGCGCGCTCACGCTCAATCCGAAGGTGCTGCTGCTGGACGAGCCGACCGAGGGTCTCGCGCCGATCATCGTCGAGGAGTTGCTGGCGGCGCTGCGCAAGATCACCCAGGCCGGCGGCATCTGCTCCATCATCGTCGAGCAGAACGCGCAAAAGATACTCGGTCTTGCCGACCGGGTGGTAATACTAGAGCGCGGCGCCATCGTCCATGATGCGGCGAGCGCCGCACTGAAAGCCGATCCAGCGCCGCTGGAACGCTTTCTGGGCGTTGCCGGAAAAGGATAACATGTTATCTATCATGGAGCCATTCCCGCTGTCGCTCCGGTAGGCGCGGCAGGGAGCAGCACCACGAACTCACGATCTCGCAGGAGGAAGACAATGCAAAGAACAAAACCGCCGTTCCGCGCCGACGAGGTCGGCAGCCTGCTGCGCCCGCCGAGCATCAAGGAGGCCCGCGCCAAGCTGGAGAAGGGCGAGATCACGGCGGACGAACTTCGCCGCGTGGAGGACAAGGAGATCGAGAAGGTCGTCCACAAGCAGGCCTCGATCGGTCTCAAGCTCGCGACCGACGGTGAATTCCGCCGCTCGTGGTGGCATTTCGATTTCCTCGCCAAGCTGACCGGCTGCGAATTATTTCATCCCGATCTCGGCATCCAGTTCGCCGGCGTGCAGACCCGCCATGACGCGGTGCGCGTGATCGGCAAGGTCGATTTTCCCGACGATCATCCGATGCTGGATCACTTCCGCTTCCTGAAGAAGCATGCCGATGCCGCCGGCGTCGTCGCCAAGATGACGATTCCGTCGCCGGCCGTGCTGCACTTCCGCGGCGGCCGCAACCTGATCTCGAAGGACGTCTATCCCGATCTCGAACCGTTCTTCGAGGACCTCGGCAAGACCTACCGCAAGGCGGTGAAGGCCTTCTACGACGCCGGCTGCCGCTATCTGCAGTTCGACGACACCGTGTGGGCCTATCTCTGCTCGCAGGAAGAACTGCAGAAGTCGCGCGATCGCGGCGACAATCCCGACGGCCTGCAGGAGATCTACGCGCGCGTCATCAACTATGCGATCGCCGAGCGTCCCGCCGACATGGTCATCACTACGCATGTCTGCCGCGGCAATTTCCGCTCGACCTGGATTTCGTCCGGCGGCTATGAGCCGGTGGCGGAAACGCTGCTTGGCAAGATCAACTACGACGGCTATTTCCTGGAGTATGATTCCGATCGCGCCGGCGGCTTCGAGCCGCTGCGCTTCCTGCCCAAGGGCAACAAGGTCGTGGTGGTCGGCGTCATCACCTCGAAATTCGGCGAGCTGGAAAAGAAGGACGACATCGAGCGCCGCTTACAGGAAGCCGCCAAATTCGCGCCGCTCGAGCAGCTTGCGGTCTCGCCGCAATGCGGCTTCGCCTCGACCGAAGAGGGCAACGTACTCTCCGAGGACGAGCAATGGGCCAAGCTCACGCTCGCGGTGAACGTCGCGAAGGAAATGTGGGGCTAGTCATTGCTCCAGTTAAGGTGTCATGGCCGGGCTTGTCCCGGGCATCCACGTCTTGGTCGCCTGCAGCAGCAAAACCGTGGATGGCCGGGACGAGCCCGGCCATGACGAAAAGAGTACGACGCGGTTCGCCCCGCATTGCCTCTCCATCAGTCCCACGCTGCACCGACGACCTGCTTGACCACGACGTTGAGCCGGTTCCAGACGTTGATGGTGGCGATGTCGAGGATCAGCGCCGACAGCGCTTCGTCGTCATAATGGCGGCGGGCATCTTCCCAGATGTCGTCGGGCACCGGATCGGCGCGGTCGGCGATCCGCGTTGCCGCTTCCGTCAGGGCCAGCGCGGCGCGTTCGGCTTCGGTGAAGTAGGGCACCTCGCGCCACGCAGAGACCGCGAAGATACGCTTGTCGGGCTCGCCCGCCTTTTGCAATTCGCGCGCGTGCATGTCGACACAGACGCTGCAGCCGTTGATCTGGCTGGCGCGCAGTTCCACCAGCTTGCGGGTCACCAGCGGCAGTCCGTCTTTCTCGGCGGCCTTGCTGAGCGCCTGCATCGCCTGCATTGCTTCCGGCAGGACAAAAACGGGATGTTTCATGCGTGATTGCATCGTCGATTTCCTTCAACATATGTGATCTGGCGCCCGGGCCTGTCCCGGATCCGCTATTGACGCTCCATGCGCGGCGCTGGGGTGTCACACCGACGGCCTCGCCTTCGTCATAGGGGTGACGGAACGCGATCAGGATTTGTGACCGATGGACGAGAAAAATTTTCTGGCGCAGCAATTCGAGGCCAACCGTGGCCGGTTGCGCGGAGTGGCCTACCGGATGCTCGGCTCGCTCAGCGAAGCCGAGGATGCGGTGCAGGAAGCGTGGCTGCGGCTCAACCGTACCGATGCTGCGGGCGTCGACAATCTCGGCGGCTGGCTGACCACGGTGGTGGGCCGCATCTGTCTCGATATGCTGCGTGCACGCAAGGCGCGGCGCGAGGATGCGCTGGAGTCCGGTGGGTTCGAGCCGGTCGCGAACGACAATATCGAGGCCGTGCTCGAACAGGAATCGCAGCTTGCGGATTCGGTCGGCCTGGCGCTGCTGGTGGTGCTGCAGACGCTGGCGCCCGCGGAACGCATCGCTTTCGTGCTGCACGACATGTTCGACCTGCCGTTCGACGAGATCGCGCCGATCGTCGGCCGCTCGCCGACGGCGGCGCGACAACTCGCCAGTCGCGCGCGGCGGCGCGTGCAGGGCAAGGCCGCCGAACCGGATCGCGATCGCGAGGCTCAGCGGCGGATCGTCGATGCCTTCCTCACCGCCGCACGCGGCGGCGACATGCAGGGATTATTGGCTGCGCTCGATCCCGAGGTGGTGGTGCGGTCCGATGCGGCCGCGCGAAAACTCGGCGCGCAGGCCGAAGTGCACGGGGCCGAGCGTGTGGCGCGGTTCTATCTCGGCAAGGCGCAGGAGGCGCGTCCGGCGCTGGTGGATGGCGCCGTCGGCATCGTGGTGGCGCCGCGCGGACGGCTGGCACTGGCACTGAAGCTGACATTCGCAAACGGTCGCATCGCCGGCATCGACGTGGTGGCGGATCAGGCGCAATTACGCGAGATGGATTTCGCGGCCTTCGGCGAATGATCCGGCCTCACGCAGCGGCACGCCCGCCTTCCTTCGGATGGGCGAGGCGGAAGCCGATCGCCAGCCGATTCCATGCATTGATCGCGCCGATCAGCATGGTGAGGTTGACCTGTTCGGCGTCGCTGAACTCGGCCTTCACCGGTTCGTAATCCTTGTCCGGCGCGCCGGTCGCAGCGATCAGCGTCAGGCTTTCGGTCCAGCCAAGGGCCGCGCGCTCGCGAGGCGTGTAGAAGGTGGACTCGCGCCACGCGTTCAGCATGTAGAGCCGCATTTCGGTTTCACCGCCCTTGCGCGCGTCGCTCGCATGCATGTGAATGCAGTAGGCGCAGCCGTTGATCTGCGAGGCACGCATCTTCACCAGCTCGATCAGGCTTTGTTCGAGCCCGCTGGCCTTGATGGCGGCTTCAAGCGCCGCCATTGCCTTGTAGGCCTCGGGCGCCAGTTTGAACGGGGCTTGCAGTCTCTGGGTCATAAGAAATCTCCATCTGGACGGCTGTCAGATTAGCATGTCGGTGTTGCTTGCTGTAGGACGATACGAGGCCGGCGAGGGCGCTTGCGGTTACGCGGCTGCTGCCGCCGCTTGATCGGCGAGCCACCGATCGAACGTGATCGCGCCGATCCGCGCGCCGCTGTCCGGCGTCAGCGAGCGGTCGTCGAGCCTGATCCCGAAGTAGCGCGCGTCGGGATCGGTGACGACCTCCTTCGTGTCGCCTTTCGCGGTGAGATATTTGCGCACCAGATGATCGAGCTGGAAGGAATCCGGCCCCGCGATCTCGAACATGCCGTTGGTGGGTTCGCCCAACGCCGCGCCCGCGACAAATCTAGCGACGTCCTCGGCCGCCATCGGCTGGATCCGCGCGGGCGAAACGCGGACGGTCTGTCCCTGCGTCGCCTCCTGCGCGATGCCGCCGACGAATTCGAAGAACTGTGTGGCGCGCACGAGGGTGTAGGGTTGTCCCGATTCCCTGATGAGGCGTTCCTGCAGCAGCTTCGCGCCGAAATATCCGAATTCGAGCAGGCGTTCGGTGCCGACCACCGAGAGCGCAACGTGATGCTTCACGCCGGCGGCTTTTTCCGCCGCGAAGATGTTGCGGCCTGCCGCTTCGAAGAAGGTGTGGGCGACCGTGCTTTCAAACGACGGCGAGTTGACGACATCGATCACAACATCCGCCCCGGCGAAAGCCTCCGCCAGTCCTTCGCCCGTCACGGTATTGACGCCGGTGGATGGCGACGCTGCAACGACGTCGTGGCCGTGCTGGCGCAACTGATTAACGGTTTTCGAGCCGATGAGGCCGGAACCTCCGATGACGACGATTTTCATGGCTGCCCTCTGTCCTGTCTGAAGTCGTGGCGACGATAGGCACGGCAGGCCTCCATTGGAGACGTGCCGTGCCCGTTCGACTCTAAGACGAGGCAGCCGGGCAGGATGTGACGTCGCCCGCAAAAATTTTCCGAAAATCTGACGGAGCGGCCGGGTCATCGGCCGCCTGCACGCCGGATCACTTCACCAGCGAGCATCCGCCGTCGGCCATCGGCCGGAAGGCTTGTTCGGCGGGAATGGTCGAGATCAGCTTGTAGTAGTCATAGGGATACTTCGACTCTTCCGGCTTCTTGACCTCGAACAGGTATATCGGGTGGATCACCCGGCCGTCCTGCCGGATGGCGGTGTCGCCGAACAGCTTGTCCTTGCCCTTGAAGGTCTTCATTTGCGGCACCACCACCTTGGCGTCGTCGCTGCCGGTCGCCGCGACGGCATTGAGATAGGCCAGGGTCGACGCATAGACGCCCGCCTGGTTGCCACTCGGCATCTTGCCGTTCATGCCGGGTCGCGCCGCGAAGCGCTTGGCGAAGGCGCGGGTGTCGTCGTTCATGTCCCAATAGAACGCTTCGGTGAGTTGCAGCCCCTGCGCGGCCTTCAGGCCCATGCCGTGGATGTCGTTGATGAACAGCAGGAACGCCACCAGCGACTGGCCGCCTTCCTTGATGCCGAATTCGTTGGCCTGCTTCACCGCGTTGATGGTGTCGCCGCCGGCATTGGCGAGCCCGATCACCTTGGCCTTGGAGCCCTGCGCCTGCAGCAGGAACGAGGCGAAGTCGGAGGTGCCGAGCGGATGCTTGGCCGAGCCGAGCACCTTGCCGCCGTGCTTCTCGATGTAGTTGGTGGCTTCGGCCTCGATGCCCTGGCCGAGTGCATAGTTCACCGTGATGAAATACCAGTCCTTGCCGCCCCGCTGCATCATCGCCGCGGCGGTGGTGTTGCCGGTGGCCCATGCATCGTTGACCCACTGGATGGTGTTGGGCGAGCAGGCCTTGCCGGTGAGGTCCGAACTCGCCGTCGATGAGGCGAGGAACGTCATGTTGGTGTCGCGCAACAGCGAGTTGATGGTGAGGCCGACCGACGAATTCGGCACGTCCACCACCGCATCCACCTTGTCGACCTCGAGCCACTTGCGCACGATCGCCGAGCCGACGTCGGACTTGTTCTGGTGATCGGCGTAGACGATCTCGACCTTGATGTTCTTGCCGCCGCCGTTGAAATCCTCCGCCGCCATCCGCGCGGCCTCGACCGACCCCATGCCGTTGGTATCCTGGAAGATGCCGGAAATATCGTTCAGCACGCCGACGCGGACGACGCTGTCGGAAATCTCGGCATAGGCCGGCGTCAATGCGGTGCAGCCGATCGCGAGCGCGAGAAGGCTTCTGGTCAACCCGTTCATTCTGTTTCCTCCGTTGGAATTGTGTCGTCGATGTTTTGATTGGGCTTGCAGAGATGTGACTCTGAAAGCCGGGTAGTTTCGAACGTGAATATCGTCTCAGATCTGCCGGTCGGGCAGCCGCAGGATCAGCCCGTCGAGTTCCGGCGCCATCGTGATCTGGCAGGAGAGGCGGCTGTTCGGCAGCCGCTCCGCCGCCGCGCCATCGAGCAGGGCGTCTTCATCGCCGCTCATCGGCGCGAGGCGATCGATCCATTGTTCGTCGACATAGACGTGGCAGGTCGCGCACATGGCGTTGCCGCCGCATTCGGCGACGATCTCGTCGATGCCGTTGCTGGTGGCGACCTGCATCGCGCTCTCGCCGTCCCTGGCTTCGATAATGCGGGATTGGTTGTTCGGTTGAATGAAAGTGATGGTCGGCATGTCTCGTCTCAGGCAGGAGTGAAGGTGACGGGGAGGCTTTCGAGGCCGCGCAGCGTGTTGTTGTAGCGGCGCTTCACCGGGCCGGTGATTTCGATGCCGCCGACCTTGCGCGCCAGCGCGGTCAGCAGCACTTCGCCTTCCAGCCGCGCGACCAGTTGGCCGACGCACATGTGGATGCCGGAGCCGAAGCCGACGTGCCCGCTGGTGCGCCGGGTGATGTCGTACTGGTCCGGATTGTCCCAGCGTCGCGGATCGCGATTGGCGGATGCCAGGAACATCAGCACCTTCTCGCCTTCCCCGATCCGCGAACCGCCGATCTCGACGTCGCGCGTCGTGGTGCGGAAGAAGGTCTGCACCGGGCTTTCGAAGCGCACGGCTTCCTCGAACGCGTTGCGCGCCAGCGCCGGGTCCTGCCGCAGGCGCGCCAGTTGATCGGGAAAACGGGCGAGGCAATAGATCGCCGCACCGATCCCGTTGACGGTTGTATCGATCCCGGCGCTGAGCAGCGAGCGCACCAGCAGCGGCGCTTCGGGCGCGGTGATCGCACCCGTATCGACTTGGGCGTGGATGCAGGCGCCGAAGCCGCCGGGCGCGAGATTGTCGCGCTGGCACTGCTCCTGGACATAGGCCTGATGCGGCGCCGAGCGTTCGATCGCTTCCTGGCGCAGCGCGTTCGGCGGGCCGAATGCGTTGAACACGAGGCCCGCATAGGGCAGCAGGTGTTCGCGGCCTTCCTTCTTCAATCCCATCGCATCGGGAAACACCGACAGCGGATAGGATTCCGCGAGATCGCTGATCGCATCGAAGCTGCGCCGTTCCAGCAGTTCGTCGATCTTGGCTTCGGCATTCGCGGCAAAATGATCGCGGATCTGCTTCATCACCGCAGGCGACAGCACGCGGCTCAGCACCGCGCGCGTGCGGGTATGCGCCGGCGGATCGGCCTCGAGGATCAGGCTCGGCGGCCGCCACGGCGTTTCCTTGGCGAAGTCGCTGAGGCCCACGCCGCGGCTCGAACAGAACGTCGCGGGATCATGGAGCACCGCGTGGACTTCGGCATAACGCGCGACGCCGAACACGTTCCACTTGTCGAGATACACCACGGGTGCCGCGTCGCGCAGTCGCGCATGGGTCGGAAACGGATCGTCGAAAAACTCGAGTGCGAACGGATCGACGTCGAGATGCGGAATCGCGTTGGTGCCGCTGCCGGTTGCACCCTGGATTGAATCTATCGTCGCCATGATCGCCTCCCGAACACTGTTCTTGCCAACCTCGGCAAAGTATCACTAACTCCGCGCATGTCGGGCGCGCCGCCGCGCGAACCGATGCGAGTATTGCGGAGATCGCGTTCGCGCCCATGAGCAAACGACCGGAAGACAGTTCTCGATCGAACGGGCCGACCTCGGACGGACAACGACTCGATCTCGACCGTTACGTTCCCGCCTTCATTACGTTCATCGCCAACAAGATGTCGCGCAACGCCAGCACGGTCTATCAGGGCCGCTTCGGCGTGAACGTCACCGAATGGCGCATCATGTCGCTGTTGGCGCTGGAGCCCGGCATCTCCGCCTCGCGCATCTGCTTCGTCATCGGCTTCGACAAGGGGCCGGTGAGCCGAACGCTGAGCGCCATGCAGGAGCGGGGCCTGATCGACATCGGGCCGGATGCGAAGGACCGGCGCACCCATTCGATCACGCTGACGCCGCACGGGCTTGCCGTTCACGACGAGATCATCGTCGTCGCGCTGGAGCGCGAACGTCGGCTGATGGCATGCCTGAGCGAGGATGAGCAGGAAGTGCTGATCGACCTGCTTCGGCGCGTTCACAGCAATCTCGAAGGCAAGCCGGATTTGTCGAACGACTGACGTCGCGGAATGCCGTCCTTTGTCCTGCACTGACGCGGCATGGCGCGTCCGCCGCTTGCGGCGATCGGGCATCGTTTCCTCGTGGATGTTTTTGGCGCGCGTCCGTCATGAAGGGCGCGCCCTGTTGATTTGACCATCGCACGAATTAGTTGCCTTGGCAACATATTGTGGATCGGGTTGCAGAGCAGGGGAGATGCGCGGGTTTGGTCATTTTCATTGTGGGAAGTTGGTGGTAGAAGCTCGCTATCGAAAATTTTCTGCCCACAAATTCTGCCCACTCACCTCCGGCCCACCGCTCCTCCATGAAACACGACCAGTTGCTCGGCCAGATCACCGACTTCTGCCGTCAGGCGGAGATGGCGGAATCGACCTTCGGTCGCCGGGCGGTCAACGACGGCAAGCTGGTGGCGCGGCTGCGCGAGGGCAAGCGCATCACCATCGACACGCTGGATCGCATCCAGCTCTACATCGCCACCAATACGCCGGGCGGCGTGGTGCCGCCGCGCGAACTGGATGCACCGATCGAGCGCCGCGACCCGCGCGCCAATTTCCGTTTCTTCGAGAACCGTCAGAAGTATCTGCTGTTCGTCCACACCTGCAGCGAGAAGCGTGTGATCGCCGATCGCGTCGCGCTGGAGCTAGGCAGCATCCATCCGCGCCCGCCGGCGCTGCGGCTGTTCGATGCCGGCATGGGCGACGGAACGGTGCTGGCGCGTGTGCTGCGCGCGATGCACGGGCGCTTCCCGCATATGCCGTTCTATGTCGCCGGCAAGGAGCTCAGTCTGGAAGACGTCAAGCTCACGCTCGACAAGCTGCCGGATCGGCTGTTCGAACATCCCGCGACCGTGTTCGTCGTCACCAACATGCATTACGCCGAAGCGCCGTGGCTGGCGCCGCGCGCAGCCGCGGCGGCCGCCGGCATGGTGTGGCGCGAGGTGGCGCTGCGCGGCAATTCGGCCGGCGAGTTCGAAGCGCAGATCGCCGAACTGCAGCCGTTCCTGCAAGAGAACTGGCGCGCTAGCGTCAGCGAGCGTTCCGGGATGCCGATCTACGAGCGGCCGGTGGCGCTGGTGTTCTATCGCGAGGATCAGCAATTCCTGCTCGATGCGGTGATTCCGCGCGCGGGCCGCGCCGAAGCCAATTTTGATCTCGTCATCGCGTCACAACCTTATCGTGCGAAATCCTCGGAAGCGTTTCGCGCCAAGCGCATCATCGCGCCGCTGGCGCGCGCGCTGCGGCCGGGCGGCCGGCTGATAGGAATTCATTCGCACGGCAACGATCCGGGAATGGAAATCATCCAGGCCGTGTGGCCGGGAGAAAATCCTTTCTCGGTCAACCGTCACGAACTGTTGCGGGCGGTTAAATATGAACTGGGATCGGCGGCAAGGGACCTCAACTTCAATGCCTATTCTGATAGCCGTTCGATCTTCCGTTATGATATGGAAGCGCTGCCGCAGGAGGTCACCGGACCTATCGGAACCTCGACGGCATTTGCAGCCTGGAATGCGGCGGTCTACGTCGCGCAGGTCGAGGATGACCGCTTGACGGAAATCACCCAGAGCGGCCGTTATCTCGACGCTACCAGAGACGTCTTGCGCAAGCACAACGGCCTTTGGTTCTACGATGAGTCCTACGTCATCTCGCGGCGTCGCGACTGACACTTCAGGAAAACTTAGCAAAGAGCCGCCGGGAATGGCGGATGACAAGAGGTTGGTTTGATGCGCGCGTCTTATCTGTTCACCAGTGAATCGGTTTCCGAAGGTCATCCGGACAAGGTCTGCGACCGAATTTCCGACGAGATCGTCGATCTGTTTTTCCGCGAAGGCCCGAAGGCGGGCATCGATCCGTGGGCGATCCGCGCCGCGTGCGAAACGCTCGCCACCACCAACAAGGTGGTGATCGCAGGCGAGACGCGCGGGCCCAAGCTTCCGGCGGAGCAACTCGATCAGGTCATCCGTAACGCGATCAAGGATATCGGTTACGAGCAGGACGGCTTCCACTGGAAGAACTGCGACATCGAAATCCTGTTGCACGAACAGTCCGCCGACATCGCGCAGGGCGTCGATGCGTTGCAGCCCGGCACCAACAAGGAAGAGGGCGCCGGCGACCAGGGCATCATGTTCGGTTACGCCACCAACGAGACGCCGGAATTGATGCCGGCCCCGCTGCACTACGCGCACAAGATTCTGCGGCTGATCTCGGAAGCCCGTCACGCGGGCGTCGAGAAGGTGCTCGGTCCGGATTCCAAGAGCCAGGTCACGGTGCAATACGAGAACGGCAAGCCGGTCGGCGTGCGCGAGATCGTGGTGTCGCACCAGCATCTCGTCGAGGACATGTCGTCCAACCAGGTGCGCGAGCGCGTCGAGCCTTACGTCCGCAAGGCGCTGCCGGAAGGCTGGATCACCGACAAGACCATCTGGCACATCAATCCGACCGGGAAGTTCTACATCGGCGGTCCGGATGGCGACTCCGGCCTCACCGGCCGCAAGATCATCGTCGATACTTACGGCGGTGCCGCTCCGCACGGTGGCGGCGCGTTCTCCGGCAAGGATCCGACCAAGGTCGATCGCTCGGCAGCTTATGCTGCGCGCTACCTCGCCAAGAACATCGTCGCGGCCGGTCTCGCCGACAAGGCGACGCTGCAACTCTCCTACGCCATCGGCGTGGCGCGGCCGCTGTCGATCTACATCGACACCC
Organism: Xanthobacteraceae bacterium; assembly: GCA_024508855.1. Taxonomy (GTDB): domain Bacteria; phylum Pseudomonadota; class Alphaproteobacteria; order Rhizobiales; family Xanthobacteraceae; genus 62-47. The sequence goes on from JANINJ010000099.1 coordinate 44,386, forward strand.
ACGGCACTGGAAAAGTCTCCGAGGACAAGCTGGAGAAGGCGGTCGCGGAATCGATGGACCTGACTCCGCGCGGCATCCGCAAGCACCTCGACCTCAACAAGCCGATCTACGCGCGCACCTCCGCCTACGGCCACTTCGGCCGCGCGCCGGACGCCGACGGCGGCTTCTCGTGGGAGAAGACCGACCTCGCCGAAACGCTGAAGAAGGCGGTGTGATTGTTCTTCCCTCTCCCCTAGTGGGAGAGGGTGCCCGAGCAAAGCGAGGGCGGGTGAGGGGGCGCCACGACGTGAAGAATGCCCCTCACCCAGCTGGATTTGTTGAAGCGCCATGAAGCCCTCTCCCACGAGGGGAGAGGGCACAAACATTGACGCTTCGAACGCCACTCCGATCAAAGGATTCAATACAATGACGACTGCCACCGCGAAAAAATCCGCAGCGACCGATTACATCGTCGCCGATATCGGGCTCGCCGATTTCGGCCGCAAGGAGCTCTCGCTGGCCGAGACCGAAATGCCGGGCCTGATGGCGACGCGCGAGGAATACGGCCCGAAGCAGCCGCTGAAGGGCGCGCGCATCGCGGGCTCGCTGCACATGACGATCCAGACCGGCGTCCTGATCGAGACGCTGGCCGCGCTCGGCGCCGACATCCGCTGGGTATCGTGCAACATCTATTCGACGCAGGACCACGCGGCCGCGGCGATCGCTGCCGCCGGCATTCCGGTGTTCGCGGTGAAGGGCGAGAGCCTGAAGGACTATTGGGACTACACCGCAAAGCTGTTCGACTGGCACGGCGGTGGCCACCCCAACATGATTCTCGATGACGGCGGCGACGCCACCATGTATGTCCACCTCGGCCTGCGCGCCGAGAACGGCGACGCGGCGTTCCTCGACAAGCCGGGTTCGGAAGAAGAGGAAGTGTTCTTCGCGCTGCTCAAGAAGCAGTTGAAGGAAAAGCCGAAGGGCTATTTCAAGGGGATTGCCGACAGCATCAAGGGTGTCTCGGAAGAAACCACCACGGGCGTGCATCGTCTCTACGACATGCAGAAGGCCGGCACGCTGCTGTGGCCCGCCATCAACGTCAACGACTCGGTCACCAAGTCGAAGTTCGACAATCTCTACGGCTGCCGTGAATCGCTGGTCGACGGCATCCGCCGCGGCACCGACGTGATGATGTCGGGCAAGGTGGCGATGGTCGCGGGCTTCGGCGACGTCGGCAAGGGTTCGGCGGCGTCGCTGCGCCAGGCCGGCTGCCGCGTGATGGTCTCGGAAATCGATCCGATCTGCGCGCTGCAGGCGGCGATGGAAGGCTATCAGGTCGTGACGATGGAAGACGCCGCGCCGCAGGCCGACATCTTTGTCACCGCGACCGGCAACAAGGACATCATCACCATCGAGCACATGCGCGCGATGAAGGATCGCGCCATCGTCTGCAACATCGGCCACTTCGACAACGAGATCCAGATCGCGTCGCTGAAGAACCTGAAGTGGACCAACATCAAGCCGCAGGTCGACGAGATTGCGTTCCCCGACGGCCACCGCATCATCATGCTGTCGGAAGGCCGGCTGGTGAATCTCGGCAACGCGATGGGGCATCCATCGTTCGTGATGTCGGCGTCGTTCACCAACCAGACGCTGGCGCAGATCGAGCTGTTCGCCAACAACAAGGACGGCAAGTACAAGAAGGAAGTCTACGTACTGCCGAAGTCGCTGGACGAGAAGGTGGCGCGGCTGCATCTCGCCAAGATCGGCGTCAAGCTCACCGAGCTGCGCAAGGACCAGGCCGACTACATCGGCGTGTCGCAGCAGGGCCCGTTCAAGAGCGACCACTACCGCTACTGAACACAAAGCGTCATCACCGGGCTTGTCTCGGTGATCCACGTCTTGTTTGTGATGGTCGAAAGACGTGGATGGCCGGGATAAACCCGGCCATGACGAGCCAAAGAAACAAAAAAGCCCCGGAGCGATCCGGGGCTTTTTCGTTTGCGGCGGTGCCGCCACACTGCCGGGGACGATTTGCCGCGGTCCCGGCATATGCCGGTAGCGGCGCAGCCCACGCGCTTCTAGCCTCGCTTCCATTTGATGTCAGGAGAGAACTGCGATGCGCAATCTATTTCTGTCGCTCGGTTTCGTTGCCCTGTTGTTTTGCCTGCTGACCCCGGGAACCTCTTACGCGGATCCGGTCGGCCACACCTACATCGCCCAGACCGGCACGGATGGAAACAGCCCGTGCTACAATCCGAAACTGCCCTGCGCCAATCTCGTCTTCACGATGAGCAATACCTTGCCCGGCGGCACGCTGACCTGTGTCGGTCCCACCGGCCTGTGGACGCCATCGATCACCAAATCGATCATGATCGATTGCGAAGGCACCAATTCGACGACCAACAGTTTCAGTGTCGCCATCGGCGCGACGGATACCGTCACGGTGCGCGGATTGATGATCGAGACCGCGCAAGGCGCGGCCGGCGGCACGCGGATCAGCTTCACCGGGTCGGGCACGCTGATCCTCGAAAAGCTTCACCTGAGGAACGGGCCGGTGGGAATTTCCTTCACGCCCAACGGTGCTGGCAAGCTGATCGTGCGCGACAGCATCATCAGTTCGACCGGCAACGGCGCGCAAGGCGGCGGCATCGTGGTTGCGCCGCAGCCGGGCGGCAGCGCGCAGGTGACGCTGGAGCGGGTGACGGTGGCGTCGAACGCGTTCGGCGTCGCCTTCGACGGCAGCAACAGCACCGGCGGCATCAATGCGACCATCACCGACAGCGTCTTCGCGAGCAACACGCAGGACGGCATCGTCGCCACCACGACCGCAGGCCACGCGCCGATCGGCGTGCTGGTGACCAATACCAAGGCGGTGAACAACACCCGCGGCGTGCGCGCGATCGGCCCGAACGTCACCGTGCGTCTCGACAACTCGCGCGTGGCCGGGAACGGCGTCGGCATCGGAACATTGAGCGGGGGGCATGTGCTGACGCTCGGCAACAACGTCGTTCGCGCCAACGGCAGCGACGGCGCGTTCAGCGGAGCGCTTGCGCTGCAGTGATCGGCGGCCGCGATCGTCGCGCGGCAGCGCGCGACGCAGAAACGAAACGCAGCGTCAGGTCATCCTGCCGCTGCTTTTCTCTGCCTTGAGATAATCGGACAACGTCGCCGCTGGTCGCGCGGCGGCCTTCCTGGCTTTACTGCCCGCCTTGGCTTTCACCGGCTGCGGTTGTGCAGCCTCGGCGGCTTCCTTGGCCAGACGCAACTCGCGCAGCCGCGCCATGTTCTTGCGGACGGCGACGTCGTGAGCTTCGATATCGGCACGTGCCTTGGCGCCTTCGATGGCGGCGACACGCATCCGTTCGGTTCGCGCCAGTTGCGACGCGCTCGGCGGTGGCTTTGTCATGTGTTGAATATAGGTATCATCTGCCGAATTGCCAGTCCCGGCCCCGCAGGTTGCTATTTCAGGCCTCAGTTGCTATATGGACGATATTCGATTGCTGGCATTGGTTTTGTTAAAGCGCCGCCAGGCTCCTTTCCAAACACATCGCTGAGATTGGATGTACCGCGCAATGGCGCGCGGTGGCGCATGCGTGCGCCTTTGGAACTCTAAGGAACAAACCGATGACGACAGGTACTGTGAAGTGGTTCAACGGCCAAAAAGGTTTTGGCTTCATTCAGCCGAACGACGGCGGCAACGACGTGTTCGTGCACATCAGCGCCGTTGAGCGCGCGGGCCTCACCGGCCTCGCCGAAGGCCAGAAGGTCAACTTCGAACTGAAGACCGACAAGATGCGCGGCAAGGTCAGCGCCGAGAACCTCTCGCTGGCGTAAGCCGCACCAAATCCAAGCCGTCACCGCGGATGTACCGGGATGGCTTATTCGCTCTCGCGACGCTGGCACGTGTGTCACGGATGTACTGACACCATGTGAGGAACGCGGGAGCGGATTACGGAATCGAAGCCCGGCAGCAATGCCGGGCTTTTTTATCGCCAATGAATAGGCGTATGTTTTTCCGTCATGGCCGGGCTTGTCCCGGCCATCCACGTCCTTCCTGCTGAAGCACCGTTAAACCGTGGATGGCCGGAATAAATCCGGCCATGACGAGCTAAACAGACGCGGAGCCGTACATGGCATCGTGCAGCGTGCGGCAGCGACGCGCCGTCGCGGTTCGGAACTTCGTCATCCTGCGCGCGTTCATTCCGATCCGCTCGAGCAGCGTCCCACCACCGCGAGGCAGCGCATGGAGCATCTCAGCTATCCCAACGAGAGCAAGGCATATCGCGCGGCGCGCAACGCGCTGCTCGACGAGGAGATCGCGTTGCGCGCGCAGATCGAGGCCGTGGCGGCGAAGCGCCGCGCGCTGCCGCCGGGCGGCGAGGTGCCGCAGGATTACGTGTTCGAGCGCATCGGCACAACGCAGATGCCAGAGCAGGTGAAGATGTCAAAACTGTTCGGGCCGCACGACACGCTGATCCTCTACAGCTTCATGTACGGGCCGGAGCGCGAAAGCCCGTGCCCCGGCTGCACGCATCTGCTCGACGGCATCGACGGCGCCGCGCGGCATCTTGGCGAGCGCGCGGCGTTTCACGTCGTTGCCAAGTCGCCGATCGCGCGGCTTGCGGCCTGGGCGCACGAACGCGGCTGGGAGCACATGTCGCTGATCTCGACGGCGGGCAACAGCTACGACGCCGACTACTTCGGCGACACGTCAAAGTTTTCGGAAGGAATGCGCCAGCAGCACCAGGTGCCGGATGGCGAGAACTGGGACGAGACGATCTTCAACGTGTTCAAAAAACAGAACGGCACCATCCGCCACTTCTGGGGCTCCGAACTTTCCTTCGCGCCGCCCGCACCGGGCCAGCACCACCGCGCCGGCGACATGGCCGATCCGTTATGGAATCTGCTCGACATGACGCCCGAGGGGCGAGGCGGGGAGTGGTTTCCGAAGGTGGCTTACGAGTGATAAATGATGTACGGACTATCCATCACTGCGGTGCGGGAAACTCCGACACATGCTTCAGTCTCATTTCTAACTGAGATGTAGCGAAGAAGTTAAAGCCTTTATTCGCATCCTCATAGTGTTTTCGCAGGTGGGGCGGCCAATCTGCGCAGTTCAATAGAATGAAGTCTTCACTGACCGTGCGGCTGATCTTGGGCGGCTCGATTGCTATTCCTACGACCTTGTTTAAGTGTCCAAATTTGTTTTTTGCGGCCCCGCACGCAATCTCCAGAAGCGCCTGTCTTTTGGCGCGATAATCGCTGGGACGGTCCGTCATGTTTTCGGCTTTAACTTGGAGAAAGACGTAACCGACATCTTCAAAAAACGAAGGCATGAAGGAAAGGTATCGCATGAAAGGGGCGTCAGAAATCGGAAAACTTTTTATTGCTGCTATCATATGTTCTGCCAAAGCTCGCCTTGAGAAGCGTGGCTCTTTAGCCATCTCGTGAATAGCGGACTGTCCGAGAAACGGATTTGAGGTGCCGAGTAGTTTACCGGCCAACGCGTTGGCAGCAGTTTTTTGAATAATGCTATCCCACAGGTAAGAAATTTTGTCCGCTTCTTTCTTTCGGCGGTAAACGTCAGACGTAACAAAATTTTTCCATTCACCTTCGCCAATTGCAATAAAGTTATATTTTTCATTTTCGTTTGCGCCAATGAAATGGCGATTTGATTCTGTATCAAAATTCACGAAGTAATTTGCGAGCAAGTCTTCTTCGCCACAATAAGTTAGACAATCACATCTGCTTATTGCTCGGCCTTTTGCCGTCAAATAGCTGGTGAAATCAAAAATCGTGTCTAGCTCGTTTAAAATAATTGATAGGTTATGCGTATCAAATACATGAACAAGCAAGGATTTGTCTAAGTCGATCATGAATGGAAAGGACGGCATCCCATTAATCTGACTGCCGTAACAAATAGCCAAGCTGCCATAAACGTTTTCCCTGGAAGCTCTTTTGCATGCTTCCATAGCGCCGTGAGCTACGACAATATTGTGGACTGTTATCTTCGAACGATCGATAGGAATCGGGAAGAGTGTGTTTCGCGAAACGTCCAGAAATATATCGCGGCCACTTCTGACGTATCTTTCTGCACCACGCACAGTACGAATTTGAGCGTCGATTACATTCCGTTTCCATCTACGCCAAATAGTTGCGTGATCTTTTTCGAAACCATCAAACGTGCTGCTCTCTCTATCGAAAAATATAAATACGTCATTCTCGAAAACGGCAATGAGATCACAAAGTTCTTTACCGTCGTCTTTTACCGGGTTGGGATAGCTCCAGAGCTTCAGAAACGACTGTTCGCAAAGCTCTGCCAATTGACGCTCGGTGCGCGTTGCGCCTGCTGATTTAACGATTTTTATCATGGCTTATTCGTTCCCCCAGTTGGGAACAAATAAGTGGGCTTCTTTTAGTTGACAAACAGTGGGATTTGGATTATATTCCTATTTATCCCGCCTCACTGAGAGGGGCGGCTCGCGATCGTCACGGTCTGCGGGGCGGGATGCGGTGGACGCCGCGGCGTTCGATGCGCCCAAGCGTGGGCCGGTAAGCCGAAAGGCCGGCCGGAACGTGCAAGGGAAGGCTGACGACCACGCCGGGGCGGACGGTCCAAGTCGCGTGATCCTGGCGCATCGCCTTGCGCCATGGGGCGGCGCCGGCCTTAGGTCCTCGAATGAGGAGAGGCCGGTGCGTTAGTCCCCTGCAGTGGCGGTTTACCCAAGGGTCGGCCGCCGGGGGTCTCGCGAAGCAAGCCGTTAAAACCATCGCGTGCGGAACGCCGGATGTGTCCGGTGCTTTCGTGGTGACTAACTCGTGCGCTTTTATCACTGCGCATGAGGCTGCGGACGCATCGCGCGTCCGGCGTTCCGCGCGCCCTCTCAAGCAGAGGGCGGGACGTTCACCCCATAGCTCGGACGTGGAAACACGCCGCGAGATCGCGAAGGTGTGTCTCGCGACCGCCTCGCGCGGGCGTCGTCGGGAGTACCGCCGCACGGTGCCCTGCACAAAAGTTGCGTTGAGGCGCTGCCGTTCATCACACCTGCGTTTTGCTACTTTTTACTGCAGCCGGGGCGCTGGCAAATTCGCGCGGCGCATAGTTAGATGCCCGCGTTTTAATAAAAAATCTTCCAAGGGAGTAAACTCGAATGATCCGCCTGTCTTCCAAGCTGGTCGCGGTTTCGGCCGCCGCCATGCTGCTCTCCGCCGGCAGCGCACTCGCGCAAAAGAAATACGATACCGGCGCCTCCGATACCGAAATCAAGATCGGCAATATCGAGGCCTACAGCGGCCCGGCGTCGGCCTATGGCATCATCGGCAAGACCGAAGAAGCCTACTTCAAGATGGTCAACGACAACGGCGGCATCAAAGGCCGCAAGATCAATTTCATCACCTACGACGACGGCTACAGCCCGCCGAAGACCGTCGAGCAGACCCGCAAGCTGGTCGAGAGCGACGAGGTGCTGTTCATCTTCAATCCGCTCGGCACGCCTACCCAGTCGGCGGTGCACAAGTACATGAACGCCAAGAAGGTGCCGCAACTGTTCATCGCGTCCGGCTCCAGCAAGTGGGACGACGCGAAGAATTTCCCGTGGACCATGGGCTATCAGCCGAGCTACCGCTCGGAAGCGCGCATCTTCGCCAAGTACGTGCTCGCCAACAAGCCGGATGCGAAGGTCGGCGTGCTCTATGCCAACGACGATTTCGGCAAGGACTATGTGCTCGGCCTCAAGGATGTGTTCGGCGACAAGGCGTCGAAACTCATCGTCGCCCAGGAAACCTACGAGAATAGCGAGCCGACCATCGACTCCCACATCGTCAAGTTGAAGGACGCGGGCGCCGATGTCTTCATCAACATCTCGACGCCGAAGTTCGCAGCGCAGGCGATCAAGAAGATGCACGAGATCGGCTGGAAGCCGATGCATCTGATGACCGACGTGTCGATCTCGATCGGTGCGGTGATGAAGCCGGCTGGCCTCGACGCTTCCGAGGGCGTGCTCTCGGCGGGCTATCTCAAGGACGCCGCCGATCCGCAGTGGAAGGACGACGCCGGCATGAAGAAGTTCATGGCCTTCGTCGACAAGTACATGCCGGGCGCCAACGTCACCGACGCCAACATGGTCTATGGCTACTCGGCCGCGCAGACCATGGTGCACGTGCTGGAGAAGTGCGGCGACGATCTCACCCGCGCCAACGTCATGAAGCAGGCCGCCAGCATCGACAAGTTCGTGCCGGATACGTTGCTTCCGGGCGTCTACGTCAAGACCAGCGCCACCGACTTCGCGCCGATCGAGCAGCTCAAGATGATGAAGTTCTCGAGAGGCAAGTGGGACCTGTTCGGCGACGTGCTCAGCGCCGAAACCGAGCGCTGACGGGAAGGGCGGCCGTCATCCCGAGGTGCGAGCCACTTGGCGAGCCTCGAAGGATGTGCGGCCGCGGCCCTTCGGGTTGCAACGCGTGAAACGATCGCCCCGGCGTCAGGCCGCCGCGGCGATCGTCTTCAAAAAGCCGTCGATCTCGCTCTGCAGGCTGGAGGTGGAATCCGACAGCTGCTTCGCCGACGACAGCAGCTGTGTCGACGCCGCGCCGGTCTGGTTGGCGCCGGCGCTGACTTCCGCGATGGTGCCCGCGACCTGGGTGGTGCCGGCGGCGGTGCGCTGGATGTTGCCGGAAATCTCCTGGGTCGCCGCGCCCTGTTCCTCGATCGCCGCCGAGATCGCGGTGGTGATCTCGGAAATCTGGCCGATCGTCGAACTGATCATGCGGATCGAGTTCACCGCCTCTTCGGTCGCGGTCTGCATCCCGGCGATCTGCACGCCGATCTCGTCGGTGGCCTTCGCGGTCTGCGCCGCCAGTGCCTTCACCTCCTGCGCCACCACGGCAAAACCACGCCCGGCTTCTCCCGCCCGCGCAGCTTCGATGGTGGCGTTGAGTGCCAGCAGGTTGGTCTGCTCGGCCACCGAGGTGATCAGCTTGATGACGTCACCGATCCGGCTTGCCGCCTGCGACAGCGCATTGATGCGGGCATCGGTCTGGTTGGCCTGCTCCACCGCGTTGGTCGCGATGCGGTTCGATTCCTGCACCTGCTTGGAGATCTCCTGCACCGAGCTCGCCAGTTCCTCGGTCGCCGACGCCACCGACTGCACGTTGCTGGAAGCGTCTTCCGACGCGTCCTTCACAACCCGCGCCAGCCGCGTGGTGTTGTCGGCGTTGTCGCTCAGCGACCGCGCGGTGCTTTCCAGCTCGGTGGAAGCGCTGGACAGCGAGCCGATGATGTCGCGGAAGCGGCCGCCGGCATCGGCGATGGCTTCCTTCCGGACCTGGCGGTTGGAGCCGAAATACACCGCGACGGTGGTCTCGGTATCGAAGGTCATTGCCTTGGAGACGGCCTTCAGCATCGCGGCCTTCTTGTCGCGTGCGGCCGCAATCGCCGCCTTGCCGAAGCGCGGCACGGTGACGCTGGCCTCGATCTCCTTCATCAACTGGTCCGCGGTGAACATCTGGCGGCAGCCGACGTACCATTGCGGCGCCACGCCGGCGTTCTGGTTGAACTCGCAGACCCGCTGCGCGGAGGCGCGATAGGCTTCGTCCAGGTTGCCCGCCGTGATCAGCTCCCAATGGGCAAGCTGCATGCGGATCGCTTCCGGTACGCTCTGCGGGTCTTTAAAGATGCTGGACGAGGGGTCGTACTGGCGGACCTTCTCGTAGAATTTGGTTAGAATCCCCGGCAGACATTTGGCCAGGAACGGCTGCATCTCGCGAAGCGTGGCCCGGGTGGCGTCATCGATCTGAATCATATCGAGACGGATGTGGTTCCAGTCGGGGGTCATTCTGATCTCCGGGCAGGCCGTTATGGGGTCACCCATGTTACGGAATTACCCTTAATGGAGTGCGAATGTACCGTTCCCGGAGGCGGTTCGGATTTCCCCACGAAAAAGGCCCCGGATGTCCGGGGCCTCGGATAGCTCGAATGATGGAAGCGGTCAGGCCGGCTGGCCGATCGCAACCTTCAACGTGCCGATACCGTCGATACCGCATTCGATCTTGTCGCCGGGCTTGAGCGCGCCGACGCCCGCGGGTGTGCCGGTCATGATGATATCACCGGCTGCGAGTGCGACCTGCTCGGAGAGCTGCGCGATGATCTCGGGCACATTCCAGATCAGTTCGGTGAGGTCGCCTTTCTGCTTCTCGGTGCCGTTGACCGACAACCAGATCTTCCCCTTGGTCGGGTGTCCGATCTTCGCGGCCGGCTGCAACGCACCGCAGGGGGCCGACTGGTCGAACGACTTTCCGATCTCCCAGGGCCGCTCTTTCTTGCGCGATGCCTGCTGCAGGTCGCGGCGGGTCAGATCGATACCGACGCCGTAGCCGAATACGTGATCGAGCGCTTTTGCGGCCGGGATATTCAGGCCGCCGCTCTTCATCGCCACGACAAGCTCGACCTCGTGATGGAAGTCCTTCGTGAGCGGCGGGTAGGGAATGGTTGTGCCGTCGGCAACGATCATGTCGGCGTGCTTGGCGAAGAAGAACGGCGGCGCGCGCTCGTCGTTGCCCATCTCACGGATGTGTTCGAGATAGTTGCGTCCCACGCACCAGATACGGCGCACCGGAAAGACCTTTGAATCACCGGCAACCGGAATGGAAGCCTGTGGCGGGGGAGCAATGATGAAGGATGCGCTCATGAATTGTTCTCGGCAATCGCGTGTGAGGGTGTTCAGAGAAGAGTGATAGACGAAGGAGTCGATGTTAGGCCGATGCGGCGATGGCCGCCAGCGGCGCTGTGTCGCGATGTTGTAGGCGGAAGAAGGAAGCGTAGCGACCGCCGCGTCGTAGCAGTTCCTCGTGCCGCCCGCGCTCGACGATCTCGCCGCCTTCGACCACAAGGATAGCGTCAGAATGCATAATGGTATGCAGCCGGTGCGCAATCACGATCGTAGTGCGATTCTGGCAAAGGTGGTTGATCGCTTCCTGCACCTGTTTCTCGGATTCGGAATCGAGCGCAGCCGTGGCCTCGTCGAGCAGGATGATCGGAGCATTCTTGATCAGCGCGCGGGCAATGGCGATGCGTTGGCGCTGGCCGCCTGACAACTGCGTGCCGTGCTCACCGACGGGGGTATCGTAGCCAAGCGGAAAGCCCATGATGAAATCGTGCGCGCAGGCCGCCTTGGCCGCTGCGACGATCTCGTCGTCGGTCGCGCCCGTTTTACCGAACGCGATGTTCTCGCGGATGGTCGCGCGGAACAGATAAACATCCTGGCCGACATAGGCGGTCTGCTGCCGTAGCGACCGGCGCGACACATTCGAGATGTTCTGGCTGTCAATGAGGATCGCGCCGTCGGTGACTTCATAAAGCCGCAGCAACAGCGCCAGCACCGTCGACTTGCCGCCGCCCGAAGGACCGACCAGCGCGGTGACCTTGCCGGGCTCCGCGACGAAGCTCATCCGGTTGAGAACCGGTTCGTTCGCGCGATAGGCGAAAGTGACATCGCGCAGTTCGACCTGGGCATTGACCAGTTTCAGTTCGGGCTTGTCTGAATCGTCCGGCTCGGTGGCGGGACTGTCGACGATCTCCAGCAGCTTGCGTGCGCCGATCAGGCTGCTGTTCAGTTCGATGTTGAGGCGAGCGAGGCGCTTCGCCGGCTCATAGGCCAGCAGAAACGCAGTGAGGAACGAAAAGAACTGGCCGGGCGTGGCGCCCATCGCCACGACGCGATAGCCGCCGTACATCAGGCCGCCGGCGATGGCGAAGCCGCCGAGCGTCTCCATCAGGGGGCTCGACCGGTTGGAGATGCGTGCCATCTTGTTGGAGTCGCGCTCGACCGCAGCGATGCTGGTATCGATCCGGTCGCGCATGGTCTGCTCGAGCGTGAAAGCCTTGACCGTGCGGATACCTTGCAGAGACTCCTGCATCGTCTCCATGATATCCGCCGTGCCATGGAATTGGCTGTGGGCGAGGCCTTTGATGCGCTTCACCAGTTTGCGCAGCACCAGCATCGCCGGCGGCGCGACCAGGAATCCGAACAGCGACATATACGGATCTTGCGTCACCATCACGATGACGAGTCCGATCAGCGACAGAAGATCGCGTCCGACGGCATTGATCAGGAGATTGAGGACCTGAGTGACCGACGTCGCGCCTGCAGTCAAGCGCGCAAGAAATTCGGAGGAGTGACGTTGCGAGAAGAAACCGATGCTCTCGCTCATCAACTTGGAGAACAGCCGGCGTTGGTTGTTGGCGAGGATCGCGTTGCTGATTTGCGAGAGGATCACCGAGTGACCGTAGGTCGCCGCTCCCTTCAGCGTAAAGATGACGATGGTAACGATGGACAGCAGGAAGATGCCTTGCACGTCCTTCTCGACATAGGCCTTGTTGATCACCTTTCCGAGCAGGTAAGCCGACCCGGCCGTCGTCGCGGCTGCGACGGCCATCAACAGAAAGGCCGCCAGATAGCGCCGCCAATAGGCAGCAGCCTGTTCCATGATCAGGCGTCGAATAAGCGCGGCGGCGCCCGATGGATCGTCGGTAATCTTGCGTGGGTTGTCGGTCATCCGCGTTCCATTGACGGGGCGCGAACGGTACGGCGCGCGCGTCAGGGTTGTATGCGAAACGTCCGTCTCATTGCCTGTTATGGGTGGCTTTTTCAAGCCAAAAGCGGCACTCGCACCGTCAATTAGGCGAGTGCCGCAAGGCGTTCGCTACCGGCGCGCTCTTGCATCAGCTTGGTTTCCCACGCCAGCGCATGCGCGGCAATGGTTTCAAGGTCATCGTATTGGGGCGTCCAGTCGAGTGTCGTCTGGATTCGTGTCGTATCCGCGATCATGGTCATGATGTCGCCCGGCCTGCGTGGCGCGTATTTGACCGCAAACTGGCGTCCTGAAACGCGCCGCACGGCTTCGATGGTTTCCAGCACCGAATAGCCGCGGCCATACCCGCAATTCAGCGTCGCCGATTCGCCGCCCTCGCGGAGATAGGCCAACGCGGCGCGATGCGCTTGCGCGAGGTCGCTGACGTGGATGAAATCGCGAATGCAACTTCCGTCCGGCGTGGGATAGTCGGTTCCATACACTTCAATCTGGGCTCGCTGGCCGGTGGCGGCTTCCACGGCGATCTTGAGAAGGTGCGTTGCCCCAACCGTGGCCAGACCGATGCGCGCCTGCGGATCGGCGCCTGCGACATTGAAATAACGCAGCACGACGAATTGAAGGTCATGCGCGGAAGCGACATCGTGCAGCATGATCTCGGTCATCAGCTTGGAAGACCCGTAAGGCGACAAGGGCCGGGTGGGTGCTTCTTCCGGCACCGGAACCTGATCCGGGTTGCCATAGACCGCGGCGGTCGAGGAAAAGATGAAGCGCCTGACGCCGCACCGAATAGCCACGTTCAAGAGGCTCCGCGTGGTCATCGTGTTGTTGCGATAGTAAGCCAGCGGATCGCGCATCGACTCCGGCACCACGACGGAGCCGGCGAAATGGATGATGGCGTCTACGTTGTGGGCGGAGATGACGCCTTCGACAAGATTCTCGTCGCCGGCGTCGCCGATGAACAACGGCACGCCCTCGGGCAGGAAGTATGAAAAGCCGGTGGTGAGGTTGTCGACCACGACTACGCTTTCGCCGGCTTCCACCAGTGCCAAGACCATATGGCTTCCGATATAGCCAGCGCCGCCGGTTACGAGGACGGTCATCGTTATTTTCCCTGTTCTTCCATGCGTTCAGCCTGTAGCCGCAAGGCGACAACATTACGGTGACCGGGTACAAACAAGATATAAAACCGACCCTTGCTCGGCCCGATTTCCCATGATCCGTGCCGGGAAACGTGCTTATGGTTGCCAAAATCTCACCGCAGGCACGGAAATTCAGGCCTCACGAGCGATGAACAGTATTTTGTTGGTCAAAACCTCGTCGCTTGGCGATGTCGTCCACAATATGCCGGCGGTGACCGATGTCCGCCGGCAATGGCCGCAAGCACGCATCAGTTGGCTGGTCGAGGAGACGTTTGCGCCGTTGGCGCGGTTGCATCCGGCCGTCGACGAGGTGATCGCAGTCGCGACACGGAGGTGGCGTTCGCATCTTCTCAGTCCTGCTGTCTGGCGCGAGATTGCCTCGTTTAGACGCGGACTTCGCATGCGAAGGTTTGATCGGATCGTTGATACCCAGGGACTGATCCGCTCGTCGCTGCTGGCTGCCATGGCGCAGGGCGAGCATCATGGTTACGATGCCAGCAGCATTCGCGAGCCGCTGGCCTCGCGCTTCTACGATGTACGCCACGCGGTATCGCGCGAACTCCATGCCGTCATTCGCAATCGCACGCTCGCCGGTCTCGCGCTCGACTATCAGCCATCGCCGACGATCGACTATGGCCTGAAGCCGACGGTGACTGCCTCAGGCGAACCGTACGCCGTGTTGCTGCACGGGACGTCGCGCGCGCGCAAGGAATGGCGCGAGTCGGATTGGATCGGGCTTGGCCAGGGGCTACGGAGGTTAGGCATTCGTGTGGTTTTGCCGTGGGGAACCGAGGCCGAGCGCATCCGCAGCGAACGCATCGCAGTCGCGATCAAAGGCAGCGAGGTACTGGCCCGGCGTCCGCTGGACCAGACCGCGCAAGTGATCGGAAACGCGGCCCTTGTGGTTGGTGTCGATACCGGACTGCTGCATCTCGCGGCGGCTTATGCGGTACCGCTGATCGGCATCTTCCTGGCCTCCGATCCGAACTTGACCGGACCGATTGGGCCGGGACCGATCAAGGTGCTAGGCGGACCCGGGCAATACCCGGCCTTCGCGCAGGTGATCGAGGTGGCGTCCGGTTTGCTGGGCGGTCAGCCGGGCTGAGAAACCTTTGCCAGAACATCTTCGACGAACGCGGCGAGATCGCCTCCGGGAAACAGGAAGCCCGGTAAGCCCGCAGCAGTCGCAGCTTCGATATCCGTCGATTTGTCGCCGATGACGAAACTTCCCTCGCGTTGCACCGGCCAATGGCGCATGAGATCGAGCAACATGCCGGGCTTGGGTTTCCGGCAATCGCACTCGCGGACGTAGCCGGCGACCGTACCTTGCGGGTGATGCGGGCAATAGCGGATGTCATCGATCCGCGCGCCTTGCTTGCCTAGTTCGTCGCGTATCCAGTCGTGCAGGTTTCTCACCGCGTCTTCATTGAACATGCCACGTGCGACGCCGGACTGGTTCGAGAAAATGAAGACGAAATAACCGGCATCGTGGAGCCGGCAGATTGCCGGCGCGATGCCGGGCATCCAGCGGATCCGTTCACGCGTTCCGATGTAACCGTCGTCGTGGTTGATGACGCCGTCGCGGTCGAGGAATGCCGCCGGCCGCAGGATGTGTGCGTCGTCGCTCATGACGAGGTTCGTGCGTCGGTGAGAACGCATCGTGCGGCGTCGATCACGTCCGCGACAGGGATGCTGCGAATGTAGGAATCGTCATCGCGTCGGGCGATCGAGTGATACGGCATCACGGTGTTGCGGAGCGATGCCGGTTGTATCGCTGCGGCGAGCGGGTTGAGTGGTGCCCAGTGCCATGGACTGGTCGGGCCGAAGATGCCGATGGTCGGCGTACCGATGGCCGCAGCAACGTGCATCAATCCGGAATCGTTGGAGATGGCCAAACGCGCCGCGGCGATCGCGAGAAGACCCTGCCGAAGATCCGTGCCCGTGAGATCGTGAGCGCGTGAGCCGGCCGCTGCAACGATTTCGGAGGCCGCATCTTTCTCTCCGGGACCGCCGACGATCCAAACGTCGTATCCCTCCGCAATCAAGGCTTTGGCGGCCTCGGCATAAAACGGCCAGCGTTTATGCTTGCCGACCGAACCCGGAGCGAGAGCGATTGCCGGCCCGGTGCCAAGGCCACTTGCCACGCGCCAAGGGAGTATCTCCTGCGGTGGGATCACGAGTTGCGGTACGGGCCATTGCTCCGGGCGCACCGCACCTTTGGGCAGCGCCAGCATGGCATTCTTGTCGATCAGCCGGGGCAGGGTGCGTTCGCCCCAGCGCCAGCGATTGAGCAATCCAAAGCGGACCTCGCCGACGAAGCCCACGCGTTCCGGAATGCCTGCTAGGGCCGGTGCAATGGCCGATTTCCAGGTTCGCGGCATCACCAGCGCCGTCCCATATCCCTGCGCCCGCAATTCGGCGGCGAGCCTGATCTGGCGAGATACCGCGAGCCGGGATCGGGGCAGGTCGTGAACGATCCCGCGCCGCACCCCGGGCATGTAGTCGACCAGCGGGGCACAAAGCGGCGTGACGAGGATATCGATCGGGCGATTGGGCCACCGTTGCTTCGCAACCCGGACCACGGTATGACCCCGCACGAAATCGCCGATCCAGTTGTAAGGCACGATCAGCAACGGCCGAGTGTCCGCTACATCGCTGGAATCGGCCGATTTGGTGAAGGAATCGATATTCATTGTTTGGGCTTGTGCCGCAACCGGAGGGGTGAGCCCACAGTCGTTAGCTTCTCCCTGCGTTCAGGTAAAGCAACCGTTGGGATAGTCACGCGATCTCAATATGGGGCGCTGTGGATCGAGTTCATCATAGGGATTGGCTTGTTGACGGCAGGACTGAGGCGGTGCGTGATCGGGGCCGCGGGCGTGATCGAGGAGTTTGAATGCTGCTGGTGACCGGGGGAGCCGGGTTCATAGGGTCAAATCTCGTCGCGGCACTGAATGCCGCAGGCCGCTCCGACGTGGTTGTCTGCGACGTGCTGGGTCACGAGGGCAAGTGGCGCAATCTGGCAAAGCGGCAACTTGCGGATATCGTGCCGCCGTCCGAACTGATGAGTTGGCTGCAGGGGCGGCATCTCGATGCCATCTTCCATCTCGGCGCCATTTCCGAGACCACGGCGACCGACGGCGATCTTGTCATCGAAACCAATTTCCGTCTGTCGTCTCGCCTGCTTGATTGGTGCACCGTCAATTCGACTCCATTCATTTACGCGTCTTCGGCGTCGACTTACGGCGACGGCGAGCAGGGTTTTCGTGATGACCAGTCGCTGTCGGCATTGCGGCAACTGCGGCCGATGAACCTGTATGGCTGGAGCAAACACCTGTTCGATCTCGTGGTCGCCGAACGTGCCGCGCGGGGTGACCGCCTGCCGCCGCAATGGGCGGGATTGAAATTCTTCAACGTGTTTGGGCCCAACGAATATCACAAAGGCACGATGATGAGTGTGCTCGCGCGAAAGTTCGACGACGTGAAGGCGAGCCGCACCGTGCAACTGTTCAAGTCCCACCGCGACGGTATCGCCGATGGCGATCAGCGGCGTGACTTCATCTATGTCGATGACGTGGTTCGCGTCATGATCTGGCTGCTCGCAACGCCTGCGGTGAGCGGCATCTTCAACGTCGGCACCGGCCATGCCCGCAGTTTCCGCGATCTGATGTTGTCCGCATATTCTGCACTCGGCGCGGCGCCGAATATCGAATATGTCGACATGCCGGAGCAGATTCGCGGCAGTTATCAGTATTTCACCGAAAGCGATGTCGGCCGCCTTTGCGGCGCTGGCTACAATGGCGGCTTTACCGGTCTCGAAGAGGCTGTCGGCCTCTACGTCAGGGATTTCCTCGACCAAGCCGATCGGTTTCGTTGATCAGATGAGCAGCGGATTGTGATGTTCGATTTTGATGCCTTGTCGAATGCGATCAGCGGTCGGACGGTGCTTTGCATCGGCGACCTGATGCTCGACGAGTTCGTCTATGGCGAAGTGTCGCGTATCTCGCCGGAAGCGCCGGCGCCAGTGATCGCTGTCCAGCGCAGCGAATCCAACATCGGCGGTGCCGGTAACGTCGCACGCAACGTTGCCGCACTTGGTGCGCATTGCATCTTTGTCGGTCTCGTAGGTGACGACGACACCGGCAAATCGCTGAAATCGGCGCTGATGAGCGAACCGCGCATCGAACCGGTGCTGGTTTCCGATCCGAACCGTCCTACAACCCGCAAGGTACGCTTCGTTTCAGAGCATTTCTCGACCCACATGTTGCGGGCGGATTGGGAGCAGGCGGCACCGGCATCGAAGGAGATCGAGCAGAAGCTCCTAGACTGCATTCTCCCGTTGCTTCCGCGCGTCGATATCGTGCTGCTGTCCGATTACGCCAAGGGCGTGCTGACCCCTCGCGTCATTCGCAGCGTTATCGACGCGGCGCGAGAGCGTGGCACGCGCGTCATCGTCGATCCCAAGAATCTCAATTTCGAAATTTATCGCGGTGCGACGCTGCTGACGCCCAATCGCAAGGAATTCGCCGAGGCGACGCGCAGCCATGCCGAAAACGAGGCCGACATCTCGGGGGCGGCACAGCAGGCGATGCAGATTGCGAATTGCGAGGCGCTGCTCGTTACCCAGAGCGAGCATGGCATGACGCTCGTCCCGCGCAAAGGCACTCCGATTCATGTGCCGGCCCATCAGGTCAAGGTGCGGGACGTTTCCGGTGCGGGCGACACGGTCGCCGCGGTGATCGCTGTGCTGCTGGCTGCGGGGGCCGATTGGGAAACCGCGTTGCGATCGGCCAATGCCGCCGCGGCCGTCGCCGTCAGCAAGAAGGGCACCGCGACAGTGTCGCTTGCGGAACTGCGGCGACGGATATTGCCTGAAGCCTCGCTTGCAGCCGAAGAGAAGATCGTTCCCGCCGGTGGCGATGTGGAAACTCGAGTCCGGGAGTGGCGTGAAGAGGGATTGCGTGTCGGCTTTACTAATGGCTGCTTTGATATCCTTCATCCTGGGCATGTGAGGGTCATCACGGAAGCGCGGGCCAATTGCGATCGATTAATTGTCGGCTTGAACAGCGATGCTTCGGTGAAGCGGCTCAAGGGAGAGGGCCGCCCGGTTCAAAACGAGCGGGCGCGCGCCGAGGTGCTGGCTGCGCTTGAGGCGGTCGACCTCGTGGCGATCTTCGAAGACGATACACCGCTGGAACTCATCGTGCGGATCAAGCCGACCGTGCTGGTGAAGGGTGGCGATTACACGCGCGAGCAAGTCGTCGGGCATGAAATCGTCGAGGCGAATGGCGGCGAAGTCGTGCTCGTCAACATCCTGCCCGGATTCAGCACGACGTCGCTGGTCGCACGGGCTCGGGACGGCAAATGACGATGTCTGCCGTCGAATCGTCGTCTTGATTTGTTCCTATGAGCCTCGATCGGCTCTGCGGCGGCCCGAGCGGGTCATGTAATTGTTTGAATCAAAACGTGTTTAAGATCGCGGCACCGTCATTCGCTAGATCACCGGCCGCGTGGTAGGAAATCGCCGGGCGGAACACAGAAGCTCGCCCGATTCGATACATTTTGAGGTCTTGAGGCATGAGTTTTGCGAAACCGGCATCGCACGGTGCGACGGGGCGGGATGGTACGTTGCGGGTTGGTGTCATTGGCGCGGGGGTGATGGGAAGCAATCACGGTCGCGTGTTGGCCGGTCTGCCGAATGTTGAACTGGTCGGTATCCTCGACCCGCTTCCTGAACATCGTACCCGCGCGATCGATCTGATTGGATGCCCGACATTCGCAAACCTCGATGAATTGCTCGAAAAGGGCCTTGATGCTGTAACGATTGCTGCACCAACCCATTTGCACCATGAGATATCGCTGGCGTGTATCGCGCGCGGGATCCACGTGCTGGTCGAGAAGCCGATCGCATCAACCGTCGAAGAGGGACGGGAGATTGTCGCTGCCGCCCGCGCCGCGAATGTGACCTTGATGGTAGGTCATGTCGAGCGTTTCAATCCAGCGGTCGCCGCGGTCAAGCAGGCCATCAAGGGCGAAGATATTCTTTCGATTGCGATCACGCGGGTCGGACCGTTTCCGCCGCGGATGTCGAATGTAGGCGTCGTCATCGACCTTGCCGTGCACGACATCGATCTCATTCGCTGGTTCACGGAATCGGACATCATCGATGTGCAGCCCCAGCTCTCGAGCGCGGTCGCCGAACGTGAAGATATCGCGCTACTCCAGTTCCGCACGGCATCGGGCGTATTGGCTCATATCAATACCAACTGGCTGACGCCGTTCAAGGCGCGGAGCGTAACCGTCGCGACGCGCGGCAAGTATGTATCGGGCGATCTCCTGACGCGTCAGGTTACCGAGTGTTTCGGTTTTCAACCGGACGGCAGTTATTCCATGCGTCATCTGCCGGTGGGACATGACGAACCGCTCCGCGCCGAACTGATCGCGTTCGTCGATGCTGTGCGCAGTGGAGCCGTTCCGGCCGTAACCGGTGAAGAGGGTGTGGCCAGCCTGGAAATTGCAACGCAGTGTCTCGAGACACCGGCCAAACCTACTGCAAACGCCAGCCGGAAGGGGCCGCGGCGCGTTGCGGGTTAGTGCAGCACCTCAACATTCCACGGTCGTACTTGGCGGCCGTGAATCAATTCCAAGATTTGATAGCGAAGTAACATGAACCAACACCTCCGACCGGATCCCGTCCCATTTATCGACATCGGTGCGCAACGCCGGCGTCTCGGCAAGTCAATCGACGAGGCGGTCGGCCGAGTACTGACCCATTGCCAGTTCATCAACGGGCCGGAAGTAGCCGAGCTTGAAAGTCAGCTCGCCGCGTTCGCCGGCGCAAAGTACGTCGTGACGTGCGCTAGTGGAACCGACGCCTTGCTGATGGTGCTGATGGCGAAGGGTGTCGGCCCCGGTGATGCCGTATTCTGCCCATCATTCACGTTCTGCGCGACCGGCGAGAGCGTGGCATTGACGGGCGCAACCCCGGTGTTCGTCGATGTCGATGCTGCGACGTTCAATATCGACGTGGCGTCGCTTCGCAGTGGCATTACCACTGCAAAACGTCTCGGCCTGAAACCAAAGGCCGTCATTGCGGTCGATCTGTTCGGCCAGAGTGCGGATCACGACGCCATAGAAGCTGTGGCAAAGGCCGAAGGGTTGTTCGTACTCGATGACGCGGCGCAGTCATTTGGCGCAAGCTACAAGGGGAAGCGCCTCGGTGGTTTTGGCGCCATCACGGCGACCAGCTTCTTCCCGGCCAAGCCGCTTGGCTGTTATGGCGATGGCGGTGCCATCTTTACTGACGATGCCGAACTGGTAGAAACGCTTCGCAGCATTCGTGTGCATGGGCAGGGCTCGGACAAGTACGACAATGTCCGGCTGGGTCTAACGGGGCGACTCGATACCATGCAGGCCGCCGTGCTGATCGAGAAACTGAAAATTTTCGAGGACGAGATTGCGGCGCGTAACCAGGTGGCGGAACGTTATGCGCGTGACCTTGGCAATGTCGTCACGGTTCCCCACATTGCGGCAGGAAACACGTCGGTGTGGGCGCAATACACCATTCGCCTGCCGCACGGAGACCGCGATGGCTTCGCTGCGGCCTTGAAGGCAGACGGTATTCCGACCGCGATCTATTATCCGAAGTCGATGCACCAGCAGACAGCTTATCGCGAATTCCCGGTCGCCGATGGCGGATTGCCGGTCAGCGAGCAGCTATCGAGCGACGTCATCAGCCTGCCGATGCATCCTTATCTCGACGAAGCCACGCAAGCGCGCGTCGTCAGGGCCGTGCGCGACGCCGTTTCGGCGTGATCCGGGCAAGGGGCGGCATTTCTAAAGAATTGCCCTAAGCAGTCGATCCGGTTGATTTCGGCGTTTTGCGCCGCCGTGCGATGTTGTAGAAGCGGCTGATGCTTGGGCGAATCTTCACCGTCGGCGGCTATACCCTTCTGTCGCGCCTCACCGGATTCGCGCGCGACATCATGCTTGCCGCCATTCTCGGCGCCGGCCCCGTCGCCGACGCGTTCTTCGTGGCATTGCGGCTCCCCAATCATTTCAGGGCGATTTTTGCCGAGGGTGCATTCAATGCCGCTTTCGTGCCCGCCTATGCGCATGCGCAGGCGGGCGATCCCAAGGCGGCGAAGCTATTTGCCGATCGTATCTTCACATTGCTGTTCGGTGTGCAGATCGTGTTGTTGGGCCTTGCCTGGTTTTTCATGCCGCAGGTCATTGCGATCCTGGCGCCCGGATTTGGCGACGATCCGATGCGCGGCGATCTGGCGATCTCGCTTACCCGCATCACGTTTCCCTACCTGCTCCTCATCACGCTGGTGACGTTGTACGGCGGTATGCTCAACGTCATGCATCGCTTTGCTAGCGCTGCGGCGGCGCCGATCTTTCTGAACCTGACGATGATGGCAACGCTGGCGCTTGCGGCGTTCTTTCCGACCGCGGGGCATGCGGCAGCGTGGGGGGTGTTGATCTCGGGCTTTCTGCAGTACTTCCTGCTGGCCGGTGACGTGGCGCGCCAGGGCATTATGCCGCGTTTTACGCGTCCGCAGCTCGATCAGGATGTGCGAGGCTTTTTCCGCGCGCTTGGCCCTGCGACCATCGGATCGATGGGAACGCAGGTGGCGCTGTTTGCCGACACGATCATCGCGACGTTCCTGCCGGCGGGGGCGATATCCGCCCTGTATTACGCCGAACGTCTGTATCAGCTTCCGATCGGTGTAATCGGAATTGCCATCGGCACGGTCCTGTTGCCGGAAATGGCTCGGCGATTGACAGTCGGGGATAGTGCCGGCGCAGCCTCCGCACAGCGGCGGGCCTTCGAATTCTCACTCCTGTTTTCGGTGCCATTCGTCGCTGCATTTCTCACCGTTCCGGACGTGATCATGCGGGCGATGTTTGCGCATGGTGCGTTTTCTTCAGCGAATGCCGCTGCTGCTGGCGCAGCGCTTGCCGCATACACCGTGGGGCTCATTCCGGTTGTCATGATCCGCAGTGCGGTCGCGCCGTTCTATGCCCGGAAGGATACAGCAACTCCGGTGAGAGCGGCGCTTACGGGCATCGCTGTCAATGTCATTCTTAAGATATTGCTGATGGGACCGTTGGCGCAGGTGGGCCTCGCATTGGCGACCGCAATCGGGGCGTGGGTCAATTTGCTGTTAGTGATCGGCTTCGCGGTGAGAGCTGGATTTCTCGTTCTGGATCGTGCCCTGATGGGATCGCTCGCGCGATTTGTGATGGCCGGCGTCGCGACCGGCATCGCGCTGTGGTGCACCGCGAGATTCGCGAG
Organism: Xanthobacteraceae bacterium; assembly: GCA_024508855.1. Lineage (GTDB taxonomy): Bacteria > Pseudomonadota > Alphaproteobacteria > Rhizobiales > Xanthobacteraceae > 62-47. The sequence goes on from JANINJ010000099.1 coordinate 67,393, forward strand.
CCCGTATTTCACTCAGCTTGGCCGATTTCATGATGAGGCATCGTTCGGCCTTCTGATCGTGGTCGGGGCGATCGTTTATAGTGCGGCAATTCTACTCATGTTCGGCCGTGCATGGCTGCGATCCCTGGTACGCGCCTGACGCAGAATTGAACTTGCCACTGATCCGCTGCAATATAGATTGAATCTAGATTTCAGCAGGAGATACCATGGCTCCAGTCAAATTTGGCGTTGGACAAAGCGTTCGACGAAAAGAAGACGACGCACTCATCCGCGGCCGCGGCCGTTATACCGACGATCACGCGCCGTCACCGGCCATGCACGGGTTGGTGCTTCGCTCGCCTCATGCTCATGCGAAATTCACCATCGATGCATCGCAGGCCCGCAAGCTTCCCGGCGTAGGGATCATCATCACCGCTGCCGACATCAAGGACCTCGGCGGATTGCCATGCCTATTCAACTTGCCGGATGAGCCGTTCACGGCGCCACCGTATCCGATCCTTACGAGCCATGTCGTGAGGCATGTTGGCGACGCGGTTGCGTTCGTCGTGGCCGATACCGTTGCCCAGGCCCGCGATGCGATCGAGGCAATCGAAATCAATTGGACGCCGCTGCCGGCCGTCGTTGGCGCTGCCAACGCGGTCAAGGAAGGTGCGCCGCAGGTGTGGGCGGAGCATCCCGGAAATGTTCTGTTCGATACGTCGCTGGGCGACAAGAAGGCCGTGGAGGCCGCGTTTTCCAAGGCTCACGCAATTGCGGAAGTGTCGATCGTCAATCCGCGCGTCGTCACCAACTACATGGAGACCCGCGCCGCCGTTTGCGAATACGACGCCAAGCGCGATCACCTTACGCTGACGATCGGAAGCCAGGGGAGCCATCGGCTGCGCGATATCCTGTGCCAGAATATTCTCAACATCCCGGTCGAGAAGATGCGGGTGATCTGTCCGGATGTCGGAGGCGGCTTCGGCACAAAGCTGTTTCCCTATCGCGAATACGCGCTGGTCGCAGTTGCGTCGCGTCAATTGCGCAAGACCGTGAAATGGACCGCCGAGCGTTCTGACCATTTCGTTGGAGATTCGCAGGGGCGCGACAATGTCACTACCGCGCGCATGGCGTTGGCCGAGGACGGAAAATTCCTCGGCATGGATGTCGATCTGATTGGCGATATGGGCGGCTATCTCTCGACGTTCGGTCCGTACATTCCGCACGGTGGCGCGGGCATGCTGCCGGGCCTTTACGATGTGCAGGCGTTTCACTGCCGTATTCGTACGGTCTTCACCAACACCGTTCCGGTCGATGCCTATCGTGGTGCGGGGCGGCCGGAAGCTGCCTATGTCGTCGAGCGACTTGTCGATGCAGCGGCGCGAAAGCTTGGCATGTCTCCGGATGCGGTCCGGCGCAAGAATTTCATTTCCCCGCGCGCGATGCCATACAAGACCGCAACTGGAAAAATCTATGATTCTGGTGACTTCGCCGCACACATGAAGCGTGCGATGGAGATCGGTGACTGGAAGGATTTTCCGAAACGCGCCAAGGCCGCCAAAAAGTTGGGACTGGTGCGCGGCATCGGGCTTGCGACCTATGTCGAGGTTTGCGGGACCATGGGCGAGGAGACGGCCGATGTGCGTCTTGATCCTAACGGCGACGTGACGGTCCTCATTGGTTCGCAATCCAGCGGACAAGGCCATCAGACTGCATACGCGCAGATCGTCAGCGAACAATTTGGTATCGCGCCGGATCGCGTTCATGTGATTCAGGGCGATACCGACATCGTCGTGACCGGTCTCGGCACGGGTGGCTCCAGCGCCATACCGTCGGGCGGGGTCAGTGTTCAACGGGCCACGCATAAGCTCGGTGAGAGCCTGAAGGAACTTGCAGCCGAAGCTCTCGAAGCCGGTACTGCCGATCTCGAGTTCGGCGACGCTGTCGTCCGCATCGCCGGCACCGACCGGGCGATCTCGTTTGCCGATCTGGCCACGCGAGGGGCCGGCGATACCTCAAAGCTCAACGCCAGCGAGAAGTTCAGCAGCGCCGACGGCACGTTCCCGAACGGCACGCATCTCGTCGAAGTCGAGATTGACCCGGCTACCGGAGTTACCCGTCTCGTCAATTACGTCATCGTCGATGATTTCGGGATGACCCTGAACCCGCTGATGCTCGCAGGTCAGGTTCATGGTGGAACGATGCAGGGCATCGGGCAGGCGCTGATGGAGCGGGCCGTGTACGATCCGAATGACGGCCAGCTCGTCACTGGCACGTTCATGGATTACGCATTGCCACGCGCAGCGGACGGCACCTCGATCACGTTTGAAACGCACAATATCCCATGCGTCACCAATCCGCTTGGGGTGAAGGGTGCCGGGGAGGCGGGTGCGATCGGGTCGTGCCCGGCGATCGTTAACGCGATCATCGACGGTTTGTGGCGCGAGTACGGAATCGGCCACATCGATATGCCGGCCACTCCGGAACGAGTGTGGATGGCCATCCAGCAAGCGGAGCGACGCAAATCCTGAATCGTAGAGCACTGTCGGAATAGGCAGTGTTGGATGGGGTTATTGCTGTGGCGTGAGGCCGTCGGGCCTTGCGCAATCACGAAGACGAAGCAAGCGCGTGTCAGGCAGAAAAGAGAGAGCCAACCTATGAAACGGATAATTGTCGTTGTCGGGATGTTGCTTCTTGGGGTCGGTGCTGTGTCCGCGCAGCAGGATGTCGTCAACCAGCGGCAGAAGGTCATGAAGGCGAACGGGAAAAATCTCGGTGGGGTGATGGGAGCGATGGCCAAGGGCGAAAAGCCGTACGATCAGGCTGCAGTCGATGCTGCGATCGCACAGCTTGAGGACACAGCGAAGACGCTTCCCTCGTTATTTCCCGACAGCACCAAAGGATTGAAAACCGAAGGCGACTACAGTGCTTCGCCAAAAATCTGGGAAAACCGCAGCGATTTCGATTCACATATCGCAAGCTTCGGCAAGGCCGTCACGGAAGCCAAGGCAAGCATCAAGGATCTGGCTACGTTGAAAGCGGCAGTGCCGGTATTGGGCAAGCAATGTTCCGGCTGTCACGAAACCTATCGGTTGAAGAACAGCTAAGCTGCATCTACATCGCGGTAGCTTGAAGCAAAAGGGGAGGCGCGGCGCGCTTCCCCTTTGAGTTCTGTGCAACAACTTCGTCGCTTACTTCGTCACTTGGCCGCGAATTTCTCCGCCGGGATTATCCTTGGTGTGGACGTTGACGTAATACTTTCCGGCCAGAAGGTCGGCGGCCTGAGCGTCGGTTAGTGTAGCGCTTCCCTCCGCGGGGCTCGATCCGGCGTTCGGAATGGCCACGGCAACGCCGGCATTCTTGCCCGGTTCGGCCGGGCCATGGAAATGAGCGGCCGTCGCAGGACCGCTCAAGCCGGAATAGTTCAACTTCCAACTCAGTTTCTTGGACGTCGTATCGAAATCGACATCAGCCGTGCCGGTACCTTTGCTGGTGGTCGCGGGGACCTCGGATGCGCCGTTCAGTGTTGCTTTCATCGCAACCTTTTCCGCGAAGGATGGGCCTGTAAATGCCATCGCCCCAAGCGCCACGGCGGCGAGCGTAACTTGCATGCTGTTCATGGATTCCTCCCTGTTGTGCTGTGGATCGTCAGAACTCGAAACAATGACGGCCGCTGATTATTCCCACGCCGAAGCCGTCATCTTGGCAATCGCTTGCGATATTGATTGGGCAATACTCTTCAGATCAGGTCATAATACCGGGGTAAATGAACTGAAACGGATTGGTGGATGCTGCGACGGCTTTCGATCCTGACAGGCCTGACGGCCATTGTCGGTTTTGCGGTTTACTGGTGGCTCACGATTCCGGTTACGATTGCTGCCAGCGCACTGTCAGCCTACACGCCCGACCTCGCCAATGGCAAAACAACATTCAACGCGGGAGGTTGTTCCTCCTGCCATGGCGTGCCGAAGCAGGAGGATCGCACCAGATTAGGGGGTGGTCTTGGATTGGCGTCGCCATTCGGAACATTCTATGTGCCGAATATCTCTCCCGATCCTATAGATGGCATAGGGCGCTGGACCGAGGCGGAGTTCGTTACTGCGGTGAATGACGGCGTATCGCCTACGGGCGAGCACTATTTTCCGGCTTTTCCATATGCGGCATATCACAAGGCCAAGCTTTCGGACGTGCGTGACCTGTTTGCTTATCTGAAAACCTTACCGCCCGTATCCGGAAAGGTGCGCGATCACGACGTTCCTTTCCCCTTCAATATCCGGCGGAACATCGGCATCTGGAAACTGCTGTTTGTGAACAGCGAACCATTCAGGTCCGATCCCGGGCAACCGGCGCAATGGAATCGAGGGGCCTATCTGGTGAATGCTCTCGGGCACTGCGCTGAATGCCACAGCCCACGCAATTTTCTTGGTGGCATCGTTGCTGGGCAACGATTTGCCGGCGGTCCGAATCCCGAAGGCAAGGGCTGGGTACCGAACATCACGCAGAAGGGGCTTGCCGACTGGAGCGAGAAGGATATCGCCTATTTCCTTGAATCCGGCATCTTGCCGGATGGCGACTCCGTCGGCGGATCGATGGTCGAGGTTATCAGAAATACCTCGCAACTGAGTCCTGAAGATCGCGGGGCCATTGCCAGCTACATCAAGTCGCTGCCGCCCATAGTGGGGCCGCCGAAGCCGGCGCGGTCGAAGCCGAAGTCGTGATCCGCGTTGTGACGCAATTCAGGTCGTGCCGAACGCCTTGAAGGTGATGATGGTGTGGGTGTCCTGGATGCCTGGAATGACCTGGACCTTCTCGTTGACGAAGTGGCCGATATCCGTGTCGTTATCGACGTAGAATTTCACCAACAGGTCGTAGTCACCTGCGGTCGAGTAGATTTCGGAAGCGATTTCCGCCTCCGCCAGCGCATTGGCCACTGCATAGGATTGACCAAGCTTGCATTTGAACTGAACGAAGAAAGGAACCATCGAATCTGTCTCCGGAGTACCGGCATCCACCTTGCGAATATCAAGCTCAATAAAGCCGGAAACGACACCGGGATGCAAGCGACCTTGCCGGTCTTCCGCCGTCGCGGTAGGACGAAATATGGACCCGAAGGGTCGCGTGTGAGCAGCCTTCATGACGATCCCCATTGCCCTCACCATTGCCGGCTCCGATTCAAGCGGGGGAGCGGGTATCCAGGCCGATTTGAAGACATTCGCGGCTTGCGGCGTCTATGGCGCATCGGTGATCACGGCGCTGACCGCCCAAAACACGCAGGGGGTAACCGCGATTCATCAGGTGCCGTCCGAGTTCGTCGGTGCACAGATTGACGCGGTGTTCAGCGATCTCGACGTCCGGGCGGTGAAGATCGGCATGGTGTCCGAACGCAGCGTCATCGAGGCGATTGTCGCGGGGCTTGATCGCTGGTTCAAGGGCGCGGTGGTGGTCGATCCGGTGATGGTGGCAACGTCCGGCGATCGGCTGCTCGCCGCTGATGCCATCGAGGCTCTCCGCCAGCGACTGATTCCTCGTGCGGCGCTGATCACGCCCAATTTGCCGGAAGCTGCGGCGTTGTTGGACGAGCCCGTCGCCCGGCAGCAGGACGACATCGTCAGTCAAGGCCGGCGGCTGCTGGCGCTCGGCTGCGGCGCGGTGCTGATCAAGGGCGGCCATGGTGAAAGCGCCGAGAGCACCGATTATCTGATCGGGAAGGAAAGCGTCGTGGTTCTGGCTGCACCGCGCATCGCGACGCGCAATACCCACGGTACGGGCTGCACGCTATCGTCGGCGATTGCCGCCGGGCTGGCCAAAGGTGAGCCACTCGATGCGTCGGTTCGGCAGGCCAAGGCGTATATCACGGCTACGATCACGGCTGCGGACCGGTTGAAGGTCGGCCACGGACATGGTCCGGTCCATCACTTTTACGGCTTCGATCGCTCGGAGAACTGAAGGCCGTTTTGCGCCTCTGGCTGTCGCGTAACCGTCGTGGAGCGCTGCTATCGGGAATTTGTGCACAGCGCACATGATTCGATGGTGGCGGCTTCTATGGCGACAACCGATCTCGACAGTTCGACAGTCAAAACAGCCTACGCACGGTGGGCGCCGATCTATGATGCGGTCTGCGGCCCCGTGATGGTGAAAGGGCGCCGAGCGGCTGCTTCCGCGGCCCGAGCCATCGGCGGCAAGATTCTCGAGGTAGGGGTCGGCACGGGGTTGTCGTTCGACGATTACGACGCGACGACCGAGATTACCGGGATCGACCTGAGCGCGCCGATGCTGGAAAAGGCGCGCGCCAAAATGGCGAGCGGCCGCTATCCCTATGTCAAGGATGTCCAGCTCATGGACGCGCATAGCATGACGTTTGCGGATGCGACGTTCGATTGCGTAGTGGCGCAATTCGTGATCACGCTGGTCGCCAATCCTGAACAGGTATTGTCCGAATGCCACCGCGTGGTGAAGCCGGGCGGACGGATCATTCTGGTCAACCATCTCTATTCCGAGGTCGGCGTTGCCGCTGCCGTCGAACGCTGGGCGGCGCAACGCACGCGAGCGCTGGGCTTGCGGCCCGAATTCCCGTTTGCCCGGCTGCAGGCGTGGGCGCACGCCAACAAGGATGCGATCCTTGTTGAGAGGCGCAAGGTCGCGCCGTTCGGTATTTACACGCTGGTGTGCTTCGAGCGAGGCGGTCGTGCGCAGGCAGCGTGATGTCATCGGCATGTCACAGGTTTCTGCTACCAGCCAGCCATGGGAAGCTATGCGATGAGTGAAGGCTCGCCGGATCGGCACTTTCGCACCTTGTTTATCTCCGATGTTCACCTCGGAGCCCGCGGCTCGCAAGCCAACAAACTCCTGGATTTTCTCCGTACCCATGACGCCGATACGATCTATCTCGTCGGCGATATCGTCGACGGTTGGGCATTGAAATCCAGTTGGCACTGGCCGCAATCGCATAACGATTTCGTGCAGAAGATGCTCCGCAAAGTTCGCAAGGGCGCACGAATTATCTACATCCCCGGCAATCACGACGAATTCCTGCGATCCTACTACGGGACGCACTTCGGCGGCATCGAAGTGGTCGAGAACGCGGTTCACGAAGGTGCCGACGGGCGACGATATCTGGTCATCCACGGCGATATCTTCGATCTGGTCGTGCAAAACGCTCGCTGGCTCGCTCATCTCGGTGACAAGGCCTATGACCTGGCGATCCAGCTGAATCGTATCGTCAATGCCTTCCGCCGCTGGTTCGGCGTTCCCTATTGGTCACTCTCGCAGTGGGCCAAGCTGAAGGTGAAGAACGCGGTGAATTATATCGGTGCGTTTGAACAGACGCTGGCTGCGGAAGCGCGTCGCTGCGGTGCCGACGGCGTCATCTGCGGCCACATCCATTATGCAACGATCCGCGATGAGCACGGCATTCGCTATATGAACTGCGGCGATTGGGTCGAAAGCTGTACGGCACTTGTCGAGCATCCGGATGGCCGGTTTGAAATCATCACCTGGGCCGATCCATCGCATCGGGTCGCTCCGGTTGCACCTGTTGCGGCGCGCGCGGCCTGAATGCGCATTCTCATCGCAACCGATGCATGGCACCCGCAGATCAACGGGGTGGTCCGGACGCTGACCACCGTTGCCGATGCTGCAAAATCGCTCGGCGTCGATATCAGCTTTCTCACACCGCAATCGTTTCCCACAGTCGCGCTGCCGGGCTATTCCGATCTGCGGCTGGCGTTGCCATCGCCCGGAAAAATCTCGCGACTGATTGAAGAAGCCGATCCGGATAACATCCACATTGCGACCGAGGGTCCTATCGGGCTTCTAGTGCGACGTTACTGCCGCAAACGCGGTCTGCCGTTCACCACGAGTTTTCATACCCGGTTCCCGGAATATATCTCGGCACGGCTGCCGATTCCGGAATCATGGGTATGGGCGGCGTTGCGCCGTTTTCATCGGGCGAGTCGCGCGACCATGGCGGCAACTCCGGCACTGGCGGACGAATTGCGCGAGCGCGGATTCCATCACGTCGTGCTGTGGTCGCGTGGCGTCGATACAGTGTTGTTCCGGCCGCATGTTACCAACCTCGATCTGCCGCGCCCGATTTTCTTGTCCGTCGGGCGCGTCGCGGTCGAGAAGAACCTCGAAGCATTCCTATCGCTCGATCTGCCGGGCACCAAGGTCGTCGTTGGCGACGGCCCGGCGCGGATCCCACTGCAGCGAAAATATCCGCAAGTTGTCTTTCTCGGAGCGATGTCCGGCGAACGGCTCGCAGATGCCTATGCGGCGGCGGACGTCTTCGTTTTCCCGAGCAAGACCGATACCTTCGGGCTCGTCTTGCTGGAGGCATTGGCCAGCGGCGTGCCCGTGGCGGCATTTCCTGCCCCCGGTCCGCGTGACGTGATCGGTGCTTCCCCGGTCGGCGTGTTGAGCGACGATCTGCGGATGGCTTGTCTCGCAGCACAAAATATTTCGCGGGAGAGTTGCCGCGAATTTGCGTTGCGGCACACCTGGGGCGCGTCGGCACAGGCCTTTGTCGGAAATATTGCGCGAACGCGTGATGGGATGCGCCATGGCGGTGCGGAGCAAGTTTCGCCGGAGCATCTGCATTCGTTTTCCGGCCTGCAGCCCTGAGCCTTGCCGGGCTATCGCCGCGCGCGATACAAGGGCTGCATGACCGATTTATCCTCGCCTTTGCCGGTCGGGCCGGCGGATATCGATGCAGCGGCGCACCTGCTTGCACCCTACGCCGTACGGACGCCGCTGTTGTCCTCTCCGGCGCTTGACGAGCGGGTCGGTGCTCGCGTGCTGCTGAAGCCGGAAATGCTGCAGCGGACCGGATCATTCAAGTTCCGGGGTGCCTTCAACAAGATTTCAACGATCCCGACTTCCGCGCGCACTGGCGGTGTGGTGGCGTTCTCGTCCGGCAATCACGCACAGGGCGTTGCGGCGGCTGCCCGTCTGCTGAACATGCAGGCGACTATCGTCATGCCGGCGGATGCGCCGCTCTCGAAGCGTGAGCGCACCAAGGGCTACGGCGCCGAGGTGGTGCTTTACGATCGCGATCGAGAGGATCGTGAGGCCATCGCACGCGCGATTGCCGAAAAACGGGGGGCGACACTGGTGCCACCTTATGATGATCCGCAGATCATCGCCGGGCAGGGGACCGTTGGACGTGAGATCGCCGACGATATGGTAGCGTTGGGACTTGCGCCCGACATCGTCATTGCGCCCGCGTCAGGCGGCGGCCTGATCGCCGGCATCGCGACCGCGATCAAGGCGCGATTTCCGCAGGCGTCTCTGATGTCCGCGGAGCCGGAGAGGTTTGACGATCATGCACGGTCGCTTCGGGCGGGCAGGCGCGAACCGCACCGTGCCGAAAACCGCACCATTTGCGATGCACTGATGGCCTCGATCCCCGGTGAACTGACCTTTGCGATCAATCAACAATTGCTTACGCAGGGCATCACCGCTTTGGACGACGAGGTGGCCGCGGCGGTCAGCTTCGTTTTTCGCGAACTGAAACTGGTGGTCGAGCCGGGCGGTGCCGTCGGATTGGCCGCATTGCTGGCCGGACGGATAGAAGCCCGCGGCAAGACCGTGGTCATCGTGCTTTCCGGCGGTAACGTCGACGCGGATATGTTTGCCCGATTGATCGCCTGAGCCATTCAGGGCTGCTACGAAAACAGCGCGACTTTCTCTGCCTGGCTCATACGGCGGATTGCAGCAAACCGGTTCGAGGTCGAAGGGCGCGGACGCGGAATGGTGCCATTGGCGAGCAAGACGGCGCCGAGCGACGGCTGTGCGGGCGCGGGGGCCTCATCGAACTGAAAATTGGGTCCACGTGGTTCAGGTGTTCGTTGCGCGATTGCCGGTTCAGGTACGACCGCGGCTTCCGCCTCTTCTGGATCTGGCGCCCCCATCTCCATTGCAATCAGATCGAGCACGGCATCGTCGTGAGCGGTTTCCGCGTCGTTCGGTGGCAAGCTCTCCTGCAGGGGAGTCATTGTCGCTGCGTGAGACTTGTTGTCGTCAACAGCTGGCGTAGATGGTACCGTGTCCTCCGAGATATCCGGGATGTCGGTTGCACCTGCCGTAGGTGCATTTGCTTCAATAACAGCAGAAGCGCCACCAACATCGCCGATCGACGATGCCGGAGTTTGCGCTTCGGCTTTGGCCGGAGCCTCTGGATGGTTCGCTTCCCCTGAAGGCGGACTGCCTTCGGAGAAAGAATCAATTTTTTGAAGAAGGTTGTCGAACTCGGCAATTACCGCGTCGCGCGGCTCGGCCGCTGTCAGCAGTTCGAGGCTGGTTTCGATGGCCTTGGCCTGCGCGTCGAGCAGGTCGCATAGCCGCAAATCGGTACCGCACTCGCGCAGCGTCCAGACGATTTTACGGATGGTCTGGACGTCGTTATGCGCGGGTGCGAGATGCTCTTTAACAGTGAGTTTCGAGAGTGCCGCAAGAGCATTGGCCTTGGCGTCTTCGACGATGCTCCTGATGGCAGCCCAGGCGCCCGCTGCCTCATGCGCGGGGCCGCTCTTCTGGGTAGCGATCGTCGCTTCGATCCGCGCGACGGCGTCGAGCACCATCCGCGTATCGGCATTTCTGTTCCGACGGGCGTACTCGTCCAGAAACCAGCGGCCGCGCGACGTCTCCATGAAGGCGTCACTGATCGCGTTGTACTCTGCTTCGCTAGGCGTCGTCGCCCGGGCAGCAACTGGCGATAGTGCATATGCTTCGTCGGCCATGGCAAACTCATCGCGCAAATCAAGGCGCGTTAAGGTAACGATCAACATGATCCGCGGCGAATCGCAATTGAATTGATGCCATCCGAATCAGAAATCCCCATCGCTTCAGGATCGGCGGCCCGCCGATTCGCGGTCGGTCTAGGGTTATTTTACGCCGCCATGTTCGGCTTGGCCGGCGCTCAATTGCCGTTTTTCCCGGTTTGGCTGAAGGCAATCGGCATCGACGCTGCCTGGATCGGCGTTATCGCGGCCGTGCCCGCAGTAACGCGCTTCACCATTCTGCCATTCGTTACCGATTTTGCGGCCAGGCAGCGATCGTTGCGGTTTGTGTTGATTACACTAGCGCTGCTGACGACCTTTGGATTTCTGTGGCTCGGCTGGTTGCATGAAGCCGCCGTGGTGTTCACGGCTTTCGCCATCACCGCCTGCGTCTGGACCCCGATGTTGCCTTTGACGGAGGCCTACGCATTGAGTGGCGTCGCTCATTATCGGCTGCATTACGGACCCCTGCGGCTATGGGGCTCGGTTGCGTTCGTGGCCGGAGCGCTGGGAAGCGGACTTTTTTCGGATATGCTGGCACCGGCGCATTTGATCTGGGTCATGGCTGGGTTAGCGGCGGTGGGCGCCGTCGCGAGCTTCGGACTGCAGCCGCTGGCTATTCGCGAATCGGCACCGACCGCGTCGCTGTTTGGTGCGCGTCATCTGCTTCGGCGGCCGGATTTCCTGGCTCTCATTGCAGCGGCAGCACTGATTCAGGGCAGTCACGCGGCCTATTACAGCTTTGCATCGATTACCTGGCAGAGCGCCGGTCTCGGCGGCTCCACGATCGCTGGGCTTTGGGTCTTGGGCGTGATGGCCGAAATCGTGGTTTTTGCGCTGTCGCCGAAGTTCTCGATCCCGCCAGTGGCGATGATCGTAATCGGCGCTGTCAGTGCGGGACTGCGCTGGTCGATCACGGCGCAGGAGCCATCATTGATCGTGCTTGCATTCGTCCAACTGATGCACGGCCTGACTTACGCATTGACCTTGATCGGCACCATGGCGCTGCTGATCCGGCTCGTGCCTCATCGCGACATGGCGCGGGCGCAAGGCTATCTGACGGCTTTGACAGGCTTCGTGATGAGCGCCGCCTCAGTGATCTCAGGAATGATGTACGCCCATGGCGGACAGGGCATCTATCACCTCGCGGCAGCAATGGCGTTATGCGGCGGTCTCGTCATCTGGCTGACGCGTCGCACGTTCGCCGTAGGCGGTCAGCCCCACAGTGCAGCATCGGGCGGATAGACCGTGCTGCCGTCGTAGCGCAGGCCATCGTCACGGTCCTTTGCAAGCAATAACGGTCCGTCGAGGTCGACATACCGGGCATGTTGCGCCACCAGCATGGCTGGCGCCATCGCCAGCGAAGTCGCCACCATACATCCCACCATGACTTCGAAGCCGAGCGCCCGGGCCGCTTCCGCCATCGTCATAGCTTCAGTCAGGCCGCCGGTCTTGTCGAGCTTGATATTGACGGCGTCATAACGCTCGCGCAGCGCCGCCAGTGAATCTCGCGCGTGAACGCTTTCGTCGGCACAAACGGCAACGCGCCGGCGAATATGGGCCAGCGCATCGTCGTGGCCGGCGGGCAACGGTTGTTCGATCAGTGTGACGCCGGCATCGGCGCAGGCGGCGAGGTTCCGTTCCAGATCGTCCGGAGTCCACGCCTCATTGGCATCCACGATCAATTCGGATTCTGCGGCGGCCTTGCGAACCGCGGCGATCCGTTCGGCGTCGCCTTCGCCGCCCAGTTTGATCTTCAGGAGGGGCCGGTGCGCAGCCTTGGCGGTGGCTTCCGCCATTGTCTCGGGTGAGCCCAGCGAGATCGTATAAGCCGTAGTGCAGGCATGCGGGGCGGGCTTGCCGAACAGTTCCCAGGCACGACGGCCTAAGGTCTTTGCTTCAAGGTCCACAAGAGCACAATCCAGCGCATTGCGCGCGGCGCCGGCTGGCAGCATGGATTGCAGCACATGACGGTCCAGTCCTGCAGAAACCCTCTGCTGTAGGGCTTGGATCGTTGCCAACGTGGTTTCCGGCGTTTCGCCATAGCGTGCATACGGGACGCACTCTCCACGTCCGACATGTCCCTCGCTAGTGATCTCTGCCACCACCACCACCGCTTCGGTCTTGGCGCCACGGCTGATGGTGAACGAGCCGGCGATGGGCCACTGCTCGATCCAGGCACGTAGCTGCACAGGGGCGTGGGTCGTCATTTCAGGATCGAGCCAAACTTTCGCAACAACACGGATGCGCGACAGTGACGACGCGCTTCAAAGCGATAGAACGCCATGGTCGACAAAACAAGAAGGCGGAGACCGTGAAGTCTCCGCCTTCTTGAAAATGATGCTTAGGGTCAGCCTACGCGAGCCGGCCGGCGGCGTGGGCGAGCATCGTGTAGACCAACCCGGTCTCCGAGGTGAGATGGCTGCGCAGCAGCACGGCGCCGTGCTCGTCGCGCGCGACCTCGTCGAGCAACCGTTCGAACTCGGCGATGTAGCGGTCGACGGTCTGCTTGAAATTGCGATCCGACCGGTACTTCCGCGCAACCTCGTCGAAGGTCTTCTGACCCGCCGGCGTGTAGAGCCGCTTGCTGAAGGCCTTGCGTTCGCCGCGCTGATAGCGATCCCACATTTCGGCAGCGAGGGCGTGATCCATCAGGCGATCGATGTCGAGCGACAACGATTCCAGCGAATTCGCACTGGCTGCAGGCGATTGCTGGGCCCGGGGACGTGCCGTCTCCCGGTTCTCGGTATCGAGATCAGCACGGCTGAGCAGATCATTGAGCCAGCCGTCGCGATCCTCGGCACCAGCAGGGCTGACCGACGGCGCTTCGGCGCGGTGCTGGAGCGGCCCGCCGAGGTCCGGTGGCGGTAGGGTTGCGGCGCTACCGAGATCGCGGCCGCGCGGAGCAGGGCGCGGCGACGCCTCGCTCGATGTGCCTCCGACTGCAGCCAGTTGAGGCTCCTCTCGGCGTTGCACGCTCGCGCGGTCGCTGCTGACGACGTCGAGGCCGCGGCCGTGACGCGCGACAATGCGATTCAGTTCGGCAAGCGCTTCGATCTGATCGACGATCACCTTGCGCATTTGCGCGGTGCTTTCGGCCGCTTCCTGCGGCATTTCGAAGACGCCACGACGAAGCTCTTCGCGCGTCGCTTCGAGTTCCTGGTGCATTTCCGCAGCCATCTGCTTCATGCCCTGGACCATCGACGAGAACTTCTCGGTCGATTTCTGGAACATGGTATCGGTTTCCTGCGTGCTCTGCTGATACAGCGCACTCATGGCTTCGGTGGTTGCACGGCGTTCCTCTTCCGCAGACGTGCGTATGGCCTCGAACTGCCTGGCGATGGCTGTCGAGCCGGCGCCTGCTGTCTCTGCGACGACCCGCGCGATATCGCGGGCGCGTTCCTCGGCTGCCGCCAGCGACTCGTCGAGCAGGCTGGTGAAACGGGTCAGCCGCTGATCGAGATCGGTGGTACGCAGGTCGATCGTCGTGATCAGCGAATCCAGTGCCGACTTGCGCTCGGCAATCGAGCTGTTGGTGCTCATATTGCTTTGTTCGACGGCGGCCGCAGCTTCGACCAAGGCCTTTCCATGGGCGTCGAACTGACCCGATAGCGACGAGAGGTCCTCCAGCGCCTTGCTGGTCTTGGTATGGAAGACGGTCAACTGGTCTTCCAGACCCTGGGTGGCAGTTCCGTTGCGCGTGCTGGCATCGTTGATGGCCGACACGAATTCCGCAACGCGCGTGACCAAAGCCCGTTCCAGTGAGTTGAGGTTGTCGTGGGCGCCGGTGAGGACTTCCTGCAAAAGGATGTTGCCTTCGCGTAGCCGCTCGAACAGCGCCACGGTGTCGGTACGCAGCACCTTGCTGGTTTCCTGCATCTCGGCAACCGCCGCCATGGAGACCTGGCGCGACTGTTCGATCGTGGTGCGCGAGGCCTGCTCAAGATCCTTGAGCGACTTGTTGACGGCGCCGGTTGCGAGCTCGCCGGCTGCGGTGATCGTGCGCGCGATCGTGGAGCTGTTGTTGACGATGGATTGCGAGAACGTCTGGCCGCGCGTTTCGATCGACTTGAGCGCTTCCGATGTCGCGCGGTCGATATCCACCACGAGTTGATTGCTCTTGCTGCCGATCGATTCCACGAGCGAGCCGCGCTTGCTGTCGAGGACATCTGCAAGGCGCGCGGTCTGCTGCTGCATGAAGCCGACGATCTCTTCCGTCTTGGCGGTCAGCACTGTGCCCAGGCTGCCGCTGGCGGCCAGAATCGTGCGTTCCACATCGACCGCCGCCGACTTCGCCTTGCCGCTGGCCTCGTTCGAAGCCGAAACCAGCGAGCCTTGCGCGGCAAGCGCACTGCTCTGAATGGTTTCCGTCGTCGTTGCCGCCGCGGAGGTGAGAGACTGCTCGATGCTGTCGGCCAGCGTCCGGATCTGGTTCGCGGCATCGGCCGTCGACGAGACAAGCGAATTCTGTGCTTCGCGAGTGCTGTCGAGAAGGTGAGCGGCCGTCTGCGTGCCTGTCGACCTCAGGGTCTGTTCGATATCGGTGGACAGCGACTTGACGTGATCGGTCGCTTCCGTTGACGCGGCGAGCAGGGTGCTTCTGACATCCTGAACGCCGGCCAGGATCGAGCCGACCGCGGAACTTGCTGCCGAGGACAACGTACGCTCGATATCTTCCGACATCGACCTGACGTGATGGGAGGCTTCCTCCGATGCAGACACCAGCGTCGTCTGGGCTCCGCGTGCGCTGGACGTGACCGAGTCGGCAACGTTGCTGCCGGCCGCGGTCAGGGTGCGCTCGAGATCGCTGGAGAGCGACTGGATCTGTCCCGTCAGTTCGGCAGCCGTCGTGGTCAATGTGCCCTTGGCGTCGCGCACGCTTGCCGTGACCGCTTCCGCAGCATTGCTGCTGGCGGTGGTCAGCGAGCGTTCGAGATCGGCGGAAAGCGACTGGACATGCCCCGCCACATCGGCGGCGGTTGCGGTCAGCGTGCCCTGGGCCTCGCGTGCACCGTTCAACAGCAATGCAGCTGTCGACGTGCCAACGGCGCTCAGGGTGCGCTCAACGTCGGCTGTCAGCGACTTGATCTGTTCGGTGGTGTCGCTCGACGTCGACACGAGCATATCCCGTGCTTCGCGTGCACTGGCGAGGACCGAGTTGGTCGCGTTGTTGCCGACAAGGTTGAATGCGCTTTCCACCTCTGTCGAGGCCTGCCGCAGCTGCGTTGTGATGTCTGCGGAAACCGCAAGCAGCGACTGTTGCGTCGTGCGCGCGCTGCCCTGGATGGTTT
>JANINJ010000100.1 GCA_024508855.1 Xanthobacteraceae bacterium
CGGCGCATGATCCCGGCTCACATCCGCTTCATCGCGACTGTTTTGGCTTTCTGATTTCACGGCCGGGTGGTACCCATGAACCTCTTTCCTCGCATCGCGCGATGACGAAAGGCGGCAGCATGACCGAGCAGATCCGATTCAATAACGGTGCCGCTTATGAGCGCTTCATGGGTGTGTGGAGCCGGCTTGCGGGCGAGGTGTTCCTCGACTGGCTGGCGCCGGAGCCGAAGCAGCGCTGGATCGATGTCGGCTGCGGCAACGGCGCGTTCACCGAACTGGTGGTCGACCGTTGCGCACCAGCGGACGTGCAGGGCGTCGATCCGTCTCCGGAGCAGCTTGCCTTTGCGCGGACGCGCGCGATCGCGGGCAGGGCGGAATTCCATCAGGGCAACGCCATGGCGCTGCCGTTCCCCGACAACAGTTTCGATGTGGCCGCGATGGCGCTGGTGATCTTCTTCGTGCCCGATCCGCCGAAAGGCGTCGCCGAAATGGCGCGCGTGGTGCGCCCCGGTGGCACCATCGCCTCCTATGCCTGGGATTTCGCCGGTGGCGGATTTCCGCTGGCGCCGCTGCTTGCCGAGATGCAGGCGCTTGGCATGACGACGCTGCGCCCGCCGAGCGTCGACGCGGCGTCGATCGGCAACCTGCGGACACTGTGGAGCGATGCGGGGCTGCACGATGTCGAGACCCGCGAGATCGTGGTGCAGCGCAGCTTCGCGGACTTCGACGAGTTCTGGAACGTCAGCCTGCTGTCGCCGAGCACCGGCGCGGCGCTGTCCGCGATGCCGGCCGATCAGGTTGCCGTGCTCAGGGACAACGTTCGCGCGCGGCTGTCGATCGATGCGGCCGGGCGCGTCACCGCCACGGCGCGCGCCAACGCGATCAAGGGACGCCTGCCGGGTTGATTGCAGCGCAACGCTCCTACGACCAAAGTACGCATCACGCGGCTGGATGCCGCCGCTAGACTCCTTCATGCGAGGGATGATGCATTGATGGACGAACCGATCCTGTCGCGTCGCGCGGCGTTGTTTGGTGGCATGTGCCTGTGCTGCATGCCGGCGTTGCTGCGCGCGGAAGCCGCGGGCGCGCCGCAGCCCGCGAAGACGGCGGAGGTGAGCCCCGGCATTCACGTGCGTCGTGGCGCCGTCGAAGATGCCACGGCTGCGAACTACGACGCCATCGCCAATCTCAGCTTCATTGTCGGGCGCGATGCCGTCGCGGTGATCGATCCCGGCGGCAGCGTACATGACGGCCAGAGCCTGCGGCTCGCGATCCGCGCGGTGACGCAACTGCCGATCCGCTACGTGGTGCTGTCGCACGTCCATCCGGATCACGTCTTCGGTGCCGCCGCCTTCAAGGAGGACGGCGTGGTGTTCGTCGGCCACGCCGGGCTGCCGGAACAGCTCGCGTCACGCGGCGAGTTCTACAAGAGCGGGCTGGAGAAACTCCTCGGCGACGGACAGGTCGAAAGCGTGGTGGTGCCGACGCGGCTGGTGCGCGACAGCGACGAACTCGATCTCGGCGGCCGCGTGCTCGCGCTCACCGCGCACAAGCCTGCGCATACCGTCGCGGACCTCAGCGTGACCGACAAGCAGTCCGGCATCCTGCTCACCGGCGACCTGCTGTTCGTCGATCGCATCCCGGTGCTCGACGGCGATCTGAAGGGCTGGCTCGCGCAACTGGCGGAGATTCGTGCGTCCGGCGTCCGGCAGGCGGTGCCGGGACACGGCCCGGCGCTGGTGCCATGGGCGGCGGCGGAGGATGCGCAGCGGCGTTATCTCACCGCGCTGCTCGACGAGACGCGGGCCGCGATCGCCAAAGGCATTCCCATCGAGGAGGCCGCGACTACCGTGGCGCAATCCGAGCGCGACAAGTGGCAATTGTTCGATTCCTATCACGGCCGCAACGTGCTCGAAGCCTATCGGCGGCTGGAATGGGAATGACGGTACTGCGCGGCATGAACGCAACGATAGGCGCTGTCCTTGCATGCTTGATGCTCACCGTCGCCACGCACGCCCATGCGCAGAGCGAACCGCCGCCGGAGCCCGAAGGCTATTGGCAGGGCGCGATGAACGGCCCGGTGCCCGCCACCATCACAGGCGGCACGGTGGTCGGCACCGCCGACCTTGCGGAATTGTTGCGCAAGGAGAAGCCGGTGCTGATCGACGTCGTCCCCGCGCCGCGCCGCCCCGAAACGCAAACCACGTTGTGGCTGCCGCTGCCGCATCACGACATTCCGCGCAGCGTATGGATTCCCGGCGCCGGCTCCGGCGTGATCTCGACCACCATGACCGATTACTTTCGCCGCCGCCTGAACGAACTCACCGCAAACGATCGCGGCAAGACGCTCGTGTTCTATTGCCGCGTAAATTGCTGGGCGAGCTGGAACGCCGCCAAGCGGGCGATCGCGGAAGGCTACAAACGCGTATCCTGGTACCCCGACGGCATCGAGGCGTGGCAGGATGCAGGCCTGCCCACCGAAATTGCAGTAGCGGAAGGGCCGGGCGTGCAATGATAATGACAAAAATGTTCAGGGAAGGACCGACGCTCATGACTTCAAGGATGACATCGGGAGCCAAACGCTGGATCGTCGCCGGCCTGATGGCCGTCGCATTCGCGTCTCATGCCGTGGCGGAAGACGAGACCGCCGAGCGCGAGGCGCGCTGGAAGGATGTGGCCTCGAACATCTTCGGCGAGCGGCCGATGGAAGACGGCAGCAGCATGCTCAAGCTGATCGTGCCGGAGCGCGCGATGGATGCGGCGCTGGTGCCCGTCACCGTGGAGCTGAACGGCGACCATCACATCGTCGCGGTGTCGGTGGTGGTCGACAACAATCCGAGCCCCTTAGCAGGCACCTTCCGGTTCGGGCCAGCCTTCGCGCAGAACACGTTGAAGATGCGTGTCCGTGTCAACGAATATACATTGATGCACGCGGTCGCCGAAACCGACGACGGCAAGCTCTATGCGGTGGCACGTTACGTCAAGGCGGCAGGTGGCTGCTCGGCGCCGAGCGCCTCGATGTCGAACGATATTCTCGCCCGGCTCGGCAAGATGCAGTTGCGCCGCGAACGCTCGCTCGATCCGAATTCGATCCCCGCGCAACTGATGATCAGCCATCCGAACTACAGCGGCATGCAGCAGAACGCCGCCGGCGATTACACGCCCGCGCGTTATCTCGAGCATGTCTCGGTCAGCGTCGGCGGCACCAAGGCGTTCGATCTCGACACCGGCATTTCGCTGAGCGAAGACCCGGCGATTTCCTTCACCTATCTCGCCAAGGGCGATGGCGATATCGACGTGAAGGCGAAAGACAGCTCCGACGCGGTGTTCTCGCAACACTTCAATGCGCTGAAGTAGGGCGGCCGCGCATTTTTGCGCGCGTAGCAACGCCGCTATCGACCGATTGCAACGGCTATGTGGCGCCCGATTTGCCGTAGAGCGGAATCGACAAGCGCCGACGCGTTGCCAGTTTTGAAGCCCTCTAAGAACCGGCCATTTTAGAGGGGTTCTGATCCATCCAGGCGGGATGTTTAAGTAAACGTTGCCCGGCGAAATGAGCCGCATCGGCTTGGTGGATCGGGGCAACGACAGTGCAGTTTTCGAAATGGAAGGTCGCCGGAGCGTTTGGCTTCGGCGCGGCGAGTTTTTTGGTGCTGTCGTCCAGCTTGCTAAATCCGGCGATGGCGCAAACAGCGAACAGCCCCGCTCAAGCCTCACCGGCCGCCGCCGGCACCGGAACGACATTGCCGCCGGTCGTGGTGCAGCGCGCCGCACCGCGTCACGCCAAGCGCAGGGCGTCGCGGGGGTCATCGTCGCGGCGTGCGGTCACCGGCACGCAAACCAATCGCGGCCGCGATGCAGGACAAGCGGCTTCGAGTGCGGGCGTGCGTGCCGGCGCCACCGAATCCGCTTGGGGGCATGTCGATGGTTATGTCGCCAATCGCAGCGCATCCGGCACCAAGACCGATGCGCCGCTGATCGAAACGCCCGCTGCCATCTCGGTCGTCACCCAGGACCAGATCCAGGCGCAGGGGGCGCAGGACATCAACCAGGCGCTTCGCTATACGTCGGGCGTGGTGGGTACCAACGATGCCGATGCCCGCTTCGACGAAATCTATGTGCGCGGCTTCCAGGCCGACAAATATCTCGACGGCCTGCGTATCCTGAACGCCAATATCTTCGCGCGCTCGCTGGTGGATCCGTTCAATCTCGAGCGCGTCGAGGTTCTGCACGGGCCGGCGTCGGTGCTGTACGGGCAGGCATCGCCCGGCGGTCTCGTCGACATGATCAGCAAGCGGCCGACGCTCGATCCTTATAATGAGATGTTCCTCTCGACCGGCAGCTATGGCCGAATCCAGGGCGGTCTCGATGTCAGCGGGCCGATCGACAAGAACAAGGAATGGCTCTACCGGCTGACGGCGTCGGGTTTCGATGTCGGAAGCCAGGTCGATCATACCGATTATCAGCGCATCTCCATCGCGCCGTCGCTGACGTGGCGGCCGACCAACGATACGACCGTTACGTTCCTCGGCACCTATCAGAACGACCCGAAGGCGGGTTTCTTCAACCAGTTGCTGTCGAACGGAATCGGCACGCTCTATTCCACCCCGTCCGGGCGCATTCCCACCAGTTTCTACAGCGGCGAGCCGGATTTCGACCAGATGAAGCGGGAGTATGGCTCCGTCGGCTATCTGTTCGAGCATCACTTCGACAGCGTCTGGACCGTTCGGCAAAATCTCCGATACACCGACAATTCGACCTACACGCAGCTCGTATATCCGTCGGTTTTCCAGACCGACATCACGAACATCGGCCGCGAAGCATTTTCCACCGCGGAGACGCTGCAGAGCTTCCAGGTCGACAACCAGGCGGAAGCGAAGTTCGCAGCCGGGGCGTTCCAGCACACCGTGCTGTTCGGCATCGACTACGCGACCGGCATCGATACCAAGTCGAGCGGATATATCGGCACCGGCGTGTCACCGATCAACGCCCTCAATCCCGTCTATGGCCTTCCGGTGCCGCCGCTGGATCCCGCAGGAGCTGCCTCGCAGCATTACGATCAGATCGGCGGCTATATCCAGGATCAGATCAAGTTCGATCGCTGGGTGGTGCTCCTGGGCGTTCGCCGCGATCAGGCCGATTCACCAACCACCAATCTCTCGACCGGCGTAACCACGCCGCAATCCGACGGCGCGACCACGAAGCGGGGCGCGTTGCTCTACAAGTTCGACAACGGAATTGCGCCGTACATCCAGTACACCGAATCGTTCCAGCCGACCGTCGGCACGGACTTCTTCGGCAATGCCTTCAAGCCGACCACCGGCCAGCAAAGCGAGGTCGGCATCAAGTATCAGCCGAACCCGAAGACGCTGCTGACGCTGGCGGCCTACGATCTCCGGCAGCAGAACGTGCAGACGGCCGATCCGTCCAATCCGTTCAACACGATCCAGACCGGCGAGGTCCGCTCGCGCGGCATCGAGCTGGAGGGCAAGAGCGAGATCAACCGCAATCTCACGGTGCTGGGCTCATACACCTACATGGACATCATCAACACCAAGTCCGATCCGGTGTCGCAGGGCAAGCATCCGGTGGGGCTGCCGCGCAATTCCGCATCCGCCTGGGCGGACTATACGTTCCATGGCGGCACGCTGGATGGCTTCGGATTTTCAGGCGGCGTGCGCTATGTCGGCGAGACCGCCGGCGATATCGCCAACTCCTATTATGTGCCCGGCGTGACATTGTTCGACGCCGGGCTGCATTACGATCTCGCCGGCCTCGGCCCGCAGTTCAAGGGCTTCAAATTCCAGATCAACGCCTCCAACCTGTTCGACAAGACCTATGTGCATCTGTGCCAGGATTTCGGGTGCTATTACGGGCTGCGCCGCAACGTGATCGCGACGCTGCGCTATCGCTGGTAGCGTGTTGCCCGACCGGTAGTGAGCGGCGGCCGGAGACCCGGCCGATCGGGACCCGGCGGTCAGGGACTGCGGCGTTGCGGCCGCATGTCTGTGCTTTTCATCGCGGCTTTTTCTAAGATAGGCTTGCCATCGACGGTGCGGCGAAGGACCGCGACCGCGGCGTTTTTGTGCGGGCCGGATCCCGGCGCGTGCAAGGGCGTATCGAACATAACATAGAGCCCCGCTTCCGATTCCATCGGGAACGGAGGGGTTCAACGGGAGGAAGGCATGACTTTGTTTCGGTCGACGGCTGTTCTCGTTCTGGCGCTCAGTGCGGCACTCGCAACGCCCGCGCTCGCGCAAAAGAAATACGACCCCGGCGCCAGCGATACCGAGATCAAGATCGGACAGACCATTCCTCTCAGCGGACCGGCATCCGCCTATGGCGGCATCGGCAAGGTGCAGGCCGCCTATATCCGCATGATCAACGAGCAGGGCGGCATCAACGGCCGCAAGATCAACCTCATTCAGTACGACGACGCCTACAGCCCGCCGAAGACGGTGGAACAGGTCCGCAAGCTGGTCGAAAGCGACGAGGTTCTCACCACCTTCCAGATCATCGGCACGCCGCCCAACGCCGCCGTGCAGAAATACCTGAACGACAAGAAGGTGCCGCAGCTTCTGGCTTCCACCGGCGCGACGCGCTTCACCGATCCGAAGCACTTCCCGTGGACGATTGCGTACAACCCGAACTACCAGGCGGAAGCGCATATCTACGCGAAGTTCATCCTCGCCAATTATCCGAATGCGAAGATCGGCATCCTCTATCAGAACGACGATCTCGGGAAGGATTACGTCAAGGGATTGAAGGACGGTCTCGGCGCCAAGGCCGCGAGCATGATCGTCGCCGAAAAATCCTACGAACTGTCGGACCCGACCGTCGACTCGCAGATGGTGACGCTGAAGGCTTCCGGCGCCGACCTGTTCTACAACATGACGACGCCGAAATTCGGTGCGCAGGCGATCAAGAAGGCTGCCGAACTCGACTGGCATCCGGTGCAGATTCTCGACATCAACGCGTCGCCGGTGAGTCAGACGCTCGTTCCGGCCGGCCTCGACAACGCCAAGGGCATCATCTCGGTCAACTACGGCAAGGACCCGCTCGATCCGCAATGGGCCAACGATGAGGGCATGAAGCGCTACAAGGCCTTCATGGCGAAGTATGCACCGAACGAGGATGCCAATAGCGGCATCGCGACCTACGGTTATTCGACCGCGGCGCTGCTGGTGCAGATCCTCAAGCAGTGCGGCGACGATCTCACGCGCGCCAACATCATGAAGCAGGCGACCAACATCAAGCCGTTCGTCGTCGATCTCGCGCTGCCCGGCATGACCGTCTCCACCGAGCCCGACGACTGGCGTATCAACAAGCAGTTCCAGATGATGAAGTTCGACGGCCAGCGCTGGGTGCTGTTCGGGCCGATTCTGACCGACGACTTCAAGGCGAAGTAAGCGGGCGCGGCGAATCCCGACCCTCCCCGCATGCGGGGAGGGAAAGGAAGGGATGACGCGCGGCGACGTTCAGATCAGGTCGCTTCTGGATTACGTCCACTTCGCGACATCGACCACGGCCTGCGCGAAATCGCGCGGCGCTTCCTGTGGCAGGTTGTGACCGATGCCGCCCTTGATCAGGCGGTGCTCGTAACGCCCTGAGAACTTCTTTGCATAGGCGGCGGGCTCGGGATGCGGCGCGCCGTTGGCGTCGCCTTCCATGGTGATGGTCGGCGCGCCGATTT
This sequence comes from Xanthobacteraceae bacterium, assembly GCA_024508855.1. Lineage (GTDB taxonomy): Bacteria > Pseudomonadota > Alphaproteobacteria > Rhizobiales > Xanthobacteraceae > 62-47. The sequence goes on from JANINJ010000100.1 coordinate 7,694, forward strand.
GCGGGGCGGTTGCGAGCTCCGCCTCCAGCGCGTCGTACTTGGCTTCGCCCTCGGCGAGGCCGAGCCGCCAGCGATAATTGTGGATCACGACTGCGACGTGATCGGGATTGTCGAACGCGGCCGCGCTGCGCGCGAACGTCGCGTCGTCGAAGTGCCATTGCGGCGAGGCGAGTTGCCAGATCAGCCGTGCGAAGGCGGCGCGGTTCTGCTCATAGCCGAGGCGGCCGCGCTCGGTGGCGAAGTAGAACTGATACCACCATTGCAGTTCGGCCTGCGGCGGCAGCGGCTTCGCGCCGGCGGCCTGGCTGCCGATCAGATAGCCGCTCACCGAGACCAGCGCCTTGCAGCGCTCCGGCCACAGCGCGGCGATGATATCGGCCGAGCGCGCGCCCCAGTCGTAGCCGGCAAGGATCGCCTTCTCGATCTTTAGCGCATCCATCATCGCGATCGTGTCGGACGCTACCGCCGATGGCTGGCCGTTGCGCAGGGTGTCGTTCGCGAGAAAGTGCGTGGTGCCGTAGCCGCGCAGATACGGCACGATGACGCGGTAGCCGGCATCGGCCAATAGCGGCGCGACATCGGCATAGCTGTGAATATCGTAGGGCCAGCCGTGCAGCAGGATAACGACCGGGCCGTTCGCCGGCCCCAGTTCGGCATAGCCGACGCGCACCAGCCCGGCATCGATGCTCTTCAGCGGACCGAGCGAGGTATGGCTGCCGGGCTTGATGGCCGGAAGCGGCGAGGCCGTCGCGCCGCGCGCCGCGTGAATCGGACCGAGGCCCATTTGCACGGCGGCGGCGGTGGCGAAGCCGAGAAGATGACGGCGGTTGAGGGCGAATGACATGAGCGGACTCCGGACGTTTGGGGAAGGGGCGTGCCGCGCCGGTATATATTCGGGGCGCGACCGAATTGTTGCGGATCAGACGACGGCGATGGTCACGTCGATATTGCCGCGCGTCGCCTTCGAATACGGGCAGATCTGGTGCGCGGCGTCGGCCACCGCCTGTGCGGTGTCGCGGGGCAAGCCGGGCAGGTTCACGTTCAGGCGCGCCCGCAGGAAGAACGCGTCGTCGCGGGTGACGAGATCGACCTCGGCGTCCACCGCGAGATCTGCCGGCAGCGTCACCTTCTGCACGGCGGCGGCGCGGCGCATCGCGCCGATGAAGCAGGCCGACCAGCCGGCGGCGAACAACTGCTCGGGGTTGGTGCCGGCGCCCGGGCCGCCCGGCACCGAGAGCGCGACGTCGAGGCGGCTGTCGGAGCTCTGGGCGCGGCCGTCGCGGCCGCCGGTGGTGTGGGTATTCGCGGTGTAGAGAACCTTGGTGTCGGCGGCGGCGGTCATCGGAAGCTCCTTTGGATTTTATATCGTATGCGATCTAATCGCGTCCGTTACATAGATCGGTTGCCGATCACCTGTCAACCCTTCCGATTTAATCGGATACGATATATATTCGGGGCAACGTCACATTTCCGTGCAGGAAGCGCTTATGGCCACATCGAAACCGACCGCTACGTCCAAGCCTGCCTTGTCCAAGCCGGTCACGCCCAAAAGCGCGCCGAAACTCGCCGATTTCCTCTGTTTCGCGATCTATTCGGCGAACCTTGCCTATGGCCGCGCCTACAAGCCGATCCTCGATCCGCTCGGCCTCACCTATACGCAATACATCGCGCTGGTCGCGCTATGGGAGGAGGATAATCAGACCGTGAGCCAGCTCGGCGAGCGGATGTTCCTGGAGTCCAACACGCTGACGCCGATCCTGAAGAAGCTCGAGAGCCTCGGCTATCTGCGCCGCCGCCGCGACACCGATGACGAGCGCGTGGTGCGCGTCAGCCTCACCGAGGCCGGCCGCAAACTGCGCGAGCGCGCCGCCCAGCGCAATCTCGTCAAGGCATCGGGCTTTCCGCCGGA
>JANINJ010000101.1 GCA_024508855.1 Xanthobacteraceae bacterium
GTGCGGCCCGCAATCCTGCTGATGGACGAGCCGCTCTCGGCGCTGGATTCGCAGACGCGCGAACTGCTGATGGAAGATTTTATCCGCCTGCTCGCCGACGGCAGCATGGGCGCGGCCTATGTGACGCATAATCTCGATGAAGCCGTTCGCCTCGCCGACCGCATCGTTGTGCTGTCGCGACGCCCGGGCCGCATCCGTGAAATCGTCGATGTGGCCACACCCCGCGGCCGGCGCGGAGATGCGGACGTGCGGTTGCAGCTTGCAACGCTGCAGAACGATCTATGGTCCCTGATCAAGGATGAGGCGATCGACGCCGAGCGCGAGGTCGTGCATGACTGACGCCGGCCTCAACCGCGACCAGGATCGGCCGCTCGATACGAGCCCTCGCCGCCCGGTCGTATTTCGCGGTGCAGGTTTCGTGGCGAGCCCCAAGGCCTGGGCCGGGTGGGCTGCACTCGTCGTCGTGATCGGTTTCTGGCAACTGGCAGGCACCTCCGGCTGGATCAATCCGCTATTTCTGCCGCCGCCCACGGCGGTCGTGAAATCGATCTATCAGCTCGCGCTCAACGGCGCGCTGTGGCAGCACTTGTCATTCTCCATCATGCGCATCGGCGCGGGATGGCTCATCGGAACCGTCGCCGGCGTTATCGTCGGATTTGCAATCGGACTTTCGGGCGTCGCGCGCGGCGTCGGCATCACCTTCATCTCGGCGCTATTTCCGATTCCGAAGATCGCGCTGCTGCCCTTGCTGATCTTGTGGATGGGCATCGGCGAGGCCCCCAAGATCGCGACCATCGCGCTTGGCGTATTCTTTTCGACCGCCATCTCGGTTTACAGCGGCGTCGATTCGGTGCCGCGCAATCTCATTCGCATGGCGCAGAGCTTCAACGTGCCGTTCGCCACCATTGTGCGCAAGGTGATCTGGCCGGGTGCATTGCCGTCGATCCTCGCCGGCTTCCGCATCACCGCCTCGATCGCGCTGCTGCTGGTTGTCAGCGCCGAGATGATCGGAGCGCAATTCGGCATCGGTGCTTTCGTGCTGCAGGCGGGTAACCTCATGCAGACCGATCAGCTGCTCGCCGGCGTCGTGATCCTGTCGATCTTCGGACTCTTGATCGGCCGCCTGCTCGACTGGCTCGAAGCCAGTCTATTGCATTGGCGCTGATAACCGCCCGATCGGTTACGCCAGGCTGGCGTCTTTTGCGCGCGCGCTGGTCCGCTTGGGGGACGGCATCTTTGTCGTTCCACGCGCCGCGTCGGGCGTCGTCAGCCAGGTCACGATGACGTCCTGCGCGTGACTGCGACGCTCGCCGAGCCATTCCGGATCGCCAAGGTCCTTGTCGAACATCGCCGACAATGTGTAACGGTTCGACACGTGGAAATAGCTGAACGCCGTAATGGTAACGTAAAGCTGGATGGGATCGACACCGCTCCGGAATGCATTCACCGTTTTGCCGCGGCGAAGAATCCCCTCGATGCTGGTCACGAGCGGTACGGTCAGGGCGGCGATCTTGGGAGACTTCCGAAGGTACTTTCCGCGCTGCAGGTTCTCGGTGTTGATCAGCGCAATGTAGTCCTGGTGGTTCCCGAAGAACGTGAAGGTGAAGTCGATCAATTCCCGCATGGCGGCGACGGGTTCCAGATCGTCGAGCTTGAGCTGACGCTCGGCGGCGCGGATCTCGGTATAGACGTGTTCGAGTACGGCCAGATAGAGGCCGTACTTGTCGCCGAAGTGCTGATATAGCAGCCGCATATTAGCCTTGGCGCGATTGGCGATCGCTTCGACGCGCGCACCGCCAAGGCCGTTACGGCAGAATTCAAACGTTGCAGCGCGCAGGATCGCTTCTCTGGTCAGCGCGGAATCGCGCTTGCGCTTGACTGCCCCGGCCGTTTTCCGGCCGGACTGCTTTTGTGCCGAGGTCTCATTCATGCGCGCACCGGATCATTATCTTCATGGGGCAATCGTCGACCTGAGCGGGAAATGTCAGACCGGCCAGTCGCTCGTCTGGAGCGTTGCCATATCGCGGGAGCAAATCATCACCAATCGCCTCCGTTAGGTATCACACCAACACAACCGCGGGCAAATAGGCCGAACGCCGGTATCGTTTGCGGAACACCAATGCCCCCTCAGCAACCCGATACCAACGCTCCATTGCTGGCGACCAGACGACCCGCCTTGTAGACGTCACGCGGCTTGGGCCGGGCGACGACCGCCTCCTGGATGTGGCGCGCATCGACCACGACGAAATCGGCGGCCGCCCCTTTGGCAAGACCATAGGCCGCAAGGCCGAGCGCCCGCGCGGCATTCGACGTCACCATGTCGAAGGCGATCGCGAGTTCGGCGTCCGTATTGAATCCGGAGCGGTATGCAATGATCATGGCACGCTCGAGCATGTCCCCATCGCCGAACGGCCACCAGGAATCGCGGATATTGTCGTTGCCGGCGAAGACATTGACGCCCGCCTCATGGAGCATCTTCAGCGGCGGGAAGACATGCGCACCAGGCGCATTCGACATGATCGAGATTCCGGCCTCCACAAGCCGGTCCGCCGTGCGGCGCGCGACATCGCCCGGAACCTGGCCGAGCGCATAGGCGTGGGCAATCGCGACCTTGCCATTCAGGCCGCGCGCTTTCGTACGCCGCGCAATTTCTTCGATCTCGAAGATGCCAAGCAGATCGCCGTCGTGCAGGTGAATGTCGACGCCAACGCCGTGCCGCTCCGCGAGTTCGAAAACCGGATCGAGATGTCCTGCGATATCGTTGTCATATCCGGCAGGATCGAGGCCGCCGATCAGATCGGCGCCGTTGCGAATCGCCTCATCGAGCAGATCGACCACACCCGGCGCATTGACGATCCCGCTCTGCGGAAAGGCGACGACCTGAATCGAAACCTTGTCGCGATGGGATTCGCGGACCGCCAGCACCTGTTCGAGATTTCGCAAGCCCGCCTGCGGATCGATATCCACGTGGCTGCGCATCTGCGTCGTTCCCTGCGCAACGCACATCTCGACCAGCGCAGCCGCCCGCACGGAAACCGGAAGCGCCCCGGCAAGAGCCTGCTTCTCGAATTCGACGCGCTCGTGAACATCGAAACCGGCACTGCAAGGCCGATAGGGTTTCCAGGCGTCGCCGACAAATCCTTTGTCCAGATGCAAATGGCCATCGACCAGCCCCGGAAGGACGAGGCGGCCCTTGAGATCGATCGTCTTGTCAGCCGGGACCTTTACCTGCAGCCCGGAGCCGATCGACGCGATACGCCCTTTCGCGATAGCAATGTCGACAATTCGTCCGTCGCCAAGCCGGGCATTCTGGAACAACCTATCGGCTTCAATCAATCGAACTCTCCAAGATAACTCGACAACAAATCCCTCCTTGATCAGCAGCGCTCCCGCTTTGCATTACGACGGGATCACTCCTTCCGGAAGGGTGCGGCAATAGTCCGCAATTCCGCCGGCGGTCGTTATCCAGATGTCGTCGCGCCTGGCGACGATCGCCTGCAAGGCGCGGCGCAGCGGTCGCAGACGGTGCGGCTGCCCGACCAGATAAGGGTGCAGCGCAATCCCCATGACGAGCGATTGCTTGGCCGATTGCGCCAGCATTTCCTCGAACGTATCGGTGATCATTCCCGCAAACTGTTCGCCGGAATCCTTTCGACCGACGATGGACGGAATGTCGTTCAATTCCTGCGGATAAGGGACGGACAGGATACGCCCGCCATTGCGGGTCGCGAACCACACCGGCTGGTCGTCCATGCACCAATCGAGGATGTAGCTGTAACCGGCTTCGGCCAGCAGGTCCGGCGTCACCGAGGATTGCGAAATCCAGGGGCCGAGCCAGCCTGCCGGCGACCGCCCCTCTGCGTGCGCGATGATCGAGGTTGCTTCCTCGATGAGCAGCCGCTCTTCCGGTTCGGGCAGAACGCCTTGCCGTTCCGAATTGGTGCGCCCGTGGCCCACCACTTCGTCGCCGCGCACCCGGAATGCATCCATCACTTCCGGGCAGTAGTGATAGATGCTGCTGTTCACGAGCACGGATGCCGGCAACGACAATTCATCGAACAAGTCGATCAGCCGCCAGACCCCGACCCGATTGCCGTAGTCGCGCCATGCGTAATTCAAAACGTCGGGCTGCGGGCCGCCGGGGCACAGCTCTGCGCCATGCCCTTCCCCGAAGGAAAAGTGCTCAAGATTTAGGCCGACATAAACGGCGAGGCGCTTGCCGCCCGGCCAGGTAAACGGCTTGCGGTGAACGATGGCACTGTAGCCATAGCGTCCGTGCGGCCGAATGAACGGACTGGACTTCGGCACCTGCGAAGCTGCCCGCTTGTCACCCGCATCAGTGCCACCGCCCTTGGCAGACGAAACCTGCGGATCGCGGGACATCCCGGATTTCTCCATCAAATAAAGATTTCTGCGCCAAGCGGATGCGACGCTTGACATTGCGACCATTGTTGAAGAAAATTTTTACTTCTGTCAAGCGCGCGACAAGATGCAGACAGTCACTCTGGCACGATCGATGCAGAGACGAAAGTCCAACTGGAGGAGACCGCCATGAATTTTAGTTGTTCATCACCTTCCCTTCTACACCGCCGCGGCTTTGTGAAAAGCATTGCCGGCACGGCACTTGCCGCAGCACTTCTCGTAACATCGGGAGCATTTGCAGCAGACCCGATCAAGATCGGACTTGTCACTGCACTGTCCGGACAATCGGCTCGCGCCGGTGAAGCGCTGACTCGTGGCGCGACCATCGCCATCGAAGAAATCAACGCCAAGGGCGGCGTGCTTGGCCGTCCGCTCGAACTCGTCCGCCGCGACGACGAAAGCAATCCGGCCAAGGGCCTGCTGGCGGCGCGCGAATTGATCCAGCGTGAAAAGGTCGCAGCCCTGATCGGCGGGCTCGATACGCCGGTGGCCATGGCCATCGTGCCGTTCGTCAACAATGCCAAGGTGCCCTTCGTCGATCCATGGGCCGCCGGCACCAACATCACCCACAACGGCGCCGCCGACAACTACGTCTTCCGCGTTTCGGCGATGGACCAGGATGTCGACAAGGCCATCCTGCAATACGCGGTCAAGAAATACGGCACCAAGAAGCCCGGCCTGATCTTGGTGAACAATCCGTGGGGCGAATCCAACGAGCATGGACTCAAGGCTGCGCTCAAGGCAGCGAACATCGAACCGGCCGGCGTTGAAAAATTCCAGGACAACGACGTCGACGTCGTTCCGCAATTGTCGCGGCTGAAGGCGGCCGGCGCCGATGCGCTGTTTCTCGTCGGCAATGTCGGCCCCTCCTCGCAAGTCGTGAAGTCGCTCGACCGCATGGGCTGGGCACCGCCGATCGTTTCACATTGGGGCCCTGCCGGCGGCCGCTTCACCGAACTCGCCGGCCCCAACGCCAAGAACGTGATCTTCGTACAGACCTACAGCTTCTTCGGCGATCTCTCGCCGGTCGGCAAGAAGGTGATGGCTGCGCTGCAAGCCAAGTACTCGGATATCAAGGGACCTGCCGACATCACACCTGCCGTCGGTGTTGCAAACGCCTATGACACTGTCCTGCTGATCGCCGCAGCGATTCAGAAGGCCGGCAAGGTCGACCCCACCGCGATCCGCGACGGCTTCTACGCCGTCGATCAGGTGGACGGCCTCATCAAGACCTACAACAAGCCGTTCACGAAGGAGCGCCACGACGCCTTGACGGAGAATGACTACATCTGGACCCGCTTCGAAGACAACCACATCATGCCGGTCGCATCGAAGTAGCGGAACGCCAGAAATATAAGTTCCGGTGTGATTTCGGACCTGACATTCGCTCGAAGAAGTCGCTGCGAGCCGAGCCCATGTCAGGTCCACCACACCGGCATCTCCGAGCACGAACCAAGGCAATCAGCTTATGTCTTTTCTTCCCGCCATTATCACGGGGCTGGCTCTCGGCAGCATGTATGGGCTGCTTGCGCTTGGCTTTCACGTCACCTACGCGGTATCCGGCACGGTCAACTTCTCCCAGGGCAGTTCGATGACGCTCGGAGCCGTTGCCGGATATTTCTTCCTCGTTCTCTGGGGCTGGCCGGGGCTCATCGGCATTCCGATGGTGCTGGTCATCTGCGCGATCTACGGCCTGATCATCGAACGCTATGCGGTGCGTCCGTTCGTGCAACGCGGATCCGATAACTGGCTGATGGCGACTGTCGCGGTCGGCATCATCGTCGACAACCTGATGCTGTTCGTGTTCGGCAAGGAGCCCCGCGGCTTTCCGTCGATCCTTGCGGTAACGCCGATCCAGATCGCCAAGGATGCCGGCGTCTATCCATTGCAGTTGCTGATCCCAGTGGTCGGCCTCGTGCTGGCCATGCTGCTTCATCTGTTCACCCGCCGCACCCGCCACGGCGTGGCGATGCTCGCCGTGGTGCAGAATCCGAATGCTGCGCGCCTGATGGGTATCGACGTCGGCCGCGCCATCGCTGCGAGCTATGCGGCGTCGGCCGTTCTCGCCGGCATCGCCGCACTGTTGATCGCGCCGCTGTTCAATGTGTCGTCGGACATGGGCACGCTGTTCGGCATCAAGGCGTTCGCGGCGGCCATCATCGGCGGCCTCGGCAGCGCGTGGGGCGTGATGCTGGCCGGGCTCTGCCTCGGCCTCATCGAGGTGTTCGCCACCAACTATCTCGGCTCGGTCTATACGCAGATCATCACCTTCGCATCCGTCATCGTCATTCTCGTCGTCATGCCCCACGGGCTGCTCGGCCGCGCCGGAGTGAAAAAGGTATGACTTCCCGCACATCCCTCCTCGCCGGACTTGTCGCGCTCGCGGCCGTTCTCGGCTACGCCGCAATTGCCGACAGCTATTCGGTATTCCTGATCGCCACCATTTCTCTGACCGCAATCGCCTGCATCGGCCTCAACGTCCTGCTCGGACTGGCGGGCCAGATCTCGCTTGGACACGTCGGCTTCATGGCAATCGGCGCCTACGCGACCGTTCTACTGATGGAGAAGGCCGGCTGGCCCTATCTCGCGGCCACCGCTGCCAGCATCGTTCTGGTCAGCATCATTGGCGGCCTGCTTGCGATGCCAGCACTGCGCGTCAGGGGTCCATATCTGGCGATGGTTACGATCGCGTTCGGGTTCATCGTCGAGCACGTCACCATCGAATGGCAAAGCTTCACCGGTGGCGGCAACGGCCTCATTCTCAGCACGCCGGTGACGGTCTTCGGCTACCCACTGTCGGAGCGCAGTCTTGCAGTCGCCGGCGCAATTCTGGTGTTTGTCGGCGTCGTCCTGTTCGATCGGCTGAAGCGCAGCGGCTGGGGTTACGCGATGCGCGCCGCCCGCGATTCCGAGGTCGCGACCCGTTCGGTCGGCATCGACCTGGTCAGCGTCCGCACCATGGCTTTCGTCATTTCGGCGGCGGCGATGGCGCTGGCCGGCGCCCTGTTCGCGCCGCTGCAGGGCTATATCAGCCCGAGTTCGTTTCCGTTCCTGCAATCGATCCTGCTGCTGTTTGCGGTGATGATCGGCGGCGCTGGTTCCGCCATTGGTCCGATAATCGGCGCGGCGCTTGTGGTGCTGCTGCCGGAGGTGCTGGCGGATCTGGCCGAATACCGGCTGCTGGCGTTCGGGCTTCTGCTGTTCGCAGTGTTGCGGCTGGCGCCGAATGGCGTGGCGGGTTTGATTGCGCAACTGGCCGGCAAGTTTTTCGGTGCGTCTCCGGCCGTTGCCGATCGGCTCACGACCGCAACCGGTGCCCCGGACCCCAGGCTGCGCATCGAAGGCAACAGCCCGCTCGACGTTTCCGACCTGTCGATCTCGTTCGGCGGCGTCAAGGCGGTGCAACATATCGCGTTCACGGCCGAGCCGGGCCACGTCACCAGCGTGATCGGACCCAACGGCGCCGGCAAGACCAGCGCGCTCAATCTGCTGTGCGGATTCTATCGGCCGCATACCGGAAAGGTTATGCTCGGCGATCGCGATCTGACCGGAATGTCCTCGCACGCCCTCGCCCGTGCCGGCGTCGCGCGCACGTTCCAGACCACACAATTGTTCGACAGCCTCACGATCATCGAGAACACGCTGCTCGCCGAAACCGCAGGCAAGCTCGGCGGCATCGTCTCGCCACTGCGCAACACCGAGACCGAACGGTTCGCCCGCTCGCTGTTGCAGTTTGCCGGCGTGGACGGCGACTTGAACCGCATGGCGGGCTCGCTGCCGCACGGCGAGAAACGGCTAGTCGAAATCGCACGCGCGCTGGCGTTGCGGCCAAAGGTCCTTCTGCTGGATGAGCCCGCTGCCGGACTGTCGAAAGGCGACAAGCAACGGCTGACGACGCTGCTGCGCCGTATCGCGGACCTTGGCGTCGCCGTCATCATCGTCGAGCATGACATGCCGATGATCATGGCGCTGAGCGATCGCATCGTCGTGCTCGACGGCGGAAAGCGTATCGCGATTGGCGATCCCGCGTCGGTCCGCAACGATCCGCTGGTTCGCAAGGCCTACCTCGGCGACGCCCCGGCGGACAAAGGACCACGGCCGGCACGTGAAGCCGGGAAGGACACGATGCTCGAGATCAAAAAGCTCGACGCCTTCTACGGCCTCTCACAAGCACTGGAGTCGATCGACGTCAGCGTTGCCGACGGTGAAGCCATTGCCGTACTCGGCGCCAACGGCGCGGGAAAAACCACGCTGATGCGTTCGATCGCCGGCCTGGAGCCGCCGCGGGCCCGCGGTGAGATTCAGCTCCAGGGGCAACGTATCGATGGCCTTCCCGCACACGCACGGGCTCGAACCGGCGTGGTGCTGGTGCCGGAAGGCAGACAGGTGTTTCCGGAACTGACGGTTCGGCAAAACCTGCAGCTCGGCGCCTATGCCCGTCCCGGAATCGATCTCGACGCAGAAGTCGAGACGATGCTGAAGCGCTTTCCGCGCTTGAGGGAGCGGATCGATCACCGCGCCGGCCTTCTGTCCGGCGGCGAACAGCAGATGCTCGCAGTCGCGCGCGGTCTGCTCACATCGCCGAAGGTGCTGATGCTCGACGAGCCGTCGCTCGGCCTTGCGCCGCTGGTGGTCGACGAGTTGTTCGCATCGTTCGAACAGCTTCGCGAAGAGGGCATGACGCTGATCGTGGTCGACCAGATGGCGGGACAGGCGCTGGCGCTGGCCGATCGGGCTTACGTGCTGGAGACCGGCGCGATCGTGAAGAGCGGGACGGCCGAAATCATCGCAGGAGATCCGTCACTCGAGGCGGCTTACCTCGGTGGAGGCCATGGAAGCGGCGACCAGCCCGTCCCTGCTGCCTCGTGATTCAATCGGAAAAATCGTTCCTGCAAATTTTCGAGTAATGGCGGGCGGCAACATGCCGCCCGTTATTAGAATCTTGCCGACTGACTCAACGTCGTCCTTGCCAACGTTTCCGCAAACTCAGCCGTCATCACCGGGCTTGTCCCGCCTGCGGGGCCGTAGCTTCGGCGCGGCGAAGGCCCGGTGATCCACGTCCTGACGGATGCGGCAACGAGGAAGGCGTGGATGGCGGGATCAA
>JANINJ010000102.1 GCA_024508855.1 Xanthobacteraceae bacterium
CTCAGCCTCTCCATGGCCGCGTGCAAGGCGACGATGGACGCCGCGCACGGCGTGCCGTTCTCGAGCATCGTGACGGCGATGGCGCGCAACGGCGTCAATGTCGGCATCCGGGTGAGCGGTCTCGACGGCCAGTGGTTTGTCGGCCCAGCCGACGTTCCGGTCGGCCTGTTCCTGCCCGGTTTCAGCGAAGCGGACGCCAATCCGGATATCGGCGACAGCGCGATCACGGAAACCGCGGGCCTCGGCGCGTTCGCGATGGCGGCTGCGCCTGCCATGGTGCAGTTCGTCGGCGGCACGCCGCAGGACGCGTTGCGCTATTCGCGCGAGATGGCGCACGTCACTGTCGGGCGCAATCCCGGTTTCACGCTGCCGATGCTGGATTTCATCGGCGCGCCGGTGGGCATCGACGTTCGCAAGGTCGTCGATGAAGGCATGCGGCCGGTGATCAATACCGCGACGGCGCACAAGGAAGCCGGTATGGGCATCATTGGTGCCGGCGTGGTCAAGGCACCGATGAAATGTTTCGTCGACGCCGTGGATGCGCTTGCGGCGCGTGCCGCAAAGTGATGAGCGAAGCGGCAATTTGCTGCACAAGATTGCAGCAGGTTGCGGCATTCACCGCCTGAATAACGCGTATATCGTTTCTCTGTGTGGGCAAATACCAAGGAGCGAACTACTCTTTTAAAAAATCCGCGCTGGCATCTTTCATGCAAGTCGATTTGCATGATGGAGAGACCGAAACAAAGCGGTGTTGAACTTAACGGTCAACAAGCAAAGTTGGAGGAGAGGAAATGAATCAGAATCGTCGCGTATTTCTACAGACGAGCCTGCTGTCGATCGCGTGGGTCGGCACGGCGAGCAGCAGTGTGTTTGCGCAGGATGCAGGCAAGCCGATCAAGATCGGCATCCTCATTCCGGGTTCGAAAGCCGATCATGGCTGGATGGAATCCGCCTACAACGGCATGAAGGCGGCCGAGCAGCGCCACGGCGACAAGGTCAAGATCACCTATATCGAGAACGTGAAGTTCGCGGACATGGAGCAGGCGCTCGTCACGCTCGCTTCCAAGAACGACATGGTGATCGGCGCGGCAGGGCAGACGCAGGCGTCGGTGCTAAAGGTCGCGAAGCGATTCCCCAAGGTCAAATTCTCGATCGTCGGCCCGACCGGCCAGCCGACCAACAACGTCTCGCAATACGACGTGCTGCAGGCGCAGATCGGCTTTATCGCCGGCGCGGTTGCCGCGATGATGTCGAAGAACGGCGCGGTCAGCTATGTCGGCGGCCTCGAGATTCCCGCCATCGTCAACACCGGCACGGAATTCGCTAACGGCGCGAAATACGTCAAGCCGGATACCAAAACCTTCGTGACCTATACCGGCGACTTCGACGACGTGGCGAAGTCCAAGGAAGCGACGCTGGCCGCCATCGCCCAGGGTGCCGACGTTCACTACAACATCCTCAATCTCGGTGTTCGCGGCATGGAGCAGGCCGCGCGCGAGAAGGGCACCAAGATGATCGGCAGCTACATCGATTACTGCGCCGACAAGAACCCGCTCTACATCGCCTATACCGTCAGCGGCATCGGCTTCATGGTCGAATACGCGATCGATCAGATCGTGGCCGGCACATGGCACCCGGAATACAAGCCGTTCGGCCTGGGGATGGGGCCGAAGGCCGCCGACATCGATGTCTGCACCGGTGCGACGCCGGAGATCCTTGCGAAGATCAAGGAACTGAAGGCCGATCTCCTCTCGGGCAAGATCAAGGTAAAGGTGGGCTAGCGTGGCTCTTCTCGAACTGTCCGGTCTCACCAAGCGGTTCGGCAGCTTCACCGCGCTCGACAACATCTCGCTGGGGATCGAGCGCGGCGAAGTGCATTGCCTCCTGGGCGAGAACGGCGCCGGCAAATCGACGCTGTGCAACCTCATCTTCGGTGTCCATAAGCCGGACGCCGGTACGATGCAGCTCGGCGGCACACCGCTCCATCCGCGCGGTCCCGCGGAAGCGATCGAACGCGGCATCGTCATGGTGCACCAGCATTTTAGCCTGGTCCCGAACATGAGCGTCGCCGAGAACCTGATGCTCGGCCGCGCCAAGGCCGTGCTGAAACCGCAGGACATCATCGTCCGCATGGGCCAGCTTGCGGCCGAATACGGGCTCCAGGTCGATCCGAATGTCCTGATCGAGGATTTGTCGGTCGGCGAGCGGCAACGGGTCGAGATCATCAAGTGTCTGCTTGGTGATCCGCAGCTCCTCGTTCTCGACGAGCCGACGGCGGTGCTGCAGCCCGACGAGATCGACGCGCTGCTCGACATCTGCCGCCAGCTCACGGTTCGCGGCAAGTCGGTGATCCTGGTGACGCACAAGCTCGGTGAGATCGGCCGCGTCGCGGACCGCACGACGGTGCTGCGGCAAGGCAAGATCATCGAGACGGTCGCGATGGAGGGCGCCGACATCCGTTCGCTGGTGCGCTCGATGGTGGGTCGCGATGTGCAGTCGGCCGGTTCGGTACTGGCCGCGACGGTCGACATGGAAGAGGAAGCCGCCGCGCATCCGGCTGCAGGCCACGCGTCCGATGCGAACGGTGCGCCGCTCGTGCCGGAGGCGACCGGACAGGCGGCGCTTCGGCTGTCCGATCTGGTCTATCGCGATGCCGACGGCGTCATCAAGCTCGACGGCGTGAATCTTTCGGTGAATCCCGGCGAGATCGTCGGGGTCGCCGGTGTGGAAGGCAACGGACAGACCGAGCTTGGCTGGATCCTTGCCGGTCTTGCGTCACCGGCTTCCGGCTCGATCTTCGTCGGCGGTCGAAATCTCGATGGCTGCACGCCGCAGCAGATCACCGAAGCCGGCGTCGGCATCGTTCCCGAGGATCGGCACGCTGTGGCTTGTATCAAGGAGCTGTCGCTGGCGGAAAACCTGTTCCTCGGATCGATCAACAAGTTCAGCCGGTTCGGGCTTCTCGACAAATCGGCGAGGCGCAAGGCTGCAGAAACGATGATGCGCGAGTTCGACGTTCGCGCCAGCAGTTCGGACGTCCCGATGTCGGGCCTGTCGGGCGGCAATCAGCAGAAGGCGGTGCTTGCGCGAGAACTCTCGCTCGATCCGTTGCTCTTCCTGCTGGCCGCGCAACCGACGCGCGGACTCGATGTCGGTGCGATCGAAGCGGTCTATGGCCGCATTCGTGCCGCGCGCGATACGGGCCTCGGCGTGTTGCTGATCTCCAGCGAACTCGAAGAACTGATGGCAGTGTCGGACCGGATTGTCGTGATTTATCGCGGGAAGCTGGTCGGTGAACTGAAGGCGGGGTCGTTCAGCCGTGAGGCGATCGGTTCCATGATGTCGGGTCACGAGCATGTCTAAATTGGTCTTGGCTATGAAAACTTCCAAACTCACCTCCAGCGGGCCGCGATCCTGGTCCGATCTGGTGCCGCTGCAAGTGCTGGTGCCGATCCTGTCGACGGTTGTCGCATTGGGAATCGGTCTGCTGATCATTGCGGCGACGGGCGGTTCTGTCACCGAAGCCATCGAGGCGTTCTGGGACGGGATGGCCGGCAGCGACTACAATATCGGCGCGTCGCTGAATCGTGCCATCAGTCTTGGGCTGGTGGGGCTTGGCTTCATTTTCGCCAACCGCGCCAATCTCACCAATGTCGGCGGCGAAGGCCAGCTTGCGATCGGCGGCATGATTGCCACGGCCGTTGCGTTGCACGGCGCCGGCAGTTTGCCGTTTGGTTTGGCGTTTCTTGTTCCTCTCGCTGCGGGCGCCATTGCCGGCGGCGTCTGGGGCGGGTTGGCGGGTTTCCTCAAGGCGAAGCGCGGTACCAACGAAGTCATCAGCACGCTGCTGCTCAGCTTCATCGCGCTGCCGATCGTATATTGGTCGGTCGAGTCATTCCATCTGCTGCGGAAGCCGATCACCGATCTCTCGTCCTTGCCGGAATCGCCGGAAATTCCCGACCCGACCAAGCTGCCGCTGCTGTTTCCGGATAACGGTTCGCCGTTACATATCGGTTTGCTGCTCGCGGTGCTCGCGGTCGTCGTGGTGTGGCTGGTGCTCAAGCACAGCACGCTCGGGCTGCGGCTGAAGGCGGTCGGACTTAACGAAACGGCGTCGCGCCGTGCGGGGCTGCGGACCAGCTTTTACATCATTCTGGCGATGGTCGTGTCGGGTGGCCTTGGCGGACTGGGCGGCGCGATCATGATTCTCGGCCAGCAGTTCTATCTCACCAGCGATTTCTCATCGGGCTACGGCTTCGATGGGCTCGTGGTCGGGTTGCTGTCGCGCGGCTCGGCCGTGGGCGTCGTGATCGGCGCATTGCTGTTCGGCTTCTTGCGCTCCGGCTCCATCAACATGGAGATCACGGCGCATGTGCCATCGGCGGTGGTCCTGATCTGTCAGGGTCTCATCGTCATTTTCATCGCGGGCTCCGCTATCTTCACCAACCGTAAGGCGAACCGATGATCGACGAACAAATGGCGGTATTCATTGGTTCGGGGCTGCGACTGGCGGTTCCGATCATCTTTGCGGCGACCGGCGAAATGCTGAGCGAGCGGGCCGGCGTGCTCAACCTCAGTCTCGACGGCATGATGCTGATGTCCGCCTTCGCGGCGGCGCTTGCCTCGTGGGTCACCGGCTCGCCGCTGATCGGTGTGCTGGTCGGGGTTCTTGTCGCGACATCGGTCGCCGCGGTGCAGGCTTTCCTGAGCGTGACGCTGCGGGCCAATCAGCTCGTGGTCGGCATCGGCTTCAATATTCTGGCGCTGGGCGCGACGACGTTCCTGTATCGGGAGATATTCGGTCCGCTGTCGCGCGATCCGATTCCGGGATTTGCCCAGCTCAATCTGCCGTGGCTTGCGAGCATTCCGGTGATCGGCCCGGCGCTATCAAACCAGACCGGCCTGGCCTATGTCAGCATCATCATGGTCGTCGTGACGTGGCTGCTGTTGAAGTACACGTCGTTCGGGCTGGCCGTGCGCGCGGTCGGCGAAGATCCGCGCGCGGCCGACAAGGCCGGCATCAATGTCGCCAGGACGCGCTATCTCGGCGTGCTTTATGCGGGCGCATTGGCTGGTCTCGGGGGTGCCTTCATGTCGGTGGCCGACAGCAACACCTTCACCGAAAACATGACCAAGGGTGCCGGCTACCTTGCGATCACCGCGGTGATCTTCGGCGGCTGGAATCCCTGGTACACGCTGGGCGCGTGTTTGCTGTTCGGTTTCGCGACGGCGCTGCAGTTTCTGGTGCCGGCCCTGCAACTCGATGTTCCCGTCGCGCTCCTGTTGCTGCTACCTTACCTGCTGGCACTGATTGCGATCGCCGGTCTCGTCGGCAAGAGCCGGCAGCCTGCAGCCCTGACGTTGCCATTCGAACGCGGCGGCTAAAGCTCTCATCCTCCCTTGCATGCAGGGAGGGCGAAGCTTCAGAAAAAGATAAATTTGGGAGAACAATAAATGGCGACTACGGCAAAGGGGATCGAAGCGGGTTCTGCGAATCCGCTCGGCTCCGGCAGGGGTTATCACTGGCTGGCGGACAGCGGCAACATCAACATGGCCGTGGCGCCGCCGCCGCCGCTGGCGGTCACCATCGACGCGCAATTGCAGTCGGTGACGATCGATCTGCATCGCACGGTCATTATCGTGATCGACATGCAGAACGATTTCTGCGCCAAGGGCGGCTGGGTCGATCACATCGGCGCCGATTACACGCCGGATCGCGCGCCGATCGAGCCGTTGCAGAAATTGTTGCCGGAGTTGCGCGCGGTTGGCGTGCCTGTCATCTGGGTCAATTGGGGCAATCGTCCCGACCTCAAGAACATGCCGCCCAATCAGCTTCATCTCTACAAGCGGACCGGCGTCGGCATCGGGCTCGGCGAGCCGCTGCCCGGACATGGCGCGCGCGTGCTGCAAAAGGATAGCTGGGCGGCGGCTGTCGTCGACGAACTCAAGCAGGAGCCCGAGGACATCTGCGTCGACAAGTATCGGATGAGCGGATTCTGGGATACGCCGCTCGACAGCATCCTGCGCAATCTCGGCACCAGGACGATCCTGTTCGCGGGCGTCAACACCGACCAGTGCGTGCTGCATTCCCTGACCGACGCCAACTTCCTCGGTTACGGCTGCCTGATGGTCGAGGACTGCTGCGCGACCTCGTCGCCCGACTACTGCACGCAGGCGACCCTCTTCAACGTCAAGAAGGGTTTTGGATTCGTCACCCAGTCGTCCGACGTGATCGCCGCGCTGAAGCAGGTGCGGGCGAAGTAGTCGCTGCTTGATCGACTTCTCTCGTCATGGCCGGGCATAGGCGAGCAAAGCGACGCCGTTCTTTGAACGGCTATGCCCGGCCATCCACGTCTTTGGGCTTGTGAGGTCTTCAACTTCTTACAGCGTCACCGAGGCTGCGGCAGCGGTGTTCGAACGCCATGGGGCCGGCGTGGCGAACTGATCGAGATCGTCCATGCCGATGACGCCGATCAGGATGTCCTCGTCGATCACCAGCAGATGGCGGACGTCGTTTTCCTGCATCTTCAGATAAGCGTCTTCCAGCGTGTCGGTCGTCGTGCAGGAAATCCGGCGCTGAACCGAAATGAGGCTGGAAACCGTGACGGCGGCGCCGCGTTCGGCAAGCGCGCGGGTAACGTCGCGTTCCGTGACGATGCCGACGGCCACATTGCCCTCGGTGCGGCAGACGTCCTTGACGGCGAGCGCGCCGATATTCTGCGTTCGCAGCAACTGGGCAGCGGTCGCTACGGTCTCGTTCATCCGTACGGTCGCGATGCGGGTGTCTCTTCGCTTTTGCAGGATGTTTCCAACGTACATTTTGGACTCCCTCGGAAAAGATCGACTGTTAGTCATATTGGTATACAGTATACCAGATGTCAAGCGAGAAAATCACCCACTTGTTGTGCGCTGCGGTGCTGGCCGCGTTGTCTGCCGGCCTGACCTGCCGCAATCCGGCCTCCGGTTCGCCGCAACGAAATCGCAGGCGATGAAGCCTGCAAAAAGAAACGCTCCATCGTTTCGCGACGTGGAGCGTTTCGATTCTTTGTCGATGCGCGTCTATGCGTTTATACGCGCAACAACTCGACCAGCGTGCTGCCCATTCGCGCGGGCGACGGCGCGACGTGAATGCCCGCTGACTCCATCGCGGCGATCTTCGATTCCGCATCGCCCTTGCCGCCGGCGATGATCGCACCGGCGTGGCCCATGCGGCGGCCGGGAGGTGCGGTGCGCCCCGCGATGAATCCAACCATGGGTTTCTTGCGGCCGCGCTTCGCTTCGTCCTTGAGGAATTGAGCCGCGTCTTCTTCAGCCGATCCGCCGATCTCGCCGATCATGACGATCGACTGGGTGGCGGGATCGGCGAGAAACATTTCCAGCACCGAAATGAATTCCGTTCCTTTCACCGGATCGCCGCCGATGCCGACCGCCGTGGTCTGTCCGAGGCCGACCTGCGAGGTTTGGAAAACTGCTTCGTAGGTCAAGGTGCCGGAGCGCGACACGACGCCGACCGAGCCTTTCTTGAAGATGCTGCCCGGCATGATGCCGATCTTGCATTCATCCGCTGTCATCACGCCCGGGCAGTTGGGGCCGATCAGCTGCGACTTCGAATTGTCCAGTGCGCGCTTCACCCGGATCATGTCCTTCACCGGAATGCCTTCGGTGATGCAGACGATCAAGGGAATCTCGGCCTGGATTGCTTCACAGATCGCGTCGCCCGCACCGGCTGGCGGCACGTAGATCACGCTGGCGTCGGCGCCGGTTGTCTCGCGCGCCTCGGCAACGGTATCGAACACCGGCAGGTTGAGATGCGTGCTGCCGCCCTTGCCCGGAGAAACGCCGCCGACCATCTGCGTGCCGTAAAGCATCGCCTGTTCGGTGTGAAACGTGCCGTTCTTGCCGGTAAAGCCCTGGCACAGCACCTTGGTGTTCTTATCGATCAGAATAGCCATTATGCGGCCTCCTTCTGCACAGCGCGCACGATCTTTTGCGCAGCGTCGTCGAGATCGTCGGCCGGAAGCACGTTGAGGCGCGATTCCTTGATGATCTTCTTTCCGAGTTCGACATTGGTGCCTTCGAGCCGCACCACCAGCGGCACTTTCAGTCCCACTTCACGGACGGCACTGACGACGCCTTCCGCGATGACGTCGCAACGCATGATGCCGCCAAAGATGTTGACGAGGATGCCTTTCACGTTCGGATCCGACGTGATGATCTTGAACGCCGCGGCAACCTTGTCCTTGGTCGCGCCGCCGCCGACATCGAGGAAGTTGGCGGGCGAGGCGCCGTACAGTTTGATGATGTCCATGGTCGCCATCGCGAGGCCGGCGCCGTTCACCATGCAGCCGATCTCACCGTCGAGTGCGATGTAGTTGAGATCGTATTTCGACGCCTCGATCTCCTTGTCGTCTTCTTCGGTCAGGTCGCGCAGCTTCATGACGTCCGGATGCCGGTACAGCGCATTGGAATCGAAGTTGATCTTGGCGTCGAGGCACTTCAGCTCGCCCTGCCTGGTGACAACCAGCGGGTTGATCTCGAGCATCGCCATGTCCTTGGCGACGAACGCTTCGTACAGATTTGCCGTGAGCGCTTCCGCCTGCTTCGCAAGAGCGCCGGTCAGGCCGAGCGCTTTCGCCACCGTGCGGCCGTGATGCGGCATCACGCCGGTGGCGGGATCGATCGAGAACGTCACGATCTTCTCCGGCGTATCGTGCGCGACCGCTTCGATGTCCATGCCGCCTTCCGTCGAGACGACGAACGACACGCGCGACGTGACGCGATCGACGAGCACCGAGAGATAGAATTCATGCGCGATGTCGGAGCCGTCTTCGATGTAGAGCCGGTTCACCGGCTTTCCGGCGGGACCGGTTTGCACCGTCACGAGCGTGCGGCCGAGCATCTCCTTCGCGAACGCGCCGACTTCGTCGATCGACTTTGCAATTCGCACGCCGCCCTTCGCGTCCGCAGGCAACTCCTTGAATTTTCCCTTGCCGCGGCCGCCCGCATGAATCTGCGATTTCACGACATAGACCGGGCCCGGCAATTTCTTCGCCGCCGCAATCGCTTCCTCCGCCGTAAACGCAGGAGCGCCATCGGCAATCGGAACGCCGAACTCCTTGAGGACCGCCTTGCCTTGATACTCGTGAATGTTCATGCCGAGTTTCTCCCTTCATCGGACGTTTTGTATAATGTATTTTGTATACCAAGCCACAGGAATGCGGGAGAGTCAAATCCGGAAGGCGGAACCTGCGGAAGCTCGTTTTGGGCATTGTTTTCGGTTTCGTTGGCGACGGTGAGTGTCGAGTTGATTGGGTGGCATGTTCAGTCATCACGTTGCCACCTGGATGCGGCTTCACATCGCGCCGCTCTTCTGCGCCAGTGCCACCCCACTCCTCACCGTCGTCCCCGCGCAGGCGGGGACCCATAACCCCAGTGATTGTTGGTGAGGGAATGCCCGTTGCCCAAGATCATGATCACGATCGCTGCC
>JANINJ010000103.1 GCA_024508855.1 Xanthobacteraceae bacterium
CTCGTCGGTAACGATGCCATTGGATGGCAATACCTCGCGCAGGATATTCAGATAGGCCATCTGCGGCTGGATCGACTGAATATCCTTCAGGGTAGATGCCGATGCTGCACGGATCGCTTCCCGACGGTCTTTCTGCTTGGTGTAACCGCGGCGCTGTACGGCCTCCAGCAACTCGCGTGTTCCGGCCTTTGCATCTGCCACGACGGGGACGTCGGGAGGATAACGTCGCATCTCGGCGGGATCGATGTCGATGCGGATGGTCTTTTGTCCGTCCGGACGATACGGCCAGCGCCATGCCGTCAATTCGAGGCGTGTCCCGATGCCGATGACGAGATCGGTCTGCGGCCAAAGATCGTAGGCCGATGCGATCGTCATGCCGAGTTCGTGCGCGTTGCTGACGATGCCGCGGCCGCTGCGGAAGGCGACGACCGGCGCATCGATCAGTTCGGCAAGCTCGAGAATTTCCTCGCGGGCATGAATGGCGCCGCTGCCGACAAAAATCATCGGCGCCTTGCTGTTGGAGATCAGTACGGCTGCTGCCTTGATGCGTTCGCTATCCGGCTGCGGCGCCGGAAACAGATCGAAGGGCTTTGCAGCGCCTGTGTCTGCACGCTGGGTAAAGACGTCCCACGGCATCTCCAGCGCCACGGGACCACGGCGCCCCGAAAGCATTTCCTGGAATGCGCGCGCCACCAGCGTCGGCGCTGCATCCGGATATTCGATGCGCTCTGCCCATTTCACGAATGTGCGAAGCGTCGCGAGTTGATCCGGCATCTCATGCAGGTGCCCGCGGCCTTTGCCGAGAAACTGCGTCGGTACCTGGCCCGTCAGGCAAAGCACAGGTTCGTTCGAGCCGAATGCGGTCAGCAGTGCCGCGCCGGCATTGAGAACTCCGGGGCCGGGCACCACGCTGAAAACGCCGGGCTTGCCCGAGGAGCGTGCGTAGCCATAGGCCATGTAACCGCAGGCCTGTTCGTGCCGCGCGCCGATTACCTTCAACTGTGCCTGCTGGAAGGCGTCGAACAGACCGTAGATCTGCGCACCCGGCAGTCCAAAGACAGTGTCAACGCCATGCGCAACAAGACCGCTAACGATTGCTTCGCCGCCTGATGTTGAGGCCATCATGTTCTCCAATATGGGCAGCCAAGCTTGTGCCGGTTGGCCGGCTCTTTTTCGACGACGGAATGCGGAAGCCGATCCTTGCTATCAAAAGGATGGCTGGACGCAAGTGGATACCTTCCGGCAGAAAACCGGCGCAAGTCAAATCTCTACTGGCGGAATATTGGCCGCAAGATCGAGTGGAATTCAACGGGTTTGGCAATTGATCGCATTTGCGAAAGGAGGGTACATTTGCCGTTGAAAATGTCCGTGCGTCACAGGTGTGCCGACCGGCAGTTTAGTGAATTCAGGAGTGACAAAATGGTTGACGCGCTGATTATCGACACTTGCAGGACACCGCGTGGCATTGGCAAGGCGGGAAAGGGGGCTCTTGCCGGCATTCACCCGCAGCAGCTCGGAGCGACGGTGTTGCGTGCACTTGCGGAACGCACCGGAATCAACACTGCCGATGTCGATGACATCATTTGGGGCACCAGTTCCCAGCGCGGACCGCAGAGCGGCGATCTCGGCCGTATGTCGGCGCTCGACGCTGGATACGACGTGCGTGCAAGCGGCGTGACGCTGGACCGGTTCTGTGGTTCGGGCATCACCTCCGTGAATATGGCGGCGGCGTCGATCATGTCGGGGTCCGAGGATCTGGTGATCGCGGGCGGCACCGAAATGATGTCGATGGAAGGTCGTCGCGGCGAAGGGCCGATGATGATGGACGCCGGAAATCTCCGCTTGCGTGCATTGCATCCGCAATCCCACCAAGGCGTTTGTGCCGACGCTATCGCTACTATGGAAGGCATTTCGCGCCGCGATGTCGACGAGCTTTCCTTGGCCAGTCAGCAGCGCGCGGCGGCAGCCATTGCCAACGGACATTTCGACAAGAGCCTGGTCCCGGTCTACAATGAAGATGGCAGTCTTGCACTCGATCGCGAAGAGTATCCACGTCCACAGACCAACCTTGAAGGGTTGTCGGGTCTGAAGCCGGCGTTTGCCGCGCTGGCCGATTATCCGCTCGACGACAAGGGCACCACGTATCGCAACCTGATCCTTGCCAAGCATCCCGACGTCGATATCGATTTCATCCATCACGCGGGTAATTCGTCCGGTGTGGTCGACGGCTCAGCCGCCATCCTGCTCGCTTCGCCGGATTATGCGAAGAAACACGGTCTGAAGGCCCGGGGACGCGTCGTCGCGATGGCCAATATCGGTGATTCTCCGACGCTCATGCTCAATGCGCCGGTGCCTGCCGCGCGCAAGGTGCTCGCCAAGGCGGGGTTGACGCTGGACGACATCGATCTGTTCGAGATCAACGAGGCGTTTGCGGTGGTGGCGGAAAAATTCATCCGCGACCTCAAACTCGACCGCGAGAAGGTGAACGTCAACGGCGGTTCGATCGCGCTCGGTCATCCCATTGGAGCCACGGGCTCGATCCTCATCGGCACCGTGCTGGATGAACTCGAACGGCGCGATCTCAAGCGTGGTCTGGTGACGATGTGCGCAGCCGGCGGCATGGCCCCGGCGATCATCATCGAACGGGTCTGATCGTATCGGACCGACCTTTGCAGAGAGCGGCGCATGAGTTCGTGCGTCACTCCCTGCGGGCACTCGGTTAGCATCGCCCGACCATTGAGCGATCCGGAGAACAGCGTATGACCATGACAGAAGCGCGGGAGCGCCCATCGAAGCCCGTGAAACAGAAGACCGAGCGGTTCGATGTTCTGATCGTAGGCGCTGGAATTTCCGGTGTCGGCAGCGCTTATCATCTCAAGCATCAATGCCCTGGAACCAGCTATGTGGTGCTGGAATCGCAAGATAGCTTCGGTGGCACCTGGTGGACGCATCGCTATCCCGGAATTCGGTCGGACAGCGACCTCTACACATTCGGCTATCGGTTCAAGCCATGGGTCGGGGCGCCAATCGCGACCGCTGCCGAAATTCTGAGCTACATGGGCGAGGTGATCGAGGAGAACGATCTCGCTCCGCATATCCGCTATCACCAGAAGATTCTGTCTGCCCAATGGTCAAGCAAGGACAACTTCTGGACCATCGACGCGATCCGCATGGATACCGGCGAAACGCTACGCTATGAGGCGAACTTCCTCTGGATGTGTCAGGGATATTTTCGCCATTCCCAGGGCTACACGCCTGAATGGGATGGCGTGAACAGCTTCAAGGGCAGGATCGTTCACCCTCAGAACTGGCCGGAGGATCTGGATTACAAGGGCAAGAAGGTCGTCGTCATCGGCTCGGGCGCAACTGCAGCAACGTTGGTACCCGCGATCGCTGGCGATTGTGCGCATGTGACATTGCTGCAGCGCTCGCCGACCTTCTTCATCACCGGCCGTAACGCCAACGATCTTGCCAATACGTTGCGCGAGTTGAAGATCGACGAGGCGTGGATTCACGAGATCGTTCGCCGCAAGATACTGTTCGATCAGCAGGCGTTTACTCGCCGCTGCGTCGAGGAGCCTGAAAAGGTCACGGCGGAGCTGCTGAGCGCCGTTCAGGCCTTTCTCGGCAAGGACTACGATATCGACACACATTTCACGCCAAGCTACCGGCCGTGGCGGCAGCGCATCGCCTTCATTCCGGACGGCGATCTGTTCAAGGGCATCAGTTCGGGCAAGGCGTCGGTTGTGACCGACGAGATCGAACGCTTCACCGAGAACGGCATCCTGCTGAAATCCGGTCAGACGCTCGAAGCCGATATCATCGTGACTGCGACTGGTTTCAATCTGAACGTGCTGGGTGACATCGCTTTCGAGGTGGACGGCAAGCCGCTGGATTTCTCCGAGACGGTGACCTATCGCGGCATGATGTTCACCGGCGTTCCGAACATGGTGTGGGTGTTCGGCTATTTCCGCGCAAGTTGGACGTTGCGCACCGATCTCGTGGCGGACTTTGTCTGCCGCCTGCTCGGTCATATGAAGGCGAAAGGCGTGAAGCGTGTCGTTCCGGTGCTGCGGCCGGAAGACAAGGACATGCCGTTGTTGCCGTGGGTCGATCCGGAGAACTTCAACCCAGGCTACCTCATGCGCGGGATGCACCTGCTGCCCAAGCGCGGGGACAAGCCGGAGTGGCAGCACAGCCAGGATTACTGGACCGAGAAGGACCAGTTCCCGACGATCGACCTGGATGACAAAGCGTTCCTTTATGGCTAGGACCGGATGAGGTCCGATCGGTCGGGCTGGCGGCGACGCTTCTAACAGTGCGCCGTCGAACGGGATCGCGCATGTCTGCCATCAGGCTTGACCATATCACCAAAAGCTGGGGGACCGCCCGGGCGGTCGACGATGTCAGCCTGACGGCCGAGGAAGGATCGCTCCTGGTTCTGCTCGGCCCCTCCGGTTGCGGGAAATCCACCACGCTGCGATTGATCGCAGGGCTCGAGCAGCCCGATGAAGGCACCGTGACGATCGGCGGGGCCGACGTTACCCATCTGACGCCTGCGCAGCGTCAGATCTCGATGGTGTTCCAGTCCTATGCGCTGTTCCCACATCTCAGTGTCGCGGAGAACATCATCTTTGGGCTCCGCGTCCGACGGGTGTCGCGTGGCGAGCGCGATGAACGGCTGAAGCGTGTGGCGGATATCGTTGGCCTCGGGCATCTGCTGGATCGCAAGCCGTCGCAGCTATCCGGCGGCCAGCGTCAGCGTGTCGCGCTTGGCCGGGCGATCATCGCCGAAGCGAAGGTCTGCCTGATGGATGAGCCGCTGTCCAACCTGGATGCCAAGCTGCGTCACGAGATGCGCACTGAAATCCGTGCGCTGCAGCAGCGTCTCGGCATGACCATGGTCTATGTTACCCACGACCAGACCGAGGCCATGACCATGGCCGATCGCGTCGTGCTGATGAAAGACGGCCGCATCGAACAGAACGGTACGCCGGAGCAACTCTACAATCGGCCGGAAACCGCCTTCACCGCACGCTTCATCGGGACCCCGCCCATGAACCTGATTATCGAGGGTGGCCGGCAGATCGGCATACGCCCCGAGGATATCCGCGTCGTGTCACAAGACGGTCGTGCGGCGCGGGTAAAGGCCACCGAACATCTCGGAGCGGACAGCATCGTTCTTTGTGAGATCGATGGACAACCGGTTGCAGTGCGACAAAATGGATTTAGCAAGACTGCACCCGGCGATACAATTCTTCTGGGATGGGATAGCATCCACGAGCACCAATTCGACAAGACGTCAGGCCGACGGTTAGACACAGCCGCCGGCGGAGTAAGCCAGACTGTGTCTGGTTGAAGCCGGCAGGTTGCGGCAGACAGGCCGCCGGCATCACAAGGGGAGGACACTATGAGAAATTTCGGACGAACACTCTTGGCCGCAGCCATGCTTTCGGCGCTGGCTCTGACGCCGCGCCCCGCCGCGGCGGTCGACCTCACCATGTATTATCCGGTGGCGGTCGGTGGGCCCGTTACCAAGGTCATCGACGACATGGTCGCGCGCTTCGAGAAAGAGAACGCCGACATCAAGGTGACGGCGGTCTATGCCGGCAATTACACCGACACGATGACCAAGGCGATGACCGCGATGAAGGGCGGCCAGCCGCCGCAACTCTCGGTGCTGCTCTCGACCGACGTTTTCACGCTGATGGACGAGAACGCCATCGTGCCGATGGACGGCCTTGTGGATGACAAGGCATGGTTCAAGGAATTCTATCCGGCGTTCATGGCCAACGGGCAGATCGATGGCAAGACCTGGAGCATTCCGTTCCAGCGTTCGACCATCGTGCTGTACTGGAACAAGGATGCCTTCAAGGAAGCAGGGCTCGATCCGGAGAAGCCGCCGGCAAACTGGGACGAGATGGCCAGCATGGCGGCCAAGCTGGTCAAGAAAGATGCGTCCGGCAACGTGACGCGCTGGGGCATCGAGATTCCGACGACCGGCTATGCCTACTGGATGCTGCAGGCGCTGGCGATCGAGAACGGCCAGAAGCTGATGAACGAGCCCGGAACGGAAGTCTATCTCACCGCGCCGAAGACGGTGGCGGCGCTGGATTACTGGGTCGACCTGTCGCGCAAGGAAGCGGTGATGCCCAAGGGCAGCATCGATTGGGCGACGCTGCGCACCGACTTCCTCGAAGGCAAGACCGCCATGATGTGGCACACGACGGGTAACCTGACCGCCGTGAAGGATGGCGCCAAGTTCAACTTCGGCGTGGCGATGCTCCCGGCGAAGGAGCGCCGCGGTTCGCCGACCGGCGGTGGCAGCTTCTACATTTTCAAGAGCGCCACACCTGAGCAGCAGAAGGCTGCGGTGAAGTTCATCAAGTGGATGACGGCGCCGGAACGTGCGGCGGAATGGAGCATCAAGACAGGTTACGTTGCGGTTTCCCCGGCTGCCTACAAGACGCCGACGATGGAGGCCTATGCCAAGAGCTTCCCGCAGGCAACGGTGGCGCGCGATCAATTGGAGTTTGCCGTGCCGGAACTGTCGGTGCATGAGAACGGTCGCATCTACAAGTTTGTCGGCGATGCGGTGCAGGCGGCAGTCACCGGGACGCAGAGCCCTAAGGATGCATTGGCCGGTGCGCAGCAGCAGGCCGATCGCGTCTTGCGCGCCTACAAGTGAGATCGAGAGGCCGGGTGGCGGTGATACGCGACCCGGCTTCGTCACCTGATGACAGGCCGCTCCGAAACTCTTCCGGCGACTAGCCGCAAGCCGCGTTCGCAGGCGTGGTGGAACGCGGTCAATGCGTGGCTGTTGCTGTTGCCGGCGGCCGTGCTGCTGGCGGCGTTCACGCACTATCCGATCCTGGCCACGATCCGGCAGAGCCTCTATTTCACGAAGCGCAATGGCACCGAGGTTTTCGTCGGCCTCGACAATTACCGCGCCATGGCCGCCGACCCGATCTTCTGGAAGGCGCTGATCAACAATTTCTGGTTTGCGCTCGGCACCATCCCGACCTCGATCGCGCTGGCGCTGCTGATGGCGCTGTGGGTCAACCGCAACATTCGCGGCCGCGGCTTCTTGCGGCTCGCCTATTTCACGCCGACCGTGCTGCCGATGATCGCGGTCGCCAATATCTGGCTGTTCTTCTACACGCCCGACTACGGGCTGCTCGACCAGTTGCGCGGACTGTTCGGCCTCGCCGGCTGGAACTGGCTCGGCGAGCCCAGTACCGTGATGGGCTGCCTGATCGTGATGGTGATCTGGAAGGAAGCCGGTTTCTTCATGATTTTCTATCTCGCCGCGCTCCAGCAATTGTCTCCCGATCTGGACGAGGCTGCGGCAGTGGAGGGGGCCAGCCGCTGGTACACGTTCCGGCGCATTACCTTTCCGCTGCTGATGCCGACCACGCTGTTCGTCGCGATCAACGCGGTGATCAATTCGTTCAAGCTGGTCGATCATCTCGTCATTATGACCAAGGGCGGCCCGAGCAATGCCTCGACGCTGCTGCTTTACTATATCTACGAGGTCGCCTTCACCTTCCAGGATGCGGTCTATGCCGCGACGCTGACGGTGGTGCTGCTGGTCCTCCTGTCGACACTGGCGCTGCTAAAGTTCGGCTATCTCGACCGACGGATTCACTACCAATGAACGCGCGCACGCATCCGATCGAGGCGATTGCCGCATGGCTGTTGGCGCTGCTGTGGCTGGCACCGCTCGCTTACGCGTTCTGGAGTTCGCTGCATCCGGCGGCTTATGCGACGTCGTTCAGCCTGTCGGCGCCCTGGACGCTGGAGAACTATGTCCGCGCCTGGAATCAGGCGCCGTTCGGCCGCTATTACATCAACACCGTGATCCTCGTGGTTCTGATCCTGATCGGGCAGCTGGTCCTCTCGACGCTTGCCGCTTATGCGTTCACGCGCTTCAAGTTCAAGGGCAGCGGCATCGCCTTCGCGCTCGTTCTGTTGCAACTGATGATCATGCCGGATGTGCTGATCGTGGAGAACTACCGCATCATCGGCAAGCTCGGTTTGCTCGACACCATTCCGGCGATCGCGCTGCCTTATCTGGCGAGCGCGTTTGCGATCTTCCTGTTGCGGCAGACCTTCAAGAGCATCCCGCAGGAACTGGTGGAGGCGGCGCGCGTGGAGGGCGCAGGGCCTCTACAGATTCTGTGGCGCGTCTATGTGCCGCTGGCGCGGCCGACTTACGTCGCGTTCGCGCTGGTGTCGGTGAGCTATCACTGGAACAATTTCCTGTGGCCGTTGATCGTCACCAATTCCGTCGGCAGTCGTCCGCTGACGGTGGGACTCGCGGTATTCGGCGCGCCGGAGACCGGCGTCGACTGGTCGATCATCACGGCGGCGACGGTGATGACGATGGCGCCGCTGCTGATCGCCTTCCTGCTGTTCCAGCGGCAGTTCGTGCAATCCTTCATGCGGGCGGGTATCCGGTAATGCGGTTGATCACCTGGAACATCCAGTGGGGCAAAGGCTGCGACGGAAAAGTCGATCTGGCACGCATCGTTTCGGTTGCGAAGAAACTCGCGGACGCAGACGTGTTCTGTTTTCAGGAAGTCTCGGAGAACTTTACCGCGCTCGATGGGGGCGTGGAGCAGAGCGCCGTGCTGGCCAAGCTGTTGCCGGAGTACCGGCCGATCTTCCGGCCGGCTGTCGAGACCTTCGATGGCGATGGACGAGCGCGCCGCTTCGGCAACATGACACTCTCGCGGCTGCCGGTGGTGCAGGTGGTCAACCATCTGCTGCCGTGGCCGGGCGCGAGCCAGGTCAGAAGCATGCGCCGTCATGCGCTGGATGTCACGGTGCAAACCGCGTTCGGGCCGCTGCGTACCGTCAACACGCATCTGGAGTTTCATTCCGCCGCGCAACGCGAAGCGCAGATCATGCGGCTGCTGGATCTGCAGGAAGAGGCTTCGACCGGCTCGATGGTTGCGAGGCGCGAGCATGTGGAGCCTTACGGTGCGCAGACACTGGCGGCATCCAGCCTGCTGTGCGGCGATTTCAATTTCGACGTTTCCGATCCGCAGCATGAGCTGCTGCAGCGATCGAACCGGCGCGGATTGAACTATCGCGATGCGTGGACGATCTGCCACGGCGATGGCGCGCGGCCGCCCACCTGCGGCATTCATGACCGCGCGCAATGGCCGAACGGGGCCGACTGCCGCGACTTCGTTTTTGTCAGCGAAGATATCGTTAGCCGAATATCGCGGATCGAGGTCGATGGCGTCACCGATGCATCGGATCATCAGCCGATGCTGATCGAGATCGCGGACTGACGCCGCCGCAGTTCGTATTCGAATGTCAAACAGCGGCAGTGATTGATTGCAGACATGTGATTGCAGACACGGCTTCGCGATCTCGCGGCGTGTTTCCACGTCCGAGGTGTGGTTCACGTCCCGCCCTCTCA
>JANINJ010000104.1 GCA_024508855.1 Xanthobacteraceae bacterium
GCGACGGTTTGCGGATCGCCGACCAGCGCGGTTCCTGCACCGCCACGCACCAGCCCGACGCCGGCCCACAAGTTCGGGCTGATCTCGAGCTTGTCGCGTCGCCCGCCGTGCAATTGCGCCATTCGTTGTTGCCCGACCGAGTCCATTCGCGAGAATATCTTCTGCGCAGCGGCGACGGTGTCGTCGGTGACATGCGAGATCAGTTCGTCTGCGGCCTTCCAGGCATCGGCGTTGGTCTCGCGCACGATGACATGCAGGCGGATGCCGAAACTGAGCTGCCGGCCACGCGCCGCAGCCGCGGCGCGGACGCGATTGACCTTGTCGGCGACCTGCGCAGGCGGTTCGCCCCACGTCAGATACTTGTCCACGGTATCGACCGCGACATCGATGCCGGCATCCGACGAGCCCCCAAAATAGAGTTGCGGACGCGGTTGCTGTACCGGTGGGAACAGCAGACGGCCGTCCTCGATGCGAATATGCTTGCCTTGGACATTAACCGTCTCGCCCGCCAGCAGCGCGCGATACGCGTCCAGGAACTCTCGCGTCACGACGTATCGTTCGTCATGATCGAGGTAGATGCCGTCGCCCTTGTTCTCCACCGGATCGCCGCCGGTGACGACATTGACCAGCAGCCGTCCGTTGGAGACACGATCGAGCGTCGCTGTCATGCGTGCGGCGACCGTCGGCGATTGCAGGCCAGGCCGCACCGCTACGAGATAACGCAGTCGCTCGGTCCACGGCGCCACCGCCGAGGCCACCACCCAGGAGTCCTCGCAGCTTCGCCCGGTCGGCAATAGCACACCGTAATATCCGAGTTGGTCGGCAGCTTGCGCGATCTGGCGCAGGTAATTGAAGTTCACTTCCCGTCCGCCGGTGGTGGTGCCGAGATAACGGCCGTCACCATGCGTCGGCAGAAACCAGAGGATGTTGGCGTTTGAAGTCGGCGTAATACTCATATTCAGGATCCCGGTTTGCGCTGCGCGTCGGATACTTTGATTGACTTTGGAAGGAGGCCGAGCGCGAGAAAGGTGTCGGCAATCTTCTGCTGGCTGGCGATGACATCGTCGGAAATCGGCTTGATGCCGTAGGACTCGCGCTTCAACGAAACTGCAAGCACCGAAGGCGGGAGACCGATCGACGGACTGAGCAGTTCAGCGACATCTTGAATGTTGTTCCTGGTCCACGCGTCGACCTCGGTCAGCGCGTCGAGCGTCACGTCGACGGCCTTGGCGTTATGCTCGAGAAATTTTTTCGACGAGAAATAGAACTGATAATTCGAGACGAGGTCCGTGCCATCGGCAAGAATACGCGCGCCGGTGGACGCTTCCGCCGCCGCCTCGTAAGGATCCCAGATCACCCAGGCATCGACCGCACCACGCGAGAAAGCTGCCAGTGCATCCGAGGGGGCCAGGAAGACCGGCTCGATATCGGTGTATTTTAGCCCGGCCTTCTCCAGAGCACGAACCAGCAGGTAGTGCACGTTCGATCCCTTGTTTAGGGCGACCTTCTTGCCTTTGAGATCGGCGACGGATTTGAGTTTGCTGTCCTTCGGGATAAGGATTGCCTCTCCCTGCGGCGCCGGCGGATCGTAGGCCAGATAGACTAGCGGCGCACCGGCCGTCTGCGCAAAGATCGGAGGCGTTTCGCCGGCAATGCCGAAGTCGATCGCGCCGACATTGAGCGCCTCCAGCAATGGCGGCCCGGAAGGAAACTCGGTCCAAGTGACTTTGTAGCCGAGCGGCTTGAGCTTTTCCTCCAGCGTGCCCTTGCCTTTGAGCAGCACGAGCTTGCCGTACTTCTGGTATCCGACGCGGACGACCTTGTCCTGCCCATAGGATACTCCGACCGAGGCTACGACTACACTGATCGACAAGATGGCAGCCGTCATCAATCGTTCAAACGAACGCATGTCTCATTCTCCTGATTACAGATTGATTGTCGGACGCGTCAGGTTTGCGTCGGACGCCACACGATATCCCGGACCACGATTCTATCCGGGATCAATCCAAGTCTGTGGAAGCGATCGGCAACACCCTGTTGCGTGACAATGATCTCCTCGGTCACCGGACCGATAACGAACGACGCACGACTGGCGGCGAGCGTTTGCACGTCGAGTGGCACGCCGGTCACGGCGGCCAGCGCCTTAGCCACTTCGTCGCGATGGTCCTCCGCCCAGCGTGCAGCATCGGCAAGCCCCGCGATAACCTCCCGCGTCTCGGCCGGATGGCTATTCGCGAAATCGCGGTTGGCGAGATAGAACGAGTTGGTTTTCGCCACCTCGTAGGCATTGACGAGAATACGGCCGTTCTGGCGTTTCTGACCGATCGCGAAATACGGATCCCATATCGCCCAGGCTTCGATGCTGCCGTTGGCGAATGCCGGCCCGGCGTCCGGCGGCGACAGGTAAACCGGCGTGATGTCGGCATAGGACAGTCCGGCCTTTTCGAGCGCCGCTACCACGACATTATGCGCGCTGGTACCTTTCGCGAAGCCGACACGTTTTCCTTTGAGATCGGCAATCGTCTTGATCGAAGATCGTTCGGGGACAAGAATGCCTTGACCGTTGGTGATCCGCGAACCGGCGACGTACACCACATTCGCATGCGCAGCCTGCGCAAAAATCGGTGGCGTGTCGCCAACCGCGCCGAAATCGACACTCCCGTTACCCATCGCCTCCATCAGCGGTGGGCCGGAGGTGAATTCGATCCATTTGATCGCGATCTTTCGGTCTGCGAACTTCTTTTCCAGGATCGCTTGCTGCCGCGCGACAACCAGCACTCCGGTCTTTTGATAGCCGATGTGTATTTTCTTGAGAGTGGTTTCCGCGTGTGCCCGCAACGGCAGAACGGGTCCGGCAAGGACCATTGCTGACAGCTGCAGGAAGTGACGGCGCCTCATAACGATCTCCCGGTCATACATTCGCGCGATTGCGAACCGATGCATGCCGGAGATGATGGTGCCCCGATTTTGCGATGTCGAGGGCTTCGGAAAAATAGCGACAAGCACACTGCGTATACTCGGCAACACGATGATTTTGTTTCAGCGGAGCCCCGCCTCGAAACGAAAATCTTTGCCGTAGGCGGGCAACGTTCCCGCCGAAATCCGATTATCTACCATTGCAGCGCGGTGCGCAGCGCTGTCATACCGCAACGGCGATATATATTGTCGGCTACACCGCTTCGACAATAACGTCAGGGAATTTGAGCCCGAGTTCGGTCTTGAGCGCCTCGAACTGTGCGATGTTGTGGTCGAGTTGCTTCAGCCGATTTTGACCGCTCTGAATCTCGGCATCCATATTATTGAGATGACTTGTATCCGTATCGTCGCGATCGACATATTCATCGACGTCGTTGCCGACACTAACCGCTGCACGCGACAGGACATCGGCGACACGTCGCGCAAGACCCGCCCTTTCGGCTTCAGCGGCTCTCAACGCTTCATTGATAGCTTTGGCAACCAGGACGACATTCGCGGAATCCGATTGACGATCGCGATCCGGCGACCGCGTCCGAAACGGCGCGGCGCGCCCACGAAAAACCTGACCCAGCATTTCTTTCACCGCAGCGCCCTTCCATGGAACGTCAAAATTTAGAAGCAAATCCCAGACCGGCTGCTTCGGACAAACATCTCTCGATTCCCGATTCCACCGCGCAATTGCGAGATTTCTTTGACCTGCATTCGATCGGAACGGCAAAAGCGACGCGGATCGTTGTGATTTGCTCAATCACTAAGAATGTCGATATCTGGAACTCGTCTCAATACGTTGCTGGCTGCGGTCGTCCGACGCCACAATAGTGGAATCCATTCCGCACCGCATCTTCCGGCGAATAGATATTCCGGAGATCGATGATGACCGGGCAAGCCATGATGGTTGCAAGTTCCTTGAGATCCAGCGCACGAAACTGTTCCCATTCGGTTACAACGACCAGCGCGTGAGCGCCTCTCGCGCAATCCTGCGCATCGTCGCAAAAGGAAACGTCAGTCAGAACCTTCCGCGCCTGATCCATACCGATCGGATCGAACACACGCACGCTCGCGCCCATATCCTGCAAAGCCGTGATCAACGGAATGGATGGCGCATCGCGCATGTCGTCGGTATTCGGCTTGAAAGTCACGCCCAGCACCGCGACCGATTTTCCGCGAATATTTCCACCGAACGCATTTGCCACCTTTCGGGCCATCGCCCGCTTGCGCTGGTCGTTGACGGCAACGACGGTCTCGACGATGCGGAGCGGCGCTTCATTGTCCTGCCCCGTCTTGATCAGCGCCATCGCATCCTTCGGAAAGCAGGAACCGCCGAAGCCGGGGCCGGCATGCAGAAACTTTGAGCCGATCCGGTTGTCCAGGCCAATTCCGCGCGCAACATCCTGAATATTCGCGCCGACCTTCTCCGCCAGGTCGGAAACCTCATTGATGAAGGTGATCTTGGTGGCGAGGAACGAGTTGGCGGCGTACTTCGTCAACTCCGCCGTACGGCGGTTCGTATGGAGGATCGGAGCAGCGTTGAGATAGAGCGGCCGATAGACCTCGCCCATGGTCGCCGCAGCACGCTTATCTTCGCTGCCGATGACGATCCGATCCGGATGCTTGAAATCCCGAATGGCGGCGCCTTCCCGCAGAAATTCCGGATTGGAGACAACGGCGAAATCAGCCTTTGGATTTTCATCGCGGATGATTCGCTCAACCTCGTCGCCGGTTCCCACAGGCACGGTCGACTTTGTGACGATCACGGTGAATTTCGCTGGCAATGCGCCTGCCAGCTCTCGCGCGACGTCGTATACGTAGGACAAGTCCGCGTGACCGTCGCCGCGACGCGACGGCGTGCCGACGGCGATGAAGACAACCTCGGTTCCTGCAATGGTGGATTTCAGGTCGGTCGAGAACGCCAGTCGGCGCTGCCGTACGTTGGTCTCGACGAGGTCCGAGAGGCCGGGCTCATAGATCGGTATTTCACCGGCATTGAGCGCTGCGATCTTGTCGGCATCCTTGTCCACACAGACCACGTGATGCCCGAAATCGGCGAAGCAAGCTCCCGATACCAGCCCGACGTAGCCTGCCCCGATCATGGCAATTCGCATTGACTTAATGTCTCCTGTATCCGAGTCCGCCCGTGGCGCAGGTCTGCGCAACCGAGCTCATACATGTCTTGAGATTCGTCTCAGGCGCTCAGGATGGCGTACCCGTCCTGAACCGGCGGGAAGAAGAAGAAGTTGTTCACGTAGGAACGACCCTGCTTGCGGC
This sequence comes from Xanthobacteraceae bacterium, assembly GCA_024508855.1. Taxonomy (GTDB): domain Bacteria; phylum Pseudomonadota; class Alphaproteobacteria; order Rhizobiales; family Xanthobacteraceae; genus 62-47. The sequence goes on from JANINJ010000104.1 coordinate 5,242, forward strand.
CTCCATTCGGCAGAAGAGAGTCCGCATCCTGGAAAATCTCGGCATCGAAGTGCTCGACCGGTAGAACATCTCCGTCTTCAAGGAAGAACCCGCTATAGGATCGGTCCCGAAAGAATTCGAACACGGATTGCGTGGCCCGCGCCCGATGCCGGTCCTCGGCCTCGACCAGGAACACGGGCTGGCTACGCTCGAGCAATTCCGTTGCGCCATTCAAGACGCTCAGTTCGTGCCCCTCGACATCGATCTTCACAAAGGCCACGTCCTCCTGGATGACATCGTCCAGCCGTACCGTCGGAACCGATGTCGCGATGCCAGGCTTTGCCAGCAAATCCGGTTGCGGTTCGATGGAAGCGAGGCCATGCACGAGCCCCGCCTCCCCGGTCGGAATGAAGAGCGCAGCCTGACCTTCATGATCGGACAACGCTACTTCGTGAATACGAACGTTGTCCGCGGACGTGTGGCGCAACACGCCGGCCATATCGTGCGATGGTTCGAATGCATGAACATACCGCGACATCTGCGCGAGCTCACGTGTGTAAAGCCCGCAGTTTGCTCCGACATCGACGGTGATCGCATCTGTCGGCACCACCTTGTGAAGAACGGAAAGTTCGACCTCGGCCGTCTTCGGACGGTGCATCAAGTGCCAGCGAAGCCAGAGCGAGGGAAAGGCTTCCTTGATCATGTTCTTGGTGGTTCGGATCGCACTCATCGTCGCCGCTCCTTATTCGTCGCATCGAGCGAAAGAAGGCAGGCGCGACACGAATGTGCGCGCCTGTCGTTTCACTACTCAGACCCTGTGGTAAACATCCTCGATCCGGACGATATCGTCCTCGCCGAGATATGGGCCCGATTGAACCTCGATCAGATTGAGCGGCACCTTGCCGGGATTCTCGAGACGGTGCATGCAGCCGAGCGGCACGAAGATCGATTCATTCTCGCGCAGCAGGATTTCCTCGTCGTCGCGCGTCACAATCGCGGTGCCGTTGACAACCACCCAGTGCTCGGCGCGATGGAAATGTTTCTGCAGTGACAGCTTCGCGCCGGGGTTTACCGTGATGCGCTTCACCTGGAATCGGTCGCCGGCATGGATCGACTGATAGTATCCCCATGGCCGATGGACGCGCTGGGTCTGCGTTGCTGCGCGGTGGCCGTTCGCCTTCAATCGACCGACGAGCTTGCTGACGTCCTGGTCTCGCCCCTTGGTTGTGACCAGGACGACGTCAGGCGTCGCCGTCACGACAAGATCCTGGATACCGAGCGCTGCTACCAGCGGCCCTTCGCCGCGAACGTAGCAACCGTTCGCATCCTCCATCACCACATCGCCAATAACGACATTTCCGTCGTCATCCTTGTCGCCGACCTCCCACAAGGCGGACCAGCTCCCGACATCGCTCCAGCCGAAATCGGCCGGTACGACCGCGGCGTGATCGGTCTTTTCCATCACAGCATAATCGATCGAGATCGATGGACAGGCTTCGAACGCTTTCTCCTCCAGGCGGAGGAAATCGAGATCTCTGGTAGCGCCAGCGAGCGCCGCCCTGCAGGCCGTCAGGACGTCTGGGGCGAGCTTCTGCAATTCACCGAGAAGAACCCGAACGGGCATCAGGAAGATGCCGCTGTTCCAGGCATAATCGCCAGCCCCGAGGAGTTTCTCTGCCAATTCCTGGCTGGGTTTCTCGACAAACCCAGACACTTCGTTCGAGCCGGCCGCAGCCCCCAGTTGCCTTCCGATGCGGATATAACCGAATCCAGTCGCCGGCATGGTCGGCTTGATGCCGAACAGCGTCAGTTTCCCGTCTCGTGCCGCAGCCGATCCGGTCTCGACGGCAGCCCGGAATGCTCCGGCATTCTTTACCCAATGATCGACCGGCATCGCCAGAATGATCGCATCGGGATCGTTCTCACTAGCGACCAGCGCGGCGACCGCGATTGCGGCTGCCGTATTCCGGCCGAATGGCTCGAGAATCATGGTCGGATCGACAATGCCGGCCGAACGCAACTGATCCGCGATCGCGAAGCGATGTTCGGCATTCGCCACGACCATCAGATTCCCGAACAGCGCAGAATTCTTCACGCGCAAGGCTGCCTGTTGCAGCAACGTCTTTTCGCCAAGCAACGAGAGCAGTTGTTTGGGATAGGTTTCGCGCGACAACGGCCACAGCCGCGTACCCGCACCGCCGGACAGCAAGACCGGAATGATCCGGCCTGGTTGCTTTATCATCATGTCACCCCAGAATGCGCCGCGTACGGCTAGGACACAACGTCAGGACCCAGATCCCGACAGAAACTCACGCCGGACCGTTCGCAACAGCAACTCGACGTCCATCTGAAATGACCACTTCTCGATGTAATCGAGGTCGTAATCGATACGTTTGATCGCCAGATCCGGCTGGGCCGTGCTTCCCCGGCAACCGCTAACCTGAGCAAGACCCGTGATTCCCGGGCGTGCGATGTGTCGCTGGAAATAGTAAGGCACCAGTTCCTCGTAACGGACATCGGCTGCCAGCATTCCCGGCACATGCGGTCGCGGCCCGACCAAAGACATGTCGCCCTTGATCACATTGATCAGCTGCGGGATCTCATCGAGACTGGTACGGCGAAGCATGCGACCGACGACCGTGATTCTGGGATCGTCGCGGACGGTCTGCCTGATTCCGGCAGGGTCTCCATCGGCGACGCGCATCGTGCGAAACTTGTAAATTTTGAATAGCCTGTTGCGATAACCATGGCGGTACTGGCGAAAGAACACCGGACCACGCGAGGTCGCCTTGATAGCGATCATTATCCCGAAGAAGAGTGGCGCGAAGAAGATCAAGGCCATCGACGCTGCGACAACATCAAAAGCGCGCTTCGCGTGAGACGATGCTGGTTCGCCACGCGTAAAGCCGCTCCGGCCGCGGACCTGATAAGCGCCTCTTCGCACGTAACCCACCGGTCGCGTCGAAATAAGTTGCTGCGACTTCCAGATCGGCGTGACGTTATTCTCGATCGAATGCGCTGTAGCTGTAGACGACATCAATTCCGCTCTCGACTTAATGTTGCAAGCACGACGACGCTCAACTGTTCCGACGTCGTCACTATCTCCAATTTGGAATCGCTATCTTCGTTAGAACGAATGCGTTCATCCACATCGCTCAACGACGCATTCGCTTGTGGACGAACACTCTCCGGTTTTGTTTGGAAGAAATGGGGCGGGAAAACGGAAAGTTTGCGCACTGCACACACGACAGTTCGGTGTCACTCATGTGTAAGAGCAAATGTGCGTTGCACGCGAAGTGTTTAATGAGTCTGGTGACCGCTTTTGCGAGCCGCATTGCTTGCGTTATGGTGAAGATCACAAATAGTGTCAGTTTATGAATCGCGTTTTCGGTCATGTTTCGACCGGATTGTTGCTGCCCGCTTGTGCAGTTGATGATCACATTTCAAGCAAGGCATTTACTAAAAGCTAAAAGCCGTCCCATAGTGTTCCATCTATTGCCGCTGCTGTTTGCTCTCGTGAGCCAAATATGATTGCCAGGTTGAAAGACATCGACACGACGGGTGTCAGCGGGGCTCCCGCAGACCCAACGTCAGCGGAGCGAGCGATGATCGCAGATCAGGCGAACATCTCTTCGTCGCCTGCGTCGGCCGATGGCTCAGGTCGACGGCTCAGGAATCTTCTCATTCTGGCAAACATCGCCGGATGGATTGTGATTCTTGGCTTGATCAAACTGATATTCTTCTAGATTTTGCAAAGCAGGCGCACGATGGTGCCGGTCCGTAGACAAGCCACCAACCTCCTGGAACTCGCAGATGCGTT
>JANINJ010000105.1 GCA_024508855.1 Xanthobacteraceae bacterium
CTTCTGACCAACGGCGATTTCTCCGGCGGTACTTTCGCCCATCAGGAATCCTGGGGCCAGTGGGCGACGGAGGATACGGGCTGGCACATCACGGGCACCGTGACTGGCCAGACCGGCGTTCAGCTTGAGCGCGTACAGGACGGCTATCTCGGAATGCACTCGTCCAACGGCCATCCGATGGTCGATCTCGGAGCTACCCCCGGCGACATCCAGATCTCGCAGACGATTTCCGGCCTGAACAGTGGTCAGCACTACACGTTGAGCTTTGAAGTCGGTTCGCCGTCGCCGGGCTCGGCCGGGCTCGAAGTCTACTGGAATGGAACGCTTGTTCACACCTATGCGCCGGGCAGCACGATGTCGCTGCAGACGCTCGACCTCACGGCGGGAGCCGGCGCCAATACGCTGAGCTTCAAGGAGATCGGCAATCCGAACGACAACACCGGCACTTATCTCGCGAATGTCAGCCTGACGGCGGCGAGTGCCGCGGCTCTGCCTGTCTTCCATGCCGATGCGCAGGAAAACGGAACCCAGACCTTCCATCTGGTCAGCGGCTCCGATTTCAGCTTCGGCGCCGACGGCCCGGGGTCGGTTGCTTTCGATATGACCCACGCGACGATCGCGTCCCCGACGGGCACCACGCTGGGCATGCCGACGTTGAGCTATGACCCTGCGACCGGCACGCTCACCATGACGCCGGGTTATGCGTTCGATGGCCTCAGCCAGGGTGAGATCGCCACGTTGTCGGTACCTTTCACGGTCACCGACGCCGACGGCGACACCAAGACCGGCGTCTATCAGTTCACCATCACCGGCACGAATGACGGGGTCTCGACGTCCGAAGGCTTCCCGGATCACATGACGATGACGGAGTATGCCGAGAGCGATCCGCGCGCCGGATCGACGGACGACCGCACCGTGTTTGATGCGCCGGCCGGCCACGCCGGGTACAACGGCGGCGGGTTCTGGCTCTACGATGCCGATCAGGGCGATACCCACACGATTTCGGTGGTGCCGCAGGGGACGAACTATCTCGGCACGCTGGAAGCTGTCGTCAGCGAGGAAACCTCGGGCGACGGCGTCGGTTTCGTCACGTGGCACTTCCACGTCTCGGACGCAGAGCTGAACCAGCTCGCCGAAGGCGAAACGCGCGACGAAGTCTTCCGCGTCAACATCGACGACGGTCATGGTGGCACGGCCTATCGCGACATCACGGTAACGCTGGTCGGAAGCGAGGATGCGCCTCACATCACGGTGGGAGCGAACGATTCCGACTATGTCTTCCTGACCGAGACCAATGCTGGCTTAACGGCAAACGGCACGCTGACCGCGACCGACGTGGATGTCAGCGATGTCATGTCGGCGCATGTCGTGGCTGTATCGGCCGGCGGCGCCGGCATTCTCGATCATGTCAGCCTGGCGCAACTCGCCAGCCTGTTCACGGTCGGTCCGAATCCGGTGGATACGGCGACCACAACGTCAGGTTCAATTCACTGGACCTTCGATTCCGGTAACGAAGCCTTTGACTTCCTGCCGAAGGGCTTCGAAAGCGTCATCAATTATACGATTGAGGTGACGGACGGCCACGGCGGCACGGATCAGCACGTCGTGCAGATCAAGCTGCATGGCACCAACGACGCACCGGTCATCACGATCCCGAATGGCGAGAGCTCGTCGATAGCGATTCCGGGATTCGAGCACGAAGCCGTGGTGACACGCGCGCTGACCGAGACGGATACCCATCTGACCACGTCGGGAACGCTGACCGTGAGCGACGCGGATGCCGGCGATACGGTGAGCGCGGTCGTTAAATCGGTATCGGGTGGCGGCGCGGGGTATAACGCCCAGAATGCGCTTGGCTTCCTCTCGGTGTCACCATCGCCGGTGATCGACGGCTCGCACATCAGTCCGGAAACATTGAACTGGAGTTTCGATACCGGCAGCCAGACCTTCGACTTCTTGCCGAAGGGTTTCCAGGTCCGGTTGAACTACACCGTGGAAGTGACGGACTCGCAAGGGGCGACATCGGACCAGGTAATCAGCGTGTTGATCACCGGCACCAACGATGCGCCGGTCATCACGATCCCGAATGGGGAAAGCACCTCGACAACGATTCCGGGATTCGAGCACGAAGCCGTGGTGACGCGCTCGTTGACCGAAACCGATACCCATCTGACGACGTCGGGAACGCTGACCGTGAGCGATGCGGATGCCGGCGATACGGTGAGCGCGGTCGTCAAATCGGTATCGGGTGGCGGCGCTGGATATAACGCGCAGAATGCGCTTGGCTTCCTCTCGGTGTCACCGTCGCCGGTGATCGACGGCTCTCACGCCAGCCCGGAGACATTGAACTGGAGCTTCGACACCGGCAGCCAGACGTTCGATTTCCTGCCGGCAGGTTTCCAGGTTCGGCTGAACTACACCGTGGAAGTCACGGATTCTCAGGGCGCAACATCGGACCAGGTGATTAGCGTGCTGATCACCGGCACCAACGATGCACCGGTGCTGGATCTTAGCGGCCCGGGCGTCGCCGGAAACGATGTCGTGACCACAGCGGTGGAACAACTGCCGCAGTGGATCGTGAATTCGGCAACGATCAACGATGTCGACTCGCCGACGATGGCATCCCTGACCGCGACGCTCGTTTCCCCGCCGGACGGTGCTCTGGAAGGCCTGTCATTGAATGCGACAGCCCTGGCTGCCGCATCGGCTAACGGCATCTCGTGGAATTACGATGCCACGACCGGCGCCCTGACGGTCTCCGGTGTGGCCGCAACCTCGGTGTATCAGACCATCCTTCAGGGGATCGTTTATCTCAACAACAGCGACAACCCGGCCACCACCGACCGGACCATCCATGTTGTCGTCAACGACGGTTTGGCCGACAGCGCGCAGCAAACCGCCACCGTTCACGTCTGGGCCACGAACGACCCGCCGGTGCTCGACGGTACGCTTCACGCCGTGATGGATGAAGGCAGCTCGCACACGATCGTTCCGTCGGAGCTCGGTTTCACCGACCCTGACAACGTGGCGTCCGAGGTCAGCTTCATCGTCTCCAATCAGGTGAACGGCGTCATCAAGCTCGACGGCGTTCCGTCACTGTCGTTCACGGGGCAGCAGCTTCTGGACGGTCATGTGACCTTTGTTCACGATGGTTCCGAAACGACGACCGCTACATTCGACGTCAAGGTCGAGGACGGCAACCAGGACGGCTCGACACCGGTTTCGCAAACCTTCCACATCGATGTTGCGCCGGTGAACGATGCGCCGACCATCTCCGCTCCGGCGAGCGTGACGACGGCTGAGGATACGCCGTTCACATTCAACGGCGCGATCTCGGTGTCGGACGTGGATGCCGGAACCAACAATATCGGTGTGACGCTCACGGCGCATCACGGGACGCTTTATATCCCGTCGATCAACCAGACGGTTGCCGACGGACAGAGCCTGAATCTCTTCGTTCAGTTGGGTATCGCGAACCAGTGGCTGCAGGATGCGACGTTCACACCGAATGCCGACTATAACGGCCAGGCTTCGATCGATATCAAGGTCGACGACCACGGCAATACCGGGACGGGTGGCGCGCTTACAGCCAGCCAAACGATCTTGATCGATGTTACGCCGGTGAACGACGCGCCGGTTACCACTCCGGTCACGCTCGCGGCGATTGCTGAGGATAGCGGAGCTCACGTTATCACCCAGTCCGAATTGCTGGCCAACGCGACCGATGTGGATAGTCCGTCGTTGACGGCAACCAACTTGCAGATCGCCTCTGGCGGCGGTTCTCTGGTCGATAATCACGATGGCACCTGGACCTATACCCCGGCGCTGAACGACGATACGTCCGTGAGCTTCGACTACGCCGTGACTGACGGTATTGCATCGGTGTCCACAAGCGCGGTTCTCGATATCACACTGGTCAACGACGCACCGGCCATCTCCGCTCCAGCGAACGTAACGACGGCTGAGGATACGCCTTTCACGTTCAACGGCACGAGCGCGATCTCGGTGTCGGACGTGGACGCCGGAACCAACAATATCGGTGTTACGCTCACGGCGCATCACGGGACACTTTATATCCCGTCGATCAACCAGACGGTTGCCGACGGACAGAGCCTGAATCTCTTCGTTCAGTTGGGTATCGCGAACCAGTGGCTGCAGGATGCGACGTTCACACCGAATGCCGACTATAACGGCCAGGCTTCGATCGATATCAAGGTCGACGACCACGGCAATACCGGGACGGGCGGCGCGCTTACAGCTAGCCAGACCATCCTGATCGACGTTACGCCGGTAAACGATGCGCCGACGGCGGTGGCGGATGTTTATAGCGATACTCCGGTTTCCGAGCAGGGAGTCGGCCCCGGCAATACACCGTTCGCTGGTCAGCCGAATGCCTCCGGCAACGTGCTCACCAACGATACCGATGCCGATATCGGCGACAGCAAAACTGTCGTCGGCGTCGCTGTCGGGCTCGCCGCGAGCGTCATAGGTGGGGTAGGAGCGGTTCTGCACGGAACTTATGGCGATCTGACGCTTTCCAGCGACGGCAGCTATCACTACGTGCTCGACAACTCGCGCGCCGCGACCGATGCACTCGCCGTTGGCGCGGTTGGGCACGATGTCTTCACCTATACGATGCAGGACTCGGCTGGCGCTTCATCGAGCACGACATTGACGGTCGACGTTAATGGCACCAACGACGCGCCGACCTTGAGCGTTGCTGCGCCCTCGAACGATCTGACAGAGGCGGGATATAACGTTGCGGGCGTATCGGTCGCGACAGCGCAAGTCAGCATCCATGATGTGGACACCGGAGACAATCCGCACTTTGACGTGACAGGCTGGATCGATGCTGGAAACGGCCATGTCACACAGAGCGGAACGTACGGAACGTTCGATCTCGATACGACGACGGGGCAGATCAAGTATACGCTGGACGACTCGCGTCCTGCGACCGAGGCCCTCAGCAGTGGCGATAACAAAACAGATAGCGTTTCGGTGACGGTCGACGACGGTCATGGAGCCAGCGCCAGCCACGCCGTTGCGTTTACGATCCACGGTTCGGACGATGTCCAGCCGCTGACGGCGGTTAACGATACGATCTATACCAATGGCACCAGCAAGCTGACCATTTTTGGAGAGTCATTGCTCTGGAACGATCAGGCCGCAGACCATGGCGTGCTGTCGATTGCCAACGGACAAGGCGCAGGCGTGAACTACAATAGCAACACCGACGCCTTGAAATTTACCGAGCCGAGCAGTGGGCACGATCAGACCTTCGCGTACAGCGTGACCGATGGGTCGGAGTCCTCCACGGGCAATGTGACCGTTCATTATACGACGACGTTCACGCCGACATCGGGGGATGACTTCTTTATCTCCAGCAGCAGCAACGGCGACACGCTGCACCTCGGTGACGGCAACGACGTGATGTTTGGCAGCGGCAGTGCGTCGAGCACCATTTATGGCGATGGCGGCAATGATCTGATCGTCGGTGGTAACGGGGTCAATACCAACAATCTCTACGGCGGTAGCGGCAACGATGTGATTTATGCCGGCACGGGTGGTAACCAGAACATCTGGGGTGATGACGGAAACGACACGATCTACGGTTCGGACAGCGCCGGCCACGTCGAATTGCACGGCGGAACCGGGGACGACACGATCTATTCCGGCAAGCAGTTCGGCACTCTGATCTATGGCGATGACGGTAACGACCGTATCTATGGCGTCGGCGTCTCCGCGCAAATCCAGGGTGGTTCAGGAAACGATACGTTCCTGTTCGATCATGTCGGCTGGAATGCGGACAAGGTGCTCGATTACAGCACCGCGGACACGATTGATCTCACCGCAATGCTTGGGCCTGCGGCGGGCATTGCCGACGACGGATCGAATATCGGGAACTTCGTGAGCCTGACTCAATCAGGTAGCGATATCTCGGTTCATGTGGACGTCACTGGCCATCATAATTTTGACGGTCAGAGCGCCGTGATTTTGCAGGGATACGGAACCAGCAACGCCGATATCGTCAACATCGCTTTCCAGAGCATCCATAATCAAACGGAACACATTGCGATGACCGCTTGACGGCGGTTGCGATGATGATGCCTGCGACTAATATGTCCGAAGCGAAACGCTTCGGACATATTAGCGGTGGGATTGGATGCGCTACGATCGAATGAGCGAGACGATATCTTCCGCTGCTTGCAGGAAGGTTTCCTTTTAAGATGCCTCGGATGTGGTCTTAGAAGGCGACTAAATCTTCTGCCCGCCCGGTGCACCGCTGCCCACATTGATGGTGATGCGCTGTACCTCGGTGCGGCCCTGCGGGTATTTCACCTCGACGGTCACCGTATCGGTGCCTGAAAAATCTGCCTTCGATCTGTAAAAAGCGACGAAGCCGGGCACTTCCAGCGCGAGGCATTGCTTGTAATTGGTGGCAGTGACTTTGCCGCGCTTGATGCTGAGCGTGCCGTTCGCGGGCGGGTTGAGCATTCGAATGGCGGGCAGGGGCCCCGACGTGCAGTCAGGCTTAACATTCAGATAGATCCCGACCTGAATATTTTTCGCCGCCGGTCCCTTGGCCGAACGTTCGACCGTCGTCGTCTGCGCCTCGCTTGCGGTCGGATGAACGATCAGGCTGAGGCCGATCGCACAGAAAATTCCAAGCGTGGAAGTACGTGTGTGGCGCATTGGGTGTCCCGAAATCTCAAGAATATGTGGATGCGCGGTGAGTATCGGCCGCATTGAGAATGAGACAAAACCGATGGTTTTGCAATTCACGACTATTTAGCTATTGGCGTTGAATGGTCCGGAGTATCGGTCCTGCATGGCCATTGTTCGGGACGATGCACTTGCCATCATCCTTTAACTTGATCAGGTTTATTGACCTGAGCCGTGATGCTCTATCCCGTATCGATTGCGTATCGCGCCGGGTCAGCAGTGAGGAGAACAACCATGTCCGCTAAAAACGCCCAGCCACAGGTGGCCGCCGCCAACGCCGCCGTTCTCTCCGAACTGCCGTTCTCCGACCGTCAGGATTACGTCGATGCCGAGCGGGGGTTTATTGCCAGCCTGCCGGACGCCACCATCCAGAACAGCGCCGGGCGGCAGGTCTGGAGCATCGCTGACTACGCCTTCCTCAAGGAGGACCAGGTACCGGCAACGGTCAACCCGAGCCTATGGCGACAGTCGCAGCTTAATTGCCGTCATGGCCTGTTCGAGGTGATCCCCGGCATCTATCAAATTCGCGGATTCGATATCTCGAACATGACGCTGATCGAGGGCCGAACCGGGGTCATCGTCATCGATCCGCTGGTCTCGGCGGAGACTGCGAAGGCGGGCCTCGAACTTTATTTCCAGCATCGCGGCAAGCGGCCGGTGGCTGCGGTGATCTACACACATTCCCACACCGATCATTGGGGCGGCGTGAAAGGCGTCATGACGCAGGACGATGCGGACAGCGGACGCGTGCCGGTGATCGCGCCGGAGGGCTTTGTCGAAGCGATCGCGCAGGAGAACGTGCTGGCCGGCACCGCGATGGTGCGCCGGGCGCAGTATCAGTTCGGGCCGTTGTTGCCAAAGGGCGTCAAAGGACAGGTCGATGCCGGGCTCGGCAAGACCTTGTCCAGCGGTTCGGTCACGCTGATCGCGCCCACCGATCTGATCGATCACGATCTCGAAACCCGCGTTGTCGACGGCGTCGAGATCGTCTTCCTGATGGCGCCGGACAGCGAGGCGCCGGCCGAGATGCACATGTACTATCCAGCGTTCAGATGCCTGAACATGGCCGAGAACACCGTACACAATTTTCACAACCTGCTGCCGTTCCGCGGCGCCGAGGTGCGCGATTCACGGGCATGGTCACGCTATATCGACATTGCGCTGGAAACCTTTGGCGATAAGTCCGACGTCCTGATCGGACAACATCACTGGCCGGTGTGGGGCAATGCGGAGCTCAAATCCTATCTCGCCAAGCAGCGCGATCTTTACAAATATGTCCACGACCAGACGCTGCGCCTGATCAATCACGGTCATACGCCGAACGAGATCGCCGAATTGCTGGTGCTGCCGGATAGCCTCGCTCACGAATGGTACGCGCGCGGTTACTACGGCACCGTGCGTCACAACGCCAAGGCGATCTACCAGAAGTATCTCGGCTGGTACGACGGCAACCCCGCCCATCTCGATCCGTTGCCGCCGGCGGAGGCTGCGAAGAAATACGTCGATTACATCGGCGGGTTCGACACCGCGCTGGCCAAGGCAAAAGCGGACTACGCCAGGGGCGAATATCGCTGGGTTGCGGAGATCGCCAATCATCTGGTGTTCGCCGATCCCGCAAATGACGAGGCTCGGCAACTGGCCGCCGATGCGTATGAGCAGCTCGGTTATCTCTCCGAAGCCGCCACCTGGCGAAACTCCTACCTGTTCGCGGCCCACGAGCTTCGCAACGGCGTGACGCAAATGTCGTCCAGAGGCGTGGCCCCGGATGCACTGGCGGCGCTGCCGCTCGACACGTTCTTCGATCTTCTGGCGGTGCGTCTGAACGGCCTGAAGGCAGTCGGAAAGACCGCTGTGCTCAATTGGATTTTCACCGATACCGGCCAGACCTATGTTCTCAATCTGGAGAATTGCGCGCTCACCCATCGTTCGGGGCAACGTGCCGCGCATGC
>JANINJ010000106.1 GCA_024508855.1 Xanthobacteraceae bacterium
ATGCGCTGTTCGACAACGGCCGCCGCGGCCGCGTCATCACCGGCGCCAACAAGCGCCCGCTGAAGTCGCTCGCCGACATGCTGAAGGGCAAGCAGGGCCGCTTCCGTCAGAACCTGCTCGGCAAGCGCGTCGACTATTCGGGCCGTTCGGTGATCGTGGTCGGTCCCGAACTCAAGCTGCATCAGTGCGGCCTGCCGAAGAAGATGGCGCTCGAACTGTTCAAGCCGTTCATCTACTCGCGGCTCGACGCCAAGGGTCTCTCCACCACGGTGAAGCAGGCCAAGAAGCTGGTCGAGAAGGAGCGTCCGGAAGTCTGGGATATCCTCGATGAGGTGATCCGCGAACATCCGGTGCTGTTGAACCGCGCGCCGACGCTGCATCGTCTGGGCATCCAGGCGTTCGAGCCGGTGCTGATCGAAGGCAAGGCGATCCAGCTTCACCCGCTGGTCTGCTCGGCGTTCAACGCCGACTTCGACGGCGACCAGATGGCCGTGCACGTTCCGCTGTCGCTCGAAGCGCAGCTGGAAGCGCGCGTGCTGATGATGTCGACCAACAACATCCTGCATCCCGCGAACGGTCAGCCGATCATCGTGCCGTCGCAGGACATCGTGCTCGGCCTCTACTATCTGTCGATCCTGCGTGAGGGTCTGCCCGGCGAGGGCAAGGTGTTCGGCGACATGGCCGAGCTGGAGCATGCGCTCCACTCCAAGGTCATCCACCTGCACACCAAGATCAAGTATCGCTGGGAAGGTATTGGCGAGGACGGCAAGCCGATCAAGCGCGTGATCGACACCACCGCCGGCCGCGTCATGCTCGGTCAGGTGCTGCCGAAGTCGCCGAAAATGCCGTTCGACGTCATCAACAAGCTGATGACCAAGCGCGAGATCTCCGGCGTGATCGATCAGGTCTATCGTCACTGCGGCCAGAAGGAGACGGTGATCTTCTGCGACCGCATCATGGCGCTCGGCTTCTACAACGCGTTCAAGGCCGGCATCTCGTTCGGCAAGGACGACATGGTCGTGCCGCACGGCAAGTGGAAGATCGTCGACACTACCCGTACGCTGGCGAAGGATTTCGAGCAGCAGTACAACGACGGTCTGATCACCCATGGCGAGAAGTACAACAAGGTCGTCGACGCCTGGTCGAAGGCCACGGAAGAAATCGCCAAGGAGATGATGAAGGAAATCTCCGCCGTTAAGAAGAACCCGAAGGGCGGCGAGGCCCAGATCAACTCGATCTACATGATGGCCCACTCCGGTGCGCGTGGTTCGCCGGCGCAGATGCGTCAGCTCGCCGGTATGCGCGGCCTGATGGCCAAGCCGTCGGGTGAGATCATCGAGACGCCGATCATCTCCAACTTCAAGGAAGGTCTGTCGGTTCTCGAGTACTTCAACTCGACCCACGGCGCCCGCAAGGGTCTGGCCGACACCGCGCTGAAGACGGCGAACTCGGGTTACCTGACCCGCCGTCTGGTCGACGTCGCGCAGGACTGCATCATCACGCAGGACGACTGCGGCACCAAGCTCGGCATCAAGATGCGCGCCATCGTTGATGCCGGCACGGTCGTCGCGTCGCTCGGCTCGCGTATCCTCGGCCGCACCGCGTGCGAGGATATCCGCGATCCGGCCACCAACAAGGTGCTGATCAAGCGCAACACCTTGATGGAGGAAAGCCATGTCGATCAGATCGCGCAGGCCGGCATCCAGGAGGTCAAGATCCGTTCGGCGCTGACCTGCGAACTGGTCAACGGCATCTGCGGCAAGTGCTACGGACGCGATCTCGCCCGCGGTACGCCGGTCAACCACGGTGAGGCCGTCGGCGTCATCGCGGCACAGTCGATCGGCGAGCCGGGCACGCAGCTCACGATGCGTACGTTCCACATCGGTGGCGCGGCGCAGCTCAACGAGCAGTCGGTGATCGAGTCCAACTTCGAAGGCAAGATCACGATCAAGAACAAGGCCATCGCGCGCAACAGCGAAGGCCATCTGGTTGCGATGGTCCGCAACATGGTGGTCGCGGTGGTCGATCCCGACGGCACGGAACGTGCGACGCACCGTATTCAGTACGGCGCCCGCATGCACGTGGACGAGGGCGACGCCGTCAAGCGTGGCCAGCGTATCGCGGAGTGGGATCCGTATACCCGTCCCATTCTGACCGAGGTCGAGGGCACCATCGGGTTCGAGGATCTGGTCGAAGGCCAGTCGATCTCCGAAACGCTCGACGAATCGACCGGTATCGCCAAGCGCGTCGTCATCGACTGGCGCTCCACGCGTGGTGGCGCCGATCTGCGTCCGGCGATCGTGATCAAGGGCAAGGATGGCAAGGTGCTGAAGCTGGCACGCGGCGGCGACGCCCGTTACATGCTCTCGGTCGATGCCATTCTGTCGGTCGACGTCGGCGCCAAGGTGAAGCCGGGCGATATTCTTGCGCGTATCTCGACCGAGAGCGCCAAGACGCGCGACATCACCGGCGGTCTGCCGCGGGTTGCGGAACTGTTCGAGGCTCGCAAGCCGAAGGATGCCGCGATCATCGCGGAAATCGCCGGCACGATCCGCTTCGGCCGCGACTACAAGAACAAGCGCCGCATCTCGATCGAGCCTGTCGACAAGAACGAGGAGACTCGCGAGTACCTCATTCCGAAGGGCAAGCACATCCATCTGCAGGATGGCGACATTGTCGAAAAGGGTGACTTCATCGTCGAAGGCAACCCGGCGCCGCATGACATTCTGGCGATCAAGGGCATCGAGGAACTCGCTGCCTATCTGGTCAACGAAATCCAGGAAGTCTACCGGTTGCAGGGCGTGCTGATTAACGACAAGCACATCGAAGTCATCGTTCGTCAGATGCTGCAGAAGGTCGAGATCACCGATCAGGGCGAGACCGACATGATCTCGGGCGAGCAGATCGACAAGATCGAGTTCGACGTGCTCAACGCCAAGGCGAAGGAAGAGGGCAAGAAGATCGCAACCGGAACGCCCGTGCTGCTCGGCATCACCAAGGCGAGCCTGCAGACGCGGTCGTTCTTCTCGGCGGCGTCGTTCCAGGAGACCACGCGCGTGCTCACCGAAGCTGCCGTCAACGGCAAGGTGGACCCGCTCGAAGGCCTCAAGGAGAACGTCATTGTCGGCCGGCTGATCCCGGCAGGCACCGGCGCCTCCATGGCCCGCATCCGCGAGGTGGCGATGAAGCGCGACCGGCTGATCCTCGACGAGCGCGAGAAGCAGGCCGCGATCACTCCGGCGGCACCGGAAGCCGAGCCGCTGGCTCTGCCGCCGGCGGAGTAACGGTCCGCGTTAGCGATGAAATGCAGAAGGCCGGCGCAAGCCGGCCTTCTTGTTGTTGGCCGCTCGATGCACGGCGGGGTTGGCCGGCGGTGCGGGAAAGCGTTGCGGCGCTACCGCAGTGCGGGAAATCCCGCCAACCTGTTGCCGCGAAGGCGCTTTGTTCATCATTCCTTCAGGTGAAAAGCTGTTTTCATTGAGGTGGCCTTGGAAATCCGGCAATAGAGATTCCGGATTTGCGCAAATGCGCGATGCAACTATGGGGCGAATGCGACCTGGACGACAAGTCCGACGACGGTTGCCGGAAGTTCCCTAGAGAGATGGCTACGCCCGGGCGGCAATTGTTCGTCGAGAGAGACACATGCTTGATCTAGCAATCGTAGGTGGCGGTCCGGGCGGGCTGATGAGCGCCTGGTACCTGAAGAAGAAGCTCGGCGAACTCTGCCGCATCACGATCTTCGAAGCGACCGATCGCATCGGTGGCAAGGTGGTATCGCGCCGTTTCGATTCCTCGCCTGCGATGTACGAAGCCGGCGTGGCCGAGATCTACGATTACTCGATGACCGGCCCCGACCCGCTGCGCGAATTGATCCAGCATTTCGGACTGCAGACCATTCCGATGGACGCCGAGCAGGTGATGCTCGACGGCGAACTGCTCAACGACGTGGCCGGCATGCGCCGCCGCTATGGAGCCAAGACCGCCGACGCGATCGAGGCGTTCCGCAAGCGCTGCGCGGGGATGATCTCGCCGACCGAATATTACGAAGGCGTGGGCGCACAGGACAACGAGCATCCGTGGGCGTTCATGACGGCCGAGGAACTGCTCGACCGCGAGGTCGAGGACCCGGTTGCCAAACGTTTCTTCAAGGTGATGGCGCGCTCCGATATCGCGACCGAGACCCACAACACCAACGGCCTCAACGCGCTGAAGAACTTCGTGATGGATATCGACGGCTATATCGGCCTGTATTCGATCCAGAACGGCAACGAGCAGCTCATCACCTGCCTGCGCTCCGAGGTCGATGCGGATATCCAGCTCAACCATCGCGTCCTCAAGGTCGGCAAGACCGAAGGCGGCCGCTATCAGCTCAACATGATGAACGGCAAGGGCCCGGAAACGCGCGACTTCGATCTCGTGATGATGTGCCTGCCGCACAATTGGCTCGCGACCGTGGGCTGGGAAGGCGAGGAACTGCGCAAGTCGATGGTCAAGCACGTCGCTTACTTCGACCGGCCGGCGCACTACCTGCGCGTCTCGATCCTGTTCGACGAACCGTTCTGGGGCGAGAAGATTCCCGGCGCCTGGTTCATGTCCGAAGCCTTCGGCGGCTGCTGCGTCTACAACGAGGGCGCGCGGCATGACGTCGGCCGCAACGGCGTGCTGAACTGGCTGATTGCCGGTTCCGATGCGCTGGCCTATGTCAATCTCACCGATCAGCAACTGATCGATACGGCGCTGAAGTCGCTGCCGGCATCGCTGGGCAATGCGCGTGAGCATTTCGTCGAGGGCAAGATCCACCGCTGGCTGTCGTCGGTCAACGCGATCCCCGGCGGCCTGCCGGTGCGCGACGTCGCGACCAATCACCGCCCTGAGCCGAAGGAACATCCCGGCATCGTCCTCGTCGGCGACTACCTGTTCGACTCGACGCTCAACGGGCTGCTCGATTCCTCCGATGCGGCGACCGATATCGTCGTCACCGAGACCATGCGGTTGCGCCATGCGCGCAACAATGCGGGCAAGGGGACGGGCAAGATCGACCGCGCCTATTTCGATAATTACCGCGGCGTCGGGCCTTACAGCGAGGTGTGGGACCGCTTCACCAGTCCGCAGCATCTCACCGACTTGATCAAGACCGTCTGGAACAAGACCGGCAACTACAAGCTGCTGGTGGCGGGCTCGGCCAGCGGCGAACTGGTCGGGGCGCTGCGCGAGCGTGGCATCGATGCGCGGGGTATCGAGAACAACCGCGCCATCCACGCGAAGACGCCGGAGGCGCTCAAGCCCTTCAACATGTTCGGCTCGATCGCCGATATGCCGTTCGCGGACGAGGAATTCGATTTCGTGTTCGAAACCAGCCTCTGCCATGTCTCGGAGCGCCAGGTGAAGCGCGCGGTGCGCGAACTGCATCGCGTGGTCAAGACCGGCCTCGTGTTCGGCTCGATCACCAGCGATCTCGAGCCGGCGCTGATCGATCGTTACGACCTGCTGTGCGGCGTCAAGAAGCTCGGCACCTGGTGGGAGTGGTCGGAGATCTTCTTCAACAACGGATTCGATCTCTCCATGAACCGCAAGGACTGCATGGACGAGGTGTGGGCCGCGACCATCGCCGCCGGCAAGGGCCCGGACAACTGGTACACGGACCCGGAAAGCCTGCGCTATTCGTTCTTCGACAAGACCGAGATCGAGGACTGAGGTGCGACATTCGCGAGACGCCCATGCGTCTCGCCTGCGGTGTCATGCGGCTGCCAGATTGACCGGATAGTTGGACGATGTGCTACAGAACTGCGGGTCGGCCATTTTCGGGGCCGCCGTTCACCGGATCGCGGGCGGCGTGCTCGTGCGCCTTCCAGACATGCCGTTGCGGCTGATCAATCGTGGCCAACACACCGTCGAACAAGACACCGTCGACCAAGAAAGGCGCGTCCGGTTCGGGCGACGACGACGCATCGTCATCGACCGAGAAGGAACTGCTGCGCAAGACGGCTGCCGGAACTGCCGCCGCGCCATCGCCGCCGGTGAAGCCGTCGCCCGCGAAGCCGGCGCCGCCGCCGGACGATGATGACGACGACGACGAAGACGATGACTGGGAAGACGACGACGATGACGACGAGGAACTCGTTGTCTTCACCGCGCGTGAAGCGGCCGGCGCCTTCGCCACCGTCACACGGTTCGTCCGTCCGTATTTCCGCAACTACAAGAAAGCCCTGACGTTCGTCTGCCTCGGCCTGCTGGTCGAGACGCTGTTCAACGTCATCATGCCGCTCAGCCTCAAATTCCTGATCGACGATGCGCTCGGCGAGGAAGATTTTGGCGTGCTGATGTGGATCCTCTCCGCGCTGGCGGTGGCGGGCATCGTCACGTCGCTGGTGTCGGTCTGGTACGAGTGGTGGGACGCGCGGTTGTCGGCCGCGGTGATCTCGGACGTCCGGCAAAAGCTCTTCGACCATATCCAGAATCTGCCGTCGAGCTTCTTCGCGCGCACCAAGCGCGGCGAGATACTGTCGCGATTCTCCGTCGACCTGTCGGCGTTCGAGAACGTGGTGACGACGCTGGCCAATAGCGCTGCATTGCCCGCGCTCGAACTGGTCGCCGGCATTATCCTGATGCTGTACCTCAACTGGCAACTCGCGGTGGTAGCGCTGCTGATCTTCCCGATCACGCTGATCGGGCCGCGCATCCTGACCCCGAAGGCGGTGCAGGCGAACTACGAGCAGAAGGTCAACGAGTCCGGCATTCTCGGCCTTGTGCAGGAGAACATCGCGGCGCAGGCGGTGGTGAAGGCGTTCAGCCTGCAGCGCCGCGCGCTGGGCTGGTTCTCGGTGCGCAACGAAACGACCCGGCAGAAGATCGCTTCGGCCACCTTCCTGTCGAGCATGGTCGAGCGCACGGTGAACATCTCCGTGCTGTTGCTGCATCTCGTGGTGCTGGCGCTCGGCGCCTATCTCGCCACCAAGGGCCAGATCACCATCGGCACCTTCGTCACCTTCGAAAGTGCGTTCTGGGAAATCTCCTACAACATCGCGCATCTGATGCATTTCGTGCCGACCACGATCCAGTCGGCCGCAGCGGTTCGCCACATGGAGGAACTGCTCGACGAACCGACGCGCGGGGCCGATCGTCCCGGCGCGCCCGACCTCCCGCGCATGACCAACGACATCACCTTCGAGGACGTGACCTTCGGTTACGAGGGCAGCACCGAGCCGGTGCTCGAAGACCTCAACCTGAAGATCGAGGTCGGCAAGTCGGTCGCCATCGTCGGGCCGAGTGGATCGGGCAAGAGCACGCTGCTCAATCTGATCCTGCGGCTGTATGTGCCGAACGAAGGACGCGTGACCATCGACGGTGTCGACATCCGCAAGGTGACGCGCGAGTCGTTGCGCGAAGGCATGGCGGTAGTGTTCCAGGACAACATCCTGTTCAACATGTCGATCCGCGAAAACATCCGGCTAGGTAAGGAAGGCGCGACCGACAAGGAAGTGATCGAGGCGGCCAAGAAAGCCGAGATCCATCGCTTCATCATGAGCCTGCCGCAGAAATACGACACGCAGGTCGGCGAGCGCGGCGACACCCTGTCGGGCGGCCAGCGCCAGCGCATGGCGATCGCCCGCGCCATCGTTCGCGATCCGTCGCTGCTACTGCTCGACGAGGCGACCTCGGCGCTCGACCAGACCACCGAAGCGGCGATCAATCGCACGCTGCTCAGGCTCGCCAAGGGACGCACCATGCTGTTCTCGACGCACCGGCTGACCTCGGTGGTCGATATGGACGAGATCATCGTGATCGACCGCGGCAAGGTGATCGAGCGCGGCTCGCATGATCAGCTGCTCGCGGCGAATGGCCTCTACCGCAAGCTCTGGGACGACCAGTCACACGCGTCGCATGACGACGACGATGATGACGAGGATGACGACGACTAGCCGTTTGCACCTCCGGCTCGGTCGTCATGGCCGGGACAAGCCCGGCCATGACGGAAAGTGATTCAGTTTCGGGAAGTGAGAATGCTGGCCGCACTTCCGGTCATCATCAGGGTGACGACTGCAGATCAGGTTGATGCCGTCTTCGCCTGAAGCGAGTCGCCGGACCGAAGCTGCGATGCCGATCCTTGCGCCAGCCGGACCAGGAAGCGTGCCCAGCGTCCGGCGCGCCAGCGCAGGCTGTTGTCGGTCGAGAGCGCGCGCAGGTGATAGGCCT
>JANINJ010000107.1 GCA_024508855.1 Xanthobacteraceae bacterium
CGATGGTGCCGGTCCGTAGACAAGCCACCAACCTCCTGGAACTCGCAGATGCGTTTTTCGTCCCTCGGCGCTCTGCCGCCCGGCGTCCGGGTGTATGCCGTCGGCGATATTCACGGTCGCGCCGATCTGCTTGCCGATATCGTCGATCGAATCGAGTCGGACATTCGAAGACGTCCGATCGAGCGAGCCATTGAAGTCTATCTCGGCGATTACATCGACCGCGGCCCCGATTCAAAAGGCGTTATCGACCAACTTGCCGTCCGCATGGTCAGACACGGCGCGGTTTGCCTGCGCGGCAACCACGAAAGCGTCTTCGAGGGATTTCTCGCCGATCCCAACATCTTGCCGCACTGGATCCAGCTTGGCGGGCTCCAAACACTTGCATCATATGGATTATCGTCACGCAGTTCCGACATCGGAGCGGCCATCGCGCTACAGCGATCGCTGCGGATGGCACTGCCACGAACGCATCAACTGTTCTTGCAATGCCTGCAGAACACGTTCTTCTGCGGCGACTTTCTGTTCGTACATGCGGGAATTCGCCCAGGCGTGCCATTCAATGAGCAGAATCCGCATGATCTGATCTGGATACGCGAGGATTTTCTCTCC
Organism: Xanthobacteraceae bacterium; assembly: GCA_024508855.1. Classification (GTDB taxonomy): domain Bacteria; phylum Pseudomonadota; class Alphaproteobacteria; order Rhizobiales; family Xanthobacteraceae; genus 62-47. The sequence continues at coordinate 610 of JANINJ010000107.1, forward strand.
TCCGAGCAACAGCACGGAAAAATCGTGGTGCACGGCCACACACCCGTCCCGCATCCAGATATCCGGCACAATCGAATCAATATTGACACCGGCGCGTGGCGCAGCGGCGTGCTCACATGTGTCGCAATTGAGGCTTCGAGCGTTCTCGTCCTTTAACGGCTTGCTTCTGAAGACCCGCGCAAACTTTTACAAGATACTCTTGATGTGAGTTTATGAGTTCCCGGCGACGGTCGTTCGCAACGGGAACTTTTCTTCACATTTTTTTGCCGTGTTTCGTCGCCTTACTCCGCCGCGACGCGATCGCGTCACTCCTCTTAACTCATTCGATGTGGGCGACATGGTGCAACGACATCTCCTCTTCCTGTTCTGCTGTGCTGTCGTGTCCTGGAGTTTGATGACGATCACTGCACCAACCGCTTTTGCGGCTGAACGTGTTGCTCACGCGTCACCATCGCCAAACTATATCCTGGGTCCCAACGACAGAATTCGGGTTAAGGTTTATGGCGAACAGGACATCACGGGCGAATACGAGATCGATAGCTCGGGAAACGTTTCAATTCCACTTGCAGGACACATAAAAGCCGCAGGACTTACGACGCGGCAAGTTGAACGCGCTATCGTGTCGGCGCTCTCGAAGGGAATCGTGCGCGATCCGCGCGTCAACGTCGAGGTCGCCGCCTATCGGCCATACTATATTCTTGGCGAGGTAAAGAAGAGCGGTGAATATCCTTATCGGAACGGCCTGACAGTCCTGGATGCAGTGGCAAGCGCTGGCGGATTCACCTACCGCGCGAACGAGGACAAGGTCTATCTTCGCCGATCGGGAAGCGCGAGAGAAGAAGTATACCCATTGACCGCACCGGTGCTGGTTTATCCGGGCGATAATATTCGAATTCCAGAGCGTTACTTCTAATGAACGCGCAGAATTCAGTTCTCGAACTGCACGTCGCACACGGTTTCATTCTGCATTATCGGAGTCGCCATACTGTCGTCGTTATGCGGTGCAACATACGAATGATGCGAACTCGTCTTCACCATCAATCGCGTGTCTGTATGACGAGGCCTTGGCAAATCGAGTAGCCGCCGCTGCTTCAATGAGCAGAGTTTGATGCTTCTCTGAGCAATGCTGAAGAATTCAATGCCGATGACTTCCATCATGCAGGGCTATTCGCTGCAGGGCACGCTGGATGAAATGTGTTGTTGCGTACATCGGGGTCGCTGGCCTGTTGCTGACCTTTTCATCGCGGTCGGATGCACAGGTGATTCCGCCAACGGGCCTCTTGGTCGAACCACCGTGGAATGCCCAACGTGTCTTTGAACCGTCACCACTACCGGAGCTGACCGACCGGAATAACAGCGAAGAGGTTCCGCCAGAGGATATGCCGGTGATGAAGCGACAGCAGCCTGGATACGAGCCCGTCGGAATCCGTTCCGGCTCCTGGATGTTCAACCCCGCGTTGACGTCCGGGCTGCTCTACGACAGCAACGTGTTTTCCTCCAATACGTTCAAACGTTCAGACATCGCAGCGGTGTTTGCGCCGTCCCTGCGTGCGCATACGCTGTGGGAGCAGCACGGCATTGATCTGAAGCTCGATGCCGAGTCGATTAATTACAGGCAAAATCCAGGTCTTGACCAGACCAATGCTCAGTTGCGTGGCAGCGGTTGGGTAGATATCACCCACGACCTCGTTTTGCTGACAAGCTTCCAGATCGCGCATCTCAACGAAGGCGTTGGCACATTAAGCTCCCCCGTCAACGCTGTGCAGCCCACGCCCTATGATCTCATGTCCGGCGATGTGACGCTGCGTAAGGAGTTCAATCGCCTCACCACCTCGTTTGGCATGGGCGTCGATTCCTATAACTACGGATCGACCCGGGCACAGGATGGAACGATCATCAACCAGGACGGGCGAGACGGACAGATCTATACTGTTCACGGCCGCGTCGACTACGCCTTCTCGCCTAAATTGGGATGGTTCACGGCCGTCGAGGGCAACGAGCGCAACATCCGCGGTACGCCCGGACATAGTCTGGATTCCCAAGGCTATCGCGCGCTATCGGGATTTACGATCGCATTCACCCACTTGATTAGCGGCGAATTCGGCGCCGGTTATGCCCAGCAGGACTTTGTCGATCCGACCATCGGCACAATCGCGGGGCCAGCCTATCGCGCGATGCTGATGTGGCGTCCGACACGACTGGTCGACGTTCATTTCAAGGCGGAACAGATCGTCACCCAAACGTCTGACACCAGTGCGACCGGTGTTCGAGCCGACGCTATTCAGGCCGGGGTTGACTATGAATTTCGGCGCAACGTCATCGTTTCAGTCAGCGGCGGGTATGAGAAGGACCGCTTCTTTGGGCAAGCGCGGAACGATACCGTCACGACCACTGATTCCCGCATTAAATACATGTTGAACAGATTTGGCGCCGTCTCACTGTTTCACCGCTATACGCAGCGCAATAGCAATATTCCCACCTTCAGCTTCGACAAACACCAGGTAGGGATAAATGTTACAGCGCAGTTCTGATCTGTCTCACACTTCTCTTGACGAGCCGGCGACATCGTTTCCGGAATCCGGTACGCAGCCAGCGGTCGACCTCGCACAACTCGTCCGCATTTTGCGGCGGCGGTGGAAAGTGATTGCGATCACGACCCTGTCGTTGATGTCCCTTGCGCTCGCCTATGTTCTTGTTTCGCCCACACTCTATACCGGGACGGCGACAGTATTGGTCGACCCTCGTCGTGCGAACGTCGTCGATCCCAATCAGAATGTGCTGACAAATTTCGGAACGGACGATGCGACCATCGATAGCCAAGCGCTGCTGATTCAGTCCATTTCGATCCTGCGCGGTGTCGTCGATGATTTGAAGCTTACAACCGATCCGGAATTCGGACCCAGGCCCAGACTGCTTGACCCCATTCTTCGTCTGTTCGCAAGCAGCGGACCGAGTGACGGCGCCAATCCGGAAGACCGCACCCGCGCGGCAACCATCTACCTGCTGCAGAAGCGCACGAAAGTCGTGCGGCAGGGAACGACGTTCCTGGTCGATATCAATGTCAATTCCGAGGATCCCCGGAAGGCCGCCGCAATCGCCAATGCAATTGCAAAGCGATATTTCGAAGAACAGGTCCGCGCCAAAAACGACTCCACCAAGATCGCCGCGACATGGCTGAACAAGCAGATCGGTGAGTTGAAGGCTCGCGTCGTCGCGTCGGATCGGGCGGTGCAGGATTATCGCGCGGCAAACAACCTCTCGGTGGCTCAAGGCGTCACGGTCAACGATCAGCAGATCACCGATCTGAATAACAAGCTGATCTCGGCCCGCACACAGACCGCCGAGGCCAAAGCGAAATACGACCAGGTCCAGCTGTTGGCGAAATCCGGCGGAGATCCCGGCGGCATCAATGCAGCGATCTCGTCGGATATGATCACAAAGTTGCGTACGCAGTATGCCGACATCGCCAAGAACGAGGCCGATCTCCTCAGCCGGTATGGCCCTCGCCATCCGCAGGTCGCAAATGTTCGCGCTCAGTTGCGCGACACGCAGAAGCTCATCAATGACGAAATCAAGCGCATCATCGAAAGCACGAAGCATGATTACGACGTTGCGCGTTCGCGGGAGGCTTCACTTCAGCAAAGTCTCGATAAGCTGCAAGACATATCGAGTTCGTCCGGGCAGGCGATGGTCCGCCTGCACGAATTGCAGCGAGAGGCCGACGCGAACCGCACGCTCTACGAGTCCTATCTGGCGCGATACAAGGATACTGCAGCGCAGGAAAGCCTCGAGATGCCGGACTCCCGCATCGTCACGAGTGCGAGCATTCCGGTCCTGCCGTCATTGCCAAAGACAAAGCTGATTCTCGGATTCGCTCTCCTGCTCGGGCTCGGCGGCGGATCGCTGATCGCCTTCCTGATCGATTATCTCGACCGGCGCGTAAAGACTCTCGAACAGGCGGAAGCCATCTCCGGAGTACCTGCCCTCGCAGCCATTCCCCTCATCGGCGCTCGCGAGATTGCGCGGCGCGCTCAGCGCGGACGGAAGGAGCTGGCGCAATACAATCCGCGAACCATGCGGCTGCTTCCACCTTCGTTACAGTCGCCGCTCGCGCGTTATGCGATCGACGAACCGGGAACTTTTTTCGCGGAAGCCATTCGAACGGTACGGTTGTCGATCCAGCGCACCCAGCGCTTCGAGCCGATCAAAACCATCCTCGTGACTTCAGCACTGGATGGCGAAGGAAAAACCACCCTGGCAGCCAATCTCGCGGTATCGCTCGCCTCGCTGGGCATCAAGACGCTTTTGATCGACGGCGATCTCCGCAATCCTGAACTGACCCGCTCGCTCTGTCCGAATTCCGGCGCCGGGCTGCTGGAGGTGGCGACGGGACAGATCCCGCTGGAGCAGGCATTGCTGCTCGATCGCAGCACCGGTCTCTCGATTTTACCATCAGCGGCCATGAAAGATCACAATACGATCACTGAATTAATGTTTTCTCAACAGATGAGCGATCTTCTCGATCGCCTTCGCCAGCACTTCGAACTGATCATCATCGACTCTCCTCCGCTCGTTCCTTTAGTTGATGGGCGGGCTCTTGCGGAGATATCTGATCGCATCATTCTCGCGCTGGCATGGGACCAGACTCCTGAAGACGTGGTCACTCACACGATCGATCTTCTGTCTCCTGTTTATGATCGACTTCTCGGTACCGTGCTGACTCGCGTCGACCTGCGCCGGCTGCGGTTTTATGACTACTATCGCAGCTCGGCTTATCTCAAGCCTTACGGCGTTGCTGGACTTGACTCAGGGGCGGCGGCATGACACCGCGGCGCACGATGCGCCCTGCACTACCCGGTGCTCCCGCGATGAGGCAAGCAACCTTTCCGGTTGGCGAACGGTATCCGGGAACAACGAGACTGTCACCGTTGCAGCGTCGCAGGTCTGCAGTGGTGCGCAGCTCGCCTATCGATATTGCCATCGCTGCTCTGATGCTTGGAGCTGTGATCGTCACATTCACGGTTTCGCCAGCGATGCTGACGAACTGGCACATTCACTATCTTACGGCTGGCGGCATCTTTCTCGAGAAAGTACATCCGGCAACCTATTTGACATTTGCGGCGCTCACGCTGCTATTGATCCGGCACGGAAATCCGGTTGGCGAACTCAGCCGGATGCTCTCCGAAGCAAAACTGTTCCTTCTATACCTGTTCTGCTGGCTGTTTCTGCTGGTTCAGGTCGTCGTACTTAACCGCCCGTTCACAGTCATTATCGACACCTTTCTCCTGCCGGTCGCCCTTTGCCTTGTTATATGGCAACTCACGCCATTCCAGCGCCGGCCATTGATCTGGGCGCTTCATGCGACCATGCTCTTGAACGTCGCATTGGGCTACTTCGAATACGTAACGGGGCATCGCCTGTTTCCGCTGACGCTCGGCAGTGTTCTTGTGGTCGGCGAATGGCGATCGGCAGCTCTACTCGGACATCCGCTGACGGCATCGGGCATCGTTGCCGGCTATATTATTGCGCTGTTGCTGCGCCCGCAGATTTGCCCTCGGCCTGCGCTTCGCCTGCTGATCATCACGCTCTGTCTCGGCTCGATGATGGCTTTCGGCGGCAGAACCGCGCTCGTTTGCGTGCTTGTCGTTATCGGCACGATTTTTCTACTGACGGGACTGAACCTTCTAAAAGGCAGTCGCACGCCGCTGCTTAACGTGATCCTTGCAATGTGCGTGCTGTTCGCACTCGGCATGGGAATATTCCTTGCCCTTAACCTAGGCATCTTTGACAAGATGCTGCTGCGTTTCTCGTCCGACAAGGGCAGCACACTGGCGCGTTATGCGACCTTCAGCTTTCTTTCCCACCTCGACTGGTACGAGCTGATTCTCGGGCCGAACCCGGTGCGGGTAAACGCGCTCCAGACCCAACTGGGTCTCAACTACGGCATCGAGAATTTCTGGATTTCATGCGTCGCTCAGTTTGGACTCGTTCATACGATCCTGTTGACGATAGGTCTGGCCGGCTTCCTGATAGAGATGCTTCGCCGCGCGCACCGCGCAGCTTGGGTCATCACGATTCTGATGTTCACCATCGCGCTGAGTTCGGTCAGCTTCTCGTCAAAGAGCATCCAACTAGCTCAATTCGTTATTCTGATAACGTTGCTTCTGCCGCGGACGCCCGCTCGTCAGCCGTTGCAGCACTCACCGAATGCGCGGCCCCGCGGCCTTCAGCAGCAATCTCTAGCCCGGAATATCGCATGACCATCTACGTCGACCACACGCATCTCGGACGGCACGTGACGGGGCTCGAACGGATCACCCTTGAATTGTTCTCGCCGGCGGCCCTGGCTCCCTTACCAGTAGTTCCGGTCAAAGCAAGCGGGACGGCGAAAATGATCGCAACGCAGACGTTGGGCCTACCGTTTCGGCTGGCCACCTCGTCATCGTTATTACTATGCCCAGGCTTCCCACCAACGCCGCTTCTGCGTCCGTTCGCGGCCCGCGTGCTTCCCTATATTCATGACATCTTTCTGCTGTCCCGCCGCGCCGACCTCAATCCGCGCGCCCGCCTCTATATGGCGCCGCCGTTTGCCCTGGCCTTGCGCACCTATCCGCGATTCCTGGTCAACTCGCTGGATACCAGAAACAAGCTGTCCCGATACTGTCGCCCCGATTCTGAAATCGTACCGTATCGCCCATCCGTTCGAAACGTATTCGATCTCGAATCCGACGGCCGGGATTCGCGCGACGATGACGCTCCATCCCTGCGGCTGGTCGCCCTCGGCACGGTTGAACCGAGGAAGAATTTCATGGCTGCGGCGGACATTCTCGATGCATTGCGCGCACTTGGATATACCAACGCAACGCTGGAGATCATCGGCCGCGCCGGATGGGGTGAGGACTGGTCCCGATTGGCACATCGCCCCGGTGTAACGTTGCATGGATATCAGTCGGCCGAACGCGTGAAGGAAATCCTGGAGCGCGCCGATGTCCTCCTCTGCACATCCCACGAAGAGGGACTCGGGCTCCCACTGCTTGAAGCCCAATATGCCGGTCTGCCTGTCATCGCTCCCGATGGCGCGATTTTTCACGAAGTCCTGGATCGATCCGGCATCTTCGTCGACACCAATGATCCCGCGGCCGCCGCTGAGAAGATTGCCGGCGCGATGTCATCTCCAGCCTGGCGCTCAGGCTACGCAGCGCTCGGGGCTCGCAACCTGCATCGCTGGAACGCGCTGGCGGCCGCCGATCGTTCCATCGTCATCGATCTCATCGCTCGACTGGCACACGACCGGACGCCGTCGCATGCCGGGTCCACTCGTCATGATCAAACCGATACCAGCTTCGCCCCATGAGATGCATCTGCGTTCGCTAAATCCGCACGCTTTCGTAACCTGTTCGTTAGGACCAACACCTTGCAAGATGCCAGGATCGCCACCCGTCATCTCGACGCCTTGCGGATCATCGCCGCCTGCGCCGTCGTGGTCCTGCACTATTCAGATTATGTGAAAAACCAGGCTGCCGGCCATTTCATCTATGAACATGCGCAGCACTTCAATCTCTTCGTGGATTTGTTTTTCGTCATCTCCGGCTTCGTGATCGCAAGCCAATATCTCGGCAAGGTAGACAATGTACGAACCATCGGCCGCTTCCTGTGGCGCCGGCTCGCACGTATCTATCCGCTGCACCTTGCCACGCTTGCGTTCTACCTTGTCGTCGCCGCCGCCATTCAGGGCGATCTCGCTAGTACGGGTAATTCCGCGCGCTACCCGCTCTCGGACGTTCCGGCGCAGTTGCTGCTTCTCCATGCGCTGATCGGTCAGCGGCTCACCTTCAATTTTCCGAGTTGGTCGCTCTCTGCCGAAATGTTCTGCTACGTGATCTTTCCGCTTGTCGCGGTAGTGGCCGCGCGCCGGAGAGACTTGCTGCTACCACTGATAGTTATTCTGATCGTCGCCAATAGTCTTTTCGCGACGGCGACGGGCACCGGCCCATGGGCGGATTGGATCAATCACGGCGGCGTCTTTCGCGCCTTCCCTGCGTTCATTCTTGGCATGGCCTGCAGCCGATATCGCGACCGGATCGCACAGTGGCGCATTCCTCCCGCAGCGCTGACGATCGCATTGGCAGGATTTACTCTATTGGGTTGGTCGATTCCGAAAATGATGGCGCTCGGATGGATCTATCTCATTGCCGCGCTTGCGATCCACTGCGATTGCGCTGGACGCGACTCGCTCATGACGCGACTTCGCATCGCCCGTTGGTCGCCTCTCACCTATTCCTGCTACATGCTGCACATTCCAGTCGCGACCGTCATTATTACTCTCGGCGCTCGCCTCATGTCCGGGATCCCGGATCGAGAACTTGCATTGCTGCCCGCTGCAATCGCTGTCCTGGCTGTAGCGAGCGTCATTTCCTACCGCTATTTCGAAACACCTGCCCGGGATGCACTGAACGAGGCGTTCGATCGCTGGGACGCGCGTCGCGTCGCCATTCCAGCCATGACGCCGGGAGGGGAATCCCGATGACCGCTTCCGTGATCGCAGAACGGACAACATGGCAACCGGATGCCCGTGCAGTTACCCGCGATGCCAGCATCGACACCATGCGCGGCATTGCGATCCTGATGGTGATCGCGATCCACTCTCTCCAGCAGCCGCTCGGGACGCCCTGGGGCATTGCTGTCGACGCCGTTCTCAGGCCATGCGTCCCGATCTTCCTGTTCGCATCGGGTTTCCTCACCGCCCGTTCAGGCCGCGTGGCGCTGGCCAAGCGATTTCAAACCGCCCTGATCCCCTACACCATCGCCTTCATCGCGGCCTACATCTACATGGCGGCGCATAATCCGGCGATGGATCACCGGATCACAACGACAGCAGCGCGCTACGTTCTGGCCTATGTGTTCGTCTATTATTATGTCTTCGTTTATCTCGGCTGCACCGTGATGCTCTGGCTCGCGCTCCGCCTCGCGGGAACCGGCGATTCGCAGCGCAGGTCCGAACGTCTCGCGGTCATCCTGCTGTTGGCCATCATCGTTGGCCTGATTGTCGGCAGCTATATCGATCCGCTGCTCGATCGCTTCCGCGCATCGCCGTCTTTCGTTCAAGAGGTACGGCTTCGCGACCTCCCGTTCTGGTTCTGTTTCGTCGCACTTGGAATGCTGGTTGGCACGAGGCATTCGCTGTCCTGGCTGGAAAATTCCCGTATGCTCTTAGCCGGGGCGACGCTGGCCCTGTTTGCCATCTACGCCGCTGTGCGCGTGATGGTCATCGGCGATGCTGCAGACTACGATTCGATAGCATTCTTTGGATATTCTGCGCTGCTCTGCCTGCTGTTGCTGACAATGCAAATCCGCCTACCCGGTCTCGCCTCGCTCGGCTCGGGCAGCTACTTCCTCTACCTCGGGCATATCTTCGTTGTCATGGCGCTGCGCGATCATTCGTCGCTTCGCCAGTTCGGACCCGTCATCGACTTCATTGCGACCTATTCGATTGCGGTGATCGTCAGCGTCGGCGCGCTAACTGCCCTGAGGACGCTTGCACCGCCGCGCGTCGCGCGCTGGCTCGGAGCGTAACATGCTGCTGAGGCAGACACTTCTATACATGCCGGCACAGGTCGTCGGACCGCTGTTCCAGCTGATCGCGATGATCGTCTGGACGCATATCGTCAACGATCATACACTCGGCGTCATCACCCTCGTCACCGCCACGCACGAGTTGCTGCAGATCGGCCTGCTGGCCTGGTGGTCGCAATTCGTGCTGCGGTTCTTTGGCCGGTTTGACGGCGACGAAACCGCATCGCGCTTCTATCCGACCGAAAATATCGTCTTGCTCGGATCGGTCATTTTGCAGAGCTTGCTGATCGTTGCGATTCTGCGCTGGGTCATTGCTCCGGATGCCGACGCCGCACTGTTGGCCGCTGCGATTTGCTATGTCATCACGCGATCCTTCAATCTGTACATCGCAGAACGCGCACGCGTTCGGCAGCAGATCGGCATCTACTCCGTCCAGCAGATTGTTGGTCCCTCGGTTGGCTTCATCATCGGGATCGTTCTGATCAAATGGCTGGGGCAACGGCCGGAATGGCCGCTCGCGGGTTACGCGATCGCCCAACTCGTCGCGACGGTCGTCGTCCTCCCGAAATTGAACTGTAGCTTCCGGCTTTGGCCGATCGATCGCGAGATCATCCGCCATGCCCTGCAATACGGTATTCCTCTGATCGTTGGCGGCGCGCTCGGCTGGGTCGGGCTGAATGCGTCGCGATTCATCGTCAACGATATGCTCGGTGTGGCAGCTGCAGGCTTGTTTGCGGTCGGTTACGGGTTGGGTCAGCGAGCCGCCGCGGTCGCAGCCATGCTGGTTACGGCCGCCGCCTTTCCGCTCGCCGTCAAGCGCATGGAAGAAAGCGGCAGCGAGGCCGCGATGGAACAACTCGCCCAGAACAGCGCGCTTCTTGTCGCTATCCTGGCGCCGAGCATCGTCGGTATGTTCGCACTGCGTACCGAAATCGTTACGCTGCTGATCGCCGTGCCCTTCCAGCAGGTCACCCTCGCGGTTCTGCCCTTGTCGGTTCTGGCTGGAGCCATTCGTAATCTTCGTGCGCACTTCGGCGATCAGGTGTTCCTGTTGCACAGCCGTACACGCATGATGGTAGCGATCTCCAGCATCGACGCGGTCATGACCGTCGTCGCCGGCATTGTGTGCGTTTCGCTTTGGGGTGTGGTCGGGGGAGCCGTCGCAACCGTGATCGCCGCCACGGTGGCGGCCGCAACAAGTTTCGCAATTGGCTTCCGCGCCTTCGGCCTGACGCTGCCCTTCGGCCACCTGCTTCGCATTTTAGCGGCGACGACCGCGATGGCAGCCGGCCTGCAGCTGGTTCCGGAAGCGAAGACCTATGCGATGCTTGCTGCGCACATAGCTTTCGGTGCCGCCATATATGTGATCGTTCTCGCCGTGCTGTATGCACCGACACTATCAAGGACGCTGCGGCACCGGCTGCAACAGTCCAGCGCATGAACGCGACGCCCTAAACTTTACGCGCTTTTTCGAATGCACGTTCCATTGCAAAATAGAGCGGCTTCTTCTTCATATCGCTGTCGAAGGGCAACGGCCTGGGCAGGCGCGTCGCCGACGGGTCCTTCTTTCGCGCCGCGTCGGTATAGAACGAATAAGTATCGGAGAGCTCCCAGGTGATCACCATCTTGACGGCGGGAACGCGCAAGATATCGGTCAAGAACTTCTCGGCCGTCTCCGCGACCTTGGCGTCACGGCTTGGAATGTCATCCGGAAACGTATCATCCCGCACATCGAATTCCGTCACATAGATATCGACCTTGCGTTCGGCGAGTTGGTGAACGAAATCCATGAAGCGCGATGGATCATGCGGATAGCGCGGTTGCAGATGCCCCTGCAAACCCACGGCATGAAGCGGGACGCCGGCCTGCTTCAATTCATCGACCAGACGCAGAAGTCCGGCGCGCACGGTGTGTCCGACATCGTCGTCCCGCTCAGTCTGCGCTTCGTTGAGGACGAACTTCGTTGTCTTGTCGACCTGTCCGGCGCGCGCAAAAGCCCGCCGGATATAGTCGGTTCCAAATGCGTCGTACCAGGGCCCGACACGATATCCGCCGGGTGCCTTGTGCCCTGGCCAGAACGGCTCGTTCACAATGTCCCACGACTGGAGTTTTCCTTCATAGCGACCGATGACCTCGTCGATATAGCTGTCAAAGAAGTTCCGGCGCTCGTCCACGCTCATGGACTTGATCCAGGCTGGAACCCACTCGTTCCAGATCAGGCAGTGTCCCCGCATCGGAATCCTGTTTTGTGTGCAGAACTGAAGCAGCCGATCTGCGCTGCTATACTGTTTCGGTCCGGGCCGGGGCGCGATGGTGCCCATCTTTAATGCAACATCGGTCGTAATGACCCGCGTGTGCATTTTGTAAAGCTCTCGATACGCGACATCCTTGTCGATCACCGGCCCTGCGGCAGAACCGAATACAATTCCATTCGCAGCAGCGGTTGCACCAAGACCAGCATCTGTCGCTGCGGTTGTCGGATTCACGCGCATCGCAACACCTGCGCCGGCAAGAAGAGACAGCATTCGTCGTCGCGAAAAATTCAGTCGCATAGCGCGTCCTCTATTTTCAAATTGCATGCATGCATTCTTCGCAAGCGACGCCATCGTTGCGTCGCAATAGTGCGATTTCATGACCGTGTTGATCGAGTACGGATAACAATCGTGCGTACTCGACGCGACGTCGACAGGACCTCTCTGACGACTCTCATCAATAAGTGTTTCGCCATAGTAAGGCCCGGAGATTGCCATGTTGGATGCGCAGATGCGGCAGCACGACAGCCTCACGATCGACGGCATTGCCATCAACACGTTCTCAATGTCGGAAGCGATCGACTCAATCGTCTCGGCAGCCCAAGACGGCGACAATTTCAGCGTCTGCACGCTCAATCTCGATCATGTCGACAAGCTCAACAGGCAGCCGGAATTCCGGGCTGCCTATCGACGGGCGCGATTCATCACGGCGGATGGCTTTCCGATCGTCATTCTCGGGCGCCTCGCGGGTGCATCGATCGAACGCACCACGGGCGCTGATCTCGTGCATCCGTTATGCGCAGAAGCGGGCCGAAAGGGCCTGCCAGTCTATCTGTTCGGATCGAACAAGCTGACGCTGCACCGGGCGGCAAGACGTCTCGCCAGCCGCTATCAAGGCCTCGAGATTGTCGGCGCTTCTTCGCCGGGCCCAACCTTCGATCCGCATTCCAGCGAAGCAGACGAGGCGATCGAACGAATTCGCGCATCCGGCGCCAGACTTTGTTTCGTCGCACTCGGCGCACCCCGGCAGGAGATTTTCGCGGCACGCTGTCTCGACAGGCTTCCCTCCACGGGATTGCTGTGTATCGGCGCAGCGCTGGACTTCATTGCCAACACGCAAAATCGCGCGCCCCGATTCACGCAGAAGACCGGTCTCGAATGGGCCTGGCGCATGATGCGCGATCCGCGCCGCCTCGGGCCGCGCTATGCCCGTTGCGCTGCAGTGATCCCCAAACTGGCGATTCGCAGTATTCCGCAAATCCTGAATGCACGTATGAGGAAGACCGCATGATCTCTACCATCACGCTTGCACAGCGCGCGCGTAACGCACATCCCCCCAGGGACCCGCGTTACAATATCTGCCTGATCCATCCGTTCGATCCGCGCGGCGAAAAGGTCGGCGGTCTCGAGACCTATATCCGCGACTTCATCACGTTTCACCCCGAAGATACCGACCTGCTGTTGATCGGCGTCGACTCCACCGGTCAGTTGGCGCTCGGCAAGGTACATCGGCTGACCTTCAGGGGGCGGTCGTTCGATTTTCTGCCGATCCTTCACTATTCGGATCAGAAAGCGCGCGAAGCGGCGCGCAGCATTCGCTCCTCGCTGACCGGTCAGTTCTTTGTCGCACTGGTCAGTCACTTCGGCATGATCGCCCGATTGATCCGAAAACGGCGCTGTTCCATCGATCTGCGGCGAGTGGAGTTCTCGTGGCTTCCGGCCATTCTGCGATCGCCATTCATACAGATGCTGCACGGCGAAGGCGCACCAAAACTGCAGATGGACTCGCTGCTGAAAAAGTATTCCTTTGTTCACAATGCCGGCGAGCGTTTCGCGGTGGCGATGAGCGAGAAGTTCCTTTGCGTCAATCCGTTCATCACGGAACGGCTCCAGAACACCTATCCGCGGCGACGTGAAAAGATCGACACCCTCTGGACCTGGGTGAATACCGAGATATTCCAGCCGCAGCCCTTCTCCGATCACTCCGGAGCTTTCCGCATCGTCTTCGCCGGGCGCCTCGACGAATTCAAGGACCCCGCCTTGATGTTCACGACCATCGGCCGGCTGCGTGAGCGGCTGGGACGTCCGGTGGAATTCCACTACATCGGCACCAGCGATCCGCATCGCTTTGCCGAATTCAAGGCCATCGAGGATATTACGGTCCAGCACGGCTTCAAGGATGCCGTCGGAATGGCGGCGACCCTGGCACATGCCCATTCCGGCATCCTCACGTCCGAGTTCGAAGGCATGCCGCGCTTCGTTCTTGAAACTCTGGCGGTCGGGCGCCCGGTCGTCGCCACCCATCTCCCCCAACTCGAAGCCGTGATTCACGATGGCGAGAGCGGGTTCCTGATTCCGCGCAGCGACTCGCGTGACGAGATGGCGGACCAACTCGTTCAACGATTTGTCGAAATCAAAAAGCAGATCGATACGGGCGCTATCGATCCGGCTCGTGTCGCAACCAATATCCGCACGTTCACACCGAATACACAGCTCGCGCGCGTGTTCCGCTATCATCAGGAAATTCAGAACGCACGCGGGATCGTCCACGCGATCCCGTCGTATTGAGGCGATATTGAAGATTCTGCTCCTTACGAGCGAATTTTCGCCAGCGATGGGTGGCATCGGCACCTATGCGCGTGAAATCGCCGCGGCTGCGACCCACCTTGGCGCAGAGATCACTGTGGTTGCTCCCGATTATGCACGCGACCTGGCGTCAGACGATCGGGCGCTGCCATTTCAGGTTCGGCGCTTTCGCGGTGGTCTTCACTCGATGCGGCACCTGCCGCCGAAGATCCGGTTGGCGCGGGATCAGGTCGCTACGGCCTCCTATGACATCGTGCATGCCGCCGATTGGCCGTTCTTCATTCCAGTGGCCATGTCACGCCGCCGCACGCCTGCACGCTTAATTGTTACGGTTCATGGTACCGAGATCAACGAAACCCAGACACGTCTGAAGCGCCTCGCCATCAGTACGGCGGGCGTCTTCGGACCACGCACTGAAATTGCTGCGAACAGCCGGTATACGCGCGACCTGTTTAAACAGCGCTTTTCCATAGATCCGAAACAGATCAAGGCAATCCCGCTTGGCGTATCCGATTTCTGGTTCGGACCGCGCGCCTCGCGCGAGGCTGTTCGACAAGCTCACGGAATTTCGAGCCACAAGATCGTGCTGGTGACTGTTGCCCGGCTGACCCGGCGCAAGGGTCATCATATGGCTCTCGCCGCACTCGCGCGTTTGCCGCACGAAATCCGCAAACGCATCGTCTGGCTGGTCGTCGGGCCCCCGGGGGAGTCCGATTACGTCGAAGAGCTGCACCGTCTTGCCGCTGAAGCGGATTGCGATGTCCGGATGCTCGGCCCGTTGCCGGATCACGACATTCGCGATCTGTACGGCGCAAGCGATCTGTTCTGCCTCACCGGGGTGCCCGATCCATCGGGCCGGGTCGAAGGATTCGGCCTCGTCTACCTCGAAGCTGCAGCGGTTGGTCTACCGAGCGTTGCAACCGCGATCGGCGGCGTTCCCGATGCTGTCGTCGCGGACGAAACAGGCTTTCTCGTCGAACCATCGATCGACGCGATCGCTCACGCTATCGGGCGGATGGTTACCGAGCGCAATCTTCGCGTCACTATGGCGGAGCGTGCTCTTGTGCACGCCGATTCATTATCATGGGAGCGCTGTGCTGCCGAAACCTACGGTTTGCCGCACTCCGCGCGACGGAACGCCGCGCAGCAAACCGAAATAACGCGCCAAACCGACAATGAGACATTACAGCTTGCGGCCGATAGTTAAAAATCATCGGCTCGGAACCCGCGTGATCGCATATCTGGCGTTATCTATTACCGCTGTGCTTGCCACAACGCCAGGTCATGCCGAGAGCTGCACCAAGAGCCGCGATTATCTACTGGGTGGCAGTGCGGGAGACTTACCGGGCCCCGCGGAGTCTTACCGCAATCTCTTCAAGATCTGCATGGAAACGACCGCGATGCCAAATGTGAAAGACGCGTTCGTTTTGCGCGACGGCGGCATCGCCGCGATTCCCAAACAGGATACCATACCCGCCACAGCAGCCACGCTTTCTCACTTCTGCGATGCCTATCCGCGCGCCACGCTACGCTTCCTCAGCCGCAAAGATCTTCAACGAGGCGTGGGGGTCGGGCGTATCGTCCAGATGTCATCGACCGGATCGACATCATGCCCCCAGATCAAAGGGAATGCCGTCCGCTAGCCTTCGAGGCTTTCGACGCTGCTTGCATTTTCAACATGCGCGTCGTGCATCGGTCATCCGTGTTTCCGCGCATCCCACGGATGGAACGGACAAATCGGGCCTCATATCGGGCGACTATCCGTGTGTACCCTCCCGCTTTGATCGTTGCCGCGTGGACACAAGGCATTGCCCGGGAAATACAATTTGACTTGTTATAACATTATGACATTCTAAGCCCCGAAGGCCGCAACAAATGGCCTCGCAACACCTAGGGAGGGAAGAATGGTATTTCGATCTACCAGACGTACGTTCCTCAAAGGCAGCGTAGGCGCATCGGCAATGTTGCTGGGAGCGCCGGCATTTTTGCGCGGTGCAGCGGCCCAAGACAACGATCTCGCCCCCTACACATCGGCGAAGATCGACTGGAAGCAGGCATCCGGTGAATCGATTACCGTCGCCGTCATTCCGGCGAGCTACTTCGATAACCTGATTTCCATTGCACCTCAGTTTCAGGAACTGACCGGCATCAATGTCCGGTTCGAAAAGATTCCGCCTGCGCAGATTCGCCAGAAATGCGTCATCGATCTCACCTCCAAGACCGGCACCTATGCAACGCATGCGGCCGATCCGATGTATTATGCGCTGTACGCCGCCAACAAATGGGCCGAGCCGCTCGATCGATATCTCAACGATGCGTCGTTGACCGATAAAGCCTGGTTTAATTTCGATGACATCATTCCGGCATGGCGTGGCGCCGACAGCGTCGACGGCAAATTGTACGGAATTCCCTACGACGGTGAAGTCACCATTCAGGTCTATCGCAAGGACCTTTATGAGGCGAAGGGACTTAAGCCGGCCGACAATCTTGAGGCCTTCGTCGCGAACGCTGCAGCACTGAACGATCCGGGCAACCGCATTTGGGGCGCGGCCCTGCGTGGCGTCGCCGGCGCCGGCCAGAATATGTACATCTATCCGTCGATCTTTCGCGAATTCGGCGGCGAATGGTTCAAGGGCGGCAAGTTGACGGTGAACGGACCGGAGGCCGAGGCCGCCCTCACCTGGTACGTCGACCTGATGCGCAAATATGCGCCCGCTGCCGCGCAGAACTGGAACTGGCCCGACATCGCCGACGCATTCTCGCAAGGCACGATCGGCGCCTATATCGATGCGCACTCCTCCGCCTCCGTGGTCAACAATGCCGATAAATCGAAAGTAATCGGCAAGGTGGCCTACGCACGATGGCCGAAAGGACCATCCGGAAAACGCGTGACCTCAATCTGGAATTGGGGTTTCCCGATCAATGCGGCGCTCCCGGACAAGCGTAAGAAAGCCACGTGGCTCTTTATTCAATGGGCTGCGAGCGCAGAAACGCAGGCCAGAACCTCCTACAAGTTTGCCGGTCCGGCGAAACGCTCGGGCGTCAACCGCACCTCGGTATGGAAGGACCCCGCTTACATCAAGCTGATGAGCAGCTTTGGCAACAACTTCGTGGAGGCTGCGATGGATTCCCTGCAGCACGACACCGACGTGGATTGGCGTCCGCGCGTGCCGCAGTGGCCGGCGATCGGCGATACGATGGCGACCGCAATCCAGTCGGCGCTCGCCGGGCAGGCGACGGTGAAGGCTGCTCTGGACGATGCCCAGAAGCGCATCGAGCCGATGATGAAAGGCTGACCGGCCGATGTCGACGGGATCCGGCACATCGATGGACGCGCCTGCATTCATTTCCTCGATGGATGCAGGCCGCGTGCTCGCGCGTCGTGAACGCCGTTTTGCGAGCGCGCTGCTTGCGCCGGCGTTCGCAGCGCTGCTGGCCACGACGACATTCCCGTTACTTTACCTGATCTGGACCAGTACATTCCGTATCGACCTAGCGATGCCGTTCACCAACGGATTCATCGGCATTGACAATTACCGCGACCTGCTGGCCGACAGCCGCTTCTGGTCTTCGCTGTCCGTCAGCATGATCTACACGATTTCCACCGTCGTCCTGCAGGTCGCTATCGGGCTCGGACTCGCGCTGTTTGTGATGGGAATGAAGAAGGGACAAGGCCTGTTCCGTCTCATCGCTATTCTTCCTGTCGTTCTGTCTCCCGCAGTGGTCGGCATGGTGTGGCGCACCTTCATGCTGCAACCGGAATTCGGAATCGTCGACTTTCTGTCGATCAACGCCGGCCTCGGCAGCCAGAACTGGCTCGGTGATCCAACCCTGGCGATGATTTCGGTTATCGTTATCCACACCTGGCAATGGACACCGTTCGCATTCATGGTGTTGCTGGCCAGCCTGGCCGCACTGCCCGACGACATCTATGAGGCCGCGCGTATCGACCGCGCGAGCGCCTGGCAGCGGTTTCGCCGTATCACGCTGCCCTTGCTTCGTCCCGCCATCGTCATGGTCGTCATCATGCGTACGATGGTGGCGCTCACCGCCTTTGCCGCCATCTTCACGGTTACCGGCGGCGGCCCGGGCACCGCGACCGAAATCCTCAATCTCTACGCCTATCGAAAATCCTTCACGGAACTCTCGATCGGGTATGGATCCGCGCTTGCCGTTGCATTGCTGGTCGTCACGATCATCATTTCGGCGGCGCTGTTCGCGGTGCGGAGGGCGAAATGACCGCCAAGCGCCTGCGCATCGCCGCCGTGATTGCAATCTCGCTGATCTTCATATTGGCGTGGATGTTTCCGATTCTGTGGAGCTTCCTGAACTCACTGAAAACCGACAAGGACGTGCTCGCCTACCCGCCCAAGGTGCTGTTCACGCCAACGCTCGAAGCATATCGCGACGTCCTGTTTGGGTCCGCATCGATTTTGCCAAACCTGGTCAGCAGCTTCATCATCTCGATCGGCACCACCGTGATCACGATGCTGCTGGCGGTGCCGGCCGCCTACGCGCTGGCGCGGCTGCGCTTTCCGGGCAAGCGGTTCGCCGGCTTCTACGTCCTTGCGACCCAGATGCTGCCGCCGGTCGGCATCATCATTCCTTACTTCCTGGTTCTTCGCGGCATCGGCTGGATCGACACCTATCAGGGCATCATCCTGATCTACCTGTCGTTCTCTTTGCCATTCGCGATCTGGCTGCTGGTCTCCTATTTCGAGGATATTCCGTTCGAGATGGAGGAGGCCGCCTATCTCGACGGTGCCAGCCGCCTGCGAACGTTGTGGCGCATCATCATCCCGCAAGTCCGTGGTGGCATCTCCGTCACAGTGGTTTTCGTATTTCTGAATGCGTGGAACGAATTTCTCTTTGCGGTCGTACTGAGCGGCAACACCGTGCGTCCGGTGACCGTCGCCATGTACAACTTCATTTCCGTCGAGCAGACACTCTGGACCAAGCTTGCCGCCGTCTCGGTGCTCGCGATGCTGCCGGTGATCCTGCTCGGGATCTTTGCGCAGAAACATATCGTCAAGGGACTGACTGTCGGCGCAGTCAAAGGTGGGGGACGCCGATGAACGGGCGTGGACATGTGCGTTTCGAGCAGATCGTGAAAATGCACGGAAATTTCAAGGCATTGAAAGGCGTTGACTTCGATATTCGACCTGCCGAATTCTTCGCACTGCTTGGTCCCTCGGGATCGGGGAAGAGCACCACGCTGCGCATCCTCGCCGGCCTCGATGCGCCGACCTCGGGCCGCGTCATGATCGACGGCAAGGACGTGACATCCGCCGACGCGCGTGACCGCGACGTCGCGATGGTGTTCCAGAGTTATGCGCTCTATCCGCATATGACGGTGTTCGAAAACATCGCATTTCCACTCGAAATGGCGAAGATGGCGAAAGCCGATATCGCACCCGCGGTGCAGGACGCCGCGCGCAAGGTCAAGATCGAGCATTTGCTCGAGCGCAAGCCGGGCCAACTGTCCGGAGGCCAACAACAACGATGTGCGCTGGCGCGCGCCATCGTGCGCAGGGCGAGTCTATTTCTTCTCGATGAGCCGCTCTCGAACCTCGATGCCAAGCTGCGGCTGGAAACCCGCGCCGAACTGAAAAAACTGCAACGCTCTCTTGGCGTCACTGCCGTCTATGTCACCCACGATCAGGAAGAGGCCATGACGCTGGCCGACCGCATGGCGGTTTTCATGGCTGGCGAAATCGAACAGATCGGCACGCCCGCCGAGGTCTTTACGCGGCCGAACTCACTCGATGTCGCGGCATTCATCGGAAGCCCGCCGATGAACCTGATTCCGGCGCGGCTTGCAGGCGGCAATGTCATTATCGCCGGGCAACCGTTGGCAACGACCCGTGCTGACTTGAGCGATCGCAACGTCACCGTCGGCATTCGCCCAAGCGCACTTCGGATCGGGCCGACCGGTCTCCCCGCCAAGGTCGATCTGGTAGAAGACCTCGGCGACAGTGCGGTACTCGATCTCGATTGCGCAGGCACTCGCGTTCGCGCCCGCATCAACCATGATGATATCCCGCCGGAGAACTCCAGTGTTTTCGTCACCGCCCGCCCGCAGGACATTCATCTGTTCGACCCAGACACCCGAAAGCGCATCTGATGTCCGGCTCCAGGCAGATTAGAAAGACTACCCCGCGCAAAACCACCAGCACTTCGGATTTGCCGAACCATGCAAGCGGGACGCCGCTGCACATCCAGGTGCGCGAGACCATCCGCCGTCAGGTTCACGACGGAGGGCTGGTCGACGAAACCGGCCAGTTGATGACTGAAGCAGAGCTCGGCAAGCACTTCGGCGTCAGTCGCATTACCATCCGCAGCGCCATCCGGCCCCTCGTCGACGAAGGCCTGCTCGAGCGCGAGCGCGGGCGCGGTACATTTTTGCGATCGAACCAGCCGGAAAACTGGGCCGGACGGCTGATGGGGTTCTCGGAAACCATCCGCGATACCGGGCAGCAGCCCGGCGCAAAAATTCTGCAGCAGGGCATGACCAATCGCCATGACGCAACCGTTCGCGAGCAGATCGGCGAACGCGCGGTCTGGCAACTCAAACGCCTCCGGCTGGCCGACGACACTCCGATTGCGATCGAGCACGCGTTCTATGCTCCCGACATCGGGCTCGAGTTGGAGAAGCGCGATCTCACCTCGATCGTCATGTATCGCGTGTTCGAACACGAACTCGGCTTCAACATCAAGGAAGCCAATCAGACCGTCAGCGCAACCCTGGCGGACTCCTCCAATGCCAAACTGCTGAACGTCAAGATCGGCAGCCCGTTGATCTCCATGGAGCGTCTGACGATCTCGGTCGATGGCCGGCCGCTCGAATTTCTGCGTTCCATCTATCTGCCGTCCTACTTCCATTTCAGCATCAAGCTGACCCGAAACCCCGCCTGATCGATTGTCGTTCAAAGAACCACTCTGCCCGCACCAAGGAAGAAACAATGGTCAGTCAAGCCGCAACGAAAAGCCCCAATATTCTGCTGATCCTCAATGACGACATGGGCTTTTCCGATATCGGCTGCTATGGCGGCGAAATCGAAACACCCAATCTAGACCGACTGGCCCGCAACGGCCTGCGTTATTCGCAATTCTACAATACGGCACGATGCAGCCCGTCCCGCGCCTCCCTGCTGACTGGATTGCATCCGCATCAAACCGGCATTGGAATTCTCACCTACAGCAACGGCCCGGAAGGCTATGCGGGCAACCTCAACAAGCGCTGCGTCACCATCGCCGAAGTGTTGAAGCAGAAGGACTACAAGACTTATCTCAGCGGCAAGTGGCATATCGCCAGCAATCTGACGCAACCGACCGATGCGTGGCCGTTGCAGCGCGGTTTCGACTACTTTTATGGCACGATCATCGGTGCCGGCAGTTTCTACAGTCCGAATACGCTCACACGCGGAAACGATAACATCGAGCACGAGGCGGAGAGCGATCCGTCATTTTTCTACACCGACGCGATCAGCGATCAAGCTGCAGCCTTCATCCGCGATCACAAGCAGGCCCATCCCGACAAGCCTTTCTTTCAGTATGTAGCCTATACGGCCCCCCATTGGCCGCTGCATGCCCACGAGGAAGACATCGCGAAGTATAAAGGCAAATTCGATGCCGGCTGGGATCAGCTGCGCGAATCCCGGCTGGCACGCCTCGTTCAGGACGGCATCATTCACCCAGGCTGGCAGTTGACCGACCGCGACCCGACCCAGCCGCCGTGGACCGAGGCGGAAAACCGCACCTGGCTGTTGCGATGCATGGAGGTATACGCAGCCCAGATCGACCGGATGGATCAGGGCATCGGCCGCATTCTCGCTGCGCTCGAGGAAAGCGGCGAAATCGACAACACCTTGATTATCTTCCTGTCCGATAACGGCGCATGCGCGGAGGATATTCCGGACGGCGTCACAGCGCGCGAATTGGTCGACGAACTGATGATTGCCAAGGCCAAGACGCGCGATGGGCGGCCGGTTCGCTTCGGCAACGATACATCGTTGATGCCGGGCCCCGAAGATACTTATCAAAGCTACGGCGTCGCCTGGGCTAATCTGTCGAATACGCCGTTTCGGCTGTACAAACACTGGGTCCATGAGGGCGGAATCGCCACGCCGCTCATCGTGCATTGGCCGCAAGGCATCGCGGAGCGGGGCGGCCTACGTCATAATCCGGGTCAACTGCCGGACGTAATGGCAACGATCCTCGAAGTCTCCGGCGCCCCCTACCCCAAAACGTACGATGGCAACGACATCCTGCCGTGCGAAGGCGAAAGTCTCGTCCCTTCCTTCAGCAGCGCTTACAGCGCACGCGGGCCGTTGTTCTGGGAGCACGAGGGCAACGCCGCGATCCGAATCGGGAAATGGAAACTGGTGCGCAAATATCCGGACCCATGGGAGTTGTTCGACATGGAGGCCGACCGCACCGAGATGCACAATCTCGCCGGGCAATACCCGGAGCGAGTGGAAGACATGGCCAAGCAATATGCAGCGTGGGCGCAGCGCTGCGGCGTAATTCCACGGGAAAAGATTCTGGAATTGATGAAAGCCGAAGGCGGCAATGCCTTCTGGGAAGAAGAGAATCAGAACTGACGATGACCGACGATCATGACTGATGGCGCCCCCAGCTGTTGCGTGACCGGCCGGGGCTATGAAGGCAACGACCGCGTGGCCGTGCGGGCGATCTCGCCACGCTCCCGGCCGGCTCCGCATCGCTGGAGCGGCAGCATCGGAGGGACGTTCGTAATGGGCTCCGCGGAGCCAGGCCGCTTTCCCGCCGACGGGGAAGGCCCAGCACGCAACGTCTCGGTGTCACCCTTCGAGATTTCCTGTCATGCGGTGACCAACGCGCAGTTTGGCGAATTCGTCCGGGAGACCGGATACACCACGGACGCAGAACGCTTCGGCTGGTCGTTCGTCTTCGAGATGTTGGTGCAACCGGAGCTTCGGCAGGAAATCGGCCGTGTTGTCGCCGACACGCCGTGGTGGATTCCCGTTTCCCACGCCTATTGGGCTCAGCCGGAGGGGCCGCACAGCACTGTGCTGGAGCGCCTGGACCACCCCGTCGTTCACGTCTCGTGGAACGACGCCAAGGCCTATTGCACCTGGGCTCACGCACGACTTCCGACCGAGGCCGAGTGGGAATTTGCCGCGCGTGGCGGGCTCGATCGAAAGATTTATCCCTGGGGCGACGAACTGCTACCGGCAGGAAACCATCGCTGCAACATCTGGCAAGGCCAGTTTCCGGTCGTCAACACCGCCGAGGACGGGTTTATTGGCACAGCACCGGCGAACGCGTACGAACCCAACGGATACGGGCTTTTCTGCGTCGTAGGAAATGTGTGGGAGTGGTGCGAGGATTTCTTCTCGCCCGGCTATCACCGCACGACGGCTTCCGCCGATCCGATCAACATTGAGCCGACAGCAAGCCGCTCGCTACGCGGCGGCTCGTTCCTCTGCCACGATTCCTATTGCAATCGCTACCGCGTCGCGGCCCGAAGCTCGAATACGCCGGACAGTTCCGCGAGCAACATTGGATTTCGGGTCGTCTGCGACAAGGCATCAAATTCGGCCTGAGACCGGTTCGTCAAAGCCGCAACAGATATGTATGCGAACCTTCGAGCACGCGCTCTCCGCGCTGATTGTCGAGCGTGGCTGACATTGTGACGATGCCGGTTGTCCGCTGCGGCTTCAGCGCGGTAATCTCGAGCATCGGATAGATCGTGTCATCCGGAAAGACGCCGCGCAGAAACTTCGCACTGACTTCGGTGAACCCGATCAGATGCGGCCCCACCACATGTGGAAACAGGCCCGCCCCTGCCGCAGTCAGGCTCAACACATGCAGACCATGTGCAAGCAGATCGTGGTGGCCAAGCGCCTTGCAGTACTCACGATCATAATGGATCGGATGGTTGTCTCCGGTCAGCGCCTGAAATGCCGAAAAATGTGCATGCGTGATCGTTCGCGCCGGAAGTGGATATTTCTCACCCAGTTGCAACTCGGAGAATCGCCGGATCGGCAAAAGCGGCCTGCTCAGAGGATCGAACGTTGCGGCTTGATTTGATGTTTCCATTTTATTCTTTCACCTGCCAATTCGGCTTTCTGTTTTCCTGGAATGCCCGAAGGCCCTCCCGCGCATCATCCGTGCCGGCGATGGTGCAGAAACTGTCGACGACGTTCTCGATCGATCTTCGGTAGTCCAGATCGTTCGCCCGCATGAAGGCCGCCCGGCCGAGCCGCATCACGGTCGCCGATTTTGCGGCGAAGTTTTGAGCCAGCTCCCTCGCCGCTGCGAGAACGGCATCGTCTGCCACGATCCGGCTGACGATGCCGAGCGACTGCGCCTCGCTTGCTGGAAATGATCTGCCCGAGAACAGCAGTTCGAAAGCCCGATGACGCCCCACGATCCGCGGCAGGTGAATGAAGTGAATTCCGGGAACGAGTCCCAGTTCAATTTCGGGATATCCGAACGTCGCGCGTTCGCTCGCAATCACGACGTCGCAAGACACCGCTACCGTCATGCCCCCGCCTCGCGCTGCGCCATTGACCGCGGCAATCGACGGCTTGCCGAGCTTGTATTGCGCATCGTAGAGGTCGATGTAGAGGCTCTTGAGCACGTTATAGATATGGTCCGACGGCTGATCGAGAATGAGATTCAGGTCGAGCCCTGCACAAAAGCGGCGCGGAATATTCGAGCAAATAATCACCGCACGCGCTCGGGAATCAGCAGCGGCGTGGTTCAAGGCCGCGACAAGTTCGCGAATCATTTCCAGGCTAAGCGCATTGACCGGGGGACGTTGCAGCGAGATTTCGGCGATACCGTCGACGATATCGTAAGCAAGATGGTCGAACTTCATGATTGGGAATTCCCGGCAGCCCTAAGACGACCGGTCATACGATGATTTTATGGGCAACGCCAAGTCCATCGACTGGCGCCTCCGTCATCCGTGGGGCACCAGATGCATGCCATTTGAGCAATTGCGAACAAATCACGCCGGTTTCGTAGTCCAGCCTGCTGCTGAACGACGACCTTCCCGCCAGCCCCACGATAAAATCAGCGATATTCGCTCCGATCGCAATTGGCACAATTCCTGCTCCGGTGCTTGCGGGCCTTTATGGGCCGCCAACACGAGAAACGCCGATCAGGCCAGCCTGCCTTTGCCTTCGGAGCCACCCATGCCAGCAGCTTCTCCGTCCAATACAGCGACCGCGCAACGCGCTCTTTGGTTGTCGACCATTGCTTTTACCGTCTGCTTTGCGGTGTGGACGATATTTTCGATCATCGGCATCCGCATCAAGCAGGAACTCGGGCTTAACGAGACGGAATTCGGCCTGCTGATCGGCACACCAATCCTCACCGGTTCGCTCGTTCGCCTCCAGCTCGGCATATGGACGCCACGATACGGTGGGCGGCTCGTTTACACGCTGACGATGCTGGCAGCGGCGCTTGCCACCTTTCTGCTCGCCTACGCGAAAACCTATCCGCAGTTCCTGGTAGCGGCGCTCGGTGTCGGTCTCGCCGGCGGTTCGTTCGCCGTCGGTGTCGCCTATATCTCGCCGTTTTTCCCAGCGCAGAAGCAGGGAACGGCGCTCGGCATCTTTGGCGCGGGCAACGTTGGCGCCGCGGTGACAAAGTTTCTGGCACCCTTCGTGCTGATCGCATACGGCTGGCAAACCACCGCTGAAGTCTGGGCTACAGGGTTGGCATTGATGGGCATCGTCTTCTGGTTTTCGACCACAGACGATCCGAATTTCATCGCGCAACGCAACGCAGCAGCGCCTCGAAAGAGCTTTGCCGCGGATCTCGCGCCACTGAAGAACCTTCAGGTCTGGCGCTTCTCACTCTACTACTTCTTTGCGTTTGGCGGCTTCGTAGCCCTAGCGCTGTGGCTGCCCCGCTATCTCATCGGCGTTTACGGCTTCGACATCGAAACGGCCGGCATGGTTGCTGCAGCCTATTCGATTCCCGGCAGCATCTTCCGTGCCTATGGCGGGTTTCTATCCGACAGGAAAGGAGCGCGCTCGGTCATGTATTGCATGTTCGTGGTCGCAGCAGTGACGACAGGGATATTGTCATTCTCGATCAAGCCGGCTGTTTTCGTCGCAAGCATCTTCGTCCTTGGCTTCGTCATGAGTCTCGGCAAGGCCGCGGTCTACAAGCATATCCCGGCCTATTATCCGGACAGTGTCGGCCCTGTCGGAGGTGTGGTCGGCATGGTCGGCGGCCTTGGCGGCTTCGTGCTCCCGATCGCTTTCGGTGTGTTGAAAGACACGACGGGGTACTGGCCAAGCTGCTTCGTGCTGCTATTTGCTCTCGTCCTCGTCTTGCTTGGCTGGATGCACGTCTCGATCCGTGAACTGCGGCGGACGGCCTCGCTGACGCCGGATGCGGCACTGGCGACCTCATGACGTTGCAGAGTCCGCGAATGACTGAGAAACTCGTCATTATCGGCAACGGCATGGCGCCAGGACGCATGCTGGAACATCTGTTCGAGTATGCGCCCGGCCGCTACGACGTCACGATTTTCAACGCCGAGCCACGGGTCAACTACGACCGCATCATGCTCTCGCCCGTTCTCTCGGGCGAGAAGGATTATGAGCAGACCATTATTCACGGCGACGGCTGGTACATCAGGAACGGCATCGTACTCTACAAGGGCCACAAGATCGTAGCGATCGATCGTGCGACAAAGACGATCACATCGGATCGCGGCGTGAGCGCCACGTACGACAAGCTCGTGATCGCGACCGGTTCGGTACCGTTCATCTTGCCGGTTCCAGGCAACGATCTAGCTGGCGTCCTGACCTATCGAGACCTCGACGACGTCAACGCGATGCTGCTTGCCGCGCAATCCCGTGCCAAGGCCGTCGTCATCGGCGGTGGATTGCTGGGCCTGGAAGCCGCCGCCGGATTGCAGATGCGCGGCATGGACGTCACGGTCCTGCATCTGATGCCGACCCTGATGGAACGGCAACTTGATGCTGCTGCCGGTCGTCTGCTCGAGAGCGCGCTCAGGGAGCGGGGCATCGAAGTTAGAACAAGCGCCAATACGAAAGCCATTCTCGGCGCGAAAAGGGTTGAAGGCATCGAATTGGCCGATGGCACCGTTGTGCCGGCGACACTGGTCGTGATGGCCGCGGGTATCCGGCCGAATGCCGGACTTGCCAAGACCGCGGCCCTGACCGTCAATCGCGGTATCGTCGTCGACACGCGGATGCGGACGTCGGATCCCGACATCCTCGCGCTTGGCGAGTGTGCGGAGATCGACGGACATACTTACGGATTGGTCGCGCCGCTTTACGAGATGGCCAAGGTCGCAGCGGCGACACTTGCCGGCCGCGAGACAAGTGGCTTCGTTCATAGCGAGACCCCAACCAAACTCAAGGTTACAGGTATCGACCTGTTCTCGATCGGCGATTTCGCCGACGGCGAGGATCGGCAGGATATCGTGTTACGCGACGTCTCGGCCGGTGTTTATAAGCGCGTCATCATCGAGAACGATCGCGTCATTGGTACGGTCCTGTTTGGCGAGACGCTGGACGGCGCGTGGTTCAACGATCTTCAAAAGAGGGCGGTGAACATCGCCGGCATCCGGGACACACTGATCTTCGGACAAAGCTACCAGGGAGGCATTCCCCAGGACCCTATGGTGGCCGCCTGAAATGAGTACGACGACCGGCACTCGCACCGTTCGCACGACCTGCCCGTACTGCGGCGTGGGCTGCGGGGTGCTGGCCGAGGCGACATCCGACGGCGCCGTAAACGTGCGCGGCGATCCGGAGCACCCGTCGAACTACGGTCGGCTTTGTTCGAAAGGCTCTGCCCTTGCCGAAACGATCGATCTCGATGGCCGGCTGCTCGCTCCAAAAATCGACGGTCGTACGGCCGACTGGGGCGAGGCGCTCGACCTCGTCGCCTCCACCTTCTCACGGACCATCGCAGAGCATGGACCTAATTCGGTCGCCTTCTATGTCTCGGGCCAGCTACTCACGGAGGACTATTACGTCGCCAACAAGCTGATGAAAGGCTTCATCGGCACAGCCAACATCGATACCAACTCACGGCTCTGCATGGCGTCATCCGTGGCGGGTCATCGCAGGGCTTTTGGTTCGGACACGGTCCCCGGCAACTATCAGGACTTCGAGCTTGCGGACCTCGTCGTGCTGGTCGGCTCCAATCTCGCCTGGTGCCATCCAATCCTCTACCAGCGGCTGGCCGCCGCCAGGCAAACGCGGCCGCAGATGCGGGTCGTCGTCATCGATCCGCGCCGCACCGTGACGAGCGAATTAGCCGATCTGTATCTGCCGATCAGCACCGACGGGGACGTGGCGCTGTTCACCGGGCTACTAGCATGGCTTGCCGATCATGCAGCGCTCGACCACGGCTATATCGCAGCTCACACTTCCGGCTTCACAGAGGCGCTGGTATCCGCGCGTGCGGTCGGTCTCGACGGAATTGCACGACAGACCGGGCTACCCATCGAAACGCTGCTTCAATTCTATACGCTTTTTGCAGCGACCTCGAAGGTAGTCACAGTCTATAGCCAGGGCGTCAATCAATCGTCCTCCGGCACGGACAAAGTCAACGCCATTCTCAACTGTCATCTTGCCACGGGCCGGATCGGCAGGCCCGGCGCCGGACCGTTTTCCGTCACCGGACAGCCGAATGCAATGGGTGGCCGTGAAGTCGGCGGACTCGCCAATATGCTGGCCGCGCATATGGAGATCGAGAACCCGGCGCATCGCGATCGTGTGCAGCGGTTCTGGCGTTCACCCGTCATCGCGGACAAGCCCGGCCTCAAGGCCGTCGAGATGTTCCGCGCCGTCGCTGACGGACGCATCAAAGCGCTCTGGATCATGGCAACCAATCCGGTCGACACGATGCCCGACGCGAGCGCGGTGGAAGCCGCGCTGAAATCCTGTCCGTTTGTCGTCGTTTCCGACATCCTTGCCGAAACTGACACGATGCGCCACGCGCATGTAGCACTGCCCGCTGCCGGCTGGGGCGAAAAAGACGGCACCGTCACCAATTCGGAGCGCCGCATCTCCCGACAACGGCCATTCCTCGCGCGTCCCGGCGAGACCCGTCCCGATTGGTGGATCATCTCGCAGGTCGCACGGCGCATGGGGTTCGCCAACGCATTCGGCTATGAATCGCCGGCCGAGATTTTTGCCGAGCATGCAGCCTTGTCTGCGTTCGAGAACGATGGCGCGCGCGACTTCGACATCGGCGTTTATAAGAACATCGACCGTGAAGCCTTCGAAGACCTGCAGCCCTTCCAATGGCCGCAGCCTAGACAAGACACCCCGGCCGAGACGCGCTTCTTCGGTGACGGCCAGTTCTTCACACCTGACCGCAAGGCACGCTTTGTTGCCCTCACGCCTGCCCTCACGCAACGGACCAGCGCGGCATTCCCGCTGATCCTCAATACTGGCCGGATTCGCGATCATTGGCATACCATGACGCGGACCGGAAAAAGTCCGCGCCTGTCGCAACATCTGGCCGAGCCGTTCTGCGAGTTACATCCTGCAGATGCAGCCGCACGAGGCGTCGGCCATGCCGATCTCGCACGAGTTACGACGTCTCACGGCGCGCTGACGGTTCGAGCCCTGTTGTCGACGCGCCAGGCGCGCGGTTCGATCTTCGTGCCGATGCACTGGAACGACCAATTCGCGTCGCAAGCGCGCGTCGATGCCCTGATTCCATCTATCACCGATCCGGTGTCAGGCCAGCCTGCGTCGAAGCATATCGCAGCACAGGTTGCAGCCCTTAAGGTCAGGAATTTCGGCTTCGCCGTTCTGCGTCGCCGTCCGCAGGCGCTCGATGCCGATTATTGGGCGATCGCCAAATGCAACGGCGGCTGGCGGATCGAACTGGCCTTCGAACGTGACCGCGAATGGGCCGATTTCGCGACGAAATTGTTCGGCTGCTCACCCGGCACGGAGCTGTCGACCTATCATGATCGGGCAAACGGTCAGCAGCGTTTCGCTTTCTTCGATAGCCGCGGCCTCGTCGGCGCTCTGTTTCTTGCGCCGCAACCGGTCGCCGTGTCGCGTGACTGGGTAGCGGAGCAACTCGGGTCCGAGTTCACCGATCGGCGAATGCATATTGGTCTGATCGCCGGGCGGCCCGGCAATGACGTTCCGGATCGAGGGGCAATTGTCTGCTCCTGCTTCGGCGTCGGCGCGAAACAGATCGCCGCCGTTGCCAGATCTAACTGCCGTACGGTCGAAGCAATCGGTGTTAAGCTTCAGGCCGGCACAAACTGCGGCTCATGTCGCTCGGAGATCAAAGCGATCATCGATGCGCACAATCTCCAACCCGCCGAATAGATCCCCGGAAGCACATCCTGCAATTCTACGATACCGCATAGCAGCGCTATAGTAGCCGGAGCAATGGCTAGGTGTTCTTTCGGGTCCGTCGCAGGAAACGCTCCTTGAAGACTCCCCACATCAGCGAGAATATCCCCAACGACTTGACCGATTGTTCACCGATGGCTTCACCTTTGAGCGACGCTTCAAGATTGGAAACGAAGATCGAAGCAAGCCGCTGAATCACGTCCTGAACAAGTCCGGCACGATTGAATTGGGCGAGCCGTCCGCTCAGGCGCCAGGAGAGACTTACCTGGATCAGGCTGTCCGACGCTTCTCCCGGGAGCACGCGCCATTCCACCTCTCCTTCAGCGGTCGATCCGGAGCCGGCATCTCGACCGCCGCCGCTCAAGCGGCCAATACGCCTCTCGGCATCGAGCATCACGTTGCCATCACCGTTGAAGGCAATTTTCATCGGCCCAAGGGTGACATTCATCTTGCCGCGGATGCGATCACCGTCGAGCTCGGTGATTTCAGCCCCCGGCAAACACGTAGAGACCTCGCGAATATCGGAGAGACGATCCCAGACGACGTCGGGTGAAAAACCCACGGTGAGACGTTGCTCGATCGAGGACCATCCCTTGCGCGCGCTCGTTCCCGCTGATGGCGTGGCAACGGTCGGACGAGGTGCTGGCGCAAACACCTTCCTCACGGTATCGGCCGGTCGACTAGCGACCGTAGCCTCGATCGCTGCAACGGGAGCTTTCGGGTCTCGCGCGGCTTTTCCTTTGCTGACCTGCTCGACTGCTTCCACAATCCCGACGTAGCCGGTACAGCGACACAGATTGCCAGACAGCTCTTCGCGAATGCGCGCAGCGCTGGTTTCTCCAAGCCTGAGAATGATATCGCGCGCCGTGATCAGCATTCCGGGTGTACAGAAGCCGCATTGCAGCGCGTGGTGGCGTGAAAACGCAACCCGGAGTTCATCCATTAGCGCGTCGTCGTCAAACCCTTCGATCGTCGTGATAGAACCGCCTTCACAGTCACCCGCATAACTGATGCAGGATCGCTGGGGTTTGCCGTCGACGACGACGGTGCATGCGCCGCAAACCCCCTGCTCGCATCCGACATGGGTGCCGGTCAAGTTCAGATTCTCACGCAGCAATTCACACAACTGCGTACGTGGCTCAACCGTCGCGGCTGCCGGTCGTCCGTTGACAGTCAAACTGACGTTGAGCATTGGCATTTCAGACGGTTTCCAGGAGCGATATTTTCTGCAAGCTGCGTTGTACAGCGACGGCAAGCTGCTGCCGGTGACCGGGCTCAAGATGCGGAAGGACTTCCTCGATCTCCTGGCGCGCAACGCCAGCAGCACGATCAGCACCCTGGGTAGCCAGTGTTTCGCCACTCCGAGCAAGCAAGACCGGACGACCTTCGGTTGAACCGGCAAGGACTCGGAATATCCCGGCCCGGGGATCCTGGATCGTGACGCCGATGGCTTTCGCGAATTCACCGGTCTTGCGACAGACTTTGTAATAACCCCACCGAGCCGTCGCCGAGAGGCGCGGAAGTTCGATCGCAGTTAGGAGTTCGGTAGCGCCGAGTTTCGAGGTGAAGGCTCCAACCAAAAACTGCTCCGCCGGCACGCGGCGTTCACCTGCCGGTCCATGGACGACCATCGTGGCACCTATAGCTGCCATAGTAGAGACCCAATCGGCAGCCGGATCGGCGTGCGACAGACTGCCGCCGACGGTACCGCGATTTCGCACCGCTCGGTATGCGATGCCGCGTGCTACGAACGGCAATAGCCCTTGCGAAAAATCCTCGAACGCACCGTCCTCGATCTCCGCGTGGGTCAAAGTCGCTCCGATCGAATACGACTTCTCGTCAACCCGCACAGCTCGTAGTGCCTGGATGTTGCGGATGTCGACCAGTTTTGCGGGACGGGCCAGCCGCAGGTTCAACATCGGCCCGAGCGATTGACCGCCGGCAAATATCTTGGCGTTCGCGCTCTCATCTGAAAGCAGCGCCGTCGCTTCTGGCAAACTTCGAGGCCGAACATAATCGAAAGGGGCGGGCTTCATGCTGCGTCGTTCAACGTGGGCTTCGCCGCTGCGATCGCCGCGAGGATGCGCTCGGGAGAAGCGGGAATTGTGTGTACTGCGGCGTTGAGAGGAGCGAGCGCGTCATTGATTGCGTTTACCAGAGCTCCTGCCGGGGCAATGGCTCCGCCCTCGCCGACGCCTTTAAGGCCGTGCGCGGAGTAAGGCGATGGCGTCTCCATATGCGAAATACGGAAACGGGGAAGTTCGGTCGGTCCTGGCAGCAGATAGTCGATCAATGTCGACGCCAGAGGCTGTCCGTTATCGTCGTACGGGCTTTCCTCGAACAGTGCCGTGCCGACGCCCTGGGCTGCTCCGCCGATCGTCTGGCCATCGACAATCATTGGGTTGACCATCGTGCCGCAGTCTTCGCAGATAGCATAATCGAGGATTTCGACGAGCCCCGTCTCTGCATCGACGGCAACGTATGCCGCGTGGCTCGCGTATGAAAACACACCGCTATCGATCTGCGGCTTGTAGGCGCCGGTCGCTTCCAACCCTCCTCTGTCGACGTCATCGGGAAGCTGGTCCGGCCGCATGTACCAAGCCCTGCCGACGTCCTCATAGGAAACACTTGCTTCGCCGGCGAAGATGGCTCCATCGCGGAAACTGATATCTTCGGGACGAACCTGCAGAAGATGGGCGGCGATGCTTTTGATCCGTCCCGCGACAATCTCGGATGCAACCGAAACCGCACCGCCAGTCATCACGATACCACGGGACGCATAAGCTCCCGTCGAAAAGGGCGTGTTGGCGGTATCTCCCAGCACAACGCGAATATCCTTCAACGGGACTCGCGTTTGTTCATGGGCGATCTGGGCAAGGGTCGTTTCCAGACCTTGACCTATGGTGTGGATGCCCGCCTTGATTTCGAGCGCACCGTCCGGCGTTAACTTGACGTGAGCCTGGTCGAAACCGGGAACGAGCGGAAGACCCCATTGAGCAAACACCTTGGTACCGTGGGCGGATTGCTCGGTATAAGTTGCAAAGCCTACACCGAGGTATCGCCCCTTTGCATCACGCCGCGGCTCACTGCGGATGCGATCGAAATCGATCATGCGCTTCACTTCGAGAAGCGAGGCGGGATAGTTGCCGCTGTCATAGAACTTCTTGGTGACGTTGGTGTAGGGCATGGCGGAAGCGGCGACGAGATTCTCGAGCCGGACTTCCCAGGCCTCTCGCCCGACCGCCTTTGCGATTGCATCAATCGTCAATTCGATGGCGAAGCACACTCCCGGACGCGCGACACCTCGATACGGCGCGAAAGGCGGCTTGTTAGTTGCTACCGAAAAAGTACTGCAGCGATATGCCTTGAGATCGTAAGGGCCAGGCAGATTCCCGCTGGCCTGAGCCGCCTCGAGGCACGCCGAGAATGGCCATACGGAGTATGCGCCACAATCAACAGCAACGTCCGCATCGAGACCAAGAAACCTGCCACGCTCATCGGCGTAGGCCTTGATCTTGTATTCATGCTGACGCGCATTCGCTCCGGCCGTGAGATGCTCCCGCCGATCCTCGATCCAGCGAAACGCTCCCTGCCTCGTATACGCAAGCCAAGCGACGGCGACTTCCTCGGGCATCAACATGCACTTGTAGCCGAAGCCCCCACCGACATCAGGCGCAGCCACACGGATAATGGCCTGCGGTATGCCGAGACATTCCGCAAGCCCGATGCGGATCATGTGAGGCACCTGGGTCGAGGTGTGCACGACCAACTGCCCGGCCCGGTGATCCCACCACGCAACCAGCCCCTTCCCTTCCATCGGGTGCATCGTCTGGCGCGCGGTCGAGAGCTCCAACTCGACGACGACAGGAGCCTTGGCAATCACCTCGTCCATGCCCTGGTCAAACGAGGTGCGCAGGAACAGGTTGTCAGTCCACCCATCGTGCAGCGGCTTCACCCCCGATGCGCGCCCCGTTGCGCAATTCACGATGGGATCGAGTTCTTCATACTGGATATCCACAAGCTCGCAGAGATCCTCCGCGGCCGCGCGATTGGGCGCTACGCACATCGCAATGGTCTCGCCAACGAAGCGAACACGCTCCGCGGCAAGCGCTGGATAATCGGAGACCTTGTAGCCCGGGATGGACGAGCGCGTCGTGATCGGCAACACACCGGGCATATCGTCGTTAAAGATAACGGAGTTCTCGAATCCGGCAGGCTTTTTGCGTTCACGAATGAGCGCGTGAGCAACAGGACTGCGGACAAACGCGACTTCAAGCATTCCGGGGATCCGGATGTCTCCGACGAACTGGCCGCGGCCACGGAGATGTCTTGCGTCCTCCTTTCGGAGAACGCGCGCGCCGATTCCTTCAGAGGCCATCTGCCGCTCTCCCTGATTCCGGAACGTCAAATGCAGCCAAAGCAAAGCACCACAGACATCGCGTCCAGACCAGACCTTCTTACCATTTATGTCCGGTATAGCGGAACGCGTCGAGGCGATACTCGGCTACCTGGAACCACTGGTTGGAGGTGTTCATGAATTCCTTCCAGTGCTCGTAAACCCGCTTGAAATCCGCACTCTTCGTCGAGAGATCGTTGAAGGTTTCGACTGTCGCCTTGTAGCAGGCCTCAATGATCGGCTGTGGAAAGGCGCGCAGCTTGGTGCCGCCGGCAATCAGTCGCTTGAGCGCGGCGGGATTCTTCTGATCGTATTTGGCAAGCATCAGAAGATTCTGCTCATTTGCGGCCGTCTCGAAAGCATCCTTGTAAAGCTGCGGCAACTCCTTCCAGGCCGCAGTATTCACAAGGCTCGTAATCATCGCGCTGCCCTCCCACCAGCCCGGCGTGTAGTAGTAAGGAGCGACTTTAGCGAAACCGAGCTTTTCGTCGTCATATGGGCCAATCCATTCGGCCGCATCGATCGTGCCGCGCTCAAGCGAGGGATAGATATCGCCCGTCGCAATCTGCGTCGGAATGCTGCCGAGACGCTGCAGGACCACGCCACCGAGTCCACCGATGCGAATACGCAAGCCCTTCAAATCCTCAGGCGTGTTGATTTCCTTGCGATACCAGCCGCCCATTTGCACGCCGACATTTCCACACGGGAAGTTCAACAAATTTTGCTTGGCAAAGATTTCACGTAACACTTCGAGGCCGCCGCCGTAGTAGAGCCACGACGCCTGCTGACGCGCATTGGCGCCAAAGGCCACACCCGAATCGAACGCGTAGACAGGGTCCTTGCCGAAGTAGAACGACGAGAGCGTATGACCGCATTCGACGGTCCTGTTCGAGACAGCATCGAATACCTGCAGGCCGCCTACGATCTCACCCGCGGCAAAGCACTGAACTTCGAACTTGCCTTCGGTGAGTTGGCTAATGCGTTTGCACATCTCATCGGCCGAACCGTAAATCGTATCGAGGCTCTTCGGCCAGCTGGTTGCCATTCGCCAACGCACCTTGTCGTGCGACTGCGCCAAAGCGGGCGCGGCGACGGCGGTCATCGCCAATCCAGCGGTTGCCTTTTTCAGAAATGTACGTCGCTGCATTTCAAATTCCCCCTTCTAATGATCTCGAAACCAAATGGCTTCAGCCTCACCACGCGCAACGACGTGTCGAAAGCTATCCGGTGCGCGCCATTTGAACTGGCTTGTTGTTCACCCTGTCGCGCCGCCGAAGCGGCACAACCTTTCACGCTCCAACGGGACGCCCTAAAGCAGTTTTGGGCACTCGCCGACGAAAGAAATTTATGATGGTATACTGATCATATTTTTAGAAACTGTCAAATGAGACTTCGGGCTGGAAGCCGCATAATTGAAAATCACTTCTCGGCCAGCAAGCACCACGCAGCAAACATCCGCCCTCGCGATGCAAGGAAACTATGCAGTGTGCCGCTTATTGGCGCAGATGCGTCAGTGTCCCTGACGCTCGGCGCTGTAATGCCAGGGCATCGCCAGGCGCTCGACGATAGCGACGGCCTCGATCAGCACCACGCCGACCACAGCCAGAATGGCGATCGCCGCAAATACGCGCGTCGTGTCGAACATGCCCTGTGCGCTCAGGATGACGTAGCCGAGACCGCGTTGTGACGACACGAACTCGCCAACGATGGCTCCCACAAGTGCAAGCGACATCGCAACCTTGAGGCCGGCAAATAAATGAGGCATCGCGCAGAACAGCTTGACCCGCAGCAATACCTTGAGGCGCGATCCCCGCATGGTCTTGGCAAGATCAAGTATATCCGGCGGGACCGACCGCAACCCGAGCGCGGTGTCGATAACCACCGCGAACACCGCGATGAGAAATGCGATGGCAATCTTCGGGGCATCGCCGACGCCGAACCAGATGATGAACAGCGGTGCGAGCGCAACCTTGGGCACGCTGTTCAGGCCAACGAAGAGCGGAAACAGCAGCCGATCAAGCAGCTTCCACTCCACGATCACGACTGCAAATAACACTCCGAAAACGACGGCCGCTACGAAGCCCGCGAACGTGATGCCCACGGTGTAGACGGTTTGCTCGGCAAACCACGCCGGCGACGTCATGATCTCGTGAAAAACCGATATCGGGCTCGGCAGCAACACCGGCCGAATGGAGAATATCCAGCACGCAGCTTCCCATACGACAAGAAAAGCCAATGCACCCGCAATCGGCGTGCCGCTTCGACGAAGGCCATTTCGCAGGGCTGATGGCAATTCAATCATGAATCAGCCCCATCTTTTCAAACAGCCCGCGTATATGGCGGGCGTGGTCGCCGAATTCCTTGCTTTCGCGTACCGCAAGACGCCGCTCGCGCGGAAGATCGATGGCGATGTCCTCCACGATGCGTCCGGGCCGCGGGCTGAACACGACGACGCGAGTTGAAAGGAAAACGGCTTCCGAGATGCTGTGGGTGACAAAAACAACTGTCATATTCCGCTGCTGCGAAAGATGATGCAGGTCGACATTGAGCTGATCTCGGGTCAGTGCATCAAGCGCCCCGAACGGCTCATCCATCAGCAGGAGCCGCGGGTCGAGTAGCAATGAACGGCATATGGCCACACGCTGGCGCATGCCGCCCGACAAAGCGCGCGGATAACTGTGGATGAAGGCGCTAAGCCCCGCCATTTCCAGAAGTTCGCGAGCGCGCGGTTCGTAGTCGCACTTTCGCTTGTTTCCGAAATCGGCCGGCAGCAACACGTTTTCCAACACGTCGAACCAGTCGAGCAGCGCATCGCGCTGAAACGCCATTCCGAGACGATCCGGCGGGCCGGCAATCGGCTTGCCATCGATCAGCAAGTTGCCGCTGCTCGCCGTTTCGATACCCGCAAGGCACCGTAGAAAGGTGCTCTTGCCGCAGCCGCTGGGGCCTAACAGACTGACGAACTCGCCCTCGTTAATGGTGAGGGAAATTCCGTTCAGCGCAGTAACGCCTTTGTGGCCATGTCCGAATTGCTTGGTGACCTGCGATGCATGAATCATGGAGCGCGCGGCTTAGAACTTGCCATCGGCAATATCGGCAACGATCTTCTTGTCGATCAGATCGTTCGTAAAGACGTCGTCCGGCTTGAGCTTCTGCTCTAGCAGACCGCCCTCGCTCAAGACCTGTATTGCCGTTTGCCAATCCGACGCTGCCATCACGCCGAACGGCAGCTTCTCGGTCGCCGGTGTTTTGGCGAAAGCCTTGATGCTTTCAATCTGTTTACGCAATACATCCGGATCGAGCTTCGCCTGCGGCCGCGCCGCAATGATCGCCTGCACACCCT
Source organism: Xanthobacteraceae bacterium (assembly GCA_024508855.1). Taxonomy (GTDB): domain Bacteria; phylum Pseudomonadota; class Alphaproteobacteria; order Rhizobiales; family Xanthobacteraceae; genus 62-47. Next base: position 39,130 of record JANINJ010000107.1, read on the forward strand.
CGTCGACATGGCCGTTGAGGATATAGGCCCAGCAGCCGGATACGACGCTGGCAAAGCGCCGAAGCGCATCCGCCTTGGTCTGGATCGTCTTTTCCGTGGCAAACAAGCCGAAGCTCGGGAATTGCAGGCCGTAGTCCACGAAGTTCAGACTTGTCGAGGGGCGCTTGCTGGAGGCCACCGGCAGGAAGAATGGCACCGACGAAAATGCACCGTCCGCCCCACCCGATATATATGTTCCGGCTTTGGCTGCGGCACTCACATTGAGCAGTTCGACATCGTTGCGCGTCAGCTTGCCGGCCGCGAGGAAGCGATCGATGAATGGCGCCTCGAGCGAACCGGCCGTAAAGGCGATCTTCTTGCCTTTCAGATCGGCCGGACTGCGTATGCCGCTGTCGGCCGGCACCAATAACCCGATGTCGTTCTTCTGAACGAAGCCCGCGAAAGCCTTCACCGAGAGGCCTTTGGAGCGCGCAATAATCATCGGTGCGAGCGAGGCATGGCCGATGTCGTACTCGCCGTTTCCGACGATCTGCACAGTCGATACCGATCCGTTGCCATCGTCGAGCGTGACATCGAGGCCGTATTTCTTGAACAGGCCCTTTTGTGCCGCAAAATGCATGGGAGCCTGGTTGCCCCATGGCGTCCAGTCCAGACGAACCTTCAAGGTATCTGCGGCATGTGCCGGAAAGCCGATCAAACAGCCGGCGAGCATCGCAAAGGCAAGACCAATCCAACGACGTGCGGACATCATCATCCCCCACTCGAGAAACACATTGGAAATAACCCGGCACGAATACGGTAACACGATAATTTAGAATTGGACAAGATATGATGTTGTACTGACGAATTTTGCCTTCCAGCCACCCTTGCGCTATGACCGCTTCGCCGATGCGGAAAGCTCTGGACACCCCCCGCAACCTTCATCGCGCCACGTGAAACAGTTGCAAAGTCGACCGGCAGGGAGTCCAATTGGCACAATTCGACCCGGACAGGCCTCGTGCTTCACCGGGCGCGCGACAGGAAATCTTATGGCGATCAACGCAAAATCTCGCACGGCAAAGCCGGCGCAATCCAATTCTCCGATCAAACTTCCCACGCCCAAAGGCAAACGTCGGAATTACTCGGTGTCGAGTGCCCTGATGTCGGAAATGCCGCTATGGGCTCGCCCAGGTTATCTGCTCCGGCGATTGCATCAGATTCATTATGCGCTGTTCTTCGAGGAATGCGCCGCATTCGATATCACGCCCGTCCAATACGGGCTTTTGACCACACTCATGGCCAACCCCGACCTCGATCAGAACTCGCTTGCGCGCGAACTCGGCATCGATCGCACCAACGTCGCCGACGTACTCAACCGGCTGAGCCGGCGCGGATTGATCGAACGGCGACGCGGCAAAGTCGACAAGCGAACGATGCTGGCGCGACTGACCCCTGAAGGAAAGCACGTCACCAAGGACATGTACATCGCAATGCAGCGCGCGCAGGAGCGCTTGCTTGAGCCACTCCTGCCAGCCGAGCGGCATGCCTTCATCTCGACCTTGATTCGGCTGATCGATGGAAACAATCACCTCGGCCGCACGATCTTCAGTCCGAGCGAGGCTTAACAATTCTCAGAAGGCATCGGGCTGCGTTTTCGGCTGCGTTTCCGTGAAGGCCGGAAGCGTCATGCAGTTCTCGAATATTTCGTTGAGCTTCGTATAGGCACCCAGTTCGCAGCCGAAGCGTCGGGCATTGAAGATCTGCGGCACCAAGCAGATATCCGCCATGGTAACCGCGTCGCCGAGCGCAAATTGTGCCGACCGCCCCTCCCGAACGACGTAGTCCTCCAGCGCCCCGAGCCCTTCCGCGATCCAGTGCCGGTACCACTCATTGGTCGCGGCCTCGTCGGCGCCGAATTGACTTTGCAACCGCTTGAGCACGCGGACATTGTTGAGTGGATGAATGTCGCAGCCGATGATCTGTGAAAACGCTCGTACATAAGCCCGGTCCTGTGCGGTCTTCGGCATCAGTGCAGGTTCAGGGTATATTTCGTCGAGGTATTCGATAACCGCGAGCGACTGAATCAGTGGTTGCTCATCCTCGATCAGCAGGGGCACAAGTCCCTGCGGATTGAGGTCCCGGTACGCAGTCTCGCGGTGCTGCATTTTTGGCAGGCTAACGTAGTGCGGTTCGTAAGCCAGCCGCTTGTGCGCGAGGGCAATGCGCATCCGGTACGAGGTCGAAGACCGGAAGAACGTATAAAGATGCCGCGCCACCGGACGATCTCACCCGGCGGCTTTTTGCAGGATCTCGTCCGGGGTGGACGATACGACCTCAACATATTTGGGGACGAACTTGCCGCCCTCGATATACTTGATGAATTCCGGCTTGATCTCGTTCGCCAAGATCTTGCGGATCTTCGCGTGCTCCTCGATGTCCGACCATTCGGCAATCAGAAAGAAACGCTGCGGATCTTCGACATCGCGGCAAAGCACACCGTCCTTCACCTGGGCTGACGATTTGTGCATCGGGTTACCGTCCGAATAGTCGAACTCCTCGAACAGCCGGACGAACTCGTCTTCGTGGCCAGCCTGCACCCGGAAATCGTAAATGTGCAGGAAGTTCCCTTTATTCGCGATCGGCTCTTGAGCCATGACGGCACTCTCCTGATTTGCATCTCTGGAATTTATGATGGTACACTGACTAAATTGACGAAGCAATATCCCGGCTTCGACTCTAGGTGTCCGGGACGATTGCCTTCCAACAATTATGATGTACACTGATCAATAATCTCGGGATAAATCGATGGCCTGGCTTCATGCGGCATCCTTGAATTCGATCCGGGACGGCGCTGTCGTCAGCGCCGACGTCGGGGGAACCCCGGTTGCACTCTACAATCTGGGCGGCGAGATTTACGCCACTCACGGCATCTGTACCCATGCGCTGGCGCTGCTGTCGGAAGGCTGGGTCGAAGACGGCAAAATCGAGTGCCCGCTTCACCAGGGCCAGTTCGATATCCGCACCGGCAAGGCACTGTGCGCCCCGCTGACGCAAGATCTACGCACCTACGCGGTCAGGGTCGACGGCGACGACATTCTTGTCGACCTTGACCAGCATGGCGCGCGTCCCAGCCTCACCTCGAAAAAAACGGAAAGCACAGTACAGCCCGACAAGACGGCGATAGCAGCGACGGCCGTGATCGTCGGCGCCGGACAAACGGCGGCGGCAGCGATCCGTGCGCTGCGCAGCGCAGGTTTTAATGGCGCGATCGATCTGGTCGGTGACGAAGTGCACCTGCCCTACGAACGTCCGCCTCTGTCGAAGGACATGCTGCTCGGCCGCGGCAATCTGGAAGCCTGCACGCGCTTGAGTCGGAACGATGCGGACTCCCTGGGGGTGCGGCTGCACCTCGGCCAGCGAGCGGTGTCTATCGATTCCGCCGAAAAGCTCGTTCATCTCGCGAGCGGTGAAACGCTGCCTTACGATACCTTGCTGATCGCAACCGGCGGCCGCGCACGCCGGCTTGGTATTCCCGGTTCCGACCGGGCGGGCGTCTTCCATTTACGTACCATCGAGGATGCCGCCGCAATCGATCGCGCATTCGGATCTGCAACGCATGTAGCGATCATCGGCGGCGGCTTTATCGGTCTGGAGCTGGCATCCGCCGCAGTCGCAAGAGACGTCGCCGTCACGGTGCTTGAACGTGAGCCGGAAATCATGATGCGCCTGCTGCCGAGACCGCTCGGCCGCACTTTCCGGCGTGTCGCCGAGGCCCATGGCGTCGACGTTCGGCTGAACGCCGATATTCGCGAAATCACGCAGAGAGGCAGCAAGCTCGGTATCGTGACCGAACAGGATACGATCGAGGTGGACGCCGTACTTGTCGGCATCGGCCTTGAACCGGTTCTCGATCTCGCCGTGACTGCCGGCTGTGCGGTTGCTGGCGGCATCGAGGTGGATGCCGAAGGACGCACCAGCATTCCGGGCATTTGGGCTGCGGGCGACTGCACTCTGCACCATATTCCGAAAAGCGACGGGCGGCGCGTGCGGCTGGAGAGTTGGCACAACGCCGAAGAGCAAGGCGCCGCGGCTGGACGCTCGATGGCCGGAGCCACATGCGATGCGGTTATGAAAAAACCCTGGTTCTGGACCGACCAGTTCGGCCTCAATATCCAGATGATCGGGAGTATCCACGCGAACGACATGGTCGTGCGCCACGGCGATATCGACGCCGCCGCCGGTGCCATTTATCGCACGATCGATCGCGAAACCGGCCTTCTCACCGGCGTAATCGCTTTTTCGGCACCGGATGCGATCCGGCAAGCGCGTCACGATCTTGAAGCGACCACCCCATTCGTTCTCGACAACGTCTCCAACGTTGTGCTCGCCGACGACGAAAGCGAATCCAACACTTCACCTTCGGAGATCTCTGCCATGAACGCGCCTTCATCCCTGGCATTGACCAAACGCTATTTGTGGCCGCAAGAAGGGCTGACCCGCATTCCGGATTGGGTTTACACCGACGAGACGATCTACGAACGCGAGGTCGAGAAGATTTTTCATGGCCGAACCTGGAACTATGTCGCGCTCGAATGCGAGGTACCAAATCCGGGCGATTACATCCGCTCCCATGTCGGCCCGACGCCCGTCGTCGTTGCGCGCGCGGAGGATGGCTCGATCAACGTGTTCGAGAATCGCTGCGCCCACCGGGCGGCAGAGTTCTGCCGCGAACTGAGCGGCAATGCCAAGGAGTTCGTCTGCCCCTATCATCAGTGGTCCTACGATCTGAAAGGCAATCTCGCCGGTGTGCCTTTCCGTCGCGGCGTCAACGGCAAGGGCGGCATGCCTGCCGACTTCAAGACTGCAGATCACGGCCTGCGCAAGCTGAACGTGACGACACATCGCGGCGTCGTATTCGCTTCCTATAACGACACGATGGAATCATTTGAGGACTATCTCGGCCCCGAGGTATTGAGCGAGTTCGATGCGACCTTCGATGGCCGCAAACTCAAGCTGCTCGGCTATTACCGTCATTCCCTGCCTGGCAATTGGAAGCTCTATCACGAGAATCTCAAGGATCCTTATCACGCGACGCTGTTGCACACGTTCCTCGTGACGTTCGGGCTTCTAGTCGCAGGCAATCGCTCCCTGATGCTCGCCGACCCATCCGGCCGGCACGGCGTGATGGCATCTGCAAAGTCAGACGGCAAAACAGTAACAAGCGATGCCAAGAAGGAGATGCGCGCTTATCGCGAAGGGATGACCTTGGAGGAGCCGCGCTTCATGGACTTTATCGACGAGTTCAAAAGCCCGTGGTCGGTGACGATGTCGACGATCTGGCCGAATCTCATCGTCCAACGCGAGATGAATACGCTCGGCATCCGCCAGATCGTGCCAACGGGACCGCATGAATTCATCATGAAGTGGACCATGTTCGGTTTCGAAGGCGACAGCGAGGAAATGACGCGCCACCGTCTGCGTCAGGGCAATCTGATGGGGCCTGCCGGCTTTCTCGGACTCGAGGATAACGAGGCCATCAAGTTCGTTCAGGATGGCATGCAGCGTGTCCCGAACGGCGAGCACCTGGTGAAGCTTGATCCCGAGATCGAAGCTGGAACTGCGGATAGCCTTATTTCGGAAGCGGCAATTCGTGCCATGTACAAGCACTGGCGCCAGGAAATGGGGCTTTGATATGCAAGGCACCGTGATGACCCGACCGTCGTATGCCGACAGCGATGCCCGTCTGGCAAGTCTGCTGCTTCACCACGAGATCGCGACCTTCAACAACGAATACGCGGCAGCGCTCGACGAACAACGCCTCACCGACTGGGCAGAGATGTTCGCTGACGACGCACTCTATGTGATCCTGTCGCGTGAGAATTTCGACCGCAACCTGCCCGTCGGTCTGATCTATTGCGAAAACAAAGGAATGATTCGCGATCGAGCGTTCGCGCTGAAAGAGACGGCCATGTTCGCGCCGCGCTATTTGCGCCATATGATCGCCAATCAGGCAGTTTTATCCGAGGCGCCGGATGGCACGATCACAGCGCGGGCAAACTATGTCGTGCTTCAGGTCCTCTACGATCGGCCGGATGCGACACTGCACCAGGTCGGCGTCTACCACGACAAATTCCGGCGCGTAGACGGCGTACTGAAACTCGCGGAACGCCGCTGCGTCTACGACAACCTGCTGGTCGACAACGCGCTCTGCCTACCGATCTGATCGTTCACCCGTCACTCATATTCGAGGAGCGTCGAGCTTGGACACGCTCGCCTATCTTCCGGCCGTCGAACTGGCCAAACGCATTCGCTCGCACCAGCTTTCGTCGGTTGAAATCACGAAAACTATTCTAGCGCGAATCGACGCGAGCCAACCCACGCTCAATGCCTTCATCACCGTTTGCCATGATGAGGCATTAGCGGCTGCCCGCGCCGCCGATGCCGCGCTCGCGCGCGGTGAAGATGTCGGGCCGCTGCACGGCGTGCCGATTTCGGTCAAGGACATTATCAATACTGCCGGTATCCGCACGACATGGGCTTCACGGACCATGGCGAACAATGTACCGAACGCTGACGCCATCGCGGTGCGCCGTCTCAAGGAAGCCGGTGCCATCATCCTCGGCAAGACGACGACGTCTGAATTCGCTCACAAGCTGATGACCGACGCGCCTCTATTCGGGACCACGCGCAACCCGTGGGATTTGAACTACACGTCCGGCGGATCGAGCGGCGGCTCGGCGGTCGCGGTCGCTGCGGGACTAGGTCCCCTCTCGCTGGCGACCGATGCCGGCGCGAGCACACGTCTGCCAGCTGCCTGTACCGGAATCGTCGGCCTGAAACCGACGCTGGGCTTGATCCCGCACAGCCAGGTGCCCGATGGCTTCAATAATTTCATTCACCTCGGGGTGATGGCCCGCACGATCGCAGATACTGCATTAATGCTGGATATCCTTTCCGGTGCGGACTCCAGCGATCCGCATTCTCTCGGTACTCAACGCACGCAAGCACTCGCCGCGATCGCTGACATGAATTCGGAAGCGCTACGAGGCCTGCGCATCGGCTGGCGGCCGCTTGCCGGCAACACGCTACTGGACGACGAAGTCCGCCATGCCTGCGAGCATGCCGTCGAGGCTTTCCGCGCACTCGGCTGTCACGTCGACCTGGTCGACGCTCCGATCGAGAATGCCGAGCCAGCCTGGCGGGTGCTCCAGCAGTCGAACTGGGCAGCGCGCTTCTTCGATCGCATCGATGAATTGGAGCCGCAGCTCGATCCAAGCTTCGTCGAGGGAATTCGTGCAGGTGGCGCCTATAGCGGCCAGCAAGTCACGCGCGCGACTTACAAGCGCACCGAGCACTTCCGCACCGTGCAAGGCTGGTTCGGGTCCTACGATCTCGTGTTGACCCCGACGATGAGCCGACCGCCGCTGGCGGCCGATCATGGCGCACTCGAACCCATCACGATCGGCGGCGAGGATGCCGGCGATATGCGTCAGAGCTGGGTACCCTATCTCAATCTTTTTGACTTGACCGGACATCCGGCGATCAGCGTTCCATGCGGATGGTCGGACAAGGGTCTCCCGATCGGACTGCAAATCGTCGGCCCCTGGTACGCGGATGCCATGGTGCTTCGGGCCGCAGCCGCGTTCGAACGAGTGCGTCCATGGGCTGACAGAGTGCCAGTCCATGCGCCCGAGGCTATTCATTGAATGATGATGCTGGTTTCGAACCGGGATTAGCCGATCTCATTCAAGCGGCGCGTTCTACGGCCTGCGCCGCCGCGAGCACTTTTTCGTCGCTACCGCGCGGAGCTGATACGAGGATGCTTTGCGGGACAGCGGTAGTATCCGTGCGAGAGGGCAACGCAACGCCGGGCATATCGAGAAAGCTGCCGATCATGGTGTTGCTCAACGTCCTGGCATTGATCCGGGCAAACAGATCGGTATCCTGTTCGAGCGGGGCTAGCAAAGGCACCGAATGCGGCATCGTTGGAAAGATGACAAGATCATCGCCTAGTTCAGTGCTGAGCTGATCGATCAGGGTATCGCGTTGCGAGAACATTTTCTGGCGCGCCTGTGCGCTGATTGCGCTGCCCGCCTGGAGCCGGCGCGCTACCCTCTGATCAATCTGGGACAACAGCTCCGGCTTTGAAAGAATATCGCGGTGAACTTCCGCAGCTTCGACAGCGACCAGGGTGCCGAGTTCCTGAAACAGGCCGTGGGTGCCCTCAAATGACTTCAAACGCCGTCGCACAATGCGAAAGCCAGCTCGTTCGAGGCGTTTGATCTCCTCCTCGAAGTTGGCCGCGACAGCGGGTTCAAGGTCGCCGGTTACAACGCTCTCCGGAACAACGAATGTGGCGGATTCTCGTGTCTCGCCCGGCGATTTGGTCTGACGTTCCGTCAACACGTCGTCGACCACGATGATATCGGCCATCGATTTTGCAATGATCCCGACCGTATCCAGCGACGGCGCCAGTGGGAACACTCCGCGCAATGGATATCGCGACGCCGTCGGCTTGAATCCGACCAGCCCGTTGCACGCGGCAGGCACCCGAATTGAACCCGATGTATCCGTTCCGAATGCGACGGCGCAGGCTCCGATCGCCACACTCACCGCCGCGCCGGACGACGACCCTCCGGGAATTCCGCCTTGAACAAGCGGATTGGCCGGCGTTCCAAAATGCGGGTTGAGGCCGATCCCGGAAAACGCAAACTCGGAGAGATTTGTCTTGCCGATCGAGACTGCACCCGCTTGCGCCAATCTAGCCACGACAGGTGCATCTGCCGCCGCAGGCTTTGCACTCCGCAGCAACGCAGAGCCGGCGGTGGTCGGCGTCCCCTCGACGTCGAACACGTCTTTCCAACTGACCGGAATGCCGTCTAGCCGGCCAATCGGCCGTCCCATCTTGTAGCGTTCGAGGCTGGCGCCGGCCTCTCTCAAAGCCCGAGCCTCCGTCAAGGCAATAAATGCCGATCGTGCTGAAGCAGAGCTTGCCCGTTCCAGACAATCTTTCGCGGACCGGACCGGATCGGTCGATCCATTCCGAAACATCGACGTCAGCTCTTCAATGGAACGGCGCATTCGTCATCGTCCTCACAAACTGTCATGACCATAGGCTTGGTAATACAGCTTGCTGACGCCATCAATGGCCGCTTACGAGGCTTTGCGTTCGGATTTCAGCCGCGCGATGACCGGCCCAACGAGCCGATCATCCAAAGACTATCTAGCGGAGTGCTTGTAGATCGTATTCGGCTTTGCATCGATATCGGGCTTCTGCACCTTCTCTGTCCAGTCCGCCGGACTGACGTCCTCGATACCGACCGAAATGGAAGTCTCCTTCGAGTTGAGAACCTTCATCACAGTCTTAGTGAGTTCATCAGCCAGTTCTTTCTTCTGCTCTTCGGTTCGGCCGGGATAAAGCTTGACGATGATGTGCGGCATGTTTTTCCTTTCCTGGAAAGCGTTCGGCCTCAGACCTTGACGAGATCGTAGTCTGCAAGATTCGCGCGCTCCGTGATGCGCCAATATTCAAGCAGGGAGAACGGCCAGGTCTGCGATGCTCTTCCAAAGCGGTTTCGATACCAGCTGGACACTTTCGCAACTCCCCAGGCTTTGGTCAGATTCCCCGCGTCGACGCGCCGATTGAATTCGTCGAACGGAGCCTGACGCACATCCATGGACGCATAGCTCCCACGCAGCAGTTCGTGGATTGCCGACAGGGCATACTCCACGGCACATTCAGCAGAGAAGATGGCACTGCCATTGACGACCACCCCTGTCGTCGGACCACCCGTCATGAACAGGTTTGGAAAGCCCGGCATGGTGATCCCTAAATAAGCACGGCAGTCTCCCGCCCACCACTCATGAAGATCCTTGCCATCACAGCCGGTCACCTTGATGGGCGTCAGATAGTCCGATGCCTGAAATCCGGTCGCGAGCACGATGACATCGACCTCGTGCAGCTGACCGTCTTCGGTGACGATCCCGCGTTCTTCGATCTTCTCGATCTTGTCCGTGATGAGCCTCGCATGCGGTTGCTTCAGCGCCGCGGCCCAGACACCGTTATCCCGCAGCATTCGCTTCGCACCGGGCGGATAGCTCGGAGTCAGTTTTTCCAAAAGATCTGGACGATCCACCAATTGCGTCTTGAGATGTTCGATACATTCGAGACGAAGTCCCTCGTTGGCGCGCCCGACGGAAATAGGGTGATCCCAATCCGGTTCGACTTCGACCAGAGGCAATCGTCCTTCCGCCGCGATCCAGAACTGCCAGAACCTGAACCACCGCCCATAATAAGGCACGTGGTGCAGCAGCCACGCCATCCCCGGCTTGATCTCGTCATGATAGTTCGGTGTCGGCAGCATCCAGGGCGGATTGCGCTGGAACACTTGAAGTTCGGACACCGAACCAACGATCGACGGCACGATTTGATATGCACTCGCGCCGGTGCCGATGACGGCAACGCGCTTGCCCCTGACGTCAAATCCCGCGGGCCATCGTGCGGAATGGAACAAATCGCCCTTGAACGTCTGCAGGCCGTTGATGTCAGGATATGCCGGCCGGTTGAGTTGCCCGGTCGCGGTTATGATCGCATTGAACGTTTCGGTCCGAACCAGTCCTGCCACATCGCGCGTTTCTACCGACCAACGGGCCGACGCCTCGTCGTATGACAAAGACAGAACCTCGGTTTCGAACGCAATGTGCGCGCGGACCGAGGTTTCATCGGCGACACGGGATACATATTTTTGAATCTCGATCTGGCGAGAAAACTGCTCCGGCCAGTCCTGTTTTTGCGCGAAAGAATAGCTGTACGCAAAGTTTGGCGTATCCAGGCGGCAGCCGGGGTAGACGTTCTCCCACCACACACCGCCGACATCGGCATTCTTTTCGAACACCTTGTAGGCAACGCCCGCCTGCGCAAGGCGATACGCGGCCGCCACTCCGGAGAGGCCGGCTCCGATTACCGCAACCTTGAAATCACGAGCGGGCGCGATGTCCGTCTTACGCCAGTCCGGCGCTCCCAAATCGCGCGGCAGCGCCAGCTCGTGCTTGAGCAGCGGAAGATATTCAGGACCCGTTCCTCTCGCGAGAAATCGCATAGCGCGTTCCAGAAGTGGCGGCCTGGGGTCCGGTTCTGGCGAGCCCTTATCGCGATATGAAATCAGCGCTTCCACCGCCAAGCGACGCGCTTTGTCCTGAGCCTCCGCGCTCATACCCCCTTGAGGCTTAATGGACGCCCCCATTTTGGGCGGCGGCGGCTGCAGATCGTCCGCCAGCAATCGATCGTCGCCAGTCAAGGTCGCGAGCGCCGCCAGCAACGCCGGCAAGTCGGCGTCCTGAACGGCGGCCGCAATTTCCTCGTCGCTCACGACGATGGGGGCGACCTGATCGAACTTGCGCATGCCGTTCGTGTCGGCTGGGAGATCGGAAGCTGCTACATTCATTTCGCTCCCTCCGTACATCCGAGATAGCCGCTTACCAGCCGACACACCTCATCCGGGCATTCGATGTTGGGTTCATGGCCGGCATCGATCGTGATCGCCGAAAGCTTCGGTGACAGCGCAGCAAGCTTCTCGGCCCATCCTTGCTCCAGCAGCGGATCGCGCGACCCGGCAATCAGCAGTGCGGGCACGGTCGTCTGCGCGAGCCGATCGAGATAGTCATCGGCAGGCACGGCACGCGACACAGACGGGTTCTTGAGCCGCGGCGCCATCAAGGTTTCCCAGTGCCCCGGAATCAAGCTGTTCTCGTGGCGTTGGCGAATATGATCCTCCATACCGCTCGTCGATCCCGCAATGAGGGCGGTCAGCTTCTCCGCGGCTTCGAGGCTCGGCGTGTAGTCGGCGAGCGCTTCGATACCCGATTGCAGTCGATACGGGCCACCGGACCCGGAGATCGAAATCGCCCGACTGATCTTCCACGGATTGCCGGGAGCAACCATAGCTCGCAATATCAACGATCCGCCGAAGGATGAGCCGAGATAATCGGCCGAAGCAATGCCGAGTTCGCTGACGAACGCCTCGATATGCGGAAGGCGCGCCGCATAAGGCGACCGATCGAAGTAGACGACCTTGTCCGTCCCGCCCCAGCCCAGCAACTCCGGAGCGAGGATGTGATGATCGCGCGACAGCTTACCGATGAGTTCCTGCCAGCAAAGTTCTGCCGTCGTTCCGAATGCGCCATCGTGAATCAAAACTAACGTCGGCTTGGTCCGGTCGCCAGCCTCCAGATATCTGGTCTTGAAACCTCCCGCGACGATCGTCTTCGCCTCGAACTGCGATGTTGCCATTTTACATTCCTCTTTTTAGATCGACACGCGGCCGTCATCAGAACAGAGCGGCGCCGGCAGGAGTGACGCAGCGGGCCACATGCGAGCAACACACGCCCTTCAACCGGCGATATGCATGTGCCATCCGCGCAAACCACTCCACGAAAAAGCTCTAGCGCGGCGTCTCGAGACACGGCAGATTCAAGTACTGATAACTGCTATCGTGCGCCGTGATATAGCTGATCGCAGCCGCTGCCGCTCAGTTCATCACCGAGCCACCGTCAACCGACAGCGTTTGGCCGGTCACAAAATCACTCGCGGGAGACGCCAGAAAGATCAGGGCGCCCAGCAGGTCCTGGGGCACGGCCTCGCGTTTCAGTGCACGCGATGCGACGTTGTTGGCAATAATGTCGTTAGACCAGCTTGGATTGCCTTTCATGCCGTCGCTCATGGTCAGACCGGGAGCAAGCGCGTTTACGCGAATGCCATCGACGCCGAACTCCCTTGCGGACGCCCGCGTCAGCGAAATGATCGCCCCTTTTGATGCCACATAGTGCGGGAGGCCCGGGGAGCCCTTGATGGCCGTCCCTGACGCCAGATTGATGATCTTGCCGTATCCGTTGGCTTTCATCAGCGGCGCTACGGCCTTGGTGCATTCGAACGTCCCACGGGCATTGACCGTCATCACGCGATCCCATTCCTCGGAACTGATATCGATCAGCGATTTGAGCTGAATTGCTCCGGAGATCGCGGCATTGTTGACCAGAATATCGATACGGCCGAACGCATCGACCGCCGCCTGCACAAAATGCCTGACCGATTCTGGTTGCGTGACGTCGAGGGTAACGCCTTGCGCTCGGGCACCTGCGGCGCGCACCCCGACACAGGTCGCATCCGTCGAAGCAACATCTCCGACGATCACATCCGCGCCCTCCTTCGCAAGGGCAACTGCAAATGCCGCACCTAACCCCTGAGCAGCGCCCGTCACCGCAGCGACCTTGCCGGCAAGCACCTTCGTCATTTCACCTCACATCATATACGTTTCACAAATCAAAACTCAGGACGCCGTTGCACCGCCATCGATCGGAATAACGGTACCGGTGATGTAGCTCGACGCAGGCGATGCAAGCAGCAGCGCCAATCCCTTGATCTCATCGGGCTGGCCAAGCCGCCCCATTGGGACGTCGCTGACAAATCCCGCAGCAACGTCGGGATCGTGCAGACGGCCGTGGCCGATATCGGTCAGGAATGGTCCCGGCGCGATTGCGTTGATTGTCACATTGTGCGGCGACAATTCTATCGAGCTCTGGCGAACGAGATTGCTGATGGCCGCTTTCGTCGCCGCATAGGCATAGCCGCACATCCGCTCGCCTCGAACTCCTGCGATCGACGCCGTCACGATCAGGCGGCCCGAGCGCTGCTTGATCATATGGGTCGCGCTGGTACGGATTGTCACGAAGACGCTGGTCAGATTGATTTGCAGCAATTCATTCCAGCGCTTCAGATCGACCTGCGCCATCGCGCCGTTGTCGGTCAGGGGCCCCGATCCCGCCGAAAGTCCGGCATTGGCGAACACGATGTCGAGTCTGCCAAATCGTTCCGCTACGCCATCGATGATTTTGGCAAGTCTATCGGCGTCCGCAACGTCCAGCACTTCTCCATGCACATCCAAGCGTTGCCCCTGCAGCCGCTTCACGGAAGCTTCAAGAGCGTGCGGGTCGATATCGGTCATCACGACCAGCGCTCCCGATTGCGCCACGATCTCGGCCATGGCCAGCCCGAGACCTTTCGCCGCGCCCGTCACGAAAGCGACCTGGCCTCGGAGATCGAACATGGAGCGATAATCCATACTTCACCCTATCCTTTTAAAGGAATACTGAGGCGTCAGCGACGCCTCAGTATTTTCCGGCGCTAAGCGGCCGAACGCGCCTTCGTCTCGATGACGGCAAACGAGCGTCCGGCTGTTTCCGGCAGCAACAGCGCAGCGACCGCACAAATCACGGCAGCGGCCAATCCCACCATCATGCCGCCGGCGATGCCGTTCGCGGAATTGGATGCCACCACCGGCACGACAAACGGCGCAACGCTGCCGATCCCTCGACCAACCATGTAGATGGTGGATACGGCCGATGCGCGAAGCTCGACGGGATACAGTTCGGAGAACCAGCAGCCGAACATTCCCGCGGCGGTCTGACCGATTCCCCAAAGCACGTACCAGCCGAACAGCGGCCACAACAGCAGCGAGCCCGGGAAATTCGTTCCAGCCGTCGTGTAGATTCCGATGAAGCCGATGATGCTGATGATCGTCGGCCCAACGACGCCAACCTTGCGGCCGAGGCTGTCGGTGAACCAGCCAAATACAAGGAAGGCTATCGCGAGCCCAGTCGAAAACACGATCGTCACGGTGCGGATCGCTTCCGGCGCTGCGCCAAGATTGCGCATGTAGCCCGGCATGAAGACGGTGATCGAGTAGAAGGCGAACATATAGCCGGAAACGATTAGGAAGCCGAGCAGTGTGTAACGCAGTGAGGCGCCTTTGAAGATTTCAATGAGCGGATTTGCCGCCATCGCCTTCTCGGGCGGCAACTCGCCGGCTGCACGCATGCGCTCGTATTCGAGCCACAGTTTGGATTCCGGCATCCAGAAGCGGACATAGACCATGAGCAGGATGGGAGCGCCGCCGGTCAGAAGAGCAACGCGCCATCCCCAATCCGGGCTGAACGTGCTGAGCGACCACACCGCGACAATCGAAGCCGCTGCAATGCCGCCGGTCGAAGCCGCCTGAATCACCGAGCTGCCGAAACCGCGCCGATTCTTGTCCCAAACTTCGTTGAAGAGGACGATCCCCGCGCCCCATTCGCCGCCAAGGCCGATGCCGGTGATGGCCCGCGTCACCAGCAGCGAATTGAAATCCCAAGAGAAGGCCGACAAGATCGCGCCGACCGAAAAGAGACCCAAGGTCCAGAGCAACGAATTCTTGCGGCCGATCCGGTCCCCCAACCATCCGAACAGCACGCCGCCGACGACCGAGCCGGCGAGCGTCACAGTCGTGATGATGCCGGCTTCCGTCAGCGAAATATTGAGCGACTTCTGAATGGCGCCCATGATGAATGAAATGATGAGAATATTGTAGAAATCGATGCCGTAGCCAAGCAGCGTGGAGATGAGCACGCTACTCTTCTCCTTCCTGCTATAAATGAGCGATGTCTGCATTTGCGTCTCCCCTCGTCGACGTAATTCTTGGCGACTGCCTAATGACAGACGCGCGAAGTAGGCAGCGGCAAGTTGAATCGGCCTCGATATCTCAGCCGAAACGACCGCCACCGCCTTCCCTGTCGATGACACTAGGGAAACCGGACGCGGCGGGCAGCAACGCGCGGCTGATATGTGCTATCTTGAAAGCTGATGGCAGCCGGATCAGATCGCAGAAGCCGAAAGTTCGTGCCAGATGCCGTCGACGACCCGCATCTCGGCTTCAATGGCGGCGATGAATTGCCGCGCTGCAATATTTGGCGGCCGCCGCTTGTCGTAGACCAGGTAGAGATCGAATGGAATTTCGGGACTGACAATCGGATAGACGTACATGCCAGATCTATCCGACTCCTGGCAGACCGAGACGAATGGCGTCAGAACGCCCCAATCCGAGAACCGGGCAAGCTGAAATGCGCCCACCGTGCCGTTGATCTCGATCGTCTTGGCCGCCCGGATTTGCCCCTTGTCGATATAGCTCTGAACGAGAGACCCGAAGCTTTGATTCTGGGCGGGCAGAATCAGCTTCAAATTCTCTGCTTCGCTGAGGTTGCAGGCGCTGAACGATGGACCATTGACCGGCGCGCCTGACATCAGCACAACGCGGTCGCGGTAAATCAGCTTCTGTATCAATCCGCCCTCTTCGGACGGGCGTACGCCGAGCGCAAAGTCGACGCTTCCCTCGCGGACCCAATCAATCAATGTACCCGTATATGCCTCCGAGATCGTCAGGCGAACGTCCGGGTATCTTTCCATGAACGGGAGCAGGATATTGCACAATACGCCGCGATTGAACGATCCGGGCAGTCCTACCCGGATCACGCCTGACAGCGCCACCAGGTCGCTGGCGCCCGACAATTCCTCACGGGCCAATGCAAGATTGCGTGTGATCGGAACACACCGTTCATAGAGCTTGCGCCCCGCCTCGGTCGGTTCGACACCGCGCGGCAGCCGATTGAAGAGAAGCACACCGAATTCGTCTTCGATCCGGCGAATCTGCATGCTGAGGGCGCTCTGCACGACGTTGGCTTTCGCCGCCGCCCTGCTGAAGCTTCGCTCCTCGTAGACCCACATAAAATAGTTGATCTGCTTCAGATCCATCCGCGGCCGTTTCGTTGCACTTACCTCTTATATGTTATACGCAATCGACCGCGTTAAGGACAATGCAGGTGGCCGGCGACGGTCATTCGACCCATCATCCCTGTCCGCTGCAATTCCCCAGCAGGATGCGCCTTTCGGCCACTCCGCAAACTCGCTTGTATGTGAGCGTGTACGCCGAACTCAGGCGATCTCCGCTGCACGTCGCAGACTTGCGATCATCCCGACGCGCTCGAGATACTGGCGAGATTCCGCATGATCGGCAGCGATCCGGCGCAATCGGTCGCGGAACTCGGCTTGATCCGCCTCGGTCTTCGCCTCTAGATCCTTCTTGTTCTGGATGGTCTGCCGTTGCACGACCTCGATCGTGACCTGCCGCCGTTGCAGATCGTAGCGGTCCAGTTCCTTTTCGTCTTTCTTGCCGCCAATCACCGCCAGCAGTTTCTCGGCGAAATTCAGCGCATCATGGATGCCGCCATTCATCCCCATGCCGCCGAGGGGATTGTTGATATGCGCAGCATCGCCGGCGAGGAAAGCCCGGCCGGAACGGAACGTTTTCGCGACCCGTTGATGGACGCGGTAAAGCGTGGAGTGCGCGATCTCGAAGCGCTCTCCTTCGACAATCCGCGCCAACTGGGTCTGCCCGAATTCCGGCAACACGGCCGTCTCATCGGAAACATTGGCATCGACCGGAAACATCACGCGCCACATATTCGGAATCTTGAGCAAGAAATACCAATCCTGCGGCGCGGCCACATAGTTGACCGAAACCAGATCGGGAAACCGTGCCTTGAAATCATAGGGGGTGCTCAAGACCAGAAAACGCTCCGGCCAGGTAAAACCCTCGAACTCGATATCGAGCGAGCGCCGCACCTTGCTGCGGGCGCCATCCGCGCCTAACAACCACGCGCCCTTTCGAACATCCGTTTTGCCGTTCACCTGAACCCGCGCGGAAACGCCGTGCGCATCCTGCTCTACGCCTTCCACTTCCGCGCCGAATTCGATACGGAAGTTCGGCTTCTGCTGCAAACTGTCCAGCAGAATGCGGGTGAGCTTGAACTGTTCACTCTGCACGCGATAGGGATGTGCGGTCAGATCCGCGACGTCGCCAAAATCGAACTGAGCGATCACGCCTTTGCCGTGCGTTCGGTATTGCAATGAGCTGGCGATAAGGCCCTGAGCGATCAGCGGCTTCGCAGCGCCCAGGCCATCCAGCATATCCAGCGTCGGCGGGTGGAAAGTCGACGCGCGTGACTCCGTCGACAGCTTTTCACCAGCCTCGAGCACAGTGACGTCGATACCGGCGTTCACCAGTTCGGCAGCAGCAGAAAGCCCAACCGGGCCGGCTCCCACGATCAATACGTTATCATTTGTCATTCAAGCGCCTCGTCTTCAGATAACCGGGCGGCAACGATTCCCGCCGGATATTTTATGTTTGCAGCGGATACGGCTGGCCCCGCTAATGACTGCCATCGCCGAGATAGGCCTCCTGAATGCGAGGATCGGCCTTCAGCGTCTCGACCGGACCCTCGATCGAGATGCTTCCGTTTTCCATGACATAGCCATAGGTAGCGACGTCCATGGCCACGCTGGCATTCTGTTCCACGACAAGAACCGCGACGCCTTGCTGATTGATCTTGCGAACCTGCGCAAAGATTTCCTGTACCAGGATCGGCGCAATACCGAGCGAGGGTTCATCGAGCAGCAGCAGCGAGGGGCGTGACATCAGTCCACGGCCGATCGCCAGCATCTGCTGTTCGCCACCGGATAGTGTCCGCGTATTCTGGCTGCGGCGTTCCGCCAGCCGCGGAAACATGTCGAATACCTGTTCCAGGCTCTGCAAGACTTCAGCCTTGTCGTCGCGCGTGAAAGCCCCCAGCATCAGATTTTCGATCACGGTCATGTTGAGAAACAGCTCGCGCTGCTCCGCCACCAGCGCAATGCCACGCCGAACGAGCGAATGCGGAGCCACGCCTGCGCATGCTTTGCCGCGATAGTCGATGCTGCCGGACCATGCCTTGATGAGGCCGGCAATCGTATTCAGCGTCGTCGATTTGCCGGCGCCGTTGGCACCAAGAAGCGTGACGACCGAACGATCAGGTACCGTCAGCGAGACATTGTTGAGAACCTGAACCGCACCATAACCTGCATTGAGATTCTTCAGTTCAAGCATGCTCAGTGCCCCAGATAAGCAGCGATCACGGCGGGGTCCTTGCGAATATCCTGCGGTTCGCCTTCCGCGATCTTCTGGCCAAAATTGACCACGGTGATGCGATCCGACACGCCCATCACGACGGGCATCACGTGATCGACCAGCAGGATCGTCATGCCGAACCTGTCCTTCAGCATCCGCAACAATCCATTGAGTTCATCGACCTCACCGGCGCGGAGGCCTGCCGCAGGTTCGTCGAGCAGTAACATGGTCGGCTCAGCGGCAAGCGCACGCGCCAATTCCAGTCGCCGCATCTTGGCGAACGGCAGGAACTGCGCTTCCGTCGCGCGCTGATCGCTCAACCCGACGAGGTCGAGCAACTCCGCGACACGCTCGCTGATCCGTCGTTCCGCGTGCCGTGCGGTCGGCAGCTGGAGCGCAGCCGACAATACGCCATAGGGTGCAATGCGATGCATGCCGAGGCGCACATTGTCTGCCACCGACATGTCGCCAAACAACTCGGTGTTCTGGAATGTGCGCGTGAGCCCGAGCGCGCAAATCCGCTCCGGCGGCGTGCCGGCAATCGATTTGCCGTCGAAGAGCACGTCGCCCGACGTAGGCGGGTAAACGCCAGTGACGGTATTGATGACCGTTGTCTTGCCAGCGCCATTCGGTCCGATCAGGCTGTGAATCGTACCCTTGCTGACGTCGATGCTGACCTTGTTGACGGCCGTCAGACCACCGAAGCGCACCGTCACATCATGGAGAGAGAGCTGAATAGTCATGATACGGCTTTCTTCCCGAACGGACTGCGCAGACTTTTCAGCAGGAATTCGAGCCCGGATGGCGCAATCCGGATGATAGCCAGCAGCACGATCGCGAACATCAGGCCCATATAGGTCTTGAAGCCGCCGAGCAGTTCCGGCGCCATGACGAAGATGACGGCGCCGATGACGGCTCCCAACTGGCTGCGCAAGCCGCCGATCACCAGCACCGAGAGATAGGATACGCTACCGAGCACGGTGAACTGTGCCGGATCGAGATACGTCGTCTGCAACGACTGCAATGCACCGCCAAGTGCCCCGAGACCCGCGCTCATCGCAAAGGCGATGGCTTTCACCCGCCGGACATCCATCCCGAGACTCTTGCAGGCGATTTCACTGAGCCGGACTCCGTGAAACGCCCTGCCCCAGCGCGACAGCAGCAAGTTGGAGACGCCGAACAGCACCGCACCCGCAACAATAATCGAGAGATAGTAGAGCGAGACCGGTGAGCCGAAGGTGAAGCCGAAGATGCTGAGCGGCTGCACCGGTCGGCCAACGGCACCGCCGGTCAGATCGGTCAGGTGCAACAGACCGAGGTTAATGATGCCGCCGAAGGCCAGCGTAACCAGCGCCAGGTAATGGCCTTCCACACGGAGCGACATCACGCCGACGCCGTATCCGATAATGGCAACCACCACCGCGGTAACCGGAATGGTCAACCACATCGGCACGCCCGCATGCACCGACAGCAACGTTGCGCCATAGGCGCCGAGCCCGCAAAAAGCGGCCTGTGCCAGCGATATCTGTCCGGCGAGGCCCGTCACGATGCTGAGGCCGATGGTGATGATCGACGTGGTCGCGATCAGCGCCATCAACAGCATGATATGGGTCGACATGTAGGCCGGCCCCGCCAGCAGCACCGCTGCTATTACGCACCACAGCGCAATCGATTGCGAACGGCTCATGGCTCTACACCTTCTTCAGTTGAGCTTTGCCGAACAGGCCTTGCGGCATGAAGATGACGACCGCGATGAGAACGCCGTAGGCAACGACGTCCTTTGCGGCGGTGGAGATGTAGTAACCCGCCGTGGTTTCGATCAATCCGAGCAGGATGCCCCCGACGATCGCCCCCGGCAGGCTGGTGAAGCCACCCAGAACTGCTGCACAGAAACCCTTGATCGCAATCAGGCCCATGTCGGGCGACAAGGTCACGACCGGTGCCATCAGTATCGCCGACACCGCGGCCAGCACCGACGCCACGATCCAGATACTGGCGAACACCTTGGTCACCGAAATGCCGACGATCGATGCGCCCTTGGCATTCTCGCAGGCTGCAATGATCGCCTGCCCGTATTTCGAGACCTTGAAGAAAACGAAAAGCGCCACCGTGATGATGACCGCGATCGCGACCGCTGCAACGTTTGCGCTGGTGATGAAGACGCCGCTAAGATTGAAAATCCGAGGCGCAACCAGTGCTGGAAACGGCCAAGGGTCCGGCCCCATGAAGGCCCGCATGCCCTCACGCAGCGCCGTGCCGATCGCCAACGTGGCGATGACCTGCACTAGCAGCGGCGTTTTGCGGATCGGCGCAAGGATCGCGAGATAGATAAACAGACCGAACAAGGCGGAGATCACGACTGAACTGGCGATCGCGAGCCATAGCGGCGCACCGAACAGCGTCTGTGCGATTACCACCAGATAGGCCGCGAACGTAATCTGGTCGCCATAGCCGAAATGAACGACATTGGTCCCGTTATGAATAAGAACGATACAAAGCGCGACCAGCGAATACATGACGCCGGCGGGAATACCGTTTGCGATGAGCTGTAGAATATCCATGGGATGCCCGCCGGGTCGGAGAGCGCCCTTGCGAGCGCTCTCCTGGGGTTACTTGGTCTCGATGGCGCCAGGAAGCACTTCGCGCGTGAGGTCATCCTTGATCACGGCAATGTACATTTTCGTGTTGCCTTCGCGGTTGGTCGCGGAGAGATGGGTCGGCATCGATATGCCGGTCTCATACCCATCCATCGACTCCAGCGCCTTCACATAACCCTCGCGCGTGAGGTCCTTGCCGGCTTGACGAATAGCCTCGATCATCGTCAACGCGCCGGCATAGCCGAGCGTGTCGCCGAGCGCAGGACGGCCCTGCCGCGCGAGATCAGGGAAACGTTTCTGGAAGGCCTCGCGAAACTTTTTTATTGCCGGAAAGTCCGATTCCGGCTGATGCTCAAGCGTGGTGACGAACTTGGTGCCTGCACCGATTTTACCTACCAGTTCCGGATAGTTCTGGTTGGAAGTCGCCGAGGAGCCAATGATCTCGGCCTTGATACCGACCTCACGAAGCTGACGCGTGATGATCGCGCTCGGCGCGGGATAGCCGTAGACGACGATGGCATCGGGATTAGCGGAGCGGACACGCAACACCTGCGACGTGAAATCCGTGTCGGCCGCATTGAATACCTCGTTCGCGACCGGAGCCATCTTGAGCTCCTTGAGGCGATCGCCGACAGCGCCGGCACCGGTCGCGCCGTATTCGTCCGACTGCCGAAGGATCGCGATCTTTGTGCGCTTGTCCGTATTCACGAGATAATTGGCGATGCCCCGTCCCTGCATGCGATCGTTGATTGCACCGACGCGGAAAATGTTAGGCGCCGGCGGCTCTGTCATCAGGGGCGAGGAGAAGCTTGGAATGAGAACGGGCACGCCGGAGCTCGCCATGGTGGCCTTCATGGGCACGCCGACAGCGCTCGAACTCGGGCCGAACACCGCAAAAACCTTGTCACTCTGAACCAGACGGTTGAAGCCCGCGATGCCCTTCGGCGCGGAGGTCTCGTCATCGACGGTGATGAATTCGATCTTGCGGCCGTTGACGCCGCCAGCGGCATTGAGCTCCTCGAAGGCCAACGTGGCGCCCGCCATATTGCCCGAGCCCCAGATTGCAGCCGGTCCGGTCATGCTGCCGACGAAGCCGATCTTGATCGTGCTGTCGGTAACGCCCGTGCTGTCCGCGAAAACCGGGTTCGCTCCCCACAACCCAAACGCTACGAACGCTGCAGCCTTGGCGACAGTCGAAGTCCTCATTTCCAACTCCTGTGCTTACACCACGCTTTTGTGATGTATCACATGCACTCTACGATACTAACCGTGAGGTCTGTCAAGGAAAGCGATAGCCTTCTACTCATTTTGCGAACATTTTGAGCGCATTGCTTGCGTCTTCACCGGGTTCTGCACAAAATCCTTCCGTGCGTTGTGCCGCATTTTTCCTGGGAGTTGAGCCACGCTATTGTCTAATGGAGGGCCATCCCCTAGTCTTGATGCATCACAAGCTTTTCACTGCGGAGTTACCGGATTTGATCGTGGAGTATTTGGCGCCGTTGTCGTTCACGGCTTCGACCAATGACGGAAGCCGGGAAATTAGCTTCCGGCCAACGAATCTGGTGATTGCCGGATGGGCCGGCCGCGATGCGGATGCCATCGAACATCACATTCAGGAACTCGAAGCGATCGGCGTGCGGCGCCCGCGCGCAGTCCCTTTATTCTATCGGCTTTCCGCATCGCTTCTCACGACGGCCCCGCACATCGAGGTCACTGGCAGCGATAGCAGCGGTGAGGCCGAGGCCGTTCTGATTCGGTGCGAGGATACGCTGTGGGTCGGCATCGGCTCTGATCACACCGACCGCAAGGTCGAAACCTATGGCGTAACCGTATCAAAGCAGATCTGCGGCAAGCCGATAGGACCCCAGGTGTGGCGCTTCGCAGACGTCGAGCCCCATTGGGATGAGCTGATTCTCCGATCGCACGTGGTGAATGGCGGCGAGCGCAAGCTTTATCAGGAAGGCCTGCTGTCGAGCCTGCGCAATCCGATGGACCTCGCTGCACGCTATGAAGCCGATGGAGGAAGTATCGTGAACGGAACAGCGATGCTTTGCGGTACCGTTCCGGTGCATAGCGGCTTCCAGCCTTCGGAGCGGTTCGAAATCGAGCTTCATGATCCTGTACTGAAACGGTCCTTGAAACACGCCTATACAGTTTCCACACTGGCCATCGCCGATTGAACGGGAGAATCAAAATGCAGAAACCTCATCTCGAATTTCACAGCCTCGATCTCAACGAAGGCTGGGAAACTCCCCCTGGCTACCCTTCCGGTATCAAGCAGAAGATCATTGCCGGCGTTCTCGATGAGACCGGCAAGGCCGGCAACCGGACGCGGCTGCTGTCGTTCGAGCCCGGCGTTTACACGACCGATCCCTTCGTTCACGAGTATTGGGAAGAAGTGTATCTGCTGTCCGGCGACCTGATCGTTGGCAACGACAAGAACGGAAACGGCGGAGAAAAGTTCACCGGGCCGACCTACGCCTGCCGACCGCCGGGCGCTTATCATGGTCCGTTCAAGTCCGAGAACGGATGCATGCTGCTCGAAACTCATTATTTCGCACCGAACTGATCGATGACGAGCCTCGATGTATCGCGCACGACGCAACGGCCGGTGCCTCTGGTGGTGCAGGCCTACGAGGCGATCAAGCATCGTATCTTTACGGTTGCCTACGCGCCGGGCGCCTATCTGAACGAGATTGCGATCTCGCGGGAGCTTGGCATCGGGCGCACGCCGGTGCATCTCGCATTGCATCGGCTCGCCAAAGAGGGGCTGGTCAACGTGATTCCGCGCAAGGGGGTGATCGTTCGACCGGTCTCGCTCGACGAAGTCGCGCAAATCATCGAAGCGCGCCTGGTCAACGAGACTTATTGCGCCACGCTCGCGACACGCCGGGTGACGCGCGCGGACCTGGAGGCGCCGAAGGCGATCTTGTCGAAGGCGCAAGCGGAAATCGATGCCGGAACCGGCGTCGAGGAGTTGATGCGTCTCGATCAAGCCTTCCATAGCTGGATCGCCAAAATGTCGGGAAACCCGATATTGGCCGAACTGTTGTCGAATTTACAGGACCGCGCCGCGCGCTTCTGGTTTCTCTCGCTCAGCGAGGGCCACCATCCGCAACAGGTGCAGCGAGAACATCTCGACCTGTTGCAGGCGATCGCGTCAAAGGACGAAACGCAAGCCGCCAACATGGCACGCGCGCATATCGAATCGTTCCGCAATACAATCTTACGCGTTCTTTGAAACAATCACGGACTTGGGTGACGCGGCAAAGAGCCTTATCTCTGCCTGGATGAAGGCTTCCCTATCCGCAACATTCAATGGTCAGACAGGACGTCGCGTCCGGACAGATGTCGCTATAATCACTCCGCCGCTTCCGCCAGGTCGTCGATCTCCTTGTTGTAGTCGTACACGACACGACCGTAGGGCAACGTCAAATCCGCGAGGAAATGTTTGGCGCCGATCACGCGGCGCACCGGAAAATCGGCAACCGGTGCGTTGACGTGAGGAACGAGATGCAACCGGCCCGGGCCGAACCACGATCCCTTCACCGTGATATCGGTAAGATTGATGGCAACGAGTTGAGCTACCTCGGCGCGACCGTCGACTCCCGGAATCAATTTCAGGTTGATCTGGGTCTTGGATAACGCAGCAAGCGTAGCGTCGTCATTGCCGGCCTGTGCTCCGTGCTTGTAGCCCATGGTTCCCATAGCGACGAATTGGCCAGCGTATTCGAGCGTCCCGGTCAGAGTATCCTTGACGATCTCGAGTTTCGGATGCGCATACTTCTTGGGGAATCCCCAAATCTCTCGACCGGCAGCAATCGGCGGATCGTCGTCGAGATACATTTGCGAAACGAAATTGACTTCCTCGCCGTTCAAGCGCGCCGGGATTATGAGGCCGGACTCGGTATAGCTGCCGAAACCGGATGAATCCGGCATCTTGATCCATTCGTAATGCACAAGCGGTTGCTCGATCGGCTCCAGCGGCTCGGGTAGACCGGCGCGGATCAAATCGGGATCGGTCTCATAGGTGATGACAAGAAACTCACGATCGATGAACCGATACGGCCCCGCCGGATAGCTCGGACCGGCAGCAGGCATCGAAGGAATCTTGAGAATGTTCGCCTTGCGCATGGGAAATTCCTTTAGTGCGCGGTCCAGCCGCCATCGACGGGCAACGTGGTGCCGGTAATTGACTTTGCAGAATCGGTGCAGAGGAACGAGACAACGTCCGACAGTTCTTCAACGGTGACAAAGCGCTTGGTCGGCTGAGCCGCGAGCAGCACATCGGAGATCACCTGCTGCTCGGTGATACCGCGAGCTTTCGCCTGCTCCGGAATCTGCTTTTCGACCAGCGGCGTCATCACGTAGCCCGGGCAGACGGCGTTCACGGTGATACCGTGTTCGGCGACTTCAAGCGCGACGGTTTTGGTCAAGCCGGCGATGCCGTGTTTGGCCGCAACATAAGCCGACTTGAATGGCGATGCGACCAGGGCGTGTGCGGAAGCGATGTTGACGATACGGCCCCAGCCGTTCTTCTTCATCACCGGAACAGCAGCGCGCGTGGTATGAAAGGCGCTAGACAGGTTGATTGCGATAATGGCATCCCATTTCGCGACCGGGAATTCCTCGACCGGCGCGACATACTGAATGCCGGCATTATTGACAACGATGTCGACGCCGCCGAACTCGCTTTCCGCCTGCGCGACCATCTGTTCGATCTCGTCCGGCTTGGTCATGTCTGCCGGATTGTAGAGAACCTTGATATTGTGGCCGTTCGCGATCTCCTCGCGAATGCTCTCGATTTCATTCGCGTCACCAAAGCCATTGAGCATGACGTTGACGCCGTCTGCGGCCAGCTTGCGCGCAATCGAGAGACCAATGCCGCTGGTCGAACCGGTGACAATGGCAGATTTTCCGGAGAGCATTGAGATAACCGATCTTTGACGCTGCTATCTCCCTGCGGCTCGGCGTCGGCAGCCTCGACGGAGCGGCGATCGATCACCAACAGCTACCGGCCTTCCTTGACAGCGATGTGAAGGGAATATTCTGGAGCGATGAATGCTAGCTGCGGGATTCAGATACCCGGTGTCACAACAGCGTCACCGCTTCCCACAATTGTGCGATCGAACACTAACGATCTGGTCAAAGGGGCAGGCCTATGGACGCACGTACGCCGGACGCAAGTACTTCACCCGAGTTTCGCGGCTGGCGCCCCGATCGCTGCGAACGCGTTGCACTGGTCTTCCAGGGCGGTGGCGCACTCGGTGCTTATCAGGCGGGCGTCTACCAGGCGCTGCATGAGGAAGGCATCGAGCCGGACTGGGTTTGCGGCGTATCGATTGGTGCCATTAATTCGGCGATCATCGCCGGCAATCCTCCTGAAAGGCGTCTCGAAAGACTCCGCGAGTTTTGGGAGACCATCACGGCCCGCAGGGTGTGGGCCTACACGCCCGACGGCGACATCTATCGAAAGGCTCGCAATTTCACCAGTTCGATGATGACCTCGACGCTCGGCCAGCCCGGCTTCTTCAAGCCGCATAGCGTCAATCCGTGGTTCAGTCCGGCGGGTGCAATGACTGCAACCAGTTATTACGATAGCTCGCCGCTACGCCGGACGTTGCTCGATCTCGTCGACTTCGACCTCATCAACGCCCGCAAAATGCACTTCGCCGTCGGTGCCGTTAATGTTCTGTCCGGTAACTTCATCTATTTCGACAACAAGCGTGAAGTGATCGGGCCGGAGCATGTCATGGCTTCCGGCGCGCTGCCGCCCGCTCTGCCGATGGTCAAGATCGGCACGGATTATTTCTGGGATGGCGGCATCGTTTCCAACACGCCGCTTCAGCATCTTCTTGATCAGGACGACAAGCTGAATTCGCTGGTATTTCAGGTCGACTTGTTCAGCGCACGCGGCGCGTTGCCCCGCGATATCCAGGAGGTGATGTCCCGCCACAAGGACATCGTCTATTCCTCGCGCACGCGGCATAATACCGATGTCTATAAGGTCATGAACAATCTAAAGGCGGATCTCTACAAGGCCTTGCGCCGCGTGCCCGATGATCAGCTGACCGACCACGAACGCCGGCTTCTCAACGATTATGCGGCTCTACCGGAAATCACCATTCTGCAGATGATCTATCAGCAGAAGGCCTACGAAGGAGATTCAAAAGACTACGAATTCTCCTCGACCTCAATGCGCGAGCATTGGGATAGCGGACTTGAAGATACCCGCCGAACCTTGAAACGACGGGACTGGCTGACGCTGCCAGATACGGGCATGGGTATTGTCGTCCACGACGTTCATCGCGAGAGGGATTGAGCGAGCAAGCGGACGGTAGACAAACCGACCGTCCCACAGCCGCGCCATAAGCTTATCACGTAGGGCGCTCCGCACACGCACATAGCTGACGATTTTGTAGCTCACGTTATAGCGACACTCGTAGCTGACGCAGCGATGACCTGTCCGATAACATGAAACGTACGGAATCCATTCGGTAACGGACGACCGCGTTGGAAGGCCAGGCCAGATCCGCAAAGCGGCTTCATTGGGGGATGCTTTAAGCGGCCAAAGGCTGCCTTTTAGGTCGCAAATCAACCGGGATACCCGTACATTGGTCGTATGAAGAAGATCGGCTTTCTCTCGTTCGGGCACTGGACGCCCTCGTCGCAATCACAAACTCGTTCAGCCGCGGATACCCTGCTGCAATCCATAGAGCTCGCCGTCGCGGCAGAAGAACTTGGAGCGGACGGGGCCTATTTCCGGGTCCATCACTTCGCGCGTCAGCTGGCTTCGCCTTTTCCCTTGCTGGCTGCCGTCGGTGCAAGGACCAGCCGCATCGAGATCGGCACGGCGGTCATCGACATGCGCTACGAGAACCCGCTCTACATGACCGAGGACGCGGGAGCCGCCGATCTGATCGCCGGCGGTCGGCTGCAACTCGGTATCAGTCGCGGCTCACCCGAACAGGTGATCGAGGGCTGGCGATATTTCGGTTATCAACCGGCTGAAGGCCAGACTGACGCCGAGATGGGCCGTCGACATGCGGAGGTCTTCCTGGACCTCTTGCGGGGCCAAGGTTTCGCGCAGCCCAATCCGCAGCCCATGTTTCCAAATCCACCCGGCCTGTTGCGCCTCGAACCCTATTCCGAAGGCCTGCGCGAGCGCATCTGGTGGGGTGCCAGCTCCAACGCCACCGCAATCTGGGCGGCAAAACTCGGAATGAACTTGCAGAGTTCCACGCTCAAGAACGACGAAACCGGCGAAGCTTTTCATGTGCAGCAAGCAGCCCAGATCCGGGCCTACCGCGCCGCCTGGAAGGAGGCCGGCCATACCCGCGAACCGCGGGTCTCGGTCAGCCGCAGCATCTTCGCGATCATGGACGATCGCGATCGCGCTTATTTCGGTTCCGGACGCGAGGACGAAGACCAGATCGGGTTTATCGACCCGCAGACCCGGGCGATCTTCGGCCGCAGCTATGCCGCAGAGCCGGACGTCCTTATCGAACAGCTAAAGAATGACGAAGCTATCGCCGAGGCCGACACCCTGCTCCTGACCATCCCCAACCAGTTGGGCGTGGCCTACAACGCGCATGTGATCGAAGCGATTCTGTCTCATATCGCTCCCGCCCTCGGCTGGCGCTGACGCCACTGCCTTCAAATCTAAAGGGAGCTCCGACTTGAGCGTTGCCTTCACCAAGGAAGATAGTGCGGAAACTGCGTCGGAGACTCTCCTCCCCGACCGGCCGGTTTCACCTCATCCAAACTTGGTTACGGAAGCAGGCCTGAAGGCTCTGGAATTTCAGCTCGATCAGGCCCGCGAAGCGTACGAGACCGCGCAAGAGATCGAGGACGTCAATGAGCGACGGCGGCAAGCGGCAATCCCCTTGCGCGACATGCGCTACTTTGCGGCGAGAGTTCGTACGGCCCAGGTCATCGCCGATCCTGCGTCAACCGACACGGTTGCCTTTGGGAGTACGGTGACCTTCGAGCGAGACGATGGACGCGTGCAGACTTATCGCATCGTAGGAGAGGACGAAGCGGATCCCAAGGCCGGTTCCATTTCCTTCGCATCTCCGGTCGCAAAACTCCTTTTGGGCAAGGCGGTTGGAGATGAGGTCGGCGCATCCGGTCAAGGTCTGGAGATCATTTCGATCTCGTAATTCGTCCCGCACCACATGTCGCCGATCCGTTGCTTATCGAAGCTCGCGCGCCGCGGCGACCATGTTTATAAGTGCCGGCCGTACTTCCTCCCACTTCCGCGTTTTCAAACCGCAATCAGGATTGACCCAAAGCTGCGAGTCCGACAGACGCTGACGGGCCAGTGTCAGCAACTGTTTCATCTCTTCGGGTGCAGGAACGCGTGGCGAATGAATATCGTAGACGCCCGGACCGATCTCATTGGGATACTTGTAGCTCTTGAAGGCGTCGAGCAGTTCCATCTTGGAGCGTGAAGTTTCGATCGAGATGACGTCCGCATCCATCGCAGCGATAGCGTCGATGATGTCGTTGAACTCCGAATAACACATGTGCGTGTGGATTTGCGTCGTGTCGTCGACGGCTGACGAGCAGAGGCGAAAGCTATCGACGGTCCAGTCGAGATATGCCTTCCATCCCGCACGGCGCAGCGGTAATCCTTCGCGCAGCGCCGCTTCGTCGATCTGAATCATCCGTGCACCGGCCTTTTCAAGGTCGATCACCTCGTCGCGAATCGCCAGCGCGATCTGGCGACAGGCCTCGCTGCGCGGAATGTCATCGCGAACGAATGACCAGTTCAGAATTGTCACCGGTCCGGTCAACATGGCTTTCATCGGCTTGTCAGTCAGAGACTGCGCATAGCGCCACCACTCGACCGTCATCGGCTGCGGTCGCGTGACATCGCCGAACAGGATCGGCGGACGCACGTAGCGCGAGCCGTAGGACTGAACCCAACCGTGCTTAGTGAAGGTAAAGCCCGAAAGCTGTTCGCCAAAATACTGCACCATATCGTTGCGCTCGAACTCGCCGTGCACAAGGACATCGAGTCCGATTTCCTCCTGCCAGCGCACCGTGCGTGCAGTCTCCTGCCTGAGAAACTCCCGATACTGCGTATCACTCAACGTTCCACGCGTATGAGCGGCACGGGCATTGCGGACCTCCGCGGTCTGCGGGAACGATCCGATAGTTGTAGTCGGGAATGCTGGAAGGCCGAAGCTTGCCCGCTGAACCCTAACCCGTTCGGCGAACGGGCTTCCGCGCCGTCGCATAGCCTCGTCGATCGCAGTGACCCGCCGAGCCAGGTCGGCGTTGTGAATCTTCGTCGAAGTTTCCCGTGCCACTGCCGCCTGGTCGGCTTCGGCAAGCGCATCTACAACACTCTCGCGGCCCATCGTCAGCGCACGGCTCAGCGTTGCAAGCTCACTGATCTTCTGTACAGAGAACGCAAGCCAGCTTTTAACATCTAGATCGAGATGGTCCTCAAGTTCCAGATCGATCGGAACGTGAAGCAGCGAGCATGACGGCGCGATTTGAATGCGCTCCCGGCCCAGGTTCTTCACCGCAAAATCGAGGCGGTCAAGCATTGCAGTGAGATCGGCACGCCAAACATTACGGCCATCGATCATACCCAACGAGACAACGATATCCTTGGATATCTTAGCAATCAGCGCGTCCAGTTGCTCCGGTGCGCGCGCCAGATCAACATGAAGACCGGCCACCGGCAACGAAAGTGCCGTCTCCAGATTGTCGGCCAGCGCCCCAAAATAGGTCGCCAGCATGATTTTGATGCCAGGAACGTTGGCCGCAATCTCGGCATAGGTATGGCGCAACGCCGCTCGCGTTGCATCGTCCAGATCGAGGACGAGACAGGGCTCATCGATCTGGATCCACTCGGCACCGCACTTCGAGAGTTCGCGCAACACTTCGACATAGACCTGCAGCAGGCCATCCAACAATGTCAGCGGGTTGAATGCCGGATCCGCGCTTTTGCCGAGCTTGAGGAACGTCACCGGCCCGATCAGTACCGGACGCGTTTGATAACCGAGGCTTTTCGCTTCTTCATATTCCTCAATCGGCTTTCGCGAGGCGAGCTGGAAAACCTGATCCCGGTGAAATTCTGGGACCATATAGTGGTAGTTGGTATCAAACCACTTGGTCATCTCCTGTGCCGGCGCACCTTGCACTTGATCATGATGATGGCCATGAGCGCAGCCATCGTCATGCGCCTTGCCCTCCGCGCCACGCGCCATGGCGAAATAAGTTGCAAGCGAAACCCGCCCACCCTTCCAACCGTAGATATCGGGAATGGCGCCGACCATCACACTGGTATCGAGGACCTGGTCATAGAGCGAGAAATCGTTCGACGGGATCACGCTGACGCCGAGTGATTTCTGTCGCGCCCAGTTCGCGGCGCGTAGCGCGGCTGCCGTCTCAAGCAAGGATTTTTCATCGGAAGTGCCGGCCCAGAAGCTTTCGAGCGCGAATTTCAATTCGCGACGCGGTCCGATTCGCGGTGTGCCGAGCGTGGCAACGGGAAGCAAGGAAGCAGTCATGGCTTTAACCTCTTGGTTAAGGACAAAGGCCATGGCGGACGCATGCAAATGTGATGTCGCATAGGCGACAACGACGCAGCGAACCACCGGGACACCCCGCCCATGGACGAATATGTTGTCGAGGCAGGTCTCCTGGCTCACGGGTTGTCGCTGGTATCCGACCTTCCCGAAGCGTTTGCTTCAGTGGCATCCATGGATACAAGCTCGCCGCTTACAGTTGCGGGGGCAGCGCCGGCTTTGCCGATCTCGACCGAAATCGAAAGGCGTACCGGCTTCCCTCTTAGCTGCGCGCCTCCGGCTCGCAGCACCTCGACATTCAACACTCTGACTCAGCACACTCGCAGGTAATAGGGCCAGCGCCGTGGAATCTTGCCCACTGCAAGACGGCCAATCCAGTTCCCACTCCTGAATTCGTCTCGGGTGGGCAGAGCGACCTTCATCGTTACGGCATACGTTCAGGCACGACAGTCTGCACGATCGACGCATCGATCATTCGCGCTCGTGAAGCGCGCTTTCATTCGGCAGCATAGCTACGACGTACGGATACACAGCACACATGGGAACCGGCGCAGTTATAAAAATGATCAACAGTCTGGGTCGGATCAGGTCCGCTGAGCAGAGATTCCCTGTAATATATTCGGCCAGCTAGGAATGCGTGGGCCAGTGTCGCTCGTGAAACCAGGTGCGGTATTCCGACGACATCTTGGCGCGCTGCGCGCGCGGCGCATGTCGCTTGCACGTCGCCGCTTCCTCACTGTTTTCCGGGGCGCCCCAACGTAGCTCCACGCAATCGTTCGGATTGTACGCCATCTCAAAATCGCCTGCCCGTTCAATGATGTTCTGAAGAGACAGCGTCCATTGAGAGCCATCGCTGCGAGTATACGACAACTTGTGCGAGGCTAGTTCAGATGCGAGTACACTCTGTAATTCGCGTTTCACGTCCTCAACGCTCATGCCTTCTCGCGTAGCGTACCGGTTCGATCTCCGTACAAAACGATCAGGAAAGTTCCGCACCACGTCGATCGCAATTAGAAGCCGAAAATCGCGTGCCGGGGTAGAGTAATCCTCCCAAGGGCCGGTGGTCTCGAAGATCGATGGGCCGTTCGGCATCGCCGTAATGCCAGCCTGCTTGTTCTGATATTTTCGCCCATTCTCGACCGAAGTGACGCGCGTTTTCACCTGTTCGTCGAGGCTGGTAATCGCATCAGTCATTGCGCGCACCGGATCGAGTGGCTCTGGCGACATCACGTCGTCCATCCGATCGTAAAAATCCTCGGCGCTCAGTTGCGACTGTTCGAGCGAAAAGTCACCGTACTGCGAATTCTTGCTTATTTCGGTATTGGTGAGCCGCCGCAGCGAGCCATTTTTATTTCCGACGATCGGCCGGAAGTGTTTGAAGCCGGGGCTGCCGAGCGCGGGATTATGCACGAACAGGAAATTACCGCGCCAGAATCGTTTGCGCGTGATCGACCCATCAGGCTCGGCGTCGACCGCCAGAAAAACGCCCGGAGTTCCATTCAACTCCGGCACGCGATGCACCAGCATCAGCACATGACCGTAAGGGTCGGCGTACACGGTCCCCGGTCGTAACGCTTTTTGTGTGAGTGGGACGCTATAAAAATCGGTGTTGTCATCGCTTGCCGCCACTCGCACCGTCCCGCTGTGGACGACGTCGCCAACATTACGCAAATATTCCGCGAACGATGCCGGGCGCTTCGGCCGCGGTGCTGGCGAGTTTGCTGGAGGATTTACGGGCGCGGCGATCGATTGCGACCGGGAAAACAACCCTCGAATGCCTGGAGCCTGGGCGGAAGAAGCAGCGGCGGCTGGTGTCGATGCGACGTTTTGTTGGGAGGGCGGCGCTGGACGTGTGGCTTCGAGATGCTCGATGTCAAACCAATGATAGCATTTGGGCGCCTTGCCGGCGGTGCCGCGCGAGCAATTCGAATAGCCGAACGGCAATCCCATTTTGAAAGCGAAGTAAGCGCGCAGGAAATAGACGAAGTCAGCGCAATCGGGGCGCAGCGCCGTTGTCATCCTGTCCTCGCCGCGCCCCAGATAGTTGAACAGGAAATTGCGCGACTGGTCTCGTAGCACCTCATGCCACACCTTCCAAGACAAATCCTGATCAGGCGGGGCATCGAAGAGTTTTTCGATCCACGCCGAGAACAAGGATTCCGTCGTTCTATTCCAGCTACCACGTACTTGCCAGATCCGTCCCGACGGTGTCGCAGTTGGCGCAGGCTTGCCGGCGGTCACGACAATGTCGCGCGTGATCGGGTCACAGCCCGCGGAAGCGTGTTCGAATGCCAGTGTCGCGTGCCATGTGCCCGCAGCGGGCGTTGCAACCTCGGCGAACCACGAATAGGGACCGCCTCCGTGCCGGTCCGACGATGTGACTGTGCGACTACCATCAGGCGCCACTAGTGAGAGCTCAATCTCGATCGGTTTTTCTGAAACAGCCATGACGCGCAACGGCGCGCCTTTCCATGGCGCGACAGGCGAAGGCAGGACCGTGACATCGGCCACGTCCTCACAGATTGCGGATACAGCTGCAGCCGGCGATGTCGTTGCCAAGAAAAACAATATGGCAAATCCCGTTGGGATCAGCGGCAACGCCGACGCAGCAACAATAAACCAGCGTCTAAGAAGCATTGGAAGCATACCTTCCTGGAGCATTCTTATTAGCATTTTAGCTTAGCATTTTAACCCCGCCAGGGTCCAGTTTGCATCGAATCAATGGATGGGCGGGCGGGCCAGCTCCAGCCTGATATGAACACGGCTAATCAGCCGCTCTAATCCGAGCCCAACACGTCCCGGACTACATAATTCCCAGCTCGGCCGGTCTTGCTGCGTACCATGGTATGTGCAGGATCATGCAAAATGCACTATGGGAAAGCGCTGTCGATTGACATCGACATCCAGGTCGTGAGCACGACCACCACCGAGCCTCAGCCCCGTCCGCTGCCAAGCTGCTCGAAAGGTAAATGGCGATGTCGCTCTTGATGGGAGGGATGCGTCACGCCACAGGCGTATCTGCGGTTTCTCCAAGCACGCGACGTCTTTAAATGCGCCAATATGAGCACTTCAGCTACGACGCTTCGTGTCATGGTACTCACGTCCATCGAGAACAAGCGATCGACGTCGCTTAGGTTCACGACGAGCAACAGGCCAAATTCATTTGATCGCTGCTCGTGGCCAACGGGACTAATCTCGCACAGCCGTCTGGCCAAAGAGAATAGCCTTAGATTGCTCTGTGACGACGGGACCACCGTTCAGCCATTCGCGTCCCACGTTCCAACCCTCCCGCACCTTCGGCCGCTTGTTTATTGTCAGAAACCAGCGTTTCAGATACGCGAAATCGTCGAGATTCTGGCCCTGCCCTTTGTAAGGTTTGATCCAGGGCCAACAGGCCATATCCACAATGGAATATTCTCCAGCAATGTACTCGCGATCCGCCAAACGAGAATCCAACACTCCGTAAAGACGGTTGACTTCGTTGGTGTATCTCTCGGAGGCATAAGGAACGGGCGTATTGACGTATTGCCGGAAATGATGGGCTTGGCCACACATTGGACCCAAGCCGCCCATTTGCCACATGAGCCACTGGAGAACATCATATCGATAGCGTTCGGATGTCGGCAGAAAGCGATCGTACTTTTCAGCGAGATACATCAGGATCGCGCCTGACTCAAAAATAGCGATCGGATCGCCGCCGTCGGTTGGACCGAAATCGACGATCGCAGGCATGCGCCTGTTCGGACTGATCTTCGCAAATTCCCGCTCGAACTGATCGCCTCGACCGATATCCAGCGGTATCAGCCTGTAAGGTACATCCAGCTCGTGAAGCAAAATGGTGACCTTGCACCCGTTCGGCGTGGGCCAGTAGTAAAGATCGATCATATCTGCGTTTCTTTCAGGCCTATCAGGACAACAGGAATTCAGTACTGCCTAGAACAGTTTCAACTTGTGAACGCGCACCTGGGTCGAGGGCACTAAATTTTTCCCGTAGTACGCGATAACACTTCGCATGATATTTGAAGGGTTCCTGAACATAGCGCAGCCCGTCTACTTTAAACGCAAACGATGGCTCATTTTCTGCGAGTGCCCGTTCATTGGCGCGAAGATATGGAAGATAAATATCCACCACGATTCGAAGCAGATCAACGGTTGCTGCACCTATATCGAGGAGACTCAACTCCTGAGTCTCGATCCCCGACGAATCCTCGAGAAGTTGTAGATAGGGAAAGACACCTGGCGCCGCCCCACGCATGGAAACCCAGGGCGTCGGGTCGGTCGCAAGTGACTGGAGTTGCCCATAGAAGCCGAAATCGGCAAGCGTTGGAGACGCACCGAAAATGAATGTCGAATTGTCCGGCAAACGGTCCATTGCCTTGAGCAGTCGATCGAAACTCATCATGATCATTGCGGCATTTTCAGCAGTCGCTCCGACAAGCCGCATGCGTGATTGCTGTCGGGAAGCAAAGTGCTTCGCAGCTTTATCGAGAACCGCTCGAGAATAGTACCCACCGAGAAATTCTCCGGTCACGATCCGGCTTTTGAAAGCTGCGTCCTCTTCATGTCCCCACCTATAAAGAAACGCGATTTTCACCAGCCACTCGTCCGCCATATCTTCCAGAAGATGAGAGCAGAACGCGACGGCCGGATCGCGTGGCACAGCGGGCCGATCCGCATGTCTCTCGTCGAGAAGATAGGCGATGGTCGTCGATTCATTCCTGATCGATCCGTCATCCGGGAAATACACCGCCGGCACGACGCGGGGCGTCAGTCCATCCAATTTCCGGTTCGCTGCCGCGCAGAGAGGCGGATGTGGGAGATCATCCGGTATCCAGTCGAGCGTAGCCGGCATCCAGTCGAACGGAAGCCGCTTATACCGCATCAGCGATCTCAGCTTTAGCGCGTAAGGAGACCCGATTGAGCCAAATAGCTTGTAACGGTCAGACGATTGAGCAGATGCATTGGTCATGTGAAGGACGATAGCCTGCCGTTCAGTTCACGCCTGAGGCGAGGACGACAAAAGCTGCGGCAAACACGGCAAACAACCGGTGTCCGTTACGCCGTACCGGTTGACGGTTACGGTTGAGAATCCCAACGAGCTTTCTGGAACACTTTACGCAACTAGCGCCAAAGAGGGTCCCATGAACTTAGCTCGCATTCTCATCAATCATGCCAGCTTCAACCCGCACCGCATTGCGGTCGTCGTCGGCGAGCAACGGCTTTCGTTTTCCGACTTCAATCAACGGGTGAATCGGCTGGCCAATGCGATGCTGGAACGAGGCATAAAGCAGGGCGACAAGATCGCATGCGTCACGCAGAACTGCCTCGAAATGCTGGATTTGTACTGGGCAACCGCCAAGATCGGAGCAGTCGCCGTCCCACTGAGCCCGTTGCTGAATGGAATCGCACTCAAGGGGCTCCTCAATCATTCAGATTCCGTTCTCGCCCTGCTCTCACCCGAGGCGGCTGAGGGACTGCAACAATCCGGTCCTCACAATCCCAATCTGGCAGCTACGAACAGGATTGTCGTCGGCGGCAGTCTGGACGATCACCAAACTTATAATCAGTTCGTTTCCGGCGCATCCTCCGCAGAACCACCTTTATGCGATGTCGCCTCCTCCGCCCCACTGATGATCGTCTACAGCAGCGGAACGACTGGCGAGCCTAAAGGTATCGTTCTCAGTCATTACGCGAGATCGATGTATTGTACGCTATATGCCTCGGCATGGAGAATGACGCCCGAGAGCATCTCCCTTCACACTGGCTCGCTGGTTTTCAACGGTGCGTTCATGACGCTGCTACCCAGCTTCTTTCTTGGCAGCAAGTATGTACTGCACGAAGCATTCGACCCCGAAGAAATCCTGAATACCATCGAACGAGAGAAGGTGACCCATATGGTTATGGTGCCGTCTCAAATTCTCGCATTGCTGGATTGTCCCTCATTTCATCCCACTCGGTTGGCTTCGCTGGAAGCTCTCATTTCACTCGGCGCCACACTGCATCTGTCTCACAAGCAACGTCTGCTGAGCGTTCTCGGTGAGCGATTCTATGAAATGTACGGACTGGCGGAAGGCTTCATGACAATCCTCGATAAAACCGCCGCCGGGTCAAAATTGGCGTCGGTGGGAACACCTCCTCCTTTCTTCGAAATGCGTATCGTGGATGCTGCCGGCGATGATGTTCCGCCTAACACGATCGGCGAGATCGTCGGCCGCGGGCCGATCATGATGGAAGGATATTATCGGCGTCCGGATCTGACAAGCAAAGCCATGATGGACGGATGGTTGCATTCGGGCGATGTCGGCTATGTCGACGAAGAGGGATTTCTGTATCTCTCCGACAGAAAGAAGGACATGATCAAGTCGGGCGGTGTCAGCGTTTATCCGCGCGACATCGAGGAAGTTATCGTCAGGCACCCGGCCATTCAGGAGGCTGCGGTTTTCGGAATACCGCATGAAAAATGGGGAGAAACTCCCATCGCAGCCGTCGTTCTCAATCCGGATCATGCGACGCGAGCGCCGATCGAAGAACTCAAGATCTGGATCAACCAGAATGTCGGCGCCAAGTTTCAACGAATTGCCGACCTCGTGGTCTTTGAGGATTTTCCACGCAACGCGGCGGGAAAAACACTCAAACGCTCCATCCAGGAAATTTATCTGAACAACCCAGTGAGGCCGACCTGACCCGCAGCCGCTCGCTGGATTTACGCATCGAGAAATTGGCCGGGTGTTCGTCCGGTCACGCGGCGAAACATCTCGATAAACGAGCTGGTATTCTCGTATCCCGCATCATAAGCAACGGACGTTACCGATTGTCCTAGATGCAAGCGCACAATGGCGTTTTGAATTCGGAGTTGACGTCGCCATTGAGCGAAGGTGATTCCTGTCTCTTTCCGGAATAGTCGTTCGAGCGTGCGAGTGCAGCCGCCGGCAATGTCAGCCCATTCCGAAAGAGACCGGCTATCCGATGGGTTCTTTTGCAGAGCCGCGGATATCTTTTTCAAACGCGCATCTCGAGGCTCTGGAACGGAAAATACAAGATCATCAGCGGGGCTGAATTCCAGAACCAGCAGATCGACGATCTTGGCCTCACGGCTACCGGTCGCGAACCATTGTTTACCTTGCACAGCGCTTCCCAGAAGTTCGTTGAAAAGAGGCGAAACACTGATCGGGCAACTAGACTTCGGCAAATCCGGCGCGAGCATTCTCGATATCTGCAGGTTTCGCAACTTAACTTCAGTCGACGCCAGGACCTCGTGCGGTGCGCCCTCTGGAATCCATACGCCTTTCTTTCCGGCAACCACGAACGAACGACCGCCGATCCTCACTGTGACCACCCCGGCCGGGGCAGTCATGATCTGACCGCGATCGTGACGGTGCGTTTCAATCATCCCGCCAGATTCCAGTTCAAGGCCGAGGCCATGGATGGGAGCGGGACCGGTCTCAGCCTCCCAAGAAGCAATGGTAGCCGCGCTCAATGTCGAAATGGGCATAACGGCATATCCCTTGGTAAATCGCTGACCACGGTAGCGTACGCCCCCAACGTTAGGTTACGTAAGCGGACGACCGCGGGTTTCAGGCATGAATAATATCGTGACCACGGTCAGCAGATTCAGCAGCGCAAGATAGCCGGAAAAGATATCCATTCTATCCAAGCTCGCAAGCCAATTCTGGAGATATGGCGCGGTGCCACCGAAGAGTGCGACCGCGAACGAATATGGGATCGCGGTCCCTGTCGCACGGATCCGCGTCGGAAAGAGTTCGGCATAGACAGCCGGCGCGATCGATGTCCACGCTGCAAGTACGAACATCGAGACGGACATGGCAACAGCCAGTTGCCAAAACATGCCCTGAATGAGGTTTATCATCGGATACGCCAGAAGCATGCCCAGCCCGGCTCCAATAAACAAATTCGGCTTTCGTCCGATGCGGTCGGACAACATGCCCCAGAACGGCTGAACGACGATGTAAACCACACAGGCTATGAAAAGTGCCCACAGCGCGCCATTCGCTTCCATGTGCTTGAAATTGATCGAGTACGACGTCGCTCCGGAAACCCATGTGTTGTAGCTGACGGTGGGGCCTGCGGTTAAGCCGATGACCGTAAACACTGCAGATCTGTTTTCGTAGATTGAGCCCCAGGTTGACTGGCGAACATCACCATTGTTGGTTGCCGCGATCTTGAAGGCTTCCGGCTCCTCCAGCCCCTTCCGAAGGAAGATCGCATAGATGCCCAGAAGTGCACCGAGAAGAAACGGAACCCGCCACGCATAGGACTCTATGGCCCCAGCCGGCAGCACTGCGTTGAGCACGAGAGCAACGATTGTTGCGAGCAGTGAGCCCATGATCAATGCAATAAACATTGAGCTGGACCATAGACCACGACGATCCGGCGGAGCACTCTCAACCAGAAACGTATACGAAGCGCCGATCTCGCCCCCAAGACCGAAGCCTTGGGCCAACCTGCCCGCAACAAGCAGGACCGGCGCAAGAATTCCAATCGCTGAATGGGTGGGCGAGAGACCGATAACCAAACAACCGGCGGCGGTCACCGTCATGGAAACCACCATCGCATAACGTCGCCCCCTGCGGTCGGCGAGCCAACCGAAATAGAGACCGCCAAGCGGGCGTAGCAGAAATCCTACCGCGAAGATGGCCAGGGTCGAGAGCAGCGCAGCCGTTCGATCGGTTGAGCTAAAAAACTGATGGGCAAAAAATGGAGCGAAAATGGCGTAAGAAGCGAAATCATACCACTCCAGAACGTTGCCTATCCCTGCTCCGAAAATGACCGACCGCACATTGCCGGCGTGAACGGGATTCGCCCCCGAATAAGAAGCACCAATAGATTCTGTCGTCATTCTGTCCTCCCCGCTCTGATTTATTTTCTCCAAAGCTATCAAACCGGGGAAAATTGACGTGCCGACTAAGCGACATTCAGTATCGCAAAATGGACTCCCATCTGTCGGGGTTCAATTCAGTGGCTCGCCCGTGCGTGCCGAAGCTGACGATGAGTGCGATGCTTGGGCCATGAAACGCCAAATGACGGTCGCAAGTACCGGCAGCACTCGAACGTCACACGCTCGAGGGGCGGCACCATGGAGTCACAAACACTGATCTACGTCAGATTCGATAAAGTCGGCTCGCGTTATCGTGCAGAATGGCTGTCTGCTCGCTCTCGGCGAGGTGCGCAATCGCGGATCGGAACGTCCGGTAAAGCGTTGCATAGTCGGTCCAGAGTTTTTCGATCGGGAAGTTGCTGCCATACAGGCATCGTCCTGCGCCAAAAATATCAACGGTTTCCTTGATTACGGAATCCATTACATCGCTTCGGCATGCGTGCACAAACGTCCCGAGACCCGAGAGCTTGACGTTCATGTTTGGCTCAGCCGCGAGCTCCTTCATGCCGCTGCGCCAGAGCTTCCAGCCGGCCTCGGACATATCCTCATGCATGCCGGCATGTTCAAGCACAAACACAGTATCGGGAAACGCCCGCGCCAACGCAGCACCGTCATGCATCTGGCTTGCAAACAATTGAATCTCGAAGACCAGATTGTATTTGGCAAGGTGCGAAAGGCCGCGACGCCATGCCCCGTCATTCATCACGTCGGGTCGGGGCGCAAACCGGTATTGTGGATTTTCGTGCCAATGAAGCTGCTGCCTGATCCCGCGCGTGAGCGGCAGATCAGCTAGGCGCATGATCAAAGCGCCTACGTCTTCATCGGCCAGATCCGCATGCGCGACGTTGGCATGCGGCCATCCTGTAGCGTCGGCGACGGATTGCACCCACGTTGCTTCGTCGTAACTTTGCCCGGCCGGCCAGTTGGTCTGCACATAGACCGACTTGACGACGTCAGACCCGGCAATGTCTGCACGAAACTCTTCCATCGGATAGTCGCGGCGGATGGGATCGTAAGGCCCGAAAATGCGAGGGACCTGCGGGCCGGACAGCCAGGTCAAATCCTGGAAGCGCCAGATGTGATGGTGAGCATCGATAGTAGGAATGCGCTGCATACTTGTTGTCCGCTTTTTAAATCAGGAGGCGTGATGGCTTGACCAGAACGCCGGCAACTCCACGCAATCCTTGTTTCCCCACCCTTCGCAGCTGGCCTGATCGTAAACAGCCAGAGTTCTCTCCGCCACCGGCAGATCGAAGCCGCGCGATTTGGCTTCCGCCACCATCGTCCTGAGATCCTTACGAACCGAGTCGCAATCGAAGGTCGCCGATCCTGGGTCTTTCGATTGCAGCGCCAACGCGACGGCTCCGCCGCGCGCGCGAAGAACATTGGGCGCACCTGATGTTTCGGCGAATAATTCAACCAGGAAGTCTCTATCGAGATTGAGATGACGACAGAGCGAGAATGCTTCCCCAAAACTCTGCCAGAACACCGCCAGCGGAAGATTAATGGCGAGTTTCATGCTGGCTCCCGACCCAATCGGGCCGGCAAGATCGACGCGGCGGCACAGTTGATCGAGGATGGGCTTGGCCCGTGCAAAATCCTCTTTCAAGCCACCGGCAAGACCGAGAAGCTTTCCGTTCAGTGCGGGGCCGACTGTCCCACCCACCGGACATTCCAGGAATGATGCACTCTTTGCGACAACTCTTTCGGACAACGCAATCTCGGTCTTGGGCTGTACCGTGCTCATCTCAATGAACAATTTACCGGCGACCTCGCCTTCCAGAAGGCCTGCGCTGCCCTCATAGACGTCCGCAATCGCTGCGGCATCAGTCAGAATTGTCAGGATAACTTCGGCGCGTTGCGCAAGCTCCCGTGGGCTTGCCGCGGCCACCGCGCCCGCCTCGATCAACGCATCGCCCCTGCCTGGCGTTCTATTCCAGACCATGACGTCATGCCCGACATCGATCAATCGCTTGGCGATCGCTCGCCCCATACGGCCCAAACCAGCGACCCCGATTTGCATGGCTTTCCTTTTCTTTGTCTTTCTTGAATCCGATCGCGGAAGGATTGTTACTCGGCCGGCGGCCTCACATCAAATGATCGAGAATCTCCGGATTTTTCATCAGATCCTCGGCCCTGTCGTGATGCTGCACACATCCGCTGGCCAAAATATAAATCCGGTCTGCGACGTTGCAGGTCAGCTTGGCGTTCTGCTCGAATAGCGCGACCGTCAGTCCGGTCTTTCCCAGCGTCCGCAACGCAGCACCAATCTCGCCGATCACGATCGGCGCAAGCCCGAGAGAAGGCTCGTCGAGCACGAGGAGTCGCGGATCGGACATCAGCCCCATGGACACCGCAACCATCTGCTGCTGGCCGCCGGAGAGTGTTCCGGCGGCCTGCCAGCGTCGCTCCTTGAGGATCGGAAACAGCTCAAAGCAGCGCTCGATATTCCGCGCAGAACGCGCCTTGTCCCGCAGCGGATCACCACCGATGATCAGGTTCTCCTCCACGGACATGCGCGGAAACAGGCCGCGCCCTTCCGGCACGATGGAAAGCCCAAGGTTGATGCGCTCATGCGTCGGTACCGTCAGCAGATCGCGTCCATCGAACATGATCGAACCAGCCTTGGGCTTGACCAGCCCGCCGACCGACTTGACGATGGATGACTTTCCGGCACCATTAGGACCGACCACGCCGACGATTTCTCCCGGCGCCACATTCATGGTGAGCTGATCGACCGCAAGGAATGCACCGTAACGGACGGTCAGGTTCGCAATCTCAAGCATCGATATTTCCCAGATAACGATCGATGACGCGCTGGTCGGCAAGGATGTCCGCAGGTGGCCCCTCGGCCAGTTTCTCTCCAGCCAGAAGAACGACAACCTTGTCGGCAAGCTCGCGGATCACCTTCATCGTGTGCTCGATCACGAAGATCGTGCA
This sequence comes from Xanthobacteraceae bacterium, assembly GCA_024508855.1. Classification (GTDB taxonomy): domain Bacteria; phylum Pseudomonadota; class Alphaproteobacteria; order Rhizobiales; family Xanthobacteraceae; genus 62-47. Next base: position 82,898 of record JANINJ010000107.1, read on the forward strand.
ACGCGATTTGAGCTCCGCAAGAATTGCGATCATGACTCGGACTTCTACCGACGACAGGCCGCCGACGGGCTCATCCAGCATGATGAGCTTCGGCCGTTGCACCAGCCGCATTAGAAGTTCGACCTGGCGCTGTTCGAGCAACGTCAATCCGCCAGCGCGAGCATCGAATCGATGTCCGATCCGCAGCCAGTCGGCTAGTTCTCGAACGCCGTCCTGCCCAAGTGCGCTCGGCGCATCAACGAGCGCGGTGCCAACATTCTCGCGCACCGTTAATTCGCCGAATACACGAACCGCCTGATAGGTTCGGGTCAGACCGGCTTGGGCGATTTGGTAAGGATTTCGCCCTTCTATCGATCTGCCGTCGAATCTGATGGAACCGCTATTGCCTTTCAAATGACCGGAAATCAGATTCACGAAGGTGGTCTTGCCGGATCCATTGGGACCGATCATGCCGAGTGTTTCGCCCTGATGCTGAACGAGGTCGATTCCCTTCAGCGCTACAACACCGCCAAATCGCTTTGAGACACCACGAGCTTCGAGAAGAACATTCGTCATTTCGCACCTCGCTGCTCGGCGGCGCCGGCCGCGACCGGCTCCGTTGCACGCGTCGTGCGCTTCAATCCGCTGGCAATACCGCCAGGCATAAGGACAATGACCGCGATGATCAGCAATCCGTAGATCACATCTTTTACAGTGTAATATTCCTGAAGCAGGAACGAGAGCGGCACCAGAATGACAGCGCCTGCGACCGGTCCCCAGATCGTGCCACGGCCACCGAACGCAACCATCAGCCAGATATTCATGCTGATCAGCACGTCGAAGGAGCGCGGTGAGATGAATCCGATATAGGGCGCATAGAGCGCGCCACCGACTCCGGCGAACAGCGAGCCGATGAAGAATGCCGTCATCTTGTAGCGCGTGACGTTGATGCCGAGCATCTCCGCAAGTTCGTCATCTTCGCGGATGGCAATCAGGCGCTTTCCAAGCGCCGAGCGCGTAATCGCGATCAGTACGACGACGCCGATCACCGCTGCGGCCGCGAGAATGAGATCAAATGCCGGCGCAGAAATTGTGCCGCTTCCAGGCGCGGCGGGCAACGGAATCTGGGAAATGCCGGTGTCGCCGTTGGTCAGGTTCGCAAAGTAAACGAACCCGAGCGTAATGACGGTCTGGATCACCAACGAACAAAGGGTGAAGTAAAACCCCTTCAACCGCAGCGACGGTAGGCCGAGAATAGTTCCTGCAATCGATGCCGCCAAGGCACCCACCGGCAGCGCAACCCAGAACGACCAGCCGCTGGCAGTGAGGTCCACAGCGAAATAGGCGCTGATGCCGGCGATGCCTGCGAACATCAGCGGCATCAGGCCCGTGTAGCCGTACAGCAGGTTCATCCCTGACGTCCACACGATATGAATCAGCGTGATGCCCGCCACAAAAGCCAGATACCGGTTACCAGACAGAAGCGCGGGTATCGCGAAAGCCAAGATGGTGAACGCGCCGAGCGGTCCCGCGATCTTTTTCCAATCGCTCGATAGCGATGTCGTGCTCGAGGAATCCGTCATTTCGCGAACAACCCTGAAGGCTTGAAAAGAAGGATCACAAGCATCGCTCCGAGATAGGAGAAAGCCGCGATCGTGGGGCTTGCCACCACGCTCACGATGGCCTGGGTGAATCCGAACACCATGCCGATGACAACCGCACCGAGCACGGACCCTGGCCCTCCAATAATCATGATCGCGAACGCCGTGATCGCCATGGTCCAGGCGACGGTGAGATCGAAACTGTAGGCAAGTGCGAACAGGATACCGCCCGCAAAAATCACGGCATTCCCGAGCGCAAACGACATGCTGTAACTCGCCTTGACGTTCACGCCCCGCAATGCAGCCGCATCGCGATTCTGGAATACGGCACGCAACGCGCGGCCATACCTGTGAAAGCGCAGCAACAGAAACAGACCGGCAAGGATCGCGATGGCTAATGCCAGGACGGCGAGCCTGTTATTGGCGATCGGGAACGGACCAATAAAGGTAATTCCCGTAATCAGCGGCGGCAGCTGGAATTGGTCGCTCCATTGCCCATAGGTCAGTGAGAAAACTCCTGCGAGAATCTGCGTAATGCCAAGACTCAGCACGAAATAGGAAATATTGCGGTTCGGGACGTCATAGAATCGCTTGATCAGCAGAACTTCGAGCAGATAGGACAGCGGCACGCTGACTCCGATCACGAGGATCGCGGCAATCGCCGGGTGGATGCCCCAGCTCACCGTCAACGTCCATCCGAACAGCGCTGCGAGCAGAAAGAACTGTCCATTGGCGGCATTCGGCATCCAGATGCTGCCATAGACGATGGTGACGCCGGCAGCGACCAGCGAAAAGATCGACCCGAGGATCAGCCCAGTCGACAGCGTCGACAGAAACAGGATCCAGTTTGCGTTGGACAAGGGAGCACTCCTCGAGACAACGGTCGCCGGAACCAGTCCGGCGACCGGAAGCGTTTACTTGACCAATGTGTAGACCGGGATCACTTCGGGATCCCACTCGGCGTAGAACGCCTGCTTGGCTTTGTAGGATTTCGCTTCAACATCCGTCATCTGCATGAAGTAGATGTATTCCTTACGCGCGCCGTTTTTGTCGAACTCGATCGGAATATCGGATGTGGTCTCTTTAGTCTTCAGCTTCGACATCGCATCGCGAAATTTCTCGCGATCGTCTGCGGCTTCCGGATTTTTATCGAGCGCTTCTCGGATCACGTGCGCCGTCACGAAACAGAAGTTCTCGCCGTAGGATGGTGGCCGGCCGTACTTGGCGATGAAATCCTTGACGAAGGTCTTCCCTTCCGGCGTCAGCGAATCCAAGTTGGAATCGAAGAAGGTTCCGTAATACGAGCCGACGCTTCGCTTGCCCCAGTTCATGACCTGGGTCGTGATGCCGAACGGATGGATCAATTGCTGTGGCTTGATCCCGATATCGAGCAACTGGTTGGTGATCGTATTGTCGAAGCCACCGGCGCCGATGACGACTACGTAGTCCGGCTGTGCCGCAAGAACCTGCGCGGCCTGAACGGTGGCATCATTGGAGCCCTGCGGGAAAGCAATGTCCGCAACGATTTGCAGCTTGGACAGCGGCGCCTGATACTTGAGACCAGCGGTGATCGCGCGCATCAGCGCGTAATCGGAATAGATCATCGCGATCTTCCCGCCCGGCTTCTGTTTTTCGACGAACTTCGCGATAGCATAGCCCCAGCCAGCCGCGTTCGGCTCAAGACGGAAAGTATAGCGGCTGCCTGGTTTGGTGAGTTGCGGAAACGCCGCCACCGGCACTACGAACGGCACCTTGTTCTGTTCGGCGTAACCGTAGACGGCAAGGCCGGTATCCGAACTGGTCGGGCCACTCAGAGCCAACACCTTGTCCTGCACGTCGAGACTGCGGGATGCTGCGACAGATTGCGCCGGGCTGGTCTGGTTGTCGGTAATGACGAATTCGATCTTCCGTTTGCCGGGAGAGTTGATCTGCTCTTCGCCGAATTTCAAGCCAGCAACGCAGCTCGTTCCGAAGAAACTCCACGGTCCGGTCAATTCAGTAACGAATCCGATCTTCACCGGCGGCTTGTCTTGCGCCGCGCTGATGTTGGCCGCAGCCAACAGTGTGGCGCTGGCCGTCGCCGTGACGGCCAGCGTCTTCCAATACGAGTCCATCTAAATCTCCCTCTATGATTTTTATGTTACGTCTCTGGTCTGATCTTGATGTCAGTTCAAAAGTCTTCTGCGCCCGCAGCTCAGGCTGCGATTCGCTTTCCTGCAGCATCCAGCAGGCCTGCCTTGACGAGCGCTTCGCGGATGCGCCCGATTTCGCCCTCGCTGATCTTTACCAGCGGTGGCCGAACAACCGCCCGCGGCAGCCGTCCCAGCAGGACCAGCGCTTCTTTCATGCGGTTGTGCATGTCGACAAACGGATCGCTGTAGAACATGCTGGCCATCGGATGAATGCGGTCGTTGATGCGGCGCGCTTCAGCGAGATCGTTTGCCTGCACGGCCCGATAGAGCTGTGCCTGCAGATCGGCAATTACGCTCCCGCTCCCCGATAGCAATCCATTGCAGCCGAGCACAAGCGAGCTCAACAGCCACGCACTATTGGTGGACAACACATTCACCGGACGGGCGCGCGATTGCAGCATCCGCACCTGGTTTTCATGCTGTTGAACGACTTGTGTCCAGTCCTTGATGGCGCGAATCGAAAGCACTTCGTCGCAGAGCCGGGTCAACGTCGCAGCCGGATAGCCCTGCCCGGTGGCCAGCGGATACTGGAAAATGATGAGCGGCAGATCGGTCGCGTCAGCTATGGTTTTGAAATGGGCAACCGCCATATCCGCCGTCTGTCCGTGCGTGAACGGCGCCGGCGGGAACACAAGAAGCGCGGACGCGCCACTGGCCTCGGCACGCTTTGCGATTCGTGCTGCTTCCAGGCTGCCGTCTGCCCATATGCCATGAACGATCGGAAGCTTCGCACCAATCTCCTCGCCGGTGATTTCCATCACCCGACTCTGTTCATCGGTGGTGCAGGAGGCCACTTCCGTCGAATGCGCGTTCACCGTGACCGCGGACAGCCCCTCGACAGCAGCGATGTCCCGCAAATGACTGCGAAAGCTCGCCTCGTCGATCGAAAAATCTTCGTGGAATGGCAGCAGAATTGCCGGGATTACGCCGTGAGGAACATAGTCGCGATGTCGTGCCATTTGGGTTCTTCCTTTAACTCAGCCGATTCTCTGCACGTTCGGAAAACTGACGCGCTCATCGAGCGGCCACATCAGCGCCAACCTTGAGGCCGCTTCCGCCGCCAGCGGTCCGCATGCTTCGATATCGGCGCGCGTCATGCGATTGGTCGGCGCAGCGACGGAAACGACCCCGACACATTCCCGCGTTCCAGACAGACGAGCCGCGACGACAGGAGCGGCAACCGCCATCACACCAATTTCATTTTCTTCGAAGGTCGCCGCGAAGCCGCGCCGCCGGGCTGTGTCGAGCTCACCCAGCAAAGCTTTCAAGTCAGTCCGCGTATGCTTGGTCAGCGACGACATCCCGTCACGCTTGAGCAGTTGGAGCACGCGCTTCTCGGGGAGCGTCATCAGCCACGCTTTGCCGGTCGCGTGCGAATGGAGACTGACTTCGAAGTTGAAATTCGGATCGATGCGCAACGAGCGGCGGGTTCCGACCACCGCGTAGACCCAGGTGATCCGCTCACCGTTTTCAACAATGGACAGACGCACCAGTTCACCGGTGCGCTCGGCCAGATCTTCGAGAATGCTGGTGCACTGCCCGAGCAAGCCCGACTGCTGCAATTGACGCAGACCGAGGTTGCTGACGCGATACGTCAGGTGATAACGCTGTGCAACGTCGTTGCGCCAGATATAGCCGGCGTGTTCAAGCGTCTCCAACAAGCGCACGGCAATCGCCTTGTTGACCGTCAGCTCCCGTGAGATTTCCGCCAGACTAAGTCCATCGGCGGCTCCCGCGAGCAGCTCGATCAACTGCAACGCCCGCTCCACCGCAAGAACCGTCGTTTCGACGGGTTTCGCGGGTAGACGTCGGGATCCGATAGGGGCACGCGCCATCGAAAAATTCTCCATTAGCAACATCGCCAACGGCTTATGCCAGCGGCGGCCGCCTCTCCGGCCATCGCTTGTGCTTCGGGGTGCGGCTGAAGCAGTCTAGTGCAGTAAGGGCAACCACCCCAACTGGAATGATCTTCGGTTGCGAAAGGCTGGTCTTTCGGCAGACCTCGTCGCCGCATATCAGCCCGGCGCGACGCAGTGGCATCGCGGTCGATTCGGCCAGCAGCGTCGAAAACAGCGCCATAGAACTCGCGGGCCGCCTCGGCGGAAACGTAGCCTTGCCGGACGTCGTTCGAAAGATCGTCGAGCTTTCGGTCCAGCGGATTTCCAAAGCCGCCGCCGCCACCAGAGCAAACGGTGTAGGCGTCGCCCGGTTCAATCTTCTGGGAAAGCACCTTGCCGGTCGGGAAGCGCTCCTCGATTCCGCCACGCTCAAGGCGCACCTCATTGCCCAACGCGCTGAGACCGCCGAACAGACCCCATGGCCTGCAATCCACGCGTTCGATCTGAGCATTGAACATGATGTCGTGCCGGGCGCGCACCACCTGTTCGGTTCCGAGGCCACCGCGGAATTTTCCGGCGCCGCCAGAATTCTCACGGAGAGTATAGCGTTCGACGATTAGCGGATATTTAGCCTCGACTTGTTCGCTCGGACCATTGTGCGTATCACCGTCATTGATAGCGACCGTGGCGTTCATGCCATCCTCGCCGTGCTTGGCGCCCCAGCCACCCCCGATCAGTCCGCCAAGATAGAGATACAGTTTGTTGTCGTGTGGTTGCCGGCCGTTAATCGACGCGATGACCAGATCGGCGTGATGGGCCGCGATCACCCGCGTCGGCACGGCCGGCGCCAGCGCCTTGAAGATCGTATCGACGATCGTCATCGGATAGGTCATCCACCAGCGCATCGGAGCGGGCCGCTCGGCACTCACCACCCGGCCGGACGGCAGGATGATTTCAAGATTGCGGAAAGCGCCATCATTCACGGGTAGTTCGAGGCCGGCGGTGAGGCACTTGAATGCCACTTGCGCAGCAGAGAGACCCGCCGTTTCGCCGGAGTTGTAAAAGCCCTTCACCTGGACACTAACGTCGGTAAGATCGATCGTCATCCGATCGCCGGCAACGCTGACTTTGACGCGGATCGGAATTCGCCGACCGGAATCCACCCCATCGTCGTCCATGAACGATTCTGCTTCATAGAAGCCATCGGGAATCTGGCTGACGCTCTCGCGTGACACCGCCTCGGCGTGATCGAAGATCGCTTCGATTGCACCTTCCACGGCAGGACGGCCGTACTTTCCAATCAGTTCCAGAAAGCGTTTCTCGCCCGTGCGCACGGCAGCGACCTGCGCTTTCAGGTCACCCATTGCTCGTTCCGGCAAACGGACATTCATCCGAATGACCGAGAGAATATCCTCGTTGGGCACACCCGCGCGCCAAGCCTTGACGATCGGCACCTGCAATCCCTCGGAATAGATGTCCGTAGTCATGCCATCGAGCGTGCCGCCGATATCCTGCCAATGGGCCATGCACGCCGAGAACCCTACCAGATGGCGTCCGTCGAAAATCGGCACCGAAAAAGTCATATGATTGAGATGACTTCCGGTGATGTAGGCGTCGTTGGTCAGCAAAACGTCGCCCGGCTGAATTCCGTCAACGCCAAAATGACGGAGCTTCGCCTTGATGGTTTCGCTCATGCCACGGATGAACATCGGCAGGCCGAGACCGATCGACACCGTATTGCCGTGCCTGTCGAAGAGCCCGACAGTGAAGTCGAGCGCTTCGTAGATGATCATGTTGTAGGCCGTCCGCATCAAGTTGGTCTTCATCTCCTCTGTGGCAGCGATGAATCCATTGCGGATGATTTCAGTAGTGACCGGATCCGGCGTCTGTCGATTGGTGGTCATGTTCATGCCTCGATCGAGATATCGAGATTGCCTAAGCGGTCGACGACGAGACGATCGCCCGGCGGCAAGACGGTGATGGATGCGTATTCCTGGATCAGCGCGGGACCGGCAATGCGATGACCGCTCAACAGCTTTGCACGGTCGTAAATGGGTGTATCGAGACACCCGCCGAGTACGCCGAATTCCACCGGCCGCACGCCGATCAAAGCGGCATCCGCCAATTCCTGTGCGGCTGCATCGAGGTGCGCCGGCTGCGGCTTTGCAATAACGCCGATGACCGACAGGCGGAGACTGACGATTTCGGCCAGTTCGTCGTCGGACGCGTAACCATAGCGTTGAGCGTGCACAATATCGAAGGCAGCCTTGATCGCACCGACATCCCTTGTCTTGAATGCTGCCCCGGGGATTTCCACCGTCACCGCATGTTCTTGCCCGACATAGCGCATGTCGACGGCGTATTTGACGGCGACATCGAGCCGGCCGGGTGCCGCATCCTCGATTTCGCTGCGTCCCCGGCTTTCCATTTCATCGAAGATCGAATCGAAGGCCTCGAACGGCGCCTCAGCTAAACGCGAGAAGAACGTCCGCACGAAATCGCGGCGTAGATCGCTGACCATCATGCCATAGGCCGAGAAATGGCCTGGCGCGTTCGGAATGATCACTCGCGGAATTTGAAGTTCGCGCGCCACCAGCACGGCGTGCAGCGGACCAGCCCCACCATAGGCGACCATGGCGAAACTCCGGGCGTCAAGACCGCGCGCGGTCGTAACCCGTTTCACAACATTCGCCATCTGCGTGACCGCGATGCGCACGATACCGTCAGCCGCTTCGGCCACGGTCAAACCAAGCGGCTCGGCAATACGCTCCGACATCGCACGGCTAGCGCCTTCGACGTCGAGTTGCATCTCGCCGCCAAGAAACAGGTCCGGCGCGAGCCGGCCAAGCAGCAGGTTGGCATCGGTCACGGTCGGCTCCGTGCCGCCGTTGCCGTAGCAAACCGGCCCAGGCGCGGCGCCTGCGCTTTCCGGACCTACGCGCAACGACTGGCCGTGCGCGACCCACGCGATCGAACCACCGCCGGTGCCGACTTCCTCGATGTCGATCATTGGAATCTGAACCGGCAAGCCCTCAGCATAGCCGCCGATCATCACCTGGTTCGCAGTCAGTTCCACACCATCGAGAATAACGCCAGCCTTTGCGGTAGTGCCTCCCATGTCGAACGCGATGGCGCTGCTCAGTCCCATCTCCGCACATAGCTCACGCGTTCCGATAACGCCTGCAGCAGGCCCGGATTCGAGCATGCGGATGCATTCGCGGCTCGCTTGCGATGCATCGTAGAGTCCTCCAGTGGACTGTACGATGAGGAATTTCCCGTCGAAGCCGACCTTTTCCAGGACACGATCGGCCTCGGACAGATACTGGGTCACGCGCGGGCCGACATAGGCATTGGCGGCCACCGTCGACGTCCGTTCGAATTCACGGTATTCTTGGCTCAGCTCATGCGACGCGGTGACAAAGGCGTGCGGCAACAGACGCTTAAGTACGTCGCGCGCCCGGATTTCGTGATCCGGGTTGCGGTAGGAATGCAGGAACAGGATCGCAACCGCCTCGACGCCCTCATCCGCCAGCCGTTGCGCAACGGCCTCCAGTTCGGAATCGTTGAGCGGACGCAGTATTTCACCCGCCGCATCCATTCGTTCGTCCACTTCGATACGCAGCGCGCGCTCGATCAGCGGGCGATGCTTGCGGAAGAACAGATTATAGGCCTCGGGCCGGTTGATGCGGCCGATTTCATAGATGTCGCGAAAGCCTTTGGTAGTAACAAGGGCCGTCTTCGCACCCTTACGCTCCAGCAGTGCGTTAATGGCGACTGTCGTGCCGTGAAGAAACAGTCTAGCGTCCGCGAAACTCGCTTTGGTTTTGCTGACGCCATGGCTCATGCCCTCGATCAGGCTTGCCGGCGTCGTCAACGTCTTTCCGAGACGAATCTCGCCAGACACTTCATCAAACACCGCAACGTCGGTGAATGTCCCGCCGACGTCGGCCGCTATGCGTAATTGCCCTCGCGCCATTGCCGTCAGGCCCGGACTTCATCGACAATCGGATTACGCAGAACGCCGATGCCCTGCACCTCGACTTCGCAGACGTCGCCCGCTTTCATGAACAGCGGCGGCTTGCGCGCGAATCCCACACCGGCGGGCGTACCGGTGACAAGAATATCACCGGAATTGAGCGTCATCGCTTCGGATACGCGCGCGATCAGCTCTGGAATATGAAACAACAGATCGTCAGTGTTGGCGTCCTGAACTACCTTGCCGTTCAAACGTGTGGTGATACGAAGCCCTTTGCCCCCTAGGGGCACCTCGTCCGCCGATACCAAGAACGGCCCAAACGGCCCGGTATCATCGAAGTTCTTGCCGAGCGTCCATTGCGGTCCCTTGAACTGCCAATCACGAATGGAGCCATCGTTAAACAGCGAATACGCAATCACGTGATCGAGCGCATTATCCATCGATATGCGGCGACCGCCCTTGCCGATCACCGCCACCATCTCAGCCTCAAAGTCGAGATGCTCAGACACCAACGGACGGACGATTGGAGCATTATGCCCGATCAGTCCGGTTTCCGTGCGAAGGAAGAACACCGGAAAAGCTGGCTTATCGTAGGGACTCTCGGCCGCGTGGTCCGCATAGTTCAGGCCAACGCAAATGATCTTGCCGATCGACGCCATCGGAAGGGCATAACGCAGGGCGGCTGCCTCGACTGGCTTCGCCGCAGCAATCGCGGCATCGGCTCTGGTCTTCAATTTCGGATCGAGCAGAATCGCTAGCGGATCGACCGGAATGGCGGAATCCTGCACTGCAACGACATCCCCGCCGCGCTGGGCGATCAAGATTCGACGGCTATCAATCTCTGCGATGCCAAGGCGCATTCAGTCCTCCACTAATATCATTACTTATTTGCAGTAACAATGTTACTGTTAACTCAGAATGTCAAGCGAGGCACTCACCGCGGCGGAAAAACAGCACGGCGGGGTTATGGATGGGATGAGCATTTGGTCTGCACACGCCTAGCAAAGCTAACGACTTCAATGCTCCGCTCGACGCTTATCCGTCGACGGAAGGCCCACGTGGCGGGAGCTTCCGGATTTAACCCTCGCCGATCGACCAGTTAAGCTGACGTTCAACTACCGGAGCGCTTTGGATCGTGCCACCGAACCAAGTCGTCGATCATATTTTGCACATGAACAAGCCAGCAATCGCGCCGGTTCAGATCGGCAAGATTTATCTGCATATAGTTCGACAAAGTATAGAGATTGGAACGATAGAAATAGGTGAGCGACAGGATCGACATATAGACCAGGAAAGTATCGCAATCCGACCTGAAGACTTTATCCTCAATGCCGCTCTTTAGAATGCGTTCGAGCATAGCAAACTGAGAGGAAGCAAAAGCGCGGCGAATCCTGTTTTTGATATGCCGGCCTTTAAACAGGTTTTCCGATGCCAGGATGCTGAGTAGTTCAGGATGCTCCCAGTAGTATGCCCAGTTGAATGCGACGAGGTTCGCCAGCGCCGTTCGAGGTTGCGACAAGTCCAGTACCAGAGCCTCTTCACTTGCAACAAGCCTCTCATAACAATGCTCGATCACCTGATTGAATAGTTTCTCCTTGCTCTGGAAATAGTAATACAGCATGCGGTCGTTACTTTTAGCCGCCTTACTGATGCGATCGACGCGCGCTCCACCATAACCCTCGCGAGCGAACTCGGTGACTGCGGCGTTAAGCAGTGCCATCCGAGTGTCTTCCGGCGCGCGACGGCTCTGACCTGTCCTTGATTTTACACCGCCCGACGACCCTACCTTGTCGCCTTCCTTGAAGAATGCCGCGGCACTGCTTCCGGCTGTGCGCTTTGGAGAAGCCTTGGCGGCCGGCTTCTGGCCACGCCGTTGGGAGGAAGTTGCTGGGACAGCGTTGCTCTTGCTCATGAAATGTTCGTTTGCTTGTTCTGCAGTCGTTTCGGCCGTGAGACTGTGTCCCATATTTTGGCAGCGACGTCCGCCTTTTTTGCCTTGACTCAGGCGATCAATGCGGATGAGCTATGTAGTAAGTACTACATACATTGATGAAGGATCGTTCCGAACGCTTGCAGGGAGGCCATCTTGCTTCGATACAGGACGACTGCCGTTGTGTTGGCGTTGCTGCTTGGGGGCTTAATCCCTGCATGGGCGGACCCTCCTCCCATTCGTATCGGCGACATATCGAGTTATTCCGCACTGCCCATCGGAACCAAGGGCTATCGGCAAGGTTGGGAACTCGCGCGAGATCAGATCAATGCCAAGGGCGGCGTCCTGGGCCGGAAGCTTGAGATTATCGCCCGTGACGATGCAGGCAAACCGGACGTTGCAATCACGCAGGCCGTCCAGCTGGTTGACTCTGAGAAAGTCGATTTACTTACCGGCGGCATCCTCTCGCATGTAGGACTTGCACTAGCGGACTTCGCCAAACAGAAGAAAATCTATTTCATGGCGTCGCAACCCCTCACCGACGCCATCATCTGGGAAAAGGGCAATCGTTACACATTCCGGCTGCGGCCCAGCACTTTCACCCAGACCGCGATCCTCGCGAAAGAAGCCGCCAAACTGCCAGCCAAGCGCTGGGCGACAATCGCGCCCAATTACGAACTGGGCCAGTCGGCAGTCGCCAGTTTCAAAAGCGAAATGAAACAGCTGCGCCCCGATGTCGAGTTCGTCGACGAACAATGGCCGCCACTCGGCAAGATCGACGCCGGTGCCGTAGTTCAAGCCGTTGCAGCGGCCAAACCGGACGCGATCTTCAATGTCACCTTCGGCTCGGACCTCGCAAAGCTGGTGCGCGAAAGTACCACCCGAAACGCCTTTGCGGGCTGTACCGTCGTCAGTCTTATGACCGGCGAACCCGAATATCTTGCGCCGCTCAAGGACGAAGCGCCGGCCGGTTGGTTGGTTACCGGCTATCCGTGGGACGCGATCAAGACGCCGGAACATGAAGCATTTCTGAAGGCATATATGGAGCGATACAAGGAGCCGCCGAATATCGGTGCCTTGATCGGTTACATCAACACGTTGGTGCTGGCAAAGGCGATCGAAACCGCAAAAGGCGTCGATACCGAACAACTGATCAAAGCCACCGAGGGATTGAAGATAACCGATACCCCGGTCGGACCGATCACATTCCGCGCTCAGGATCATCAATCTACACTCGGGGTTTATCTTGGCCATCTTGCCGTCAAAGATGGGCACGGCGTCATGACCGATTGGCGATATGTGGACGGCGCGGACTTTCAAGCGAGCGATGCCGTAGTCGCCAAACGGCGCGCCCACTAGCCGCGCAACTTTTAAAGGAGGTTGCTTATGCTTTCCAATGCGCCCTCTAATGCCTGGTATCCATTAACCTGGTCCCGCAATGTCGAGCGCAAGTTGTCACGACATAAAGTGCTCGGAATCGACCTCGTGGTTTATCGCACCGAGGCCGGGCAACCAGTGGCGATGGATGACGTCTGTCCGCATCGCCTCGCTCCGCTTTCCCTTGGCAAACTCAAGGACGATGCCATTCAATGCGGATATCACGGGATGACCTTCGGCAGCGACGGCCGATGTATCCGCGTCCCAGGCCAACCACAGATACCCGCCAGCGCGAAAGTCACATCCTATCCGCTACGCGAACGTATGGGTCTTGTCTGGATCTGGCCTGGCGATCCGGCTCGCGCGGACACCGGGCAAATCTACGACTTGCCACAGTACCATTCAAAGCAATGGCATTCTGCTGAAGGAGACGCTCTGAGCATCGACGCAAATTATCTCAATCTGGCGGACAATCTCTGCGATCCAGCCCATGTCAGCTTTGTTCACCTCTCCACCCTCGGTAGCGCAGCCAGCGAAGATATCCCGGTCGAGCACACTGCTAGCGACGATCGAGTGGTGGTTTGGCGCTGGATCCGCAATTCGCCTGCAATTCCGCTATTTGCAAAATACGGTAACTTCAAAGGTCCGGTCGACCGTTGGCATTATTACCACTACACGGCGCCTTGCATCGCAGTGATCGACTTTGGCAGTTCGGATGCGGCACTTGCGATTGATCCCGATCAGCGCGACGATGGAATGCGCATCTTCGCTTGTCATTTCATTACACCCGTGGACGAACATCACTGCATCGACCACTGGCTGCACGTACGCAACTTCGCGCTAGATGATCTTAATGTCGATCAACGGCTCCACGACGACTTCCGTGTAGCCTTCAACGAAGACAAGGATATTCTTGAGGAGATCGACCGCGTCGAACGCGCGCGCCCCGATGCAAAGCGTATCCGCCTCGCTATCGATGCCGCGCCACAAAAGATGCGGCGGATCGTCGATCACATGATTGCTGGTAACAGTCCGTCGCCAATTGCTGCGGAGTGAAAGAACGTCCCATACGAAACGGCTGAGTGCAACTGCTCACGGGGCTAATTCGCCACGTTACAATGGCCTACATCGTCACAAACGAACGATGCGCCATTGCAGCAATGAGTATGGCGGATCGCTATCCGGATGGTGTTCAAAGACCCCTTCAACTGCAATGTCAATTTCAACGGACTGCGCGGGATCCCCCAGCAAGTTGCCTACCATCCGGACGTTGCCGGCATGTGGCAACTGAACAAGTACAGCTATGTACGGTCCATGCGCCTGAAGGGCAGCGTGAGCCGGATGCCAGACGCGCTCCCAACTGAAAATGCGGCCTCGAGGTTCGACTTCCGTCCATTGAGGGTCGAAGGCGTGGCATCGATGACAAAGCCACTCCGGACCGAACTGCCATGTCTCACAGTGGGCGCATCGCTGGACGAGCAACCGCCCTTCACGAAGGCCCGTCCAGTACGGCGCCGACAAGTCATCGGGCTCCGCCACGGGAATTGGCAGACCTGCAGGAAGACAACCCGCTCGCCCATTCATAACATCGCCTCCGAGCCGAGAAGAAGGTTGCTGGCTGGTGTGACCATGGGACCGCCGATAACCATCGCCACATCGTTTCGCTTCACCTGGCTCGTCGAGGTGCCGCGTACCTGACGCACGGCTTCGAGCACAAGTTCAAAACCGTGCATGTAGCATTCGGCGAGATTGCCGCCGCTGGTATTGAGCGGAAGTCGGCCGGAGGGCGCGATGAGATTTTCGAGCGTAAGAAAATCATTGGCTTCCTCCGGCCTGAAGAAGCCATGTTCCGCCAGCGCCATCACAACGCCCCCGGTGAAATTCTCATAGCTTTGAACCGAGCCAATATCGGATGGTCCAAGTCCCGCCATCCGATAGAGATCCGGCGCGACGGTATCGAAATTGGCACTCGCATAGCGCGGCGAATTGTGCGGGATGGCGCCCCCGCGATATCCCGATCCCATGGCCGCCCCAAGCACATAAACCGGCTTCTGCCTGAAATCCGCGGCTCGTTCCTCAGCCACCAGAACAAGCGCGGCGGCGCCATCATTTTCCATGCAGCAATCGTAAAGGTGGAAGGGCTCTGCAATCCAGCGCGACGCGTCATACTTTGCCGCGTCCAGCGGCTTACCGTGCATGACCGCACGGGAGTTCGATTGCGCATGGTGATAGGACGCAAGCGCAATCGCGCGTAGCGCTTCCTGTCGCACGCCATGCTCATACATGTAGCGCTGCACGCGCATCGCAAAGCGTTGCGGCGGCGCGAGCACGCCGTAAGGCATCAGGTACGCCTTCTCGCCGGAAATAGTGTCGATACCTGCGGTCTGCCCGAACCGGCCGTACTGTCCCTGCGCCAGCGAGCGGAACACGACCACGCAATCGGCGAGACCCGCAACGATAGAGGCCGCCGCGTTGGCCACCGCTGCGCAACATCCCCCGCCGCCTCCGCCCCATTGCATCGTGGCGGTACGCAGCCGGTGTGTACCAAGGGCCGCGGCCAGCCGCGAGGCCTCGCTGCGATCGTCGCTGTAGGAGGAAAACCCATCGATTTCGCGCGGATCGAGCCCAGCATCTTCGCAAGCTGCCAGGATAGCTTTCAATGCAAGTTTGAATTCCGGATCGGGGGATGCGCCATGACGATAGTATTCGGTCTCGCCGATTCCGATAACGGCGACACGACCTCGGAGCGTACGTTGAATTTCCGTGCGCCTCATGACGGATTCACTTTTCAGGCGATGGCTTTAACACCCCAAACGTTCCCGCCTTGGCAAGATCCGCCATCCGCTCATCGTCATAACCAAGCAGTTCGCGTAAAATGATGTCGGTGTGTTGCCCGACCGCAGGAGCCGCAACGGGATCGACGACCGGCGTACGCGAATAGCGGATTGGCAGCGCTACGTTCGGCACCCACCCCACCTGTTCGTGCGGAATGCGGGTCACGAGTTTACGCTCTCGCGCTTCAGGCGACCGGATGGCTTCGCCGACGGTGCGTACCTGTCCGCACGGAACACCTGACGCCCGCATGCGCGATTGCCAATGCGACCAGGTCTGTTTTGCGAAGGTTTCTCCCAGAATCGCGAACAATTCGTCCCGCCTCTGGATTCGATCGGGTCCCGAAGCATAAATCTCGGCCACCGCGAGATCCGGGCGATCAATCACCTGCGACATCAATCGTTGGAAAATCTTGTCGTTTCCGCAGTTGATATAGAACGCGCAATCCTTGGCCTGAAACACGCCCGATGGACAGGTGTCCGGACTCGTGTTGCCGCCCCGCTGAGGGTTGGCACCACTGAACAGGTGTTGCATCGTGGCATAGCCGGTCATAAGCACAGCATTATCGAACAAGGACACTTCAATAGCTTGACCGATACCGCTACGTTCACGGGCGACCAAAGCACCGAGAATCGCATTGCAAGCCATCATCGCCGTGCTGATGTCCATGACTGGCGACAGGGCGCGAACGCCCTCGCGGTCAGCATAGCCATTCATGGATACGAATCCGCTTTCAACCTGGGCAATCGGATCGAAACCGAGCCGGTCGGCGAACGCGCCGTCACGCCCGTAAGCGGACACCGAGCAGTAAACGATCTCGGGCTTGATCTTGCGACAACTCTCGTAGTCGAGTCCAAACCGCGGCATGACACCGGTGGAGAAATTTTCGACCACCACGTCGGCATGCGCTATCAGCTCACGCGCAACCTCGATGCCTCGCGACGACTTGAGATCGATTGCAACGCTGCGCTTGTTGCGATTGGTCCAAAGAAATGGCGCCCCCTGTTTGAGCTCCGCATTGACCGGCGGGTAGCGACGGAGATCATCGCCGCGATCGGGCGCCTCGACCTTAATGACTTCCGCACCCATATCGGCCAGGACCATCGTTGCAAACGGTCCAGCGATGAAATGCGAAAAGTCCACTACGCGAACGCCCTCGAGGGCCCTCGGCGCGTGGGATTGACGCGGCGTATATTCCGGGAAATCCGCTTCAAGCTGGTCAAACATTTGGTGTCCGTTCGATTTCGAGGCTCGTGCTCACAAAATTGGAAAGTCGCCGCTACATTCTGGAACGCGCCTTCTTCATTCAATCGCTCTTGGATTGTTCGACCAAGGCGCATCCCCCATCGGCAAGTGGCCGGAATGCTTCGGGTCCGCTCAAGACCCCGACTTGCTCCAGCAGGTCCCATTTGCTCTTCGAGGCAGGCGGCGCCTTCACCTTGAGGATGTACATGTTGTGAATGGCACGACCATCCGGACGCACGACGACAGGTCCAAACAGATCGTCCTCGATCGGCTTCTCTTTCAGCTTTCGAATAATTGCTGGCGCGTCGTTGGTTCCTGCAGCAAGTGCTGCATTCAGATACGCAAGAACGGATGAATAGACACCGGCGTGAAATGCCGTCGGCGATTGACCATGCTGACGTTCACTAAATCGCGCGGACCAGGAACGGCTCTTGTCGTTCAAGTCCCAATAGAAAGGCTGAACGATGATGAGCCCTTGTCCGACGGCGAGTCCGCTCGCTTCAACGTCGTTCGTTGTCGTCAGCAGGGCTGCAAAAGTGCGCCCGTTTTGCCTGAGACCAAATTCGGCTGACTGTTTGATCAAGTTCACCGTATCGCCGCCGGCCGTTGCGAATGCGATTACATCGGCACCCGAACCATCCGCCTGCAGGATGAATGAAGCATAGTCCGCAGTGTTGATCGGCACGTTGACCGATCCGAGAACGGTTCCACCGCTGGCCTTGATCACCGATGTTCCGTCATGAACCATCGATTTACCAAGAGCATTGTCAGTCGCGATAAAGTACCACTTCTTGCCGCCATGATGGACGAGATAATCACCGATGGTGTGAGAAGCCGCCCAGGTATCGAACGTCCATTGGATTGTGTTCGGGGAACAATGCTTTCCGGTGAGATCGGACGAGGCGGCGCTCGACGCGATCAGAGCTGCCTTGGTACCTCGAACAACTTCATTGACGGCAAGACCGACGGCCGAATTCGGTACATCGGCGACCGCGTCCACTTTCTCTTGATCGATCCATCGGCGCGCAATCGCGGCGCCGACGTCGGCCTTGTTCTGATGATCGGCGGAGATGATCTCGACCTTAAAGCCGGGATATTTCTGCATAAAATCCTCGGCCGCCATTTTCGCCGCCGTAACAGAGCCTCCACCGGCATTATCCGAATAAGGGCCGGAAGCGTCATTGAGGACTCCGATCTTCATTGTGCGCGGCCCATCCGCAAACGCGACCGAACAGGTCGTCAAAACAAGAAGAGATATTCCAAGGATATGCTGCAAAGTTCTCACGTGTTTCCATCCACTGATTATGCATTGATTGTTTAGATATCCAGAACGAGCGTTTGCGATTTCGAGCCTGAACAGCAAATCATGATAGTGTCGTTTGCTGCCTGCTCTTCCTTGCTCAGGAATTGATCCCGGTGATCCGGAATTCCTTCGATCACGCGCGTCTCGCAGGTTCCACAAACTCCCTCGGTACACGCGTAGTTTGCCGTTATTCCGGCATCGAGCAGTGCATCCAGGATCGTCTTGCCGGCATCGACCGTGATCGTGCGATTGCTGCGCGCGAGTTTTACCTCAAAGCTGCCTTCAACCGCCGGCGCTTCTTTCGCCTTGAAGTATTCCATATGCACGTGATCGGTGGAGCGATCGGCCGTCGCAGATTCGAACGACTCCAACATCGGCAAAGGACCACAACAATATAGATGCGCTTGTACCGCCGCTCTTTTGATGATTGCCGGGAGATCGAACATTCTTCCTGGTCGCTCGTCGTCCGGATCGATGTAGTGGTTCAAGTCGACGTCTGATCGAAGCGCGTCGAGATCGTCGAGAAACGCGGCGGCAGACCGCGTCCTTACGGCGTAGTGCAGCTCCCAGGAACGTCCGAGTTCGTGGAGACGACGGGCCATCGACAACAAGGGCGTGATACCGATTCCGCCTGCAATTAGGACCGAATGCTCTGCCTGTTCACAAAGTGCGAAGTTGTTGCGCGGGCGTGAGACTGCGATGACGTCACCTACCCGAAGATTATCGTGAATGAAGCTGGAGCCGCCCCGGCCTCCAACCTCCTTGTTCACGGCAATGACGTAACGACGCCGCTCGCGCTGGTCGTTTACCAGCGAGTAGCTGCGGATCATGCCATTCGGCAAATGCAGATCGATATGTCCGCCCGCAGTGAAAGCCGGGAGTTCGGCGGCATCCGGCGCGACCAGCTCATATGAGTTGATCTTATCGACTTCGTAGCTGATGCGTTTGACCCGAACCTTCAGGGTATTCTCGGCCATGGAGACGCCCTCTCCCGCGGCAATAGCGGTTTCGGTGTGCTTGACGCTGGATGTGCCGAGATCCCGGTTGGCCAGATCAAGCATTGTTGCAACTCACAGCTCGTACCCAAAATCGGCACCCAACTGCGCCCGCATGAACGGCGCACCTGCCTCGACCCACGACTCTTCCGGTGGCAACCGTAACGACACGGCTCGGACCATGAAAACATCGGGATCCGTTACGCCCCTGGGCTTGGTCCCGTAATCCCGGTAAGCGCCAAGAGCCTCAAGAATGAACCGCCTTGTCATCGCGATGCCGGTATCACTCGAACATAGGTTCTCTTTCGTGCGATCGAAGATCGGCGAGACGCCGCTCTGGCAAGCGCCATCCTGCACCCACAGTCCCGGCAGTCCCGAGAACCAGGTCGTCTCCTGGGCTTTGTAGTCGAACTGAAATCCGTTCTGCGGATTGTATTTCGTCCAATAACCTCCGTAGGGGACCGTCACCGGATGCTCGACCAATGAATGACGGCTGGCATGTCCGCTCTCGCGGCCATTGTGCCCTTCTTCGAAGATCTGACGCGTCTTCGGCAATAGTGGTTGAGACGGATGATACGAAAACATGATGCAGAGCGTGTTCTCGTCATCGATCGGCACCCAGGCGTGCCCGCTTAGGTCCGGGAACGGCGACAATGGCGGGACCAGCGTATAGAATGGCAGGATGAACTGATTGACGCGCCAATACAGTGTGTTTGCATCATAATTCCGGCGAGCGGCGATGCTCATGCCGAAATCTTGCTTGATACACTCAAACGTTGGACGGAGATCGCGCTTCTGAATCCACGCGCTGGTCGTCCCTTGAGCATCAAGCCGACCATGCAGCAAGGGCGCGTGTGCGGAGTCGATTTCGCCCTCCACGGCTTGCAGCCAGTTGCATTCCTGAACCCGCACCGACACATGCACCTGCTCGGGCGGCACCAGATTCCATTCCACGTTCGGCAATGGCGGAAGATCGGCGATGGCCGGCCCCATATAAGTCCAGATCATCCCGTTGCGTTCCTTGCACGGATAAGCCTTGATCCGCACGCGCTCCTTAAGACGGCTGCGGACCGGCTCGGCCGGCATATCCGTCACCGCACCGGTCACATCAAACTTCCAGCCGTGATAGACGCATCTTAGTCCGCAATCCTCGTTCCGGCCGAAAACGAGTGGAGCGCCGCGGTGCGGGCATGCCTGATCGACGAGGCCAACGCGGCCTTCGGTATCCCTGAAAGCTACGAGGTCTTCGCCCAGAAGCCGGATGCGTTTTGGTTGCCCGTCGCTCGTCAGATCCCTGGAAGGCAGGAAGGGTATCCAGTAGAGACGAAAGAGTTCTCCGAGGGGCGTGCCCTTCCCGACCCTCACCAATCTTTCATTGTCTTCATGCGAGAGCATGAGCTTCCTCCACTCAAAAGAACTACTTGGTTGAGTTTTCCAGGAGAGCGGTCACTCGGCCGGAAAGCCCGAGATCCTTGACGGTCCAAAGCGGATCGGACGTGGCAAGTGCCTTGCGCGGAACTGGGGGTTCCCCGCCCGCCTCCACGAGACTCACGATGATCTCGACGCGGCGGCGCTCAAGCTCCCCGAGTACATCCTCCAAAGTTGAACCTTCCGCGATACAGCCTGGCAATTCCGGGTAGGCCAGACGCAGCAGCCATTTGCCGGACTCGGTTTCGACGGCCTCAGCTTCAAGCAGATAAGGAATCGCCAGCAGTTCGAGCAGGTGCAAGCAAACCTCCCTGGACGGCCGTTTCGGGTCCGGCCATATTTTATAGTACGTATACGTATTACATTTACGGCAAACGTGCAAGAGCAGATTCCGTCAGCTCGCTCGGAATCGCGATATTCAGCTTTGATCCAGCCGCTCGGGGTTGAGGGACAACGGCCAAGCTGCTAACGGCTATTGGCTATTTCCCAGCCAGATGGGCAAGAATTCAGGCCGGTCACGAGGATGTCAGCGCGCAAAGAGATGAAGGATCATTCGGCAGCCGAAATCGCGCACAATTGGCAACTCGAGGGCGGCATCGGATTTTTGCTCCGGCTGCTAGATGCACGTTATGATGTGCTCTACCAGAATCTGACCCGCCAGAACGATATCACGCCACGGCAATTCGGCGTGCTCATGGCGCTGTATCAACAAGGGCCCCTCACCCCATCCGTCCTTGCAGAACGGATCAGTTCTGACCGCAACACTTTGAGCGAAATGCTGAAGCGAATGGCGGCGCGCAAGCTGATTTCAAAAAAAGCAAACGCCGAAGACCGGCGCTCTATCCAGGTCCAGATCACGGCCAAAGGCGAGACCGCTCTCCTGAAGGTGATCCCGGCGGCCGCCAGACTGCAAGACCTTCTGCTTGCGCCGCTCGCAAAGGAAGATCGCGCGCATTTTCTCAAATGTATGCTGGCGATCGCAAAGGCAGCGCCAACTGACGTTTCATCAACATCGGACGACTAGGCGCACACTACCGCATAATATCAGTCCGACCGCATCCGATATCGCACCGGCAACCGCTTCACCCCGCCCAGAAATGAGGTTTCGGTCCAAGCCGGCTTGTCCGCGAGTTCGATCATTTCAACTCGTTTGAGAAACTCGCGGAAGAACGCCACGATCTCGGCCTTGGCAAGGTGACGGCCGATACAAGCGTGGATACCAAAACCAAATCCAAGATGACGGTTGGGCGAACGGTCAGGCATAAACTCGAACGGGCGATCGAAGGCTTCCTCATCTCGATTCCCGGAGGGATAGCTGATGAAAAGGCTATCGCCCGACTTGATTTTCTTGCCACGGATTTCGTAATCCGCTGCCGCGGTGCGGAAGAAATGCTTGACCGGCGATACCCAGCGCACCATTTCCTCCGCCGCGGCCGATATCAATTCCGGCTCGCGCTGCAGGCGTTCCATCGCCTTGCGATTCTCGATCAATGCCAGCAAGCCACCCGCGATCGTCGCACTGGTCGTGTCATGCCCAGCGCTCGCCAGTGCTACATAATAGGAATATGCCTCGAAATCTTCGATCGGCCTGCCGTCAATTTGCGAGGTCGCGATAACGGTTGCGACATCGTCCTTGGGATTTTGTCGACGTTCCTTGGCGACATCTCTGAAATACTCGACATAGGCGAGCGTCGCATCAATCAGATCGGAGCCCTGCTGCATGTCCGGATCGCCGCCGCCAAAATAGGCTTGGGTAATCTTCAACAGGCGCGGCTCGTCTTCCTGCGGAAGGCCCAGGATCGTCATCAGGACCCGTAACGGATAGTAGATCGCGATGTCGTTGTAGAAGTCGCACTCCCCGCCGAGCGCAACCAGCCGATCCACACTTTCCCTGGCAAGAGCCTCGATACGATCAGACAAGTTACGGAGTTGGCGCGGCTGAAACCAGCCGTGCGTCAGTTTTTGATATTTTGAGTGATCAGGGTTGTCCATCTGGGGGAGCGCCCGGACCAGCATGGGCCGACCATTCATGGCTTCCCTGACCTTGCTTTCAAACTCGGTACTGAGAAGCTTGGTGCGCGGTGCGTTGATGAAGAGGTCAGGCTGACGCTCGATCTCGACGATGTCAGGATATTTGGAGATCGTCCAAAACGGACGATAGCCCACCGGTTCGGTCCAGTGGATCGGATCCTCGCGACGCAATCGTGCGAACAGCTTGTGCTGCAGTTCGATGTTACCATAGGTTTTGTGGTTGGCGATTGCGTCGTCCAGTGCCAAGTCGAGCATTTCACTCCCTCCTGTGGTGCGACGTCCCCATCTTCATGAATGCGGGTTTGGCGTCATGGAATTATCCGGATCAGCCTCTTGCTTTCTGCTTCTCCTCCCGCTCTCCTCTCGGCGCTCCAAAGGCACCCATATTGGCAAGAGCGGTAATCTCGTCGGGCGAGAGTTCGAGCATGCGCGACAGCACCTCCTCTCGATGCGCTCCGATGGAGGGAATGTCGCGCCCGATCGGCGTCTCGGCATCTGACATTTTCCAGGGCGCATTCACGCCAACAAATTCACCGGCACCGTCAGCGATAGACGAGAACGAGCCGCGCGCGACAAGATGCGGGTCGGTCAAAGCTGCGCCAGGATCGCGATATCGCGCACAGGGAACACCGGCAGCGTCCAGCGCCGCGATGCATTCGTCCACGCTATGGCGTCCCGTCCATTTTTCGACGACCTGCATCATTGCCGTCCAGTTCGCACCCCGCGCAGGAAGGGCATTGAAACGCGGATCGTTGGCGAGTTCATCCTGGCCGGTCACCTCGCAAAGCGCAGCGAAGTTGCGCGCAGTCACCGGTGCGATCAGCAGGTCGCCGTCCCGCGCTCGCACCGGACCGTAAGTCGGGCGCGATGAACGGATCGGAAACTGCGCCTCCTGTAATTCGTAGACAAGCAGGTTCAACATGCAGTCCATCAACGCGACATCGATACGCTGGCCCTTGCCGGTGCGCGAGCGCTGCACCAACGCGGTCTGAATGGCGGAATAACCGAAAATACCACCAAGCACGTCGGCTACGAAGATCGCTCCAGCCGCCGGTCGATCCCTGTCGTCGGCATAGCGCATCAGCGAACGATCGAAGCCACTTTCGGCATGCACGATCATCGCGTAGGCCGCGCGCTCGGCGTCAGTACCGGATTGCCCATAGCCAGAGATCGAACAGTAAATCAGCCGTGGATTGATCTCGCGCAATGCCTCGTATCCGAGACCGAGGCGATCCATGACGCCGGGGCGAAAATTCTCAACCAGAATATCTGCCTCCGCAACCAGCCGGCGCACCAGGGCGATCGCCTCGGCGTTTTTGAGGTCTAGCGCAAGGCTCTTCTTCCCCGCGTTGAGCTGGCCGAAATAAGCGCTGTGACCGTCGCGCAAGGGCGTCCGCAGCCGCATATCGTCGCCTTCAGGCGGCTCGATCTTGATCACTTCCGCCCCCACGTCGGCGAGTAGCCGTGCGCAATACGGACCGGCTAACATGATCGAGAAATCGAGCACCCGAACGCCTTCGAGCGGTACGGTCTTGTTCTCCGGCATTCATACGCTCCTATTTCGGAAGCCCAAGGCCACGTTGTGCAATGAGGCTTCGTTGGATCTCGTTGGTTCCGATGCTGATGACCCACATAAGCGAATGACGCAGGTTCTGCTCGAAACGTCCGTTGTCGATCGCTCCCGCCATTTGCTCGGAAAGCGCAGCGCGCATGCCGAGAATATCGAGCGCGGCTTCGCCAAAGCGCTCCATCAACTCGCCGGAAAAGACTTTACTGATGGCACCATATTCGGGCGGCGTCACACCGTCGGTAGCCAGTTCTGCACAATGCATCATCAACTGCCGTCCGACCTCGATTTCAGAGGCCAGTATTGCCATTTTATCGCGAACGAGCGGGTCATCGGCAAGCGATGGGATATCCTCCACTCTCGCAGCAATGCGCTTGCGCAATTGCTCGAACGCATGCGCAACTCTTAGAACGATGCCGCCGCCAACCAGACCGCGCTCGAAAGCAAGTGCGCCTGTCAGTACCTTCCAGCCGCCATTGACTTCGCCAACGAGGTTTTCGAGGGGAACGCGGACATCATCGTAAAAAATGTTGGCGAACGAGCCATCATACATGGTGGGTGCCGACCGAACGGTAATGCCCTTCGCATCCATCGGAACGATGAACATGCTGATCCCGGCGTGCGGCGGCTTGGCATCCTTGTCAGTCCGTGCGGCCAGGAACATGTATTTGCCCCACCAGGTCGTCGTCCATATCTTCTGGCCATTGATAACCCAATGTTCGCCGTCCCTCACCGCGCTGGTACGAAGTGCGGCGAGATCGGAGCCTGCCTGCGGTTCGCTGTACCCCATGCCATGCATTGCCTCGCCGCGAAGGACTTCCGGCAGGTATTTTTTCTGCTGCACTGGCGTACCGAACATCATCAACGCGTTCGCCTGGATCGCAGCTCCAATCCGAGGCGCCTCGCCGTGCTCCATCGTCTCCATGAAAGCGATCTGTTCGAGTGGCGAGCGTGCCTGCCCGTCGAACGCTTTCGGCCAACCCAGGCCGATCCAACCAGTCTTCCCGATATCGTGCGCAAACTCGGCATCGAACTCACGTTTGGAAAACGGCTTATTGTCAAATGCAGCCTTACGCTCTCCCGACCAGTTCTGCTCCAGCCAGAGTCGCACCTCCTCGCGCAAAGCGTTGCCGGCCGGGCCGAGGTCGTATTGGGGCAACGCAGCACCGCCGTTATCCAGCAGATACCCAGCGAGCCGTCGTTTCGCCCATCCTGCCCCACCTAACGCGATCGTATCGAGATGCACCCGCTTGAAATGTAACGGCGCCTCGTGCTCTTCAGCATAACCGATCGCTCCGAACGTATGCTGCGTCTCAAGCGACACCTGCCTTAGCGCGCTGCCGGCAAAAGCGGTCACGCAATCGGCAAAATACTGCCAATCGTTATTGCCGCCATCGTGCAACTCAGCCGTATGGCCGAGCATGAGGCGCACGCCTTCGAGAGAAATCAGACAGTTCGCAAGCTTGTGCTGGATCGCCTGGAATTTTCCGATCGGCTGTCCGAACTGCCGTCGCTCCTTGGCATAGTCGACCGCCAACTCGAAGGCGTGCTGGGCAGCACCGTATGCGCGGGCCGTCAGCATCAGTCTTGCCTGGAGCAGAAGATCGTCGCCGGCGTCGTGTTCCAGTGTCAGAATAGTCACCAGCGCGGCATTGAGACGGACCTCATAGTATCCCCACGCCCCTAAAGCGCGGGTCGGTTCGAGCTCGACGCCAGGTGCATCCAACTCGAGAAGCGCAAACGACGATCGGTCCAGCGCCACCAGCAAGTGCGTGCAGCTACCCGCAACTTCTACGAATCGAAGCAGACCACTTGCTGCTCGGTTTGCAACATGGATCGCACCTGCACTGGAGTCAGGATCCAGCAACCCGAATGAGAAAGCAAGGCAGGCCGATCCCGCATGCATCCGTTCCAGCAAGCCAGCCGAAACGTCGGCTCGACAAGCTGAGAGTACGAAATTGGCCAGCGCCGCCGACCACATCGGCGCCGGACAGGCTGCCCTACCAAGCTCAGCCATGGCGACGATGATCTCGGCAAGGCCACCCTCGTCGGAACCGGCGCCAAGCGCGCCAATGCCCTGCCCCACGAGCTTACGCCAGATCGCCGAAATATCCTCAGGCGACGCTTCGCGCCTGAGGGCATCCGTGCGCCAATGCTCACCGAGAAATCCCCGAAGGGAATCTCGGAGCATTTCCCTGATGTGCCCGGCCGGGAGCTCCGTCGCATCCATGGGAAGCGCTACGCCTGGCCGAATTTCGGCTTGCGCTTCTCCTTGAACGACGTGGTCGCCTCCTTGTGATCTGCCGTTTCGAACGTCACCTGCTCCAGCGCCATCGAGGCTTCTAGCAGCATGTTGACGCGATCCTTGACGATCTGATTGATCGAAAGCTTGGTCCAACGAATGGCCCAGGTTGGACCGTTAGCTAGCTCAAGGGCGATCTCACGGGCCTTCGCCAGCACTTCTGCCCGTGGAGCCACGTGATTGACCAGTCCAATCCGCTCGGCCTCCTTTCCTTTCAGGAGGGTGCCGCGGATCAGGTATTCCTTGGCCTTGTTGATACCGATCAGCAGCGGCCAGATCACAGTGCCGCCGTCGCCCGCGACGAGGCCCACTCGTGATACGTGGGTATCGCCGATGCGGGCGTCTTCGGCCATCACAGTGATGTCGCTCAGCAATGCGTGCGTCGCGGCAAGACCGATAGCGTCGCCGTTAATGGCGGCAATGATCGGCTTGTCCAGCTCGAGCTGACGGGTAACCGCACGGCGACTGATCATCGGATCGTGCACCTCGCCCTCTTCCAACACATCGCCACCCGGACGTTCCGACATCGCCTTGACGTCGCCGCCAACACTGAAGAAATCACCTGCGCCCGTCAGCACAACGCAATTGACGGCATGGTCGTCGCCGAGATCGTCCCAGATCGTCCGCAATTCGCGGATCAGCTTCTGGTTGATGGCATTGCGCGCCTGCGGCCGATTCAGCATTACGGTCGCGACCTTGTCCGCGACATCGACCTTCAGGCACTCGTACTTGGCATATCTCGACACAGTTACCTCCCTTGTAGTGATTGATCGGATGCAGCCTTCGGAGCGCAGATTAACGGCGCATGCCGGGCTGCACTTCAGCCAGCGCAACGTGTAGCGACATTGCGCCCGGGTCCTGTTCCAACATTCGCTGCACGGACGCTAGGTGACTTCGCATTGAGCGAGTGGCCGCTGCGACGTCACGCGCACGCAATGCTGCCATGAATTGTCGACGGTTCTGCGCAAGCCGCGGCATCGCCACACCACTTGAGACCACCTTGGCATAGACGAAACGCATGTGGATTTCGGTGACCGAGTCCATGATCATCGCGATCACCTTGTTGCCAGTCGATGCCGCCAGGAGTTTGTAGAATTCACGCGAGCATTCGACCCGGTCCAGCAGCCGACCCTCGCGCGTTGCAAGCTCCGTGCTCTCAATATTGGCCTCAAGCACCTCGAAGTCGGCTTGACTAGCGTTGGTGCAAGCAAGCCGCACTACCAGGTCGAGAACATTGATTCTCGCCTCCGACAACTCCCGCACGGAAATCGTGCCCAAGCTCAGCATGTCGCGCATAACGACATTCATGCGGCTGGTATCGCCTTCCCGGATGAAGGCACCGCCTTTGACGCCCTTTTGCAGTCGCAGAACGCCGGCCATCTCGAGGCTGCGCAGCGCCTCGCGCAGAACGTTGCGACTGACGCCGAGCTGCTGCGCCAGATCTCGCTCGGGCGGCAGCTTGTCGCCCGGTTTGAGGATGCCGAGGGCCAGTTGCTCGCGAATCCGCTCGCAGATTTCCTCGAACGCGCGACGGGTATGAATCGGCCGAAACTTCGGCGGCGGCGCCCCGCCGGCAACCCGATGATCGACAACACGGTCGCGGCGATCGACCGAAGCGGATCGCGGCCGGCTGGGCTTTCGAGGGCTTGACTTGGTGTTCATGAGATGGATTATTAAATGGATCACCCATTCAATGGAAGCCCCTTTTTAGCCTTCCAGTCAAAAAAGAGTCCCCCCTATGAGCTTTACCGAGGAACAGATCGCCTTCCGCGACAATGTTCGAAAGATGGTCCTAAGACACGTTGCGCCGATCGCAGCGGAGATCGACGAGACCGACCGCTTTCCGCTTGAGATCGTGAAACTGTTCGGCGAGATGGGGCTGATGCAGTTGTGGGTGCCCGAGCAATATGGCGGCCCGAACGGCAATCTGACGATGGCCTGCATCGCTCGTGAGGAGATATCCAAGGTCTCCCCGGCCTGCGCTTCGATCGCCGCTCTGAACACCATGTTCATCATGCCGCTGCTCCATTTCGGTTCGGAGGAGCAACGCAGGAAATACCTGCCTATCATCGCCAAAGGCGGTGTCGTGACCGCGATCGCGATTTCAGAGCCGCAGGCCGGCTCCGATGTCACTGCGATCAATACCAGGGCACGCAAGGACGGCGACAGTTACATCCTTAACGGCCGCAAACAATGGTGCAGCTACGGCGTCGCCGCTGATTATATCGTGATGATGGCGCGGACCGGCGATGGGCCCGGTGCCGACGGCATCAGCGCCTTCATCATCGAGCCGAAGAAGATGCCCGGCGTGTCGTTTGGACGCCACGAGCGCAAGATGGGATTCCG
Source organism: Xanthobacteraceae bacterium (assembly GCA_024508855.1). Lineage (GTDB taxonomy): Bacteria > Pseudomonadota > Alphaproteobacteria > Rhizobiales > Xanthobacteraceae > 62-47. The sequence continues at coordinate 111,840 of JANINJ010000107.1, forward strand.
CGGTGCGCCGAACACGCCTATCTTCCTGGATAACGTGCGCGTGCCGGCCGAGAATCTCGTTGGTGACGAAGGCAAAGGTTTTCGAGCTTCAATGCGCGCGCTCGACCTCAACCGTCCGACCATCGGCGCACAGTCCGTAGGATTGGCGCAAGGCGCACTCGACGCCTGCATTGCCTATGCCAAGGAACGCAAACAATTCAAGAAAGCGATCTCTGAATTCCAGGGCGTGCAATTCATGCTCGCTGACATGGCGATGCAGATCGAAGCAGCACGTGCGCTCGTCTACGAATGCGCACGAGCGGGTGACGCGGGCGACTGGAAACGCCTCAATGTCCTTGCCAGCATGGCCAAGTGCGTCGGCAGCGACATGGCGATGAAGGTTACGACCGATGCCGTCCAGATCTTCGGTGGCTACGGCTACACCATGGACTATCCGGTCGAACGCATGATGCGCGATGCAAAACTGACCCAGATTTTCGAAGGCACCAATCAGATCCAACGCGTCGTCATCGCTCGCGAACTTTTACGCTAACAACCATAAAATAATTTGGAGGAAACAATAGTGACCCTTGCATACAGCCGCGCCTGGGGCGCGCTCGCCTTGTCCGCGCTGCTCATTACCCCGCCTGTCTGGGCACAAAAGGCTTATAGTCCCGGCGCAAGCGATACCGAAATCAAACTCGGTCAATCGACCCCACTCAGCGGCCCGGCTTCTGCCTTTGGCGCCGGTGCTGGTCGCGCCGTCGTCGGCTACTTCGAGATGCTGAACGAACATGGCGGGATCAACGGGCGCAAGATCAGCTTCACGCAACTCGACAATGCCTACAGTGCGCCCAAAGCGGTCGAGCAATCGCGCAAGCTCGTCGAAAGCACTGGAATACTTGCGGAGGTCGGCACCATCGGCACGGTGCCCAACGTCGCCATTCAGAAATACCTGAATTCGAAGAAAGTGCCGCAGCTTTTTATCACGGCCGGCGGACGCCGCTTCAATGATCCCAAAACATTTCCCTGGACCGTTCCACTCTATCCCGATTTCGAAACGGAAGGCAGGGTGGTCGCGAAATACATTCTGAAAACCAAGCCCGATGCAAAAATCGGCGTTCTGTATCAGAACGACGACTACGGAAAGGATTACCTCAAGGGGTTGCGCGCTGGTCTCGGATCGAAGGAATCTCAAATCGTAATGCAGGCTTCCTACGAGCTTGCCGATCCAACTATCGATTCGCAGATCGTCCAACTCAAGGCTGCGAACATCGATACGCTGATCGAACAGTCCTCTTCGAAAGCGGCAGCGCAATCAATCCGCAAGGTTCACGAGCTGAACTGGAATGTGCTTCATATCATTGGCGGGTCGACCGCATCGGTCGAGACCATCTTAAAGCCAGCAGGTCTTGAGGCTTCGAAAGGACTGGTGACGACGCAATTTCTCAAGCAGCCCGGCGATCCCGCATGGGCCAACGACGAGGAGGTCAAAACCTACAAGGACTTCCTGAAGAAATACGCACCATCCGTCAATCCCGACGACTATTCCGTGCTGGTTGCTTACATGAATGTCCACGCCATCGAGCTCGTCTTGAAGAAATGCGGGGACCAACTGACCCGCGAGAACCTGATCCGCCAGGCGACATCTTTGCATGGCGAACGGCTGCCGATGATGCTCCCCGGAATCTCGATCAGCACCAAACCGGACGACTATGCGGCCTTCAAAACATTGAGAATGGCGGTTTTCAATGGTGAAAGCTGGACCCTGTCCGGGGACCCGATATCGGCCGAATGAGCTAAGCGGCACTCTTTAGAATAAGTCGAGAGAAGTGGCGAAAGCCAGCCTCGCCACTTCTCGACCCGCTCACTGGCTCACGAAGCAATCCCGTCGAGATCGACCAAGCCCCCAACCGGAATCCAGTTGGCGCCGTCGAAACGAGTGATCTGAAGGTTGTGGATCGCGCGATAATCGACCAGTGAAGAATTCGGCGCGACTTGCACCTTTCCATTTTCGGCACCCGCGAGCTATATCGCTGCGCAGAACATTCTTGTCGACGGCGAGGCCTATGTTGGCGCATTCTAGTGCCAGCGGACATTCCCTTCGCCGTCCATCTCCCCCGCGCAATCAGGATTGTCATGAAAAACAAGGCATTTGAAACCGCAATTTCGGAAACCGCAGAGTCTCTTGTCGGACCCTGGCGGCAACCTCGGCAAATGCTGCATGCGCAAACCTACGATTCTCATGCATCGATCCATGACGACGCGACGGCGCAGAAGCTTGGATTTCAAGGCGGAACGATTGAGGGGCCGACACACTTCAGCCAGTTCGCGCCACTCTGCGAGCGGATTTGGGGCAACGCCTGGTTTGGAACCGGATGCCTTTCCGCACACTACCGTAATCCGTCTTTTGAAGGCGAAGAGGTACAAGCTTACATCGAAAAGCCCGCACCCCAGCAGTCGTTGTGCAAAATCTGGATGACAAAGCGAGACGGAACCGAAGTCCTGCGCGGCACCGCCTCGATCGGCCCGCAGCATGTACAAACCGCGCTCGATCAAAGATTGCTGGAATTAAAGCCGCTCGCGGATCCGGTAATCTTGCGCGACATAAAGGTAGGAATGAAAACTCCGCGGCAGACCATCCGGATGGACTTCGATCAAACGATGGGGGACCTCTATCCGTTTTCGCTGCGCGACAAACTGAAGATGATCACGGAGCCATCGGCCTTCTACGAAGAAGCCGCTCAGACCCCTTGGCATCGCCCTGTGATTCCTTTCGAGATGCTGAGTGTGCTGTTTCAGTATCGCTCTCGTGACGATCAATTGCCGACGAGAGGCCCTGCTGTCGGCCTGTTCGCCGATCAAGAGATCCGGCTGTTGCGCGGCCCTCTCTTTGTCGGTGAGGATTATCAAACCGAACGCGAAGTGGTTGCGCTAAGCGGTAGCCGCCGAACCGAGAGCATGTGGGTCCGCACAACAGTGCTCACGATGAACAACGAACCCGTCGCGACGATGTTACTCAATCTCGCGAGCATCAAGGACTCTTATCACGACTACCAGACAGAGCACGCCAAGCTCTACTCTTGATGTAATCGTCCAGATTCTCCGGGAACGATATCGCGCGCACTACCTCGAATAGACGTCGCGCGAATAAGGCCGTGCATCAGTGCGGAATCATCTGCATTCACGTGTGAGATATCTCGTGGCTCCATGAAGTGCGCCTTGATGAAGTCGGCGGGCGTCGGTGCAACACCTGGCCTGAACATGACCGTTAGTAGAGGGGCATTAGTCGCGTGATGGCGTCGTGCAACTTGTCCACGCCTTCGAAGAACGGTGCCAGAAACCGGAGTGATTTCCTCTGGCGGCAGGTGGCGGTCAAATATCGAAGCCCCCGAACTGACGAGAGTCTCCTGTAACTCACTTCGCGGACTCACTACCTACGAGAGTTCTTGGCTGGGGCGGGAGGGGTCGAACCTCCGCATGGGGGAATCAAAATCCCCTGCCTTACCACTTGGCTACGCCCCAATGCGCAGGCCGGTTGGCGTGGAAATCACCTCGCATAGGCCTTGCTGCGTCGGGTCTCTCTATACAGAGAACCCCGCCAATTCAACCATCCGGGTCCATTCCAGCCGGCAATTTTGTTCCTTTTTCAGAGTTGAGAGCGGTACGGTTTCATGGGAAGACAACGCTTGGCGGCCATGTCAGCAAACCGAGAGTATCGTCATGACCTATCGCGCACCCGTCCCCGATATCCTGCTCGCCCTCAACCACGGCGCCGGCCTGGAGGCCGCCGTGAAGGCAGGTCACTATGGCGATTACGATGGCGACATCACGGCCGCGGTGCTGGAAGAAGCCGGCCGGTTCGCAACCGACGTGCTCGCTCCGCTGAACAGGATCGGCGACCAGAACGGCATCAAACTTGCCGACGGCAAGGTCACCACCGCACCGGGCTGGCCCGATGCCTACAAGCGCTGGGCGGATGCCGGATGGAACGCGGTCTCGGGGCCCGAGGCATTCGGCGGCCAGGGCCTGCCGATGGCCATCAATGCGGCCTGCACCGAGATCTGGAGCGCATCGAACATGGCGTTCGGGCTGTGCCCGTTGCTCACGCTGAGCGCGATCGAGGCGCTCGATGCGCACGGCAGCGACGAGCTCAAGAATATCTACCTCGCCAAACTGATCTCCGGCGAGTGGACCGGCACCATGCACCTGACCGAGCCGCAGGCCGGTTCCGACGTCGGCCTGCTGCGCACACGCGCGGAGCGCGCTGCGGACGGCACCTACCGCATCAGCGGGACCAAGATCTTCATCACCTATGGCGAGCACGATATGACCGACAATATCGTGCATTTTGTGCTGGCACGTTTGCCGGACGCGCCTGTGGGGACGAAAGGCATCTCGCTGTTTCTGGTCCCGAAATTCCTGGTCAATGCCGATGGCTCGCTCGGCGCACGCAATGATATCTTTGCCAGCGGCATCGAACACAAGCTCGGCATTCACGCCTCCCCCACCTGCGTCATGACGATGGGCGACAATGGCGGCGCTGTCGGTTACCTGATCGGCGAAGAAAATCGCGGCATGCAGTGCATGTTCACGATGATGAATCAGGCGCGGCTCGGGGTCGGCCTCGAAGGCGTCGGCATTGCCGATCGGGCCTATCAGCAGGCACTGGCCTACGCGCAGGAACGCAAGCAGGGCCGCGCCATCGGCAAGACCGGCGACGGCGCCGACGCCATTATCGTGCATCCCGATATCAAGCGCATGCTGTTGCAGATGCGCGCGATGACCGCGGCGGCCCGCACCATTTGCTATGCCACTGCCGTTGCGCTCGACATTTCCGTGCGCGCCAGCGATGCCAAGATCCGTAGCGATGCGGCAGCGCGCGCCGCGCTGCTGACGCCGATCGCGAAAGCCTTCTCCACCGACATCGGCAACGAGGTCGCGTCGCTCGGCGTGCAGATCCACGGCGGCATGGGCTTCATCGAAGAAACCGGTGCGGCGCAACACTTTCGTGACGCACGCATCGCGCCGATCTACGAAGGCACCAACGGCATCCAATCTATCGATCTCCTGACGCGCAAGCTTGGCGTGAACGGCGGCGCCTCCGTATGGGCGCTGCTCAATGAATTATCGGACGTGGTCAAGCAGGTTGAAGCATCGAACGATCCCGCCTTCGGCACCACTGGCGCGAAATTACGCGATGCGCTCGCCGCACTTGATCGCACCAGCCATTGGCTGCTGGAAAAGCTGGGCAATGCGCCGAACGAAGCGCTGGCCGGTGCGACGCCGTATCTGCGACTGTTCGGATCGACGCTGGGCGGCTGCATGCTTGCCAGCCAGGCGCTGGCGGCGCGTGACCTTGGCGATACGCTCGGCGACCCGAAGCGTTTTGTGACGCTGGCAAGGTTCTTCGCGGAGAACGTTGCAGTGCAGGCAACTGCGCTGGAGCACGTCGTGGTCGACGGTGCCGATGCGGTGATCGGCGCGGACGAGGTCCTCCTGGCCTGACAGCGCCTGAGGCAACGTTGAGGCAAACCGGTGTCGATTTTTGGTAACCGGAAAGCCTCGCTTTACCGGTATTTTTTCCACGACCGGCCGATGCAAAACCGTCACTTTGCCGGCACGGCGAATGCTGTAGGATGACGACCGACAGCGCAATGTCCGGCTTCGACCCAGAGGACCACCCATGACCAGCCACCTGATTGTCACCGACGAAGATGCGACGCGGGTCATCACCCTGCGCCGGCCGGAAAAGAAGAATGCGCTGACGCAGGACATGTATCTGGCCATGAGCGAGGCCATCAACAGCGCGCAGGATAACGCAGCGATCCGCTGCATCGTCATCACCGGCGGCTCCGGTGTGTTCACGGCCGGCAATGACCTGGAAGACTTCCTGAAGGATGGCACCGCAAATTCCGACAAGCCTCGCGCGTCGAACGCTATCAAGTTTCTGCATGCGCTGGCCAACAACGCCAAGCCGATCATCGCGGCGGTGGACGGCATCGCCATCGGCGTCGGCACCACCATGCTGTTTCATTGCGATTATGTGCTGGCGAGCACCTCCGCAACGTTCTCGACGCCGTTCATCCATCTCGGCCTGGTGCCGGAAGGTGCGTCGAGCCTGCTGGTGCCGCGCACCATGGGCCATCAGCGGGCGTTCGCCATGCTGGTAATGGGACGTACGGTCAGTGCCGAGGAGGCGCGTGAAGCCGGCTTCGTCAATGCGGTCGTGGCGACGGGCCACACCGAAACCGAAGCGCGCAAGGTAGCGCGTGAGATCTGCGCGCTCCCCGCCGAAGCCGTCGCCCTCTCGCGCAAACTGCTGAAACCGGCGCCGGAGGAAATCATCCAACGGATCAATCAGGAAAGCGCCCTGTTCGGCGAGCGAATGCGCTCGGACGAAGCGGTCAACGCGTTCAAGAGATTTTTTGCGCGCAAGAAAGCGTGAAGCTCGCGCTTCACCGCACCACCGTCCTCCGTGGTGATATCATGATGCAACGGCTTTCGCCATTACTCGCTGCGGCGCTGTTGATGCTGATGCAAGTCGGCATTGCTTCGCGCGCCAGCGCGCAAGACAATCCACGCGTCGACGTCACGATCCTGGCCATCAACGATCTGCACGGCAACCTGAAGCCGCCGCCCGGCGGCATCCGGATTGTCGATCCGAACGACAAGACCAAAAAGATCAACGTGGCCGCCGGCGGTGTCGAGCATATGTCGACGCTGATCAAACAATTGCGCGCACGTCACAAGAACTCGATCTTCGTCGCGGCCGGCGATCTGATCGGCGCGAGTCCACTGCTCTCTGCGATGTTTCACGACGAGCCCACCATCGAATCGCTGTCGATGATGGGGCTGGAGATCACCTCTGTCGGCAATCACGAATTCGACGAAGGCAAGGACGAGTTGCTGCGCATGCAGAACGGCGGATGCCATCCCGTCGACAAATGCGAGGGTCCGCATCCGTTCACGGGTGCAAAGTTTCACTATCTCGCCGCTTCGACCTTCGAGAAAAGCACCGGCAAGACGATCTTTCCGCCCTACGAGATCAAATCGTTCGAAGGCATTCCCGTCGCCTTCATCGGCCTGACGCTGAAGAATACGCCGCGACTGGTTTCGCCCGCCGGCGTGGCCGATCTTGAATTCCGCGACGAGGCCGATACCGTCAACGCGCTGGTGCCTGAACTCAAGGCGCGCGGTGTCGAGGCGATCGTCGTGCTGATCCACGAAGGCGGTTTCCCGACCGGGGATTACAACGAGTGCCCGGGTATCTCCGGCCCTATCGTCGATATCGTCAAGAAATTCGACAAGGCGGTCGACGTGGTGATCAGCGGCCATACGCATCAAGCGTATACCTGCAACATCGACGGCCGGCTGGTTACCAGCGGCGACAAATACGGGACTCTCGTCACCGAGATCGATCTGACGCTGGATCGCACCTCGCGCGACATCGTCAGTGCGAAAGCCAACAACCTGATCGTTCGGACCGACACCTATGCCAAAGACCCCGAGCAGACGAAACTGCTCGACGACTATGAACGCCTTGCCGGCCCGATTGCAGCACGCGTCGCCGGCACCGTCACCGCATCCCTGTCACGCACGCCAAACGATGCCGGCGAAAGCGTGCTCGGCGATATCGTCGCCGATGCGCAACTCGCCGAGACCGGCGCGCAAGACAAGGGCGGCGCCGTCATCGCCTTCACCAATCCCGGCGGCGTCCGCACTCACATCATCAAGCGGCCGGACAGCGACGTCACCTATGGCGACGTCTTCGCCAGTCAGCCGTTCCGCAATCAACTGGTCACGCTGACGCTGACCGGTGCTCAGATCAAAGCGATGCTCGAACAGCAATGGGTCGATCCGGCACGGCCGCGCATCCTGCAGGTCTCGAAGGGATTCAGCTATACATGGGATAATGCGAAGCCGCTCGGCGAGCGGATTATCGGCGAGAGCATCAGGCTGAACGGCCAGCCGCTTGCTCCGTCGGCAACGTATCGCGTCACGGTGAATAATTTTCTCGCCGACGGCGGCGACGGCTTCACCGTGCTGAAGCAAGGCACCTCGCAGCGCTTCGGCATCTACGACGTCGATGCACTCTATGCATATTTCCGCAGCAACAGCCCGATCGCGCCGACGGCGACGGACAGGATTACGCGGGTTAATTGAGTCAGGGATCATGGCTCTGGATCGGAATGCTCCAGCGCTTTGTCAGGGCCGGATTCATTCCGGCCATCCACGTCTTTTCAGTTGAGCCGGAGATCAGGCGTGGATGCCCGGGACAAGCCCGGGCATGACGACCTCATTGAGCCAAGTTGACGTTAGCGTCGGTAATTGATGTCGTCGCCAACGCGCCCTCACGGCGGGAACCTTCACCCTTTCGCAACCGGCAGCAAGCAACTAGTATAACATCTCCTCTTACGCGCATTCGCGCCGGATTTCTGAATGACCACGCTTCTCGTCACGCATCCCTCAGGCCTGGATCACCTCACGCCTCCCGGCCACCCGGAGCGTCCCGATCGCTTGCGCGCCATCGATCAGGTGCTTGCTGCGGACAGTTTCAATCCGCTGGTCCGCGCGCTGGCGCCGGAAGGCACACTCGAACTGGTGGAACTGTGCCACAACCAGCATTACGTCGAGGAATTGCGCCACATCGCGCCGAACAAAGGCCTGGTCTATCTCGATGGCGATACATCGATGTCACCGGGAACATGGGAAGCGGTGATGCGTGGCGTCGGCGGTTCGGTCGCAGCGACCGATGCCGTGCTCAGCGGATCGGCCGACAATGCGTTCGTTGCAGTGCGGCCGCCGGGACATCATGCCGAGATCGGCAAGCCGATGGGATTTTGCTTCTTCGACAACGTCGCGATTGCCGCGCGCCATGCCCAGCGCCATCATGGCGTCGGCCGCGTCGCCATCGTCGACTTCGACGTCCATCACGGCAACGGCACGCAGGATATTTTCTGGGCCGATCCCACGGTGATGTATTGCTCGACGCATCAGATGCCACTGTTTCCCGGCACCGGCGCGATGTCGGAACGCGGCGAGCATGACACCATCGTCAACGCGCCGCTCGCGTCCGGCGACGGGAGCGTCAAATTCCGCTCCGCGTTCGATAATCTGATCCTGCCGCAGTTGCAGAATTTTGCTCCGGAACTGCTCATTATCTCCGCCGGATTCGACGCGCATCGCCGCGATCCGCTGGCCACTCTCAATCTCGGCGCGGAGGACTTCGGCTGGGTGACCCGCAAGTTGATGGATATCGCCGATGCCAGCGCTGGCGGAAAAGTGGTTTCCGTGCTCGAAGGCGGATACGACCTGCAGGGATTGCAAGAATCGGTGGCTGCGCACGTCACTGCTTTGATGGGCGCATGAATTCCCGCCACATTCGACCCGCACACAGGTTCACACTCCGCGCTTCGGGCGCGCCGCAGGGACATCACCATGGCCGAAAACAATAACGCCGACGTCAAGAAGTTGAACTTCGAGCGGGCGCTCGAGGAACTCGAGTCGATCGTGAAGCGGCTTGAAGACGGCAAGGTCGCGCTCGAGGAGTCGGTGACCATTTACGAGCGCGGCGAAGCGCTGAAGCGGCGCTGCGAGGAATTGCTGCGGCAGGCCGAAGCCCGCGTCGACAAGATCACCACCGACGCCAATGGCCAGCCGGCCGGAACCGAACCGCTGGACGTCCAGTGAGCGCCACCGCATCGCGCCCTGCGACCAATCGGCCCCAGAACGAACCTTGGGCATGCTGCGCGGCCTGATATAGTCGTCCAATCGTCAACCGGGGGAATTGTCTGGGTGCGGGTGCAACGCCGTCACATTATCTATGTTCAGGGGTATGATCCGCGCGGGCTCGCCCAGTATTACCGCATGTTTCGGACGGAACTGCGAAAGTCCGATCAGTTGTACGGAATCGAGTCGACCATCGGCAGGCCGCAGAGTTCCGCCGACGGCTCGATGGCCTCGTGGACCATCGATAGCCAGGGCGACGGCTGGCAGACCCACACCAGCTACGACTTTCTGCGCTGGGAAGACCTGATCCAGCAAGATCTCGTTCGGCCGATCTGGCGTACGGTGCTGGAGGCATCGGTCATCTACTGGCGACTGGTGTTCGACGGCATCGTTACGCGCTTCTGGCGTGCACACTGGCGCTTTGCGACCTTCATCACCTACCCACACTTCGTCCTGTTCAACGAGATAGTTTGGTCGCTGGGTGTCGCGTGGTTGCTGGCGGCAATCCTCGGCGCCATCGGCGCTCCCGGCCCCGTTACAGCACCCGTCGCGGCCGTGGCCTTTGTCGCCATGCTGTGGGCGCTGCTGAAATACACCGAGAAGCGCACGTATCTGCTCTATCTGATGGCCGACACGATCTTCACGTGGAGGTTCGCACATCGGCAGCGGCCGGACTGGGACGAGCGGATCGGCCGCTTCGCAGCCTATCTTGCCGAGGTGGCGCGCAGCAGCGACGCCGAGGAGATCATCATCGTCGGGCATAGTTCCGGATCGTTCCTGGGTCTGGAGATTCTCGCCCGCGCACTTCAGCTTGATCCGGCGCTTGGGCAGCACGGGCCGCGCGTCGCGTTGCTGACGGTCGGCGGCAACCTGCCGATCCTCGGTTTCCTTCCGGTATCGAGCGAGTTTCGTCAGCATTTGCGGCAACTGGCGGTCGAACCGTCGGTCGACTGGATCGACTGCCAGTCCCGCAAGGACGTGATGAATTTCTATCCGTTCGACCCCATCGCCGGCCACGGCATCGACGTCGGCGCCGCGCGGCGCAATCCCGTTATCGTTCCGGTGCGGTTTCGCGAGATCATCGACCCCGGCCACTACAACCGGTTCCGCTGGCAATTCTTCCGGGTGCATTTCCAGTTCGTCATGGCCAACGAACGGCCCCACCCCTACGACTTCTTCATGATCGTCCGCGGCCCCATCGGCCTGATGGACCGGGTCCGGGAGCCGCAGAAGGCGCTGGCCGCGGTCACCGGCCCCTCCGGATCGGCCAAGGCCTCCCGTCCGGCGGATTCTGCCCACTGCGGCTCGGCTCCGATGGAACATTCCACCCTGCCCAACGGTTAAAACTGAGGCATTTTGAACCCATCGGCTCGCGACGGTGACCTATGCAAGCGCCACAAGTTGGCTTTGGGAGGGGGGTTGGTGTAAGGTGGCCGCTAATATGCTCTGACGACAGTGCCTTTTCGTGGCAATTTATCTTCGATAAGAGATTGAAATAGCAGACGAAAAGAGATGACGGAGACACCGTCGTGAGAGTGATTTACATCACAGTCCTAGATCATAGTGCCATTTAGGCTCACCAGCAGGCTTCCCCGTTCAGGAGGCTCGGAATGATATCGGGTTCCAGATGCGCAATGGGCGCGCAATACCCATATTGTTCGGACCACATGCCTGACATGAAAATTGGAATATCGCCGTGACCAGCTTCAGTAAAACGCCGCTTCTCGATACGATCCGCACCCCTGAGGATTTGCGCAAGCTCAAGATCGAGCAAGTCCGGCAAGTCGCCGACGAATTGCGCCAGGAGACGATCGACGCCGTCTCGGTGACCGGCGGTCACTTCGGCGCCGGCCTCGGCGTGGTCGAGCTGACCACCGCCATCCACTACATCTTCGATACGCCGCGCGACCGGTTGATCTGGGACGTCGGCCATCAGGCCTATCCGCACAAGATCCTCACCGGCCGCCGCGACCGCATCCGCACGCTGCGTACCGCCGGCGGTCTGTCCGGCTTCACCAAGCGCACCGAGAGCGATTACGACCCGTTCGGTGCGGCCCACTCCTCCACCTCGATCTCGGCCGGCCTCGGCATGGCGGTGGCCCGCGATCTTTCCGGCGGCAAGAACAACGTTATCGCCGTGATCGGTGACGGCGCGATGTCGGCGGGCATGGCCTATGAGGCGATGAACAACGCCGGTGCGATGAATTCGCGGCTGATCGTCATCCTCAACGACAACGACATGTCGATCGCGCCGCCGGTCGGCGCCATGTCGGCCTATCTGTCCCGCATGTATTCCGGCAAGACCTATCGCACGCTGCGCGAGGCGGCCAAGCAGCTCGGCAAGCATCTGCCGAAGATGATCGCCGACCGGGCCGAGCGCGTCGAGGAATATTCCCGCGGCTTCATGACCAACAGCGGCACGCTGTTCGAGGAACTGGGCTTCTATTACGTCGGCCCGATCGACGGCCACAATCTCGACCACCTGCTGCCGGTGCTCAAAAACGTCCGCGACATGGAGACCGGGCCGATTCTGGTTCACGTCGTCACGCAAAAGGGCAAGGGCTATGGTCCGGCGGAAGCCGCGGCCGACAAGTACCATGCGGTTGTGAAGTTCGACGTCGCCACCGGCGCACAGTCGAAGTCCAAGCCCAACGCGCCCGCGTACCAGAACGTGTTCGGCCAGTCGCTGGTCAAGGAAGCCCAGAAAGACGAGAAGATCGTTGCCATCACCGCGGCGATGCCGTCGGGCACCGGCGTCGATATCTTCAACAAGGCCTTCCCGGACCGCACCTTCGACGTCGGTATCGCCGAGCAGCACGCGGTGACGTTCGCGGCCGGTCTCGCCACCGAAGGTTACAAGCCGTTCTGTGCGATCTATTCGACCTTCCTGCAGCGCGGCTACGATCAGGTGGTGCACGACGTCGCCATCCAGAACCTGCCGGTGCGTTTCGCCATCGACCGTGCCGGCCTGGTCGGCGCCGACGGCGCCACCCATGCCGGCTCGTTCGACAACGCCTATCTCGGCTGCCTGCCGAACTTCGTGATCATGGCCGCGGCCGATGAGGCCGAGCTGGTGCACATGGTGGCGACACAGGTCGCGATCAACAACCATCCGAGCGCGGTGCGTTACCCGCGCGGCGAAGGCCGCGGCATCGATATGCCTGAGGTCGGCGTTCCGCTTCCGATCGGCAAGGGCCGTATCATCCGCGAAGGCAGCAAGGTTGCGCTGCTGTCGTTCGGCACCCGGCTCGCCGAGTGCGAGAAGGCAGCCGACGAACTCGCCGCCCATGGCCTCTCCACCACCGTCGCCGACGCGCGCTTCATGAAGCCGCTCGACGTCGATCTGGTGCTGAAGCTGGCGCGCGAGCACGACGTGCTGCTGACGGTCGAGGAAGGCTCGGTCGGCGGTTTCGGTTCGCACGTGATGCAGACGCTGTCCGATCACGGCGCGCTCGACAGCGGCATGCTGCGCTTCCGCTCCATGGTCCTGCCCGACGAATTCATCGACCACGATACGCCGGCGGCGATGTATGCCCACGCCAAGCTCGACGCCAAGGGCATCGTTGCCAAGGTATTCGAGGCGCTGGGCAAGGACGCCAAGACCGAAACCATCAAGCTGGCCGGCGCGTAAACCGCGACCGGCAGCGCGATGGCTGCCCGCAAACGTGCCGACATCCTGCTCGTCGAGCGCGGGCTGTTCGAGAGCCGGGCGCGGGCGCAAGCCGCCATCGCCGCGGGCCTCGTGAGCGCCGACGGCAAGGTCGTGACCAAACCCTCCGAAACGATTCCTGACGGAGCGGCCCTCGAGGCCGCACCGGCGCATCCGTGGGTGTCGCGCGGCGGCGTCAAGCTCGCCGGCGCGCTCGAACATTATCCCATCGACATCGAAGACTATGTCTGCCTCGACGTCGGCGCATCGACCGGCGGCTTCACGGAAGTGCTGCTGAGCCAGGGCGCCTCGCTGGTCTTCGCCATCGACGTCGGGCATGGCCAGTTGCACCCGAGCCTGCACGGCCATCCGCGCATCGTGTCGATGGAGAACACCGATATCCGCAGCTACGAGGGCAAACGATTGCCGCAACGGCCCGACGTGGTGGTGATCGACGCCAGCTTCATCTCGTTGAAGCTGGTGCTGCCGGTGGCTTTGTCGCTGGCGGCAGCGCCCATGAGCCTTCTGGCACTGATCAAGCCGCAGTTCGAAGCGCCACGCGCCGCGATCAAGAAGGGCATCGTTCGCGACGACGCCGTGCATCGGGCCGTATGCGATGACATCGCGGCATTCGCAGCATCGCAGGGCTGCACGGATATCGACGTGTTTCCGTCGTCCATTGCCGGCGGCGATGGCAACGTCGAGTTCTTCATCGGCGCGCGCCGTGGCTGAACAAATGCTGATCGATCACGTCGGCCAGCGCGGCGATGGCGTCTCTCTCGCCGATAGCGTGGCGCGCTACGTGTCTTACACGCTCCCAGGCGAAATCGTCGACGCCAATCCCCTTCCCTCGCATTCCGATCGTATGCAGTTGCTGCGCATCGAACGCGCCAGTCCAGAACGGATCGATCCATTTTGCGTACATTTCGGCCGCTGCGGCGGCTGCGCAATCCAGCACTGGCTGCCGGACGCCTATCGCGCGTGGAAACGGGAACTCGTCGTCGAGACGTTAGCGCGCGCCGGCATCGCGTGCCGTGTCGATGACCTGATCGATGCCCACGGCGCGGGACGCCGCCGCCTCGTCGTCCATGCGCGACACGATGCGAGTGGCGCGGTGCCCGTCGGCTTCACGGCCCCGAACAGTCACGCCGTTCTCCCGATCGATGCCTGCCCGATCCTCGATCCGGCGCTGGATGGTGCATTCGATGCAGCACGCGCGCTGACCGACGTGTTGAAACCGGTCAACAAGCCGCTCGACATTCAGATCACGGCAACCAACGACGGCCTTGATGTCGATGTCCGCGGCTCCGGCCCGCTGCCGACGGCGGCGATCACCACGCTCTCGCGTGTCGCCGAACGCCACAAGCTGGCGCGGCTGACGCGACACGGCGAGCTGGTGCTGATGCGGACGCCACCGCAGATCGATATCGGCGCGGCGAAGGTGCCGCTGCCGCCCGGTTCGTTCCTGCAAGCTACTGTCGCAGGCGAGGAAACGCTCGCCGCACTGGTGATGACCCATTGCGGCAAGGCCAAACGGATTGCGGACCTGTTCTGCGGCGTTGGACCGTTCGCGCTACGGCTGGCAGCGAAAGCGCGCGTGAACGCATTCGACAGCGATGCCGGCGCGATCGGCGCCTTGCAGAAGGCGGCGTCAACGGCACACGGCCTGAAACCGGTCAAGGCCGAGGCACGCGATCTGTTCCGCCGGCCCTTGATGCCGCAGGAATTGAACGAGTTCGATGCGGCCGTATTCGATCCGCCACGCCAGGGCGCGGAAGCCCAGACTCGACAACTCGCCGCCACCAAAATCCCCGTCATCGTCGCGGTGTCGTGCAATGTCACGACATTTGCGCGCGACGCGCGCATCCTGATCGACGGCGGCTATAAGCTCGAAAGCGTGACGCCGGTGGATCAATTCCGCCATACGCCGCATGTAGAACTGGTGGCGCGGTTCAAGCGCTAGAGCATGATCCGAAAAAGCTGCTCTCGCTACGAGTGAGCTTCATCCGCTTCCAGCGCAAGCTCGGCCTGGATTTGCCGAACCTGCTCCCAGATGAAATCCATCACGAGACGCGTTCGCGGCGCCAGATGCCGCCGCGACGGATAGACCAGACTGAACGGAACGCCAGGCGCCGGAAAGTCGCTCAACACGCGAACCAGCCGGCCGCTGCGCAGATCGTCGAATATCTCCACAAGCGTCAGGTAGGCAATGCCGTATCCGGCGCGTGCAGCCAGATGCACGGCGCGCGCATCGTTGGCGAGAAATCCACCGGACACCCGAAAATCCTGACGCCCATCGGGCGTAACGAACGTCCACACATCCGAATCCGGGCCGATGTTGTGCACGATGCAAGGATGGTTCACGAGATCGGCCGGTGTGAGAGGAGCGCCATTTTGCTCGATATAGCCCGGCGTCGCCACGGCGACGCGCACACCCGCACCTCGCCGGCGCACCACAAGCGACTCGTCCTTGATCTCGCCTATCCGCATCGCGAGATCGAGACGGTCTTCGATCATGTCGCCGAGCCGGTCGCCAACGACCAGTTCGACCTTCAGCCCTGGATGGGCGTTGAGCAGGGTCGGCAGCCGCAGCGCGAGGAAGCGGCTGGACACTACCGTGACTCCCACGCGCACCAGACCGACGGGTGACGCGCTGTGCTGCCGGAGCGCCCCTTCCATTGCCTCGACGCCCTCGAGCAATGGTTGAGCCATGCCGAAAAGCATCTCGCCGTCATCGGTGAGACTCAGCTTTCGCGTCGTTCGATGGAACAGGCGAACCCCGAAGTGATCTTCCAACTGCGATATCTGACGGGCGACCGCTGCCTGGCTGAGCTGACGCTCGCGCGCCGCAGCCGTGAATGAGCCGGTTTTCACCACCCGCACAACGAGATCGAGCGCACCGAGCATGTCCATCGATTTCACCGAAAAATGCAAAAATCATTCAACCGGGGACGGGATTATCATCTCGCAGGCGGTCGCATATCTGCCAGACACCGCATACCGGCCTTGCGCTCCGCGCGCCTTCGGAGGCACCGCCCAAAGCGGAACCGGAATAGTGCAAGGTGAATCGTGTTCAATCTCGCTAAATTGCAAGGATATCTGACGACCGTCATGCTTGCCGCCGGCGACGGCCTCGCGCGCGGCGACGCACTTCCGGTCATTATCATCTCGAGCTTGTTCGGCGCCGCTCACTCAGGCGTGGAGACGGAAAACCGAGCGACGCGGCCTCACGCCGCGATGGATTTCTCTCAGTGTCACGATCATCACTGATCCGGGGCCTGCACAGCTACTTCCTACGGGAACCAATGTGCATGACGCAGTTCGGAATCTATCCGAGCAGCGGCTATTCCCTCGAAAAATGCAAAAGTCTTGAAAGCAAAAGCGGAATTATTTTTCCGGATGAAGCGGTTTAAACCGAGCCGATAATAACAAACAGGAGCGACCGCCATGACGGCTCACAAAATTCTCGCAGCAGCAGCTTTAGGCCTGACGATGCTGACATCCCAGGCGTCTGCGCAATGCGTGGACTGCGCAATGTTTCCTAATCGGGATCACTTGAACAACGGCACCGAGACGCCCGCGAGCAAGATGGGTCTCGAATATTCGGGCGGCGGAGCGCCTGTCGGCGGCTATGGAAATCGCGGGGCCAATGCGGCGATGGAATCGCAAAACCAGGTCACACAGCGATCCATTCACAGAAGCGCCCACCCGCGCCTTCACAAGAAAAAGTAGTTCTTGATTTACAAACGCAGCGGCGACCGATCTCGATCTTGTCGCCGCTGCACTTTGCTGCAAGATTCAACCCATCAGGGACTGATAGCTCGCATTAGCGTCCCCAGCGGTCCTGCCAGATCTTCTCACCGATCGTGCAGGAGACGCGCGGTTCCTTGCCCGCCACGGGCACGACCCTATGCGGCGGCGTTCGCCCCGCGACCTCCATCACCAGCTTGGTATGGATAGCTTCGCGAAACTTCTCGCGGCCCTTGATCGGAACGACGAACGAGCCGGGACCGCCGATGACGCAGTCCTCGTAATAGTAGTCGAGATTCTCGATATCCATCGTCGAATACGATGGCTCCTTCACCATGATCGGAAGCCCGTTGATGACGATGCCCTTCTCCACCGCGGCGTCGCGCGCGATGGTCACCGGCTCGCCGTTGTTGTTGGGTCCGTCGCCGGAGATATCGATCACGCGGCGCAGGCCGTGATACTGGTTCTGATCGAATAGCGGCATGGCGAAGTCGATCGCACCGGAGATCGACGTCCGTGACGCCCGGCGCACCGGCGTCTTCATGATCTCGGCAGCAACGGCATCCGCCGATTCAGGCCCATCGATGACGCGCCAGGGAATGATGACCTTCTGGTCGTTCGATGCCGCCCACTCGAAATAAGTGATTGCGATCTTGCCGGACGGCCCGGACTTCAGCGCCTGCAGGAAATCCTTCGAAACGATGGCCTGGGCATAGCCCTCGCGCTGGATCGCAAGTTCGTCCATGTCCATCGAATAGGACACATCGACCGCGAGGATCAGCTCGACGTCGACGACGGCCTCCGCGGGCTTGTTGTCGGCAATGCGGGAGGCCGCGTTGGGCGCTGCGAAACTCGCCACGTCGCCGGCCATCGTCCCTGCAACAAACATCGCTCCGATCGAGACACACCAGCGCATAGCGGTCCTCCCGTCGACTGTCGGGGGATGGTGACACGCAAATTGCGGCGGGAAAAGGTGGGACGGCGTTTCACGCTTCACATGGCTGTCAGTCCGCCACAGCATCCTTGAACGGCGGCTTGCCCGGTATCATTTTGAACGGGCATGATCTTTCCAGAAAGCCGATGCCCGGTCCGCCGGATCGTGCTCTAATTGCTGTGATCTGCCGTCATTCCACGGAAAGCCGGCGTTGCCCATGAACGACCCCATCACCAAGCCGCGCACCAGAGCCCGGCCCAAGATATTGCCAAAGACCGAGCGGCCCCGCCTGCACAAGGTCATTCTGATCAACGACGACTATACGCCGCGCGAATTCGTGGTGACCGTGCTGAAGGCGGAATTCCGCATGACCGAGGATCAGGCCCACAAGGTGATGATCACGGCGCATCAGCGCGGCGTCTGCGTGGTCGCGGTGTTCACCCGGGACGTCGCCGAGACCAAGGCGACGCGGGCCACCGACGCCGGCCGCGCCAAGGGCTATCCGCTGCTGTTCACCACAGAGCCGGAAGAATGAGACGGCGCCCGGCCTCGGCCGACGGAGACCGAAGGCCAAGGCTCCATCCAATATAAGGGATAAGGGCCTTCCAAGACCGGAGACTCCAAGGCAGAGCTACCCGCAGATATCGATCCTGCGCCAGTGCCATCCGTAGCGGGTGTGCACGCGCGTCAAGCGGTAGCAATCATCGTACGAATAACCGGCATAGTAATAATCATCGTAATAGTACGGCACGCCGACGCCGATGAAGAACGGCGAGAAGCGGCGGAAGTGATGATGGAAACCGCCATGGAAACCGGCACCGTGCATCGCCGCGAAACGCGCGCCGCCCATGCCACCTCCGCTCATGCCACGACCGCCCATGGCGAAACCTCCGCCATGAAAACCTCCTCCACCACCGTGGAATCCACCGCCGCCGAATCCGCCGCGCGCGGATGCATCCGTCGCGGTGGCGAGACCAAGCGCTGCAACCGCCGCGAGACCGATTACGAATTTGCTGAGCATGGCTTCACTCCCGATCCAAGTGCAGCCCCGCGGGTGAAGACACCAGCCGGCTCGATTCATTCCCGGTGGACCGGGCCGCCCCGGATTTTTCATTCAAGATTTTGTTAGCGCGACGCGCGCCGCAGTTGCGCGATGCATCAGCCGCGCGGCGGAAGCGCTTCGTCGGTCAGGCCGTAAACGCGTTCGGAGCGGCGAAAGCCGGCAATCGGAAATTCGCCGAGGTTGAGCCAGCTTTCCGGCGCGGCTGCCGCGAAAACCTCCGACGCGATGATGATGCGGTTGAGATCGCTGGCGATCTTCTCCAGCCGGGCGGCGAGATTGACCGCCGGCCCGATGCAGGTGAAGTCCAGCCGATGCCCGCCGCCGATATTGCCGTACAGCACTTCGCCGACATGCAGCGCCAGCCCGAACCGGAATTTGTCGAAGGTGACGCCGCCGTGGCGAAAGTTCATGGCCGCGACGCGTTCGCGGCAGTCGCGCGCCGCGGCAAGCACCCGTCCGCACACTTCCGCTGCATCCGCGCCGCCCTCCGCGATAGGAAACACCGCGAGCAGGCCGTCGCCCATGAATTTCAGGACCTCGCCGCCATGCGCGACGATCGGCTCGACCTGGCAGTCGAAATAGAGATTGAGTACATCGACCACCGCCTTCGGCGGCAGCATGTCCGATAGCCGTGTGAAGCCGCGCAAGTCCGACAGCCAGATCGCCGCCGACATGGTTTCGGTATGGCCGCGCCGGATTTGCCCGGCAAGGATGCGCTGGCCGGCGCGGTTGCCGACATAGGTGTCGAGCAGCGCCGTCGCGGTACGCTCCAGATGGACGATCTCGATGACGCGGGCCAGCGCCGACATCAGCGCGCGCAGGGCCTCGACGTCGACCTCGGAGAACCCGCCCGGCTTCGTCGTGGTCCAGCTCACCGCGTGGATCTCGCCATTGAGGAAACGCAGCGGCATCGCGATGTAGTCGGTCATGCCTTCGGTCCGTGCCTCGGCAAAGAAGCTGGAGACCGTATCGGCCCGGATTTCAGCCTCGTGCCACCGCATCTCCTGTCCCTTGGTGTAGACCATGCGCAGCGGGCTGGTGAGGAACTCCTCGCTCTCCTCTATACCGTAGGGCGCGGCGTAGATCCGCACGCCCTCGCCGTGTCGCCAGGTGAAGCTCTGGCCGAACATCTGCGGATGCAGCGTGCGGACGAAAACGCCGACACGCCACAATGCAAGGCCGGCGCCGACGAGCCGTTCGCACAGTTCCTGCATCATCGCTTCCGGCGCAACGCCATTGCGCTCGCCGGCGGATATCCACGTGGAAATCTCCTTCAGGTCTTCTGCCTGCATCTGGTCGGCTCATCGTTGAGGGGAAGCGCTGCGCGCGCGGATGAAGCAACAGGTCCGCGCCGGTGCCAGCATCGAAGCTCACAGATTCGCGCGAGATTCGATCGAAAGCAAGGCCGCACAGCCCGCCGATCACGCCTGCGTGTCTTCGTCGGTCAAACCGTAGATGCGCTCGGCATTGGCAAAACCGGCCACGGGAAACGCGCCGAGATCCGACCAGCCATCCACAAAATTGCCCGCGAAGGCCGACGAGGCGACCACCGTCCGATTGAGGCGGCCGGCCATCTTCTCCAGCCGCGCCGCAAGATTGACGGCGGGGCCGATGCAGGTGAAGTCCAGCCGGTTGCCGCCACCGATATTGCCGTACAGCACCTGTCCGATATGCAGCGCGAGACCGAAACGAAAACCCTCGAGCAGTTCGTCGCCATGCGTATAGTTCATTGCCGCGACGTTGGTGCGACTGGCAATCACGGCCTGCAGCACCGCGCGGCAGACCGTCGGCAGATCCGAGCCGTCCTCGGCGAGCGGAAAGACCGCAAGCAATCCGTCGCCCATGAACTTCAGGATTTCGCCGCCGCATTCGAGGATCGGCCCGACCTGACAATCGAAATACTGGTTTAGCAGTTCGACGATCGCCTCCGGCGGCACGCGATCCGACAGCGGCGTGAAGCCGCGCAAGTCCGACAGCCAGATCACCGCCCGCATGGTTTCGGTATGACCGCGGCGGATCTGGCCGCCGAGAATTCGCGCACCCGCGCGCGGCCCGACATAATTGTCGAGCAGCCCCGCTGCAGTTCGCCGCAACAGGAAGATTTCAATCATCCGCGACAGCGGCGCATGCATCGCGCGCAGTTCATCGAGGTCGGTATCCGTGAAACCGTTCTCGCGCCGCGTCGACCAGCTCAAGGCCTCGATCTGACCATCGGAAAATAAAATCGGCAGCGCGAAGTAGTCGGTCACGCCCTCGGCGCGCATCGAGACCAGGAAGGGCGAATTGCCCGTGCTTTCATCATCGAGCAACCGCCGCCGCACTTCCTTGCCGGTGTTGTAGACGGTCGAGATCGGGCTCGACAGGTAGTCGTCGGATTCGTCGGCGCCGTAAGGCGATGCCGTGGTCGCGACGCCGGTCTCCGGGCGCCAGATGAAGCCGCGTCCTGCCATGGTCGGATGAAGCGTGCTGACGAACACACCGGCGCGCCAGATCGGAATGCCGCAGGCCACCATGCGTTCGCAGGTCTCGGTCATGAAGAGATCGACCTGCGTCGCCGAGCGCGCTCCGTCGATCAGCCAGTCCACCACGCTTTGGAGACGGCCGGCGGGCATGGCCGACGCACTACCCGACCTGGCCGCGATGGCGCAGGAAATGATCCGCCAGCACGCAGGCCACCATGGCTTCGCCAACCGGCACCGCGCGAATGCCGACGCAGGGATCGTGGCGGCCCTTGGTGAAGATGTCGGTGTCGTGGCCCGTGCGATCGACCGTCTTGCGCGGGGACAGGATCGACGACGTTGGCTTCACGGCGAAGCGCGCCACTACCGGCTGCCCGGTGGAGATGCCGCCGAGCACGCCGCCCGCATGGTTGGACATGAAGGATGCGCCGTTGTTGCCCATGCGCATTTCATCGGCGTTCTCCTCGCCGGTCAGCGTCGCAGCCTCGAAGCCCGCACCTATCTCGACGCCCTTCACCGCATTGATGCTCATCAGCGCAGCCGCGAGATCGCCATCGAGCTTGGCATAGATCGGCGCGCCGAGACCCGCAGGAACGCCTTCGGCAACCACCTCGATCACCGCCCCGATGGACGAGCCGCTCTTGCGGATGCCGTCGAGATATTCCTCGAAGAATGCCGCCTTCTCCTTGTCGGGGCAGAAGAACGGATTGCGCGCGACCTCGTCCCAGTCCCAGTTGTCGCGATTGATCTTGTGCGGTCCCATTTGCACCAGCGCGGCCCGCACCACCATGCCCGGCACGACCTTGCGCGCGATCGCGCCGGCGGCGACCCGCATTGCCGTCTCGCGTGCCGAAGAGCGTCCGCCGCCGCGATAATCGCGCAGGCCGTACTTCGCCTCATAGGTGAAGTCGGCGTGGCCGGGGCGGAACTTGTCCTTGATGTCGGAATAATCTTTCGAACGCTGATCGGTGTTTTCGATCAGCAGCGCGATCGGGGTCCCCGTCGTCACCTGCACGCCGTTGTCGGGATGCGCCATCACACCGGACAGGATTTTGACCTGATCGGCTTCCTGCCGTTGCGTGGTGAAGCGCGACTGCCCCGGACGGCGGCGGTCGAGATCGTGCTGGATTTCCTCCACCGTCAACGGGATGCGCGGCGGGCAGCCATCGACCACGCAGCCGATCGCAACCCCGTGGCTCTCGCCGAAGGTGGTGACGCGGAACATATGGCCGAAGGTGTTGAAGGACATGGGATTCCGAAGAACTGGTTGACTACGAAAACTATCAGATATGCTGCTTTTCGTAGCTGCAACTGTCGAAAAGCGCAAATAGAACGCAGATATGATCATTTCCGTGGACGGCCGGGACGAGCCCGACCATGACGACGGAGAAATTCTCAGTCTGGGCCGTCAGCTATACTTCGCGAGTTGGCCGCCGCTGAACACATAGACCGCGCCCTGCTCAATGGTCAGGTCGGCAGCCATGGCGGGTGTCGCGACATCGAGCGCCACCATCAGCGCCCGCGCGGTGCCGCCATGGGCAACCGCCACCGTGTCGCCCTGCAAGGACTCGTACCAGTCGCGCATGCGCAGCGTCACCGAGGCATAGCTTTCGCCACCGGGCGGCGGCACGCCCCATTTGTCGATCTCGCGGCTCGCGAAAACGTCGGGATAGGACTCGCGCTGCTGCTGCAGCGTCGAGCCCTCCCAATGTCCGTAGCCGATTTCGCGCAGCCGATCGTCGAGCGCAAAGCCGTCCGGTGGAAGCTGCAACTCCCCACGTACCAGTTCCATCGTATGCCGTGCGCGCTCCAAGGGGCTCGCGACAAACGCCAATGACGATGCGGTGCGATCGTCGCGCGTGAACAGATCGACGAGGATTTCGCCGGCATGCGCCGCCTGCTCGCGCCCGAGATCGTTGAGCGGAATGTCCTGCGAACCCTGGAAGCGGCCCTCGGCATTCCACGCGGTTTCGCCGTGACGGATGTAGTAGATGGTGGGGGCGGGCATTGCTGTTGAAGATACCGTTGAGACACCGCTGAGTATTACTTCGTCATGGCCGGGCTTGTCCCGGCCATCCACGTTTTTCGACCACGTCTGAAAAGGCGTGGATGCCCCGGCATAAAGCCCGGCATGACGACATCAGTTGTCATTCGTGAGGTACTGAATAGCGAGCATCATTCCTTCGCCAGCGAAATGTCCGGCGCGTCCGGGCGCTTCATGCCGACGACATGATAACCGCTATCGACGTGATGCACCTCACCGGTGACACCGCGCGACAGGTCGGAGAGGAAATACATGGCGCTATCGCCGACTTCCTCGATCGTCACGGTACGGCGCATCGGCGCGTTGTATTCGTTCCACTTCAGGATATAGCGGAAATCGCCGATGCCGGACGCCGCCAGCGTCTTGATCGGCCCCGCCGAGATGGCGTTGACGCGGATGTTCTTCTCGCCGAGATCGGCGGCGAGATAACGCACGCTCGCTTCCAGCGCCGCCTTGGCGACTCCCATGACGTTGTAATGCGGCATCCACTTCTCTGCGCCATAATAGGTCAGCGTGAGGATAGAGCCGCCATCTAGCATCAGCTTCTCGGCGCGCTGTGCGATCGCGGTGAGCGAGTAGCAGGAGATCAGCATGCTCTTGCTGAAATTGTCGGCGGTGGTCTCGATGTAACGGCCGTCGAGCTGGTCCTTGTCGGAAAATGCGATGGCGTGGACCACGAAATCGATCTTGCCCCACTTGGTCTTCAGTTCATCGAACACAGCATCGATGGTCGCGGGATCGGTAACGTCGCAATGGCCGAGCACGATGCCGCCCAACTCCGCCGCCAGCGGTTCGACGCGCTTCTTCAGCGCCTCGCCCTGCCAGGTCAGCGCGATTTCTGCGCCCTGCGCCCGGCAGGCCTTGGCGATGCCCCAGGCGATCGAGCGGTTGTTGGCGACGCCGAGGATCACTCCCCGCTTGCCCTGCATCAGGCCTGTATTCTGCACCATGTCGTTTCCCATCGATCCACATTCGCCCACGCCAGCCCTTCCGGGTACACCAGCGCC
The DNA here is from genome assembly GCA_024508855.1 of Xanthobacteraceae bacterium. Taxonomy (GTDB): domain Bacteria; phylum Pseudomonadota; class Alphaproteobacteria; order Rhizobiales; family Xanthobacteraceae; genus 62-47. The sequence continues at coordinate 136,457 of JANINJ010000107.1, forward strand.
GCGGCCCGGCAAAGCCCCAATTTGCCCCGAAACACCGCCTCTCCCCGGTCCGGTTAATATCTGGAATAGTCCTGCGATTCAGGTGTTTTACTGACGTGAGCAGGTTTTCCCCGACGGCAGGCAAATGAACGCGTTCCGCGAGAGTGTCGAAGCCATGATCCCGGCACTGCGCCGCTACGCGCGGGCGCTGACACGCGATGCCGATATCGCCGACGACCTGGTGCAGGATACCCTGGTACGGGCGTTGCGCTCCGAACGGCTGTTTCTCGGCGGCGACATTCGAAGTTGGCTGTATACCATTTTGACCAACCTCAATCGCAACCGCCGCCGCTCGCTGGCGCGCAAGCCGCAGTTCACGGAGTTTTTCGATACCGCTGCCGATGCCAGCGGCACCGAGGCGGAGGGGCGCGATATCGCCCGCGCGCTGGCGACGCTCCCGGAAGAACAGCGTTCGGTGCTGCTGCTGGTGACGCTGGAAGGGCTCAGTTATCGCGAAGTCGCCGATATCCAGGGCGCGCCGATCGGCACCGTGATGTCACGCCTCGCCCGCGCCCGTGCCCACGTCAAAACATCGATTGAAGGCCAGCGCCCGGCGCTGCGCCGTGTAAAGTGATTTCAAGGAAGAAGATACGCCAATGACCAACTCAAACATTCCCGTTACAGAAGACGAACTTCACGCTTTCGTCGACAACGAGCTGCCCACAGAGCGGCGCGCCGATGTCGAGGCGTGGCTGGCAACGCATCCGGACGATGCCGAGCGCGTGCATTCATGGCGCACGATGGCCGATGAACTGCACGCTCGCTACGACCGGGTCGCCGACGAAGCCGTGCCGAAGCGGCTCGAACTCGAGCGGCTGGCGCGACAGCCGCAACGATGGGTCTATGGCGCGGTCGCAGCGACCCTGGTGGCGTTCATCGCCGGCGGTGCGGCGGGATGGATCGGCAGGGGCGCTGCGGCTTCGCCATCGTCGTTCCAGAACTTCACCCTCGATGCACTGGAAGCGCACCGGCTTTACGTGGTCGAGGTGCGGCACCCGGTTGAAGTCGATGCCTCGGAGCGCACGCATATGCAGCAGTGGCTGTCGAAACGCGTCGGCTACCCGATAAAGGCTCCGGAGCTTGACGGCGCAGGCTTGAAGCTGGTCGGCGGCCGCCTGCTGCCGGGGCCGCAAGCGCCCGCCGCGTTCCTGATGTATGAAAGCCCGACCGGCGAACGCTTCACGCTGTATACCTCGCGCGCGGCGACACCGAACACGCAGATGCGCTACGCCACCCGCGCCAACGACGGCGCCTTGTACTGGGCCGACCGTGGCGTCGGCTATGTTCTGTCCGGCCCCGACAGCAACAAGGACCGGCTGCAACAGGTCGCGCGCAGCGTCTACGACCAGACCGAGAAGGCCGGCGGGTGAGGCCTCTTTCGCTGAGGTGATTTTCGGGTCAATCTCCCGCCGCGCTGCGGCGCGTGTGGGGAGAACCGAAGATGAAAACAACAACCGTCGAGACCGCGGCCGGCAAGATCGTCTGCCACGAGTCGTCCGGCACCGGGCAGGCCATCGTTCTGGTGCACGGCAATTCGGCATCGTCGGCGGCGTTCGCGCGCCAGATGGAAGGCGCGCTCGGCGCCAGATACCGGCTGATCGCGTTCGACCTGCCCGGCCACGGCGCTTCCGACGACGCGGCCGATCCGACCGCCACCTACAACATGCCAGGCTATGCCCGCGTGCTGCTCGCCATCGTCGAACACTTTGGCGTTCAGGATGCGATCTTTGTCGGCTGGAGCCTCGGCGGCCATATCGTGCTGGAGGCCGCGCCGGATCTGCCGCGCGCCAAGGGTTTCGTCATCTTCGGCACGCCGCCGCTGGCGTTTCCGCCGGCAATGGAGCAGGCATTCCTGCCGAACCCGGCCATGGCATACACCTTCCAGCGCGATCTGACCGATGAGCAGGCCCGCGGCTATGTCGCGGTTGCGTTCCGGCCCGGCATCACCGATCTGCCGCAAGCGATGATCGATGACGTGCTGCGCACCGATGGCCGTGCACGCGAACAGCTTGCCGCCAGCATCGCGCCGAACGGCTTTCGCGACGAAGTCGAGATCGTCGCCAATCTCAAGCAGCCGCTCGCGGTGCTGCATGGCGCGCAGGAGCAACTCATCAACGGTGCTTACTTCGCATCATTGAAGATGCCGACGCTGTGGCGCGGCAAGGTTCAGGTGATCGACGATGCGGGCCATCTGCCGCAATGGGAGCAGGCGGAAAAATTCGATGCGCTGATCGAGGCCTTCGCGCGCGAGGTGACATAACGCGACTGCCACGTCTGTCATGCCCGCGCTTGTGGCGGGCATCCACGTCTTTCCTTTGATTTCCATTCAAGCCAGGCGTCGATGGCCGGAACAAGTCCGGCCATGACGGCTTATGAACTTCCGTATTCTAGCCCAGACCGCTGCGCGGATTGTACGGGTGACCGTCGCGCCACTTCTGCATCAGCGCTTCCAGTTCGGCATCGTGGCCGTCGGGCAGCATGATGCGGATGGTGACGAACAGGTCGCCCGATGCGCCGCCTTTCGGCAGGCCCTTGCCCTTGAGGCGGAAGGTGCGTCCGCTCGACGTATTCTTCGGCACCGACAGTTCGACCGCGCCGCCCAGCGTCGGCACGCGCACCTTGCCGCCAAGCACGGCTTCGTACAGCGTGATCGGCAGATCGACCCGCAGATCGTTGCCGTCCACCTTGAAGAACGGATGCGCTGCGATGCTGACGGTGATCATCAGATCGCCGGGCCGATGACCCGGAGCGCTCTCGCCCTGCCCTTTCAGCCGGATTTGCTGACCGGACGTCACACCGGCCGGAATCTTGACGTTGAGTTCCTTCCCGCTCGGCAGCCTGACGCGCTTCTCGGCACCGTTCACGGCTTCCTCGAGCGACACCGTCATGGCGACGCTGAGATCGAGATCCGGCGCGCCAAACCCGCCGCCATCGAATTCGAAGGTCTGCGCACCGGCGCCACCGCGGCCGCCACGCGCGCCGCCCGCCGCCGCTCCGCTGAACATGCTGTTGAGGATGTCCTCGAAACCGCCGCCGCCGAAGCCGCCGCTTGCGCCGCGTCCGCCGGCACGGAAATTGAAGTTCTCGAACCCGGCGCCGCCTGCGCCGCGCGCGCCAGAGCCGCCGCCGGGAAAGCCCTGAAAGCGCGGCTTGCCCTCGGCGTCGATCTCGCCACGGTCGAATTGTTTGCGCTTGGTCTCGTCGCCAAGAATCTCGTTGGCCGCATTCACCTCGGCAAAGCGCGAGGCGGCCTTCGGATCGTTCTTGTTGGCGTCGGGGTGATGCTTCTTCGCAAGCTTGCGAAAGGCGCTTTTGATCGCCGCAGGGCTTGCGCTCCGCTGCACCCCCAAGACCTCATAGGGGTCGCGCATCCGTCTCGTCTCCTTCGGGAATTATCTGAGGCTGGGCGGCTGCTTTGCCCACCCCGGTTACATCTGGGGGTTTCGTGGCATTTTTGCAACGGGCCCGTGACCCTCATTTGAAAATGCCTTTAGCGCATCAGCCCTGTTTCCAGGGTTTCAGGGTCTGGATTTCCCAGCGGCCGCCGTCGGCCCGGCACGCCGCGCCTTGCAGCCAGCTCTCCGAACTGCCGTTGACGTAGCTGGCGAGGAAATCCCGGCAGGTCCGGCCGTCCGCGGAATAGGCGCTGGCCAGCGGCGTCACCGATCCACGGGCGCCGGTGGCGGGGTTCTCCCATGGCTGGCTGGAATCCTTGCCACCCTTGGTCAGGACATCCGACGCAGCGGTACGGGCGAATGCGAGATCGGCGTCGGTCGGATGGCTTCCGCGCGACCGCGTCAGGTCGATCGAGCCCGTCACCTCCTGTGCACCGTCCTTCTGGGCAAACAGGCTGTCGAGCTTGGAGACGCTGCAGCCGCCGAGCAGGCCCGAGCTGGCAATTAGAATCGTTGTCATCAGGATACCCGCCGGCCGCATCGCAGATAGGCCAATGCGCAGCGGTGCCTTATATAGGCGTGGCCGATATAAAGGCCGTGACGGACTCTGGACAACAGGCCGGCGCAACTCGGAACTCCAAACATGACCGATACGACCTCCATCAAACACCAAAGCAAGTTAACGTCTGGTGATTTCACCACTGCAGAGAATCCATTTGGTCTGTTCGCCGAATGGTTTGCCGAGGCCGTCGCCAGCGAACCCAACGATCCGAATGCCATGGCGCTTGCGACCGTCGATTCCGACGGCCTGCCCGATGTGCGCATGGTGCTGATGAAGGGCTATGATACCGATGGCTTCGTGTTCTACAGCCATGTCGCCAGCCAGAAGGGTCGCGAGCTTGCCGCCAATCCCAAGGCGGCGTTGCTCTTTCACTGGAAGTCGTTGCGCCGGCAGGTCCGGATTCGCGGTGCTGTGACGCCGGTAACCGAGGCCGAGGCCGATGCCTATTTCGCCACGCGACCGAAGCAGGCGCAGATCGGCGCCTGGGCCAGCAAACAATCGCAACCGCTGGAAAGCCGTTTCGCCTTCGAGCAGGCGATCGCCAAGGTGGCGGCGAAGCATGTGATCGGCGAAGTACCGCGGCCGCCCGGCTGGAGCGGCTGGCGCGTCACGCCGCAGGCGATCGAATTCTGGCACGACCGTCCGTTCCGCCTGCACGACCGCATTGAATTCCGCCGCGCCGCGCCCGACATGGCATGGACCAAGACGCGGCTCTATCCGTAACACCGAACCCATGACGCCGAAGGGCTGAAGCGCACCTATGCAAAACACCAGCAACGCACCGCGCCGGACCATGCTGCTGACTGGCGCGAGCCGCGGCATCGGCCACGCCACCGTGATCCGCTTCTCCAGCGCCGGCTGGCGGGTGCTGACTTGTTCGCGGCATCCCTTCCCTGAAGAATGTCCGTGGGGCGCCGGACCGGAAGACCACGTCCAGGTCGACCTCGCCGATCTCGACGACACCCAGCGCGCCATCGATGAAATCCGTGAGCGTCTCGAAGGTGGCGCGCTGCACGCGCTGGTCAATAACGCCGCGATCTCGCCCAAGGCCGAAGGCGGCGGACGGCTGAGTTCGATCGAAACCGACATCGACACCTGGAGCCATGTGTTTCGCGTCAATTTTTTCGCGCCCATCATGATGGCGCGCGGCTTGCTCGACGAACTGAAGGCAGCAAAGGGATCGGTGGTGAACGTGACCTCGATCGCAGGCTCTCGCGTGCACCCGTTTGCCGGCGCGGCCTATGCGACGTCGAAGGCGGCGCTCGCCGCGCTGACCCGCGAGATGGCGTCGGACTTCGGCCGCTTCGGCGTGCGCGTCAACGCCATCGCGCCGGGCGAGATCGATACCGCGATCCTGTCGCCGGGCACCGAGAAGATCGTGGAAAGCCAGATCCCGCTGCATCGGCTCGGCACGCCCGACGAAGTGGCGAAGATCATCTATGTGCTGTGTTCGGAGACGAGCTCTTACGTCAACGGCGCTGAAATCCACATCAACGGCGGCCAGCACGTCTAGAGCTTTTCATGTGAAGTGAAGCAACGTCTGATCTGCCCGCTTCTGCGGGCATGATGGCAGTGTCCTGGCGAGCCATCGCGGTTCGGCCGAAACTCACACCATGGTAGCGCGGAAGCTCGAGGCTGCATCGAGCGTCGAGCACTCGTCTTCGGATTCGCCTTCGAGCAGCACGGCGCCGCAATGCGAGCACAGCCTGGAACGGGCGATCATCGGCTGGGCGGTAACGGAGTGCGCCCGCTGCCGATAGGCGGAAAGATCCACAACATTGCGTCCGCGCGTTACGATTTTTTCAATCATAGGGTCCTCGCTTGTCTGCGAGGCTTATCGCAAAAACTTTTCGCTCAATCGTTCAACGCAACGCTCAAATTTTACGAGGAAAATTGTGGCAGGTTCCATCGCGGCCCTGCGATTCAAGAAATGCCTGTGTCCCAAGACGAACTCGCCTCGTTACCACACGATGCAACGAAACGTTTATCTTGAATTTAGGCTGGACAATGCAACCTGTTCGCGCGCGAAGCCGGGCTTCACAACCACTTCTTCCACTTGAAGAACACGTACGGCCCGATCGCGGCGAACACCATCATGATCAGCGCCATCGGATAACCGTGCTGCCATTCCAGCTCCGGCATGACCTTGAAGTTCATGCCATAGACCGACGCGATCAGCGTCGGCGGCATCAACACCACGGCCATCACCGAGAACAGCTTGATGATGTTGTTCTGTTCGAGATTGACGACGCCGAGCATCGCATCGAGCACGAAGGTGATCTTGTTCGACAGGTAAGAGGCGTGATCGGACAGTGAAGCGACGTCGCGCTGCATGGTCTTGAGTTGCGCGCGCATTTCCTTCGACCACTTCACGTTGTCGGCTTCCGCAACCACGAACGTCACCACGCGCCCGATGGAGACGAGACTTTCCCTCACCTTCGACGTCAGGTCGCCCTTGCGGCCGATGGCGATCAGGATGTCGGAATAACGCCGGGCATGGCCGGTGCGCGCCGATCCTTCCGGTTCGAAGATCTCGCGGCTGACGCCATCGACATCGGCGCCGGCGCGTTCGAGAATATCGGCGCAGCGATCCACCACCGCTTCGAGCAGTTCGAGCAGCACGCTTTCGCCATTGATGCCCGGCGTGGCGGCACGCGCCAGCTTGTTCTCTACGAGCGCAAACGGCTTCGGCATGTCGTAGCGTACCGTCACCAGCCGGTGGTCGGACAGGATGAAAGTCACCGGCGTGGTGCGCGGCGCATCGGAGTCTGCGCCGCACATCAGGATCGCGGTCATGTAGCGCGCGCCGTTCTCGACGTAGAGGCGGCTGGAAATCTCGATCTCCTGCATTTCCTCCCGGGTCGGTACCGCGATCTGGACCAATCCCTCGACGGCATGGTCCTCCTCGGGCGTCGGATTGACCATATCGACCCACACCGCATTTGCCGGCAGTGCGCCGAGATCCACCCCTTCCACTTTCTTCAAGGCAGATCCGGACGGCGCAAAAATCGTCAGCATGAAGACACTCCGGGACGGGCGCAGGACATGATCGGGACAGGCGGACGGGCAAGACGGATTGTCGCAGGCACTTCGAGTGAGTGCGCCAATCCGCTCGATTCGGGCAAGCGTTTCCCACAAGGCCTAACGCGCCACCGAGACCATTTGCACCGCGGCGATGACAGGGACGTGTCGGGGACACGCAATACGCGCAGCGATATACCGGTGCTGCCGGATACTGGCAGGTTTTTGCGGCAAAAATGCCACAACCGGCATGCTGCATAGCAAAGCAGGCGTCTAAGTGCTGGAATTAGGGCCGCTTTCGGCGATAATGCGGCTTATCGGAATCGTAGCACTTGCAGCGCAGATTCAGCACGCAGACGCGCCGATTTGCCCTTTTGACCAGACCTGGAAACAAGTGATGTCGTCGCTCGTGAAATTCGGAATTCTCGCCGTCGGCCTGATGCTCGCGGGCTGCCAGACCGCAGCGCAGTATGAGGCTACCAACACGGCCAATTTCAAGCCGCACGACAAGGAGCTGCTCTCCAAGGTCAGCTACGTGAAGACCCCGGTGGCTGAGCCGTTCCGCCGCGCGATTGTGGATTATCACCGCAAGGAAGCGCCGGGCTCGATCATGGTCGATTCCGACAATCACTATCTTTACTACGTGCTCGATGGTGGCAAGGCGATCCGCTACGGAATTACCGTTGGCGAAGAAGCGATGGCGTGGTCCGGAATTGCCAAGGTCGGCAGCATGACCGAGTGGCCGGCATGGCACCCCACCCCGGGCGAAATCGAACGTCTCGGCGTGCCGAAGTTCGTTGCACCGGGACCAGACAATCCGATGGGTTCGCGCGCGCTGTACCTCTACTCGGGCGGCAAAGACACGCTGTTCCGCATTCACGGCACCAACCAGCCGGAATACATCGGCTCGTCGATCTCCTCCGGCTGCATCCGCATGACCAACGAGGACGTCATCGACCTCTACAACCGCGTCAAGCTCGGGACGGTCGTGGTGGTGCTGGAGCCGAAGCATGGCGACTCGCCGTTCAACTCCAAGCTCGCGCTGCAGGGCGGCGGCAACGGAAACTACTAACATCTGGGATTAGATGCGTGAGCGCCGGATTGACCGGCGTTCCTGCCACAGGCTGTGCAAGGCCACGCCCGCCTGCACCAAGCAGATTGGGTTAAATTGATGTCGTTGCGCTCCAAGCTGGGACTTCTCGCCGTCGGCCTGATATTGGCGGGATGTCAGACTGCAACTCAATTTGAGGCAGCCAACACCAAAGCGTTCAAACCGCGCGACAAGGAACTGCTGGCCAAGGCCCGTTACGTCAACAGCCCTGTCGCTGAGCCGTTCCGCCGCGCTATCGTCGACTATCATCGCAAGGAAGCGCCGGGATCGATCATGGTCGATTCCGATAATCACTATCTCTATTACGTGCTCGATAACGGCAAGGCGATCCGCTACGGCGTCACCGTCGGCGAAGAAGCGCTGGCGTTCTCCGGCGTGGCGCGCGTCGGCAACAAGCGTGAGTGGCCGGATTGGGTCCCTACCGCCGACATCCATAAACGCATCGAAGGTTTGCCGCAGCGTGTCTCGGGCGGCCCGGACAATCCGCTCGGCGCGCGGGCGCTCTATCTCTATCAAGGCAACAAGGACACGTTGTTCCGCATCCACGGTACCAATCAGCCGGAATACATCGGCGCATCGATCTCGTCCGGTTGCATCCGCATGCTCAACGAGGACGTCATCGATCTCTACGATCGCGTCCAGCCGAATGCGCCGGTCGTGGTGCTGGAGCCAAAGCACGGCGACTCGCCATTCAACTCCAGGATGGCCCTGCAGGGGAGCGGAAACTACAGCTTCTGAGCCACCTGCCAGGCTGAAATTCGAAAGCGCCGGTTTCGACCGGCGCTTTTTGTTGAACAGGTTGCTACCGAAATCGCCCAGAGCCTTTCCGGTTCTGATGGAATCAGAACCGGGGCTCCATGATTTTGATGTAACGCGTTTTCTTCACGCGAACCGGTATCCACTTCGCTCGAAAACGCTCTAGTCGAACATTCTCCGCAACAGCACCGGGAGGTCCGGAGGCTGATTGCGCGCTCTCGATCGCAGATGTCTTGAGCGCCGGGATTTCGACTTCGCGACGCGCGCCTCCCTTTTATCCGTCGCCGCAGGCTCCGCCTCGGGCTTGGTCATGGCGGTCTGCGAGTTCGGCTTCGCAACCCCCGGCTTGATGTCGGTCGGCTTTGCCGCGACCTCCGGCTTGACGCTCTGAGGTTGCTCCGGCACGGACTTTTCGGGCTTCGCGGTTTGAGATTTGGCCGTTTGAGATTTGGCCGTTTGAGATTTGGCCGTTTGAGATTTGGCCGTTTGAGATTTGGCGCTGTCCGGCGTGCTGTCCGCAGGCTTGGCGATCACCGGTCGGGCGACGTCCGCCGGCTGTTTCGCAAGCGGCACCGGCGAGAACGACACCGATGGCGGCGTGGCGGGCTGCACCTTCAGTTGCTCGACTCCGCGGCTCGCGACATCGGCAGGCGGCGCGTCATCGGGACGCGGCGCGGGCAACGGCGTGGCCGGCTGCGCGGTTGCCTGCTCGACCTCGCGGCTGGTGACAGTGGGGGACGGTGCAGTCTCGGGGCGCGGGGTCGGCAAGGGTGACGCGACAACCGGCTCGGAATCATAAACCTCCCAGTGGCAGATGCGGTAGCCATTATGCCGCTCGGCGAGGTCGAGGTGGATGTGATCCTCATGGTAGCCATCAGAACCCGGCCCCAGCACGGTGGTAAAGCGCCCGCATGCCGATCCCTTCGCCTTCTCGCGCAGGTCGTGTGTGACGCTGCGATCGGTCAGCGACAGCATTTTGCCGTTGGCGAGCTTGAGGCCGCGCACATCGAGGGCATTGGCCTTGCCGTGCTCGGATAGTTTGGCGCCGGCGACGCGATTACGGCCACGGCACTCGAACGAGTCGAAATTATCCAGTTCGGTAAGCCGCGATGACATGCCCTGCGCCAGCGGCGCCATGTCGTTGCGGATCCAGTTTGCAATCGCCGACGCCATTCCACACCGGAGCACCGCCGCCGGCTTCACCGCTACGCGACCCTTGTCAGGCAGCACCACGGCTTCGAGGCGCACGAGGTCCTCGCCCCCGCACGCGCCAGGCCCGCGGATCGGAGCGATGCTCGGTGCGATGGCAATGGCGTCGGTCAGGGCCAGGCGGCAGGCGCTCGGCGAAGCCGGTGCGGCCGGTTCGGTTTTCGCGGTTGCGGCGTCGTCATCATGGACGGCTCCTGCCGCCGGGACATCTGCCGGCCGCGGAATGGGCAGCGGCACCACGGCCTGCGATCCCGCCCGGTCCTGCTGCCGCGCATGAGCGGCATCCGCTCTGGCGACATGGGTCTGCGCCTCCGCGGGTCCCGCGCATCCGGCCAGAACCGCGACGGCGAGAAGCACCATTGGCCTTTCGCCGCAGGCATTTAGCCCATAAGACCATTTGCGGGGTGCGCGCCGCACGCTAAACTTCATGGCAATCCCCTCGAAGGGGACCCAAGAGACGCGACAAGAGACGCAAGAGACACTTTCAGGAGGGAATTCGAATGCGCGGGTTGATGCAAGACTGGCCTATGCTGACACACCGGATCATCGATCATGCGGCCAGGGTCCACGGTGATCGCGAGGTCGTCACCCGATCCGTGGAAGGCCCCATCGTCCGTACCAACTATCGCAACATCCGCGAGCGCGCCCTCAAGGTGGCGCAGCGCCTCGAGCGCGACGGCATCAAGCTCGGCGACCGCGTCGCCACCATCGCCTGGAACACCGCCCGCCATATCGAATGCTGGTACGGCATCATGGGTCTCGGCGCGGTGTGCCACACCGTCAATCCGCGCCTGTTCCCCGAACAGATCGCCTGGATCATCAACCATGCGGAAGACCGCATCGTGATCACCGATCTGACCTTTGTGCCGTTGCTGGAGAAGATCGCCGGCACGCTGCCTAGCGTCGAACGCTATATCGTGCTTACCGACAAAGCGAATATGCCGCAGACCACGCTGAAGAACGCGATCGCCTACGAGGACTGGATCGCGGAAGTCGACGGCAATTTCCAGTGGAAGGAATTCGACGAAAATACCGCGGCGGCGATGTGCTACACCTCGGGGACGACCGGTGATCCGAAAGGCGTGTTGTATTCGCATCGCTCCAACGTGCTGCATTCGCTGATCGCAAACAACGGCGACGCGCTCGGCGCCACGTCCAAGGATACAATGCTGCCGGTGGTGCCATTGTTCCATGCCAATAGCTGGGGCATCGTATTCTCCGCGCCCGCCATGGGAACGAAACTGGTGATGCCGGGCCCCAAGCTCGACGGCGCATCGGTCTACGAATTGCTCTCCACCGAAAAGGTCACCTACACCGCGGGCGTGCCGACGGTGTGGCTGATGCTGCTCCAGCACATGGAAAAGAACAAGCTGACGCTGCCCGACCTGAAGGTCGTGATCTGCGGCGGATCGGCGATGCCGCGTTCGATGATCAAGGCGTTCGACGACATGGGCGTCGAAGTCCGCCACGCCTGGGGCATGACCGAAATGTCACCGCTCGGCACCGTCGGCTCGCTGCAAGGCCAGTTCGCCCATCTCAAGGGTGACGCCAAGCTCGACATCCTGCAGATGCAGGGCTACGCGCCGTTCATGGTCGAGATGAAGATCACCGACGACGCCGGCAAGGAACTGCCGTGGGACGGCAAGACCTTCGGCCGGCTCAAGGTGAAAGGGCCAGCGATCTCACGCGCCTATTATCGCCTGGATAACAGCATCCTCGACGAGAATGGCTATTTCGACACCGGCGACGTCGCGACCATCGACAAGCACGGCTACATGCGCATCACCGACCGCTCCAAGGACGTCATCAAGTCCGGCGGCGAGTGGATTTCCTCGATCGATCTGGAGAACCTCGCGGTCGGCCATCCCAAGGTGGCGGAAGCGGCGGTGATCGGCGTCTATCATCCGAAATGGGACGAGCGCCCGTTGCTGATCGTCCAGCTCAAGGACGGGCAGAATGCGACCCGGGAAGACATCCTGAAATACATGGACGGCAAGATCGCCAAGTGGTGGATGCCCGACGACGTCGCTTTCGTGGATTCGATTCCACACACCGCGACGGGCAAGATCCTCAAGACCTCGCTGCGCGATCAGTTCAAGGATTATCGTTTCCCGAACGCGGCGGCGTAGATCGCACTTCGTCAAATATAATCTCGCGCTACACTTCGCCTGCGGCGTGCCCATCGGCATCCGCAGGCGATTTCATTTCAACGAGGGAGAAACGAAATGAATATCCTCGTCTGTATCCTGGCGATCCTGTTGCCGACGGCCGCAATGGCGGAGGAGCCGGACGCGTCCGCACCCGCCCTGTGGGGTTCGCCGACCGTCGACAACGGCGCATGCTGCAAGACGCTCGGCGAGGTAAGAACCAATATCGATCGGCTCGATCGCGAGATCGTGCGCCTGATCGCCGAGCGCGGCCGCTACGTCCATGAAGCCGCGCGCTTCAAGGCCAATCCGGCGCAGGTTGAAGCTCCGCAACGCGCCGAGGCCGTCGTCAAAAAGGCCATGACGCTGGCGGAGCAGAACGGCCTGTCCCCCAAGGTTGCCGAGGTGACGTACCGTGCGATGGTGCGAGGCTTCATCGACTACGAGCACGACGTGTTCGCTGCAGAGCAGGCGAAAGGAAAGAAATAACCGCGGCAGGCACCGGACGGCCGGGTCGCCGGCGCCTGCTGCGGTCCGGTTCAGCCTTGCTTGTCGTAGGAGAACTGGATGCCTGCCGTTCCACCGGTTTCGATGAACAGGTTCATGAAGGCCGGAACGGTCTCCGATCGTTTCCAGTCGCGCTGCAGTTCGCAGAACAGTTGCGGCACGCTGATGAGCCTCGCACCTGCCTGTTCGACACGGCGGAGCGCCGCCTCATGCGCCGCAAGCGATGTCCCGCCGACGGCATCGACAGGCACGTACACCTCGTAACCCTCCTTGAGCGCATCGAGCGCCGGGAAGGTCAGGCAGGCTTCGGTCCAGAGCGCCGTCATGATGAGCTTCTTGCGGCCAGTCGCCTCGACAGCCTCGCGGAATTCGACATCTTCCCAGGAATTGATCGAGGTGCGATCGTAGGTCGGATATTTTTCGAGCGCCTTGCGGATCGTGGGGATCGGCGGCTTGTTGAGTCCGGTCTTCACGTTGACGGTCGAGTGGACGATCGGCAGTCCATAGACCACCGCCGCCTTCGCCGCTCCGGTGATGTTGTTGACGAGGATCTGCCGATCCATCGACGCAATCGAATTCACCTGTACCGGCTGATAGTCGATGATGATGAACGCCGAATTGTGCGGCGTCAGAAGATGATCCTTTGCCGGATCGCGGATCGCTTCGCTGGCCATGAGTCATTCCTTTCGTTGGGGCTCGCTTATATTCACGCAAGGTCTATCGACGGCAGGGCGAACGCTCCGGCGCCGAATGCTGAACAGAAAGGCGCGATCCGATCGACCGGATCGCGCCTTTCTTGATCGCCGTCAGGCATCGGCCGCGACCGGCTCCAGGTTGCCGAAGCGACCGCTCTGGAAATCGACCATGGCCTGCCGGATTTCATCCGTCGTGTTCATGACGAACGGTCCGTGCATCACCACCGGCTCATCGATCGGCTCGCCGGAAAGCACCAGCACCGAGGCATCGCCGTTGGCTTCGATCGTCACCGCGCCACCGCTGCGATCGAGCAGCGCGAACTGCGCTTCGCGGGCGACATCGCTGCCGTTGACCAGCACCGTGCCCTTCAACACCACCACCGCCACGGTATGGCCTTCCGCCGGCGTCAGCGTCGTGACGGCGTCGCGATTGAGCCGCACGTCGTAGATGTCGATCGGCGTGAAGGTGCGCGCCGGTCCCTTATGACCCGCATACTCGCCGGCGATGACCCGCAGCGTGCCGGCGCCGTCCGCCAGATCGACCGACGGGATGTCGGCATTGAGCAGGGTCTGATAGCCGGGCTCGGCGTTCTTTGCCTTCGCCGGCAGATTGACCCATAGCTGCACCATCTCCAGCGTGCCGCCCTTTTTGGTAAAGGCGCGCGAGTGGAACTCCTCGTGCAGGATGCCCGACGCCGCCGTCATCCACTGCACATCGCCCGGCCCGATCAGGCCGCCGTTGCCGGTGGAATCGCGATGCTCGACCTCGCCCTGATAGACGATGGTGACGGTCTCGAAACCGCGATGGGGATGCACCCCGACGCCGCGGGGCCGCTCCGTCGGGGTAAAGTCCGCCGGTCCTGCATAGTCCAGCAGCAGGAACGGGCTGACGTGGTCGCCGTGGCTGGCGTGCGAGAATAGCGAGCGGACCGGAAAACCATCGCCCACCCAATGCGGCCGGGGGCCGCTGAAAACACCAAGAACCTTCCTCATGATCGTTACTCCATTCGGCGCGGCCGGACCGGCCGCTGCGTTGTCATGGAGAATATGAACGAGACAAAAGGCCCGGTAGCTGGCAAAATCAGGTCTCACTGTCCTATAATTGAGACAATGATGCAGGATCTCAACGATCTCTATTTCTTCGTGCAGGTGGTCGATCATGGCGGCTTCGCCTCCGCCGCACGGGCACTGGGGATGCCGCGTTCCCGCCTGAGCCGCCGCATCGCTCTGCTGGAAGAGCGGCTCGGCGTACGCCTGATCCAGCGCTCGACCCGGCGCTTCAGTGTCACCGAGATCGGACAGGACTACTACCGGCATTGCGTCGCCATGCTGGTGGAGGCCGACGCGGCGCAGAACGTCATCGAACGCTCGCGCAGCAAGCCGCAAGGCATCGTGCGGGTAAGTTGCCCGCCGCCGCTGCTGTACTTTCAGGTCGGCGAGATGATTGCCCGTTTCATGGCGGAATGTCCCGATGTCGAAGTGCATCTGGAGAGCACGCCGCGCCGCGTCGACGTCATCAGCGAGGGCATCGACATCGCGCTGCGGGTGCGGTTTCCACCGCTGGAGGAAAGCGAGTTGGTGATGCGGGTGCTGGCGGACAGCACACAGCGGCTGGTGGCCAGCCCGACGCTGCTGCACGGGTTGGAGCGTCCGCTGGTGCCCGCCGACCTCGCACGGCTTCCCAGTATCGGATGGAGTTCGCCGCACCAGCGGCACGAGTGGTGCCTGGAAGGCCCTGACGGCGCCACTGCGCTGATCCCTCACGCACCTCGCCTCATCACCGAGGATATGGTGGCACTGCGTTTCGCGGCGCTGCAAGGTATCGGCGTGGCGCAGTTCCCCACCATGGTGATCCGAACCGATCTGCAAAACGGCACGCTGATCGATGTGCTGCCTGCCTGGGCGCCGCGGGCCGGAATCGTCCATGCGGTATTTCCGTCGCGCCGCGGCCTGCTGCCGTCGGTGCGGGCGCTACTGGATTTTCTGGCCGCGGAGTTCGCCGCCCTCACGCGCGCCGACACCGACGTTTCGCCGCAGCGGGAAATGCGCTAGGTCATCCGCAAATACTGGAACTAGGATTTTCTATGGCTCGCAGATTTTCTGCATCCTATCAGCAAGAACCGATCTCCGCGCTCGCATCCTGGGCGCGACGGCTGGCGATCTTCGCCGCCGTGACGGCGCTCGTCTCCGTCATCGTGGTGCGCTTCGGGTTTCTTGAGGTTCGGCCGGCGCTGGCGACCTTCTTCGGCGCGCTGGCTTGCGCCGGCCTCTCGATCCTGGTGTCGCTGGCGGCATTTGCGGCGATCTGGCAAAACGGCTCGCGCGGGATGGGGCGCATTCTCGCGGCTCTCCTGATCAATGCACTGGTGTTGGCCTACCCGGCCTACCTTGGCTACAAGTATCGCCAGTTGCCGGCGATCCACGACATCACCACCGACCCGATCGACCCGCCGCGCTTCGATGCACTGGCGCGGCTGCGTACCGGCGACGGCACCAACACTGCTGTCTATGCGGGATTGTACTCCGCCCAACAACAGCGCGTTGCCTATCCCGACATCGAAACGGTGCAGCTCGACGTACCGGAGCAGCGCGCATACGACGCAACGCTGGCGCTCGTCACCAAGCGCAAGTGGCGCATCGTCGATGCCCGGCCGCCGCAACCGCCGCGCCGCGAAGGTCATATCGAAGCCGTAGCGCGCACCCCGGTGATGGGTTTTCGCGAGGACGTTGCGATCCGCGTGTTGCCCGACGGCGACGGCGCCCGCATCGATATCCGCTCCTCGTCGCGCTATTTCGAAAGCGACCTCGGCAGCAACGCTGCACGCATCGCCAAGCTGATCGACGACCTCAACAGCGTTGCCGACGACAACATCGCACCCGCCAAGAAATCGCCCGCAGCAGCGCGGGTTCAGGCGAAGGGGCAGAAGAAATGAAAGAGCGAATAGGGACTAGGGAGTAGCGAGGGACAGGCGCCCTCAACTTCTTTTATTCGCGGCTCCCTACTCGCTCGTCTTATTCGCTAGTCTGTAGCTTCCGCCGATCACCGGATCGCCCTCGGTCGCCACCACGCCGCGCGCCACCAGATCCTCAAGATGTGCCAGCACCGAGTATCCCGCAGCACCGGTGAGGCGTGGATCGATGCCGATATAGCTGGCGCGCACGATGGTCGGAATGTCCGCCTCGCCTTTCGCCAGCCGATGCAGGATCGAGGCTTCCCGCGCCTGACGATGGCGGATCAGGAACCGCACGAACTTCTGCGCATCCGGAATCTCCGGGCCGTGGCCAGAAAAATAGAGATGCTCCTCACGCGCAGCCAGCCGATGCAGCGACGCCATGTAATCGACCATCGAGCCATCCGGCGGCGCGACGATCGAGGTCGACCAGCCCATCACATGATCGCCGACGAACAGGACTTTGCGCTCCGGCCAGGCGAAAGCCATGTGGTTGGCGGTGTGGCCCGGCGTCGCGACTGCTTCGAGGGTCCAGCCATCGCCTGCGATGACGTCGCCATCGCGGATTTCGATATCAGGCTTGAAATCGCGGTCGGCACCGGACTCGGTGGACATCTTCTCGCTGTCGTAATATGGCCGCGACGCGCGGTGCACGCCTTCGGCGTAGACTGGCGCGCCGGTCGCGGCCTTGATGCGCGGCGTGTTCGGCGAATGATCGCGATGCGTGTGGGTGACGAGAATGTGCGTCACGGTCTCGCCGCGCACCGCATCGAGCAACGCCTTCGCATGCGCCTCATCATCCGGACCGGGATCGATGATCGCGACCTTGCCGCGCCCGACGATGTAGCTCACCGTGCCGGTGAAGGTGAAGGGCGACGGGTTGTTGCACAACACACGACGCACACCCGGCATCACTTCTTCGGCTACGCCGGGCTTCAAGGGAAAGTTGCGGTTGAAGGGGACGTCTTCGTTCACGTTGCTGTCGGACATGCGAAATCCCAATAGGCAAGGCGCACCAAGATATGCGCGTTAATTGCGCTCCAAGCGCCTCTACATGACCTGCGCCCGGATATCAAACGCCCTGCAGTCTGATCAGGTATCCCGAAAAACAAGCGACTGGTGGGTTGCGACACCGGCGAGCGCACCGTCGCCGACCGCAAGCGCGACCGAACCGAATCCGCGCGCCGCGTCGCCGCAAGCAAATACGCCCGGAACGGTCGTTTCCTTGAAGGCATCGGTCTGGATGAAGGGGCCCGCAGGACCCTGCTCGAAGCCACAGCCCAACTGCTCGGCCAGCGGACTCGCCATGCTGACATGCGTCATCGTGAACAATCCGTTCAATGAAATGACACGGCCATCGTTCAGCATTACATCGGCGTTGCCGATGACCCTTGCCACTGGAACGTTTTCAACTCTCACACCACGCTGACGAAGCTGCGTCAGTTGCTCGGCGTCCGGTTCGAACGCACCATTGGTGAAGAACGTCGTCCGCCCCCACTCGGGGAGCAGAAGCGCATGATGCATTGATAGCGGAGACACTGCGAGAACCCCGACCGGCCCATTGTCCAGTTCATAACCGTGGCAATAGGGGCAATGGAAAACGGTTTTGCCCCATCGTTCGCTCAAGCCGGGAATTTCCGGCAGCGCATCGACCACGCCCGTTGCGAGGATCACACGGCGGGATTCGTAGGCCGTCCCGTCAGCCAGGCCAACAGAAAATCCGCTAGGCGTGCTGGATGCGCCCTGCGCTCTTGCATCGACCCACTCTACCGACGGATAGGACATCAGCTGCGCGCGAGCATCGGCAGCAATGTCAGCGGGTGCCCGTCCATCCTGGCCGAGAAAGCCGTGTGACGCATCGGCGAAGCGATTGCGCCGATTGCCTTCGTCGACAATCAGCGTCGACCGGCGGGCCCGCGCCAATTGCAGCGCAGCCGACAGACCGGCATAGCTGCCGCCGATTACCATTGCATCAAACATCACGACGTATGCCTCCGGCCATGTTTTCGATAGGATGCAGCCCGCGCGCGATAATCCGCGGCAAGCGTCGCCAGCGTCACGTCGCCCAGACGTTCGATCAGCAACGCCTCGGCATCGCGAAACGCTCCCGTCAGGGAATGATTCACCGCCTGCTCGACAAGACAGGACGGGCTTTCGAGCTGGATGCCGATCGCCAGCAGCGTCGGCGCACCCAAGGCATCGTAGATATCTTTCAAGGTCACCTTCGAGAGGTCGCAGGCGATCTCCCAGCCGCCGCCATGCCCCTTTTCCGAACGCACCAGTCCGGCCTCACGCAGACCCGCCATGGTCCGGCGAACGACGACCGCATTGGTGTTCATACAGGTCGCCAACTGGGCCGAGGTCATCGGCCGGTCGTTGTCTGCGATATGCAGCAACGCATGCAGCGTCGCCGAAAGTCTGCCATCCCGTCTCATGTAACTTCTAATGATACATGATGACGTGCATGTCAAGCGGTCAAGCCGACAGCAGCTCGATCAGACTTTCTTTCGCATCTGCCTTTGAACCTGGTGGAGCGCGACGTGCTGACTGTTTCTAATCATCTCGCAGTTTCCGTTACAGTCAAAACGTCAATGCCCGCGACAAGCGCGGGCATGACATCTCGAGCCGGGAAGCAATTTTTATCCGTTCCGATTTCCGCCAGCCGACGGCCGAGCGGAATCCGAAGCGTTCAGGAAAACGCCTGAATACCGGTGATGGCGCGGCCGAGGATCAAGGCGTGGACGTCGTGCGTACCCTCATAGGTATTGACCGTTTCCAGGTTCTGCGCGTGGCGCATCACGTGATATTCGATCTGGATGCCGTTGCCGCCGTGCATGTCGCGCGCGACGCGGGCGATGTCGAGTGCCTTGCCGCAATTGTTGCGCTTCATGATCGAGATCATTTCCGGCGCCATCTTGCCTTCATCCATCAGGCGGCCGACGCGCAGCGAACCCTGCAGGCCGAGCGCGATCTCGGTTTCCATGTCGGCGAGTTTCTTCTGCACCAGTTGCGTCGCCGCCAGCGGCCGGTTGAACTGCTTGCGATCCAGCGTGTACTGGCGCGCGCGATGCATGCAGTCTTCCGCCGCGCCCATGGCGCCCCACGAAATGCCGTAGCGGGCGCGGTTGAGGCAGCCGAACGGACCCTTGAGGCCGGAGACGTTGGGCAGCAGGTTTTCTTCCGGCACCACCACGCCGTCCATCACGATCTCACCGGTGATCGAGGCACGCAGCGAGAGCTTGCCGCCGACCTTCGGCGCGGACAGCCCCTTCATGCCCTTCTCGAGGATGAAGCCACGAATCTGGTTGTCATGCGCCGCCGACTTCGCCCACACCACGAACACATCCGCGATCGGTGCGTTGGAAATCCACATCTTGGCGCCGTTGAGCCGATAACCGTCGGCCACCTTCTCGGCGCGCGTCTTCATGCCGCCGGGATCGGAACCGGCATCGGGCTCGGTGAGGCCGAAGCAGCCGACCCATTCGCCGGTCGCCAGTTTCGGAAGATACTTCTTGCGCTGGTTCTCGTCGCCGTAAGCGTAGATCGGATACATCACCAATGACGTCTGCACCGAATTCATCGAGCGATAGCCACTGTCGACACGCTCGATCTCCCGTGCCACGAGGCCATAAGCGACATAGCTGGCATTGGCGCAGCCATACTCTTCCGGCAGCGTGACGCCGATCAGGCCCAGTTCGCCCATCTCGTTGAAAATTTCGCGATCGGTCTTCTCTTCGAGATAGGCCTTGGTGACGCGCGGCAGCAGCTTGTCCTGCGCATAGGCGCGCGCGGTATCGCGGATCATCCGCTCGTCTTCGGTGAGTTGGTCGTCGAGCAGGAACGGGTCGTCCCACTTGAAACTGACCGGAGCCGGCTTGTCCTTGGCTTGCGCGCGCACACTCATCGAAGTTCCTTTCAGATCGCTGCCGCAAGTGCTCAAGCGGCGGGCAAGAGTAAGTCTTTGACCTTTAGCCTTCAAGGTATTCGTTGGAGACGATCTCGATCCCGAAACCCGAAAGCCCCTTGTAGTCATGCGCCGATGACGTCAGGTGACGGATCGATGTGACGCCGAGATCGCGCAATATCTGCGCGCCGACGCCGACTTCGCGCCACTGCCGATTGCGATCGGCTTCCGCGGATTTCGGCGCATCGAGCGGCGCCACCGGAACGCCGGCCGCACCGTCGCGCAAATAGACCAGCACGCCGTTGCCGGCTTTCTTGAAATGGTTCAGCACCGCCTGCATCCGCTCGGGTCCGGTGAAGATATCGCGCACGATGTTGGGCTTGTGAAAGCGCGTCAGCACGTTCCTGCCGTCGCCGACGCCGTTATAGACAAAGGCCGCATGTGCGATGCTGTCGAACGGCGAGCGATAGGCATAGCCCTGCAGCTGCCCGATCGGACTTTCCACCGTGAAGGTCGAGACACGTTCGATAAGCTTCTCGCGCGCCTGCCGATACGCGATCATGTCGGCGATGGTGACGTGCTTGAGCTTGTGGGTCTCGGCGAAGCGCGCCACCTGCTCGCCCTTGGTGACAGTGCCGTCGTCGTTCATCAACTCGCTGATGACGCCGACCGGCGGCAGCCCGGTCAACCTGCACAAATCGACCGCCGCCTCGGTATGACCGGACCGCAGCAGCACGCCGCCGTCGCGCGCGATCAGCGGAAAGATATGGCCCGGCCGCGCGAAGTCATTGGCACCAGCGTTGGGATTGGCGAGCGCGCGGCAGCACGAGGCGCGCTCTTCGGCCGAAATGCCGGTGCCGCCATCCGGCTTGTAGTCGACCGAGACCGTGAACGCCGTGGTGTGATTGGAGTCGTTGTGTGCCACCATCGGGTCGAGCCGCAGCCGCCGCGCATCGTCCATGGTGATCGGCGCACAGACGATGCCCGACGTATGCCGGATGATGAAGGCCATCTTCTCGGCGGTACAATGCGACGCTGCGACGATCAGGTCGCCCTCACCCTCGCGATCTTCGTCGTCGGTCACCACGACGATCTCGCCGTTGGCAAAAGCCTGCAGAACTTCGGGAATGGGATGGGGCATGAAACCTGCTCTCGGAACTCGATGAAGACCATATGGCGCAGAGCGTGGGGCGACGCAACCACCGTTCGGGAGGCGTGCCATGCCCCGGAATAAGCCAAAGGAGCGCGCGGGAAGTGTCTAGGGCAGCACCTCGCGGCGCTCGGCTAATTGCGCATCGGTTTCGGCGCGCTTCTCGTCCAGCAGGCCGTTGTCCACCGCCGCGATCACCTTGAACAACTCCTGCGCGTCGGTCAGGCGCGGCACGGTGACGTAATCGGCTCCGGCGGAATACAGGTCGTCGACGCTGGCCAGCACATCCGCGGTGGAGACGATCTTTGCGGTCGCGTTCAGCGTGCGGACATGGCGCACCAGCTTCTCGTTATCGGCGCCTTTCAATAGCGCATCCGGAACGCTGAGGATGACGATCTCGGCACCGCCGATCCCGGCGTGCACCAGCGTGTCGACATTGCTGATATCACCATAGATGACGTGCAACCCACGGTTCGCCAGATTGCGGAACACGTTGGGATTGAAATCCACCACGGTGATCTGATCCAGCAGCGATTTGTCCTGGCGCTCGATCTCGCTCAGCAATGCACTGGCGGCGCGGAAGAAGCCGAGGATCACGATGCGCCGCGCGGCGCCATGGCCTTCGGCATGTTCGGCAACTGCGCCGTGATCGAGATCGCGAAGCCCCAGCATCTTCAGCGGCCCGATCGCCAGCCGGACGATCTGGTCGCTGCGGGCAATGGCGAAGGTCGACAACACCGCCAGAATGACGAATGCGAACGAAGTCGCGTTGGCGGTATCCATCGAAACCTGTTTCGCCATGACGCCGGTCTGGATCACCACCAGAGAGAACTCGCTGATCTGTGCCAGGTTGATCGCGGGCAACAGGCTGGCACGCAGGCCCTGCTTCATCAGATAGAGCGGAAGGAATGTCGTGAGCAGCCGGCTTGCCACGGTGAATCCGGCGATTATCAGCGCCAGCCCGATCACCGAACCGTTGGGCACCGGTATGGTCATGCCGAGGGTGACGAAGAACAGCGTGATGAAGAAATCCCGCAAGGTGGTGACCTTGGCGGTGACGTCCAGCGCGTAGGGAAAGGTAGACAGCGACACGCCGGCGACCAGCGAGCCCATTTCGCGCGACAGATGCAACCGCTCTGCGATCTCGCCGATCAGAAAACACCACGCCAACGCACCAAGCAGCACCAGCTCGGGCAGCCGCGCCATCTGGTCGAACAGTTTTGGCAACACGTAACGGCTGAGCACCAGCGCCGTCGCCACCAGCACGCCGACGCGCGCGATCGATAGCAGGATGATACCGACCTGAAGGTTATCGAGGCTCGGCTGCACCGCCAGAAACAGGATGGCGAAGATATCCTGCAACACCAGCACGCCGAGCGTGATGCGACCCGGCAGCGTATCCAGTTCGCGCTTCTCGTAGAGCACCTTGACGATGATCACGGTACTGGAGAGTGCGCAGGCGATGCACAGATACAGCGCATCGAAACTTCCCGATCCCAGGCCAAGCCCGATCGCGACGAAGAACAGCAGTCCGAGAACGCAGCCGCCGATCAACTGGCCGCCGGCGGCGAACAGGATGACGCGACCGGCCCGCACGATCTTCTTCAGGTCGATTTCCAGCCCGATCATGAACAGCATGAAAATCAGGCCCAGTTCGGAAATGGCGCCGATCGATTCCTGCGACTTGACCCAACCGATCCCGAACGGGCCGATGATGAAGCCGCCGACCAGATAGGCAAGGATCAGCGGCTGCCGGAAGAAGTGCGCCAGTAGCCCGAGCACCCACGCGAACAGAATGCTGAGCGTGATATCGCTGATGAAAGTGTGCATGCCCCTGCCAGTAGGCGGTTTTTCGCCGTTCGTAAACTAAAGGCAGGGTCCCTCGCGTCAACGAGTTAATTTCATCGCGGGTTTCAACGTTCGAGGATCTCGCGAACCTTCGTGGCAAAGGCATCGACCTCGAACGGCTTGGTGATCAGATCGGTGGTCTCGCTCCAGAAGTCCGCCCCGGCCGCAACCTTTTCGGCGTAACCGGTCATGAACAGGACCTTCAGCGCCGGCCACCTTGCCTGCGCCTGCTCTGCGAGCTGCCTGCCGTTCATGCCCGGCAGCCCGACATCGGTGACCATCAGGTCGATGGTGTTCGGCGCCGCCAGCAATTCGAGCGCCGCGGCCCCGTCCGGCGCCTCGATCACATGGTATCCGAGTTCGTCGAGCGCGGCCGCGACCACGAGACGCACCGCCTCTTCGTCCTCCACCACCAGAACGGTCTCGCCCGGCTGCGCCGGTTCGGCTTCGGATGGCTCGGCGGGTTGTTCAGGCACGATCTGCATCGCACTGCGCGGCAGGAAGATGGTGACCGAGGTACCGGCCCCCGGCTCACTGGCGATCGAGACATGGCCGCGCGATTGCTTGGCGAAGCCGTACACCATGGACAGGCCGAGGCCGGTGCCCTGACCGATCGGCTTGGTCGTGAAGAACGGATCGAACGCGCGCTCGACTTCCGCAGCCGTCATGCCGACGCCCCGATCGCGAACGACGATGACAACATAGTCACCGGCCGCGATATCGCGCTCGGACGCCGCAAGGGTGCGATTGCCGGTTTCGATCGTCAGTTCTCCGCCACCCGGCATGGCGTCGCGCGCATTGATAACAAGGTTGAGGACGGCGTTCTCAAGCTGGTTGTGATCCGTTTCCGCGGTCCATATCTGCGGATCAGCCGCAATGGACAACACGATGTGGTTGCCGAGCGTCCGGCGCAGCATGTCTTCCATCGACAGGATCAGTTGCGAAACGTCGACCGGTTTGAAGTCGAGCGACTGCTGCCGCGAGAATGCCAGCAGCCGATGCGTGAGCGCGGCGGCGCGATGTGCGGAATTCACCGCGGGGTCGATAAACTTGTCGACATCCGCGAACCGCTTGGCGGCAATGCGGCGCTTCGCCAGTTCGAGCCCGCCGATGATTCCGGTCAGCAGATTGTTGAAGTCATGCGCGATGCCGCCGGTGAGCTGGCCGACGGCTTCCATCTTCTGCGCCTGACGCAACTGCGCCTCTGTCACACGCAGCGCCTGCTGGGCGTTCTTTTCCGCCGAGATATCACGACCGACCGCGTAGATCAGATTCTCGTCAAGGACCGATGTCCACGAGATCCATCGCTCGCCGGCACCGCGTGTGGGAAACGGGGTCTCGAAGCGGCCGAAATCGCCGTCGGCCGCCAGACGCGTCAGCGATTTGCGCGCCTTCTGCAACACCGGCAGATGTTCGTGCTCGATGTTGGTCGGGCCGAGCAATTGATCGGCGGTCCAGCCCGTCACCTCGCTCCATGCCGGGTTGACGCTGAGCCAGTTTCCTTGCTGATCGAGCACCAGCAGCAGGTCCTGCGACACATTCCAGATCCGGTCGCGCTCGCGGGTTCGCCGGTCGACCTCGATCGCGAGCGTTTCATTGAGGCGCCGCAGATCGTCCTCGGCCACCTTGCCGGCGGTGATGTCATGCGCGACGCCGATAAAGCCTGCATGCCGTCCCGAGGCATCCCAACGCGGTTGCGATTCCGAGCGAATCCAGCGCCATTTTCCGTCAGAGCGCAGATACCGCGCCTCCAGTACGAACGGCTTCAGGGACGACTCACCGGCAACCTGCTCCTTGAGGATGCGCGGCAGATCATTTGGATGCAGGATCTTGCGCCAGTCGAAAACCAGCGCCTCCTCGTAGCCGAGCCCGAGAAAATCCAGATAGGCCTGGTTGGCGAAGGCGCGCGCGCCATCGAGCCGGGACACCCAGATCGGCACCGGCGCACTGTTGGCGATCAGGCGGAAGCGCTGCTCGCTTTCGCGCAAGGTTTCCTCTGCCAGCATGCGGTCGGTAATATCGATATGCGCGCCGACCAGCCGCAGCGGATGACCAAGCGCATCGCGATCGATCCGTGCCTTCACTGCAATCCAGCGCACTTCGCCGTCGCTCGGCCGGATAATACGATACTCCGCTGCATAGTCGGAGGATCCATCGGCGACAGCCTTGAGGAACGCCCGTTCGGCCTTGCCGCGATCCTCGGGGTGAACGCGCCTGACCCAATCGTCATGGGTCTCCCGTGCGGCCTCGGGTGGAAGGCCGTGGATCGTCAGATATTCCGGCGACCGCCGGTTACGGAAGCCGCTGCGAAGATCGACCTCCACGCCGCCGACGCGGCCGATTTCTTGAACGCGCGCCAGTTCGGATTCGCGATCGCGTAAGGCCTTGTCGGAATTCGAGCGTTCGATCGCCAGCGCCACGGTATTGGCCGCAAACGCAAGAAGCTCGCGCTCACCGACGCCGGGCGGATTCGGCCGCGGAAAGTAGAGCGCGAGGGCACCCAGGATATGGCCATCCAGCGCCAGCACCGGCGCCGACCATGCGGATTGCAGTACTGCCCCGACGCCTTCGAGCGCGTCCCATTCGGCGACGTTTTCGGTGTAGGTCGATTGCCGGCGCTCGATGGCGAGCCGCGCGGGCGAGGCGGACGCATGATCCTTCCCGGTTTCGAGCGCGACGATAGCCGAAGGCAGGTCGCAGGTCGCGGTGTGGGTCAGCCTTCCGTCTGGCTCGCGGAAAAACAGGCCACAGCGGCTGCCCTGCCCGACCAGTGCCTCGATGGCCTGCAGCAGAGCGGCGAGCGTTGCGCCCAGCGCTTCCCCGGCAGCCACCCGTCTCAAGGTAGTACGCTCGATATCGAGCAAACTCAGCGTCTTGCTTTCGATGGCGGGGGTTTGCAAATCAGCAACCTTCCCATCGATAACCGGGCCGGCACGCCGCCAGTATTCGTATCGTAAGCATTTTGGATCGAGCCCCCTCGATCGTCGATTGCATCAGAAAATCACTTCATCAAAAAGCCGCTAGCCGGAACGGACTTGAGCAAAGAAAGTTCCGGCGCAGGTGACTTTTCTGCAATATCACGAGGTTCAGGGAAAATCGTTTGCCGCATGGTGGTCATGGGAGCGGCATCCCGATCGCTCGCCAAATAGGGATGCGCTACGCCACCCCATATGGCATAGCAACGCCAGCGCCGATGCGGATCGGGACACCAAGATCGTCCAAAAAGGGATTGCTTCGGTCCAAAAGGCGGGAAACGACCGAAAACGTGGTCGGAGTGGCAGGATTTGAACCTGCGACCCCTGCGTCCCGAACGCAGTGCTCTACCGGGCTGAGCCACACTCCGACAAGATGCGCGGCTTATAGCCTTGGCTTTCGCATACCGCAAGAAGGCGAATTGAGGATATGAACTCGATGACCGTGGGCCTGACGACAAAAATGCTGCCAGCGGGCCCAACCACGGCCGCAGAGGCCGCCAGATGCCTCCTGAATGGCGGCCTGGTGGCGTTTCCCACCGAGACGGTCTACGGCCTCGGCGCCGACGCGACGCAGCCCGAGGCCATTGCGCGGCTTTATCAGGCCAAGGGGCGGCCTTCCTTCAATCCGCTGATCGCCCATGTGGCCGATCTGGCTGCCGCCGAACGAATCGCCCGGTTCAATGCAACGGCGCGGAAGCTGGCCGAAGCGTTCTGGCCCGGACCGTTGACCCTGGTGCTGCCGAAAACCGCAAATTGCGTGGTCGCCGACCTCGCTACCGCCGGGCTCGATACCGTCGCGGTGCGAATCCCGGCCCATGCCGTGGCGCGGGATATTCTCCGCGAACTCGGCCGCCCGATCGTCGCGCCGTCGGCCAACCGCTCCGGCCACGTCTCGCCGACCGCCGCCGAGCACGTGGCTAGCGACCTCACCGGGCGGATCGACCTGATCGTCGACGGCGGCCCGGTCCCGGTCGGCGTCGAATCCACCATCATCGGCTGCTTCGATACGCCGCTGCTGCTGCGACCGGGCGGGGTTCCACGCGACGCTATCGAGCGTGTGCTCGGCCACGCTGTGGGTCGGCCCCCGGAGGAGCCGGATGCGCATTCCAGCCAGCCGCTGGCACCGGGCATGCTGGCCTCACATTACGCGCCCCGAACCAAGGTGAGGCTCAATGCGCAGCGCCTCGCGGACGGCGAGGCTTTGCTGGCCTTCGGCCCCGATCCGATTTCCGGAAGCGACGCCGCCGCGGCATCGCTCAACCTCTCGGCGCGCGGCGACTTGACCGAGGCCGCGGCGAACCTGTTCAGTCACCTGCGCGCGCTGGATGCCGCCCATGCTACTGCCATCGCCGTGATGTCCATTCCTCATGACGGACTTGGCGAAGCCATCAACGACCGGCTGCGGCGCGCGGCCGTGCCACAGGATTGAATCCGCCCCGCAGACAACGACAACAACAACGAGACGCGAGATGAACATCGTCCAACCGCCGCCCGCCCCGCTCTCACCCGACCTGATCGCGCGCTTCCGCGCCATCGTCGGCGACAAATACGGCGTGACCGATGCGGCCGAGATCACACCTTACGTTACCGAGGAACGCAATCTCTACACCGGCCATTCACCGCTGGTGTTGCGCCCCGGCTCGACCGCCGAGGTCTCCGCGATCAGCAAACTCGCCAGCGAAACCCGCACCGCATTGGTGCCGCAAGGCGGTAATACCGGTCTCGTCGGCGGACAGACTCCACACCATGGCGAGGTAGTGCTGTCGCTGCGGCGCATGGACAAGATCCGCGACGTCGATACGCAGTCCAACACCATGACGGCGGAAGCCGGCGCGGTGCTGCAGACGCTGCAGCAGCGTGCGAGCGACGTGGACCGGCTGTTTCCGCTGTCGCTCGGCGCGGAAGGCAGTTGCACCATCGGCGGCAACCTCTCGACCAATGCCGGCGGCACCGGCGCGCTGGCCTACGGCGTGGCCCGGGCGATGGCACTCGGCCTCGAAGTGGTGCTGGCGGACGGCCGCGTGCTCAACACGCTGTCGAAGCTGAAGAAGGACAATACCGGCTACAACCTGCACAATCTGTTCATCGGCGCCGAAGGCACGCTCGGCATCATCACCGCAGCGTCGCTGAAGCTGTTTCCCAAACCGCGCGCGGTGGAGACGGCATTCGTCGGGCTGCACTCATCCGAAGCCGCGCTGAAGCTTTTGGAGATTTCGCAGAACGAAGCCGCGGGCAGCCTGACCAGTTTCGAACTGCTGGCCGAAATCTGCATCGATTTCTGCGTCAAGCACGGGCCTTCAATCCGCGATCCGCTGTCGAAGCGATATCCCTGGTACGTGCTGATGGAAGTGTCGTCACCACGTGACGACGCGCGCGCGACGCTGGAAGCCATTCTGGCGCGTGGCATCGAAGACGGCATCGTCGACGATGCGGTGATGGCCGAAAATCTCAGCCAGCGCGCGGCATTCTGGAAGCTGCGCGAAGTGATCTCGCCAGCCCAAAAGCCGGAGGGCGGCTCGATCAAGCACGATGTGTCGGTGCCGATCGCCGCGGTGCCGGCCTTTATCGAAGAGGCCAACAGCGCGGTGGTGAAATTGATTCCGGGTAGCCGCCCGGTGCCGTTCGGCCACCTCGGCGATGGTAATATCCACTACAATGTCAGCCAGCCGGTCGGCGGCGATACCAAGACATTCCTCGACCGCTGGCATGAGGTCAACGCCGTGGTGTTCGAGATCGTACTGAAGATGGGCGGCTCGATTTCTGCCGAACACGGCATCGGCGTGATGAAGCGCGACGAGCTTCCCGACGTGAAGGACAAGGTCGCCATCGAACTGATGCGCAGCATCAAGGCGATGCTGGATCCGCTCAACATCATGAACCCCGGCAAGGTGTTGTGAGTGCGGAGAGCGATCGTATCACGCCTCTCTCACGTCGTCCCTGCGAAGGCAGGGACCCATACGGTGCGGAGTTTCGGCTGATACGATTCGCATCGCCGGAGCGAAGCAATTCTTTCTTCGACGCACCTCTTAATTCATTCGACGCATTGGTGGTTATGGGTCCCTGCCTTCGCAGAGACGACACCATTTATGTCATTGCACCATCAGAACAACGAGCCCTGTCCATCATCTTTTGACGACGCCACCTGCTTGCGTGCAGGCGCTTTCTTCTCTGGCTTTGGCGTCGGCGCTTCGGCTGCGATCTGCGCTTCCGTGATCGGCAGGATCAGTTGCGCAGTGTCATTGGCAACGCGATTGACGTCGCGCGACACCCGATGCCAGACGAACTCGCCCTCGCACGGCGCGACCAGCATGCCTTCCGCCTCATCGACATCGACCTGCGCGCAATCCAGCCAGCGGGCGAAATCCTGCGGCTTGATCGTGATAGGTACGCGATGATGCAGCACCGCCAGATCGGGACTCGCTGCCGTCGTCATGATCGCGACGGTGTCGAGCTCCTCGCCGTTGGGGCCGGCCCAGGTTTCCGCAAGCCCGGCAAAGCCGATCGGACCGCCGTGGCGGGGGGCAATAAAATACGGGTGCTTCTGGCCGCCCGTGGTGTGCCATTCGTAATAGCCGTCGGCCGGAATCAGGCAACGCCGCCGCTTGATCGCGTTCTTGAATGCCGGCTTGTCGCGCGCGGTCTCGGCACGCGCGTTGATCAGCAGCGTGAAGTTGCGCGGATCCTTGACCCACGCCGGCAGAAATCCCCATCGCATTAAATGAAAATGGCGAATGCCCTGCTCGACGATGACCACCGGAATCGGCTGCGTCGGCGCGATGTTGTGCCGCGCCGGAAAATTCGGCTGCTCGCCGTATTCAAAGAGCGCGCGAATTGCCTCAGGTGGCGAGGTAATTACATAACGACCGCACATTCTATGATCCATTTCGGCGTTTTCTTCAGTACCTTTTAACTCGGCATGTTAAAAGTGCACCCGATGGCCTCGAACTCCCTCAAATCCGCTCCGCAGAATTCTCGTGTGCCCCAGCAGGCTCCGCTCGATGCCGCGCAGCTCGCGGCCGCCAACATCAATCCGCGCACCGGGCTCGCGACCGACTACCTGAATCATTTCAACGAAGCCATCATGCTGCTGGAGATGATCCCCGACATGCCCGAATGCACGGCGGATTTTCTCGAATGGCGGCCGTTGTCCTACTCCGAACATTTCGCCGCCTCGAACTTCAAGGCCCGCGACCTGGCGATTGCCGCCTATGCGTCGACCGACGACGCCATCCGCGCCGAATTCGACAACATCACCGGCGCCATGACCTCGATCCTCACTGCGGTCGGAGATGCGATGCGCGAGGCCCATCAGGACAAGACCCGCGTGGCGCTGGCGCAGCAGGCCACCGGCTGGGTCAAGCCGCTGGTGACACTGGCCGGCGGCATCATCCACGGCCCCGGCGTCGAAGCCGATGCCGACGTCGATTACATCATGACGCACAAACTGCCGTGACCACGAACCCCAAGGCCCGCCCGCAACTGGCCGTCAGCGCGGTCATCTTCCGCGACGGCAAGGTGTTGCTGGTGCGCAGTGCGAACGAGCCGGGCCGCGGCCTCTATTCCGTGCCCGGCGGCCGGGTCGAGCACGGCGAAACGCTGCACCAGGCGGCCGCCCGCGAGGTGTCCGAAGAAACCTCGCTGGCGATCGATATCGCAGGCTTTGCCGGCTGGCGCGAAGTGCTGCCCGATCCGGCAGCGGGACGCACAGGACATTATCTGGTGATCTCGTTCGCCGCGCACTGGCGCGGTGGCGACGTCGTGCTCAACGACGAACTCGACGAATACCGTTGGGTCGATCCCGAGGCGCTCGGCGAACTGATCCGAAGCCGTACCGTGAAGACGACGCAGGGGCTGCCGGACATCATTGAATCGGCACGCAAATTGATCGGAACCTGAAGCCTCACGCGTAGCTGCCGATGCGGCCGCGCCTTGCTTCGGCCGCTCCGGCAGGGCATATCACGGCGGTTCCGGACCACTAGATCATGTTCAAGAGACTTCTGGCAGCAGCCTTCCTGATTGCAGCGTGCGGCTTCGTTCCGGTCGCCGGACCGGCGCGCGCGCAGGACGCCACCGCGGCGCCGTTCGATGCCGATCTGCAGCGCCTGTCGGAAATCCTCGGCACCTTGCATTACCTGCGCGGAATCTGTGGCGCCAACGAAGGCGCGAAATGGCGCACCGAGATGCAGGCGCTAATCAATGCCGAAACGCCATCCGGCGAACGGCGCGCCCGAATGATCGCGGGTTTCAATCGCGGTTATAACGGCTTCCAGCAGACCTACCGGAGCTGCACCCCCGCCGCCAACATCGCCATCCGCCGCTATATCGAGGAAGGCGCGCGGATTTCCCGCGATCTGACCGCGCGTTATGCGAACTGAACCAGGGTTCCGCCTTGTTGCCGGATGGGCGCAGAATGGAACAATCGCGCAATTGCTAACGGCGCCGTTAACCTTTCCTAAAGAAGTAACCTAGGCGCAGACCGCCTGCGTGCTAAACCTTAGCGACTCGGTTCGAGGCGATCCTGTGCGTCCGCCGGACCGTCTTGAATTTTTGCCAAGTCCCTGGGAATTTCATGAGCCAGCCATTGTCGTACTCACCTGCCCGCGAGCCGATGCCCGATCACGAGCAGAAGCAGGCTGCCCTCAGTTATCTCAACGAGGCCTGGGCGGAAGCGCGCCATGACGGCGTCGACGGCGATTGCCTGGCGCAGGCCAGCCTGTTCGCGGCATTCGCCGAACTGGTCGGCACTTACGGCGAAGATGCGGTGGCGAAATTCGTCGAAGGCCTCGCCGCGCGCGTGCGCAACGGCGAGTTCTCGATCATTCACGCCAAGCAGTAAATCCTACGGCTTCAGCGTCTCGAGGAATCGCACCGGTTCGCCGGTCGATGGTGTCGCCAGTTCGCCCTGCCACATCACCCGCTTCCCGCGTACGAACGTGCCGACCGGCCAGCCGGTGACCTTGACGCCATCATAAGGCGTCCATGCCGCACGCGACGCTGTCCAGGCATTGGTGATGGTTTCGCTGCGCTTGAGATCGACCACGGTGAAATCGGCATCGTAGCCTGCGGCGATGCGGCCCTTCATCGCAATGTTGAACAGCCGCGCCGGGCCGGCACTGCTGAGATCGACGAACCTCGCCAGCGACAGCCGCCCGGCATTGACGTGATCGAGCATCACCGGCACCAGCGTCTGCACGCCGGTCATACCGGACGGCGATGCCGGATAAGTCTTCGACTTCTCTTCCAGCGTATGCGGCGCGTGATCCGAGCCCAGCACATCGACGATGCCTTGTTCGATGCCGTACCAGATGCCGTCGCGATGGCTGGCGTCGCGCACCGGCGGATTCATCTGCGCGCGGGTACCGAGCCGTTCGTAGCATTCCGGCGCCGCGAGCGTGAGGTGATGCGGCGTCGCTTCGCAGGACGCGACGTCCTTGTGATCGCGCAGGAACAGAATCTCTTCCTTGGTCGAGATATGCAGCACATGGATGCGTGCGCCGGTCTCGCGCGCGATCGCAACCAGCCGATGCGTCGCCTGCAGCGCCGCGGTCTCGTCGCGCCATACCGGATGCGAGCGCGGATCGCCCTCGATGCGCAGATGCTTGCGCTCGTTGAGACGATATTCGTCCTCGGCATGGAACGATGCACGACGGCGGATGACGCTCAGAATGCGGCGCAGGCTCGGATCGTCTTCCACCAGCAGGCTGCCGGTCGAAGAGCCGATGAACACCTTGACGCCGGCGCAGCCCGGTGCGCGCTCCAGTTCCGACAGTTGATCGACATTGTCGCGCGTGCCGCCGATGAAGAACGCATAGTCGCAGTGCATGCGATGATGGCCCGCCTTCACCTTCGCGGTGAACGCCTCCTCGGTGACGGTGAGCGGATTGGTGTTGGGCATCTCGAACACCGCCGTCACGCCACCCATCACGGCGCTGCGCGACCCGCTTTCCAGATCCTCCTTGTGGGTGAGACCGGGCTCACGGAAATGCACCTGAGTATCGATGACGCCGGGCAGGATGTGCAGGCCCTTGCAATCGATCACCTCGCCGGCGCTGGCCTGCCCCAGCGCACCGAGCGCCGCAATCCGGCCACCCTTGATCCCGATGTCGCAGACGCCCTCGCCGTCCTGATTGACCACGGTGCCGGATTTTAGAATCACGTCAAATGTCTGGCTCATCACGCCTCGATCGCAAATGGATGGTGTGGAACGGCCGCCCGGGCCTTGCTGATGCTACCTTAGCGCCTTACCTTTGGTTGCGATATCGGGCATCGCCTTTTTTCTCAATTCTCCAGAGACTTCGATATGAAAGCAGCGTTTCTTCCCGACCGTGGCGTGGTGAAAGTCAGCGGCGAAGACGCGCGCGGCTTTCTCAACGGGCTGGTCACGACCGATACCAGCCTGCTGCAGCCGGGGCTGGGCCGTTTCGGCGCCCTGCTGACGCCGCAAGGCAAGATCATCGCGGACTTCCTGATCACCGAAGCGGGCGCAGGCCACGGCGGCGGTTTCCTGATCGATTGCCCCAAGGTGCTGGCGCAGTCGCTCGCCACCAAGCTCGGCTTCTACAAGCTGCGCGCCAAGGTGACCGTCGAAAACCTCTCGGATAGCCTCGGCGTGCTGGCGGTGTGGGACGGCACGCCCGAAGCCAAACTCGATCTCACCTTCGCCGACCCCCGCGACGAACGGCTCGGCTGGCGCATCCTGATTCCGCAGGACCTGGCGCAAAAGGCTGCCGCGCTGGTCGGCGCCACCATGGTAGAGGCTTCCGATTACGAGGCGCACCGCATCGCCTGCGACGCGCCGCGAGGCGGCCTCGATTTCAGCTATGGCGACGCCTTCCCGCATGAAACCAACATGGACCGATTGCACGGCGTCGATTTCGACAAGGGCTGCTATGTCGGACAGGAAGTCGTGTCCCGCATGCAGCATCGCGGCACCGCGCGCACGCGTACCGTCCGCGTTGCGCTCGACGCAGCACCACCCGAAGCGGGCGTAGCGATCATGGCCGGCGACAAGCAGGTCGGCACCATGGGCTCGTCGGCACAGGGCGAAGGCCTTGCTGTCGTGCGCGTCGACAAGGTCGCCGATGCGCTCGACGCGGGCACGCCGCTGATCGCGGGCGGCATCACGATCCGCCTCGCGGCACCTGACGACGTGCGCAACCTGCAACAGAAAAACGCAGAACGGAAAACCGTTGCATGACCCGCGCCAAGCTACATGCCGATGGCCTGACGCGCTGTCCGTGGCCCGGTGAAGATCCGCTCTACGTCACCTATCACGACACCGAATGGGGCGTGCCGGAATACGATGACCGCGCGCTGTACGAGAAGCTGATCCTCGACGGCTTCCAGGCCGGTCTGTCGTGGATCACCATCTTGCGCAAGCGCGACAATTTCCGCCGCGCGTTCGACGATTTCGAGCCGGCAAAGATCGCACGCTACAGTGACAAGAAGATTCACGCGCTGATGAATGACGCCGGCATCGTGCGCAACCGCGCCAAGATCGAAGGCACGGTGAACAGCGCGAAGTCCTACCTGAAAATCATGGAAGACGGCCCCGGCTTCTCCAAATTCCTGTGGGACTTCCTCGACGGCCAACCCAAGGTCAACCAGTTCAAGACCACCGCCAGCGTGCCGGCGGCGACGCCGCTGTCGACGAAAATCTCGAAGGAGCTTTCCGCACGCGGCTTCAAGTTCGTCGGACCTACGATCGTCTACGCCTTCATGCAGGCCACCGGCATGGTCAATGACCACCTCGTGAGTTGTCATTGTCACGGCACCTGCAGCGCCAAGAAGCACGCACCGCGCCTCGCTGCCAAATGACGGCTTCGAAGGGGACCACCGCGCCGCTGGCGCGTGTCTGGCAACGTATGCTGTCGGGGCGGCGACTCGATCTGCTCGATCCCTCGCCGCTCGACATCGAGATTGCCGACATCGCTCACGGCCTTGCGCGCGTGGCGCGCTGGAACGGCCAGACCAACGGCACGCACATCTTCTCGGTCGCGCAGCATACGTTGCTGGTGGAGGCAGTAATGCGCACCCACGCGCCGCGCATCGATCATCGCCTGCGGCTCGCCGCGCTGCTGCACGACGCGCCGGAATATGTCGTCGGCGACATGATCTCGCCGTTCAAGGCGGTGATCGGCGGATCGTACAAAGCCGTGGAAAAGCGGCTGCTGGCAGCGATCCATATCCGGTTCGGACTGCCGCCGGTCTTGCCCGCGGATTTCACGCAGGCCATCAAGGCCGCCGACATGGGCGCCGCCTATCTTGAAGCCACGCGGCTCGCAGGCTTCGCGCAGACGGAAGCGAAACGGCTGTTCGGGCGCGATCCGGGGCTGCCGGAATCGACGGAACTCGATTATCTGACGCCGTGGTCCGCGGGCAAAGCCGAAAAGCGATTTCTCGCCCGTTTCGCCGCACTCCACGTCTAGAGTCTTACATCGCTGAACCGGGAGCGCGCTGGCAAACACATATGCCAGCAGGAGGTTCGACATGCGGCTCGGAACGGTACCTATCGCTGCCCTGATGACGGCATTGTTCGGCGTGAGTGCCGCGCTGGCCGATCCGCTTGGCGATCTATTGTCATCGTCTGGAGGCGGCGCGTGTTTCGAGCGTGTCTACGACGAGGCACATCTCGCACGTGTTGCCCGACAGGACACCCGCAGGGCTTTGCTCTCGCTCGTCAGCGACACCAAGGCCGGAGGCGCCACGATGCGAATCGTTATCGAGGGCCGCAAACGCACCAGCGTCATCGTCGGCGAATGCGGCTGGAGCGCACGCGCCAACCTGGACATCCGGGACAAGCCGCTGCTTCGCAGTTTCAAGGGCGGTCCGGGATTAGATTGCCACGCCTATTCCAGCGTCGACGGTTCGTCGGCCGAAGAAGGCGGCGATTTCGTCATCGATATCCGCAGCGCAGGCGCGGCTGTCATACACCTGCCGGATTCCATCGCTGCGTGGCCGGCCATCGAACGGCACGGCCATGCGAAATGGGTGGAATTTGGCGAGAGCGATCGCGTCTTCAAACTTGAAAAGACCGATCGCAACCTCTGCAAGCGGATCGAAGCGTCGATTCCTCCGCTGAGATGAGCAAGCAACGGCAACCCGTCGCGGTTCGCGGTGGAATCGCACCGCGGCTTTCGTGGAGGATGCACTGCAACAAGAAACGCTCCAGACTTTTCCCCACAAGCGCGCGCCGGTGCATCGCTTCCGTTTGCCGACCACGGCAGCTATAATTCGCCCGGACGACAAGGGATACCATCATGATTCATGTGTGCTCGCTCGCCGCGCTCGCAGATACTGTGCAATCCACCGGCGCCAGCCACATCCTCACCGTCATGGGCAAGATCGATCGCGTGACGCGGCCGGCCTCGGTGCTTGAAGCCAATCATCTGATGGTCTCGATGGACGATATCAGCGAACCGCTCGACGGTTTCGTTGCGCCCTCCAGCGACCATATCGATCGCGTGCTGGCCTTCGTGCGCGGCTGGGATCGGCAGGCGCCGCTGGTCGTGCATTGCTACGCTGGCATCAGCCGCTCGACCGCCAGCGCATTCGCGGCTGCCTGCGCACTCAACCCGAAACGGGACGAAGCCGAGATCGCACACAGCATCCGCAACGCATCGCCGACCGCGTTTCCGAACCGGTTGATCGTCTCGCTGGCGGATCGCGCACTGGGACGCGACGGCCGCATGTTACGAGCGCTCGATGAGATCGGCCCCGGCAACATGTCGATCGAGGGCACGCCGTTCCGCATCGATCTGGAATGACGCCATTAGTGTATGCGAGGCAGATCGGATTCGTTCTCCAGACTATTGAACTTCGATCCGGCTCGCCGACACCAAGTCCTTGCGGCACCTGCCGCCCGCGTGAGCGTCGCCCGCTGATGCGACCGCTCCATCGATAAACTCTCCGAGGTCTCATGTACGAACTGCTTCCGCTGGTGATCGCGCTTGCTGCCTTCATCTTCGCGCGCAAGGCTTTCACGCAGACGAAGGAATTGCGTGCGCGTCTCGAGACGCTGGAGGCCACGGGCCTTGGCCGCGTCGCGGCACCAGTGCTGCCGGATGTGCCAGCCAGCACAGACGCGCCGTCGGTCGTGCCGCCGCCATTGCCGGAGGCCGCGCTGCGCAGCGATGAAACTGCGGAAATCGCACCGCCAATTTCACCGGTTTCCGAAGAGACAGACCAGGCTGCCGTGCCGCCGCCAATTCCGCCGCAACAGACTGGCGCCGGTTTCGAGGAACGCATCGGCACCCGCTGGGTGGTGTGGCTGGGCGGCCTGACGCTGGCGCTCGGCGGCTTCTTCATGGTGCGCTATTCCATCGAGCAAGGCCTGCTCGGCCCCGGCGTGCGCGTGCTGCTCGGCGGCGCGTTCGCCGCCGCGCTGCTGCTGGCTGGCGAATGGACACGGCGCAAGGAAAGCGTCTCCTCGATCGCGCCGCTGCCCATCGCCAACATTCCCGCGATCCTTACCGCCGCCGGCACCGCGGTGGCGTTCGCCACCGTCTATGCGGCCTACGCGCTCTACGATTTTCTCGTGCCGGGCACAGCCTTCGTGCTGCTCGGGCTGGTCGCGCTCGGCACGCTCGCCGCGGCACTGCTGCACGGCCCCGCGCTTGCGGGTCTCGGCGTCGCCGCGGCCTTCGTGACGCCCGTGCTGGTCTCCTCGGACCAGCCGGATTACTGGGCGCTGTATATCTATCTCGCCATCATCACGGCTGCCGGATTCGGTCTGGCGCGAATCCGCCTGTGGCGCTGGCTGGCCGTCACCACCATCGTGTTCGGGATCCTGTGGACGTTCCCCTGTCTCGACTGCGGCGTATCGATGATCGCGCCGCATGCGTTCCATGTGATCGCCGGCTTCGTGCTGGCAGCGTTGCTGGTCGTATGCGGCTTCATGTTCGGGCCGCCGGCCGATGCCGGCAAGGTCGAGCCGGTCTCGTCCGGTTCGCTTGCAGCCTACGTGTTCGCCGCCACCGCAATCGTCCTTGCCTCGGGTCACGCCGACGGCGCCATCTGGACGTTCGGCGTGCTGGTTGCGGCGACCTTGCTGGTGGCGTGGCGCGCGGAATCGGCAACCGCTGCCGTTGCAGCAAGCGCGGTGCTGGTCGCCGTGGTCTTCCTGGAATGGGCAGTGCGCGGCAATCCCGACATGCTGGTGCTGCCCGGCGGCGCCATGCCCGGCATCGGACCGGTCGCGACCGACGAATCCGTCACCACGCATCTGATCGCGGCTGCGATCTTCGCCGTCGGCTTCGGCGCTGCTGGCTTCCTGGCGCAAGGCCGCTCGGGTAGCGCGCTGGTGCCGGTGATCTGGTCGGCTTCTGCAGTGTTTACGCCCTTGGCACTGCTGATCGCACTGTATGGCCGCATCGCGCATCTCGATCGCTCCATTCCGTTCGCCATCGTTGCCGTCGTTCTTGCCGCGCTGTTTGCTGCAGCGACCGAAATCCTCACCAAACGCGAGAGCCGCCCCGGACAGGCGATCGGCGCCGCGCTGTTCGCCACCGGCACGCTCGGCGCTCTGGCGCTGGCCTTCACTTTCGCGCTGGAAAAGGGCTGGCTGACGATCGCGCTGGCGCTGATGTCGCTCGGTACCGCCTGGATCGCAACGCAACGGCCGATCCCGTTCCTGCGCTGGCTCTCGGCGACCCTTGCCGCCATCGTCGTGGCGCGCGTCGGCTATGAGCCGCGCATCGCCGGCGACGCGCTCGGCACCACGATCATCTTCAACTGGCTGCTTTGGGGTTATGGCATTCCGGCGGTATCGTTCTGGATAGCGAGCGCGCTCCTGCGCCGGCGCGGTGACGACGCCCCGCTACGCATGGTGGAAGCCGCCGCAATCCTGTTCACCGTGCTGCTGGCCTTCACCGAAATCCGCCACGCGGTCTATCAGGGCGAGATTTATATCGCCGATACCAGCCTCGTCGAATTCGGACTGCAGGTCTGCGTCGCGCTGGCGATGGCGATCGGACTGGAGCGGTTGCGGCTGCGAAGCGGCAGCATCATCCACAACATCGGCGCCGTCATTCTGACCATCGGTGCCGGACTGATCGCGGTGTTCGGATTGCTGCTGCTGGAAAACCCGATGATCTGGCACGTCGACGTCGGCGGCGTGGTCATCAATCTGCTGCTGCTCGGCTACGCGTTGCCGGCGATCCTCGCGCTGCTCCTCTCCTACACCGTGGCCGGACATCGGCCCCGCGCCTATGCCAACACCATCGCCGGCGGCGCGCTGGTGATGGCCCTTGCTTACGTGACGCTGGAGATCCGCCGTATCTATTCCGGGCCTGTGATGTCGCTTGGCGAGATCGGCGGCGCCGAACAATACACCTATTCGATCGCGTGGCTGGCGTTCGGCGTGGTGCTGCTTGCGGCTGGCGTGATCTTCAATTCGCAGCGGGCACGGCTGGCGTCGGCGACGGTGATCGCGCTGACCATCGTCAAGGCGTTCCTGATCGACATGTCGACACTTACCGGCGTCTATCGCGCGCTCTCGTTCATGTGCCTGGGTCTGGTGCTGGTGGCGATCGGTTGGCTCTACCAGCGCATCCTGTTCCGGCGACAGGCGCCGCCGCCGCTTCCAACATCCTCGCCCGGCGCATAATCGAACGCTACGTGTAACAGCCAACCATGCAGATGGCCGGGACAAGCCCGGCCATCTCAGATTCGACTACAAATCAAATTGCGTCTCGCGCTCAGTCCGTCGAGCGGCGTAATTCCGAAACCGCCTCGGCCTTGACCGGATCGATCTTCGAACGCTCGACCTTCGGCGTCTCGACCCGCGTCGCGACCTCGGTCTTCGCCGGGTCGGCGGACTGCATCATGCGGCGCGAATGCAGCGCACGCGGACCTTTGCCGGAAATCGCACGAGCCATGATGATGTGGCCGGCGCCTTTATGATGGAAATCGCAATAGGCGAAGCCCATGCCGTAAACCGAACCGCGGAAACTGCGGTCGTCCTGCTTGTCCAGGTTGAAGCACGGCGAGAACGGCAATCCCTTGAGCGAAGCGCACACCGATTGGCCGCGAACCTGCAACGTATTGCCGGGAACCCGCATGTGCCGGGTCGGACCGGAGCCTCCGAACTGGATCGAGCCGGCGGCGGAGCCGTCGTCGAACACGCGGCCTGCGCCGCGGGTGCCATCGAAACAGTTGAAGGCGAAAACTTTGCCGGCCACGAACTTCTTGGCTTCGTCGGCATTCATCTCGCCTGCGAAGGCCGGCGCGATCACCGCGCCGATGGCGAGGGCTCCCATTACAAAACGCGCAAGCATACTGTAACTCCACACAACTGAGTGCAGGTATGGGACGCCAAGGCGTCCCCTTTACCCGCTGCTTACCATACGAACCATGGCAACATTGGAGCAGCTTGGTTGGTAAAGTCTGAACGCCGCTACAAAATCTTTACCACGATTCGACCGCGGACCTGGCCGGCGAGGATTTTCGCGCCCGCCTCGATAACCTGGTCCAGATTGATTTCGTGAGTGATTTCAGCAAGTTTCGCGTGATCCAGATCGGTCGCCAGCCGCGCCCAGGCCTGCTTGCGCAGCTCCAACGGGCACATCACGGAATCGATGCCGAGAAGACACACGCCGCGTAAAATGAACGGAGCCACCGACGACGGCAGGTCCATGCCGGCCGCGAGGCCGCAGGCGGCAATCGCGCCACGGTACTTCGTCATCGACAACAGATTCGCCAACGTGGTCGATCCGACGCTGTCGACACCACCGGCCCAGCGTTCCTTGGCGAGCGGCTTGGCCGGTCCGGACAATTCGTTGCGGTCGATCACTTCCGCGGCGCCGAGCTTGCGCAGATAATCCGCTTCCGAGGCGCGGCCGGTCGAGGCAATCACGTGATAGCCGAGCTTGGAGAGCACCGCAGTGGCGACCGAGCCGACACCGCCGGCGGCGCCCGTCACGACCATCGGGCCATCCTTCGGCGTCAGGCCGTGGCGCTCCAGCGCCAGCACCGACAGCATCGCAGTGTAGCCCGCGGTGCCGATCGCCATGGCATCGCGCGCCGACATGCCATCCGGCAGCCGCACCAGCCAGTCGCCTTTGACGCGTGCGTTCTCCGCATAGGCGCCGAGATGGGTTTCACCCATGCCCCAGCCGTTGCAGATCACCTTGTCGCCCGCTTTCCACGACGGGTGCGACGACTGCTCCACAGTGCCGGCGAAATCGATGCCGGCGATCATCGGGAATCGCCGCACCACCGGCGCTTTGCCGGTGACCGCAAGGCCGTCCTTGTAGTTAAGGGTCGACCATTCGACGCGAACCGTGACGTCACCATCCATCAATTCGGCTTCGTCGAATTGTGTCAGGGCCACCGTGGTGCCCTTCTCTGCCTTGTCGATCCTTACCGCCTTAAACGTGCCCAAGCGTCGTACTCCCGCAAGTAACTGCTGATTTTCCGGATATCGAATGATGGCGCCGGGAACCGGCGACGGCCGAACTTAACCAACCCGGCCCGGCGCAGCAACACTGCAAGCCATGCAGGAACGGAACAGCCGGGCACGAATCATCAGCCTGCGACGCTCGAATCTCGCTCAGGAAGCGTTCGAGATTAGTTCTTGATCGCAGCCAGCTTGGCGGAAATCTCTGCGGTCTGCGCCGGCGTACCCCAGCTCGGCGCATCGCTGCCGTCGCCCCACGCGCGCGGGCGATAGAAAGTATGCACGCCGGTGCGATACATCTTCTTCATCTCGTGCACCCAGGACGGATGCACCCAGTACGCGTGGTAATGCGTCGATTTCGCCACTTCCGGCAGCCAGATCTGGCCGTCGAGCGTCGCCTTGGCGATCTTCCGCGCGCGCACCCACATGTCCGGCTCGCGCACCACATCGGGAATGCCGTCGCAGGCGAAGGTGAACTGACACGCCAAGCGACGATTGGCGTTCTGATAGACCACGCCGCACACCGTCGTCGGATAGAAGCCGGAGAACACGCGGTTCATCACCACCTGCGCCACGGCCATCTGGCCGCGCACCGCTTCGCCGCGCGCCTCGAAATACACCGCTTCGGCAAGACACTTTTCCTGCTTATCGCGGGCACGGCCTTCGAGGTGAAGCCGCTCGGCGGGAGTCTTGATGTGCGGTCGTTGATCGGTGCTGACCTGGCTATTCACCTTCCCCTTGCCGGCGACGCTTTCACCGGCTTCAGGAGCCGACGGAGAATCCGACGGCGCAACGGCGGTGGCTTTCATGTCCGGATCGGCGGCGCCGGGGAGCACAACTGTCGGCTCCTCGCCGGGCTGCCAGCGCTGCAGCGTTTCACTGCTCACACCGAGCGACGATGCGCCGAAATAGAGACTGGCGGTCTTCACCGTAAACCCATCGGTCGTCATCGACGAGGTTGAGGCCTCTTCGTGCGAAATTGCGGGGCCTTTCAGATCGTCGAGCGGCTGCGATTCCAGCGACATCGAGATATCGTATTGCGGCAGCGGCGGCTCGTTGAGCGCACTCGCCAATTCCGGATCGAGCGGTTCGGCAGCGGTGGTTTTCTCGCCACGAATGACCGGGATGGAGGTCGATGGTTCGTCCAGCTGCGGCTCGACGCTCTCAGGCTTGGTGACGTCAGGCGTGGCGATCGCAAGACGGTCGCCCTTCAGTGTCCGGTTGACCTTGGGAAAATCGGCAGCCTGGTAGCGCGGCGGCGGTGTCATCAACGGATTGCGCGTCGCCGCGCCGACGATGTCATTGCCTTCGCTTTCCAGACTCGCAAGCAGATAGGCCGCAGTGCGCGGCAACGCGGTTCCAATGGGACGGCCGAAGCTGAATGTCGCGACCTGAATGGTGCTGACGGTCGGCGAGAACACGCGGTTCTGCCAGCGCTCGGCAACGCCCGGCTGGCGCGCCAGCAGCGAGGCGATATCTTGATATCCAATCTCGTTCGGGATCAATGCGAAGACGCAAAGACCAAGACCGAAGGACGCGAAACGCACGCCCTTCGGCCGGTTACGCATAACAACCATCGATACGCTCACGCAACGCAACGCTACTCAGCACACGATCGACT
Organism: Xanthobacteraceae bacterium; assembly: GCA_024508855.1. Taxonomy (GTDB): domain Bacteria; phylum Pseudomonadota; class Alphaproteobacteria; order Rhizobiales; family Xanthobacteraceae; genus 62-47. The sequence goes on from JANINJ010000107.1 coordinate 179,745, forward strand.
GCACGCTCCGTACAATTCGATCGGATTTTTAAGTAACGAATTAAAGTTGCGGGGGAGTTAATCCGCGATGCAAGCGCGACACACGCAAGCATGGAACCGCTGCGGCGCAGTCACATCGAAAGCCTTGGTAAATATCGGCTCCCGAAAAGTGGTAAACATCGCGTCAACAAAAATGATGAAGAAATTTTGCCGCGTGCGCGATCTGAAGTGAGGTGTCGCGTTTTACTCATGCGCACGAAAATGCCCGGGACCAGCCCGGGCATTCCGCATCAGCATATAATAGAGAGATAAGGCCTCACGCCTGACTGGCGATTTCCTTGCCGAGCGCGGCCTGCGCCGCGGCGAGCCGTGCAATAGGCACGCGATAGGGCGAGCACGACACGTAGTTCAGCCCGACGGCATGACAGAACGCGACCGAAGCCGGATCGCCACCGTGTTCGCCGCAGATGCCCATCTTGAGATCGGGCCGCGTCTTGCGGCCACGCTCGACACCGATCTTCACCAGTTCGCCGACGCCTTCACGATCCACCGAGATGAACGGATCGATCTCGAGGATACCGCGCGCGACGTAGGTGCCGAGGAAGCTTGCAGCATCGTCGCGGCTGATGCCGTAGGTCGTCTGCGTCAGATCGTTGGTGCCGAACGAGAAGAACTCGGCCGTTTCCGCGATCTCGTCGGCCTTGAGGCAGGCGCGCGGCAATTCGATCATGGTGCCGACCTGATACTTCAGCTTGGCGCCGGTCTCGCGCGCCACCGCCTGTGCGGTAGCGTCGATGCGCGCCTTCACCAGATCGAATTCCGCCTTGGTGGCGATCAACGGCACCATCACTTCCAGGCCGACGACCTTGCCGGTGCGCTTGCCGGCCTCGACCGCGGCTTCGAAGATGGCGCGAGCCTGCATCTCGGCGATCTCCGGATAGGCGATGGCGAGACGGCAGCCACGGAAGCCGAGCATCGGATTGAACTCGGCAAGCTCGCGGGCACGATCGGCCAGCACGCGCGGATCGGTATTCATCGCGCGCGCGACTTCCTCGATCTCGGCTTGCGTGTGCGGCAGGAATTCGTGCAGCGGCGGATCGAGCAACCGGATCGTGACCGGCAAATCCTGCATGATCTCGAACAGTTCGACGAAGTCGGCGCGCTGCATCGGCAGCAGTTTCGACAATGCAGACCGGCGCGACTGTTCGTCGCCGGCGAGGATCATCTCGCGCACCGTGCGGATGCGGGTTTCCTCGAAGAACATATGCTCGGTGCGGCACAGGCCGATACCTTCGGCGCCGAACTTGATCGCGGTGTGAGCATCGGCCGGCGTGTCGGCGTTGACGCGCACGCCGAGCTTGCGCACCTGATCGGCCCAGCCCATCAGCGTACCGAACTCGCCGGACAATTCCGGCTCGATCATCGGCATCCGTCCCGCCAATACCTGGCCGAGCGAACCGTCGATGGTGATGACATCGCCGGCGTTGAACACGCGATCTCCGATCGACATGGTGCCGCGGCCGTAGTCGACGCGAATGGTGCCGCAACCGGAGACGCAAGGCTTGCCCATGCCGCGCGCGACCACCGCCGCGTGGGAGGTCATGCCGCCGCGCGTGGTGAGGATGCCCTCGGCGGCGTGCATGCCGTGGATGTCTTCGGGGCTGGTTTCGACGCGGACCAGGATGACCTTGCGGCCATCGGCCTGCAGCTTGGTCGCTTCATCGGACGAGAACACGATTTCGCCCGACGCCGCGCCGGGCGATGCCGGCAGGCCGACCGCGACCACATCGCGCTTGGCGGATGGATCGATGGTCGGATGCAGCAACTGATCGAGCGAAGCGGGATCGATGCGCGACACCGCGTCCTGCTTCGAGATCAAGCCTTCGTTGGCGAGCTCAACCGCGATACGCAGCGCGGCCTTGGCGGTGCGCTTGCCGTTACGGGTCTGCAGCATCCACAGCTTGCCGTCCTCGACGGTGAACTCGAGATCCTGCATGTCGCGATAGTGCTTTTCGAGCAGCGTGTAGATACGCGTCAATTCCTTGAACGCCGCCGGCATCGCGTTTTCCATCGACGGCTTGTCGGAACCAGATTCCTTGCGCGCATCCTCGGTGATGTCCTGCGGCGTGCGGATGCCCGCCACCACGTCCTCGCCCTGCGCGTTGATGAGGAATTCGCCGTAGAGCTTGCCTTCGCCGGTCGACGGGTTGCGCGTGAATGCAACGCCGGTAGCGGAAGTTTCGCCCATGTTGCCGAACACCATGGCCTGCACGTTGACCGCGGTGCCCCACGACTCGGGGATATCGTGCAGCCGGCGGTAGGTGACGGCGCGCGCATTCATCCACGAGGAGAACACCGCACCGATGGCGCCCCACAGCTGCGCGTGCGGATCCTGCGGGAAATCACTGCCGGTTTCCTGCGCGACGGCTTCCTTGTAGCGGCCGACCAGTTCGACCCATTCGTCGCCGGTGACGTCGGTGTCGAGCGTATAGCCCTTGCTGTCCTTGAAGGTGTCGAGGATTTCCTCGAAGTGATGATGCTCGAGACCCAGCACCACGTCCGAATACATGGTGATGAAACGGCGATAGCTGTCATAGGCAAAACGGCGGTCGCCGGACAGCGCTGCAAGCCCTTCGACCGTCTCGTCGTTGAGGCCGAGGTTGAGCACGGTGTCCATCATGCCCGGCATCGAGGCGCGGGCACCGGAACGCACCGATACCAGCAGCGGGTTCTTCGAATCGCCAAAGCCCTTGCCGGTGATCTTGCCGACATAGGCCAGCGCCTGCTCGACCTGCGTCTTCAATTCCTTCGGATAGGATTTGTCGTGGGCGTAGAAGTAGGTGCAGACCGAGGTCGGAATGGTGAAGCCCGGGGGCACCGGCAGGCCCAGATTGGCCATTTCCGCGAGGTTGGCGCCCTTGCCGCCGAGCAGATCGCGCAGGCTGGACTGTCCCTCAGCCTTGCCATCGCCGAAGGTGTAAACCCACTTGCCGGCCTTGGGCACCACCGCTTTGGGAGCCGCCGACTTGGCCGCAATTGGCTTTTTGGCCACCGGCTTCGCGACCGGCCGGGAAACCTTTGCTGCAGACTTCACCGCGCCCTTTTTTGCCGCTTTGCCGCCGCCCGCGCTGGCGGTTTTAGCCCGCTTGGGCGCCGGCGCCTTGGCTTTCGCCTTGGACTTGGCCGCCGATGTCTTCTTCGTGGAAGACTTCTTGGCAGCAGAGGATTTAGGGGATTTCGCAGACGATTTCTTGGACTTCGATGCAGTTTTGGCCATGGCTTCCAGACGGTCGGCATGAGGGGAAAACGCTGCCGCCTTACACCACGTTTTGGCGGCCTCGCGCAAGACGCGAAGCCGCCAATTCTCGCCTTATAGGTGTAGCGCCTTCAGCACGCCGAGGCCCGCAAGACCGATGAAAATCAGGTAGATGGCGACGACGAGATTGAGGAATCGCGGCATCAGCAAGATCAGGATGCCCGCGACCAGGGCAACGATTGGCTGAATGTGGGCGCTGGTGATGACCATCAGGTTTGTCCTCTGCAAATGAAAATCGTCTTCACGAATCGTGACCGTTTTTATCATCGCCGTGAGCGTGACGGTAGCGTGGCGCGAAAAGAGCCTGCGGTTTCCACCATCACCAAATGACCTTGCAGATGCCTCATATGTGCAGGAACGCGGCGGCGTATAACGACTTGTCTCGTCTGCCGCGCCGGATTGCGCGGCCCTATTCATGGCTTCAGGAGAATACCATGCGCAAATCGTTCGTTGTTCTCGCCGCGCTTGCCGGTGCGATGACTGCACCGCTCGCTGCGAACGCGCAGAGCACCATCGTGGTCGAAGACAGCGCCACCGTCGGCGGTCCTTCGATGATGATTCCATCAGACCAGTTGCCGCGCTTCCGACAGTACGTGGTCCAGGAAAGCGTGCCGTCCTATGCGGTGGATGAGCCGATCGCCGTCGGTACCGTACTGCCGGACGTTGGCGTGACCTATTACGACGTGCCGCAGCAATATGGCGCAACGCCCTATCGCTACACGGTGGTGAACGACCGCACCGTGCTGGTGAACCCGCGCACGCGCCGCATCATGCAGGTGGTAGAATAAATTTCGTTGAAACAGAAGGAGCCTCGCCTCGCTCGGGCGGGGCTTCTTTGCAACTATGCTCCGCGGAGCATCGACAGCAACGTGCTTGTCGTCTTGTAGCTCTGCGCGGCGGTATCGCGGAACGCCGGCGTCCAGTTGGTTGCCTGACGTTCCTCGTCGCTCATGCTTGAATAGGTATTGAGGATGCCGAGACTCACTTGGCTCGGGTCACCGCTTTTCTGGCCCTGCTGAAGTGCGTTGAGGATGCTCATCCGCGTCCGCGTGTTCAGCTCGGTCTTCGCGGCGTAGATTTCCTGATTGGAAAACATCTCGCCTTGGTTCAGCACGATCGCCGAGAGCGAGCGATTGTCGAACGAGGACAGGTCCGCAAGCTGGCCGGTCTTGCGGCCGGGATCGAACACCAATTCCTTGCCGGCGCGTGTCGCCGCATCCTGCTGCGCGTCAAGCGCGGCGCGGACCCCCTTCGCGATGTCGCCGAATGTCACCGGCGCAGTGGTGTCGCCGGCCGCCGGTTGCGTCAGATAAGCCGCGACCGGATCGCCTGCGATGCCCGAAGGGATTTTGCCCGGAGACTGCTCGGTCGCCTGATAGCCCTTTTGCACGGCGGCGCGTTGCGCGGCCCATGTGGTCGTTGCCTTCTCTTCGGGGCTCGCGCCGTCGAGATAATCCAGCGCGGCCTTGTAGGCGACGGCATAATTCCCGATCAGCTTGGAGGTCGAAGCGGCGGGCGCGAGCGCAGCATTGAAGCGGTTATTCAGTTCGCCGCTGGCGACAGCCTGCTCGTCCGGCGTGAACTTGCCGCCGTTGTTGGTGGCGATCGCGAACAGCGAGCGCCGATCCATCGACGACAGATCGATCGTCGCGTTGCCGTCGGCATCCAGTGGCGAGGTGACATTGGCCGTGGCGTACATTCCGTCGAGCGCAGCACGCGCATCCGCCGTGACGGTAGTGAAATCCTTGGTCGTCGCAGAGTTCGCAAGCTGCGCACGCGCCGCATCCGACAATGTCAGGTTGGTCGCGGCATTGGGATCGAACGGATTGGTGGAATCAGCAGCATCGAGCGTGCTCGCGAGCGACGGCTGCGTCGCCGCTGCACGAGCGTAAACCGACCCCATTTGCGCATAGGGATTGGGCAGGCCGGACGTAATAGAGGTCATCGGCGGGTCTCGCGTGTGGCCCGACGGCAAATGTTAAGAAGCCGTTACCGCAGCAACCTCGCAAAACATGGTTAACGCGAGGTAAATACGGTGACGGGCGCGCCAAACGGCCGCATCCGAGGCGACTACCGGGTCAATCCTGAATCTTGGAGAAGTCCGCAACCGCCCGCGTCGCGGCGCGGATTTCATTCAGAAGCTTGAGGCGATTTTCGCGCACTTTCGGATCGTCGTCGTTGACCTTCACCTTGTCGAAGAATGCATCGACCGCCGGACGCAGCTTGGCCATCGCGCTCATGGCAAAGGTGAAGTCTTCATTCGCGACAGCAATACTGGCTTCACTCTTTACCGCTGCAATCATAAAAGCCAGCGCAGCCTCTGTATCGTCCTTATACAGCGAGGCATCCGGCGCGCCATCGAACGCGCGCTTGTCCTTCTTCTCTTCGATGGCGAGGATGTTCGACGCACGCTTGGTGCCGGCGAGCAAGTTCTTGCCGTCATCGGTATCGAGGAATTTGCCCAGGGCTTCGACGCGGCGGACAACCATCAACAGATCGTCCTGGCCTCCGAGCGCAAACACGGCATCAACGAGGTCGTGCCGTGCGCCTTGATCACGAAGCTGGACCTTCAGACGATCAGCGAAGAAAGAAAGGAGATCGAAAGGCAGCTTATTTCGATCCATAATAGGATGAGATGTTCCTACGCTCAATAACTCCTCAGCCGCAAATGCAAAACGCTGCTGAAGGCCAACACGCTTCTCATTCTCGACCACCAGTCTAATTACCCCCAACGCTGCGCGACGCAGTGCGTAAGGATCTTTCGACCCCGTCGGCTTCTCGTCAATCGCCCAGAAGCCGACCAGCGTGTCGATCTTGTCAGCCAGCGCCACCGCGATCGCGACCGGATCGCTTGGCACGCGATCGTTCGGACCTTGCGGCTTGTAGTGATCCTCGATCGCTTGCGCGACGGAGGCATCTTCGCCCTGCGTTTGCGCGTAGTATTTCCCCATCAGGCCTTGCACTTCGGGGAATTCACCGACCACTTCGGTCAACAAATCCGCTTTCGCCAGACGGGCTGCACGCTTCGCCTTCTCGACGAGCTTCTCTTTCTCCGCGCCTTGCGCGGTTGGCACGACCAATGGCGCGATCTCGGCGGCGAGGCGTTCGATGCGCGCGATGCGCTCGGCCTGCGTGCCGAGCTTTTCGTGAAATACGATCTGCTCGAACTTCGGCAGCCGGTCTTCCAGTTTCGTCTTCAGATCGGTGTCGTAGAAGAACTTCGCATCGCTCAGGCGCGCGCGGATGACGCGCTCGTTACCGGCGACAATCGCCTTGCCGCCGTCAGAGGCTTCGATATTGGCGACGAGGATGAAACGGTTGGCGAGCTTGCCCGTCTTGGGATCGTTGACGACAAAGCACTTCTGGTTGTTGCGGATGGTGGCGCGGATCACCTCGCCGGGTATCGACAGGAAGTCCTCGTCGAACGATCCCATCAGCACTACCGGCCATTCGACCAGCCCCGACACTTCGTCAAGCAGCACCTGGTCCTCGACCAGTTCGTAGCCTTGCGCGAACGCCAATTCCTTGGCGTCGGCAAGAATGATGTCCTTGCGGCGCTGCGAATCGAGCACGACCTTGGCGTCGAACAGTTTTGCCTCGTAATCCTCGAAGCGGCGCACGCTGAATTCGGCGGGCGCCATGAAACGATGACCGCGCGTCACCTGCCCGGCCTCGATGCCGGCGACATCGAATGCCACGACGTCCGGGTCTTCGGTTTCCATGCCGAAGGTGGCGATGATCGAATGCAGCGGCCGCACCCATTGCAGCGCGCCCGGCTTCGCGGAGCGTTCACCCCAGCGCATCGACTTCGGCCACGGGAAGGTGCGGACGATGACCGGCAGGATTTCCGCGATCACGTCGATCGCCGGGCGGCCGGTCTTCTCGATCAGCGCGATATAGAAGTCCCCTTTTTTCGGGTCTTTCTGGATCTTCGCCTCGTCGAGCGACTTCAGGCCGGTTGCTTTCAGGAAGCCCTGCACAGCGGCGTCGGGCGCGCCGACTTTCGGTCCCTTGCGCTCATCTTTCAAATCCGGCTGGCGCGCCGGAATGCCGTGCACGGTCAGCGCAAGGCGGCGCGGCGTCGCGAACGCCTTCGCACCCTCGTACACTAGTCCTTCGGCGACGAGCTTGTCGGTGACCATCTTGCGCAGATCATCCGCCGCCTTCGCTTGCATGCGCGCGGGAATTTCCTCGGAGAACAGTTCGAGCAGAAGATCGGGCATCGCTTACACTCCGCCCGCTTCGGTATGCACCCAGGCTTCGCCGCAGGCTTTCGCCAGTTCGCGGACGCGCAGGATGTAGCTCTGGCGCTCGGTGACGGAGATCACGCCGCGCGCGTCGAGCAGATTGAAGACGTGGCTGGCCTTGATGCACTGGTCATAGGCCGGCAGCGCCATCAGGTGGCGCTCCTTCTTATCGCTATCCCAACCGGCTTCGAGATATTTGCGGCAGGCACCTTCAGCCATCTTGAACTGCTCGAACAGCATCGCGGTGTCGGAATGCTCGAAATTGTGCCGCGAATATTCCTGCTCGGCCTGCAGGAACACGTCGCCATAGGTCACCTTCTCGGCGCCCTCGCGGCCGTTGAAGTTGAGGTCGTAGACGCGGTCGACGCCCTGCACATACATTGCCAGCCGTTCGAGACCGTAGGTGAGTTCGCCGGCCACCGGCGCGCATTCGACGCCCGCGACCTGCTGGAAGTAAGTGAATTGCGACACTTCCATGCCGTCGCACCAGCACTCCCAGCCCAGTCCCCACGCGCCGAGCGTCGGGCTTTCCCAGTCGTCCTCGACAAAGCGGATGTCATGCAGCGCGGCGTCGACGCCGATCGCCGCGAGCGATTTCAGATAAAGGTCCTGGATGTCCGGCGGCGACGGCTTCAGGATCACCTGAAACTGATAGTAATGCTGCAGCCGGTTCGGATTCTCGCCATAGCGGCCGTCCTTCGGCCGCCGCGACGGCTGCACATAGGCTGCATTCCAGCGCTTGGGGCCCAGCGCACGCAGCGTCGTCGCCGGATGAAAGGTGCCCGCGCCCACTTCCATGTCATAGGGCTGCAGGATCACACAGCCGTAATCGGCCCAGTATCGCTGCAACGTCAGGATCAGTCCCTGAAACGAACGTTCGGGACGCATATGGGGAGGCAGAGAGTCCATCGTCAAATTTTCTGGATTCGCGGGAATGAGCAAGCGCGGCGGACCGTATCGGCGGCGGAACCGGGAATCAAGGCGAGGTTCACACTCGATATGTTCCAAATATCCGGAACAGGTTCATGGACGGCGACTGACGTGTCGCCATGAAGTCGCCCCATGTTGCAGTTTGTTAGGACCTTGAGGTCTATCGATGACCTCACGTCACACTCACCGGATATCCGATGGTGGGGCGTAACCTCCAAGCTTGCTCGCCGGTCGCAGGGGTGATGCCCCGCCCTGAAAACCGGCGAGAACGCTCGGTTTCCCCGACAAGCCAAATTTCACCGAAAGCGTGCGACGAATCGTGCTGGCGGATCAGCCCGGCCGATAGGCACCGGTGCGCGGATCGCGGCGCAAGGTCGGAATCTCCTGCGCGCGCGCGGTCTCGGATACGCGGGCCAGCCGCGCCTCTTCCAGTTCATGGTTAATGCGCTGCGCCGTTCGATACGCCCAGCGGACCACGGCAAGCCCACCCAGGGCACCTGCAAATGCAATCAGCGGCGGCATCGGTCGATCCTCTTGATTATCGGTCATGGCGCGCCCCCTGACCCTTAGTTTCGCGCACCCCGCCCGCCTTCGCAAGCGACCAAACGGCGCGGGAATATCATACTTAAAGCCCGAATTTGGCCCAAATCGCCCGCTCCTCGAGCGAGGAAATCATGCCGTCCGGCAATCCGGATAACCCGTCGCGCAGCACAGAAGTTCCCGCGCCGGATTTACGGCCCAGCAAATTGGACAACAGACCCGTGGGCGGCGCGACCACCGGCGTCCTGACCTTGTCACCGTAGCGCGCTCGCAGGATCGTCCGCAGGTCGCCGATTCCGTCGGCAAGGCCGAGCGAGATCGATGTTTCACCGGCCCAGTATTCGCCGGAGAACAGGAAATCGTCGCTGCCCTTGAGCCGCGCGCCGCGGCTCTGCTTGACCAGTGCGATGAAGGTTGCGTGAATTTCACGCTGGATCGTCTTGAGACGCGCCACATCGTCGGGGTTTTCCGGCAGGAATGGATCAAGCGTCGCCTTGTGCTCGCCCGCCGTATAGAGCCGGCGTTCGACACCGATCTTCTTGATCAATTCCTGGAAGCCGAACGAGCCGCCGACCACGCCGATCGATCCGAGGATCGACGACGGGTCGCAGAAGATTTCATCTCCCGCGCAGGCAATCATATACCCGCCCGAGGCAGCAACATCTTCGACGAACACCAGTACCGGAAGTTTTTTCTCCGCGGCAAGTTGCCGGATGCGCAGATAGATCAGCCGCGATTGCACCGGCGAGCCGCCCGGCGAATTGATCACCACGGCAACGGCCTTGGCATTCTTCATCGCGAAAGCGCGTTCGAGAATTTTGGCAACGCCCGCGAGCGACATGCCGGGACGCAGTGGCGTGACCGCGCCGATCGTCCCGGACAATCGCACCACCGGAACCAGCGCTGCACCCCTGCGCCATCGTTGCGGCACAAGTTTCGCCAAGCTTTGCATCACATCCACCATTCAAATCACCTTATTGCCCGACGCCCACTTTACCGAACATTCACCAAACCAGATCACGACAGTGTCAAGCGAACGTGTGGAACGCGAATTGCTTTCCAGCGATATACTGCAAACGACGTGCAGCGGAGAATGACATGAAAATCTATCTGCTGGTGGTGTTGATGGGCGCCCTGTGGACTGCGATTCGCATTACGTCGACGCAAAAGCACGATACCGAACCGCTTTCGCAATAGGCTGTCGTCGGGATTTTTCCCCTCACAACGTGGCGAGCGCAAGCAATGCGTCGCCGGCGAGTATGGCTTGCGCCTGCCGATTGGGCACACCTGCCGCATCGTTGAGCATGACGCCTGCATGAATCTGCGTCGGCGCGCGGCCGCCTTTGACCGCGCGAGCCAGCACGCGGATGGCCGGCGCCGACGCCATGCCATGTACCGGCTGCAACGCGATGCTGCCGAAACCGCGGCCAAGCGCGGCGAGCACCTCGGCGATCGCATCGGCTCGCCAGATCAGCGTCAGAACACCGCCGGGCTGCAGGATACGTCGTGCGGCGTGAATCCAGTCTTCCAGCGTGGTCGCCGTCGCTTCATGCGCGGCGCGGCGGGAGGCATTGGGCGATGCCTGCTGGCGAACCGCATCGTTGAATGGCGGATTCATCAGCACCGCGTCGACGCTGTCCGGACCAAGACCGACGGACGCGAATGCTGAAGCGCCAGCAGTAATGTCCAGCGTCAGCACCTCGGCGGTGATCCCGTTCAATGTCGCATTGGTTGACGCGAGGGCAGCAAGCGAGGGATCGATCTCGACCATCACCAGGTCGATCACCGGGTCGCGTTGCGCCACTACCAGCCCCGCCGCCCCGACACCAGCGCCGAAATCGACCACACGTTGACCGGCCCGCACCGACGTCGCCGCCGCCAGCAGCATCGCGTCATGTCCGGCGCGATGCCCCCTCATCGGCTGTCGCAACCGCAGCCGGCCGCCGAGGAATCCATCCTCGGTCAGGTGGTCAGCGGGGTCCGTCATCGGGACGCAGTTCATGGGCAAGCCCGGCATCGGTGAGAAGCTGACGCGCGCGGCGATTATCGTCCTCATGCACCAGAATCCGTCGCGGAATGATCCCCAGCGATCCTTCGACAATGCTCATGTTCTGATCGAGCACCAGATGGTGAATGTCGGCGCCATCGAGCAACGCCCCGACCGCCGAGACCAGAACCGCATCGTTGGTTCGTACCAGTTCGCGCACCAGGATCTCCTTCTCGCCCCGTCGGCTGAGAGCTTTTATACCGGACGTCAATGGGTTGTTGCTCTTGCCGCCTTCCACCGCACTTTCTATGCTCCCGGAGAGGCAACTGGATATAGCGCAAAGATCCCCTTCCGATTCCAGTGATATTTGCGCTAATTCGACGCGGCGGACCGAAGGAACCCCGAAAATCGGGAGTTCGGGTCCAACCGGTCAGATTTGATTGTTTTGCAGCTCGGAGAGATTGCGTGGCGGTAATTGTTCCTTTCGAGAGTCCTTCGAGCGCGTCGATCGATCAACTCGTCGAACTCGTTGCCGCCGACATGGAGCGGGTCAATGCCACCATCCTGTCCCGGACCGGGTCGGAAGTGACGATGATCCCCGAAGTCGCCAATCATCTGATCTCTTCCGGCGGCAAACGCTTGCGGCCGATGCTGACGCTGGCGATGGCCGGCCTCACCGGCTATTCGGGCGACGGCCACATCAAGCTCGCCGCCTCGGTCGAATTCATGCACACCGCGACGCTGCTGCACGACGACGTGGTCGACGAAAGCGAACTGCGCCGCGGCAAATTGTCCGCCCGCATGGTGTGGGGCAACGAGGCCAGCGTGCTGGTCGGCGATTTTCTGCTCGGCCAGGCGTTCCGCATGATGGTCGAGGTCGGATCGCTACGCGCGCTCGACATCCTGTCGTCGGCGGCCGCGACCATCGCCGAGGGCGAAGTGATGCAGCTCGCCGCCGCCAAGAACACCGCGACCACCGAGGACGAATACCTCGCCGTGATCCGCGGCAAGACCGCCGAGCTGTTCGCCGCCGCCTGCGAGGTCGGCCCGGTGATCGCCAACCGCCCGAAGGCCGAGGAAGCAGCCGCGGCGAGTTACGGCATGAATCTCGGCATCGCCTTCCAGTTGGTCGATGACGTGCTCGACTACGGCGGCAAGTCCGCCAAGCTCGGCAAAAATGTCGGCGACGATTTCCGCGAGGGCAAGATCACGCTGCCGGTAGTGCTGGCCTTCCGCCGCGGCAACGATGTCGAACGCGAATTCTGGGTACGTGCGCTGGAGCAAGGCGAGATCGGCGACGGCGATCTCGATCACGCCATCGGGCTGATGACCAAGCATCGCGCGCTCGAGGATACGCTGAGCCGCGCCCATCATTACGGCGCGATGGCGGTCGATGCACTGGCGCTGTTTCCGCCTTCGCCCATGAAGGCCGCGCTGGAACAGGTCGTCGCGTTCTGCCTCGCCCGCTCGCACTGAAAAAACACCGACCGACACATTACGAAACGACATCGGCAGTAGTGGAAATGCCCGAATTCAAATCGTTGATCTATGACGTGCCTGAGGCCGGCATCGCGCGCATCACGCTCAACAAGCCGAACATGGCCAATGCGCAGGATACCGCGCTGCTCTACGAGTTGAACGATGCGTTCAATTACGCTGCGCATGACGACGACATCCGCGTCATCATTCTCGCGGCGAACGGCAAGCATTTCTCCGCCGGACATGACCTGTCGGAGACCGACGGCCACGGCGCGATGCGGACGCATGAGACGGTCGCGCCGGTGTGCGGCTTCGGCTGCGCCGGCGCCGAGGCGCAGATGGCGCGCGAAGAGGAAATCTATCTCGGCTTCTCCGATCGCTGGCGCAACATTCCGAAGCCGACCATCGCCGCCGTGCAGGGCAAGTGCATCGCCGGCGGACTGATGCTGGCGTGGCCGTGCGACATCATCATCGCCGCCGATGACGCCGCCTTCGCCGATCCGACCGTCAGCTTTGGCGTGTGCGGGCACGAATATTTCACCCATGTGTGGGAAGTCGGCATCCGCAAGGCCAAGGAGATGCTCTTCACCTCCGATGAGATCAAGGCCGACGACGCGCTGCGGCTCGGCATGGTCAATCAGGTGGTGCCGCGCGCCGAATTGATGGACGCGACGCTGGCGATGGCGCGCAAGATCGCTGCGAAATCGCGCTTCGCGCTGAAGCTGACCAAACTCGCCGCCAACGGCGTGCAGGACGCGCAGGGGCGGCAGGTCGCGCTGCGCAACGCCTTCCACTTGCATCAGCTCGCGCACACGCACAACCTGAAGGTCTTCGACATGCTGCTCGACCCGAGCGGCTTGCCCGAAGCGACGCGCAAGGCGATGGCCGCGCGGTTGCAGGGCAAATAGCGAAACGGCTCAGATCGCATCGCGACGACCGCGAGAGCGCGCCGATTTCATATACCTTCACCCCGCAAGCGGAGAGGAACATTATCGCGACGGATGCAATCGCCCGATCAGTCTCAGAAGATCGGACTGCCGGTTGGTGTCGGTCTTGCCGAACACGCGCTTGAGATGCGATCGCGCGGTTTCAACCGAAATGCCCATCAACTCGGCGGCAGCGGACAGCGGCAGTTCGCGTTCAAGATGGGCGACCAGCGCAGCCTCGGCCGGCGTCAGCCCGAACGCCTGGCGGATCACATCGACCGGCGCGCCCGCAGCCGGCACCCCGGTATCGGAAATCAGCAGGATCGATTTGGCGGGAGAAAAAACAGCACTCGCCATGCCTTTCAGGTGCACGCCATGCACGACCAGCGGCCGTTTCAGCGGACGGCGCACCACGACGGGCGACGGCACGTCGGATTCGTTGAGCCCCGGACTACGGCCAAGCCTCGCAATCAGATTATCGAGCGCCGCGCTGTCGACAGGATGAACGCAGCGCAGCGCGCCATGCGACAGCTCCAGCCCGTCGCCGAACAGGGTTTCGGCCAAGGCGTTGTGGCGGATCGCGCGCCCGAAGCGATCGAGCAGAATGCTGGCGCAACCAAGCGATTGATAGGCGTCGAGCATGCCCACCGCATTGGCGTAACCGAGGTTACGTGCCACCAATGCCGCACGGTTGAGATGCGCGCCGAAGCGAACGAAATCCGCCTGTTCACGCGGCGTCACAGGGCCATGCCTGTCGCCGCGCTCGATCACCATGGCCCACTCGTCGTCCACGCTGTTCACGCCGACGGCCGCCGACCAGTTGAAGCCGAACCTCCGGAGAAATTGGTAATAGTCGGAGGTTGCCAGTTCTTCCGGACTGGCAAAATCCTGATCGACGCTGATGCCTTTGCTGCGCATATACGGAATGCCGCGAATACGTTCGTCCCGCAGATGCCATCCGTCGCGGAAATAGGCAGCGAGGCCTTCTTCCATCGATCGCGTATGTGGCGTTCCCGGCCCGCGCCCTCTGATTTGCAGCAGGACGACGCCGGTGGCGCCGGAATATTGCGAGACGGCCTCCATCGCATCATTCCACCGCGCCGGATCGATCGCGGCGTCGAGCAGCGACTGGGAAGCGTCGTCAAAGGAAACGCGCGAGCGAGCCATGGTTTTGCCGCCAGGAAAAACACCTGACGTGCAGGATTGGCAGTTTCCCGCCATGATTGCAACGCGAAACCGCTTTGGACTAGCCGAGTGTGCCGGCGTGAATCCACCACTGCGGCTGTTGCGACTGAAGCTGTTGCGCGGCTTCGCGGGCGCTGCCGTCGTCGTCATAGATGGCGAAGCACGTTGCGCCGGAGCCGGACATCCGCGCCAGCCGCACGCCCTGCGTCTCGCGCAGAGCGGCAAGCACATCTCCGATCACCGGCTGCAATTTGATCGCCGGCGCCTCGAGGTCGTTGCGGCCCCGCTCCAGCGCCTTAAGCATGTCCCCGGCAGGAGCATCCGGCTTCGGCCATGCCAGTGAACGCACCACATCGGTGACGCCGACGAGAATTTCGCCATGCTTGAGGTTGAGCGCCTTGAACACATCGACGGTCGCGACGGCGATCCGTGGATTGACCATTACGCAGGACAGCTTCGGAAAACTGAGCGGCGTCAGTTGCTCGCCGACCCCGGTCATCAGGCAGGACTGCGAAGCGAGACAGACCGGCACGTCGGCGCCGGTGAGCCGGGCCGCTTCGATCACACGCGGATCGTCCAGCCCGATGCCGTTGAGCCGCGCCAGCAGCCGCAGTGCCGCGGCAGCGTCGGCCGAGCCGCCGCCAATTCCCGCCGCAACCGGCAACTGCTTGTCGAGCGTGAAGCGCCCGACCGTAAGACCCGGCACGCGTTCTGCGAGCAGGCGCGCCGCCTTGACGACGAGATTATCCTCCACCTCGCCGCATTCGGATGCGCGCGGTCCTGCCGTGGTCAGTGATAATTCGGGTCCCGGCTGCAGCGTCAGGCGGTCCGCGCAATCGGCGAACGCCACCAGGCTTGCCAGGTCGTGATAGCCATCAACGCGGCGCCCCAGCACCCGAAGCGTCAGGTTGACCTTCGCGCGCGCGTCTTCAAACAACTCGGACATCGCCCCCAGCTACCCCGATCAGCCGCCTTTGTCGTCGTCTTTTTTCTTGTCAGCCGAGGCCGCAGCCGGCGTCGCATCGGCCGGCAGGCCGTTTTCGATCTTGGCCTCGATCTTCGGCAGTTCTTCCGGATCCGGCTTCAGGTCGCGCGCATGCGCCCACTGGAACCGTGCCTCGAGCGTCCGGCCGACGCGCCAGTAAGCATCGCCAAGGTGATCGTTGACCGTCGGGTCTTCCGGCTTCAGGTCGATGGCGCGCTCGAGGGTTTTCACCGCTTCCTCGTAGTTGCCGGTGCGGTAATAGGCCCAGCCGAGCGAATCGACGATGTAGCCGTCATCCGGGCGCTGATCGACGGCGCGCTTGATCATCGTCATGGCTTCGTCGAGATGGATGCCGCGGTCGATCCAGGAATAGCCGAGATAGTTGAGCACATGCGGCTGCTCGGGCTTCAGTTCGAGCGCCTTCTTCATGTCCAGTTCGGCCTTGTCCCACTGCTTGGAGCGTTCCTCGCAGATGCCGCGGAAATAATAATACACCCAGGTGTTGCTTTCGGTGCCCGTGAGCTGGCCGATCGCATTGCTGTAGGTGCCGACGCAGTCAGCGAACTTCTTGCGGCCGCGCTCGATGTTGCCGAGCGCCATCATCGCTTCGATGTCTTTCGGGTCGTCCTGGGTCACCGACTTGAGGATCTTGATCGCCTCATCGCTGCGGTCGGCGGCGTCGAGATCGGTCGCCATCTGCACCTGCGCATTGCGATGAAGCGGCGAATTGGCCGGAACGCGCTCGTAGACCTTGATCGCCATCTGCGGCTTCTTGACCGATTCATACAGGTCGCCGAGCGACAGCAGTGCAAGGGCGTGATTGGGATTAAGATGCAGCGCGAGCTGCAGATAAACGAGTGCCAGATCCTCGCCACCGCGTCGCGTCAACGACGCGCCGATGCCGTACAGCGCTTCCGCGGCGCCGGCCTGCGGCGAATCTACCAGCGGCGGCAACTTCTTGCCGGCCTTGGTCTCGCGAATCCCTTCCTCGACCAGCGGGTGCCGCGACAGCTTCTTGTCGAACGCCTGATAGACGGCAAGCGCCGCCGCCGGATCCTTGCGCGACAGGAAGCGCGCGTAGGCGTCGCTCATCCGCAGCGCGGTTTCGTCCATCTTGTAGGCGCGCTCCAGCCGGATGCCTGCTTCCTTGTCGTTGCCGGCCAGCTGCATGATCAGGCCCGAATGCAGATCCTTGAAGATCGGATACCATTCCGGACCGGTCAGCTTGTCGATGCTCGCGACCGCGCCCCGCGCATCGCCCGCACCATACTGCGCCCAGCCCGACAGCAGCACCGCCACCAGATCGGTGATCGGTCCACGCACCGACTGATTGATGTTGCGGCGGGCGGCGTCGTAGTGCTTCAGCTTGAGATCCTGCACGCCGAGCACCAGCCGGGCGACGCGATTCGACTTGTCGATCTTGATGACGCGGTTGGCGAGCTTGACCGCCTCGTCGATGTTGCCGTCGGCCAGCGACGAGATGAAAGCACGGTCCAGCAGTTCGTTGTTCTTCGGGTCCTTGCTCAGCGCCGAGCGATAGAATTCCGCGGCAGATCCGGCATCGCGTTCGATGCTGGCGTGACGCGCGGCGAGATAGCTGCCGGACACCGTCATCTCGCGAAGATCTTCACGCGTCGGAAACGCCTTCGATGACTCGGCGGGGCGATCCGGCGTCTGCGCGGCGACAGGTCCTTGCAGCGCCAGCGTGGCGACGGCGAGAGTGGCGATCGTCAGGGAATTCAAACGAGAAAGCATCACGGTTCGCCTGGCTCCAGAATTGGCAGCTAGATTGCAAAATATCCGAAAGGCGCGGCATGCCGGCCGCATCGGGACATAAGACATCAAGACACGCGCATTAAGGCGGACAATGCAGTGTTTGGTGGTCAACCGCAAGCTGACGGTCAGCCCCATGGAATCCGGCTCTGACCGGACTCTTTCGTTCTCCCAACCGCCCATCCTCCGGCCTGAAGACGCTTTCAGTGTGGCGGGATCGTGACCGGCCGCACTAACGGAACCATCCCGCTCACGCGTTTGTGTCAGCGGGTCTTTATTACATGGCTTCGTAGTTCGGACCGCCGCCACCTTCCGGGGGGACCCAGGTGATGTTGCCGTTGGGGTCCTTCACGTCGCAGGTTTTGCAATGGACGCAATTCTGCGCGTTGATCTGGTAACGCACGCTCGATCCGTCCTCTACCCACTCGTACACGCCGGCTGGGCAATAGCGATTCGACGGCCCGGCGAACACGTCGTGCTCTGACGACTTCTGCAAGGCCATATCGGCAACCTTGAGATGTACCGGCTGGTCTTCCTCGTGATTGGTGTTCGACAGGAACACCGACGACAGCCGATCGAAGGTCAGCTTGCCGTCCGGCTTCACTGCGGGCTTGGGCTGATGCGTCTTGGCGGGATCGAGCGTCTTGCGGTCGGGCTTGGCATGCGATTGCGTGCCGAACAGCGAGAAGCCGAATAGCGTGTTCGTCCACATGTCGACGCCGCCGAGCCCGACGCCGATGATGGTGCCGAATTTCGACCACAGCGGCTTGACGTTGCGCACGCGGAACAGATCCTTGCCGACCGCGGAATCGCGCCAGGCATTCTCGTATTCGACCAGTTCGTCGTTGGCACGCTCGGCCGCCAGCGCGGCTGCGACGTGTTCGGCCGCCAGCATGCCGGTGCCCATCGCGTTATGTACGCCCTTGATGCGCGGCACGTTGACGAAGCCGGCCGCACAACCGATCAGCGCGCCGCCCGGGAAGGTCAGTCGCGGCACCGATTGATAGCCGCCCTCGGTGATGGCGCGCGCACCATAGGCGAGACGCTTGCCGCCTTCGAACACGCCGCGGATGGAAGGATGCGTCTTGAAACGCTGGAATTCGTCGAACGGCGACAGATACGGATCGTCGTAGTTCAGATGCACGACAAAGCCGACCGCAACGCGATTGTCGTCGTAGTGATAGAGGAACGAGCCGCCACCGGTGGAATTGCCGAGCGGCCAGCCGAACGAATGCTGGATCAAGCCCTTCTGGTGCTTGGCCGGATCGATCTGCCAGACTTCCTTCAGCCCGATGCCGAACTTCGGTGGCTCGCTGTTCTTGTCGAGCTGATATTTCGCGATGAGCTCCTTGGTCAGGCTGCCGCGCGCGCCTTCGGCGAACAGCGTGTACTTTCCGAGCAATTCCATCCCGCGCGTATAGGACGCCTTGTGCGAACCGTCCTTGGCGATGCCCATGTCGCCGGTGGCGATGCCGCGCACCTCGCCGTTCTCGCCGTAGATCACTTCCGCCGCGGCGAAGCCGGGATAGATTTCGACGCCGAGCGCCTCGGCCTTGGCGCCGAGCCAGCGGCACACCATGCCGAGCGAGCCGATGTAGCAATGGTGATTGTTCATCAGCGGCGGCATCAGGAAATTCGGCAGCCGGATCGCACCGCCCGCCGTCATCCAATAGAACCGGTCGTCCTTGACCTGGGTCTTGAGCGGGCAATCGGGATCGTCACGCCAGTCGGGAACCAGCTTGTCGAGACCCGCCGGATCGATCACCGCACCCGAGAGAATATGCGCGCCGACTTCCGAACCCTTCTCCACCACGACGATCGCGAGATCGGGATTGAGCTGCTTGAGACGGATCGCCGCACTGAGGCCCGACGGTCCGGCGCCGACGATCACGACATCGAATTCCATGGACTCACGCGGCGGCAACTCTTCGGTGCTCATATTCTGACCCCAGACAGACTAACAAGAATGCTTCTAACCGCCTTTGTTTCCGATTTTTCCCGGAAGAACAACTACGGAAATGCAACCGAAGGCGTTTCGCCCGGGTCCGATCCGTCGTAAATTGCCGCATGGCCTCCCCGCACCCGACCATCCCCGACCGACCGCCGACCGCCCGCGAATTGCTGGCGTTTTATCTCGAAGCCGGAGTGGATTGCGCGTTGCACGACGAACCGGTCAACCGGCTGTCGGAGCCGGAAGCGGCTGCTCCACGGACGATGGATGCACCGGTCGAGCGCAAGCCGCTGGTGATGGAACAGAAGGCGGTTCCGCGCGGCACGCCGATACCGCCACCGGCTCCCGACATCGCCATCGCATCGGCGCGCGAGGCGGCGCGAACCGCGCCCACGCTCGATGAACTGCGCACGCTGCTCGACAACTTCGATGGCTGCGCATTGAAGGCGACCGCGACGCGGCTGGTATTCGCCGACGGCAATCCGGAAGCGCGCGTGATGTTCGTCGGCGAAGCACCCGGCCGCGACGAAGACCTCACCGGCCTGCCGTTCGTCGGCCGTTCTGGCAAGCTGCTCGACCTGATGCTGCGCGCCATAGGCCTCGACCGCACCACCGCCTATATCGCCAACGTGATTCCGTGGCGGCCGCCCGGCAATCGCGATCCCTCGCCGCAGGAAACCCAGATCTGCCTGCCTTTCATCAAGCGGCAGATCGAACTGGTCGATCCCGACGTGCTGGTTTGCCTCGGCAAACCGTCGTCGCAGGCGGTGCTGGAATTGAAGGACGGCATCATGCGCTCGCGCGGGCGCTGGCACACCTACGACACCGGCACGCGCAGCATCCGCGCCATGGCGACCTTCCATCCCGCTTATCTGCTGCGACAGCCGATCTACAAACGGCTGGCATGGCAGGACTTGCGCTCCATTTCAAAAGCGCTGACGCAAACCCAAACATAATTGGGTTCGTAACTACGGCGTCTTCGGCCGCACGATGGCCCAGCCGACCCGCAGCGGCGCGTAGCGGCCGTCAACCAGCCGGTCGAATGTCTTCGGCACTTCCGGCACCAGGCCGGGAAATTCCCTGGCAATGGCTGCAGGCGGCGTGCCGGCTGTATCTGCAGCACGCCACACCACGACGCCACCGGTTTCGTTGAATTGTTCAGGTCTCAGCCACGGCCCCAGCGCAGGCGGCGCGGCGAGCAACGGCTGCGGTCGCGACGCGCCAAGCGCGATCAATTCGGCAAGCCGTGCATCGCCTGCGACGGCGGGAAGCGGCCGATTGGTGCGGCGCTGAAAACTGTCGCCGAAAAAGCGCGCGACCGCATTCGCAGGCGTCGTCGTGGCGATCTCGGCACCGCCGAACCACGGCTGCAGCAACGTCATTCCTGCAATCGCCACCGCCGGCGCGACGATCACTGCCGCCCAGGCCGTGCGCAAGACGCGCTGCCGGCGCAAGTGAATCAGATCGCCGCTGAACACGATCACCGCGAGGCCGGACAGCAACAGCGCGATGCCGGCTCCGCCGGCGACGTGATCGTAGCCGAATAGCGCGCCGATGAGACTTCCCAGCAGTGCCGGCGCCAATGCGAAAAACAATACGAACTGCCGCGCCAGATTCTGCACCGGCGGCCGGAACACGGTCGGCGACGTCTCGCGGTTGCGCAGGATCGTGCGATGCATCACCGACGAATTCAGAATGATCAGCAGCACGATCCCTGCCAGCGCAAATATCAGCCATCCCAGCAACCGGCCCCAACCGATCACCAGCGCTTCTACATCGGCCATCTGCGGCCAATGCGGCAGCGCGATCGTGTCGGCACGCAATAGCCACACCAGATACGGGAGGACCAGCACGGCGATCACCAGCAGCGCGAACATTGCATCAAACGACAGCAGCGTCCTGCGACCGCGCGCAGTGGCCAGCGCAAAGATTGCCAGCAGCAACAGCAGACCGCCCGCGGCATATGTCGTCAACAGCAGCAACCCGGCTTCGATCGACAATGCAAACCACGCGCTGCGGCTGCCCTGCCCGATCACCTGCCAGGCATGCAGCAGAACCAGCGCCCACAGCGGGCACGCCAGCACCAGTGGGCCGAACTCGACGCCGGGAAAGCTGAACGCGGTCACCGTCATCGTCAGCAACACCGCCAGCGCTGCGTGCGAATTACCGACGATGCGGCGCGCGAGCCCGTAGAGCGCCGCGAAGGTCACGACAAAGCAAAGCTGCGCCAGCAGATAGACACCGAAGATATGACCGCCCGCGAGCCGGAACGCGACATCGGCGAGCCAGAATGCCAGCGGCGGACCGAGATCGCTGCCGACCTGATATTGGTGACCATAAACCAGCACGGTGGCGAGATCGCCGGGCGGGCTGCCATAGAACAGCATCGGCACCACGAGCCACAGCAGCGCCTGGATCAACACCACGATCCAGACCACGAGACGCGGCCGGGCGCGGATCAACTCAACGATCAGGGATGTGAACCGCATGAACCGTCAGGGTCGCTTTCAAGGGCGTGATTCGTCCAGAGCCTGCTGCGAAGCCCAGGGGCCAACGCGTCACGCATCGATGTGATAGAGCCCGACGGCGATTGAGGCAACCGGCAGCGAAGCGCAATCCGCTTCGCGCGTCCCACGTCAGCTTGCCGCGATCTCGGCGATCACCTGCGTCTGTTCGACCGTGACCTCGACGGCCGTGGTCCCAGCCTGATGCTTCTGCCACGCGGCAGCGACGGGCGCGAACAGGCGGCGATGGTGCACCGTGGGACCGAGCCGGTTCAGCGCATCGAGATGCTCCGGCACACCATAACCCTTGTGCTGCTCGAAACCGTAACCGGGATGATCTTGCGCCAGCCGGCACATCAGCCGGTCGCGCGAGACCTTGGCGAGGATCGACGCCGCCGCGATCGATAGTACCAACCCGTCGCCACCGATCACAGCCTCGCAATCGCACGGCGTATCGAGCTTATCGCGCCCGTCGACCAAGACATGCTTCGGCATTTCCGGTAACGCATGCACCGCGCGGGCCAGCGCCCAAAGGGAAGCGCGCAGGATATTGTCGCGCTCGATCCGCGCCGGTGACGCAAACGCCACCGCAAACTGCGACGTCGCACAGATCTCCTCGAATAGCGCCTCGCGTTTCTCGGGTGTCAGGCGCTTGGAATCGTCGAGGCCTTTTGGAATCCGTTTGGGATCGAGCACCACGGCGGCCGCGACCACCGGACCGGCCAGCGGTCCCCGACCGGCCTCATCGCAGCCGGCCACCGGCCAGACGCCACGCTTGAACAGCGCGCGCTCCCGCTTGAAGGACGGCGGCACAATGGCGGCAACGCCCTTCTTCGTCTTCTCCGCGCCCGGCTGTGGCTTTCCCCGAATCATGGCGGGATGGTGCGAGACCAGACCTGTCAGCGCAACCGGGAACCGGACGTCATGCCCGTTATCCAGACCTAGTCCGGCAAGTGAACCCGGCGGTCGTCCCCCACCTCTATCCCGGGAGCGACGACGACTTCCCACGGATGACCATCGGGATCGACAAAATACCCAGAATAGCCGCCGTAATCGGTGCGATGTCCGGGTTTCAGCAGCACGGCACCCTTGGCCGCCGCAAACGCCAGCACCTCATCGACTTCCTGCTGCGAGCGGCAATTCCACGCCAGCGTCATGCCGCGAAATCCACCCGACCGCGGCTGATCCGGCAACGCGGCATCTTGCGCCAGTTTCGACCACGGATAGAGTGCCAGCACCGCGCCGCCGGTATCGAAGAAAGCCACCTCCTCACCGGTCGCGGACATCTTCCGCGCAAAACCCAGCGACGCGTAAAACGCGATGCTCCTGCGCATGTCGTCGACGCCAAGCGTCACCACCGTGAGTCGCGCTACAGGCGCGGGCAATTCGTTCGCCATGCGATACCCCTAGAACAAACTCAACTGCTCGCCATTGCGCTTCGGCCGCGCAAAATGATCGGTGGTCAGTTTCGAGCGCCGCTTGTTGAGACCGAGCTTCTCGCAGGCGATCTCGAAGCGGCGGCCGATCATCCAAGCCATTGGCCCGGTGCCCTTCATGCGTGTGCCCCACTGCGAATCGTAATCGCGGCCGCCGCGCATCTCGCGGATCAGCGTGAAGACGTGACGATAGCGATCCGGGTAATTCGCCATCAGCCATTCGCGGAACAGGTCGCGTACCTCGAGCGGCAGGCGCAGCAGCACGTAGCTCGCCTCCTTGACGCCGGCATGGGCGGCGGAATCGAGAATGCGTTCGATCTCGGCATCGTTCAACGCCGGAATCACGGGCGCCACCATCACGGTGGTCGGAATGCCGGCCGCGGACAACTGCCGCAGCGCTTCCAGCCGTTTCGGCGGCGTCGACGCGCGCGGCTCCATGGTGCGAGCCAGTTTCGGATCGAGCGAGGTGACCGAGATCGCCACCTTAGCAAGATTGCGTTGCGCCATCCGCGACAGGATGTCGATGTCCCGCGTCACCAGCGCCGACTTGGTGACGATGCCGACCGGGTGACCGACCCGCTCCAGCACCTCGAGAATGCCGCGCATGATTTTGTGCTCGCGCTCGATCGGCTGATACGGATCGGTGTTGGTGCCGATGGCGATCATCTTCGGCTCGTAGTCCGGCGAAGCCAGTTCCTTCTCCAGCAGCGCTGGCGCATCGGGCTTGGCGAACAGTTTCGATTCGAAATCCAGCCCCGGCGACAGGCCGAGATAGGCGTGGGTCGGCCGCGCGAAGCAATAGACGCAGCCGTGCTCGCAGCCGCGATAGGGATTGATCGAACGGTCGAAACCGATGTCGGGCGAGTCGTTGCGAGTGATGACCTTGCGCGCGGTATCGAGCCCCACCGTGGTCTTGAACGGCGGCAGTTCGTCGAGGCTCTGCCAGCCGTCGTCGAAGGTAACCCGCGCCTCGGCCTCGAAGCGGCCGCTCTCGTTGGATTGCGCGCCCCGGCCGCGCCGCCGCTCGCGGTCGATCGCGATGGCGATTTCGGAAAACGAGGGGGTCGCACCCACCGGCTCGGAGGGCGCCGTGACCGGCGGGTGCTTGAGGGCAGTGGAAGCCTTGCTCATGGCGCCAACATAACATCGAATAAGAACAAAACAAGAACATTGGCGTGACGCATATGTGGAAAATTCTTAGCCGGCCGCTTCACTCTCCTGCCGCCAAAAGCAGCAATTCCGGCTGCTGCATCGCGGCAACCGGAATGGTAGAGATGCACCGTCAGTCTTTGGGAACTTCACTAGAATGCTCAGCGTCATCATCGCGACAGAGGGTGCCGAGCCGCCGGTGGTCGCAACCCTTGCCGCACTGGTGCCGGGCGCCGCCACCGGCGTGGTGCGGGAGGTGTTGCTGGTCGACCGCGCAAAATCGAACACCATCACCCGCGTCGCCGACGTCGCGGGCTGCGATTTTCTCGCGCACGACGGATCGCGCGGCGCCATGCTGGCAGCCGGGGCTAGGCAGGCGCGCTCGCACTGGCTGATGTTCCTGCACGCCGGCACGGTGCCGGATGCAACCTGGACCGACGAAGTCGGGCAATTCATGCAGAACATCGATCTGCACACGCAGCCCCGCGCCGCGATCTTCCGTTACGCGCGCTCGCCCTACGCCGCCACCGGGGTCCGCGCAGGTCTTTCGCATCTCATCCGGATGATGTCCGGCCCCTCGCCGGACCAGGGCCTCGTCATCGCACGCAGCCACTACGAAAAGCTCGGCGGGCATGACGAGAACGCACGCGATGCGGAGGCAAAGTTGTTACGCAAACTTGGCCGCGCACGCCTCGTTCTGCATAGCCGGATTCTGGTGAGGTGAGGTATTGCATATTATTTGATTCTGTCAAATAATTGTTTGACTGAGTCAAATATATGGATACGACCCATGTCGCCTGAACTGGAAGGCCAGATCGCAGCGATCCGCGAATTCAACCGCTTCTACACACGCAAGCTCGGCATTATCGAACCCAAGCTTCTGCACAGCGCATGGTCGCTGCAGGAAGCCCGGCTTATTTATGAGATCGGGCAACGACAGACCTGCACCGCGACCGATCTGGTGCGCACACTCGGCCTCGATGCCGGATATGTCAGCCGGACCCTGCAGATGCTGCAGCGACGCCAGATCGTCTCGCGCAAGCCGCTGAAGACGGATCGGCGCGCGACCGAGATTTCCCTGACGGCAAAGGGCCGCGCGGCCTTCACTGAACTCGACGGCAGGTCGCGCGACGAAGTCGGGAAACTGCTCGACCTGCTCGATGAAGCGGATCGCGCCGCGGTCGTTCAGGCGATGGCAAAAATCGAGCAGACGCTGGAGCCTTCACCGGAGCCGCCGCTCAGCTACCGGCTGCGCAATCACCGCCCCGGCGATATCGGCTGGGTCATCGCACGGCATGGCGCGGTGTATGTGCAGGAGTATGGCTGGGACAGCAGCTTCGAGGCGCTAGTGGCCGAGATCGGCGCTCAGTTTATCAGAAACTACGAACCTGCACGCGAAAGCTGCTGGATTGCCGAAGTAAATGGCGAGCCGGTCGGCAGCATCTTTCTCGTCAGGGGATCGGATAAGGTCGCAAAAATACGACTGCTGCTGGTCGAAAGCAAAGCGCGCGGCCTCGGTGTCGGACGCGCGCTTGTGGACGAATGTATCCGCTTTGCCCGTGAGGCTGGCTATTCATCGATCACACTATGGACGCAAAGCATCCTGCTCGCCGCGCGCGGCATCTATCAACGAGCCGGCTTTCGCCTGGTCAAAGAGGAAGACCATCATAGTTTTGGCGTCGATCTCCTTGGCGAGACCTGGGAATTGATGCTGTGACGACTCCGCGTCGCGATAGCACCCGCCATGTCACACCGGAATTGATCGAACTTCATAAAAGCAACGCACGGCAACTACGCGAGCAGGCAATGCGCGATACATGGCGCCTGCTGTGGAAGTGGCTTGTACGGCTCTTGCAGCGGTGAAGCTTGCAAGCGTCACGCCGTCGCACCTTTGGCCTTTGGCCGCCGCAAATGCTCGTCGAGCCGCGGCATGATCTCGACGAAATTGCAGGGCCGCGTACGGTAATCGAGCTGATGCGCGAGGATGCCGTCCCAGCCATCCTTGCAGGCGCCCGGCGAGCCCGGCAGACAGAAGATATAGGTCGCGCCGGTGACGCCGGCGGTGGCGCGGCTCTGGATCGTCGAGGCGCCGATCTTGGCATGGCTCAGCATGTGGAATGCGATGGAGAATCCATCCATCCGCTTTTCGAACAATGGCTCGATCGCTTCCGGCGTGACGTCGCGGCCGGTGAAGCCGGTACCACCCGTGGTGATGACGGCGTCGACGCCCGGATCGGCGATCCACTTGCGCACGATGGTACGGATCGCTTCGACATCGTCGGTGACGATCTCGCGTGCTGCGAGACGATGCCCGGCACTAGTAAGGCGATCGACCAGCGTGGTGCCGGACCTGTCATCATCGAGCGAGCGCGTATCCGAAATCGTCAGCACCGCGATGTTGAGCGGGATGAACTGTTTAGACTCGTCGATAGAGGACATGACTTAAACCCTCTCGCCTCGCCCGATGCCGTCATCTTGAGGTGCGCGCACTTTCGTGCGCGCCTCGAAGGATGCACAACAGGCGTTGACGCTCGTCATCTTTCGAGGCTCGCCGAAAATGGCTCGCACCTCAGGACGACGACCGTAGATCATCCTCACAAATTATCCGACCCGAACGTATTGCAGGCCTGCACCGTGCCCTGCTGATAGCCGGTCATGAACCAGCGTTTGCGTTGTGCCGCAGAGCCGTGCGTGAACGAGTCCGGCACCACGCGGCCAGTGGCCTGCTTCTGCAAGGTGTCGTCGCCGATCGCCGATGCCGTGGTCAGCGCCGCGTCGATATCGCCGGCTTCGAGGAAGCCTGGACGTTTCTTTTCTTCGCGATTGACCCAGACGCCGGAGAGGCAGTCCGCCTGCAGTTCGACCTTCACCTGCAACGCATTGGCTTCGGCTTTGCTGCCGGCCTGCTGCTGCAGACGTGTCACGCGCGGCAAGATGCCGAGCAGGTTCTGGATGTGATGTCCGGCTTCATGCGCGATGATGTAGGCGGCCGTGAATTTACAGGCGTTGCCCGAGCAGCCGTGGAAGCGCGTCTCGACCTGACGGAAGAACGAGGTGTCGAGAAATATCTGCTGGTCCGGCGGACAATAGAACGGCCCCATCGCCGCCTGAGCCATGCCGCAACGGCCGCCGTTGGTGGCGTTGCGGAACAACACAATGCGCGGGCCGTGATACTGCTGCCCTGCTTCCTTGAAAATCTCGCTCCAGCGATCGTCGATCTCGCCGAGCACACCGGAGATCATGTTGCCCATCTCGTCGCTCGGCGCGCCGCTCTTGGCGGGGCCGGAACGCCGGTCGGTCTGATAGCTGGGCGCCTGTTGCTGTCCGCCGGTGAGGATTTCGGCGCCGCCGATCAAAACACGCGGGTCGATACCGAGCGCATAGCCGACGATGCCGAGCACGATGATGGTGCCGATACCGAGGCCACCGCCGCCCATCGGCAGTCCGAAACCACCGCCGCCGCCGCCAAATCCGCCACCACCGTCGTCGTCGCGGCGGTCGTCGATATTGTCGCTGCGGCGGAAGTCATCATAACGCATGGTGAAAATCCTTCATTTCGGTAGGCGCTCGGCAAGCCGGCCATCGCACAACGCCGCACAGACGTAAAATTTCCAGGCGCTCTTTCAATAACCTGCCCGGCAAATATTGCCTAGTGCGAAGCACTCTGCGGTTAAGTCGATTTTTACTTTGCCACGTCAGTGTAGCGCCAGTCGGTTGTTTAGTCCCGCGTCGCCGACAGCGTCGCCTGAGTCAGAGTCATTGAGTCATGGTTGTGTCGCGTCGCGGGGCGTCTGCAAGGGCGCCCCGCACCAAATTCGAGTCTGTACCGAGTGCCCAGGTCATCGTTGGCGATTGCGTCGCCGAGATGTCGAAGATGGCCGCAGGTTCGGTGGATCTGGTGTTTGCCGATCCGCCCTACAATCTGCAGCTCAAGGGTGATCTCAAGCGTCCCGACGAATCGCATGTCGATGCCGTCAACAACGACTGGGACAAGTTCTCGTCGTTCGCGGCCTATGACGATTTCACGCGCGCGTGGCTTTTGGCCTGCCGCCGCATCATGAAGCCGTCGGCGACGTTGTGGGTGATCGGCTCGTATCACAACATTTTCCGCGTCGGCGCGATCATGCAGGATCTCGGCTTCTGGGT
This sequence comes from Xanthobacteraceae bacterium, assembly GCA_024508855.1. Taxonomy (GTDB): domain Bacteria; phylum Pseudomonadota; class Alphaproteobacteria; order Rhizobiales; family Xanthobacteraceae; genus 62-47. The sequence continues at coordinate 208,278 of JANINJ010000107.1, forward strand.
CCTCAACGATATCGTTTGGCGCAAGACCAATCCGATGCCGAATTTCCGCGGCCGCCGGTTCACCAACGCGCACGAGACCATGATCTGGGCGGCGCGTGACGAGAACGCCAAGGGTTACACATTCAATTATGAAGCGCTGAAGGCGGCCAACGAGGACGTGCAGGCGCGTTCCGACTGGCTGATCCCGCTATGCACCGGCGACGAGCGCCTCAAAGGCAACGACGGTAAAAAGGTACATCCGACGCAGAAGCCGGAAGGTCTGCTGGCGCGGGTACTGCTGTCGTCATCGAAGCCCGGGGATCTGGTGGTCGATCCGTTCAACGGCACCGGCACTACCGGTGCCGTCGCCAAGCGTCTCGGCCGCCGCTATATCGGCTTCGAACGCGACCGCACCTATGCGGCCGCCGCAGAAGCCCGCATCGCCTCGATCCTGCCGCTGCCGGGCGCCACGCTGGCGCCGTTCATGACCGCGCGCGAGGCACCGCGCGTACCGTTCTCCGAACTGATCGAGCGCGGCATGATCATGCCCGGTTCGACGCTGTTCGATGCCAAGAAGAAGCACAACGCATTGGTTCGCGCCGACGGCGCCATCATGCTCGGCGACAAGGTCGGCTCGATCCACCGCATCGGTGCGGTGGCGCAGGGCGCGGGCGCGTGCAACGGCTGGACCTATTGGCACGTCGAGACCAGGAAGGGCCTCAAGTTGATCGACGAACTGCGCGCCAAAATCCGCTCCGAGATGGCGGCCGCGAGCTGAACTGCTGCTTTCGCTATGCTAGCTCTGGTGCGGCCCGCGCATCTGCTTCATGGCGTCGGTGATCTGACGCCAGTTTGCGGCGTCTTCGGCATTGCCTTCCTTTTCGAGGCTGGCCGCCTTCTGCGCAGCTTCCGCAATCGCGTCCGCACCGCGGGTCTGAAGCAGCTTCCGCGCGTAATCGTGGATTTCCATCGCTCGCATGTCGTTCTCCCTCTTCAGCCGGGCCGGAACACGGCGCAACCATCTCTGGCGACATAACCCGCGACATAGGGAACCGGTTTCACCGGAGCAGTGCACAATTGCTGGGCATGAAGCCGCAGCCGAGCCTGCGCAGCATCGCCGTCCGCCCGAAATGACCTGGAAGCGGGACCCGGCACCGGAATTCGCATGCCTCGAGTTCCCGCATCCGGTTATAACCGCCGCTCCCCGCCGCCGCGTCGTCGGCCTGTTTTCCGTTCTGCCGGAGTGTCCCATGCTGAAATTCTATTTCAACGGCTCGCCCAACCCGACCAAGGTCGCGCTGTTCCTCGAAGAAGCTGGCCTCGCCTACGAGCCGATCGCCGTCGACACCCGCACTGGCGACCAGTTCAAGCCGGACTATCTCGCGATCAATCCGAACGGCAAGGTGCCGGCGATCGTCGACGACGGTGCCGTCGTGTTCGACAGCAACGCCATCCTGCTCTACCTCGCCGAGAAGACCGGAAAATTCCTGCCCGCAAACACGCACCGGGGCGAACTGCTGTCATGGCTGATGTTCGTCGCCACCGGCGTCGGCCCGTTCTTCGGCCAGGCCGTGCACTTCAAGCACTTCGCGCCGGAGAAGGTCGACTACGCCCACAACCGCTATCAATACGAGGCGCAGCGCCACGCCGGCATCCTCAACGACCGGCTGGCCGGACGGAAATACATGGTGGGCGACACCTACTCCATCGTCGACATGGACGTGTGGGGCTGGGCGCGGATGATCCCGTTCGTCGCCGGCGAAGAGGCTTTTGCCAAATTGCCGAACCTCAAACGGCTGGTCGACGAGGTCAACGCCCGTCCGGCAGCGGCAAAAGCCATCGCACTGAAGGACAACTTCAAGTTCAAGGCCGAGATGGACGACGCCGCGCGCGCCACCATGTTCAAGCATTTGGCGAACAAGGTGGCTTGAAGCATCCGCAACATTTCCTCGTCATGTCCGGGTTTTTCCCGGGCATGACGGAATAATAGACCGACGTCGCGTCATTACCTCTGCGAAACGTCGATCACCTCACCGAAACGCTCATAGCGTTCGCCGTTGAAACGGATCATCTGCAGCTGCTCGACTGGAAAGTAATCGGTCGCGCTGGTGTTGATGGCGATGCCGGGCAGCAGCAGTCCGTGTGACAGATTTTGCAGGCTCGCGGCCTGCTTCATCACGTTGTCGCGTGACAGGTCGTCGCCGCATCGCCTCAGAATCTCGACCAGCAGCTCGGACACCACGTAGCTGTAGACCGTCAGCGAATCCTTGCGGTCACCCTCGACGTAGTACGCATCCAGAAACGCATTCCACGCCTTGAACGCCGGATCGTCTTTCCACGCCTCATCGTTGGCATCCTTGAGATAGGCGCTGGAGATGATGTGCTTGCAGTTCTCGAATCCCGCAGGCCTGAGTACCGCGCCGACCGAATTGGCGCTGTTGCAGAGATAGTGATCCGGGCTCCAGCCCAGTTCGGCAATCTTGCGGATGGTCTGCGCGGCGAATTTCGGCGTCGACATGCTGACGACGACATCGCAGCCGGCGGCGTGTAGCGTCACCACCTGGCTGTCCACCACCGGATCGGTGGTCTCGTAGGATCGCTGCGCCACGATCATCGCAGCACGGTCACCGAGACCGTCGAGCAGTCCTTTCAGCACGTCGCGGCCGAAGTCGTCGTTCTGATAAAGCACGCCGATTTTCGCCTTCGGCCGCGACGCCACGATGTGCCGGGCGAAGGCGCGGCCCTCGCTCTGGTAGCTCGGGATGAATCCCATGGTCCACGGAAAGTGCACCGGGTCGCCGAACTTGGTCGCGCCCGAAGCCACGAACAGTTGCGGCACGTGTTTCGCGTTCATGTATTTCATGACCGCGGAATTGGTCGGTGCGCCAAGCGAACCGAATACCAGGAGCACATCGTCGTTCTCCACTAGACGCCGCGTCTGCTCCACCGCCTTCGGCGGACTGTAGGCGTCATCATAGCTGAGATACGTGACCTTGCGGCCGTTGATGCCGCCGCGATCGTTGATCATCCGGAAGTACGCGGCCGGCAGCTTGCCGAGCACACTGTAGGCACTCGCGGGGCCGCTATAGGCGTTGGTGTTGCCGATGCGGATCTCGTTCGCAGGCGCCGCCGACACTCGCTTCGACAACAAGGCGGCGACTGAAGCCGCGCCGGCAAGCACGGCGCGGCGGGTCGGACGGAATGGGAAATCCGGCATGATGGACCTTGCGATCGTCAGCGGCTTGTTTCTTCGGCGATCGCCTTGCGCACGCTGGCGCGCTCCGCCATCCGCTCAAAGTGATCCCTGATCCTGGGGAAATCCGCCGGATTGACGCTGTCGCCTTCCATCCATTGCACGAGCGTGAACAGATACGGATCGCAGATCGTGTAACGCTCACCCATCACCCACGGTCCACGCAGCATGTTCTGTTCGATCATCCGATAGCAGGCACCCATCGATTTCGGCACCATGCGTTGCATGTCGACAAACGAGGTTTCCTCGCTGGCCCAGCGATAGCCACGCATGCGATGGGCATGGGCAATGTGCACCGTGGAGCACAGATAGCTGTTGAACGCCTGCACCTCGGCGAACGCGAACGGATCGTCGAGCGGGGCAAGTTGCGCGGCGGGAAAGCTCTGCGCGATGAAGGCCAGCATCGCCGGCGTCTCGGTCAGGATGCCACGATCCGTCACCAGCGACGGCACCCGCCCCTTGGGGTTAATCGCCAGATACTCCGGGCTGTTCTGCTCGTTGGTCTTGAAACTGATGCGCACTGCCTCGAACGCCGCGCCCGCATCTTCCAACGCAATGTGAGAGGCCAGCGCGCACGTGCCGGGGGTGTAGTACAATTTGAGCATGTCGAATTCCGGGGACCAATCAGGGATAGCCGCAGGAACGCGGCGGTTGCAGTCGTCGTACGCTCCCGCCCGTTGCACGACAAGCCTTTCCGATTGCCCGGACCGGCGTCTTCATGCCATGACGCGACGGCAATCCGGAGGGTGACATGACGGTACTTATCGCAGGCGGCGGCATCGGCGGACTGACGCTGGCACTGAGCCTGCATCAGATCGGCATCCCGTGCCGCGTGTTCGAGAGCGTCGCCGAGTTGAAGCCGCTAGGCGTCGGCATCAACGTGCTGCCGCACGCGGTGCGCGAGTTGATCGAGCTCGGTCTGCTCGACAAGCTGGATTCCATCGGCGTGCGCACCAAGGAACTGGCGTTCTTCTCCAAATACGGCAAGCCGATCTGGAGCGAACCGCGTGGGCTGGAAGCAGGTTACAAGTGGCCGCAGTTCTCGGTGCATCGCGGCCAGTTGCAGCAGATCCTGCTCGACACCGCCATCGAACGGCTCGGCGCCGACAATGTGCTGACCAGCCACCATCTCACCGACTGGAGCGAGACGCCGGAAGGCATCACGGCCTCCTTCATCGACAAGGCCACCGGCAACAGCGCGGGCAGCTACGACGGCACCTTGCTGATCGCCGCGGACGGCATCCATTCCGCGATCCGCGAGAAGCTGTATCCGAAGGAAGGGCCGCCATTGTGGAACGGCCGCATCCTGTGGCGCGGCATCACCGAGGCCGATGCGTTCCTCTCCGGCCGCACCATGATCATGGCCGGGCATGAGATCCTGAAATTCGTCTGCTATCCGATTTCGAAAGAGCCGAACGCACGCGGCAAGCACCAGATCAACTGGGTTGCCGAACGCCACATGCCGCCGACCTATCAGTGGCGTCGCGAGGATTACAATCGCACGGCGAAGCTCGACGAATTCCTGCCGTGGTTCGAGAACTGGACCTTCGACTGGCTCGACGTGCCGGGACTGATCCGCAACTGTCCCCATGCCTACGAGTATCCACTGGTCGATCGCGATCCGCTGGATCGCTGGACCTTCGGCCGCGTCACGCTGATGGGCGACGCCGCACATCCGATGTATCCGATCGGCTCCAACGGCGCGTCGCAGGCGATCCTCGATGCGCGGGTGCTGACGCGCGAGATCGTGGCGCATGGCGAAGTGCCCACAGCGCTGGAAGCCTATGAGGCCGAGCGACGGCCCGCGACCACCGAACTGGTGAAGCTCAACCGCCGCAACGGCCCTGAGCAGGTCATGCAACTGGTCGAGGAACGCGCACCGCAAGGCTTCAATGTCGTCACCGACGTGCTGTCGCAGCAGGAACTGGAAGACATCGCCGCCAACTACAAACGCGTCGCCGGTTTCCAGGTCGAAGCGCTCAACGCCAAGCCGCCAATCGTCAGCGCGCCGCCAATCTCGCAGATTTCCAGCGCGGGCTGATCGTCACTCCCCCAACCCGTGCGCTATGACCTTGCGCATCACGTTGGGCAGCGCCTCATCCTTCAATGTCGCGATCGGCACCCATCGCATGCCTTCCGGAGCGCGGGTGCGCGCGGGTACGCGCGCCGTGTAGACAACCAGTTCGAGCGGAAAATGCGTGAACACATGCGTCACCACGCCGGCTTTGCGGTGCCAGCGCGCAATGCCTTTCAAGGCTGGCGCTTGCGCCAGCGCGTCGGCATCCTCGTGTTTCGCCAGCCACTCCGAATTCGGCACTTCGGTCATGCCGCCGAGCAGGCCCTTGCTTTCGCGCGTGCGCACCAGCAGTTCGTCGTTACGTGTGACCACGAAGGCCGCGCCACGGCGTAGCGTCCCGGCCTTCTTCGGCGCCTTGCGTGGAAAGGTTTCCTGATCGCCGCGTGCACGCGCTGCGCAATCGTCATTGATCGGGCACAACGAACAGGCCGGTTTCTTCGGCGTGCAGATCGTCGATCCTAGGTCCATCAGTGCCTGTGCGCTGTCACCGGCACGCGCGGGGCCGAGTAACGTTGCGGCGAGTTGCTGAATGCGCGGCTTGGCCTGCGGCGGCGCCTCTTCGACCGCGAACAATCGCGACACCACGCGCTCGATATTGCCGTCCACCGGCATGGTGCGGCGATTGAATGCGATCGCCGCGATGGCAGCCGCAGTATACGGCCCGATGCCCGGCAGTTTCCGCAATCCCTCTTCGGTATCGGGAAAGATGCCGCCATGATCGCGCAGCACAGCGACCGCGCAGGCGTGCAGGTTACGTGCGCGCGAATAATAGCCGAGCCCGGCCCACATCCTCAGGACATCGTCGAGCGACGCTTGCCCCATTGCGTCGACGCTCGGCCACCGCGCCACGAATTTCTCGAAGTAAGGCGCCACCCATTTAACGCCGGTCTGCTGCAGCATGATTTCCGACAACCACACCCGATACGGATCGGAGCGCTCACCGGGAAGCGCCCGCCACGGCAGACGGCGGCGATGGCGGTCGTACCACGCGAGCAACAACGCAGGGCGGTCCTGCTCCTGGACTTTCTTTCGTCGCACCGCCGGGCCTGCTAGGGTCATGCCTGTATCTACGCAAAGCATCTCGTCATGTCCAAGCCCGGCCCGATCTCCGCCAAACCGTTATCCACGCTGCTCGGCGGCGTGTTTTCCGATGCCTTTGCGAAACAGGGCTTTGCGGCGCGCGAACTGGTGACGCGATGGGCCGAGATCGTCGGCCCCCATATCGCCGCCAGCACCGAACCGCTCAAGATTCAATGGCCGCGCCCAGTCGAAGGCCAGCCGCAGGAACCGGCGACGTTGATCCTGCGCGTCGAAGGGCCGATGGCGCTGGAAATCCAGCACACTTCCGACGTGATCCTGCAACGGGTCAATCGCTTCCTCGGCTGGAACGCGGTGGGCAAGCTGGCGCTACGGCAGGCGCCCCTGTCGCGCCGCGCCGCGCGAAAGCCGCCGTCGAAGCCCGACGCTGCAATCGTCGCCCAGGTGGAAGCGACGCTGACCTCCATCGAGGATGATGAACTGCGGGCAGCGCTGGCGCGACTTGGCGCATCCATCAAGCGAAATTGACGCTTCGTGTCCGGCTTGCCTCCGGGCGCGCCATTGCCACAATCATGGTTTCAAGCTAGCCAGTGCTACCTTTTCGGGCGTGTTCCGACGCCAATCCGGGAGAATTCCGTTGAACCTTACGCGCCGCGCCTTCACCGCCGCCCTGTCCCTGACCGGATTTGCCGCCCTCGCCGGGCTGTCGCCCTGGCGCTTCGTCGGTGAGGCGATGGCGCAGAGCCAGGTTGCTGCCGATCTCGTCAAACCACAGTCGCTGCCCGACATGGCGCTCGGCCCGAAGGATGCCGCCGTCACCATCGTCGAATACGCGTCGATGACCTGCCCACACTGCGCGGCGTTCAACGATCAGGTGTTCCCGAAGCTCAAGGCGGCCTACATCGACACCAACAAGATCCGCTACGTGTTCCGCGAATTCCCGCTCGACATCAAGGCTGCCGCCGGCTCGATGCTGGCGCGCTGCATCGCCAAAGACGATCCGGTGAAGTTCTTCGCCGCCATCGACACCCTGTTCCGGCAACAGGAGAACTGGTTCAACAAGACCAGCGAGCAGTTGACCCTGATCGGCAAGCAGGCCGGCCTGAGCGAGAAGGACGTCGATGCCTGCTTGAAAGACCAGAGCCTGCTCGACAAGATCGCCGCCGACCAGAAGTTCGCCAACGAGAAGCTGAAGGTCAATTCGACGCCCACCTTCTTCATCAACGGCGAGATGATCAAGGGCGAGACCTCATTCGAGGAATTCGACAAGCGAATCAAGGCGCTGCTGAAGACCTGAGGCGCTGCGTTCCACGCATCGTGGCCGGCTCGTCCCGGCCATGACGAACGGAAAACCCGTTCCTCGGCTTTCGCAGGGTTTACCGGCCGACCTGATGACGGGAACTTTTGCCGTGCCGCCATGCAAGCGGCGCGATGTTCTGCTTAAGTCCCGCAAAAGCCATTGGAAAAGCCAGTCTGCGCGGTTGCCCTGATGCGCGGGCCTCGCCATTGTCCAGCCTCGCGAGATACGCGACTCAGGGCTGCCGACAATACTACATATGGTATTGTGACAACGGGCTGATTCGCGTCTTGCCAACAGGGCATGCCATTCATGAAACTTACGCGCCTTCGCCTGCACGGATTTAAATCTTTCGTCGAGCCGACCGACTTCCTGATCGAGCCGGGCCTTACCGGCGTGGTCGGACCGAACGGCTGCGGCAAATCCAATCTGGTCGAAGCGCTGCGTTGGGCGATGGGCGAGACCTCGTACAAGTCGCTGCGCGCCACCGACATGGACGCGGTGATCTTCGCCGGCTCCGGCAGTCGCCCTGCGCGTAACCACGCCGAAGTGGTGATGACCATCGACAACGCCGATCGCACCGCACCTGCCGCGGTGAACGATCAGGAAATCCTGGAAATCTCGCGCCGCATCGAGCGCGAAGCCGGCTCGGTCTATCGCATCAACGGCCGAGACGTGCGCGCCCGCGACGTGCAGATTCTGTTCGCCGACGCTGCCACCGGTGCACGTTCCCCCGCGCTGGTCCACCAGGGCAAGATCGGCGAAATCATTCAGGCCAAACCCGAACAGCGCCGCCGAGTACTGGAAGACGCTGCCGGCGTCGCCGGGCTGCATGCGCGTCGTCACGAAGCCGAACTGCGCCTGAAGGCTGCCGAAACCAACCTCACGCGCGTCGAAGACGTCATCGGCCAACTCGCCAGCCAGGTCGAAGGCCTGAAGAAGCAGGCGCGTCAGGCGATCCGTTTCCGCGAAGTCGCCGCGAAAGTGCGAAAGGCCGAAGCCACACTGTTTCATCTGCGCTGGCTGCAGGCCCATGCCGACGTCAACGACGCCGGCCAGACCCATGACCTCAGCGTTCGCGAAATGGCCGAGCGCACCCAGCAGCAGGCCGAAGCCGCGCGCATCCAGGCGATCCGCGCATCGGAGTTGCCGGCCCTGCGCGAGGCCGAAGCCCGTGCCGCCGCCGGCCTGCAGCGCCTCAGCAATGCACGCGATGCGCTGGACCAGGAAGAGCAGCGCGCCAAGGACCGCGTCACCGAACTCGATCGCCGGCTGACGCAATTCTCTGCCGACATCGAGCGCGAGCAACAACAGAACGTCGACGCCGACGCGGCGCTGGCGCGCCTCGAAACCGAAGACGTCGAACTGAAGGAAGAGATCAGGTCGCGCGTCGAGCAGCGCAGCGGCGTCGACGAGCGCGTGTCGGAAGCCGAGGCCACCCTCGCCGCCGCCGAGCGCACGTTCGCGGAATTGACCACCGCGCTGGCCGACCTCACCGCGCGGCGCAAGCAGTTCGAAGCCAATGTCCGTACCCATCGCGAGCGCGTGGCGCGACTCGACCAGGAGATCGCAACCGTCAACGCCGACATCGACCAGCTGGCCGCGCAGACCAGCGGCTTCGGCGATCTCGACGTACTGGCCGGTGCGATGGAAACCGCGCAGCAAATTCTCGCGCAATCGGAAACCGAGGTGCAGACCGCCGAAGCCACTCAAGTCGTGGCGCGACAGACGCTGGAAGCCAGCCGCGGGCCGGTCGCCGAAGCCGACAAGCGCGTGCAGCGGCTGGAAACCGAAGCGCGGACGCTGTCGAAGATTCTCAACGGCGAAACCAAGAACCTGTGGCCGCCGATCATCGACGGCATCACCGTCACCAAAGGCTACGAGAAGGCGATCGGCGCGGTGCTCGGCGACGATCTCGATGCGCCAGTCGATCCCTCGGCACCGATGCGGTGGATCGATACCGGCGTTCTCGAAGGCGATCCGGCGCTGCCGGACGGCATCGAGCCGCTGGCCGCACATGTGCAGGCGCCGCCGGAACTGGCACGCCGCCTCAAGCAGATCGGCGTTGTCGGCAAGGAGCGCGGCGCCGAACTGGTGTCGCAGCTCAAGACCGGCCAGCGGCTGGTGTCGCTGGAAGGCGACGTCTGGCGTTGGGACGGCTTCGTCACCGCCGCGCATGCACCGACCGGTGCGGCCCGACGCCTCGCCGAGCGCGCACGCCTCGTCGATATCGAAGCCGAACTGGAGCACGCCCGCGTTGAGGCCGCCGTCAACCGCGAGGCACTGGAAAATGCCGACGCCGAAGTGAAAGCCGCGGCCGCTGCGGAAGCCGCCACCCGCGAAGCGCTGCGCAATGCGCGGCGCGAAGTCGATATGGCGCGCGAGCGCCATGCCAATGCCGAACGCGAGATCAATCGCCATGCCGCGCGCCGCTCGGCGTTGAGCGAAGCGCAATCGCGCCTTGCCGCCGACCGTACCGAGGCCGACGCCGCGCATGAAAGCGCTAACTCGGCACTGATGGAATTGCCACCGAGCGACGAGACCGAAGCTCGACTCGCCTCCGTGCGTGGCGAGATCGAAGGCCATCGCCGTATCGCTGCGCAGGTCCGCGCCGAGGCGCAGGCGCTGGCGCGCGAGGCCGAATTGGCCGACCGCCGGCTGCAGGCGATCATCTCCGAGCGCAACCAGTGGCAGACCCGCAGGGAAGGCGCGGCGTCACAGATCGCCACCATCGAGGCACGTATCACCGAAGTGACGGCGGAGCGCGCCGAACTCGAAAACGCACCGCAACTGTTCGCCGAAAAGCGCAGCGCGCTGATCAGCGAGATCGAGCACGCCGAAAAAGACCGCCGCGACGCCGCCGATGCACTCGCGGCTGCCGAAGCCGCGATGGCCGAGACCGACCGCGTCGCCAAGCTCACGCTCGAAGCGCTGTCCGCTGCACGCGAAGCCACCGCCCGCGCCGAGGAACGCATGGAAGGCGCAAAGCGTCGGCTGGAGGATATCGAGCGCGAAATCCGCGACATGCTCGAAGTCGAGCCCGACCGCGTCGCCGGACTGGCCGAGATCAATCCCGGTGATGAGTTGCCGCCGCTCGGCGAGACCGAAACTGAGCTGGAAAAGCTGCGCCGCGACCGCGAGCGGCTCGGCGCGGTCAACCTGCGCGCCGAAGAGGAGCTGCGCGAGGTCGACGCCCAGCATACGTCGCTCGCCACCGAACGCGACGACCTGGTGGAAGCCATCAAGAAACTACGCACCGGTATCCAGAGCCTCAACCGCGAGGCGCGCGAACGGCTGCTGACCTCGTTCGAAGTGGTGAACAATCACTTCAAGCGGCTGTTCACGCATCTGTTCGGCGGCGGAGAGGCTTCGCTGCACCTGATCGAGAGCGACGATCCGCTGGAAGCCGGACTCGAGATCATCGCCAAGCCGCCGGGCAAGAAGCCACAGTCGCTATCGCTGCTTTCGGGTGGCGAGCAGGCGCTGACCGCCATGGCGCTGATCTTCGCGGTGTTCCTCACCAACCCGTCGCCGATCTGCGTGCTGGACGAAGTCGACGCGCCGCTCGACGATCACAACGTCGAACGGTTCTGCAACCTGCTGCACGAGATGACCGGCTCGACCGAGACACGATTCATCATCATCACGCACAATCCGATCACCATGGCTCGCATGAACCGGCTGTTCGGCGTCACCATGGCCGAACGCGGCGTGTCGCAACTGATGTCGGTCGATCTCGAAGACGCGGTGAAAATCCTCGACCAGAACGTGGCGTGATCGCTCTTTTTGAGAGCGCCATCCTGAGCCTTAAATTATCAAGTCGTCATGGCCGGGCTCGTCCCGGCCATCCACGTTTTGCTTGCTGCGATACCATAAGGCGTGGATGGTCGGAATAGATCCGGCCATGACGATCGGAGAAGATTGTTCCTGAGCCTCATGGATTTCCGGTTAAGCTCTCAGAGTAACCTGTCTGTCGCATAAGCGGGTGTTACATTCATGATCGCGCCCGAGCTTCCCGCCGCCATAAAAGTCGCGCTCGAACACAAGGCGCATGGCCTGTCGCGCAACGACGCTGCTACGCGCGCCGCGACGATGTCACGCACCTATCGCGATGGCGGCAACTCCAGCGCGATCCGTAGCGAGGCCGACGCACTGGCCTATGCACTGGCGCGAATGCCCGCGACGTACGCCGCCGTGGCCGCGAGCCTCAATGCGCTGAACGAGGTACGCCCCGATTTCGCCCCGCAAAGCCTGCTCGATGCCGGCGCCGGGCCCGGCACCGCGACATGGGCCGCAACGCAAGCCTATGCTTCGTTGCGAACTCTGACGCTGCTGGATGCGAATGCGGCGCTGAGAACCCTCGCGCTGGAATTCGCCACAGCGAACGACCGCACGGCGCACATGCATTACGAAGCCGCTGACGTCCGCAGCAAGTTGGTGGACATGCCGTCCGCCGATCTCGTTCTCGCCAGCTACATGATCGGCGAGCTGGATGCTCCTGCGCGAGCGGCATTGGCCGACACGCTGTGGCGCAAGACGCAGGACACGCTGCTGGTGGTCGAGCCCGGCACGCCAGCCGGCTACGAGCGCATCATTGCGTTGCGTACGCAATTGATCGCCTGCGGTGCGCAGGTCATCGCGCCGTGCCCGCACGACAATGCCTGCCCGCTGATCGAACCGGACTGGTGCCACTTTACGCAACGCCTCGCCCGCTCGCGCGCGCATAAACACCTCAAGGGTGCCGAACTTCCGTTCGAGGATGAGAAGTTCAGCTACGTCGCCTTGTCGCGCATCCCGGTCCCGCAGCGTCCTGCGCGCGTGCTGGCGCAGCCAGAAATGTCGAAAGTCGCGATCCGGGCAAAGCTCTGTACCGCGAGGGGACTGGAAATCGCCACCGCGGCGCGCCGCGACAAGGCGGCCTACGCACGCTTCCGCAGGCTGGACTGGGGCGACGCCATTTTCGATGCGCCCGAGGCGCGAGAATAAACTTTGACGGAATAATTCCGCCGTGCCGGCGTTTGTATCGGTGACGCGTTCGCGTCCTCGACCAACGCAATCACGATTGGAGTTGCAATGTCCCGGATATTCGCCGCAGCAGCGGCTTTGACTTTGATCCTCACCTCGACCGGCGCGTTCGCCGAAATGGCGAAAGTCGGCGATACGTCGAAGGGCAAGGCCTTCGTCGATTCCAAAGGCATGACGCTTTACACCTTCGACAAGGACAGCGGCGGCAAATCGGCCTGTAACGGCCCCTGCGCCACCAACTGGCCTCCGCTGATGGTAGCCGATGGCGAGAAGGCCGGCGTCGACATGACGGTGGTGACCCGCGACGACGGCAAGAAGATGTGGGCCTACAAGGGCAAGCCGCTCTACACCTTCGTCAAGGACACCAAGGCGGGCGACGCCAACGGCGACGGCTTCCTCAACGGCGCATGGCATATCGCCAAGCCGTGAGGTGTGAGATATCGCGATGTGAAACCTTATACCCGTCATGGCCGGATTATTCCGGCCATGACGGGGACCACCGCGACGTTGACCGATCCAAGCCATTTGAACGCATCGCGCTCCTGGAACGACCAAGAGAAGCCGCTTCCCCGCGGCCCCTGCCGCATGACGGGAATTTCGTCTACGGTAGGCGCCTTCGTCGTCTCATCAGGAGCTTCTCCCCATGTCGACCGGCTGGATCGTTCTCGGCGTCATCGTCGTCCTCGTTCTCTTCGCCTTTGCCGCCTATAACCGCCTCGTCGCGCTGAGCCAGCGCGTCAACCAGGCATTCGCCGACATCGACGTGCAGCTCAAGCAGCGTCATGACCTGATCCCGAACCTGATCGAGACCGTGAAGGGCTATGCCCAGCATGAACGCGGCACGCTGGACGACGTGGTGAAGGCTCGCAACGCCGCGATGTCGGCACAGGGCCCCGCACAGGTGTCCGCCGCTGAAAACCAGTTGAGCGGCGCGCTCGGCCGGCTGATCGCGTTGTCCGAGGCCTATCCCGACCTCAAGGCCAACACCAATTTCCAGCAATTGCAGACCGAACTGTCGGATATCGAAAACAAGATCGCCGCCAGCCGCCGCTTCTTCAACAACGCGGTTCAGGAATACAACACCGGCATCCAGCAGATGCCGGCCGCGCTGTTCGCCGGCACGTTCGGCTTCACCAAGAAGGATTTCTTCGATCTCGGCGAAAGCCGCGGCCAGCTCGAGCAAGCGCCGACGGTGAAATTCTAGCCCCGCGCGACTCCGGCGGATTTCCGCATCATGGCAGCCTACGGCCTCTACACGCACATCGCATCGAACAAGTTTCGCTCGATGCTGCTGCTCGCCGGGCTGTTCGTGCTGATCTACGTGCTGGTATTCGCCGGCGCGCTGGTCGCGGAAGTGATGAGCGACAGCCGCCGCACGGTGAATTTCTATCTCGCCGCAGCCACGCACGATCTGATCAAGGCACTTCCGATCGCGACCATTGCTTCGGCGCTGTGGATCGTCATTGCGTACTTCTTTCATCAGAAGATGATCGACGCCCTCACCGGCGGCCATGACGTGACCCGGCAGGAGCAGCCGCGGCTTTACAATCTGCTGGAAAACCTCTGTATCTCGCGCGGCATCCCGATGCCGAAACTGAAGATCATGGAGAGCGACGCGCTCAACGCCTTCGCCACCGGCCTGAACCAGCGGCAGTATTCCGTCACTGTCACCTCGGGTCTCCTCAACGCGCTGAACGACCAGGAGATGGAGGCCGTTCTCGGCCACGAACTGACGCATATCCGCAATGGCGACGTGCAGTTGATGGTGGTCGCCGTCATCATCGCGGGCGTCATCGGCTTCGTCGGCGAGATGGTGTTTCGCATCTTCTTCAACGGCGGATTCCGCTTCGGCGGCGGCCGTTCGTCTTCTTCGGACAGCGACCGCAGGGGCGGTGGCGGCGGCGCGATCTTTGCCATCCTGATCGCCGCGGCGCTGGTGGCATTGGCATGGGTGTTGTCGCAGGTCGTGCGTCTCGCACTATCGCGCTCGCGCGAATACCTTGCCGATGCGGGTTCGGTGGAATTGACCAAGAATCCCGATGCGATGATTTCGGCGCTGCGCAAGATCGAAAATCGCGGCGAACTGCCTGGCGCTACGTCCGCTGTCATGGAAATGTGCATCGACAATCCGCGCGAAGGCTTTGCCGATCTGTTCGCAACCCATCCGTCGGTGGATTCCCGCGTGCAGGCGCTGGTGAAATTCGCCGGCGGTCACGATCCGGGACCGATCGCGCTGCCTTCCGACATCGCAGAATCCGGCGATCAAGACCAGCCGCCGCTGCCGCCCGGGCCATGGAGCGATCCCGCGCCGGCGCCCAATAGCGCGCCACCCGGCCCGTGGAGCACCCCACCGGGCCCGATCCGCCATTCCTGACGATCCGCGGCGTGTGACAAATTCGCGAATGCATTAACGACCTTGGCAGGAATTAACCTTGCCGGCCGCACGAGAGAATTGAATTATCCCTTGTTTCTGCCATCTTCGCGCCCGAAGCATCAAACGGGACATTCGGATCGTGCGGGCCCCGCCGGCGCGATGGGCATCATGGGGCAGCCTTCTCACTCGAGGAGCGCGACTTTTCCGAAGAAGTGACGGCTCCATCATCAACGGGCGCAAGGGAATTTCATGGCGAAACCAGCAGTGATTGTCGTGGGTGCGGACAAGGGCGGCGTCGGCAAGACCACCGTATCGCGAACCGTGCTTGATTATTTCAACGCCAACAACGTGCCGACCCGGGCCTTCGACACCGAGTCCCCGCGCGGCACGCTGAAACGCTTTCATCCCGATATCACCGAGATCGTCGACATGACGGCAACCGCCGATCAGATGAAGATCTTCGATACGCTGAACAACGACGTGCCCTCGGTCACCGTGATCGACGTGCGCGCCGGCCTGCTCTCGCCCGCGCTGGCTTCGCTGCGCGATATCGGCTTCCTCGATGCTGCCAAGTCCGGCCAGATCACATTCGCCGTCTTTCACATCCTCGGCCCCTCGATCGCTTCGCTCGACGAGATCGCCGAGACCGCGAGTTTCATGGACGGCGCGAAATACTTCCTGGTGAAGAACTTCATCAACAACACCAGCTTCTTCGAGTGGGACCAGGCGACCTACAATTCCTATTTCCACCGTATCAAGGGCGCGACGGAGCTCACCATTCCCAAGCTCAACGAAATGGCGTTCGAGCAGGTCGAAGTCTCGTCGGTGCCGTTCCTCAAGTTCGTCGCCAACAAGGGCCCGAAGGACGAGAACGCCAACTATTCCTTCGTGCTGCGCGGCTATGTGCGCCACTGGCTCGCCAATGTCTGGAGCGAATTCGACCGCATCAAGCTGACCGACATCGTCGGCAAGGAAAAGGACAAGGATAAAGACAAGGACAAGTCCGGCGGGGACAAGGCGGCCGCGCGCTCGGGCGGCGAAAAATAGCCGCAGGCCTCAAGATTTGGCTGGATCGCGCGCTGGTTTTCTCTGAAATAGCGCCATGCGCCGTACGCCCGTCTATATCATCTGCTCGCCCCGACCGCTGGTCGGGAAGACGCTGATCGCACGGCTGTTGTGCGAATTTTTGCTGCTGCAGCGCGGTAGCGTCGTCGGCTTCGACGTCAATCTGAAAGAACCGTCGCTGCTGGATTTCCTGCCCCGCGTCACCGAGACCGCAGAAGTCGAGGACACCTTCGGCAAGATGCAGTTGATGGATCGCCTGATCCTCAACGACGGCATTGCCAAGGTGATCGATCTCGGCTTTCACGCCTTCGACGAATTCTTCACCATGATTGGAGAGATCGGCTTCTTCAAGGAAGCTGCCCGCCGTGGCGTGGCGCCGACGGTGCTGTTTGTCGCCGACAACGACCGCGCCTCGGGGCGCAGCTATGCCATGCTGCGTTCGCGCGTGCCGGAGCGATCTTTCATCGTCATCGACAACGAATTCGTGCTGCGCGGCGAGCTTCCCGATGCATTCAGCCACGGCCGGCTCTTGAACATCGCGGCGCTGCCGGTATTCCTGAAAACCTATATCGACCGCGTCGGCTTCTCGTTCACCGGCTATCTGCGGCAGGAGCGCGACTCATCCACCGAACTGCATCAGTGGATCCGCGATAACTATTTCAGCTTTCGCGAGCTCGAATTGGGCCTGCTGCTGCACGGCGGGTGAAGCATTCCGCTTCTCAATGCCCCTCGAAGGTCACCAGCGTCCGCACCGGCACGTCCATGGCGCGCAGCTTGTCCGCGCCGCCGAGGTCGGGAAGATCGATGATGAAACAGGCCGCGCACACCTCCGCGCCGATCTGACGCAGCAACTTCACCGCGCCCTCCGCGGTGCCTCCGGTGGCGATCAGGTCGTCGACCAGGATGACGCGCTCGCCCGGCTTGATGGCGTCGGCGTGCATTTCCATCTCGTCGAGACCGTATTCAAGAGAGTAAGCGATCCGCACCGTGGTGTGTGGCAGCTTGCCTTTCTTGCGGATCGGCACGAAACCGGCGGAGAGCTGATGAGCCACGGCACCGCCGAGGATGAACCCGCGCGCCTCGATGCCGGCGACCTGGTCGATCTTCGAACCGGCCCACGGATGCACCAGTTGATCCACGGCTCGGCGAAACGCGCGCGCATCGCCAAGCAACGTGGTGATGTCGCGAAACAGGATTCCGGGCTTCGGATAATCCGGAATGGTGCGAATGGCGGCCTTCAGATCGTCATCGAGGGTCATCGAGCTTCTTTCAAATCACTATCGTCATCATTCCGGGATGCGCGTTCTTCACGCACAGGCCCCGGAATGACGGGTTATTTACCTTATGCAACATCCTGTCCCAATCGAAAGGCATTCTCCACGATCCGCAGGCCGACCTCGTCGCCCAACGACATCAGCGATTCGGGATGGAATTGCACGCCGCCGACCGGCAGCTTGGTGTGCTCGAGCGCCATCGGAACGCCGTCCTCGGTCGCCGCGGTGACGGTGAGCACATCGGGCATGCTGTCGCGCTCGACGAACAGTGAGTGGTAGCGGCCGATGACGATCTCATTGGGCAAATTCTTCATCAAGGTGCCGCCGCGCACCTGCACGCGCGAAGGCCGTCCATGTGCCGGCTGCGTGAGCTGGCCCAATGTGCCGCCGAAATATTCGCCGATTGCCTGCACGCCGAGGCAGACGCCGAAGATCGGCAGCTTCTTCTTCAATGCGAGGTCGATGGTTTTCGAGATGCCGAAATCTTCCGGCCGCCCCGGTCCCGGCGACAGCACCAGCAGGTCGTAGCTGCCCTGCCCCAGCATCGTGAGCGCATGATTATGCCGGGTAACGCTGACCTGCGCACCGACTTGCCGGAAATAATCCGCCAGCATGTGCACAAAGCTGTCGTCGTGATCGATCAGCAGCACGCGCTTGCCGGAGCCGGTGGCATCCGGCGCCACCGCCGACAGGGGCTTCGGCGGATCGCCGCGCAGCGCCTGAAACAGCGCTGCCGCCTTGGTCTGGCACTCGCGATCTTCCGCTGCCGGATCGCTGTCGAACAGGCAGGTCGCGCCGACGCGCACTTCGGCCAAGCCATCCTTCATGCGGATGGTGCGGATGGTGAGGCCGGTGTTGATCGAGCCGTCGAAGCCGACGACGCCGAACGCGCCGGCATACCAGCGCCGCGACGAGCGCTCGTTGTCCTCGACGAACTGCATCGCCCATTTCTTCGGCGCGCCGGTCACCGTCACCGCCCACGCATGGGTGAGGAACGCATCGAGGGCGTCGAAACCGGGGCGCAGCATGCCCTCGACGTGATCGACGGTATGAAACAGTTTCGAATAGGTCTCGATCTGCCGCCGCGCCAGAACCTTGATCGTGCCCGGCACGCAGATGCGCGCCTTGTCGTTGCGGTCGACATCGGTGCACATATTGAGTTCGAATTCGTCTTTCTGCGAATTCAAAAGTTCGCGAATCTGCTCGGCGTCGCCGATGGCGTCCGCGCCGCGCGCGATGGTGCCGGAGATCGGACAGGTCTCGATGCGACGGCCATCGGACCGTACGAACATTTCCGGCGAGGCCGACACGAGGAATTCGCTATCGCCGAGATTGACGAGGCCGCCATAGGGCGACGGATTGATACGGCACAGCCGCTGGAACACTTCGGCGGGCGAACGCTCGCAGCGTTCGCCGAACAATTGACCCGGCACCGCCTCGAACAGGTCGCCGCGCGCGAACGCCGCGCGCGCCGTCTCCACCGTGGCCTGATATTCGCCCGGCGCGTGATCGGCGAATCCCGGCTTGCCGGTGTGCGTATAAACGCTGTCGGGCGTGGCATTCGGCAGGCCCTTGGTCGATTTGCCATCGAAAGCGAAATCGTAACTCAGCGTCACGCCGCGCCCGGTGGCACGGTCGTAGGCCAAGAGCCGATCCGGAATATAGAGCACGATATCGCGCTGGTCGGCCTCGCGCGCGCGCTTCATCACCAGGTCTTCCATCTGGAACACCAGGTCGTAGGCAAACGCGCCATAGAGCCCGAGCAACGGATCGGCCTGCGAGGCCAGCACCGCAACGATGGCGCGGACCAGCGACATCGCGCTGGCACGGCGGGTGCGCTGATCCTCGTCTACCGGCGCTTCGCCGCGGATGATGTTTCCGGCGAGGCGCGTTGCCGAGGTCTCGGTGATTTCAAACGCGGCATCGCGCAAGTTGGCGGCAAGGAATGCGATCAGCACCTCGCCGCGCGGGTTGAGCGCGCGCAGCGCGAACTGCGTCCCCGCCGTCTCCAGCACCAGCGGCGGATCGGCGAAGCCCATGTCGAAGCTCTCGTAGCGCCCCGGCACCGTGGTGCCGGACGAGAGCACGACGCCCCGGCGACGGTCGAGCAGCTCGATCAATTCGTCGAGTGCCGTGCCGCCGGTGAAACGCAGCGCCGTGCGCGACACTTCGAGCCCACCGGCGGTGCGGTAGGTCTCCTGTTCGGGAAGTGAGAAAACGGTCCTGTTCATACGGTCCTCTTACGAAACTTGCCGGAGGAGCGCCACACAGGAGGAACGAGCCGGATCATGAGCAAAGGCCGCCGCGCTGCGAGGCGACCTTGACGATTGGGAAAAACGAAATCGCACCGGCCACCTTTCAGAAGGTGCGCCACCACAGACGGGTCGTTGCGGAAACGGTGCTCATGGCCGGCAAGACACCACGGCGCAGGGACGGCGTCAAGGGACGCCGCAGGCGAAAATGGGCTCCGGCCGTCCTCCCGTGACGCGGATACACTCGATGGTGCGCCCATTGCGACGCGACCGGGAACAAAATCCTCTGCCCGGCACTTGGCCCGGTTTGACGGGCATCATCCCGATCCGTTCGACATTTCCGGCTTCAAGCATCGTGGGGCTCACATCCATAATTTCGACACCGAAGATACCGAGCAGGACGATTTGCACGGCGGCCGGTCGCCCTGGTTCGCGGACATCGGCTATCTCATTCCGCCCGTCACCGAGGATTTCCGCTGCGACATACTGATCGTCGGCGCCGGCATCACCGGCTCGCTGATGGCCGAGCATCTGACCCGGCGGGGACATCAGGTTGTCGTCATCGATCGCGAGATGCCGGGCGGCGGCAGCACCATGGCCAGCACCGCCATGCTGCTGTGGGAGATCGACCGTCCGTTGCGCGAACTGGTCGGGCTTTACGGCTTCGAGCGCGCCGTGCGCGGGTATCGCGCCAGCCTTGACGCCGTGCGTGGCCTGAAATCGCTGGTCGCGCAACTCGGATTGCCGTGCCAGATGCGCAATAGGCCGTCGCTGTATCTTGCCGGCGGCAACAGCGACGCCAGCCTGCGCGACGAACATGCGCTGCGTCATCGCGCTGGCTTACCGGGCGATTTCCTCGACCACCAGGCGCTGCTCCGGACGTTCGAGATTGCGCGGGCAGGCGCCATCCTGTCGGCTGGCTCCGCGGATGCCGATCCGGTGCAGCGCCTGGTGGTCGAGGATTTCGCGCTGGACCGCGACGGAACGTCGGGCAAATGAAGGGAGCGCTCAGGCGTCGCGCGCGAACACGGTCATGGCGAGGACGCCAACGCCCTCTTCCACCACACGCCAGCCGAGTTCTTCATATAGCGAACGCCGCGCCGGACGCGCCGTGAGATAAACGCACGGCACACCGGTTGAGAGCGCGTGATCGGCCGCATGGGAAATCAGCACGCGACCGATCCGCTGCGAACGGAATTGCGGCTCGACCCAGACCGCGGCAACCCACGGCGTGTATTGCGGGCGCTCGTCGAGATCGGACACGATCACCGACGCGGTGCCGGCGAACATCTCGCCCGCATGGGCGACGAAAGCACGCGGCAAAGGTTGACCTTTGAGATTTTCCTGCATCCGCCCGACGATATAGGCCAGCGGCACGCCATGCGGCTCCCACCACGCACGCCAGATGCGGTCGGCGATGCGATCGAAGAATTCCGGACGATCCGTCAGGTTCGAGATGGTGATAGCTTCGGCCATTGGTTCCGCAATACGGCAACGGCCGGTCACCGGTCAATCAGCCTCTGACATTTGCGTGTCAGGCGATCCGCGCTAGAGTCCTGCGATCCGGCGTTTTGTTTCGAGGCGTTATCTTCGCGCGAACCGGTATCCGCATCGCGCGAGCACGCTACAGCACAGGGAGAATACGATGGCGTTCAAGGTTGTGAGCGATAGCTTCAAGGACGGCGACTACCTCGGCAAGGACCATATCCTGTCCGCCGATTTCGGATTTGGCTGCGCCGGCGGCAATCAATCACCTCACCTGCGCTGGAGCGGCGTGCCGGAAGGCACCAAGAGCTTCGCAGTCACCTGCTTCGATCCGGATGCGCCGACCGGCAGCGGCTTCTGGCACTGGGTGGTCGTAAACATCCCGGCCTCGGTCACCGAACTGGCCCTCGACGCCGGCAATCCGAAGAGCGGCAAGCTGCCGAAGGGCGCGCTGCAGACCCGGACCGATTTCGGCGCTGCCGGTTATGGCGGTCCCTGCCCGCCGGAGGGTGACCATCCACACCGCTATTTCTTCACCGTTCACGCCGTCGGCGGCGACATCAATGCCAATGCCGACACTTCGGCCGCCGTGGTCGGCTTCCAGCTCCACTTCAACACGCTGGCCAAGTCGGCGGTGATGGGGCTGTTCAAGCGCTGAGCCAAAGGCCGACGCTCCAAGCAAAAAGGCTCCCGTGAGGGAGCCTTTTTCAATTCAGGAAGGTATAGGTCGAGCCGACCTCAGTGCGCGTTAGCCCAGACCTTCTTCTTGGTGAAGTACAGGAGGCCGGCGAAGATGATCAGGAAGATCATCACCTGCATGCCGAGCCGCTTGCGCGCCTCCAGATGCGGCTCCGCAGCCCACATCAGGAACGTGGTGACGTCGTGCGCATACTGCGCCACCGTGGTCGGCGAACCGTCGTCATACGTCACCTGGCCGTCGGACAGCGGCTTCGGCATCTTGATGGCGTGGCCGGGGAAGTACTTGTTGTAGTACGAGCCTTCCGGAATGGTGACACCGGCCGGCGGCTTATCCTCGAAGCCCTGCAGGATCGCATCGATGTAATTCGGGCCCTGCTCCTGGAATTGAGTGATGAAATCGAAGATCACCTGCGGCACGCCGCGATCGTAGGACCGCGCCTTGGCAATCAGCGACAGGTCCGGCGGCAGTGCACCGCCGTTGGACGCACGCGCAGCTTGCTCGTTGGGGAACGGAGCCGGGAATTTGTCGGCGACGCGGCCCGGACGCTCGAACATATCGCCGGCATCGTTGGGACCGTCCTGCACCTTGTACTCCGCGGCAACGGCCGCAGCCTGCGCCGGCGAGAAGCCGGGACCGCCGGGATCGGCCAGGTTGCGGAAGTGAACCAGGTTCATCGAGTGACAGGTCGAGCAGACTTCCTTGTAGACCTTGTAGCCACGCTGCAGCGCGCCACGGTCGAACTTGCCGAACGGACCCGCGAACGACCACGACAGTGACGGCGGCACGTCGCTATGATCGGCCGCCTTGGCGTCACGGACGCCAACCACGAACAGCGAACTGACTGCGACCAGCGCAACGATGGCAGACGCCACCGTGGAACGGCCCTTCGACTTCGCCAGCACGTCATCGGCGATCGAGTTCGGCACGGTGCGCGGGGTCTCGATGCGGCTCAGGATCGGCAGCACGATCAGGAAGTAGGCGAAGTAGCAGAAGGTCAGGATACGACCTGCAACCACATAAGCCCCTTCCGGCGGCTTGCCGCCGAGCCAGCCGAGCAGGACGCAGACCACCACGAAGATCCAGAAGAACTGCTTGGCGAGCGGACGATAGCGCGACGAGCGGGTCTTGGCGCTGTCGAGCCACGGCAGGAATGCCAGCACAAGGATGGCGCTGAACATCGCGATGACGCCGCCGAGCTTGCTCGGGATCGAGCGCAGGATGGCGTAGAACGGCAGGTAATACCATTCCGGCACGATGTGCGCCGGGGTGACGCCCGGGTTGGCCTGGATGTAGTTGTCCGCGTCGCCGAGGAAGTTCGGCATGTAGAAGATGAACCAGGCGAAGAAGATCAGGAAGCAGGCCATGCCGAACGCGTCCTTGACGGTCGCGTAGGGCGTAAACGGCACGGTATCCTTTTCGGTCTTCGGCTCGACGCCGGCCGGGTTATTCTGGCCCGCGACGTGCAGCGCCCAGATGTGCAGCACGACAACGCCGGCAATCACGAACGGCAGCAGATAATGCAGCGAGAAGAAGCGGTTCAGCGTCGGGTTACCGACCGAGTAGCCACCCCACAGCAGCGTCACGATGCTCTCGCCGACATAGGGAATGGCCGAGAACAGGTTGGTGATGACGGTGGCGCCCCAGAAGCTCATCTGGCCCCACGGCAGCACGTAGCCCATGAAGCCGGTGGCCATCATCAGCAGGTAGATGATGACGCCCAGAATCCAGAGCACTTCGCGCGGCGCCTTGTATGACCCGTAGTAGAGACCGCGGAACATGTGGACATAGACCGCGATGAAGAACATCGATGCGCCGGCGGCGTGCATGTTGCGCAGCAGCCAGCCGTAGTTGACGTCGCGAACGATGCCTTCGACCGAGTTGAAGGCGAGATCGACGTGCGGCGTGTAATGCATCGCCAGGATCACGCCGGTGATGATCTGCACCGCCAGCATCATCGAGAGGATGGCGCCGAACGTCCACCAATAGTTGAGGTTACGCGGCGTCGGATAGGCCACGAACGAGGAATGGATGAGGCCCCCGATCGGGAGGCGCGTTTCCAGCCATTTCATAAAGCCGTTTTGTGGCTGGTAGGTCGAGGGTCCGCTCATTGATGCGATCCTAGGAATTATGCGGCAACACTGTTGAAGGAAAGTCTCGGAGAGAAAGCACTTTCGAGGTCAGCGTCAGCCAATCTGAATTTTGGTGTCGGAAGCGAACTTGTAGGGAGGCACGGCCAGGTTCAACGGCGCGGGGCCGCGCCGGATGCGCCCCGACGAATCGTACTGCGATCCGTGGCAGGGGCAGAAGAAGCCGTCATAATCGCCTTCATGGGCGATCGGAATGCAGCCGAGGTGGGTGCAGATGCCGATCACGACCAGCCAGTTGTCATGGCCTTCCTTGACGCGGGACTGGTCGGTCTGCGGATCGGGCAGGCTGGCGACCGGAACGGATCGCGCCTCGTCGATCTGCTTCTTGGTGCGGTTCATGATGTAGATCGGCTTGCCGCGCCAGAACACCTTGATGTCCTGTCCTTCGGCGATCGGGGTCAGGTCGACCTCGATCGGTGCGCCGGCTGCAATCGTCGACGCATCAGGATTCATTTGCGAGATCAGCGGCCAGGCGACGGCTGCTGCACCAACCGCTGCGGCGGCTCCCGTTGCTACAAAGAGGAAATCACGGCGAGTCCCACCCGCCGAAGACGCTGTCGTCACGATCCCAAACCCTTTCTCTTCCGCACCCGGCGAAACCACCCCGAAGGCGCTCCAGCGGGCGGCCCGGGAAGGCTGCCGGCGCCCGCGACCCCCGCGGCGGCAGAAAGACCGTTTATCCCGCCCAATCGGGCAGAACAGACAGTCCAGAATCGTTCTATTGGCACCCTTGCCGATGGAGCGCAAGCCCGCTATCGGCTGAGCCGCGTGCAATGCACGAAAACCGCCGAAACCGGCGAATTTTTTCAACCGATTCAGGACCGCAGGGACTGCTGCCCGATGCAACTCGCGCTTTACCAGCCGGACATTCCGCAGAACACCGGAACGATTCTGCGGTTCTGCGCCTGCCTGGGTGTCGCAGCCCATATCATCGAGCCCGCCGGCTTCCCGGTCTCGGACCGTCATTTCCGCCGTTCGGGAATGGATTACCTCGATCAGGTAAGCATCACCCGGCACGATTCCTGGAGCCACTTCGAGGGGTGGCGGGCCGAAATCGGTGCGCGGCTGCTGTTGCTGACGACCAAGGGCAGCCAAAGCTACCTTGATCATCGCTACGAGGCCTCCGACATCCTCCTGTTGGGACGGGAATCCGCCGGCGTCCCCGAAGAAGTCGCCGCCGCCGCGGACGCGCGGCTTGTGATACCTATCCGGCCGGGCCTGCGCTCGCTCAACGTGGCCGTGGCCGCCGCGATGGCCACCGGCGAAGCATTGCGGCAGACCCGTTCGGATGTTCAGGAGGCAATCGAGTGAGTTACGCGGTCAAGGAAATCTTCCTGACATTGCAGGGCGAAGGCGCCCATGCCGGCCGCGTCGCGGTATTCTGCCGGTTCGCCGGCTGCAACCTGTGGACCGGCCGTGAAGAAGATCGCGCCGATGCCGTCTGCCGGTTTTGCGACACCGATTTCGTCGGCATGGACGGAACCCTCGGCGGACGATACGCCTCCGCCGATGACCTCGCCGACACCATCGCGGCGCAGTGGGCTGGCGCCGGCGACCGTTATGTGGTTTTGACCGGCGGAGAGCCGCTGCTGCAGGTCGACGCGGCGCTGATCGCGGCGCTGCATGCGCGTGGCTTCACCATCGCGATCGAGACCAACGGCACGGTGGACCCGCCCGACGGCATCGACTGGATCTGCGTCAGCCCGAAAGCCGGCACGACTTTGCGGATTCGCAAAGGACATGAGCTCAAACTGGTGTATCCGCAGGTTGAAAACACGCCGGAGCAGTTCGCCGGCCTCGACTTCGAGCGGTTCTCGCTGCAGCCGATGGACGGTCCGGAGGTTGCGGACAACACGGTTCGCGCCATCGACTACTGCCTGCATCATCCGCAATGGCGGCTGAGCGTGCAGACCCACAAGTCGCTTGGGATAAGATAAGACTGGAATTGTATCGATGTGGGAATTGACCAAAGGGTTCCGCTTCGAGGCCGCGCATGCGCTGCCCGGAACGACGCTGGGCGAAGCCAGCCAGGAAATCCACGGCCATTCGTTTCGCGCCGAGGTGACGGTCCGCGGCACGCCCGATCCTGCCACCGGCATGGTGCTCGATCTCGGGCTGCTGGACCGGGCGCTGGCCGACATGCAGAAAACCCTGGACCACAAATTCCTCAACAACATCGCTGCGCTTGGCGCACCGACGCTGGAAAATCTCACACGCTTCATCTGGGACCGCGTGCAGCATGCCGGCAAAGTAACCCGCGTCAGCGTGCATCGCGACAGTTGCAACGAGTCCTGCACCTACTTCGGCCCGCAAACTTGAAAGCCATCATCCGAGCGCCTGCTGGAAATGTAATTCGCTCGATCAAGCAAAGTCGTCATGCCCGGCCTTGTGCCGGGTATCCACGTCCTTTCTGGGATTCCGCAAGACAAGGCGTGGATGGCCGGGACCAGCCCGGCCATGACCGAAATCGGCGTCTTTCTAGCTGAGAATGACGCCCATAAACAAAAGCTCCCAGGAGTCGTGCATGGACGCTTCCCTCAACGATCAACGCAAGAACCTCACCCGCACTTGGTTCGAGAGTCTGCGCGACCAGATCTGCGCGGCATTCGAGAAGTTGGAGGACGATGCGCCCGTCTCGCTCTATCCCGGCGAGGCCGCACGTTTCGTCCGCACGCCATGGGATCGCACCGATCACACGGGCAAGCCGGGCGGCGGCGGCGTGATGTCGATGATGCACGGCCGGCTGTTCGAAAAGGTCGGCGTCCATTGCTCCACGGTGCACGGTGAATTCGCGCCGGAATTCCGCGCGCAGATTCCGGGCGCGACCGACGACCCGCGCTTCTGGGCGTCGGGCATTTCGCTGATCGCGCATATGCGCAATCCCAACGTTCCCGCCGTGCACATGAACACGCGTTTCGTCATCACCACCCGGTCGTGGTTCGGCGGCGGCGCCGATCTGACCCCGGTGCTCGACCGTCGCCGCACCCAGGACGATGCCGACACGGTGGCGTTTCACGATGCGATGAAAGCCGCCTGTGACGCGCACGCCAAGATCGCGCCCTATGACAAATACAAGACCTGGTGCGACGAGTATTTCTACCTGCCGCACCGCAAGGAGGCTCGCGGCATCG
This sequence comes from Xanthobacteraceae bacterium, assembly GCA_024508855.1. GTDB lineage: Bacteria > Pseudomonadota > Alphaproteobacteria > Rhizobiales > Xanthobacteraceae > 62-47. The sequence continues at coordinate 235,375 of JANINJ010000107.1, forward strand.
GCGGCATCTTCTACGACTGGCACGACAGTGGCGACTGGGACGCCGACCTTGCCTTCACGCAGGATGTCGGACGCGCCTTCCTGAAAATCTATCCCGATCTCGTCCGTCGCAACTTCAACGCACCATGGACTCCGGCCGACCGCGAGGAGCAACTGGTGCGGCGCGGACGCTACGTCGAATTCAATCTGCTGTACGACCGTGGCACCATCTTCGGGTTGAAGACCGGCGGCAACGTCGCCTCGATCCTGTCGTCGATGCCGCCCGAGGTGAAATGGCCGTGATCGGCCTGTCATGACCCATCGCTAGACTGTTCCTCGTGCCAATCCAACGAGGAACACGAACATGGATATCAAACCGGGAGATGTCGTCATCTTGAAATCGGGCGGCCAGCCGCTCACCGTCGCAGAAGTCAACGGCGATTCCGTTGCCTGCTTGTGGCTGGGCGAGGAAGGCGATCTGTTTCGCGAAACGCTTCCCCGCGCCGTCCTCGATGTCGTCGAAATCGACACCTCCGACGAGGGCGAAGATGAGGACGACAACGAACATGAGCACGAAGACGACGAGGATGAAGAAGACGGCGAAGCCGTTGAGAAATCCAAGGTCGCCTGATCCTTCGGATCATCCCGCCGCAAGATGAGATTCAATGTCAGCGATGCCGTCGGATGATTTTCCGGCGGCATCAGATCATGGGCGATACATTTTAGAGCCGGTGATCGTGCGCGAACCGCGCCGCGGTCTGGTTGGCGATCGTGGTCAGCACATCGTCTTCGAGCGGAAAGCCCGCCGCGAGCCAGACGTCTTCGGCCAGCGACAGCACGTGGCCCAGCGCCGGACCTTCGGCAAAGCCGCGCGCGATGAAATCGGCGGCCTTGAGCGGAAACTCCGGCGCGCGCCAGCGATCCGGCAGGCCGATCAGGTTCTGCCAGTAGTTATCCCCGGCGCCCTGCCCCGATCGCGCCCATGCCAGCATCACCCGGTCGCGGAACCGGACCTCGCCAAGCCGGTAAAGCCGGCGCTGCGACGTGATTTCATCCATGCCGGCGAGCCGCCACCAGCGATGCCCCATGGAATCCAGCGTCCGGGTTTCCGCATTGGTTAGTCGCAAGCGCGCCGAAAGCCGTCTTGCATCTTCAGTGACGGCGACCGCTAGGGCACCGAGCCGCAGCATCGGATCGGGTTTCAGCCCGCGCGCACGTTCGATATCGATCATCGCCGCAAGCGCGCGCTGATAGGTGACGCCGCCGAGGATCGGCAGCAGCAGACCGCCATCGCCCATGGCCTCGATGGCCGCACGCGCGCCGTCCGCGACCAGCAGCTTCAGCATTTCCATCCGCACCCGTTCGGCCGAGAGCGCCGACAATCCCTCGCGTCCACGAATGCAGGCGAGATAACCGGCGCGATCGAGATCACCCGCACCATAGGCCGCGTGAAACCGGAAGAAGCGCAGGATGCGCAGATAATCCTCGGCGATCCGCCGGTTGGGATCGCCGATGAAACGCACCCGCCGCGCGGCGATGTCGGCGAGGCCTCCGACATGATCGTGCACCAGTCCCTCGGCATCGACCGACAGTGCATTGATCGTGAAATCGCGGCGTTGCGCGTCGGCTTTCCAATCGCGTCCGAACGCGACTTTCGCCTTGCGGCCGAAGGTTTCGACGTCCTCGCGCAGCGTGGTGACTTCGAACGGCTGGCCATCGACGATCAGCGTCACCGTGCCATGTTCGAGTCCGGTGGGCACATTCTTGATGCCGGCCGCCCTGGCGCGGCGAACCACCTCCTCGGGTAGCGCCGTGGTCGCGATATCGATGTCGCTGATCGGTATATCGAAAAGCGCATTGCGCACTGCGCCGCCGACGACGCGCGCTTCCTCGCCGTCGCCATTGAGCAGAGCGAGCACGCGCGCGGTCGCGCCCGACGTCAACCATGAGGCACCGCGAAGCGACGCCGCTTCATTCATCTATCGACTCCAGGCACCAGCCGGCCATTCTCGATATGCGCCGGCGTGTAAGTGGACTTCGGCGGCGCACCGGAGAAGTGCGCCAGCAACAACAGGCTGATGATGGTCAGGAGCAGCGCCCCGATTGCCAGCTTGATGACGACATGCGTCGGCCACGACGATTGATTGAACACTCCGTTGCGGCTTGCCAGCAGGAAGCCGGCATAGATCACAAAAGGGATCAGGAAGATTCCGACTTCGGTCAGCACCGGACGGATCATGGCAGATAAATCCGCTCGTACAGCACGCGCAGGATACCCGCCGTCGCGCCCCAGATGTAACGCTCGGCAAACGGCATCGCGTAATAGGACCGCTCCATGCCGCGGAATTCCTTGCTGTGTACCTGATGATTTTCCGGGTTCATCAGAAACGCCAGCGGCACCTCGAAGGCGTCGTCGACCTCGGCTGCGTTGATGCGCAGATCGAAGCCCGGCTTGACGCGCGCCAGCGTCGGCAGAATGCGGAAGCCGAGCCCGGTCGCATACAGATCGAGATAGCCGATCGGTTCGACGAATTTGCGATCGAGACCGACCTCTTCTTCCGCTTCGCGCAGCGCCGCATCGAGCGGCGAGTGATCGGTCGCATCGATCTTGCCGCCGGGAAATGAAATCTGTCCGGCGTGGCTGCTGAGATTTGGCGAACGCTGCGTCAGCAACACGGTCGGCTGGTCGCGCTCGACCACCGGGATCAACACCGCGGCAGGACGCACCGGCTGCTCCTCGGCAATGATCCGCAGCATGCGGTCGGTGCCCTGGTCGCCGCTCGGCGGGATGATATTGGGATCGGTCAGTCCAGGCGGAACGTCGAAATTCAGGCGCTCGTGCGCCCGGCCGAAAAATTCGCCCGGACCGAGCTTCCTCACGGCGGGCTGCGCCGCCAGCATCGGCTCGGTCAAAGTGCTCCCCTTACCTGCTCTGCGTCCGCCATGGCGAAGAACTCACCACCGGACACAACCCCAAACATCGGGTTGCCATCGACCACCTGCTCCTCACCCATGTCAACCAGATCGTAGTAAAGAGCGCGCGTCACCTTGGCCCAGAGGTCCGCGCGGACGTGCAGATAGGGCGTCAATCCGCCATCGGCGGCCGCTTCGAAACGCAACCGATGCGCGGCATCGCACGGCACCCAGTCGTCGACATTGGTGCGAAAGCGCAGCAACCGGCCATTGTCCTGCTGCTCCTTGAGCATTTCCACCGCAAGAAACGGCGCATCCTCGACCTGGATGCCGACCTTCTCGACCGGCGTCACCAGAAAGTGCTTGCCGTTCTCCCGCTTGAGGATCGTCGAGAACAGCCGGACCAGCGCCGGCCGCCCGATCGGCGTGCCTTGATAAAACCACGTACCGTCCCGCGCTATTCGCATATCGAGGTCGCCGCAGAACGGCGGATTCCACAGATGCACCGGCGGCAAGCCCTTGCCGGTCTTCGCAGCGGTGGCAGCGTCGCGCGCGGCGGTGGTGAGCCCGTCGAGACTACGTTCCGCTGTCTGCCCTTGCTTCGCCATGGTTTGCCCTGACTTTGTCCAGTTCGGTCTGGCACGATACGTGCCGTTCCGGGAATGGTTCCTTAACGGCAGATCGCCGCATCGTGATGCCGTCCGGCACCTTCAACCCCGATAATATGGGGATAGATGATTTGAGCGAATACGTAGCGTTCGCTTAAGTCTACCATGAGGCATGGTCTACCATGAGGTTTATGGCATGACGACGCATCGAGCGGCGTTTGGCAAGGAGTGACGGATGGCTGGCGCAGACAGTGTCGAGAAACTTGAAGACGTGATCGTCCGGTCCGCCGAGCAACTCGCCGGCAACATCCGGGCGGCAAAGGAAGCGATCTCGACCGTCATCTTCGGTCAGGAGCGCGTGGTCGAGAACACGCTCGTCACCATTCTGTCCGGTGGCCACGCGTTGCTAATCGGCGTACCGGGCCTTGCCAAGACCAAGCTCGTCGAAACGCTCGGCGTCACGCTCGGCCTCGATGCCAAGCGCATCCAGTTCACGCCGGACCTGATGCCGTCCGATATCCTCGGCGCCGAAGTGCTCGACGAAAGCGGCACCGGCCGCCGTTCGTTCCGCTTCATCGCCGGTCCGGTGTTCGCGCAATTGCTGATGGCCGATGAGATCAACCGCGCCAGTCCGCGCACGCAGTCCGCGTTGCTGCAGGCGATGCAGGAGCAGCACATCACGGTTGCAGGCGCGCGTCACGATCTGCCGAAGCCGTTCCATGTGCTCGCGACCCAAAACCCGTTGGAGCAGGAAGGCACCTATCCGCTGCCGGAAGCGCAGCTCGATCGCTTCCTGATGGAGATCGATGTCGATTATCCGGATCGCGATGCGGAGCGGCGCATCCTGTTCGAAACCACCGGTGCGGAGGAGACCGCCGCCAAAGCCGCAATGTCGGTCGAGGACTTGATCGCCGCGCAGCGTCTGGTGCGCCGACTGCCGGTCGGCGATTCCGTGGTCGAAGCCATTCTCTCGCTGGTGCGGTCCGCGCGTCCGGGGCCGGAAAGCGGTGAGACCGGCTCGTTGATCGCATGGGGGCCGGGTCCGCGCGCCAGTCAGGCACTCATGCTCGCGGTGCGCGCGCGTGCGCTGCTCGATGGTCGACTTGCGCCGTCTATCGACGACGTACTCGATCTGGCCGAACCGGTTCTCAAGCACCGCATGGCGCTCACCTTCTCGGCGCGCGCCGAAGGCAAGACCATTTCCGATGTCATTCGGCAACTGAAGACACGGATCGGCTGATGGCAGCAGCCGCGCCGCATGACAGCCTCGAGATCGTCGCAGTCCGACGCGCCGACGGCGAAAGCCGAACGCTTGCCGCGTCGCTGCCGCGTCTCGTGCTCGAAGCACGGCGCATCGCCGCCAATGTGATCCACGGTCTGCATGGCCGCCGTCGCGCCGGTGCCGGCGAAAGTTTCTGGCAGTATCGCCGCTTTGTCTCGGGCGAGCCGGCGCAGAACGTCGACTGGCGACGCTCGGCGCGCGACGATCATCTCTACGTGCGCGAACAGGAATGGGAAGCCGCGCACACCGTGTGGCTGTGGCCGGACCGCTCGCCGTCGATGGCGTTCGCCTCCAAGGGCGTGCGCGACAGCAAGCTCGAACGCGCGATGATCGTCACGTTTGCGCTTGCCGAATTGCTGGTCGCAGGCGGCGAGCGCGTCGGTGTGCCCGGCCTGATGATCCCCACCGCCAGCCGCAGCGTCATCGACAAGATGGCGCAGGCAATGCTGCACGACACTGCGGCGCGCGCCAGCCTGCCGCCGTCGTTCGTGCCGACATCGCTGTCGGAGATCGTGGTGCTGTCGGACTTCTGGTCGCCGATCGCCGAGATCAAATCGATGCTGGCAGGCCTATCCTCATCCGGCGCGCATGGAACGCTGGTGCAGGTGGTCGATCCTGCCGAGGAGACCTTTCCTTATTCCGGCCGCATCGAATTCGTCGAGCCTGAGGGCGGCGGCGTCATCACCGCGGGCCGCGCGGAAAGATGGGCGGAGGACTATGTCGCGCGCGTCGCCGCGCATCGGGAAGAAATCCGCCTCGAGGCCGGCAGGCTGGACTGGCTGTTCTCGACGCACACCACCAGCCGCTCGGCCGCCGAGCTGTTGCTGTATCTGCATAGCGGCATGATGGTGAGCAAAGGCGCCGGGCCGACGGTGAAAGCGGGGCGCATCGCATGATGGGGCTGCCGCTCTCCTTTACCGAACCGTTGCTGCTGACGGGATTGATTGCGCTGCCGGTGCTGTGGTGGATGCTGCGCGTGATGCCGCCGCGTCCGCGCCGCATCGATTTTCCGCCGACCCGACTGCTGTTCGACATCGCACCGAAGGAGGAAACCCCGTCGCGCACGCCGTGGTGGCTGACCGCGCTGCGCCTGCTGGCCGCCGCGCTTGTCATCATCGCCGCCGCCGGACCGACCTGGAATCCGCAGACCGGCGCGTCGCGCAGCAGCACGCCGCTGGTGATCCTGCTCGATGACGGCTGGAGTTCGGCATCGAGCTGGGACGCCCGCCTCAAGGCCGCCGATGAACTGATCGCCAGTGCCGACAGCGACCGCCGCGGCGTCGCCATCGTGCCGCTGTCCGAACCGACGCGCGACATCACGCTGGCACCGGCTGGCACCGCCCGCGTGACGCTGCGGCAACTGTCGCCGAAACCATATGCCGTCGAACGCGTCGAGACCCTTCCCGCCATCGCGCGCTTCCTCAAGGCCACCGGCGACTGCGAACTGGTATGGCTGTCCGATGGCATCGACACCGGCCGCGCACCGGAATTCGTCGAAGGCCTCGGCAAGACGGTCGAGAATCGTCCCTTGACCATTTTCGAAGGCGGCACGCCCCCGGCCCACGCGCTCGCCGCCGCCGAAAACGCGGCCGCGAAGATGACGGTGAAAGTGCTGCGCGCCAATGCGGGCGGCATCGACGCCGGCATCGTGCGTGCGCTGGATCAGAAGAACTCGCCGATCGGCGAAGCCCATTTCAGTTTCGGGCCGCAGGACCGCGAGACCGAAGCCGCCTTCGATCTGCCGGTCGAGTTGCGCAACGATATCGCGCGGCTTGAAATCGCCGGCGAACGCTCGGCCGGCGCCGTGCAATTGCTGGACAAGCGCTGGCGCCGACGCGCCGTCGGCATCGCCAGCGGATCGACCACCGACACCGCGCAGCCGCTGCTGGCATCGACGTTCTATCTCACCCGCGCGCTGGCGCCGTTTGCCGATGTCCGGCTTGGCGACCGTGCCGCGCCCGCTGTGGCGATCGCGCAGTTCCTCGATCAGAAGCTGCCGATGATCGTGCTCGCCGACGTCGGTGGGCTGTCGCCGGAATTGCGCGAACGGCTCGATGCCTGGATTGCGCAAGGCGGCGTACTAGTGCGGTTTGCCGGTCCGCGCCTGGCGCAGGCCGACGACGATCTGGTGCCGGTGAAACTGCGGCGCGGCGGCCGCAGCCTTGGCGGCAGCCTGACGTGGGAGAAGCCGCAACATCTCGCTTCCTTCGCAGCGGACGGTCCGTTCGCGGGACTGGAAGTGCCGCAGGATGTCACCGTGTCGCGGCAGGTGCTCGCCGAACCCGACGCAACGCTGGCGCATCGGAGCTGGGCATCGCTGGTCGATGGCACGCCGCTGGTCACCGGTGAGCGTCGCGGCAAAGGCGTGGTCACGCTGTTCCATGTCAGCGCCGACATGCGCTGGTCCGATCTGCCGATGTCCGGCAGCTTCGTCGAAATGTTGCGGCGGCTGGTCGATATGTCGGGCTACACCTCGACGCCCGGCGCCGGCCCCGCGGCGGAGGCCAAGGCCGAGACGGTCGCACCGCTGCGAACGCTGGATGGTTTTGGCGCATTCGGACCACCACCCTCGACGGCCAAGCCGTTGCCTGCGAGCTTCCGCGATCGCGCGACCATCGATCATCCGCCCGGATTTTATGGACCGGCCGATGGCCCGCTGGCGGTCAATACGCTCGCGGCAGCCGATCGCATCGCGCCGATCGATTCATCGAGCCTGCGCGCACGCCACGCCACCTACACCAACGCCGAGCCGAGCGATCTGCGCGGCATCCTGTTGTCGTCCGCACTGTTCCTGTTCCTGATCGACGCGATCATCGTCGCCATGCTCGGCGGCGGCATCGCCGCGCTGTTGCGGCGACGCACGGCCACGACGGCTGCGTTGGCGATCGCACTGGCGCTGGCGGTGGTCACGCTCGTGCCGTCGCAGAGTCGTGCCGACAGCGCCGCCGACGATTTTGCGGTGAAGGCCGTATCGCAAACGCGGCTGGCCTATGTGGTCACCGGCAACGCCGACGTCGACACCATCGTCAAGGCCGGCATGCAGAGCCTGACCCTCTTCCTCGCCCAACGCACCGCGCTCGAAGCCGGCGATCCGGTCGGCGTGGATCCGGCGCATGACGAACTCGCGTTCTTCCCGCTGATCTACTGGCCGATCATTCCCGGCGCGCCGAAGCCGTCGCAGGACGCCTTGAACAAGATCGACGCCTACATGAAACAAGGCGGCACAGTGCTGTTCGATACCCGCGACGCCATCGAGGCGCCATCGGGAGCCGGCGGCGAAGCGCAGACGCCCGGCATGCAGACGCTGCGCGAGACGCTGGCCTCGCTGGACATTCCCGAACTCGAACCGGTGCCGCCCGAGCACGTGTTGACCAAGACATTCTATCTACTGCGCGACTTCCCCGGCCGCTTCAACACCGGCCAGACCTGGGTCGAGGCACTGCCGCGCGAGGAAAGCGACGATGCAGCGGCGCGTCCCGCGCGCGGCGGCGACGGCGTGTCGCCGATCATCATCACCTCTAACGATCTTGCCGGCGCATGGGCGTTGCGGCCGGACGGCCAGCCGATGCTGCCGCTCACTCCGGGCGAAGCGCGGCAGCGCGAATTCGCCTTCCGCGCCGGCGTGAACATCGTCATGTACACGCTGACCGGCAACTACAAGGCCGATCAGGTGCACGCGCCGGCGCTGATCGAACGGCTCGGGCAGTAGGATCGCGGCATGCAGTACGGTATCGCGTTCACTCCCCTCGTCCCGACCCTCGTTTTGTGGGTCGCGCTGGCCGCTATCGCCGTGATCGCGGTGCTGCTGCTGGTCGGCCGTGCGCGCGGCGCGGCGGTGCGCGTGGCCGCGCTGGCGCTGATCCTGCTGGCGCTGGCCAATCCTTCCTTCACCAGCGAGGAGCGCGAACCGCTGTCGTCGGTTGCGGCTGTCGTCGTCGACAAGAGTCCGAGCCAGAACTTCGGCGACCGCAGCCGGGAGACCGATCAGGCCCGCGAGGAGTTGGTCAACCGGCTGAAGCAGATCAAGGGACTTGAGGTGCGCGTCGTCGATGCCGGACAGGCCGACGGCGAGACCGACGGCACCAAACTGTTCGGTGCGCTGTCGTCGGCGCTGTCGGACGTGCCAACCGATCGGGTCGCCGGTGCGTTTCTGATCACCGATGGCCGCGTGCACGATATCCCGCCGAACGTCGCGGCGCTCGGCTTCACGGCGCCGGTCCATGCGCTCGTCACCGGACGCGCCGACGAACGCGATCGCCGCATCGCCATCACCGCCGCGCCGCGCTTCGGCATCGTCGGCCAGAAGCAGACCATCACCTATCGGCTGGAAGATCAGGGCGTCAGCGGCGAACGCGCGCGCGTCGTCGTGCGGCGCGACGGCGACGTGCTCAACGAGCGCACCGTGCTCAGCGGGCAGACCGTCAGCGTCGATGTCGACATCAAGCACGCCGGGCCAAATATCGTCGAGATCGAGGCCTCGCCGCTCGAGAACGAACTGACGCCGGTGAACAACCGTGCCGTAGTCGTGATCGACGGCGTGCGCGACAAGCTGCGCGTGCTGCTGGTGTCCGGCGAACCGCATTCCGGCGAGCGCACCTGGCGCAACCTGCTGAAGTCCGACGCCAGCGTCGACTTGGTGCACTTCACCATCCTGCGTCCACCGGAGAAGCAGGACGGCACGCCGATCAACGAACTGTCGCTGATCGCGTTTCCGACCCGCGAACTGTTCCAGCAGAAGATCAACGAATTCCAGTTGATCATCTTCGACCGCTACGCCCGGCAAGGCGTGCTGCCGATCGCCTATTTCGACAATATCGCGCGCTATATCCGCGGCGGCGGCGCCATGCTGGTGTCGGCCGGCCCCGACTACGCCTCGAACACCAGCATCTGGCGCACGCCGCTGGATTCGGTGCTGCCGGCCGAGCCTGCCGGCGTCACCGAGAAGCCGTACCTCGCGCATCTCAGCGAGATCGGCAAACGCCATCCGGTGACGCGCGGCCTGGAGGGCTCCGCCACCGAGCCGCCGCACTGGAGCCGTTTCTTCCGCACCGTCGATACCCGCAACGTCACCGTGCCGCCGCTGATGACCGGCGCGGACGGCAAGCCGTTGCTGCTGCTGTCGCGCTATGGCGAAGGCCGTGTCGCCATGCTGCTGTCGGATCACATCTGGCTATGGGCGCGCGGCTATGAAGGCGGCGGACCGCATCTTGATCTACTGCGACGGATTTCGCACTGGCTGATGAAGGAGCCGGAGCTCGACGAGGAAGCGCTGCGGCTTCAGGTCAAAGGCAAGGAGCTGACGGTTCAGCGCCAGACCATGGCGGATACGGTGACGCCGGTCACCGTCACCTCGCCGTCCGGCGCGACGCGTGAACTCACGCTGAGCGCCGGCGAGCCCGGTCTCTGGACTGCGACCACCGACGCCAACGAACTTGGCCTGTGGCAGGCGACCGACGGCAAGCTGAAGGCGCTGATCAATGTCGGCCCGACCAACCCGAAGGAATTCTCCGAGGTCACCTCCACCGTCGATACCTTGAAGCCATTGTCGCAGGCGACCGGCGGCGATGCGCGCCGCATCGTCAGCGGATCGAGTATCGATCTGCCCCGCATCGTTCCGGTGCATTCGTCGAGCGTATATCGCGGCGACGGCTGGCTCGGCGTACGGATGCGTGATGCGAGCGTCGTGCGCGGCGTCGGCGTACTGCCGATGTTTGCGGGCCTGATCGGGCTGCTGCTGTTGCTCGGCGCATTCGCCGCGACCTGGCTGCGCGAAGGCCGCTGATCGTCACGTCATATTATCGCGCTACGGTGTGCATGCGGCCGCGCTTGCACGTCGGAAAATCCGGCCGCGCCATGAAACGCGGTTGACAACGATGGCCCTTCGCTGCGATGTTATATTATAACATCGGACAGCAGGGGACGATTTGCCGCTCCGATGTGGGGTGCATGTCGCAATGAAGTGGTTCCGATCGAGGGCAAAGCACGGAGCGAGGCTGGCGCTGTTCGCGCTCGCCGTGCAGTTCGTGCTGTCGTTCGGACATTTTCATTGGGACGCGGCGGAAGCCGCACCGGCGATCGCACCGATTGCCGGGCAGTCCACCGCCGTCCACCCTTCGGACGGCCCCGCGACTGTCCCGACGGTGCGCACCGATCCGGCGTCGCATCAGAAACCGGACCGGCATCCAGCCGACACCTGCGCGATCTGCGTGGCGATGGCGATGGCCGGGTCGGCGATGTTCGCCGAACCGCCGCTGCTGATGCTGCCGCAGGCGTATCATTTTCTCTATCTGACGACCGACGCGGAATTCTCCCACCTCGGCAACGAGCGCGTCGTCTTCCAGCCACGCGCCCCTCCCGCTTCCTGACATCGACCATTTGATGGTCCCGCCGCTCGCCGCGCCGTTCGCGCACGAAGTCGCGGGATGACTTCGCAATCAATCCGTCGACTTCACGCGGTCTACGCAATCTCATCGCCGATTCCGTTCGTTGAGATGCCCGGCCGTATCAGGAATCAGAACAACAATGTCACCTCTGGCTAAACGTGCGCCTTTCATGTCCGGCGCCGCCACGCTGCTGCTGTCGGGCCTCGGCAGCATCGCAATCCCTCATCATGCGGCCGCGCAGACGGCGGCCGCAGGTACCACGACCTTGCCCGAGATCGTGGTGCGGGCACCACGCGCACCTCATGGCTCCAGGCGGCCCAGGACACGGGTCGTGACCGAGAATCGCCGGCAGGAGCCGAACGTTCCCCAACCCACTGCAGCCGAAGCACTCGCGGGTAAGACCGAAGCGCTCGATCAGGCGCGACAGAACATCGTCGCACCGCTCGGCACGATCCCCTACCAACTGAGCCATCAGGCGATCCAGTCGCTGCCGCAGGGGACCGATGCGTCGCTCGACAAGGTTCTGCTGCAGGCGCCGGGAGTGACCCAGGATTCCGCGGCGAGCGGCGATCTCCATGTGCGCAACGAGCACGCGAACCTGCAATATCGTATCAACGGAATCATGATGCCGGACGGCGTCGGCGGCTTCGGCCAGATTTTCGATACCGCGCTGGTCGGAAACATGTCGCTGATCACCGGCGCGTTGCCGGCGCAGTATGGTCTGCGCACCGCCGGCGTGATCGATATCCAGACCCGGACCGATGCCTTCAACAACAGCGGCAGCGTCAGCGTCTATGGCGGCAGCAACGGAACGATCACGCCCAGTTTCAACTATGGCGGCACGATCGGGCAGACCCAGTATTTCGTCAGCGGGCGCTATTTCGGCAGCGATCTCGGCCTCGAGAACCCGACTCCGTCACGCAACGCCATTCACGACCGGACGCAGCAGGACAAGGGCTTCGTCTATCTGTCGACGCTGGTCGACGAGAATACCCGCCTGTCCTTCATCGGCGGCACGTCGACCAGCCGCTACCAGATTCCGAACAATCCCGGCCAGACGCCGGCCTTCACCGCCTTCGGCGTCTCGGATTTCAATTCGGCGCTGCTGAATGAAAACCAGGTCGAGCAGAATCATTTCGGCGTTCTTGCCCTGCAAAAGTCGATCAATGGATTCGATCTGCAGCTTTCCGCGTTCACTCGCTACAGCAGCGTCCACTTCATGCCGGACACGATCGGCGATCTGGTGTTCAACGGGGTGGCTTCGGATGTCTATCGGCGCAGCGTTGCGCAGGGAATCCAGGCCGACGGGTCTTATAAGCTGAACGATGCGCACACGTTGCGCGCTGGTTTCTCGGTCACCGGCGAACAGGCCTATGTCAACAATTCCTCGATCGTTCTGCCGATCGATAGCAACGGCGATCCCTACGATGCGCCGTTCGGCATCACCGATACGAGCTCGAAACTGGGATGGCTGTTCAGCACCTACATTCAGGACGAATGGAAGATCACCAACCAGTTGACGCTGAATACGGGCCTGCGTTTCGATCAGATGGATCAATATGTCAGCGCCAACCAGCTCAGCCCGCGCGTCAGCCTGACCTACAAGCCGTTCGAGAACACCACTTTCCACGCCGGCTATGCGCGAAACTTCACGCCGCCGTCACTGGTGCTCGCCGCCCCCACCAATCTGGCGCTGGTACAGGGCACCACGCAGCAACCTGCCGTCAACACCAACAGCCCGGTATTGCCGGAGCGATCCAACGTGTTCGATGTCGGCGTCGAACAGAAGGTCTTTCCCGGCTTCACGGTCGGCATCGACGCCTACTACAAGACCGCGCGCGACCTGCTCGATGACGGACAATTCGGCGCTGCCTATGTGCTGACGGCGTTCAACTACGACAAGGGCGAAAATGTCGGCGTCGAGCTGAAGTCGTCCTACACCAACGGAAACTTCCGCGCCTACGGCAACATCGCCTGGGGGCACCAGATCGGGACCAACATCGTATCGAACCAGTATCTGTTCGATCCCGATGAACTGGCCTACATCGCCAACCATTACATCTACACCGATCACAGCCAGTTCTGGACCGCGTCGGCCGGCGCTTCCTATCGCTGGCGCGACACGACGTTCACCGGGTCGATGATCTATGGCAGCGGGTTGCGCGCGGACGGAGTCGATGGCGTTCCGAACGGCGGCCATGTTCCGGCCTACACGCAGTTCAACGTCGGCATCGCCCACGATTTCTACATCGTCGATGCAAAGCGCCCGACCACCCTGCGGTTCGACGTCGTCAACCTGTTCGACTCGGTCTATCAGATCCGGGACGGCTCAGGCATCGGCGTGTTCGCGCCGCAGTACGGGCAACGCCGCGGCTTCTATGTCGGGCTTTCGCAGAAGCTGTAGTGCCTGACCCGGTTGTCACGCTCGCCGGCGGCGGGCGTGCAATCGCGGATATTTGCTCCGATCGTAGTCAGACGGTGCGCGCAAAATTCCAGTCCGGGCGAATCGGCCCGGACACATTCTCGAACGCGCCCTCGGCCAATTCCGCGACCAGCAGCCGGCGATGATCGACGGGACCGGGCATATCGGTCCGGCCTTTCGGAATCATCTTGAAGCCGACGCGGCTGTAATAGGCCTCGTCACCGACCAGCACGACCAGAGTATGGCCCTTGGCCTTGGCATCCGTCAGCGCGCGGTCGAGCAGCGCGCGGCCGACGCCGCGGCTGCGAAACGGCGGCTCCACCGTCAGCGGCCCCAGCAGCAGCGCCGGCGTATCGCCGATGCAGATCGGCAGTTGCCGCACCGAACCGACCAGCAGCGTACCGATGCGCGCCGTGAACGACAGGTCCAGCCGGTGGTCGACGTGCTCGCGCAGCCGATACGCGCTCAACACGAAGCGGCCCGGCCCGAACGTGCGCTCGTGGAGGCGCTCGATCACCTGTGCGTCGTTGGCCGTTTCCGGGAGGATGGTGAGAGAAAGGTCGGTCATGCTGGTGCGCGGGATAGCATTTGCCGGCAGCGTGGTCCATCGCCGGATGACCGGAATTATGCACTGGCCGCCGGCGATTTGCGGACATTCCAAACGCAAAAATGCACCCGCTTTTGCTCGCGCATCAACTCCATAGCGGGATCGGCGGCCTGCCCTCCAGCACTTCCGCGATGCGCAGCCGGGTGCCGGCCGTCGTGTCCGGCGGCAGGGCGTCGGGGGCGAAGAAACCGCAGTCAATGATCTCGCGATTCCGTTCCGGCATGCGGTCCTGGCTGAACTGGCGAATGACGTAAACCGCCACATGGTCGCGGCGCGACACATGACGATTGAAGAAGATGCCGTGCAGTTCTGCCGGCCCCTCCAGTTCAATCCGCCCCTCCTCGATCAATTCCCGGCGCAGCGAATCCTCGACCGTCTCGCCGACCTCGACCCCGCCGCCCGGCAAGTGCCATCCCGACACGTAGCTGTGCTTGACCAGGAAGACCCGGTTCGCGCCGTCGAGTACGACACCGCGCACGCCGAGCGTCATGCCGCGCGCGAAGCGCCAGTACAGGTGGAAGGCACGACGCAACACCGGCTCGAACCGTCTTCGCAACGCCGACCCATTCATGCCTTCATCCACCTCGTCAAAGCGCGCACCGCTTGCCTCTTGATTCTTGCCCCGCACCGGTCATCTTGCCAAGAACGCCTCAGTTTTCACAGCACACCGCGAGATCGACTTGAAACAATTTTCCGATGTGACAGAACGGATCGGAAGCGCCTAATGGCTCCGTTTCTGCTCGCCCATCTGTCGGACCCGCATCTGCCGCCGATGCCGGTGGCGCGGCTACGGCAACTCGCGGGCAAGCGTGCACTCGGCTATCTGAACTGGAAACGCAATCGTCACGCCATCCACCGGCGCGAGGTGCTCGACCTTTTGGTCGACGATATGCAAGCTCAGCAACCGGATCACATCGCCATCACCGGCGATCTCGTGAATCTTGCGCTTCCGGCGGAATTCGCGCCGGCGCGCGCGTGGCTGCAAAGTGTCGGGCCGCCGGATCAGGTCACGGTCATTCCCGGCAACCACGACGCCTATGTGCGAAATACGCAGCATCTGTTCGCGAAGGAATTTTCCGATTACTTGCATGGCGACAACGCGCTTCCGACCGACGACGTCACGTTTCCCTTCCTGCGCCGCCGCGGGCCGCTGGCGCTGATCGGCCTCTCCACCGCGGTGCCGACCGCGCCGTTAATGGCCACCGGAAAACTCGGCGCATGGCAGATCGACGCGCTCGATCGCCTGCTGCCGCAACTTGCCGAAGCGCATGCCTTTCGCGTGCTGCTGATCCATCATCCGCTACGCGCCGATCATCACGGCCGCTTCAAGCGCCTGACGGATTCGGAGGGTTTGCTAGCGGTGCTGAAACGCCATGGCGTGGAATTGATCCTGCACGGCCACGATCATGTCCACTCCACCATGTGGTTCGAAGGACCCCGTGGCAAGATTCCTGCGATCGGTACGCCATCGGCGTCCGCTATTGCGCACGGGCATCACCCCGCTGCCGCCTATAATCTGTTCGCAATCGAACAGGACGGCGAGCATTGGCATTGCGAGCAAACCGTGCGCGGACTTATTCGCGGAGACCGCATTGGCGACGTGCGGCGGGTCACGCTGCGCTGACGTGATTCAAAAACTCCGCAGCGCCGCGAACAACGCAAAGCCGAACAGTGCCACCACTCCGACAATGAAGCCGAATGCGAATGTCCATATCCCACGACCCCGCCGTGGCTTCCCGGGCGTGATCGCCGGCGGCAACGGCGTTGCGACGAGCGCATGCTCGCGCTCGACCATGCGCCGCGCCACATAATCCGTTACCGCCTGCACGATGGGCGGCACGCTGTGCGATTCCGCCAGCACGATGCGGCCGAAACGGGTGTCCTGCACGAAACGATACAGCCGCTTGTCGCGCCCCATCACGACGTGCGCGACCACATCGATCCACAGCCGCGGTGTGTCGCCCTGACTGATGCCCCGATCGAACAGATCGATGCGATCCGGAATTTCCTTGAACAGCGGATCGAGTGCTTCGTTGAGAATCTCGAGACGCGCGACTTCGGCATCGCGCAGATCGATCACGACACCGGTACGATCCGCGGCCTCGATCCGCGCCTGGCGCAACGCATCGCGCAGCCGTATGGGCTTGTCGCCGGACGTCGCCTTGGCTCCGATACGTTGCGCGTCAGACATCTGCGCATCAGACATGACAACCTCGGTCGCGAGAGAATCCGCTCCATTAACCTAGCGGAAACCCTACACAGAAAAAAGGCGCTTGTTTGCCAATAACTTATAGGGCGGCTGCCAAACGCGGCGCCCGAAACGGCAACGGCCCCACCCGTCACCGGGCGAGGCCGCAATCCGCTTGAGGCTGCTATCGTTTAGCTGCTTTTGGCCGGCGAACGCTGCGGCTCTTCGACGATGGAAAAGCGCACATTGCCGCGATGGCGATTCTGTTCGGAAACCTCGCGCCAGGCGTCTTCGGCTTCCTTGCGGCTCTTGAACGGCCCCTGAACCTGCGCCGAGCCTTCCACCAGCTTGTGGAAGTTCATCGAGCCGAATTCACCGCCGATCACCCAGAAAAGAGAGCCGTCCGACATTGTAGCCTCCTGTTACGCACTGCTTGCGCGTCGCATCGTGCATGGATCCCAAAACCATATCTAGGATCGTTGGCGCCGTTTGTAATGCAAATTCTGCAATAATCTAGTGTGACCGTCTTCGCAAATAATCAGTCCGACGAAAATCCGAACGGAACGTTCAGCCGTCGGTAATCGTCCGGAAGCAGTTCACGGCCGATCGGAAGCTCGGATCGCGCGGCACATGTGGGACGATGACAGACGCGGCATGCGACGCCGATCGGCGTCGGCATGTCGGCGCGCGGTCCGGATTCATCGCTGGTATAAATCAACTTTCCGGCATGTTCAGCCGCGCAACCGATAGCAATCGCACGCTCCACGCGCACGGCGCCGAACGAGCCGCCACCTGCGGTAACGGTGCGGGCGATGGAAAAGAATCGCTGTCCGTCCGGCAATTCCAGCCATTGCGTCACGATCTGTCGCGGCGTCTTGAACACGCCGTGAACCGACCACAGCGGACAGGCGCCGCCATGTTTTGCAAAGGGAAAGCCGGCGCCGTCGAGCAATTTGGAAATATTTCCGGCCGGATCGACGCGGATTAGAAAGAACGGAACCTTTTCCGCACCCGGCTTCTGCAACGTCGTGATGCGATGCGCAGTCTGTTCGAAACTGGTGGCGAACTGACGCGCAAGCGCTTCAAGGTCATAACGGCGCGCCTCCGCCGCCTTTGCAAAGGCGGAATACGGCATGATGAGCGCCGCGGCGGCATAACTCGCAAGCGAACGGTGCGCCAGCAGTTTGCCGCTCTTGCTGGTGAAGTGACCGGCCTTCAGCGCCGCAGCGATCTCGTCCTCGAATTCGAGATAGGCCAGTTGCTGGGCGAGTTGGAAGTTGAAACTCGCGGTATCGAGCGAGTCGTCGAACAGGATTTCCTTGCGATGACGATCCAGCCGTCTCGCAGTGCCGAGCATGACGTCGGGCGGCAATTGCCGGACGCGAAGGTTATGACGGCTTTTCAGCCGCTCGATGAACCAGCCCGGATTCACCGGCCCGTGCAGAATGCGTTCGGCCGCGTCGTCGAGGTCTGCGAAGTTATTGCGGCGCGCAGCCAGAAAACGCCGAACTTCGGCAACCGGATCGTTGACATCCAGGCCGCCGCGCCGCGCCTGCGGGCCGGTTCCCTTCAAACCGGGACCCTTGCGATCCGCTAGCGCGAGCTGTTCTTCGCGGTACGCGGTGTAGAGCCGGAGGAACGCCTCGGCTAATCCGGGATAGCCGATTGCGATATCGCTGAGTTCCAGCGGAGGGATATCGATATCGGCAAACATCGGCTCCTTGAGAACTGCCTGCATCCGCGCCGTATGGTCGGCGCCGCCATCGCCCGCCAGGTCCGCCAGATCGATCTTGTAGGTGCGGGCAAGGCGGAGCAGCATATCCGCCGTCACCGGCCGCTGATTGCGCTCCAGCAGCGCCACATAGGGCGCGGAAATATCGAGATCGGCGGCCATATCGGCCTGCGTCAGGCCGAGGTCCCGCCGCAGCCGCCGCAGCCGCGGACCCATAAAAACCGAGCGGATTGCCGATGTCGCCATGGGCGGTCACCTTGCCGGGTAGCCAGACATTGTAACTTAATTACAGCATTACAACGAAAGTTTGTAAAGTCTGACAAGCTATCTTCGTTCCATCTGGCGATTGGCGCGGCCATCCGTTTAATCCTCGACAACGTCATCGAGGAGATCAACCATGAACTACCAAGCGCGTGGAATTATCGACCAGGCCATCCAGGGGCCGGCTTCCTATCAGAGCGAAATTGAATCTGCTGAAGCCCTGCTCAAGAACCAGCCGACCTGGAACGGCGTAACCGCCGAAGCCGTCGCACGCATGCGCCTGCAGAACCGCTTCAAGACCGGTCTGGACGTCGCCCGCTACACGGCCGCCCTGATGCGCGCGGACATGGCTGCGTATGACGCGGACCCCACCAAGTACACTCAGTCGCTGGGTTGCTGGCATGGGTTCGTCGCCCAGCAGAAGCTGATCTCGATCAAGAAGCATTTTGGCGGCAAGACCGATCGCCGTTACCTGTATCTGTCCGGCTGGATGATCGCTGCGCTGCGCTCCGAATTCGGTCCGCTGCCGGATCAGTCGATGCACGAGAAGACCTCGGTGCCGGCGCTGATCGAAGAACTCTATACCTTCCTGCGTCAGGCCGACTCGCGCGAACTCAACGACATCTTCCGCCAGCTCGACGCCGCGCGTGAAGCCGGCGACAAGGCCAAGGAAGCGGAGCTGATCGCGAAGATCGACAACTTCCAGACCCATGTCGTGCCGGTCATCGCCGACATCGACGCGGGCTTCGGCAATGCCGAGGCAACCTACCTGCTGGCGAAGAAGATGATCGAAGCCGGCGCCTGCGCGTTGCAGATCGAAAACCAGGTGTCCGACGAAAAGCAGTGCGGCCACCAGGACGGCAAGGTGACGGTGCCGCACGAAGTGTTCCTGGCGAAGATCCGCGCCTGCCGCCACGCCTTTCTCGAACTCGGCGTGGAAGATGGCGTCATCGTGACCCGCACCGACTCGCTCGGCGCCGGCCTCACGCAGCAGATCGCTGTCAGCCACAAGCCGGACGATCTCGGCGACCAGTACAACAGCTTCCTCGACTGCGAAGAAGTCGACGCGACCAAGATCGGTAACGGCGACGTCATCATCAGCCGCAACGGCAAGCTGCTGCGTCCGAAGCGTCTGCCGAGCAACCTCTATCAGTTCCGCCCGGGTACGGGTGAGGACCGTTGCGTGCTCGACTCGATCACCTCGCTGCAGAACGGTGCCGATCTCCTCTGGATCGAAACCGAGAAGCCGCATATCGAGCAGATCGCCGGAATGGTCGATCGCATCCGCAAGGTGATCCCGAACGCGAAGCTGGCCTACAACAACTCGCCGTCGTTCAACTGGACGCTGAATTTCCGCTGGCAGGTGTACGATGCCTGGAAGGCGGAAGGTAAGGACGTCAGCAAGTACAATCGCGCCGAGCTGATGAAGGTGGAATACGACGACACGCCGCTGGCGATCGAAGCCGATCAGCGCATCCGCACCTTCCAGGCGGATTCGGCCAAGCGCGCCGGCATCTTCCACCACCTGATCACGCTGCCGACCTATCACACCGCGGCGCTGTCGACCGACAACCTGGCGCGGGAATACTTCGGCGAACAGGGCATGCTCGGCTACGTGAAGAACGTCCAGCGTCAGGAGATCCGTCAGGGCATCGCCTGCGTGAAGCACCAGAACATGGCCGGCTCCGATATCGGCGACGACCACAAGGAATATTTCGCTGGCGAGGCGGCCCTGAAAGCGGGCGGCGCGCACAACACGATGAACCAGTTCGGCTAAGAACTGTTACTCTCCGAGAACTGAATGCCCGGCCGCAAGGCCGGGCTTTTTTTTGCAATGCTGAAGATAAGTTTCGGTCATGGCCGGGCTTGTCCCGGCCATCCACGTCTGGTTTTCTGGCGCTCGATGAAAGACGTGGATGGCCGGAATAAATCCGGCCATGACGATATGATCGACTATCGATTGCCGAGAAATGCCGGGGAGCCGATGCGCATCAATTGGATTGGAACATTTGTCGTTAGCTTTGCCGCACTCGTTTTCGCCTCCCCTGCCCTCGCCCAGCGCGGTGCGAGTTGCCATAACGGGATGAGCTTTCCGCAGTTTCTCGCCCAACTGAAGCAGGATGCTGCCGCAGCGGGTGTCTCGCAGCGCGCCATCGCAGCTGCCTCGCCCTACCTCGTTTACGACCAGGGCATCGTCAATCGCGATCGCGGCCAGCGCGTGTTCGGACAGATTTTTACCGTGTTCGCCGGCCGCATGGCATCGGAGGCGCGCCGCGTGCGCGGGCAGCAGCTCATCAAGGCGCATGCGCAGGCCTTCGCCCGCGCGGAGAAGGAATACGGCGTGCCACCCGCGGTCATCACCGCATTCTGGGCGCTGGAAAGCGACTTCGGCGCGGTACAGGGCAAGCTGCCGACGCTACGCTCGCTGGTGTCGCTGGCCTATGACTGCCGCCGTTCGCAGATGTTTCACGACGAGACTATTGCCGCGCTGAAGATCATCGACCGCGGCGATCTCACACCATCCCAGATGATCGGCTCATGGGCCGGCGAACTCGGCCAGACGCAATTCCTGCCGCGGCATTATTTCGACTACGCGGTCGACTATGACGGCGATGGCCGCCGCGACCTGTTGCACAGTGCAGCCGACGTGATCGGCTCGACAGCCAATTACATCGCCACCGGCCTGAAGTGGAAGCGCGGCCAGCCGTGGCTGCAGGAAGTGCACGTCTCTGCGAACGTCCCGTGGGACCAGGCCGACCTGACCATCAAACATCCGCGCAGCAAATGGGCGCAATGGGGCGTGACCTATGCGGACGGCAAGCCGCTGCCGAACGACAGCCTGCCGGCGTCGCTGCTGCTGCCGATGGGACGCAACGGACCGGCATTCCTCGCCTATGACAATTTCGCGGCCTATACCGAGTGGAATAACTCGCTGATCTACTCGACCACC
This sequence comes from Xanthobacteraceae bacterium, assembly GCA_024508855.1. GTDB lineage: Bacteria > Pseudomonadota > Alphaproteobacteria > Rhizobiales > Xanthobacteraceae > 62-47. The sequence goes on from JANINJ010000107.1 coordinate 256,699, forward strand.
GCCGCTTATCTCGCCACCCGCATCGCCGGCGCCGCGCCGATGCGCAAGCCAAGCGCGGCAGTGGCGCAACTGCCGTTCAACGAGATCAAGGAATTGCAGAAACTGCTCGTGCAGCAGGGCTTCAATGTCGGCAAGATCGATGGCGTGCTCGGCCAGCAGAGCCGCACCGCCGTCAAGGCAATGCAGGTGAAATACGGCCTTCCCGCCGACTCGTGGCCGACCGCGGAATTATTGGCTCGAATGCGCGGACGCTGACCCTTCCGTTTGCCGTTTCAGGTTCCTACTTCGGACGAGGACCGCCCGGTCCCGGGACGTCCTCGCAACGGTGCGACGTCCCGCTCTCCTGAAAAGGCAATCCCATGTCGCTTTACGAAGCTTCCGTTCCTGCTTTCCTGCAAATCCTCAACAGCCTCTCGGCTATCCTGACCAAGGCCGAAGCCCACGCCGAGGCAAAGAAGATTCAGCCCGATGTGCTGCTGGGTGCGCGGCTGTTTCCGGACATGCTGCCGCTGAGCCGCCAGATCCAGATGGTGTGCGATTTCGCGATGAAGACCTGCGCACGACTCACCGGCAACGAGGTGCCTTCGACGCCCGACACCGAAAAGACCTTCGAGGAATTGAAGCAGCGCCTCGCCAAGGCGATCGATTACGTCAAGGCGCTCAAGCCTGCACAATTCGACGGCGCGGAAACCCGCGAGATCAGCTTTCCCACCGGGCCAGGCAGCACTATGACCCTCAAGGGCCAGCAGTATCTCAGCCATTTTGCCCTGCCGAATTTTTACTTTCATGCGGCGACCGCACACGGCATTCTGCGCAAGAACGGCGTCGAGATCGGCAAGCGGGATTTCCTCGGCGCGGTCTGAACAATAACCCGCAGGGAGGAATTATGCCGCGCATTCCTTATTTCGATATGGAACAGGCGACGCCCGAATATCGCGACATGCTGAAGGGGCGATACAATCTCAACCTGTATCGCATGCTTCCACACGCCACGACGATCGCACCGGGCTTCCTGCGAATGGGCGGCGCAATCCTTCGGGAAAGTGAGATCGATCCGCAGCTTCGCGAAATCGCGATCCTGCGGGTCGGTATCCTCAGCAAAGCGAGCTACGAGGTGCATCAGCACAAGCGCGTGGCGCGCAAGGTCGGCCTATCCGACCCCAAGATCGCTGCGCTGGAGAACGATCCGCAGAGCGCGGTGTTTTCACCGCTCGAAAAACTCGTCATCCGGTACACCGATGAGGTGGTGGCGAACGTCAAGGCATCGGATGCGCTGTTCGACGAACTGCTGGCACAACTCGACCATCGCCGCATGGCCGAACTGACGCTGACCATCGGCTTCTATATGGCGGTGAGCCGCTTCCTCGAAAACTTCGAAGTCGAGATCGAGCCGCAGCCTCCGGTATCGGACACGCCCGTGAAATATTCCGCGAACTGACGGGGGCGCATGATGTCTGCCAATACCCACGCTCCCCAAACAATCGATCCATCGGCCTCGCTGCATGCGGAGTCGCTCGGCCTCGCCAAAAGCCACGGACGGCTCGCCGGCCGTCGCATCATTGTCGTCGGTGCCGGCCAACGCAAAACCGTCGACGAAGCACCGCCGATCGGCAACGGCCGCGCGATGTCGGTGCTGTTCGCCCGCGAAGGTGCAACGGTAGCCTGCATCGATGCGGTCAAGGACGCCGCCGATGCTACGGTCGATCAGATCGCGTCCGAAGGCGGCAAGGCTTTTGCGGATATCGTCGATGTGTTGGATACCGCGGCGATTGCACCGGCCGTCCAGCGCTGCACCGACAGGCTCGGCGGACTTGACGGACTCGCGTTGAATGTTGGCATTTCGCAAGGGCTGCCGCTGCAGAGAATGACGGTCGAAGCCTGGGACAAGGATTACGCCGTCAACGTGCGCAGTCACATGCTGTTCGCGCAAAGGGCGTTGGAGATCATGTCGCCCGGCGGATCGATCATCCTGATGTCGTCGCTGGCCAGCCAGCGTGCCGGTGGTCGCAATCCGGCCTACGAGTCCTCGAAGGCAGCGCAGATCGCACTTGGCCGCGCCATCGCCCGGGCCGGCGAGCCCAAGGGCATTCGCTGCAATGTGATCGCGCCCGGCTTCATGGATACGCCGATGGGCCGAGACGCCAGCCGGCGGCGCTCGGATCGGGCGCTGACAGTGCCTTTCGGCCGTCAGGGCACCGGATGGGAGGTCGCCTATGCTGCACTGTTCCTGATTTCGAATGAATCGTCCTATGTCAACGCGCACACGCTGTTTCTGGATGGCGGCCATCTCGGCGGTATCCAACGCGAAGCATGAAAGACATGCCGGCAGGCGTCTTGTGCCGGTGCGGCGGTGGCCTTAGATGCAGATGCATTGAAACCGACAACGGAAGTCAACCATGGCGACATCGAAGCTCTTCGAGCCCTATAAGCTCGGTCCAATCACCCTTTCGAACCGCACCGTGATGGCGCCGCTGACCCGCAATCGCGCGGTCGCAGGCCTCGTGCCCAATCCGTTGGCCGTCGAATATTACGGCCAGCGAGCATCGGCCGGCCTGCTGATCACCGAGGCGAGCCAGGTTTCGCAGCAAGGCCAGGGCTATCAGGACACGCCCGGCATCTATTCCAAGGAACAGATCGCCGGCTGGCGCAAGGTGACGGATCGCGTCCATGAGCGCGGCGGCCACATCTTCATCCAGCTTTGGCACGTGGGCCGCATCTCGCATACCTCGCTGCAGCCGAATAACGGCGCGCCGGTCGCGCCCTCTGCCGTTCGTGCCAAGGGCAAGACGTTTGTCGGCGGAACGTTCGCCGATGTGTCCGAGCCGCGCGCGCTGGAATTGAGCGAAATCCCCGGCATCATCGACAGCTTCAAACGCGGCGCGGCCAATGCGCTGGAAGCCGGATTCGACGGCGTCGAGATTCACGGCGCCAACGGCTATCTGCTCGACCAGTTTGCCAAGGATGGCACCAACAAGCGCACCGACGCTTATGGCGGATCGATCGAGAACCGCGCCAAGCTGATGCTCGAAGTCGCCAAGGCGGTTTCCGCAGAAGCCGGCGCCGCGCGCACCGGCATCCGCATCTCGCCGGTGACGCCCGCGAATGACGTTTCCGACAGCAATCCGCAGCCGCTGTTCGATCACATCGTCGACGGACTGAATGCCGAGAAACTCGTCTATATCCACGTCATCGAAGGTGCGACCGGCGGCCCGCGCGACGTTGCGCCGTTCGACTACGCCAGCCTGCGCAAGCGTTTTGACGGCACTTACATCGCCAACAACGGCTATGACCTGGAGCTGGCCAACAGGGTGCTCGCGGCGAACGAGGCCGACCTGATCGCCTTCGGCAAGCTGTTCATCTCCAATCCGGACCTCGTCGAACGCCTGAAGAGCGGCGCGCCGCTCAACGCACCGGACAAGGCCACGTTTTACGGCGGCGGCGCCAAGGGCTACACCGACTATCCGGCACTCGACAGGCTCGACGCCGCACAGTAACAGACCATCGAGAATGAAAAGGCCGGGATCGCTTCCCGGCCTTTTTGCTTGAACGGCGCGCCCTCCTCCTTTCAGATGCATTCGATCGATCGCAACGGAATGCAGACCCGAATGAATCGTGAGGACGTCGAGCAACTGGTTCGCCGCGCCGCCGCCGCCTTCAACGAACGGCGGCCGGATGAAGCGCGCCGGCTTTGCGAAGCGGGACTGATCCAGCAGCCGAACGAACCGACGCTCAACCATTTGCTGGCGGCGGTGCTGTTCGCGGCCGGCGCCACAGCTGACGCACGACAACGCATCGATGCATCACTATCTGCACGCCCCGGCCACGCAGCCGCCCTATTGCTTGCGGCGCGAATCGCACGCGCGGAGCAGGATTTCGCAGACGCGCTGGGTTATCTCGACGACGCAATCCGGCGCGGCGCGACGCCCGCGTTGTTGATCGAAAAGGCCCGCCTGCTCGATCAAACCGCTGACCACGACCAGCGGCGCAGCGGCTGGCAAGCGGTTCTCGACAGAGACCCACGTAACCATGAGGCTATGGCGAAGCTTGGCCGTGTGCGCTGGGAAGCCGGCGATGCCGCGGAAGCCGAACGGTTGCTTGGGAAATCGGTCGAAGGCGATGCGCCCGCATCGACGTGGTTCGACCTTGGACTTGCCCGTCAGGACCTTGGCGATCTATCCGGCGCCACGGCCGCGTATCGCCACGCTCTCGGCATGAAGCCCGATTTTGCCGAGGCGGCTGTCAATCTCGGGGTGGTGCAGCAGGAGGCCGGCGACGTGGACGGCGCGCTGAAGTCTTACGGACTCGCCTATCGACTGCGGCCCACGACCTTCGGTACCATCGCCATGGCGCTGACTTCGGGTCCTCACGGCCGGTTATGGCTCGACGAAGACTCGCTACGCCGCTCACTCGGCGGTTGACCGGCCGCGCCGCGCCCTGAACCGTTTCCGGTAAACTCCGGGCTGCGACAGCACGTCGGCAACCGTGTCCTCGTAGGATGCCTTGTGCGCATCGTCGAAAGACTCGAATTCCAGTTGAAACGAGCCCCGCGGGACCGCGAAACATTGCGCGACCGGCGTTCCCTTCGGCAGCACGCCAGAAAACTCCGGTTGCGTCCACACCGCGGGAAAATTGATGCCACCATCATGAAACCGGTCGGCGTCCACGAGGCCGGACAGCAGGCGAAACGGCAGATCGTCACGATTTACCGGATGCGTGGCGAACAGCGACCACCCCTCATCGAGTTCGACCGTCCAGAAGCTGTTGAACTTCAACGCCGCCTTTTTCGCATCCGCAAACGGCGCTCCCGCGAACTGCTCCGCCACATGAAAACTCAACGGCGCACGCGGATGCCCTTGCGTCAGCGGCGCCGGAACATCCCACGCCCAGGAGAACGCGCCACGATCGACACTGACATCGCACGGCAACAGGATCAGGAAGCCATAGGCCATGGCGTCGATGAAAGGCGGGCATTGCTTCACGGTGCGAATGTCGCGGCCATGAATTTCCGAATGCGCCTTGGCAGGCATCGCCCGTAGCCAATCCGGTAGCGCGCCGCGTGCCAGCACCGGCTTCGGTAGATGGTCAATCAATGCCGGATCGCAGCGAAAAATGACACGCATGTCGGACTCCATGAAGAAGCCGACAGGGTGCAGCGGAAGCGATCCGCGGTCAACGATACCGAACAGTCTAGTGTTCACCAAAAACCAAAAAAGACCGGGACCGCCGTGGGCGGCCCCGGCTTTTTGTCAGCTTGGATACAGCGTCTGCGTATTGGCGATGGTGATCAGCGTCACCGCCAAGGTGTTGATCAATCCACCGAGATACGGATTGTTCGTCGCGCGATAGATCTTGCGCGCGATGACGGCGGACACGAAGAGGATCACGACGATCGGGATCATGTATATCCCCTCCATGGCCTGGATATAGGGGCTCATTTCTCCGGTCGTGAAAAACGTGCCGTACTGCAGGGCCAGAACGAAAATACCGCCGAGCGAATTGAACAGCGCGACCACCATGGTGTTCACCCATTCTCTACCGCACAGCGTGAAACGATCGAACGAATTGAGCGCAACCGAATTCGCTACGAAGTAGAGACCGAACAGCGGCAGCATGGTCAGCGCGAACGGAATGTGATCCGCGTTGAACGCCTTGATGCCGAGAACCCACAGCCGGAAATCGACCTTCAGGAGATAGTCCGCCGCAAAGACGATCAGATAGGCCACGGCAACGACCTCGACCGCGAGCACGATGGTGAGCCAGAGCGAGCGCCATGTCGGCGTGAGACCCACCGCAACTGCGTTCATCCCATTTTTCCTGCCGGCCGTGCGGTAGTACACAAGCATGAACACGATCGCGAACAGCCCGTTCACAGCAGCCCAGATGCCGATGTACAGTGGTGGATACTGCGTCCTGAATCCGGGTTGCAGATTCTGGACCGGATCGAACAGCGCCAGATAGGAGCCCGCCGATACGATTGCCGAGACCGCCAGGCCGCCCCACAACCACCAGCGCCCCGACGTGCTGGTGAGCGCAGCCACGGGCTTTGCCGGCATGCGAAGCTCGCTGAACATCCGCGTTTCCAGCAGCAGCTTGGTGAAGGCGACCAGGAAGATAGCGAACGCCACCAGGCCGAGCGCGTTGAACGCTTCCTTGTATTGCCATACCTGGGAATGACTATCGATCGGGTTCGGCGTGCCGAATACCCTGCCGAAGAAATCCACGACGCTCGCCGTCGATCGCTCCGAGAAAGGTGCCCACGGATGCGTCATCCCGCCAAACATGTAGATGGCGCGGGTCGCCGCCTTGCCATTCACCGTATCGGTATAGACGGTATCCGCTACACGCTTGTCGCCGACGGTTTTGGGGTCGGCACCGAAGTGCAGGAACGACTGCGCATTGTCGGTCGAAAGAAATTCGCCCGGCTTGCTCATCGTGCCGTCGGGCCGCTTCTGACGAAAGAAGAACTCGTCATAGACGTCGGCGATGATGCCGACGTGGCGCGATCCGTAGTCGTTGAAATACTGCTTGGTCTTCGGATCGATGTAAGTCGCATCCGCCGTCTGCAACAGCACGGCCGCAATCAGCGGATTTTCCCGCTTGTTGTCGATATCGATCGACCAGTTCGCAGAACGGCCACCGAACGAGTGCCCCGTAACGCCGATCTTGCTTTTGTCCACATATGGCAATGTCGCGACCAGATCGACTGCATCGTAGACGCCCGTGCCGCGTGAACGGTCGCGCTGCGGGCCGGTCACGACCTCTGAAAACCCGTGGCCATACATGTCAATCGCGAGCACGACGTAGCCGCGTCGGGCCAGTTCGACATAAGTCGAATCCTGCATCTCGCGGCTGTTGAGCATGCCGTGGCTGGTGACGATCGCTGGAACGGGGTGATCCGCCGAAACGCCCCTCGGCTTGAACAGCAAGCCGCTGAGCATATAGCCGGACGGCGTTTCCCAACGCAGGTCCTTGATTTCGATAGTGCCGTTTGCAGTTTGAACGCGCGACGCGCCGATGGCGGAGATGAGGAAGAGAACAAGCGAAATGATGAACCAGAATTTATTCCGGCTCGTTCGATGGTTGGATTGCACTAGGAGATTTTCCTGTTCTTGAAGAACTTGTTTTTGCGTGGTGGCCCGGTTGCCGTTTCAAAAAGTGCGAGCCATCGCGTGGTCGAATGAGTTGCCGCATACCGGCAAACCGTTACTCGAAAGCCAATTCGCAACAACCAGACACCGGACAGGAAATCGGGTTCGCGCGGACTGGAATCCGGAGGAGACGAGCTTCGCCTCCCCCGGCAGCTTTTGTTACTTCGCGTCGGCGCGCTTCGGCGGCGAGGCCGGCCACGACTTGATCAGCGTGTCGTAGTCGACGGTTTCACCCTTCGGCTTCTCGTTCGCCAGCTTGCGCTGGGGAGCGACGTTGCCGTCCTTCGCCGACTTGTCGTACCAGTATTCGGCGGTCTTCTTCGGATTCAGCTTCGGCCCGCAGGCACCCTGCACACCCGATTTCTCGATACGACCCATGACTTCGTCCTGGGCCGCGGCAAGCGAATCCATCGCCTGCTGCGGTGTCTTGGAACCGGACGAGGCATCGCCGATGTTCTGCCACCACAATTGCGCGAGCTTCGGATAGTCGGGCACGTTGTTGCCGGTCGGGGTCCATTGCACGCGCGCAGGCGAGCGATAGAACTCGATCAGGCCGCCGAGCTTGGGCGCACGCTCGGTGAAGCTCTTGTCCCAGATATCCGACTCTCGAATGAAGGTAAGGCCGACATGGCTCTTCTTCAGGCTGACGGTTTTGGACACCAGGAACTGGAGATAGAGCCACGCAGCCTTGCGGCGCTCGAGCGGGGTCGACTTCAGGAGGGTCAGCGAACCGACGTCCTGATAGCCGAGCTTCATGCCGTCCTTCCAGTACGCGCCGTGCGGCGACGGAGCCATGCGCCACTTCGGCGTACCGTCCGCATTCATCACCGGCAGACCGGGCTTCACCATGTCGGCGGTGAAGGCGGTGTACCAGAAGATCTGCTGGGCGATATTGCCTTGCGACGGCACCGGGCCCGACTCGGAGAAGGTCATGCCTTGCGCCTGCGGCGGGGCATATTTCTTCATCCAGTCGAGATATTTGACGATCGAATAGACCGCCGCGGGGCCGTTGACGTCACCGCCGCGCTCGATCGACGAGCCGACCGGACGGCAGCCTTCCATGCGAATGCCCCATTCGTCGACCGGCAGACCGTTCGGGATGCCCTTGTCACCGCTGCCGGCCATCGACAACCAGGCGTCGGTGAAGCGCCAGCCGAGCGACGGATCCTTCTTGCCGTAATCCATGTGGCCATAGACTTTGACGCCGTTGATTTCCTTGACGTCATTAGTGAAGAACTCGGCGATGTCCTCATAGGCGGACCAGTTCACCGGCACACCGAGATCGTAGCCATACTTGGCTTTGAACTTCGCCTTGAGGTCCGGATTGGTGAACCAGTCGTACCGGAACCAGTACAGGTTGGCGAACTGCTGGTCCGGCAACTGATACAGGTGGCCGTTCGGCGCCGTGGTGAAGGACTTGCCGATGAAGTCGTCCACGTCGAGCATCGGATCGGTGACGTCCTTGCCTTCCTTCGCCATCCAGTCCGTCAGATCGACAGCCTGTCCGTAACGGAAGTGAGTGCCGATGAAGTCGGAGTCGTTGATCCAGCCGTCGTAGACGTTCTTGCCCGACTGCATCTGGGTTTGGATCTTTTCAACCACGTCGCCTTCCTGGATGACGTCGTGCTTGACCTTGATGCCGGTGATCTCCGTGAACGCCTTGGCCAAGGTCTTCGATTCGAATTCGTGGGTCGTCAGCGTTTCGGAAACCACATTGATTTCCATTCCCTTGAAGGGCTCGGCGGCTTTGGCAAACCACTGCATTTCCTTCAACTGATCCGCCTTCGACAAGGTCGACGGCTGGAATTCGCTGTCGATCCATTTTTGTGCGGTCGCATCGTCCGCGTGCGAGGGCGCGACCACGGCTATCGACGCGGCGATCATTGCCGCAGCGCTCGTCATCGTCAGAAAGCGAGTCCTCATCGAGAGACTGCTACTGCCTTTCCAGTGTCCCATTTGTTCCTCCGTTGCAGCAATCAAACCCGCGCAAATCCGGTTGATTCCGGAGCCGCGCCTTTTCGCCGATTCAGACGGTTCGAAAAATAATCACCGCCAGCACAAGCGAAATTCCTGTAGCGATCCACAAGCTCGCCACCTCAATTCCTTCTCCGATCGGAAGCGTCGCAATCGGGTCCGTTCCGACAAATCCAATCCACAGCAGGTGAACGACCGCCGCGACAATCAACGAGATAAACAACCGGTCGCCGCGCGTGGTTGGAATACGCAACACCCCGAAGCGTTCAGCCTCCGGATAGGCGATCGCAAGCCACGTCATCGTCGCCAGCGTCGCGGCGAGCAGCACGAAGAAAATCGCGGTCGGGATCGTCCAGGCCATCCATGCAAAGCTACTCATGGCTTAATCCTCACGCTTGCGCATGATCCGATCCAAAAACCGTTCCTACTTTTCGGGATCATGCGCCCTCCTCACACCCGGCCGAGCGCGAAGCCGCGCGCGATGTAGTTGCGGACGAACCAGATCACCAACGCACCCGGAATGATCGTCAGGACGCCGGCCGCAGCCAGCAGGCCCCAGTCCATGCCCGCCGCCGACACGGTACGCGTCATCACCGCGGAAATCGGCTTGGCATCGACGGAGGTCAGCGTACGCGCCAGCAGCAACTCCACCCACGAGAACATGAAGCAGAAGAAGGCGGCAACGCCGATGCCGCTGGCGATCAACGGCATCAGTATCTTGACGAAGAATTTCGGGAACGAATAGCCGTCGAGGAATGCGGTCTCGTCGATCTCGCGCGGCACACTGGAGACGAAGCCCTCGAGAATCCACACCGCCAGCGGTACGTTGAAAAGACAGTGCGCCAGCGCCACCGCCCACGGCGTGTCGAACAGGCCGATCGCTGAATACAAATTGAAGAACGGCAGCGCATAGACCGCCGGGGGCGCCATGCGGTTCGACAGCAGCCAGAAGAACAGATGCTTGTCGCCAAGGAACCGGTAACGCGAGAAGGCATAGGCAGCCGGAAGCGCGAACGAGATCGAGATGACAGTGTTGATCGCCACATATTTCAGCGAATTGATGTAGCCCGAATACCAGCTCTCGTCGGTGAAGATATGCATGTAATTGGCGATGGTCGGCTTGTGCGGCCACAGCGTCATGGTAGAGACGATTTCGCCGTTGGTCTTGAAGCTCATGTTGACGAGCCAGTAGATCGGCAACAGCAGGAAGATCAGAAACAACGAGAGAATAATGCGACGGCCGGGGATCGAATGCATCATGCGACTCCCTTGTTGGCTTGCCGGTCCGCGCCCGCATTGGTCATCACGGTGTAGAACACCCAGCACACGATGATGATGATCAGGTTGTAGACGAGCGACAGCGCGGCCGCCTTGCCGAGATCGAACTGCCCGAGCGCGATCTTGACGAGCTCGATCGAAATGAAGGTCGTCGAATTGCCCGGTCCGCCACCGGTCACGACAAACGGCTCGGTGTAGATCATGAAACTGTCCATGAACCGCAGCAGCACGGCGATCAGCAGCACCCGATGCAGCTTCGGCAGCTGGATCGCCTTGAACACGGCCCAGCGCGACGCGCCATCGATCTGCGCCGCCTGATAATAGGCGTCGGGTATCGACTTCAGGCCGGCATAACACAGCAGCGTCACCAGACTGGTCCAGTGCCAGACGTCCATGACCACGACGGTCGCCCACGCATCGAAATCGTTGGAGACGTAGTTGTAGTCGAAACCCATATGATTCAGCACGTAACCCAGCAGGCCGATATCGGGCCGACCGAAGATCTGCCAGATCGTTCCGACCACGTTCCATGGAATGAGCAGCGGCAACGCCAGGATCACCAGACACGCCGCCACACCCCAGCCCTGGCGCGGCATCGACAATGCGACGACGATGCCGAGCGGCACTTCGATGGCCAGAATGATTCCGGAGAACAGCAGATTGCGCCACAACGACGCGAAGAAACGGCTGCCGAGATCGGTCGAGGGGTCGAGCAGCTCCTTGAACCAGCCGAGGCCGTTCCAGAAGAACTGATTGTTGCCGAACGTATCCTGCACCGAGTAGTTCACCACCGTCATCAGCGGCAGGATCGCGGAAAACGCCACGATCAAAAATACCGGGAGGACGAGAAGCCAGGCCTTCTGGTTGACGGTCTTGTCCATCACGGTGCCCCTTCGACAAGGTGGCTGTCGGCATAAACGTGGACGTGCGACGTATCGAAGATCAGCCCGACCTGATCTGCCGGAACGGCGAAGCCCACCGGCACCCGCGCCGCGAATTTCACGTCGCCGACGCGAAGCCGCGCGAAACGCGCGCGGCCGAGATCGTCAATGCGATCGATCTGCGCGGACAAAAGCCCAGGAGCCGGCATCGCCACGTTGACGAATTCCGGCCGCACCCCGATCTCGATCTTGGCGCCAACCGGCAGGCTGTCGTAGCTGCGGTTCAACGCGATGACGTGACCGTTGATGCGCGCTTCGCGGCCCTTCACTTCGGCCGGCATGATGTTCATTCCGGGCGAGCCGATGAAATAGCCGACGAAGGTATGCATCGGCTTGTCGAACAGCTCTTCCGGCGTCCCCGCCTGAACGACGCGGCCGTCATGCATCACCACCACGGTTTCCGCGAAGGTCAACGCCTCGGTCTGGTCGTGGGTCACGTAGATCATCGTCAAGTCGAGCGCGCGGTGCAGCGCCTTCAGCTTCGATCGCAATTCCCATTTCAAGTGAGGATCGATCACCGTCAGCGGCTCGTCGAACAGCACGGCCGCAACGTCCGAGCGCACGAGGCCGCGGCCCAGCGAAATCTTCTGCTTGGCGTCGGCGGTCAGCCGGGTCGCCTTGCGGCGCAGATACGGCTCCAGATCCAGCAAGCCGGCGATCTCCGCAACACGCGCATCGATCTGTGCGCGCGGCACGCCGCGATTCTTCAGCGGAAATGCCAGGTTCTGCCCCACCGTCATGGTGTCGTAGATCACCGGAAACTGGAACACCTGCGCGATGTTGCGCTCTCGCGTCGTCAAACTAGTGACATCGACGCCGTCGAACAGGATCTTGCCGGTCGTCGGCGCGACGATCCCGGAGATCAGGTTCAGCAATGTCGTCTTGCCGCAGCCGGACGGGCCGAGCAGCGCATAGGCCCCGCCCTGTCGCCAGGTCATCGACACCGGCTTCAAGGCAAACGAGTCTTCGGGGGCAGCGGGGCCGCCGTAGGAATGTGCGAGATCGACAAGATCGATGCGGGCCATCCGGTCGACCTCACATCGTCGTCGGCGCAGCGACCAGACGGTCGCTCGCGTCGAAAATGAAAACATCGTTCGGGTCGATCACGGCTTCGAGCGCCTGCCCCGGCAAGAATTCATGCACGCCTTCCAGCACCGCGACCCAGTTCGCATTGTCCCGCTTGAAATGGACGAAGCTTTCCGAACCGGTGATCTCGGTGACCGCGACCTCCACCGGGAAGGCATGCTGATCGGCATGTCCTTTGGTGACGGTCAGTTGATGCGCACGGAAGCCGACGCGATAGGCGCCATCCGCCAGGTTCGCATAGAGCCCGCTGGCCGGCGCCTGCATGCCTTTTTCGTAGCGCACGGTCTGATGGCTCTTCTCGATGCCGACGAGATTGAGCGGCGGATCGGAGAACACCTGCGCCACCCGCAGCGTATCGGGGCGACGGTAGACTTTCGGCGTCTCGCCCGCCTGCAGTGCCTCGCCTTCCCACATGCAGATGGTGCGGCCGCCGAGCAGCAGCGCTTCGGAGGGCTCGGTAGTGGCGTAAACGAAGATCGCGCCGGAAGCCTCGAAGATGCGCGGCAATTCTGCGCGCAACTCCTCGCGCAATTTGTAATCAAGGTTCGCCAGCGGCTCGTCGAGCAGCACGAGATCCGCGCCCTTCACCAGCGCCCGCGCCATCGCGGTGCGTTGCTGCTGGCCGCCGGACAATTGCAGCGGCGTGCGGTCGAGATAGGGTTGCAGCTTGAGAAGCTGCGCCGCTTCCTGCACGCGATGCTCGATCTCGTCGCGGGATTTGCCCTGTACCCGAAGCGGCGACGCGATGTTCTCGTACACGCTCAGCGACGGATAATTGATGAACTGCTGATACACCATCGCGACCGAACGGCGACGCACATCGATTCCAGTCACGTCCTTGCCGTCGACCAGCACCCGCCCCTGCGTCGGCTTGTCGAGGCCGGCCAAGAGCCGCATGATCGAGGTCTTTCCGGACAGCGTCGGTCCCAGCAGCACGCTCAAGGTGCCGCGCTCGAGCGTCAACGACACGTCGCGAATGGCGGGAACGCCGTCGATGCTGCGGCTGACGTTCTCCAGAGCTACGGTCATGTCCGCCTCCCCGCTTCCTGCAAGGGGCGATCCGCTTGCGTGCGATGGTCGATCATCCACGCATCGAGCGCAGCGACCTCGGCAGCAGACAAACGAAGCCCCAGCTTGGAGCGCCGCCACACCACGTCGTCGGCGGTGCGCGCCCATTCGTTTGCCATCAGATACCGAACCTCGCGCTCGGTCAAAGTGGCTCCGAAGGATTGACCGAGATCGGCCATCGAGGCCGCAAGCCCAAGGCATTTGCGCGCACGCGTGCCATACGCGTGCGCCAGGCGATTGGCATGTACTTCCGTCAGGAATGGATACTGGCGCCGCAGCTCCACGGTCAGCGCGGGGATCGCAGAAACATCGAGATCGCCGCCGGGCAGCGGCGCATCGGCAGTCCAGCCCTCTTTCGCCTTGGTGCCATGAAGGTAAGGCGCGATCCGCTCGAGCGCCTCTTCGGCAAGCCGCCGGTGCGTCGTGATCTTGCCGCCGTAGATCGACAATAGCGGCGTGCCGCCGGGCAGATCGAGTTCAAGCACATATTCGCGCGTCGCCGCCTTGGCCTCGCTGGCACCGTCGTCATAGAGCGGCCGCACGCCGGCATAGGTCCACACGATGTCCGCCGGCGTGACCGGTTTGGCGAGATAGGCGCTGACGGATTCGCACAGATAGGCGATTTCCTCGGGCGTCGCTTTCACCTTCGCCGGATCGCCTTCGTAATCGCGATCGGTGGTGCCGATCAGGGTGAAGTCGTCCTGATAGGGAATGACGAAAATGATCCGGCCATCGCTGTTCTGGAACATGTAGGCGCGATCGTGCGCATAGAGTTTTGGAACGACGATGTGCGATCCCTGCACCAGACGCACCTTGGCTTTGGCGTTGACCCCGGCGCCGCGGGACAGCACGTCCTCCACCCACGGCCCCGCCGCGTTCACCAGCGTCCGCGCCTGAATGACTTCGCGCGCGCCGGTGTCCTTGTCTTCGGTCGTCACCTGCCAGACGCCGTCGACCTGCCGGATGTCGACTGCGCGGATCCGGGTGCGGATCACCGCACCGCGATCCGCCGCATCGCGCGCCGTCAGCACCACCAGCCGTGCGTCATCCACGAAGCAATCGGAATATTCGAAACCGCGCGTGAAGCGCCCCGGGATCAGCGGCTTGCCGACCTCGTCATGCGCCAGATCGACCGTGCGCGCCGGCGGCAGCAATTTGCGCCCGCCGATATGGTCGTAAAGAAACAGCCCGAGCCGCAACAGCCAGGCCGGACGAAGCCCGCTGTGATGAGGCAAGACGAAGCGCAGCGGGCGAATGATATGCGGCGCGATCTGCCAGAGGATTTCCCGCTCGATCAGCGCCTCGCGGACCAGCCGGAACTCGTAGTATTCGAGATAGCGCAGCCCGCCATGGACGAGCTTCGTCGACCAGGACGAGGTCCCGCTGGCCAGATCGTTCATTTCACAAAGGAAAACGGAATTCCCGCGTCCGGCAGCATCGCGCGCGATGCCACAACCGTTAACGCCGCCGCCAATAATTGCGAGGTCGAAAACCTGACCCAAGAGCCGCTTCCCCACCCGTTTTGAGCGACGCCGCCAGCGCCGTTCAAGCATCCGTTTGATCGCCATTTCAGTTTTAGCGATTTTCTTTCGTATCGGATTAAATCACAACCAAAAACGAAAGCAAGAGGGAAAGCATAAGGAAGTCCGCCAGGAAGGCGGATGGGAGAAAGCCGTTAATCCGGGATCAGAGGTCGTCTTCCTGACCGGCATCGGAGCCGTCTCGGCCATTGGCCGAGCCGCCCAATGCCTCGATCACCTGAATGTCGCGCTCCTGACAGATCTTCTGCAGGCTGGCCGGCAGCGCGGCGTCGGTGACAAACGTCTGAATCTGGCTGATATGGCCGATGCGCACCGGCGCACTGCGCCGCAGCTTGGTGCTGTCCGCCACCAGCATCACGCTTCGCGCGTTGGCGATGATCGCTTGCGCCGCCTGCACCTCGCGATAGTCGAAGTCGAGCAGCGCGCCATCCTCATCGATCGCCGATGCGCCGATGATTCCATAATCGACCTTGAACTGGCCGATCAGGTCGTTGGCGGTGGAGCCGATCACCGCGCCGTCGGCCCGGCGCACATTGCCGCCCGCCACGATCACTTCGATGCGGGGATGGCGATAGAGTTGCATCGCGACGTTGAGATTGTTGGTGATGACCAGCAGGTCTTCGTGCGAGGTAAGAGCGCTCGCGACTTCCTCCGTCGTGGTTCCGATATTGATGAAAAGCGAGCATCCGTTGGGAATCTGCGCCGCCGCCGCCGCACCGATCGCCTTCTTTTCATCGGCGGCGACGAACCGCCGGGCTTCGTAAGCCAGATTTTCGACGCCGGACGCGATGATCGCGCCGCCGTGAATGCGCGTCAGCGAACGGTTGTCGCAGAGGTCGTTGAGGTCCTTGCGAATCGTTTGCGCCGAAACCTCGAAACGCCGCGCCAGATCCTCCACCGTGACCCGGCCCGACGTCCGCGCGATATTAAGGATTTCAGATTGGCGATGGCTGATTGCGGTCACGATCTCACCTCAAGGCGTCAACTTGCCTCATGGTGATAGCGTTGCGCGTTACGGTCAACGGCACAGATGGCCCGGCGCGGCGACGCGCGCCGGACGATCGGGTCAGAGAACGCCGGCAGCTTTGGAATCAGGCCGTTCGGCCAGTTGCGAGGCGGCGCGTTGCGCCGCGCCGGCGTCGCGAAACACCTGTCCCTCGAGAGGAAAGAACGGCTGGCTCGCCGCGAAGAACCGAAAGCCTGCTCGATCCCGGACGACGATTCCCGCCGCCTCGGAACTGACCTCGATGATATACGTGTCTGACATTGCCGTCGTGCTCGTTATCAAGTCCGGACCGATAACCAAGGCGACTCAAATAGGTTCCTGGCGATTCTAAACATTTGCGTCCCGTTTCGGCGAACGTTTTCGCAAATATTTGAACAGGGATTCCTTGAGTCGTCTGGTCGTAACGGCAGCAGCCCTATGCGCACCGCACGACGTGGCGATGACAGTTGTCCGACATGGAGGAACGACTGCGATTATGCCGCAGCAATGGCGCGCGGCCGCCCTTGATCGTCGATGGCGACGTAAGTGAAATTGCCGTCCGTCACCAGAATCGAATGCGTCTCGTCGCGGCGGATAACCCACGCTTCGATGTGCACCGTGATCGATGTGCGGCCGACCCGCGCGGTGGTGGCATGAACCGAAACCACGTCGCCGATATAGACCGGCTTGCGGAAATTCATCGCCTCGATGGCAACCGTGACGGTGCGCGACTTCGCCACCTTGGATGCGTAGATACCGCCGCCGACATCCATCTGACTGAGCAGCCAGCCGCCGAAGATATCGCCGTTCTGATTGGTATCGGCCGGCATCGCCAGCGTGCGGATCGACAGATCGCCGCAGGGCTCGGTCTCGGTATTCGGCGGAGCATGAACGGCTTGCGTGTCGGTCATAAGGGTCGTTCCCGGGCTGGGTGGATATCACCTCACCTGAACGTAGCCCAACCTTCGTCCGGCGCAAACCGTCCGCCGAATTTCGCCGCCAGCCTCTGCAGCGTTGCCGCCACCTCCTCCGGACCGCGTGTGCGCGCGTAGTTCAGCGGCCCGCCGCGGAACGGCGCATAGCCGGTGCCGAAGATCATGGCGCCATCGACGACATCCGCGTTGTCGACGATACCCTCGCGGAGGCAGGCGACGCAGACATTCGACATCGGCAGGATCAGCCGGTCGATCATCTCCGGCGTCGGCTTCGCAGCGTCGGACACTGCCGGCGTGGTGTCGGCCTTGCCGTCCTTCCAGACATAGAAGCCCTTGCCGGTCTTGCGGCCCAGTTCGCCCTTCGCGACCTTTTCGCGCAACCATGCCGGCGTCGGCGGCAGCAGGTCGCCGAACTTCGAACGCAACATGTCGCCCACGGCCAGACAGATATCGAGCCCGACCTGATCGGCGAGTTCGATCGGCCCCATCGGCATGCCGAACTGCCTGGCGGCTGCATCGATGACAGTCTTGTCGATCTTCTCGTCGAGCATCACCATCGCCTCGAGCATGTACGGCGTCAGCGCACGGTTGACGAGGAAGCCCGGCGAACTCTTGACCGGCAGCGGCAAGCGATCGATCGCGCCGACGAAGGCGGTAGCCTCGGCCAGTATCTGCGGATCGACGGCATCGTGGCTGACGACTTCCACCAGTTGCAGCCGCGACACCGGATTGAAAAAGTGCAGGCCCACCAGCCGCTGCGGCGATTGCAGTGTCGAGCGCAGATCCTGCAACGGAATGCTGGACGTGTTGGTAGCAAGGATCGCGCCGGGTTTCATGTTCGGCTCCAGCCCGGCATAAACCTTCTGCTTCAGTTCCAGCTTCTCCGGCACCGCCTCGATGATCAGGTCGGCGTTGCGGACTCCGGTGCCGTCGAGATCTGGGATCAGCCGGTCCAGCGCATCGCGCGCATCGGTGCGTTTGCGGATGATCTTGCCGTACAGATCGACGGCGCGCTTGACGGCGCCGGCAATCGGATCGGGCTTCATGTCGGCCAGCGTCACGCGCAGCCCCTGATAGGCGCACCACGCCGCGATATCGCCGCCCATCGCACCTGCGCCGATGACATGGACGTGCTTCACCTTGTTGTCGGCACCGGCCAGCTTCTTCATCTGCTCGCGCAGGAAGAACACGCGGATCAGATTCTGCGCCGTCGCCGTTACCATCAGGCGTGCGAACGAGGCCTTTTCCGCCGCCAGCATCGCCGCACGATCGCCGCCGTATTTTTCCCAGAGCCGGATCAGCGCGTAAGGCGCGGGATAGTGCTCGTGCGGGGCGGCCTTCTCGGCCTCGCGGCGCATCCGCGTGGCAAGGAAACCGCGCGCCGGACTGGAATTCAGGACCGAGTTGAGCATGCCCGGCTTGGCGCGTTTCAGCTTGCCGAATACTGCGTCCCGCACGGCATTGCGCACGTGGCGCTCCTGCGTCACCGCATCGACCAGTCCGAGCGATTTCGCCTTGCGCGCATCGACGGTCTTGCCGGTGAGCATCAGCGTCATCGCCTGCAGCGGATTCACCAGATGGGTGAACCGCACCGTGCCACCGAGGCCGGGATGCAGCCCGAGCATCACCTCCGGAAATCCGAACCGCGCGTCGTCGATGGCGATCCGCATCTGGCACGCCAGCGCGATCTCAAGGCCTCCGCCGAGGCAAAAGCCGTGGATCACCGCAACCGTCGGCGTCCGCAACGCTTCCAGCCGATCGACCACCGCATGTGCGCGGCCGATCGCGTTCTCGACGTCCCGCGACTCGGTCGCGCCGCGAAATTCATTAACGTCGGCGCCCGCGATGAAACCGGAGGTCTTCGCCGAACGGATGACGATGCCCGTCGGCCGCTCCGCTTCGAGCGCGTCCAGCACCTTGTCGAGTTCTTCGATCACATCTGCCGACAGCGTATTGGCGCTGGCATCGGCGCGGTCGAACAGCAGCCATGCGATGCCATCGGAATCGCGGGTCAGCTTGAAATTGCGATAAGGGCCGCTCGCTTCGGGCTGCGGCCCGAGTTCCGGCACGCGGTCCTTCAGAACGTCCATGATCCTGCTATCCATGACGTTCCTCACACCGTCTCGATCAACATCGCGCCGCCTAGCCCGCCGCCGATGCACTCGGTGGCAATGCCGCGTTTGGTCCCGAGCCGCTTCATGGCATTCACCAGATGCAGCACGATGCGATTGCCGCTGGTGCCGACCGGATGGCCGAGGCTGATGGCGCCGCCATCAACGTTGAGCTTCGCGCGATCGATCTCGCCCATGGCGCCGTCAACGCCCAATATCTCGCGGCAGAACTTGTCGTCGTTCCAAGCGGCAAGGCAGCCGAGCACCTGCGTGGCAAACGCCTCGTTCAATTCCCAGGTCTCGATATCCTGCAACGACAGGCTGTGACGTTTGAGCAGTTCGGTGGCCGACAGCACCGGACCGAGCCCCATGATGCTGGGATCGAGCGCCGACCACTGGCTGTCGACGATCACGGCCTTCGGCGTCAATCCATGTTTGGCGACGGCTTCCTCCGACGCCAGAATGGTCCAGCACGCACCGTCGGTGATCTGCGAGGAATTGCCCGCCGTCACCTGCCCCCACGGCCGCTCGAACACCGGCTTCAATGCCGCAAGTTTTTCGACCGTCGAGTCGGGCCGCACGCCATCGTCGTGATCGTAGAATTTTCCGTCGCGCGCAAAGGCGGTTTCGACTTCATTCTTCAGCCAGCCCTGCGCCTGCGCATTGGCGAGTCGCTTGTGGCTTTCAACCGCATAGGCGTCGGACTGCGCACGGGTGATGTCGAACAGATGCCCGACCACTTCTGCAGTCTGCCCCATGTTCAGTTCGGTGATCGGATCGGTGAGGCCGCGTTCCAGCCCGATGATCGGCTTGAAATAGGCCGGCCGTGCCTTCGCAATTGCTGCGGCCTTGGCAAGGATGCCTTTCGCGCCTGCAAGTCCGGCGAACCAGCGCACTCCCTGCTGCGGCCACACCAGCGGCGCGTGGCTCAGCGCTTCCGCGCCGCCGGCCAGGATCAGGTTCGCATTGCCGTCGCGGATGTAGCGATAGCCGGTGTCGATCGACTGCATGCCGGAGCCGCAATTGATCTGCACGGTGAACGCCACCATCGCTTCGCCCATGCCGAGCCGCAGCGCCGCGACCCGCGCCGGATTCATCTCGTCCGCGATGACGTTGACGCAACCGAGGATCACCTGATCGAACGCGGTCGGCGCGAACGGTTGCCGTGCCAGCAGCGGCCGTCCGCATTGCACGGCAAGATCGACCGGAGTGAACGGTCCCGGACCGCTGCGTGCTTTCAGAAACGGCGTGCGGCTGCCGTCGACAATATAAACCGGACGCGCCATCAGCCTGCCGCCCGCGTCGAACCGAGATCCTGGAAGAACTGATGTACCTCGGCGGGCTTCCGGTAGCCCGGCGACAATTCCTCGGGTGCGAAATCGTCGACCTCGATCACCTGCGCCACGGCCGCATGCGCAGCTTCGAGTTGCTCGCCTTCCATTTGCGTAATGACGCCCTGTTTCACCGCCTCGTGCCAGTCGTGAAGACGCGCCGCGCGCAGACGCTTGGCGATATCCTCCGCCGCAGTCACCAGCAGGAAAGCCTTCTCCAGTCGCGCGACACCGCGATCGTCGTCGATATGCGACAGATTCGGCGTCAGCCGATCGCGCGCATCCGACGGCTCGAGCACCAGTTGCGCGCAGCGATGCACCACCGCATCCGACGGGCCGAGCACGCGCGCGCCGAACGGCTGGACCACGAACTTCAGGATCGCGGCGACGAAGCGATTGGGCATGTTCGCGAGAATTTCGGCAAAGCGGTTCTCGATGGTGCGGAAGCCGCTGGCCATGCACCATTGCAGCGCTGGCAAATCGGCGCCCTGGCGGCCTTCGTCCTGCCAGCGCTTCAGCGCGGCGGACAGCAGATACAGTTCCGACAGGATATCGCCGAACCGCGCTGACAGCATTTCCTTGCGCTTCAGCGCGCCGCCGAGCGTCAGCAGCGCCATGTCGGCGCACAGCGCAAAGGCCGAGGAATAACGCGACAACTGGCGATAGTATTGCGTGGCCGCCCCGGCATCCGGCGCGGGCGCGAACAAGCCGCCGGTCCAGCTCCGGCCCCACGCCCGGAACAGGTTCGTGATGCTGTGACCGACATGTTTCCAGAACGCCGTATCGAACGCGTCGAGACCTTTCGTCTTGTCCGGCTCGCTCAACGCATTCATCTCATCCAGGAGATAGGGATGCGCGCGAATGGCGCCCTGTCCGAACACGATCAGGTTGCGCGTCAGGATATTCGCGCCTTCGACGGTGATGGCCACCGGCACGGCGCGATAGAGATTGCCGAGATAATTCTGCGGCCCGTCGATCACCGCCTTGCCGCCGTGGATGTCCATGGCGTCGTCGATGGCGAGGCGCATCCGCTCAGTTGCATGCAGCTTCATGATTCCGGAAATCACCGCCGGATGATTGCCCTGGTTGAGCGCAGCACAGGTCAGCCGCCGGGCGGCATCGAGCAGATAGGCCGTGCCGGCGATCCGCGCCAGCGGCTCCTCGATGCCCTCGAACTTGCCGATCGGCACGTTGAACTGCTCGCGGATCCGCGCATAGGCGCCGGTGGTGCGCGCGGCATAGGCCGCACCCGCCGCCGAGAGCGACGGCAACGAAATGCCCCGGCCGGCGGCCAGCGCCGTCATCAGCATCGTCCAGCCCTGCCCCAGCCGTTCCTTGCCGCCGATGATGTAATCCAGCGGGATGAAAACGTCGTGGCCCCAGTTCGGGCCGTTCTGAAACACCTGCATCGCCGGCAAATGGCGGTGGCCGATCCTGACGCCTTCGAGATGCGTCGGGATCAGCGCGACGGTGATGCCGAGGTCTTCCTGCGATCCGACCAGATGCTCCGGATCGTAAGCCTTGAACGCCAGCCCGAGCAGCGTCGCGACCGGGCCGAGCGTGATATAGCGCTTGTGCCAGTTCAGCCGCAGGCCGATCACTTCGCGCCCTTCAAAATTGCCTTTGCAGATGATGCCGGTGTCGATCATCGACGCCGCATCGGAGCCTGCTTCCGGACTGGTGAGACCGAAGCACGGAATGTCCCGCCCATCGGCGAGCCGCGGCAGCCAGTTTTGCTGCTGCTCCTTGGTGCCGAAGCGCATCAGCAGTTCGCCCGGCCCGAGCGAATTCGGCACCATCACCGTGACGGCCGCCACCAGCGAGCGCGACGAAATCTTCCGCACCACTTCCGAATGCGCGTAGGGTGAGAATCCGAGGCCGCCGAATTCCTTCGGGATGATCATGCCGAAGAATTTTTCGCGCTTGACGAAGTCCCACACTTCCGGCGGCAGATCGCGCAGCTCCCAGTTGATCTTCCAGTCGTCGAGCATCGCGCAGAGCTTGTCGACCGGACCGTCGAGGAAAGCCTGTTCTTCCGCGGTCAACGCTGCAGGCGCGGTCGCGAGCAGCTTCGACCAGTCGGGATTGCCGGTGAACAGATCGGCATCCCACCACACGTCGCCGGCCTCGAGCGCCTCGCGCTCGGTGTCGGACATCGACGGCAGGACGCCCTTCGCCCATGAGAAGATCGGCTTGGTCAGATAGTCACGGCGAAACGAAGACGAGCTCATGACGATGCTCTCCCTGAACGGTGCGACGGCGCGGCACACCGACGCCGCGTGAAGCAGGCGATATCCTAGCAGCAATATCCGGAATTCACCCTACGCTTCATGCTGAAAATAAAGCGAAATTAACGGATCGACGCGACCGGAGATTAACGCCGTCGGGAGATAACGGTTCCGGTAATGCGAGCGTCCAAGTGCCGCATCGGCTGCATCGTCAAAGGGTTATTTCGGCCGCACCATCTCGAACATGGCGTCGGGCCGCACTTCGATATAGTCGCCCATGCGGCCGGCGCGCAGTATCGGATGCGCTTCCGCGGTCTGGTAGACGCCGTCCTTGATCAGTGCCTTGTCGATGTGCACCGCGACCACTTCGCCAAGCGTCAGCCAGGCTTCCGCCTTCTTGCCGTCGGCGCCCTTGAGCTGGATGATTTCCGACAGCTTGCATTCGAAGGTGACGCGGCTTTCGCGGACCCGCGGCGGCTTGACGATACGGCTCGGCAGTTTCGTCAGTCCGCCAAGCCCGAATTCATCCACCTCATGCGGCACAGTCGCGGAGGTCGCATTCATCGCTTGTGCGATATCCATGGTGGCGAGATTCCAGACGAACTCGCCGGTCTCCTGGATATTCGCGACGGTGTCCTTCCACCCGGTCGACGAAAAGCCGATCAGCGGCGGATGATAATTGAAGGCATTGAAGAAGCTGTAGGGCGCGAGGTTGACGTTGCCCTTGGCGTCGCACGACGAAATCCAGCCGATCGGGCGCGGTCCGACGATTGCGTTGAACGGATCGTGGCGCATGCCGTGGCCATTGGCCGGCTCGTAGAAATGCAGATCTCGCGTATCCGGATCGCTTGAACGGACGTCGCTCATGTAGCCTGAACCCTGATTATTTCGTGTGGCGATGTGGGGCCAATCCCACCAGCACGAAATCGATCATCTGGTCAAGCGACGGCCCCGGCTTGTGGGCCGCCTGCGCAATCATCTGCGGATGGAAGAAACGGATCATCGCGGTACAGGTGCAGAGCGCCGCGAGCTGCACATCCGCCACCTGAAACTCACCCTTGGCCACGCCGTCCGCAATCACCTCGGCGATGGTGACGACGATGCGCTCGATATGCACCTTGCAGACGTCCCAGTCCTCCTCCATGGCGATCGCGACCATCTCATGAAGCTTCGAGTCGCCGACATAACGTTCCGCATTCATGTGATGAACGGTCGTCAGCAATTCGCGCAAGCGCTCGGTCGCGGACCACGACTTGGCGGCAATGACATCCGCGACGTCTTCGACCTCACCCATCAGCCGCCGCGCCACACCGGCGTGGATCGCCTTCTTCGAATCGAAGAAGCGATAGACATTGGCCGGGCTCATCTTGAGCATCTTGGCAATGTCGGCGACCGTGGTCTTCTGGTAGCCGATCTCGCGAAACAGCTTCTCCGCCACAAGGAGAATCCGCTCCCGCGTATCGGCTTCGACGTTATCTGAGAGCATCGTCATGTTACTTACAATCTTCAATTATTCCGCTGCCTCGGCAAGCGGAAAAGCAAGTTGTGCATCGCCCGGATGATCCGGTACCGGCGCGGGCTGTTCGGCCGGCCCGCTCTCGTCGAGGCTCTTCCTGAACCAGAGCGCATAGAGGCCCGGCAGGTACAACAACGTCAGGAAGGTCGCAACGAACAGGCCTCCCATGATCGTGATCGCCATCGGCCCCCAGAACGCCGAGCGTGACAGCGGGATCATGGCCAGGATCGCCGCCAGCGCGGTCAGCACCACCGGCCGGGCGCGGCGCACGGTGGCCTCCACGATGGCCTCGCGGCGGGTCAGTCCATGACTCACATCGGTTTCGATCTGATCGACCAGGATCACCGCGTTACGCATGATCATGCCGGCCAATGCGATCAGGCCCAGAAGCGCCACGAAGCCGAACGGCTGGCTGGCGACATTGAGCCCCAGCGAGGCCCCGACGATGCCGAGCGGTGCGGTGAGGAACACCAGCACCAGCCGCGAGAAGCTTTGCAGCTGGATCATCAGCAAGGTCAGCATGGTAATGACCATCAGCGGGAACAGCACGAAGATCGAGGCATTGCCCTTCGCGGATTCCTCGATCGCACCGCCCATTTCGATCCGGTAGCCGGGCTGCAGGCTGTCTCGAATTCCCTGCAATTTGGGCCAGATCGCGTTGGTGACGTCGGGCGCCTGCACACCGTCGACGATATCGCTGCGCACCGTGATCGCCATGTCGCGATTGCGGCGCCACAGGATCGGCTCCTCGTGTCCGTATTCGACCTTGGCGATCTGCGACAGCGGAACGGCGATGCCGCCCCGCGTCGTCACCGTCAGGTCGCCGATGTGGTCGAGGTCGAGCCGCTCGCCCGGAACGGCACGGGCCACGACCTCCACCTTCTCGATGCCGTCACGCACCGTCGTCACGGGGGCGCCGGAAATCAGCATGGCCAGCGCCTGCGAGACGTCCTGCGGCGTCAGGCCGAGCGCGCGGGCGCGATCCTGATCGACGACCAGCTTCAGGGCCGGGGTCTGCTCGTTCCAATCAAGATGCGGATCGATCACGTCATGATTGCCCCGCATCACGTCACGCACCTTGTAGGCGATCTCGCGCACCTTGTGGGTGTCCGGGCCGATCACGCGGAATTGTACCGGGAAGCCCACCGGCGGCCCGAAATTGAAGCGGTCGACACGCACGCGGGCCTCCGACAGCGCACCTTCATGCACCGCCTTTTCGATCCGCGCCTTGATTCGCTCGCGCGCCTCGACGTTCTTGGCGACCACCACGATCTCGGCAAACGACTCGTTCGGCAGTTGCGGATTGAGCCCGAGCCAGAAGCGCGGCGAGCCCTGCCCGACATACGCCGTATAGGTCGCGATATCCTTGTCGTCCTTGAGAAGCTTTTCGGCTTCCTTGGTTGCCTTCATGGTAACGCCAAAGGCGGTGCCTTCCGGAAGGCGAAGCTGGAAGAACAGTTCCGGCCGTTCCGACAGCGGGAAGAACTGCTGCTGTACATGGGCGAAGCCGGCAATCGATGCGATGAAGATGCCGACGGTCGCCGCCACCACCTTGATCCGGTGCTGCACGCACCACTCGATCACCCGGCGCAGGCCGCGATACATCCGCGTCTCGTAGATCGCGTGCGGATCGTGATTATGCTTGCCCGCCTTGACGAAGTCCGGCAGCAGCTTGACGCCGATATAGGGCGTGAAGATCACCGCGACGAACCACGATGCGACGAGCGCAATGGCGACGATCCAGAAGATGCCGCCGGCATATTCACCCACCGACGAATTGGCGAAGCCGATCGGCAGGAACCCCGCCGCCGTCACCAGCGTGCCGGTCAGCATCGGAAACGCGGTCGATTCCCAGGCGAACGAGGCCGCGCGCATGCGGTCCCAGCCCTGCTCCATCTTCACCACCATCATCTCGACGGCGATGATGGCGTCATCGACCAGAAGCCCCAAGGCAATGATCAGCGCACCGAGCGTGATGCGGTGCAGGTCGAGCGACATCGCATTCATCACGATGAACACGATCCCCAGCACCAGCGGCACAGACAAAGCAACCACGATTCCGGTTCGCCAGCCGAGCGCGAGGAAGCTGACGAACAGCACGATCACCAGTGCCTCGATGAAGGAGTGCACGAACTCGCCCACCGCATGCTTGACTACCAGCGGCTGATCCGCGATCTGCTCGATCTCGATGCCCTGCGGCACCGTGTTCATGAATTCGGCGGTCGCCTTCTTCACATCCTCACCGAGTTCGAGGATGTTGGCGCCCTTCGCGGTGACGACACCGATGCCGAGCGCGGCCTTGCCCTTCTGCCGGATCTTGAAGCTCGCGGGATCGACGAAACCGTGTGTCACGTTCGCGATATCGCCGAGGCGGAATACGCGCCCGTTGCTCTCGACCGGCGTTTCCGCCACCGCCTTGGCGCCGTCGAGCGCGCCGGTGACGCGTAACGGCACGCGCTGCGACGAGGTTTCGACGGTACCGGCAGGCACCACCGCATTCTGCTTGGCCAGTGAATCGAAGATCGCCTGCGGCGCGATGCCGAGCGTCGCCAGCTTGGCATGCGAGAACTCGACGAAGATCTTCTCGTCCTGGGTGCCGTAGAGATTGACCTTGGTGACGCCGTCGACCTTGAGCAGGCGCTGCCGCAGGGCTTGCGCCACCTTCTTGAGTTGCGCGTAATCCGCGCCCTCTCCCGTCATCATGTAAAGAACGGAATCGACGTCGCCGTATTCGTCGTTGACGTTCGGCCCGACCAGATTTTGCGGCAGGTCGCCGCGAATGTCCGACAGCTTCTTGCGCAACTGATAGAACAGTTCGGGGACTTCCTTCGCCGGCGTGTTGTCCTTGAAGAACACCTGCATCGCGGTGAAGGATGGCTTCGAATAGGTCTGTACCTTGTCGAAATACGGTAGTTCCTGCAGCTTCTTCTCGATCGGATCGGCGACCTGCTCCTGCATTTCCTTGGCGGTCGCACCGGGCCAGATCGCCGATACCACCACCAGCTTGATGGTGAAGGACGGGTCCTCCGCACGCCCCAGCCGTTCGTAGGAGAAGAAGCCGGCGACGCCGAGCATCACGATCAGGAACAGAATGAGTGTCGGATGACCTACAGCCCAGGCTGAAAGATTGAACCGTCGCATGGCGAGCCTCGCAGCGTCAGTTGAGAGCAATCGGATTTCAGAACGAAAGCGACGACACGACCCGTACCTTTTCGGCCGGATCGAGTTTCTGCACGCCGAGCGTCACCACCTTGGCGCCTTCGTCGACGCCGCCGGTGATGACGACATCGTCGGCGCCGTAGGATTTCACGGTGACCGGCCGCAGCGAGACCTTGCCAGCATCGTCGACGATATAGAGGGAAGGCGCTTCGCCCTGGCTGAACAGCGCCGACAGCGGTAACTGCGCCACGCGTTCGGTATTGCGGTCCGACAGCGTCAGCGTCGCGGTCATCCCGAGCGCGACCTTGTCGTCGGCATCCGGCAGCGAGAATTTCGCCAGATAGGTGCGCGTCGCGGGATCGGCCTGCGGCGCGATTTCGCGCAGCTTCGCCGTATATTTCTTGCCCGGCTCCGACCACAGCGTAACGCTCGCGATGCCGTCGCGCGCACGCCCGATCAGGGTTTCGGGGACCGCAACCACGGCTTCCTTTTCCGCAATCCGCGCCACGCGGATCGCGGTCTGCCCGGCGGCCATCACCTGGCCGGGATCGACCAGCGTCGCCGTCACCACGCCACGCGTGTCGGCGACCAGCGTCGCGTAGGACAGGCTGTTGTTGGTGAGTTCGACGGAGCGTTCCGCGCGATTGAGCCTCGCCCGTGCCTCGTCTGCAGCCGCCTTGGCCTGATCCAGTTGCGCGTCGGTGGACCAGCCCTTCGCGCGCAATTCCTTGGCCCGCGTTTCGGCCGCGCTTGCCTGCGCCAGCACGCCGGTCGCGGCGGTGCGCTCGGCCTGCGCCTGCTCAGCCTGCAACTTGAGATCGACCTGATCCAGCGTCGCCAGCGGCTGCCCGACGTCAACGATCTGACCGACCTCGACGAGACGCTTTTCGACCTTGCCGGCGACCCGGAAACCCATATCGGTTTCGATCCGGGGCCGGATGGTCCCGACGAAACTCCGCTCGGGTGCGAGCGGCTGATAATGCACGGTGGTCACCAGAACCGGCCGCGTCGGCTCGGATTTCTCTGCGGTGGATTGATCGCACCCGGCCAGGGCAATCGCCGAAGCGGCGATGATGAGGGCGACTAAAACCCTGGAATAGCTCTGGAAAAACGAACGGAGCAGCATCTTGCAGTTCCTCGGCTGACTAAAGCACGAGGCAACATACTATGTTGAGTGACGATTATCAATATTCATCAGTGAACATTCTTTAGGCAACATCCGTCATTTCGAAGACTCCAAGATCGGTTGCCCGGCCTCACCTCGGCCGGGAAATCGGTCCATCTCGATCTATTTCGCCTCCACAGGTGCCGCGAACTCGTCGCGTGTTTCGTGCTTGCCGATAACGACCAGTATGCCGGCAATCAGCGGCAGGATCGCCAGCACCAGCAGGCCGTGGGCAGTGCTTCCGGTCGTCTCCTTGACCCAACCGATCAGATACGGGCCGCCGAAGCCGGCGAGATTGCCGATCGAGTTGATGAGCGCGATGCCGCCGGCAGCGGCAGTCCCCGTCAGCCATGCGGTCGGCAAGGTCCAGAACACCCCGAACGTACAGAAGGTACCGATCGCCGCCAGGGTCAGGATGACCATGGTGATGGCCGGATCCTGGAGATAGCCGGATGCGAACAGCGCAGCCGCCGTCAGGAACAATGGTAACGCGACATGCCACACCCGCTCGCGCGTCTTGTCGGAATGCCGCGCCCACAACACCATGGCGACCGAACCGAACAGATACGGCACTGCGGTGACGAATCCGGTCTGCGCATTGCTGAAGCCGAACGCCTTGACGATCTGCGGCAGCCAGAACTGCATTCCGTAGAGCGCACCGACGAAGCCGAAATAGATCAGGCTCAGCGTCAGCACCCGCGGCGAACCGAGCGCCTGCCCCAGCGACATGTGCTTGCTGGTCTCTTTGGCCGTGATCTCGGCATCGAGGCGCGACGCCAGCCACGCCTTCTGCTCACTGGTCAGCCAATCGGCCTTGGCGGGCTTGTCGGTGAGATAGAACCAGCTCATCACGCCGAGCAGCAGCGACGGGATACCCTCGATAATGAACAACCACTGCCAGCCCTTGAGCCCCATCGCACCGTCGAGCCCGAGCAGAAGTCCCGAGATCGGCGCGCCGATCACGGTGGAGACCGGCACGGCAATGGCAAACGCGGCGAGGAAACGCGCGCGATATTCCGCCGGATACCAATAGGTCAGATACAGAATGATGCCGGGAAAGAAGCCGGCTTCGGCGACGCCGAGCAGGAAGCGCAGGATGTAGAAACTCCACGGCCCGTTTACCAGCGCCATCAGCGCCGAGATGATGCCCCACGTCACCATGATGCGCGCGATCCAGCGGCTGGCGCCGAATTTCTCCAGCGCCAGATTGCTCGGCACTTCGAACAGGAAATAGCCGATGAAGAAAATGCCCGCGCCCCAGCTGAACACCAGCGGCGAGAACTTCAGTTCGGCGTTCATCGTCAACGCGGCAAAGCCGAGATTGACGCGGTCGAGATAGGAGAAAAAGTAAGCGAAGATCAGGAAGGGAATGATCCGCCAGGAAATCGCCCTGATGGTGCTGAGCTCGAGTTCCGACTTCGCGGAAGCGGAAGTTTGCAGACGATCCGACTGGTTCATGAGACCCCCCTGTTCTTGTTGCCGTGGCGCGCGGAGCCACAGGAACGTCATCATTATGACGATCGATATTTGCGGGCAACGTCAATCGGGAACACTGGATTCATGGCTGCCGTTCGCAGCACGCAACGTCGGATCGCAGGGGATCGAAGGATCGTGCCGGAACGATCCGCAGACGGGATCGTTATCTCCACGAAGCAAGTAAATCATGGAGAGTGTTGTGAGTAGTACGACCGACAAGATCAAAGGCGCGGCCAACGAAGCCATCGGCAAGGCCAAGCAGGGTATCGGCGAAGCCGTCGGTTCCGACAAGATGAAGGGCGAAGGCGCCATGCAGGAGGCCAAGGGCCATGGCCAGCAGGCGCTGGGCGATGCCAAACAGGCGGCAAAGGATGCCGCCAACAAGGCCGCCGAATTCGCCAACAAGAAACTGTAGTTCGACGTCATAGACCGATGAACGGGCGGAGCCGCTCCGCCCCACCTGAAAGACCGGCCTTTCGCGAGGCCGGTCTTTTCTATGACTGGGAGAGCGCAAGCGATCAGGTTATTCATCCAGTCCGGAATTCTCATGCGGACGGGTTTTCCGAAGCCATTGGCGCTGGTAAACCCCAACCCATGAATTTCACGGTTGCCGCATTTTACCAGTTCGTTCGCTTGCCGGATTTCCGGGAGTTGCGCACGCCGTTGTGCGACCGCTGCGCCAACCTCGGCATCAAGGGTTCGGTGCTGCTCGCCAGCGAAGGCATCAACGGCACGGTCGCGGGCGAGCGCGACGCCATCGACAATCTGATCAAACAACTTCGCGATCGGGATGCGCTGTTCGCCGGCCGCCTGAACAATCTCGAACTCAAATTCTCCACGGCCGCCGAGATGCCGTTCCAGCGGCTGAAGGTTCGCCTGAAAAAAGAGATCGTCACCCTCGGCGATCCCGACACCGATCCGAACCGGCAGGTCGGCACCTATGTGGATGCCGCGGACTGGAACGACCTGATCGCGGCGGATGACACGCTGCTGATCGATACCCGCAACCAGTTCGAAGTGGAGATGGGAACGTTCGACGGTGCGATCGATCCTGAAATCCGAAGCTTCGGCCAGTTCAAGGAATTCGTCGCGCGCCAGCTCGATCCGGACAAGCACAGGAAGATCGCGATGTTCTGCACCGGCGGAATCCGCTGCGAGAAAGCCAGCTCCTACCTGCTCGCGCACGGATTCGAACAGGTCTTCCATCTGAAGGGCGGCATCTTGAAATATCTCGAAAGCGTGCCGGAGTCCGACAGCCGCTGGAAGGGCGAATGCTTCGTCTTCGACGAGCGCGGCGCGCTCGGCCACAATCTCGTCGAGCGCCCGCGCTCCGCATCTTCAGAGGACACCGACCGGCATGAGTAACAACGACACGCTGGGCGCCCGCATCGATGCACTGGAAACGCGCCTCACCTATCAGGACGAAACCATCGAGACGCTCAACAAGACCGTCACCGAGCAGTGGAAGCAGATCGATGCGCTGACGCGGCGAATGACCGGTCTCGCAGATCGCCTGCAGCAGGCGGAAAACACGATCAGCGAACGCGGCGCGCACGAGCCGCCGCCGCATTACTGACGATCCCATTCCTGCTCCACTTGCGGAAGCATCGGCCCGCCTTTCGCACATGGCCGCTTGGCGAGAATGCCGCGTTGACACGGTCGTCGGGCGGCTTACATTAGAGACGTTCCGAGGGGTGCTCCGGCAGGGAGCTGAGATACCGCCATATCGCACATGCGAAAGCGCGGTGACCCTTTGAACCTGATCCGGGTCATGCCGGCGAAGGGACAGGGATGGTTCAGCAAGATAACGCCACACATCATTCTATGCAGCAGCAACCCGTCACCGTGATCGGTGCGGGCATCGCTGGCGCGTGGCACGCGTTGCTTCTCGCCGAGGCCGGTTTCGCAGTGAAGCTGCACGAACGCAGCGGTCCGGCGATGGCGCAGGCGGCCAGCCACTGGGCCGGCGGCATGCTCGCGCCCTATTGCGAGGCGGAAGGTTCGGAACCCACGATCACGCGGCTTGGCGAGCGTTCGCTGGCGCTGTGGCGCGAGCAGGTTCCGGAGGCCCGATTCCAGGGCTCGCTGGTGGTGGCGCATGCGCGCGATCGCGCCGACTACGAGCGCTTTGCGCGAATGACGATCAATCACCGCCGCCTTGGCGTCGAAGATATCGACGAGATCGAGCCGTCGCTCGACGGCCGTTTCCGCGAAGCGCTGTTTTTCCCCGACGAAGGCCATGTCGAGCCGCGCCGCGTGCTGCCGCAGATTTTCGACCGCATTCGCGCCGCCGGGGGAGCAATCGAATTTCACTCCGAGCAGCAGGCGAAGGATACGCCCGGCATCGTCATCGATTGCCGGGGCCTCGCGGCGCGCGACACCTTTCCCGATCTTCGCGGCGTCAAGGGCGAGGAGATCATTGTCGAGACCGGCGAGATCGAATTGTCGCGCCCGGTGCGGCTGATGCATCCGCGCTGGCCGCTTTATATCATCCCGCGCGAGGACAACCGCTTCATGATCGGCGCCACCTCGATCGAGCGCGAGGATTCCGGCGTCAGCGTCCGCTCGGCGCTCGAACTGCTCAGCGCCGCCTATGCGGTGCATCCGGCCTTTGCCGAAGCGCGCATCGTCGAGATCGGCTCCGGCCTGCGCCCGGCCTTTCCGGACAACCTGCCGCGCATCGCGATCGAAGGACAGCGCATCGCGGTGAACGGGCTTTACCGTCACGGCTTCCTGCTCGCGCCCGCACTGGCCGAACTCACGCTCGGCTACCTGCAACGCGGCGCGATCGATAACGAGGTGATGCAATGCGCGTGATCGTCAACGGCGAGCAGCGCGAGATCGCGTCGTCGCGCATCGACGCGCTGCTGTCCGAACTCGACTACGAGGGCACGCATTTCGCCATCGCGGTGAATTTCGACGTGCTGCCGAAAAGCCGCTGGGCCGACACCGAACTGAAGGCCGGCGACGAAATCGAGATCATCACGCCGCGGCAGGGAGGGTGAGGATGACAAATCATCAGCATAGCCGTCACCCTGAGGTGGCCGCCCCTTCGGCGGCCCTCGAAGGGCGACGGCGGCATGGACTCATCCTTCGAGGCTCGGCGCTGCGCTCCTCGCACCTCAGGATGACGAAGCCGCAGAGAGAAAACCTATGGTGAAATTCTACGACCGCGAATTCGAGTCCCGCCTCTTGATCGGCACGGCTTTGTATCCCTCGCCGGCGATCATGCAGGAAGCGATCCGCGCTTCCGGCGCGCAGATCGTCACCGTGTCGCTGCGCCGGGAAGCTGCCGGCGGCAAGACCGGCGATGCGTTCTGGTCGCTGATCCGCGAACTGGACGTGACGGTGCTGCCCAACACCGCGGGCTGCAAGACCGTGCGCGAAGCCGTGACCACGGCAAAACTGGCACGCGAACTGTTCGGCACCTCCTGGATCAAGCTCGAAGTGATCGCCGACAACGATACGCTGCAACCGGACGTGGTCGGCCTGGTCGAAGCGGCAGCGATCCTGATCAAGGACGGCTTCGAGGTGTTCCCCTATTGCACCGAAGACCTCGGCGTCGCGCTGCGGCTGGTCGATGCCGGCTGCAAGGTGGTGATGCCGTGGGCCGCGCCGATCGGTAGCGCAAAGGGCATCACCAATCGGGATGCGTTGCGGCTGCTGCGCGACCGCCTGCCCGATATCACGCTGGTCGTCGACGCCGGGCTCGGTGCACCGAGCCATGCCGCGCAAGCGCTCGAACTCGGTTACGACGCCGTGCTGCTCAACACCGCCATCGCCAAGGCCGCCGATCCGGTGGCGATGGCCAATGCCTTCCGGCTCGGCGTCGAAGCCGGACGCACCGCTTACGATGCCGGCCTCATGGACTCGCGCGACTTCGCTTCTCCTTCAACCCCCGTGGTAGGGACACCGTTCTGGCATGCCGTATCCTGATCGCTTTTATCCCGTGGTCGACTCGCTGAAGTGGGTCAAACGCCTGACCGCGCTCGGCGTCGGCACCATCCAGCTGCGCGCCAAGGAACTGAACGACTCCGAAGCCCTGCAACTGGTCAGCGACGCACTGGAGGCCACCAAGGGCACGCCTACGAAACTCGTGGTCAACGACTACTGGCGCGCAGCCATCGTCGCTGGCGCGCAGCATCTGCATCTCGGCCAGGAAGATCTGGCCGAAGCCGACCTCGGCGAAATCCGCAACGCGCGCCTGACCCTCGGCATCTCGACCCACGACGACGCGGAACTGGAAACCGCGCTGCGCGCCAATCCCGATTACGTGGCGCTGGGCCCGATCTTCCCGACCACGCTGAAGTCGATGCGGTTCGCGCCGCAAGGCATTCCGAAGATCACCGAATGGAAGAAACGCGTCGGCGACATTCCGCTGATTGCCATCGGCGGGATCAAGCTCGAACAGGCCGCCGAAATTTTCGCAGCCGGCGCGGACTCCATCGCCGTTGTCAGCGACGTCACCCAGAGCGCCGATCCGGACGCGCGCGTCCGCGCCTGGCTCGAACAGGTGGCCGAAACCGCATGAGGTGCCGTCATGCAAACATCAATCTTCATCGCGCGCTTGATCGGCCCGGTCATGATCGTAGCGGGGCTCGCCGTGCTGCTCAACCGGCAGGGTTTCCGCACCATGGCCGAGGATTTTCTGGCGAACCGCGGGCTGATGTTTCTTGCGGGCATGATGGTGATGCTGGCCGGGCTCGCCATCGTGCTCACGCACAATGTCTGGACCTCGGACTGGCGCGTGCTGGTCACGCTATTCGGCTGGCTGCTGGTCATCGCGGGCGCGATCCGCATGATCGAACCGCCATTCCTGTATTCGGGCGCGCGCGCCTTCCTGAACCACCGCGCCATGTCGGCGCTTGCCGGGATCATCTGGATCGTCATCGGTGCGGTCTTCTGCCTGCTCGGCTATTTTCACTGAACCCCAACGACAACTCTCGAACCGGAGAAACGCCATGAACATCCGCTCCAATCCGGACACCACCCTTCCCGCAGTGACCACCGGTGGCCTGCCCTCGTCGCGGAAGATTCACGCGATCCCGGAAGCCGCGCCCGACCTGCGCGTGCCGCTGCGTGAGATCATCCTGTCGCCGGAAGCGAAAGAGCCGAACCTGCCGGTCTATGACACGTCCGGTCCTTATACCGATCCGAACGTCATCATCGACGTCAACGCCGGCCTGGCACGCACACGTCTTGATTGGGTGAAGGAGCGCGGCGGCGTCGAGGAATACGAAGGCCGCAACATCAAGCCGGAAGACAACGGCAATGTCAGCGCCAGCCATGCGGCCGCTGCCTTCAAGGCGCATCACAAACCGCTGCGCGGTGTCGGCGACGCGAAGATCACGCAGCTCGAATTTGCCCGCGCCGGGATCATCACCAAGGAAATGATTTACGTCGCCGAGCGCGAGAACCTCGGCCGCAAGCAGCAGCTCGAGCGCGCCGAAACTGCGCTGGCTGACGGTGAATCGTTCGGCGCGTCGGTGCCGGCGTTCATCACGCCGGAATTCGTCCGTGACGAGATCGCGCGCGGCCGCGCCATCATCCCGTGCAACATCAACCACGCCGAACTGGAGCCGATGATCATCGGCCGCAACTTCCTGACCAAGATCAACGCCAATATCGGCAACAGCGCCGTGACGTCGTCGGTCGAGGAGGAAGTCGACAAGATGGTGTGGGCGATCCGCTGGGGCGCCGACACCGTGATGGATCTCTCCACCGGCCGCAACATCCACACCACGCGCGAATGGATTCTGCGCAACGCGCCGATCCCGATCGGCACCGTGCCGATCTATCAGGCGCTGGAAAAGTGCGACGGCGACCCGGTCAAGCTGACCTGGGAACTGTATCGCGACACGCTGGTCGAACAGTGCGAACAGGGCGTCGATTACTTCACCATCCACGCCGGCGTGCGCCTGCCCTACATCCACCTCACCGCCAATCGCGTCACCGGCATCGTCTCGCGCGGCGGCTCGATCATGGCGAAGTGGTGCCTCGCGCATCACAAGGAGAGCTTCCTCTACACCCACTTCGAGGAAATCTGCGACCTGATGCGCCAATACGACGTGTCGTTCTCGCTCGGCGACGGCCTGCGCCCCGGCTCGATCGCGGACGCCAACGACCGCGCGCAGTTCGCCGAACTCGAAACGCTCGGCGAACTCACGCAGATCGCATGGAAGAAGGGCTGCCAGGTGATGATCGAAGGCCCTGGCCACGTGCCGATGCACAAGATCAAGATCAACATGGACAAACAGCTCAAGGAGTGCGGCGAGGCGCCGTTCTACACGCTTGGGCCTTTGACCACCGACATCGCGCCGGGCTACGACCACATCACCTCTGGCATCGGCGCCGCGATGATCGGCTGGTTCGGCTGCGCGATGCTGTGCTACGTGACGCCGAAGGAGCATCTCGGCCTGCCGAACCGCGACGACGTCAAGGTCGGCGTCATCACCTACAAGATCGCGGCCCATGCCGCCGATCTCGGCAAGGGCCACCCCGCCGCGCAACTGCGCGACGACGCGCTATCGCGCGCACGGTTCGACTTCCGCTGGCAGGATCAGTTCAATCTCGGCCTCGATCCCGACACCGCGATGTCGTTCCACGACGAAACGCTGCCGAAGGACGCGCACAAGGTCGCGCATTTCTGCTCGATGTGCGGCCCGAAGTTCTGCTCGATGAAGATCACGCAGGACGTGCGCGACTACGCCGCCACGCTCGGCGACAACGAGAAGGCAGCGCTCAATCTCGGCGGCGTCGGCATGACGATGAAAGGCACCATCGAGGACGGCATGGCGCAGATGAGTGAGAAGTTCAAGGAGATGGGCGGCAATGTCTATGTCGAAGCGGATGCGGTGAAGGAGAGCAATAAAGCGTTTTAATCGCACCGCAGCTTTTGCAGGCTGAAACCTGCATCGATATCTCGGCCATGCGGCACCGGATTGGTGCCGCGTGGCGCACCGCCCGGATGGAATGCAGCTGGCGAGGGGCTGACAGGCGAAAGGCGCGATCAGCGGTCGCGAGCAAGGTTTGGTTAACCATAAATGAGCAATCTGGTCATGGGTCTGAGGGAATACCATGACATTCAAATTGCTGATTCCAGCGATCGTCGCTGCGTCGTTTCTTTCGGGTCCCGCAGCCGCCGACGAAACGAACTTCTTTGCCGGGCTCGATTTCTCGGGCGGAACGGCCTCCGGATCGTCCAAGACGACGGATGGCGGGGCTCCATGGGCTGGCGGCGGCGTGGTCGATAACGTCAAGTTCGGCAACACCATGGGGATCGGCGGCCATGCCGGTTACAGATTCAGTCCTGCCTTGTCCGGATTTGTCAGCTACCAGCATGTCTGGGGAGACGTAGGCTGGGACGCAACATTTCCTCTGCTCGGCGCCGCGTCCGATTTCAAGGGAACCGCCAGAAGCGACGTCATCATGGGCAACATCGCCTAT
Source organism: Xanthobacteraceae bacterium (assembly GCA_024508855.1). Taxonomy (GTDB): domain Bacteria; phylum Pseudomonadota; class Alphaproteobacteria; order Rhizobiales; family Xanthobacteraceae; genus 62-47. The sequence continues at coordinate 294,087 of JANINJ010000107.1, forward strand.
GACTTTGCGCTTTCCGAGACGACATCCATTCGGGCCAGCGCTGGCGCGGGCGTCTCGTTCAACTCGTTGTCGAACGTTGTAGAAACAGACGTCGGAACAGGTTTTTTTCTTTCCGATGTGGCGAACCATACCCGAGTGAGTCCGGCATTTCAGGTCGGCGCGGGACTCCACCACAGGGTCGCTCCAAATGCGGAGTTAAGCTTGAACGCGTCGGTCGGCTATACTGGCGGCTTCGAAACAGGCGATACGAGAAGCGGTAATCTCGGCATCACACCGATAACGCCCTACAAGATCGACGACGTCTGGCGCACCGGTCTGAATGCGTCGATGCGGATTGATTTCTGAGAAAGCGTAGCCCGGATGAAGCGTGGCACAATCCGTAACCTCGCTCGATCAAACAACATGCAGATCCCCGCATTCCGCCTCATTGCATGCAGGCTACGAAGGTGAATCTTTGACCAACACTCCCGCCACCGCCTTCAATGCTACCCACGCAAATTCCTACGCCGAAGGGCCGCCGCGGCAAGTGCCCGGCTTCGCCGGTCTGCATCGCATGACCTCGATGCTGCTGGCGGAGCGCGTTCCTTTGCAGGGAAAGGTTCTGGTGCTGGGCGCGGGCGGCGGGCTTGAGTTGAAGGCGCTCGCCGACGATCATCCCAGCTGGACGTTTACCGGCGTCGATCCATCGGCGGATATGCTTCGGCTGGCGAAGCAGATCGTGGGACCGCATGCCGCGCGGATTCATCTTCAGGAAGGCACCGTCGAGGCTGCACCGCCGGGGCCGTTCGACGGCGCGGTCTGCCTGTTGACGCTGCATTTCGTGCCTCGCGATCAGCGCCTCGAGACGCTGCGCCAGATCCATCGCCGTCTTGTGCCGGGTGCACCGTTCGTGGTTGCGCATATCAGCTTTCCGCAGGAAGAGCCGGAGCGGTCGATATGGATCGCCCGTCACGTCGCATTCGCGGGCACCGATCCGGCGAATGCAGCGAGCGCCAGGCAGGCGATCGCGACCAGGCTGTCGATCTTGTCGCCGCAGGAAGACGAAGCGATGCTGCGCGAAGCGGGATTCACGAACGTCAGCCTGTTCTATGCGGGCCTGAGCTTCAGGGGCTGGGTCGGATACGCCTAGCTCCGGTCACGCGCGGTCTCACTTCCGCCGCTCGCTCTCCTTTTGCCGCGCGACATCCTCGGGCGATTCCAGATAGAAGCCCGACCACGTATCCACGTAACACAGGTGATCGTGGACCTCTTTGACGCCCTCGACGTTCTCCGCGGCGACCTTGCAGGCCTGACGCGCGCGCTCGTCGATGATCAGGCCGTGCAGATGCACGATGCCGTCACGCACCGTCACTTCGAGTGCGGCGGGGCGCCAGTCGGCCTCCATCAACAGCCGCGTGATCCGCGCGCGAATGTGATCGTCGTTGGCCGTCGGATCGGGAACGTCCTGCGCCAGATTGACGACTGCGCGCATCAGGTTGGCCCGGGTGATGATTCCGGTGAGCCGCCCGTCCTGCACGACGGGCAAGCGCTTGATGTGCTTCGTCTCCATGAGCTGGACCAGTTCATCCAGCGCGGTTTCCTCGCCGACCGTCACCGGGTCGCGCGTCATCACCTCGCCGATCTTTCGTCCGCGCTCGTGCACGAAATCCGCCGCCTGCTTGCCGGGACCGACCAGGAATTCCAGCCACTTCGGCCGCTTGCGCTGGGTGCCGATCTCGAACCGGCGCAGGAAGTCGCCCTCGGAAACGATTCCGACCAGCTTGCCGGCGTCGTCCAGCACCGGCAGCCCGCTGATGTGGTTCTGCAGCATCCTGCTTGCGGCTTCGGCGATCGTCGTTTCGGGAGTAACCGTGATGACGTTTCTGGTCATAACCTGATGCGCACGCATGGCAGTTCTCCTCCATCTGTTGTTCCATCTTGCCAGACTGGCGTTCGGGTTCTTTGAGGAAGAACAAGTAAGCGTAGGCCGGTCGGAGCGCGGCGTCGCCTTGCGCTGCAACGGCCGGTCCTGCTGACATCGCGGCGCGGCTTTGCTAGCCTCCCGCCTGTAAAAAATAATGCAAAACAATCGATCGGGAGACAACGCCATGTCAGACTACGCCATGCCAGACCGCGCCGTGTCACGACGTTTCACCATCGCGCTAGCGCTTGCCGCAGTCACCGTTATCTCGGCAGGCCCTGCGCCGGCTGCGGACAAATGGACGACACTGTTCGACAGCAGCAGCAAGGATCTCAGCGCGTTCGATCAGTCCGGCAATGCCAACTGGCGCGTCGAGGATGGCGCAGCCGTTGCGAACAAGGGCAACGGCTTTCTGGTGACGAAGAAGGACTACAGGAATTTCCGCATCCGCGTGGAATTCTGGGTGGGGCCGGACGCCAACAGCGGCGTGTTCGTCCACGTCACCGACCCAAAAGACATCACCGGCAAGAACGCCTACGAGGTCAACATCTGGGACGATCGCCCGGAGAAGGACTACGCCACCGGCGCGGTGGTCGGCGTCGCCAAGGTCGATCCGATGCCGAAGACGGTCGGCCACTGGAACGTCTACGACATCACGGTGAAGGATGGCGTGTTCACCGTGAAGCTGAACGACAAGACCACCGTGAGCGGCGCCAAGGACACCAGGCTCGAAACCGGCAAGATCGCGCTGCAGCACGGCCTCGGCAACAAGGATGCGTCCGGCAAGGTCAACGATGCCGGGGTCGTCAAATTCCGCAAGGTACAGATCGAAGAACTGTAGTCCACGCAGTTGCGGCGGCGGATGGATCGTTTCCGTCCGCCGCAGCGATGTTCAACATAAGGTTCGTTACATGCCCATTACGCATTTCCCGGCTCCGGCCGGCATCAAGGCCCCGCCGCTATCCTTCGCCGCGCGCACCGGCGATCTTCTGTTCATCTCCGGCATTCCCGGCTTCGATGACAAGGGCGCGCTGCCCGACGGTTTCGAAGCGCAGTTCGCCAACGTCATCACCAACTTCACACGCGTGCTGACGGAGGCCGGCGCCACCATGCGCCATCTCGTCAAGGTCAACGTGCTGCTGACGCGCGCCGCCGACGTGGCCACGATGAACAAGCTCTATGCCGGCGCGTTCGGCCCCGCGCCCTATCCCGCGCGCACCACCTGCGTGGTGCAGGCACTGCCCGATCCGAAGATGCTGATCGAGATCGAGGGTGTTGCATCGCTGGCGTAGCGCTGATTACCGCCGCGGACATTCCTTGTATCCGAACTCGTCGATGATCCGCGCGCCGGAGATCGCGCTGAAATCCAGCTTGTTCATGTAGCCGTGCGCAACGATGTATTGCCGAAGCTTCGGCTTGTACGCATTCAGCATCCGCTGCGTCGAACTCTGGTTGACGACATAACGGTTCGGGCCGCGGCCATGGCCGGCATGAAACAGCAGTTGCGCGCTGCGCTCGACGCAGACATTGCGCACGCCGAGAAACAGCGTGCAGTTCGACTGGCAGTGGCCGCGAATGCGAAACAGTTCGCCGGTCGCGTTGGCCTGATCGATGGCGGGCTGGAATTTCTCGATCCAGCCGCCCATGGAGAAGCGATCGGACGTGTCGGCTCGCGCGGCGCCGATCGTGGCGACGCCAAGCACCATCAGCGCAAAAAATTTCTTCATGAAAAGCCTCCAACTATCAACGCATTGTATCCCTTCCGGCGCGCGCCGCCGAAGAATTGTGAGGGACAGTTATCCCCGCTTCCGAAACCTCGCTTATCATTGCCGCTGTCCTGTTCATAAGGGGCGCTTCTAGAGGCGTCTTGAAGTGGAGCAGGATGCGGGTCCGCGCCCTTGCCTCGCACGCAAGGTCCCGGAGGCCGAGGGTGCCCGTCCGGCTCCACTACGGGAGCCTGCCGCTTTGCGGCTGGACGCGGGACAGGCGAGCGGCGGGGAAACCCGTCGTGCTCAGGCCATATGCGGCCGCCACGTCCCCGGAAGCACGATCCCTCGCGCCATAAATCCCGCGGTGGGCGCGCCGAGAGGCGTTGCGCGGTTTCGCTTTCGCCCTTCGCAAGGCGGATGCGGATCGCGACCAGAACCACCCTTGCGCCGCTCGGCGCGCCCCCACCCCTCATCTTCTCGAGGGCGCGGTCTCCGGCAAAGCTCGGCCTCGGCAGAGGCGCGAGAGCGTTTGCGCTTGCCGTCCCCAAGAGTGCCGCCGCCTCACCCCAGTTATTCCCGTTATTCACGATATTTTCGAAACTGCGGAGCGATCTGTTGACACCAAATCCGATTGTTCTACTAAATGTGGTGGTCACGGTCTCTCGAATCGCAAGATCGAGAGCTAAGAGGGAAGCCGGTGCGGCGTATGCCAAGGCCGGAGCTGCCCCCGCAACTGTTAGCGGCGAGTTCCTTTGTCCAGAACATGTCACTGAGGCCGCGAGGCCTTGGGAAGACGGGACGAGAACGACGACCCGCGAGCCAGGAGACCTGCCGCGACACTATGAACGTCCTCGGGCGGGGTGTCCCGGTGGATCGCTTGACAGTGTCCGCGGGCTTCCTCCGCCACGACATTTCGCACGCGAGTCCGCTCGGCCTTTGCCCCCAGCAACTTGGGGCTAGAACGCCGATGTCTCTTATCACTGAAACCACACGACCCATCTCGCTGCCGCATCTCTCGAGCGCGGCGGCCTCAAAGCCATCGGCCGAACCGGGCTATCAGATCATCCGCCGCAACGGCGCGGTGACGCCCTTCGACTCCTCGAAGATCACCGTCGCCCTGACCAAGGCCTTCCTCGCCACCGAAGGCAGCAGCGCCGCCGCTTCCCGCCGCGTCCACGATATCGTCGCCGGCCTGACCGAGCAGATCGTCGCCAGCTTGACCCGCCGTGCCGATGCCGGCCGCACCTTCCATATCGAGGAAGTTCAGGACCAGGTCGAACTGGCATTGATGCGCAGCGAGCACCACAAGGTTGCCCGCGCCTATGTGCTCTATCGCGAGGAACGTGCACAGGAGCGCGCCCGGCAAGCCCAGTCGAATGCCAAAGCGAAGGCTGCGATCAGCGCGCCCTCGCTGCGGATGAAAACCGCCGATGGCGCGCTGATCGCGCTCGACTTTGCGCGTCTGGCCGCGATCGTCGGCGAGGCTTGCGCCGAACTGTCCGGCGTTTCGACCGAAGCGGTGCTGACCGAAACCCATCGCAACCTCTACGACGGCATCAGCCAGGATGAACTGTCGCTCGCCCCGATCCTCGCCGCGCGCACGCTGGTGGAAACCGAGCCGGATTACGCCAAGGTCAGCGCCCGCCTGTTGCTCGACAAGCTGCGCGGCGAAGCCCTGAGCTTCGTCCACGGCCACGCCGAACAGGCGACGCAACATGAAATGGCGGAGCGCTACGCCGGGTATTTCCACGCCTATGTAAAAACCGGCATCGCCAACGAACTGCTCGATCCGGAGCTTGCGCGCTTCGACCTCAACCGCCTGGCTGCGGCATTGAAGCCCGAGCGTGACCTGCAATTCGATTATCTCGGACTGCAGACGCTTTACGATCGCTATTTCTTGCACGCGGACGGCACGCGCTTCGAACTGCCGCAGGCGTTCTTCATGCGCGTCGCATGCGGCCTCGCGCTGCGCGAGATCGACCGCGAAGGCAAGGCGATCGAGTTCTACGATCTGCTGTCGTCGTTCGATTTCATGGCCTCGACGCCGACGCTGTTCAACGCGGGCACGCCGCGCTCGCAACTCTCCTCGTGCTTCCTCACCACGGTGCCGGACGACCTCGACGGCATCTTCAAGTCGATCAAGGACAACGCGCTGCTGTCGAAATATGCCGGCGGCCTCGGCAACGACTGGACCCGCGTGCGCGGCCTCGGCGCGCACATCAAGGGCACCAACGGGGAAAGCCAGGGCGTGGTGCCGTTCCTGAAGGTCGCGAACGACACCGCGATCGCCGTCAATCAGGGCGGCAAGCGCAAGGGCGCCGTCTGCGCCTATCTGGAAACCTGGCACATCGACATCGAGGAATTCCTCGACCTGCGCAAGAACACCGGCGACGATCGCCGCCGCACCCACGACATGAACACCGCGAACTGGGTGCCGGACCTGTTCATGCAGCGGGTCGAGCAGGATGGCATCTGGACGCTGTTCTCTCCCGACGAAGCGCCCGACCTCCACGACCTGACCGGCACGGCCTTCGCGGAGCGCTACGCCCACTATGAGGCAAAAGCGGCGCGCGGCGAGATGCGCGTGTCCAAGCAGTTGCGCGCTACCGACCTGTGGCGGCGCATGCTGACCATGCTGTTCGAAACCGGCCATCCGTGGATCACGTTCAAGGATCCCTGCAACCTGCGTTCGCCGCAGCAGCATTGCGGCGTGGTGCATTCGTCCAACCTGTGCACCGAGATCACGCTGAACACATCGAGCACCGAAGTCGCGGTGTGCAACCTCGGCTCGATCAACCTCGTCAACCACATCGCCGACGGCAAACTCGACCACGCGCATCTGGCCCGTTCAGTGACGACGGCGATGCGCATGCTCGACAACGTGCTCGACGTCAATTTCTATACCATCCCCGAAGCGCGCAGCTCCAATCTGCGGCATCGACCGGTCGGTCTCGGCATCATGGGCTTTCAGGATGCGCTCAATATCCTGCGGCTGCCTTATGCCTCGGAGGGCGCGATCGCCTTCGCCGACGAGAGCATGGAGGCGATCTCGTACTGGGCGATATCCGGCTCGGTCGATCTCGCCGCCGAGCGTGGCCGTTATCCGTCCTACGAAGGCTCGCTGTGGTCGAAGGGCATTCTGCCGCTCGACTCCATGCGCATTCTGGACGACGCGCGCGGCGCGCCGGTCGATCTCGACCGTTCGAGCCGGCTCGATTGGGACGCGCTACGCCAGCGCGTCATGACGACCGGCATGCGCAACTCCAACACCATGGCCATCGCGCCGACGGCGACGATCTCGAACATCTGCGGTGTCTCGCAGTCGATCGAGCCCGCCTATCAGAACCTCTACGTCAAATCCAACATGTCCGGCGACTTCACCGTGGTGAACGCTCATCTGGTGCACGATCTGAAAGCACGCGGGCTGTGGGACGAGGTGATGATCTCGGACCTGAAGTATTTCGACGGCAGCGTCGGCCAGATCGATCGCATCCCGGACGACCTCAAGGCGCTCTACGCCACCGCGTTCGAGATCGACAGCGCATGGCTGATCGAAGCGGCCGCGCGGCGGCAGAAATGGATCGATCAGGCCCAGTCGCTGAACCTCTACATCGCCAACCCCAGCGGCAAGAAACTCGATGCGCTGTATCGGCTGGCGTGGACCCGCGGACTGAAGACCACCTACTACCTGCGCTCGCGCTCGGCCACCCATGTCGAGAAATCGACCCTGAAAGGCACCGACGGCAAGCTCAATGCGGTCTCGTCGTCGGTGCCCGCTGCATCCGCCGCGAACGGCAGTTCTAACGGTCACGCCAATGGCGAAGTCTGGGGCAAGGCCTGCGCCATCGACGATCCCACCTGCGAAGCTTGCCAGTGAGCGGGCTGTAAAAACAAAGGAAGAAAACAATGCTCGACTGGTCAGACACCACTGCATCCCCTGTACGCACCGTGCATCCGGCGGTTATTGCCGATACGGTTCCGCCGGCCGATGTCACCGGCCTTGGCACCATCGACCGATCCGGCAGCCGGGTATCGGTCGATGACAAGCGGATGATCAATTGCCGCGCCGACGTGAATCAGCTTCTGCCGCTGAAATATCGCTGGGCCTGGGAGAAATATCTCTCCGGCTGCAACAACCACTGGATGCCGACCGAAGTCTCGATGCAGGCCGACATCGCGCTATGGAAATCGAAGGACGGCCTGACCGAGGACGAGCGCCGCGCCATCAAGCGCAACCTCGGCTTCTTCGCGGCTTCCGAGAGCCTCGTCGCCAACAACATCGTACTGGCGATCTACCGGCACCTGACCAATCCGGAATGCCGCCAGTATCTGCTCCGGCAGGCGTTCGAGGAAGCCGTGCACACGCACACCTTCCAGTACATTGTGGAAAGCCTCGGGCTGGACGAAGGTGAACTGTTCAACATGTATCGCGAGGTGCCCTCCATCACCGACAAGGCGGCGTGGGCGCTGAAGCATACCCAGCATCTCGACGATCCGGATTTCCAGACCGGCACGCCGGAGGCCGATCAGGCGTTTCTGCGCGATCTCGTTGCCTTCTACGTGATCTTCGAGGGCATGTGGTTCTACACCGGCTTCGCGCAGATATTGTCGCTGGGGCGGCGCTCCAAGATGATCGGTATCGCGGAGCAGTATCAATACATCCTGCGCGACGAATCGATTCACCTGAACTTCGGAATCGACGTCATCAACCAGATCAAGATCGAGAATCCGCATCTTTGGACCAAGGCTTTCCAGGACGAGTTGCGCGGCATGATCCGCGAGGCCGCCGAACTGGAAGCTGCTTACGGCCGGGATACGATGCCGCGCGGCTTCCTCGGCCTGAACGCTGCCTTGTGCGAACAATACATGCATTTCATCGCCAACCGCCGCTGCGCCCAGCTTGGCCTGAGCCCGGTCTTCGACGAGACCGAGAACCCCTTCCCGTGGATGAGCGAGGCGATGGACCTGAAGAAAGAGAAGAACTTCTTCGAGACCCGCGTGATCGAATACCAGAACGGCGGTGCGTTGAGCTGGGAGTGAGCACTGCGAGGTACACACCGCCGCTGCCTGTCAACGGGCAGTGGCGGAATCGGTTGCTCTGGCTTAGAGTGATAGGCTCGTGATAGTGCTGGTTGTCAGCGCATTTAAGCCGATCGGAAAAGACCAGACCATGACTGCGAGACGGCGGACGTTACAAAAATCCAGTCGTCCCCAATCCCCCAAAAGCAAAGCCCGAGCAGACAGCGCCGCCTCCCCGGCCCGGCAGCCGGTGAGCAGATCTCGTTCAAAGACAAAATCCCCGAACGCCCGCCAGCAGAAGCTAATCGAGGAGGCCGGCGCCTCGAAATCCCAGAAATCCCGCGACTTGATTCTCGAGTCGGCCGCAAAATTGTTTCGCCGACAGGGTTATTCCGCGACCACGCTGCGGCAGATCGCCCAACTCGCGAAGATTAAGGCGGGCAGCATCTATTACTATTTCGATTCCAAGGAAGCGATTCTCGACGAGGTGCTCGATATCGGCCTTCATAGGGTGTTCGACGCGGTCAAACTGAAGCTTCAGCAAGCCGGCGACGTATCACATCGCCAACGCATCGCGCTCGCGATCGAAGCCCATCTGGAAGCGCTCCTCGCCGCCAGCGATTTCACCTCGGCGAACATCCGCATCTACGGCCAGTTGCCGGAACGGCTGAAGAAGCCGCATCGCCCGATCCGGCGCGCTTACGCCAAATACTGGGATCGCCTGTTTCTCGACGCCCAGCGCGCCGGCGAAATCCGCCGCGACATCGAGATCGTTCCGTTGCGGATTTTCGTGTTGGGCGCGCTGAACTGGACCGTCGAGTGGTTCGACTTGAGCAAGAAGGACGCCGTGCTGAAACTGGCGCGCCGGACTGAGCTTTTGATTTTCGACGGACTAAAGAAATAGCAGGCGCGGGATCGGCAGCCTATTTGCCTTGCCAAACCGGCTTGCGCTTCTCGGCAAATGCCTTCGGTCCCTCGATGGCATCCTGACTGGCGTAGGTTTCGACGTGCAGCCTGCCTGCCTCGATCAGTCCCTTGTCGTAGCCGAGGTCCATCGCCGCCAGAATGCTGGCCTTTGCCGCCTTGACCGACAGCGGCGCTCCTTCCACGATGCTGCGGGCGAGTTGCAGGGCACGGGCGCGAACGGCGTCCGGCGTGTCCTCGAGATAATTCAGGAAGCCGTAAGCGGCGAGTTGTTCGATCGGCACGGTCTCGCCGGTGAGAACCAGTTCCATCAGCACCGGCTGCGGCAGCATCCAGAGCATCGGCACTGCCCACGGCGATCCGCGGCCCATCTTGACCTCGGTGATGCCGGCGCGCGTGCCACGCAACCCGACCCGCAGGTCAGACTTGATCGCCAGCATCATCCCGCCGGCCATCAGCGACCCGGTCATCGCGGCGATGATCGGCTTCGAGACGTTGCGCATGGCCGTTTGCATCGGGTCGCGCATCAACGACAAGATATCGACGCCATCACGCTGGCGGATTTCGGCGGCCTGCTTGAGATCGAGCCCGGCCGAGAACACGCCGCAATCCGTCGACGTCAGGATGATGACCCGAACCGCAGGATCGCTTTCCACGCGCACCCATGCCTCGGTCAAGCCGTTCATCGCCTCGACGGATAGCGCATTCTTGCGTTCGGGCCGGTCGATGGTGACGGTGGCGATGCCGTCTTCAACTGCATAAAGGATGGGTTCATCACTGGACATCGGCCGACCCTTTCACAAAATCTAACATCTGTTAGAATGCATGCCACCGCCAACCATAACCGGAATGGAAACGTCAGGACAACCATGCAGCAACTTCCCAAGATGCGTTTTGCGCCCGATCTGTTGGCGGACCGTGTTGCGCTGGTCACCGGCGGCGGCACCGGCATGGGCCGCGCGACTGCGACGGAGATGGCGCGCTGCGGTGCCCGGATCGCCGTGCTTGGGCGACGAATCGAACCGATCGAGGATTGCACCAGAGAAATTCAGGCAGCCGGTGGTGAGGCTATTGCCATATCGGCAGATATCCGTGATCCCGAACAGATCGAGGCTGCGATGCTGCGGATCAAGCAGCACTTCGGCAAGCTCGACATTCTGGTCAACAACGCCGGCGGCCAGTTCGTTTCGCCGGCCCGCGATCTCAATAACAAGGGTTTCGAGACCGTCATTCGCAACAATCTGATCGGCTCATGGCAAATGACCAAGGCTGTGGCCGATCATTTCATGCTGCAGCATGGCGGCTCGATCGTGTTCGTCACGGCCTGCGTACGTTCCGGCCTGAGCGGGTTCGTCCATACCGCGGCAGCGCGCGGCGGCGTGCTGGCGATGATGAAGACGCTGGCCTTCGAATGGGCCGAATTCGGCATTCGCTTGAACTGCGTCGCGCCCGGTACCGTAAAGACGGAGGGTATGGGTCATTATCCGATCGATCCCGAACAGTGGCTCAAGCTCAATCGCAATGTGCTCGGCCACATGGGCGACGTCGAAGATATCGCCGCGGCCATCATCTTTCTCAGTTCACCGCTCGGCAAATTTGTCACCGGAGAGGAATGGTACATCGACGGTGGCGAAACGTTGCATCTGGCGCACGATGCCCGACAGATGATCGATGCCATGAAATTTGCCACACGCGCGCGCGGCGACGGCAAGTCGACATAACTTCCAGTCCGCAATGCTTATGCGGTCGTACCGGAGAGCGAAGTTCAGCGGGGAGAATGCCAATGAATTATGCGCTCAGCGAGCAGCAACAGGCTTTCCGCGATGCCGCCGCACGGTTCGCGAAAGAGCGACTGGCGCCACACTATCAGGCACGTGCGCGCGAGCATCGCATCGATCGCGCGATGGTGGCAGAGATGGGCGCGCTCGGCCTGATCGGGGCCGATATACCCGAAGCCTATGGTGGCCTTGGCGAAAGCAGTGTGACTGCAGGCGTGATCATCGAGCAGATTGCCTATGCCGATTTCAACGCCAGCTATGTGCAGTTGCTGGCGTCACTGATGGGCGGCATGGTGGCGCAGCACGCGACGCCGGAAGTCGCACGGCACTGGCTACCGAAAGTCGTCAGCGGCGAGGCCATCATCGGCCTCGGCCTGACCGAACCGCGAGGCGGTTCCGACGCCGCCAATCTCATTCTGCGCGCCGAACGATCCGGCAACGGCTACCGGCTCAATGGCGAGAAAACATCGATCAGCTTTTCCGATCAGTGCGACGCCGCAGTCATCTTCGCCCGGACAGGCAAGGTCGAAGATGGCGCGCGCGGCGTCAGTGCCTTTTTCGTCGACATGAACCAGAACGGAATCACCCGCACCCGTTTCGACGACATCGGCACCAGGCCAGTCGGACGCGGGTCGCTGTTCTTTGACGACGTGTTCGTGCCGACAGAATGCTTGATGGCGGAGGAGAACAAAGGCTTCTCCAAGATCATGTCGGGCTTCGATTACAGCCGCGCATTGATCGGGTTGGAGTGCATCGGCCCGGCTCAGGCGTCTGTCGATGAAGCCTGGCAATATGCCAGCGAACGCACCGCCTTCGCGCGGCCGATCGCACAGTTTCAGGGCGTCAGCTTCCCGTTGGCAGAGGCAGAAACCCAGCTCACGATGATGCGGCAGCTTTGTTACTACACGCTGTCGCTGCGAGATCGCGGCCTCGCTCATACGGCCGAGGCAGCCATGTGCAAATGGTATGTGCCGAAAACGACCTGCGAAATCATCCACCAATGCCTGCTGACTCACGGCCATTTCGGTTACACCACCGACCTGCCGTTCCATCAGCGCTATCTCGATGTCATGGGACTACAGATCGGCGATGGCACAGCGCAGATCCAGAAACTGGTCATCGCCCGCGAGAAAGTCGGTCGGATTGCGGTTCAATACGCCAAGCAGACTTGACCGCGGCGGCTGCTTCGACCAGCGCTACGCTCGGACGATGAAATGCACTGACCAATGTTATTTTTCCGGGGCAAACGCCCAATTGGCGGCGCCGGCCTGTTCGGTGCCGAGTTGCCAGAGCTTCGGGTAGGTCTTCCGCATATCCTCAAGCAGCGCATCGATCGGCGGATCGGCAAACCAGCCACGATCGTTGACGTATTCCATATGCCGCTGGTTCTTGGCATCGAATTCGTGAAACAGCGCGTCGCTCATTCCATCGAAGATCAGTTGCTTGACGCCAAAACGTTCGCACAATTCGGTATTGAATGCTGGCGTCACCTTGAACATCTTGCCGTCCAGCCATAGCGCAACGTAGCCGTGGTAGATGAACAGATCGGTTCCCATCAGGTCGGCCAGTTTCGGCGAATTCAGATGGTTGCGGACATCGGCGAAACCGACCGCCGCCGGAATTCCGGCGGCTCGCAACGCAGCCGTCAACAGGATCGCCTTCGGCACGCAGTAATTCGAAGCGCGTTGCGCAATCCGGCTGGCGCGATAGTCGTCGGGCGTCACACCCAGATGAAACGGATCGTATTTGATACGATCGCGCACTGCATCGAACAAACGAATGGCCTTCGTCTTCGCCGACTGGTCGGGTGCGTCGCGGAGCGCAAGCGAAACGAACTCCCGTACCGCATCGGCATCGCTGTCGACGAATGACGTCGGCAACAGAAGTTCAGCATGAGAGATATCAGCCATGTCCGGTCATCCCGAGCTCTCGAAACTATTCTAACAGATGTTAGAAATGGACTGTTGTCAATCGACCGATAGCGGTATTGTCGATCCATGGTCCTTTGAATTCGGAATAACGAAATAGCGATGAACGAGATGAATTCATATGCCTGGCAACCTCCGTCAGACCTGGTGGCGCAGAGCAATCTGACTGCGTTCTTGCGCATGACCGGTCAGCCGAACTACGATGCACTGGCGACAAAAGCCGAAGCCGATCGGGCGTGGCTGATGGAAGCCGTGTTCAAGTTCTGCGACGTGCGGTTTTATCGGCGCTACGACCAGATGCTCAACGTTTCGCGTGGCGAACCGTGGGCACGCTGGTGCGTGGGCGGCACTACCAACATCGTACTGAACTGCATCGACAAGCATCGCGACACGCCGATCTGGGATCAGACTTTCCTGGTGTGGGAGGGCGAAGACCCCCACGAGCAACGGACACTAAGCTACCGCGAACTCGATCGCGACGTCGGCCGCCTCGCCCAAGGATTGCGTGATCTCGGTGTCGGCCGGGGCGACGTGGTGGCGCTCTATATGCCAAACCTGCCGGAAACATTCGTTGCATTTTTCGCGGTGTTGAAACTTGGCGCTATCGTGCTGCCGCTGTTTTCCGGATTTGGCCCGAGCCCAATTCAGTCGCGATTGAATCATGGCGAGGCAAAAGTCGTCATCACCGCCAATGGAACCTACCGTCGCGGCGCTGCGGCTCCGCTGAAGTCGGTGCTCGACGACGCCCTGCGATCCGCACCAAGCGTGCAGCATGTCGTCGTGGCCGATCGCGGCAATATCGCGGTCGATACATCCATGCAGCACGGCCGCGACCGTTGGTGGCACGACGTCGTGGCCGGGAAGGACGGCGTTATAGCAACAGAGCAGATGCAAGCCGAGGACCCGGCGATTTTGCTCTACACCTCGGGCACGACCGGCGAGCCCAAAGGCTGCGTCTGGACGCAAATCGGGTTCATCGGATCGATGGTCACGCGTGACATGATCATCTGCGGTGATTTCAAAGCGAGCGACCGCTTCTTTTTCATGAGCGACATGGGGTGGATGGTCGGCGCGATGTGCGCCTGCATCCCGAGCTTTGCCGGCGCGAGCCTGCTGATCGCCGAGGGTACACCGGATTTTCCCGATACCGGGCGCTTCTGGCGACTGATTCAGGACCACCGCGTCAGCTATCTCGGCGTCTCGCCGACCATCGTCCGCAGCCTGATGCGCTACGGCGACGAGATCGAGCGCTACGATCTTTCCAGTCTGCGCATCACGGCTTCCGGCGGCGAGGCCTGGACTCCTGCGCCATGGCAATGGTTTTTCGAGCATGTCTGCAAACGCAGGATCCCGATCATCAACATCTCCGGCGGCACCGAAGTCGGCGGCTGCATCTTTACCGGCACGCCGAACCATCCGATGAACCCAGGCTCGTTTTCGAGGCCGGCATTGGGCGTCGGCGCAGACATCGTCGATCTCACCGGTAATCGCGCGCCTCCGGGCGAAGTAGGCGAACTGGTGCTGCGCCACTCGTCCATCGGCCTGACCAAAAGCCTGTGGAAGGCCGACGCACGCTATCTGGAGAGTTACTGGAACACGCTGCCCGAGCTCTGGGTACACGGCGATTTCGCCATGCGCGGGCATGATGGGCTGTACTACATCCTCGGCCGATCCGACGACACCATCAAGATTTCCGGCAAGCGCACCGGCCCGGCGGAACTGGAAGGCATCCTGATCGGAACCGGCAAGATCGCCGAGGCTGCCGTGTTCGGCATACCTCATCCGGTGAAGGGATCGTCTATCGTCTGCGCCTGCGTCTTGATGCCGAACATCGCCGAATCCGGTGTCGCAGAAGAACTATCCGCCGCAATCGTCCGCGGCATGGGCGCATCCTATCGACCGGAACGCATCCTCTTTGTCGACGATCTGCCGCGCACCCGCAACCTGAAGATCATGCGGCGGGTGTTACGCGCGGTATTCGAAAATCGGGATCCCGGCGACCTTTCGTCGCTGGCCAATCCCGAAGCCGTCGACAAGTTGCGCGACAAGCTGCGCGTTGGTTGAATTGCACGTGCGAGACCGGGCAAACCCGGCCTCGCAACTCCGTATTGCTGCTTAGATCGGACAATCCTGCGGAAATACCGGCTTGCGCTTCTCCAGATGCGAGGCCAGTCCCTCACGCGCTTCTGCGCCTGCAAAACCAAGAATTTCCAGCGCGGTCGAGGTGTCGAACAGCGGGCCGTTGACACGCAGCCAGTTGTTCAGCGCATACTTGGTCCAGCGGATGGCGCTCTGGGCGCCGTTCGACAGGTCTTCGGCAGTTTCCAGCGCGATCCGCTGCAGGTCCGCATCCTCAACACACAGCGAAACCAGTCCGATCCGCTCGGCTTCCTCGCCCGACAACGGCTTGCAGGTCAGAAGATAGTATTTCGCCTTGGCCAAGCCGCACAGCAACGGCCAGATGATGCACGCAACGTCGCCGGCGGCAACGCCGAGTCGGGTATGCCCATCGACGATTTTTGCGGATTTTCCGCAAATCGACACGTCGGCAAGGATTCCCACCACAAGCCCCGCTCCGACCGCAACGCCGTTGATCGCCGAAATGATCGGCTTGTTGCAATTGATGACGTTATAGACGAGGTCCTTGGCTTCCTTCCAGGTCGCCATGCGGGCAACCGGATTATCCAGGATGCTCTTGATCAGCTCGAAGTCGCCGCCGGCCGAGAATGCCTTGCCCGCGCCGGTAACGATGACGGCATTGATGTCGGGATCGTCATTGATGTCGCGCCAGATGTGGGTGAGCTGGGTGTGGGTTTCGGCATCGACCGAGTTATAGGTCTCCGGCCGATCGAACGTCAGCCGCAGAATGCGCTTCGACGGATAATCCAGTTTCAGCTTGGTATAGGCGGCGTAACGATTTGACATGGACATTCCTCACCGATCGATTGGCCTGCCTTGCGCACGCCAGGCTTGTCATATTGTCGAGCTAATCCGCAGCCATCAATCTGACGATTACCATCGCCATGACTTGCTATGAATTATTTCGAACAGATGTTAGAATTTAAGTTGGATCGGTCGACGCCGCAAGCGTAGACTTGTCGTCACCGATCAGGCGTCCCGAGTTGACGGGGCATCATGAACATAGAAGCGCAAAATAGCGTCGTTCTGGAGGAAACTTGATGGCAGGCGAGCACGACAACTCGCTGACGACGATGGCGGGAGCTTTGCCGACAATCGGCAGCCTGTTTCGTGCACGCGCGCAAATCCAGAAATCCGAGATTGCGATTGAATATGGCGACCGCCGCATCAGCTATGCCAAATTGCTGGAACGGGTCGAGCGGGTGACTGCCGTGCTGGCAGGCCACGGGCTGGTGCGCGGCGATCGCGTGGCGCTGCTGTCGCGCAACCGGCCGGAATATCTCGAGGTCGAGTTGGCCGCAGCCAATCTCGGCATCATCACCGCGTGTTTGAACTGGCGCCTTTCGAGGCGCGAACTCACCTATTGCATCGATCTGGTCTCGCCTAAACTCCTGATCGCCGAGGAAGAACTCGCTGCCAATCTGGAAACCTCTGCATGCGATGGCTGCCCGATCGTTATCATCGGCGAGGAATATGAGCGATTGCTGCAACAGCAGACCGGTCAGCAGTCGGCGAACGACATAGACCCCGAGGACGGACTGGTCATTCTTTACACCAGCGGCACCACCGGCCTGCCCAAGGGCGCGGTGATTTCGCACCGTGCGATGGCCGCGCGCGCAATGGTTTTCACTTCCGAACTGGGCATTGCGCATGACGATGCCTTTGTCGCATGGGCTCCGCTGTTCCATATGGCATCGACGGATCATAGCCTCGCGACGCTGCTTCGCGGCGGCACGGTGATCCTCGTCGATGGCTTTCAAGTCGAGCCGCTGCTGTCGGCCCTGCAGCGCCATCGGATCGGCTGGTTCGTTTTGATTCCGGGTATGATCGAAGCCTTCATCGCCGGCTTTCGCGCCAATCCGGTCGCAGTCAAAGGCGTCGGCACGTGCGGCGCCATGGCCGATCTGGTCCCACCACATGTTCTCGCCGAAGTGACGGAATTATTGCAGGCACCCTATCTCAACTCGTTCGGCTCGACCGAAACCGGCCTGCCACCTGCAACCAGAGACCGGATTCCGATCGGCACAACGCCTGCCCGATTGTCAAAGCTGCAGAATGCGTTCTGTGAAATCAAACTGGTCGATCCCGCCGACAAGGAAGTGGCGGATGGATTTCCCGGCGAGCTCGCGGTGCGCGGACCGACGTTATTCTCCGGATACTGGCAGGCCGAAGCGACCAACGCCCATGATTTTCGCGGCGGCTGGTTCCATATGGGCGACGTTTTTCGCCGCAACGCGGACGGTTCACTCGATTTCGTCGACCGCGCCAAATACATGATCAAGACCGGCGGCGAAAACGTTTATCCCGCCGAGATCGAACGGGTTCTCGTAAGTGACGCGCGCGTCACCGAAGCCACCGTGATCCGGGCGCCCGACGCCAAATGGGGCGAGGTTCCCGTGGCCTTCGTCGCGCGCCGGGACGAAACCATCACCGAAGCGGACTTGCTCAGCCTCTGCCGGCGCGATCTTGCTGGTTACAAATGCCCACGGCAGTTTCACTTCATCGACTTCGCAGATTTCCCACGATCGACCAGCGGCAAGGTTCAACGCCATGAACTCGAGGCCAGATTGATGCGCGACAGGCCGCCCGCGCAAGCCTCGACCTCCACTCCAATCCATGGACACCAATGAGCGCTGTCTCCAAATCATCGGCCCGCAACAATAGCCTGCGTGGCAAGATTGCCGTGATCGGCATCGGAATGTCTCCTGTCGGCAAGGTGCCGGGCAAAAGCCCGCTTTGGCTCGCCGCCGATGCTGCAAAGAAGGCGTTGGCCGATGCCGGCATTCAGAAGCGCGAAATCGATGGCGTGCTGTCCAGCCACGCGATGGCATCGCCGTTTCATCGCTTCAGCATCGCTTTTAGCGAATATTTTGGCATTCAGCCGACGTTCTCCAACACCTTGCAGGTCTCGGGCGCCACCGCCGCAACGATGTTCAACATCGGCGCCGCGGCTATTCATGGAGGCCTCGCTGAAACGGTGCTGGTAGTTGCCGGCGACAGCTTGCTCTCTGGTCTGACGCCGGAACTGGCACTGCGATCGCTCACCGAGAGCCGCGACCAGCAATACGAAATGCCGTTCGGCATTCCGGTTGCCAACACCTTCGCCATGACAGCGCATCGCCACATGAAGGAATTCGGCACCACGCCCGAACAACTGGCTCAGGTCGCCGTGACGCAACGGCGTCATGCGTCACGCACGCCCGGCGCGCAGCAGACCAAGCCCATCACGGTCGATGACGTGCTGAACTCCGGCATGGTAACCACGCCATATCACAAGCTGGATTGCTCGCTGATTTCCGATGGCGGCGCCGCGTTCGTCCTGACCTCAGCCGAGCGCGCCAAGGCGCTTGGCATCGAACGCCCAGTCTACCTTCTCGGCGGCGCGGAATGTTATACCCACGAGCATTTGTTCCTGATGCCGTCGCTGACGACGACCGGCGCGGTCGAGTCGAGCCGGAGGGCCTATGCCATGGCCGGGTACGGCGCGAAGGACATGGATGTCGCCGGTGTCTATGACTGCTTCACCGGCACCGTCATCATGATGCTGGAAGACCTCGGCTTCTGCCCCAAGGGCGAAGGCGGCCGGTTCGTCGCTGACGGGCAGATGACGTATGGGGGGCAAATCCCGTCCAACACCCACGGCGGGCTATTGTCGTTTGCGCATTCCGGGATTCCGGGATCGCTGTTTCACTTTCATGAAGTGATCGCGCAATTGCGCGGCCAGTGCGGCGAACGCCAGGTGGCGGATGCCAATCTCGGGTTGGTACACAGCCTCGGCGCGGGCTTCGCCACCAACGCGACAACCATTTTCGGAACGGAGCGCACGTTGTGATTTCACTCGAGGAAGCCATGAAAAAGCCGCTGCCCGCGCCGGATGCCGACACCGCGGAATTCTGGCGCGGCCTGCGCAACGGCCAGCTTCTGCTGCAGCACTGCGGCGATTGCGGCAACGTGCAGTATTACCAACAGGGCATTTGCCGCAACTGCGGCGGCGAAAACCTCACGCATCGCCCCGCTAGCGGGCGCGGCAAGGTGCATTCGTTCAGCGTTGTGCATCGTGCGCCGGGGCCGGCCTTCAAGGGCGACGTACCATATGCGGTGCTGCTAGTCGAACTGGAGGAAGGTCCACGCATGATCAGCACCTATATCGGCGGCAAGCCGGACGACGTCACCTTTGACATGGACGTCACGCTGGTCTGCGAACCGATCAACGACGAGATCACCCTGCCGCGCTTCCGACGCGCCTGACAACCCGCATTTCCGGATCCAGATCGCAGAAATCGCGTTCGGAATAAATTCTAACATTTGTTAGATTTCGAACGATTGTTAGATTGAAATCCCGCAGGCTTGTCCCTAAGCTCGCCCCGAAAACGCTGGAACCGACCAATGGATTTTGATCTTACCGACGAGCAACGGCAGATCCTCGACTACGGCAATGCGGTCGCCCAGAAGTTCGACCGCAGATACTGGATGGATTGCGCCGACAAACGGGTATTTCCCGATGCGCTGTATCAACAGATCGCGGCCGACGGCTTTGTCGGGACCATGGTTCCTGAAGAGTACGGCGGCGCCGGGCTGGGCATGGTGGAAATGCACCTATTTCTGGAGGGCCTGTCCAACAACGGCATTCCGTTGCTCAACCTTGTCGTTGGCGCAACGATGAGCCTCGGCTTTATTGCCAAGTATGGTTCCGAGCAGCAGAAGCACCGCTATCTTCCCGATGCCTGTAGCGGCAAGACGCGATTCTGCTTCGCCATCACCGAGCCAGACGCCGGCACCAACACCATTCGCACCGCGACGATAGCGAAGAAGCGCGGCAACCGCTTCGCCCTCAGCGGCCAGAAGACATTCATCACCGATGCCGACGGTTCCGACTATGCCCTGGTGGTGACGCGTACGACGCCACACACCGACGTCGCCAGAAAAACCGACGGCTTCACGCTGTTCTTGGTCGACCTCAAGGCCAAAGGTGTCGCGAAGCAATACATTCCGGTCAGCATTCCGGCGCCGGAGACGCAATGGCAGATCTTTTTCGACGAGGTCGATCTCGGGCCGGAAGACGTGATCGGCGAAGTCGACAAGGGGTTCGGCATTCTGTTCAAGAGCCTCAATCCGGAACGCATTCTGGTCGGCTCGATTTGTTGCGGCCTGGGCCGGTATGCGCTCAACCGAGCGGTGGAATACGCCAACGAGCGCAAGGTCTTCAACAATGTACCGATCGGCTCCTATCAGGGCTTGCAGCATCCGCTGGCCAGTGCACGCACCGACGTCGAGATGGCGTCGCTGATGACGCTGAAAGCCGCGTGGGTGTTCGATCAGGGCCGTGAGGCCGGCGAGTTCTCCAACATGGCGAAACTCGCCGCCGCTGATGCTGGCACCAAGGCGGTGGACACCGCACTGCAGTGTTTCGGCGGCAACGGCTTCACCAAGGAATACGGCATCTTCGACATCTACCCGATGGTGCGGCTGCTGAAGACCGCGCCGCTCAATCGCGAAATGCTTCTCAACTATATCGGCGAGCGCGTCATGGGCTTGCCGCGCAGCTACTAGGGCCCATTCGTAATGGCAATGATGAAGTCCGATATATCGGTGGCGAGCGATGAGTTTCGTCGCAACCGCGATGTCTACCATGAGCGTATTGCGGATCTGCACCGTCGCCGAGCAGCGGCCATGCTGGGTGGCCCCGAGCGCGCACGGCGGCTGCACAAGGAACGCAAGCAACTACTGCCGCGCGAACGAATCGCAGCGCTGACCGATCCCGGCTCGCCGTTTCTCGAATTTTGCCAGCTCGCCGGCGAAGGCCTGTATGAGGGCGTGCCGCCGGGCGGCAGCATCATCACCGGCGTCGGTATCGTGTCCGGCCGCGCCTGCATGATCATCGCCAACGATGCTACGGTGAAGGGCGGCACTTATTACGGCATCACCTGCAAGAAGCACGTGCGTGCGCAGCGCTTCGCCTGGCAGCATCGCCTGCCCTGCATCACGCTGGTGCAGTCCGGTGGCGCCAACCTGCCCGACCAGCCCAACATCTTTCCCGACGAAGGACAGTTCGGCTCGATCTTCTACAATCAGATCCGGATGTCTGGCGAGGGAATACCGCAGATCGCCGTGGTGCATGGCCCATCCACTGCAGGCGGGGCCTACATGCCGGCGCTGTGCGATGAAACCGTCATCGTGCGCAATCAGGGCGCCATGTTTCTCGGTGGGCCGCAACTGGTCTATGCCGCAACCAAGGAGGAAGTCGGCGTCGAGGAGCTTGGCGGCGGCGAAATGCACAGCCGCATCAGCGGCGTCACCGATCATCTCGCGGAAAGCGACAGCCACGCCATCGCCATCACGCGCGATATCGTTGCTAATCTCGGCGACATTCCGCAACAGCGCTGGCAAGTGGCGACACCCGCCGCGCCGCGTTTCGATCCGAGCGAGATTTATGGTCTGGTCAGCGCAGATCCGCGAGTGCCGACGAACAATCGCGACATCATCGCCCGCCTGGTGGACAACAGCGTCTTCCATGAATTTAAACCGTTATACGGCGATACGCTGATCACCGGCTTCGCCCGGATCATGGGTTTTGAAATCGGCATCCTGTGCAACAACGGTGTGCTGTTCTCGGAATGCGCACTGAAAGCCACGCATTTCATTGATCTGTGCTGCAAACGGAATATCCCGCTGCTCTTCATGGCCGACGTGACCGGCTTCATGGTCGGACGCGAGGCGGAAGAAGGCGGCATTTCGAAGGATGGCGCCAAGATGATCACCGCGATGGCCAGCGCCAACGTGCCGAAATACACGCTGATCATCGGCAACTCCTATGGCGCCGGCTATCTCTCGATGTGCGGCCGCGCCTTCAAGCCGAATGCCATGATGATGTGGCCGAACGGACGCTCGGCGATCATGGGCCCGGATCAGGCAGCCAATACGCTGGCGATGGTGAAGGACGAGGCCCACAAGCGCGAGGGCACCAGCTGGACCGACGCGGAGCGCGATGCCTACCGCGAGCCGGTGCGCAAGCACTTCGAGGATTTCGCCAGCGCCTACAATTTCGCCCGCAACACCTGGTGCGACATGGTGATCGATCCGCTCGAAACCCGCAACGTGATGGCCCTGCTGCTGGATCTCGCCGGGCGCTTACCAGCGCAAGATACCCATTTCGGCGTGCTCCGGATGTGATGAGGAAAGCCCGCCGTGTTTGACAAAATCCTGATCGCCAATCGCGGCGAGATCGCTTGCCGGATCGCCCGGACCTGCCGACAGCTTGGTATCGCAGTCGCCGGCGTTCACTCGGCTGCCGATGCCAACGCATTGCACGTGAAAGTCATCGGGGAGTCGATCGAAATCGGCGGTGCAGCAGCATCCGACAGTTATCTGCGCATCGATGCAGTGATCGATGCCGCCAAGACCACCGGTGCGCAAGCGATCCATCCCGGTTTCGGCTTCCTGGCAGAGAATGCCACGTTCGCCCGCGCGGTCGAGGCTGCCGGGCTCGCCTTCATCGGCCCGACGCCGGAAGTGATCGAACGGCTTGGCGACAAGGCATCGGCCAAGCAGGAAGCCGAGGCGGCCGGCGTACCGACCGTGCCCGGCAGCAAGACGCCGAGTGAGGATGCGCGGGAGATCGAACGCATCGTTCGTGAACTGGGATTGCCGGTGATGCTCAAGGCCGCCGCGGGCGGCGGCGGCAAGGGCATGCGCGCGGTGACGACATTCGACGGACTGGCCGGCGAAATCGAATCGGCCATGCGCGAGGCCAAGAATTCGTTCGGCTATGCCGGGCTCATTGTCGAAAAGCTGATCGAGCGCGGCCGACATCTCGAAGTGCAGATCGCCGGCGACGGCCACGGCAACGTTATTCACCTGTTCGAACGCGAGTGCTCGCTGCAGCGCCGCCACCAGAAGCTGATCGAGGAAGCGCCCGCTGCCAACCTGCCTGCGTCCCTTCGCGGCCGGATGGCCGCGGATGCGGTCCGGCTCGGCAAGCGCTTGAACTACCGCGGCGTCGGCACTGTCGAATTCATTCTGAATGACGACACGTATTATTTTCTCGAGGTCAATCCCCGGTTGCAGGTTGAGCACCCGGTGACCGAGATGGTCACCGGCGTCGATATCGTCGCGTTGATGCTGCGTATCGCGGCAGGCGATGGTCTGCCGTTCGCGCAGGAGGAAATAACCTGCCGTGGCCACGCGGTGGAGGCACGAATTTGCGCCGAGGATCCCGCGAACAATTTCCTGCCCAGTACTGGAGAACTGGCCTACGTCCGGTTCCCCGCCGACGGCATTCGGGTCGAGAGTGGCGTCGAAAGCGGCTCCGTTGTCACCCCCTATTACGACTCCATGCTGGCAAAGCTCATTGCCTATGCCGCCACGCGCGACGAAGCCCTCGACAAACTCGGACAAGCGTTGGAAGAAAGCTCGATATTCGGTATCACGACCAATCAGCAGTTTCTCAAGCAACTTGTCGATCTGACGGAAACCCGCAACGCCACTTTCCATACCCGGTTGATCGACGAAACGCTCGACAAGTTAATCGCCAAGGAAAAGACGCTTGATCGCGAAGCGCTCGCGCTTGGCGCGTGTTTCTGGCTCAGCCAGCAACGCCAGACTACCACCAGCAATCCCTGGCAATCACGTGACTTGACCGGCTGGCACATGGCTTCCGACAGCGAGGCGTTGTCGCCGATCCCGGTGCTGCATCTGGAAGCCTCGGGCGTCAGCGCTGCTATTCGTTTTGGGCTGTTGCAAGCCGATGGCTCGATCAATGTGAGCATCAACGACGACGTACTGAAGGCGCGACTGATTCCGCTCGACCACGACCGCTTTACCGCGATCATCGGATCGCGTCACGAGATCGTGCGGATTCGTCAAGAGCAGCAATCCGTTTTCGTCCATGACCGGAACGGCGTCCATGCGATGCTGGCGGTGCCTTATCTCAGCTACATCAGCGCGGTTGCGGAAACCAGCGGTGAACTTCGCGCCCCGATGACCGGAATGATCCTCAAGGTTCACGTCGCGGTCGGCGACAGGATCAAGGCCGGTGACGTCGCCGCCATTCTGGAATCCATGAAAATGGAATTGCGCATCAGCAGCGAAACGGACGGCATCGTCACCGCGGTCAACTGCCGCGCCGGCGAGACCGTCGAGCGCAATGCGGTGGTGGTTATCGTCGAGCCGGAGCAGGCGACGTGACGGCACTTCTTTCACTCGATCGGATAGTTAGGCAAGGAAAGCGCGAATGAGATTGGGCAGCGTCAATTACGAAATAAAGGGCAAGATCGCAATTCTCACCCTCGACGAGCCGACCAAGCTCAATGCGCTGACTACCGGCATTCGCGAGGGCATTCTCGAAGGCCTCAAGCGCGCCGATGCCGATAAAAAGGTTCGGGTGGCGATCATCACGGGTAATGGCGATAAGGCATTCTGTGCTGGCGCCGATATCGGCAGCTTTGAATTCGATGCCGAGAAAGGACGTAACTTCCTCGCGGCCGCGCTCGATGTACTGGCCGCGCCGGAACGTTGCCGCAAGCCGGTGATCTCGGCAGTCAATGGCCTCGCCTATGGCGGCGGGTTCGAGCTTGCCATGGCCTCCGATTTCATCATCGCCTCCGACCGCGCCAAGTTCGCCGTGCCGGAAATCCAGCTCGGCCTTCTTCCCGGCTTCGCTATCGTACGCCTACACGACATTGTGGGCCGCGCGAAGGCCAAGGAGCTGAGCATTCTGGGCGATCCGATCACCGCAAACGAAGCCGAGCGGATTGGGCTGGTGCTGCGCGTGGTGCCTCACGACAAGCTGATGGCCAATGCGACCGAATTCGCCGAGCGGATCGCGGCAAAGCCACGGCTGGCGGTGGCAATGGCTAAGTCGTTTTACAATCGCGGTCTCGGCGGGGATGAAATGCGCCATGCGATCGATGGTTTTCCATTGTTGTTCATGCATGAGGACGCCCGTGAAGGAATCACGGCGTTCCGGGAAAAGCGCACACCGACATTCAAGGACTAGAGCATTCCCATGCCGCTGCGTTTCAGTGCCAAGAAACCAGCTTCGGCCGCAGGTTGCGAGCGGCTCAGCCTCGCAATGGGGCGAAACCCGTGATGCAGCAAACGCGGTTCTTCACCGGCTCGCACGGACAGACTCTCGTTGCCGATGTGGTCGGTGACGGTCCGCCGGTACTGCTGGCGCACGGCGGCGGCCAAACGCGTGGCGCCTGGGCAAGAACCGTAAGTGCATTGGTCGAGGCCAACCATCAGGCCATCGCCGTCGATATGCGTGGGCATGGCGAAAGCGAATGGTCGCCGTCGGGGGCCTATGAATTCGGTGATTTTGCTGCCGACCTTGTAGGCATCGCGGAACAATTGTCCGAACGCCCGGCGCTGGTTGGGGCCTCGCTCGGCGGGTTGGCTGGCTTACTGGCAGAAGGTGAGCTACGGCCGGGCATCTTCTCCTCGTTGACGCTCGTCGATATCGCACCGCATATGGAGCCGGATGGCGTGGCGCACATCCTCGGGTTCATGCGCGCGCATCTCGTCGACGGCTTTGCCTCACCGGACGACGCAGCGGCTGCGATCCGCGCTTATCTGCCGCATCGGCAGCGCCGGGATAAGCCGGTCAACCTCGATCGCTACCTCCGCAAAGGCGACGATGGCCGGTTTCGCTGGCACTGGGATCCGCGCTTCGTCAGTTCGGTTACGAACGACCAATCCGATCTAGCAACCGAGCGCTTTGCCGCAGCCTCCCGCAATCTGCGGTTACCCGTTCACCTCATTCGGGGGGCTTCCAGCAATCTGGTGAGTGAAAACGCCGCACACCAGTTCCTGCAATTGGCCCCGCATGCGGTTTACACCGATGTCGCGGGCGCAGGACATATGGTGGTGGGCGACCGTAACGACGCGTTTTCTGAAGCAGCCGTTGCATTCCTGTGCAATCTCGGGATGCGCCGATAATGCCGCAATGCTCTCACCGAACTCTCGCAATCGAACAGCCAGCGGTCGAGCACCCAACATCCAGCTTGCGTGAAAATCTGACGCTCGCTAGCTTATCGGAATACTTCATCAAGAAAGGCGCCAAGCCTTCTGATTTCAGGCCTGCCCGCGCAGCGCCGATCTTTATAGTGGGGAAGGAATCGGCAAGTTGACGGCTACCCGTGACGCCACTGGCCCGGTGCTACATTGTCAGTCAGTAGAACGACGCTTCGGCGGGATCGTTGCGCTGAACGGAATCGATCTGCAAATCAATCGGGGCGAGATTTTCGGGCTGGTCGGCCCGAACGGGTGCGGCAAAACGACCCTGACCAATGCCATCACAGGATTCTATCCGCCGCAACGCGGCAGCATTGTCCTGAACGGGCAGAACATCACCGGCCTTGCGCCGCATAAGGTGGCGCGACTCGGGGTCGCCCGCACCTTCCAGAATCTGGCGCTCTTCAATGGCATGAGCGTGCTCGACAATATCCTGCTCGGCCGTCACGTGCACATGCATGCCGGAGTGCTTCGTACCGCACTTTACTGGTGGCTGGCGCGCAGCGATGAGACCGCCAACCGCGCCGCTGTCGAAGATGTTATCGACTTCCTGCAACTTGAAAGCGTACGCGATGAGTTGGTCGACGGCATCCCGATCGGCCTGAAAAAACGCGTCGAGCTGGCGCGCGCACTGGCGGCAGAGCCGGAATTCTTGATTCTCGATGAGCCCATGGCTGGCATGAATCAGGAAGAAAAAGAGTACATGGCGCGGTTCATCCTCGACGCGAGGGATGAGCGTCATGTCACCGTGCTTTTGATCGAGCATCATATGGATGTCATCACCGGCATCTGCGATCGCATGCTGGCGCTCAACTATGGTGCCATGATCGGGTCTGGCGTGCCGGCGGATGTGGTTGCCGATCCGCGCGTGGTCGAAGCCTATATCGGAGGCGCCCATGCCGCGCGCTGAGGCGGGCCCGACTTCGAATTCGACGTGGGACCTGGGCATCGACACCACACTGATCCGCCTGTTGGCGAAGAACGCCGAGGTGTTTCCCCGTCAGGTCGCGATGCGCGAGAAGAACAAGGGCATCTGGCAAGAGACCAATTGGCAGCAACTGCTCGATAGCGTGCTGTGTTGTGCCGCTGGACTGGAGAGCCTTGGTTTCGGCGCCGAAGAGGTGCTGCTGGCCGTCGGCGATAATCGCCCGCGGATCTATGCCGGCATGCTCGCGGCAGGTGCGCTCGATGGCTATGCGATGCCGGCCTTTCCCGATGCGACACTCGATGAAATCCGCCACTTCGTCCATGAGGCACGCGTCCGCTTCGTGCTGGCCGAGGATCAGGAACAGGTCGACAAGATCCTCGATCTGCGCGAGCAAGGCGCGACCATCGAACACATCATCTATGACGATCCGCGCGGGCTGGCGGCCTATCCCGCGCCGGGATTGATCTCCTGGGAATCCATTCAAGCCAAAGGCGCAGAGCTACTAAGCCAGCAGCCCGGCTTGCGCGAGACCTTGATTGAACGCGCAAGGCCAGATGGCCCGGCGGTGTTCGTTCATTCCTCCGGCAGCACCGGCAAGCCGAAAGGAGTCGTACTGTCGCACCGGAATCTGCTGGCCGGTGTGCGCAATGCGCATCGCGGCGGCGCGTTCGGCTTTGGCGAAACTATTCTGGCCTATCTGCCGATCGCCTGGGTCGGCGATTTCGCGGTGACGATGGCGGCCGGTGTCGCGCTTCGCTTCACCATCAATATTCCAGAACGTCAGGAGACCGTGCTCAACAACCTGCGCGAGATTGCACCGACGTTCTATCTCGCCGCACCGCGAAGCTGGGATAACCTGCTGACCACGATCCAGGTCCGCATGGAGGATTCCACGCCGCTGAAGCGCGCGATCTATCAGTTCTTCATGACGGCCGCGCTCGCCGCCGAACGGCGCAAGCTGCAAGGCCAGCAACCCACCTTCAAGCAGCGTGCGCTCGACCCGATCGGCGAGTGGCTGATCCGTGGCCCGATCAAGGATCAGTTCGGGCTGGCGCGCCTGCGCGGCGCTTTCACTGGCGGCGAAGCCATGGGCGAAGACACCTTCGTGTTCTATCGCGCGCTCGGCATCAAGCTGCGGCAACTCTACGGCCAGACCGAGAGCAGCGCGTATAATGCCATTCAAGGGCCGGATGAAGTGCGCCTACATACCGTTGGACGTCCCCTGCCCGGCGTCGACGTCCAGATCAGCGGGTCCGGCGAAATCTTGATTCGTTCGGGCAGCGTGTTCGGTGGCTATTTCAAGCAGGACGCAGCCACCCGCGAGAGCCTGCAGGACGGCTGGCTGCATACCGGCGACGCCGGATATCTCGAACCCGATGGGCATCTCGTCGTGCTGGGTCGGCTTTCCGATGTCGTGCACACCGCAAAGGGCGAACGTTACATTCCTAACTACATCGAGAACCGATTGAAGTTCAGCCCCTATATTAAGGAAGCGGCAGTGCTGGGTGCCGGCCGCGACACGCTTGCGGCGCTGATCTGCATCGACAAGGAGGCGGTCGGCTTCTGGGCCGAGTTGCGCGGTATTTCCTACATGTCATACGCCGATCTGTCGCAGACGCCGCAAGTCATCGCGCTGATCCTCGCGGCCGTCAAACACGTCAACGCGACCTTGCCGGAGGCCTTGCAGGTCCAGCGCTTTGTCTGCCTACACAAGGAATTCGATGCCGACGATGGCGAGATCACGCGAACGCGCAAGATCCGCCGCAATGTCGTCGAGGATCGCTACGCTCCGATCATCAACGCGATCTATGACAATCAGCATCAAGTTCAGATGAAGGCCCAGATCACCTACGAGTCCGGCGAGGTGGGCGTCATCGAACGCACCCTGTCGGTGCAGGAGGTCTGACGCATGGACAGCATGCTGCTGCTGGAATCGGCGATCAACGGCGCCCTCGTCGGCCTGATGTATTCGCTCGTCGCGCTGGGCATCGTTCTGATCTACAAATCATCGTCTGTGCCCAATCTGGCGCAGGGCTCGATGACGATGCTGGCCGCCTATATCGTGCTGGCATTCGCCA
This sequence comes from Xanthobacteraceae bacterium, assembly GCA_024508855.1. GTDB lineage: Bacteria > Pseudomonadota > Alphaproteobacteria > Rhizobiales > Xanthobacteraceae > 62-47. The sequence continues at coordinate 323,500 of JANINJ010000107.1, forward strand.
ATAATGCCGGCGCGCCGCTTTGGTTGGCGATCGTGCTGACCATCGTGACGATGTTCGGGATCGGCGTCGGCATCGAACGCGTCGCACTGCGGCGGCTTGCCGGCCGGCCGATCATCATGATCCTGATGATGACGCTCGGCCTGGAAATCTTCCTGCGCGCCGGATCGATGACGATATGGGGCGGTACCTCGCGACCGATGCCGCTCGGCATCAGCGACGCGCCGCTGTTCCTTGGGCCGCTGCTGATCAATCGCGCCTATGCCGTCGGCGCAGCAGTAGCAATCGCACTGTTCGTGCTGCTGGTCCTCTTCTTCCGAACCCGGATCGGCGTCGTTTTGCGGGCCATCTCCGACGACTATACCGCGGCGTGGTCGGTCGGAATTTCGGTCGAGCGCGGCGTCGCGCTGTCGTGGGCGCTGTCGGCCGTGGTCGCCACCATTGCCGGCGTGTTGTGGGGATCGGTGCAGGGTGTCGATCAATCCCTGGCGCAACTGCTGCTCAAGGGCGTCACGGTGGCCGTGCTGGGTGGACTGGACAGCATCGGCGGAGCCTTGCTCGCCGGCGTACTCCTCGGCATCGTCGAAGGGCTGGCGTCGATCGTGCTCGATCCGCTGCTCGGCGGTGCCAGTCGCGATCTGGTCGACGCCGCGATGCTGATCCTGACCATCATGCTGCGGCCGCACGGCCTGTTCGGCCGTCACGACATCGAGCGGGTGTGAGATCATGCTGTTTCGCCAGGCCGGAATTTTTCATACCGATTACGCCGCCGACCGCGCGCTGTTTCCCATTCCGGCCGACCGATGGATGATCGTTATCCTGCTGGTGCTGGCACTCGCGGCGCCATTGTACATGAACACGCTTTACCTCAGCAGCTACATGCTGCCGTGGCTGGTGTGGACCGCGGCCGCACTTGGTCTCAACCTGATTCTGGGCTGGGCCGGACAATTTCATCTCGGCTACGCGGCGGTGATGGGCATCGGCGCCTATTCCGCCGTTCACGCCCAGCGCGCCGGCATTCCCTGGGAAATCGCCATCGTACTTGCCGGATTGATGGCGGCCGCGATCGGCAGCGTATTCGCGTTCGCAGCGCTGCGCGTCAAAGGACTTTACCTTGCACTCAGCACGCTGGCTCTGCAGTTCGTGATGGACTGGACCATCTCCCACGTTCCGGCGATCAGTGGCGGCACCCAGGCAACGCTGCAGGCTCCTGATATCCGGCTGCTGGGCTGGCCGGTCACTTCCGACGCCGGGTTGTTTTATGTCGCGCTGGTGTGGTGCATTCTCGTCACCACGTTCATGCTGAACCTGCGGCGCACCGCACTTGGGCGTGCGCTGGTCGCCGTACGCGAAAAGGATTACGCGGCCGCGGTCATTGGCGTGAACAGCTTCTATTTCAAGCTGGTAGCCTTCGCCACGTCGTCCTTCATTGCCGGCGTCAGCGGCGCGGTTCTGATCGGTACGTTCTATCATGCCGTGACGCCGGAGCAGTTTTCCGTCGATATCTCGATCCAGGCGCTGGCCATGGTGATCGTCGGCGGGCTCGGCAGCATCATCGGCAGCTACTTCGGCGCTGCCTTCATCCTGCTGATGCCGGGCCTGATGAATGCCTTCATCTCTTGGCTGGCAGCGCAATTCGGCTTCTCGCTCGGTATCGAAACCCTCGCCCACCTGCCCCATGCGCTCTACGGCGCGCTGATCATCGGGTTTCTGCTGATCGAGCCGCTGGGATTGGGAAAGATCTACGGCAACATTCGTGATTATCTTTTGGTTTGGCCGTTTGGCTACGTCAAAAAATAGCGGAAACATTCAAGTCATGTCTGAGCCGATCGCTGCCAAGGTCCTGTCGCTCAACAATGTCGAGGTGGTCTACGATCATGTGTCGCTGGCCATCAAGGGCGTCTCGATCGACGTTCCTGTCGGCGGCATGGTGGCGTTACTGGGCGCCAACGGCTCCGGCAAGAGCACGACGCTCAAGTCGATCAGCGGGCTACTTGCGGCCGAGCGCGGTGAAGTCCGCCGAGGCGAGGTGCAATTCCTTGGCCGAAGCATCGGCGGCTTGATGCCGCAGGACCGGGTCAAGCTGGGGATCGCCCATGTGCTCGAGGGTCGGCGCGTGTTCGAACATCTGACCCCGGACGAGAACCTGATCGCGGCCTCGGCCGTGCGCAGCCGCAACGACATGGCGCGCAACAAGGACCGGGTTTACAGCTATTTTCCGCGGCTGCATGAACGCCGCACTGTCGCCTCCGGCTATCTCTCCGGCGGCGAGCAGCAGATGCTTGCGATCGGCCGCGCATTGATGACGCAACCCAAGCTGTTGATGCTCGACGAACCGAGCCTCGGCCTTGCACCGTTTCTGGTCGCCGAGATCTTTCAGATCCTCAGTCGCATCAATCGCGAGGAAGGACTGTCGGTGCTGCTGGTCGAGCAAAACGCCATTGCAGCGCTCGAAATCGTTTCACACGGCTATCTGATCGAGAGCGGCCGCATCGTCATGCATGACGCCGCCGATGCACTGAAGCGTAATCCGGACATTCAGGAGTTTTACCTGGGAGGCACGGACAACAAGAACTTTCGCGACATCAAACACTACCGGCGACGAAAACGCTGGCTGACGTAAGACCGACGAGACTGCTTCGTCCACTAAACACGCATCAAAAAGACCGTTCAATCGTCCTAAAAGGGAGGACCTGAAGATGAGATTACGATCGATACTAGGCGGCCTCGCTCTCACACTGGTCGGCAGCATGACCGCCATGGCGGCCGATCCGGTGCGCGTCGCACTCTGCTACGACCTCAGCAAGGCCTATACTTTCGTCACGCCGCAGATCGCGCAAGCCGCCCGCGACTATGCCGATATTCTCAACGCCAAGGGCGGCCTTGAAGGCCACCCCATCGAGGTCATCGTTCAGGATCACGGCAACGAACCGCAGCGCGGTATCGAATGCTACGAACGCCTGAAGCGCGAAGGCGTCATGATATTCGACATGCTGTCGACGCCGGTTTCGCGCGCGGTGCTGCCGCGTGTCATGAAGGACGGCAACATCCTGATGCAGTCGCTGGCCGGACGCGGCGACGCCATCGACGGCGACGTCTTCAAATGGGTATTCCCGATCGGGCCGACCTATTGGGGCCAGGCCGCCAACGATGTCGGATACATCAAGCAGAAGTCCGGTGGCAACCTGAAGGGCGTCAAGATCGCCTTCGTCTATGTCGATTATCCGTTCGGGCAGGAACCGATCGGCATCATGAAAACCCTTGCGCAGAAGGAAGGGTTCGATCTGCAGCTATTCCCCTATCCGCTACCAGGAAATGATCAGGCGTCGACGTGGACGCAAATCCGCCGCTACAACCCGGATTGGATCATCAGCTGGAGTCTGGCGAACATGAACGTCATCGCGTCGCGCGAGATGAAGCGCAACGGGATTGCGATCGATAAATACATTGCCGTCAACTGGTTCAACGAAGTCGATATCAAGAATATGGGCGTCGATGCAGCCAAGGGGATCAAGCGCGGCACCAACGTCGCGGGCGGATCGAGCCAGCCGCTGGTGCAGCAGATTCTCAAGGAGCTGTACGACAAGGGCAAAGGCAACGGCGACAGAAAGCATACCGAAGACGTCTACTACAACACCGGTCTGGCTATCTGGTCGATCGCCTTCGAGGGGGCCCGCCTGGCCATCAAGAAAGATGGCTGGCCGCTGACGCCGCAGAAGATCAAGGACGGCATGGAAAGCATCAAGGACTATGACGCCAATGGCCTGATGGCACCGGTGACGGTGACTGCGAAAGATCACGGCGGTGGCGGCAAAACCCGCATCGAAATGTGGGACGGTACCAAGTGGGTGCCGCAGACCGACTGGATCGCGGCATTTTCGGACGACGTCTGGGGCGTCGTGAAGGAACAGTCTGCTGAATATGCCAAGTCGGAGGCGCAGAAATAGTCTCGCACCAGATGGGCGGCGGCCACACGTCATCTGCCGCCCATCCACTTACATGCCCGCCAGGTTGCAACACCGAGACAATGACGAACAAGGGAGAAGAAACGTGAAGGGTCTATCTGGAAAGGTCGCGATCGTCACGGGCGGAGGTCAAGGTATCGGGCGAGCCATTACGTTGCGGCTCGCCGAGGAAGGCTGCAAGGTCGCCATCTTCGACATCAAACCGGATGCTGGCCAGGAAACCGCTAAGCTGGCGCCGAATGCGGATATTACGACCTATACCGTTGATGTCGGCGACCGCGCTTCCGTCGATGCTGCGGTGGCAAAGGTCGAGGCCGAAACCGGACCGATCTGGATTCTGGTCAATAATGCCGGATGGGACCGGCCGATGCCGTTTCTCAAGACCGACAAAGATCTATGGGACAAGATCATTCGTATCAATTTATACGGCCCGCTCAATACCCACCACGCGATTGCACCGTTGATGGTGGAGCACGGAGGCGGACGGATCATCAATATCTCGTCGGATGCCGCCCGCGTCGGCACCAGCGATGAAGCGGTCTACTCCGCCTGCAAGGGCGGCATCGTCTCCTTCACCAAATCGATGGCACGCGAATTGGCACGCCATCGCGTTCTGCTCAACGCGATCTGTCCCGGGCCAACCAATACGCCGATGATGGCCGGTATCCTGAGCGAAAGCGAACACGCGGTGAAATGGAAGGACGCCATGGTCCGCGGCATCCCGCTCAAGCGGATGGGCGAACCGGAAGACTACGGCGGGATCGTCGCACTGCTCGCGTCCGACGACGGACGGTTCATCACAGGACAGACCATCTCGGTTTCCGGCGGCATGAATATGATTTAGGGTGGCGACGATAACCGATCGCGAATTGTCCTGCTCAAAAACCACGAAGGTCCGTCAACTCATCGACGACTTCGAGAGCGCCCTCAAAATCATCGTCACCGAAATACATACTGCGCACAATCATCACCGATACACCGGCGGAGCGGGCCGAAAGGAGCCCGTTACGGGAATCCTCCAATGCAAGGCACGCCCGTGCGGGTAATTCAAGTTGTGCAAGGGCTTTCAAATAGACGTCGGGCGCCGGCTTCTTTCGTTCGACATCTTCGCCGGCGACGATCGCACGGAAGAGAGTTGGCCATTCCTTACCAAGGGCGGGCGTCAGCAGCGCCTCGACATTGGATCGTGAAGTGGTTGTCGCAATTGCCAAGGGTAGACCACGCCGTTTGGCGGCATCGAGAGTGTCTGCGATACCCGGACGGAGTTGGCAGGCCCCATCCGCGAGCAATTCCGCATAGTGACCGTTCTTCTTCCGGTGGATATCGGCGATCTGCGCCGCGGAAAACTTGTCTTTGCCGTCGCGATATTCGCTCAGATAATGCGATATTCGTTCTTTGCCGCCGGTTATGCGAAGCAACCGGCCGTAGAGAGCGACATCCCAGGCGCAGTCGAGGCCGAAATCTACAAACGACTGGTTGAACGCACGACGATGCAGTTCTTCCGTTTCTGCCATGGTCCCGTCGACGTCGAATATGAGTGCATTGAAATTCTTCATTGGTGGCATCTTTGGCTATTGTCGTCCTCCGATAATTGCTCGGCCGCAACAGGCGCACGAAGCGGACCATCGTGCCGTCAAGATCGAATACAACAGCGAAAGTCAGTTCGAAGTACGTTTACCTGGCTAAGCATTTTCAAGCTTCAACTGTGTTGGCTGCCGCTGTCCTGAGCGCGAAAATATTTGTGCGGTAGGCGCTGCCGGTACCGCCACGGAATACGGCCGATCCAGCCACCAATACGTCTGCTCCCGCAGCGACCGCCAAGGCCGCCGTCTCCGGATTGACACCGCCGTCCACTTCCAGGTGGATTGGACGATCGCCGATCATCGCGCGTATTCGCCGGATCTTCTCGAGCTGTGAAAGGATGAAAGATTGTCCTCCGAAGCCCGGGTTGACGGTCATGACCAAGATAAGATCCAGCCGATCGAGGACATATTCGATGACATTTTCCGGAGTCGACGGACAGATCGTTACGCCTGCCCGCTTTCCAAGCGAACGGATCAATTGCAAAGACCTGTCCAGATGTTGACCGGCCTCCGCATGGATCGTGATGATATCGCTTCCAGCCTTGGCAAATGCTTCGAGATAGGCGTCAACCGGCGCGATCATCAAATGAACGTCGAAGACCTTCTTCGACCGCGGCCGAATCGCCTTTATTACGTCCGGACCGAAGCTGATATTCGGTACGAAATGGCCATCCATCACATCGCAATGAATCCAATCCGCGCCGGCCGCGTCGATCGCTTCGATTTCCTCTCCGAGGCGCGCGAAATCCGCCGAGAGAATCGATGGCGCGATAAGGACCGGATTCAGCATGACCTAAGCATCCCCTTTGCCGTTGAGGCCCGTTTCCCGCGCAGCCTTGGAGAAGACGCGGCTTGCTAGGACATCGTCAGCCTCGATCGACATGACGTCCTCGCCGGTCAGCACACGATCGAGATTCGCGACCAACCGATTGGCCTGTCGAAGCCGGATCCGGTCGAGCGCGTTGCGGATCGAGCGCGCGTTGGAAAACAGGGGCTGTGTCTTGCGCACGGCGATGTAATGTTCGAAAGCTTCACGCGCTTTCGGTGAAAACCGATAATGCTGCTCCTCGAGCATCAATTGAGCGATCGCCAGCAGCTCCGCCTCGGAGTAGTCGGGGAAATCAATATGGTGTCCGATGCGCGAACGGAATCCCGGATTGCTCTGGAAGAATTTCTCCATCCGGTCGCCATAGCCTGCGAGAATGACCACCAGGTCTTCGCGCTGCGCTTCCATCATCTGCAGCAGGATCTCGATCGCTTCCTGGCCATAGTCGCGCTCGTTCTCGGGGCGATAGAGATAATAAGCCTCGTCGATGAACAGCACGCCACCCATCGCCTTCTTCAAGATTTCCTTGGTCTTCGGCGCGGTGTGGCCAATGTACTGTCCAACCAGATCGTCGCGCGTAACGCTGATGACATGACCGCGGCGGACAAAGCCGAGGCGATGCAGGATACCCGCCATCCGCAATGCCACGGTGGTCTTGCCTGTACCCGGATTTCCGGTGAAGGACATGTGCAACGTCGGAAACGTTGTGGCCAACGCCATTTTCTGCCGGATTCGCTCGATCAGAAGCAGCGAGGCGATCTCTCGTATCCGCGTCTTCACCGGCATGAGTCCGATCAGTTCACGGTCGAGTTGCGCCAGCACCGGCGCGATCTCCACTGCCTCGAACTCCTGGCGGAGGTCGATTGACGAAACCGCAGGCTTTGTGTCGGGATCGGAAATTGTGACGGCTTGAGGGTTGGACATCGCAGGTTCACCAAATTGTCGAAATGCGGTCGTTGCCGGGCACCATCCGGTATCGTTCGATGCACGCTTAACTCTTTGGGAAAAAGGCTCCATCGCCTTTCAACGACGATGGAGCAGGACATCCGACGCGCCAGACGACCGGGAATGAAATCGGCTGGGCATGCCGTCGAATGCAATCACGATGAATAGCGCTCGCCTTCCGGTTTTTGGGCCGCATAGGAGAATGTGGAATAGCGCGTGTTTCGGCCTTCCGCCTCTTGGCGCTGGAGACCAAATCCCGGCTCATTCGCAGGCCGATTGGCAATGAAAGATATCCGCACCGATTCCCAGCCGTGGCTGGCATCAAACCCGGATATCCGGATGTAGCGATCGCCGTAGACCCGGCGGCAATCGGCCAGTTCCTTCATGATCCCCGCAGCGTCGCGCAAATCGAACATCGGAAGACCCCACATCTCCCAATAAGTGTTGCGGGGATGCGGATCGTCGGTGAACTCGATGTTCACCGCCCAGCCTTTCTCCAGGCAGTACTGAACCTGGCTCCTAATCTGCTCGTCGGTGAGATCGGGAAGAAACGAGAAACAGCCCTGGGTTACGCGCATCTGTGTCTCTCCTGTCAGACGGCCATGCTCGGGGTCGGAACGAAATCCGGAGCATCGGTCGATTCATAGTTGAAGGTGACATCTTTCCAGACTTCGAGCGCCTCACGCAGCGGCGTACACGTCAGCGCTGCCTTCGCCAGAATCTCCGGACCTTCGTGGACAAAATCCCGTCCTTCGTTGCGAGCTAGGATCATCGCCTCGAGTGCAACCCGGTTCGCGGTGGCGCCGGCCTGAATGCCGCGTGGATGGCCGATGGTGCCGCCGCCGAACTGCAACACCACGTCTTCCCCGAGCAGATCCAGCAACTGGTGCATCTGGCCGGCGTGAATGCCGCCCGACGCCACGGGCATCAGCTTGTTGAGGCTCGCCCAATGCTGGTCGAAGAAAATGCCATGCGCAAGGTTCTCTGGAACATAGTCCTCACGGCAGATATCGTAATAACCTCGCGTGGTGTTCGGATCGCCCTCGAGCTTGCCGACGACGGTGCCCGCATGGATATGGTCGACGCCGGCAAGCCGCATCCATTTGGCAATGACGCGGAACGATACGCCGTGCGAGCGTTGCCGCGTATAAGTCGAGTGACCGGCGCGGTGGAGATGCAGGATCATGTCGTTGCGCCGTGCCCATTTCGCCATGGACTGGATTGCCGTGTAACCGATCACGAGATCGATCATGACGATGTTGGATCCAAGCTCATGCGCGAACTCGGCGCGCTCGTACATGTCCTCCATCGTGGCGGCGGTGACGTTGAGATACGTTCCCTTGATCTCACCCGTCGCGGCTTGAGCCCGATTCACGGCCTCCGTGCAATAGAGGAATCGTTCGCGCCAATGCATGAAGGGCTGTGAGTTGATATTCTCGTCGTCCTTGGTGAAGTCGAGACCGCCCTTCAATGCTTCATAGACGACGCGGCCGTAGTTGCGGCCCGACAAGCCGAGCTTCGGCTTCACCGTGGCGCCGAGCAGCGGCCGGCCGAACTTGTCGAGTCGCTCCCGCTCCACGACGATGCCGGTCGCGGGCCCCTGGAATGTTTTCACATAGGCGACAGGAAATCGCATGTCCTCCAGCCGCAGCGCTTTCAGCGGCTTGAAGCCGAACACGTTACCGATAATCGACGCCGTGAGGTTGGAGATCGACCCCGGCTCGAACAGGTCCAGGTCATAAGCGATATAGGCGAAATAACTGCCCAGAGAATTCGGCACTGGATCGACGCGATAGCATTTGGCGCGATACTTCTCCGCCGCGGTCAACCGGTCGGTCCACACCACCGTCCAGGTCGCGGTCGAGGATTCGCCGGCCACCGCCGCACAAGCTTCCGTCGGATCGACGCCGTCCTGTGGCGTGACGCGGAACAGCGCAATCACGTCGGTATCCTTGGGCTGGTAGCCCGGCTCCCAATAACCCATGCGCTTGTATTCCATGACACCGGATTTGTATCGTTCCTTGCCGCGGACGGTCATCGATTGATCGTTCATGTCGGTCTCCTTATGAATCGAGACGTGATAAGTCAGGCTGCTGCGTTGATGTTTCCGATTTGCGGATCGAGCGCACCGGATCGGTAGCGTTTGGCCATCTCGAACAGCGGAACCACCTTGATCTTCGACGCGTTGCCGGCGGTTCCGAACTGCTCGAAACGCTCCCGGCAGAGATCGCGCATCGCATCCATCGCCGGCTTGAGAAATTTCCTGGGATCGAATTCGCGCTTCGACTGCGTCGCGACCTTCCGGAAGACGGCGGTCATTGCCAGCCGGCAGTCGGTATCGATGTTGACCTTGCGCACGCCGTGCTTGATGCCGCGAACGATCTCCTCGACCGGAACGCCCCAGGTCTGGTGCATCTCGCCGCCGAATTGATTGAACATGTCCTGCAGCGGTTGCGGCACCGACGACGAACCGTGCATGACCAGATGCGTATTGGGCAACCGGCGATGGATTTCCTCGACGACGCGCATTGCGAGGATGTCGCCATCGGGCTTGCGCGTGAATTTGTAGGCGCCGTGCGACGTCCCCATGGCGATCGCCAGCGCATCGACCTTGGTCGCGCGCACGAAATCGACCGCCTGATCCGGATCGGTCAGCAACTGATCGTGGCTGACTTCGCCCTCGACGCCGTGGCCATCTTCCTGTTCGCCGCCGCCGTGCTCCAGCGAACCGAGCACCCCGAGTTCGCCTTCGACGGATGCGCCGATCCAGTGCGCCATATCGACGACACGACGGGTGATATCGACATTGTAGCCGTAATCCGCCGCCGTCTTGGCATCCGCCTTCAACGAGCCGTCCATCATCACGGACGTGAAGCCGTACTTGATCGCGGTGGCACAGGTCGATTCCTCGTTGCCATGGTCCTGATGCATGCAAAGCGGAATCTGCGGATACATCTCCTCCAGCGCATCGATCATCTTGGCAAGCATAATATCGTTGGCATAGGAACGCGCACCACGCGATGCTTGCATGATGACCGGCGCGTCGACAGCCGCAGCTGCTTCCATGATGGCCAGGCCCTGTTCCATGTTGTTGATATTGAAGGCGGGAACGCCGTAACCGTGCTCAGCGGCATGATCCAACAATTGCCTTAGAGTGATGCGCGACATTCAACCCTCCACTTCGGAATTGATTCTCAAAGCTTCACACACGGCTACCCGCTTCACTCGGGCTATCCGAGGAACGCTCCACCGCAGAACGATCAATGAGCTCGAGCGCCGCATCCGCCACGGCTTCGGGAGTGATGCCGAAATGCTTGTAGAGATCGGCCGCTGGCGCGCTGGCGCCGAAGCCGGTCATGCCGATGAAAGCGCCGTTCTCGCCGATCCAACGATCCCAACCGAGCCGAGCCGCGGCCTCCACGGCGACGCGCGGCGCCGATCCCAGCACTTCGGCGCGATAGGCCGGATCTTGCTCCTCGAAGAGTTCCCACGATGGCATCGATACGACAGCAGCTTCGACACCCTTTTCGTGTAACCGCTCGACGGCCTTTACAGCGATCTCAACCTCGGAGCCCGTGGCGAGCAGCGTCACATCGCGATGTCCCCTCGGTGCGCGCAGGAGGTAGGCGCCCCGCGTGGAACGGTTAATGTCGGCCGCCCCCACGCGCAGCATCGGCAAGTTCTGTCGCGACAGCACCAGCACGCTTGGTCGATGCTTCTGCTTCAGGGCAAGCTCCCAGCATTCTGCCGTCTCGACGACGTCTGCGGGGCGGAAGAGAAGGAGATTGGGTGTCGCCCGCAGCATGGCGAGGTGCTCGATCGGCTGATGCGTCGGGCCATCCTCGCCGAGGCCAATGGAATCATGCGTCATCACATAGACGACGCGCTGTCCCATCAGCGCGGAGAGGCGGATCGCGCCACGCGCGTAATCGGCGAAACATAGGAAGGTGCCGCCATAGGGAACGAAGCCACCGTGCAAGGCGATACCATTCATGGCAGCCGACATGCCGTGCTCGCGGATACCATAGTGGACATAACGTCCCGCGAATTCTCCAGGCGCAACGGACCTCATACCCTTGGTCAGGGTCAGGTTCGAATGCGTGAGGTCGGCCGAGCCGCCGATTGTTAGATCGGTTGCCCCGTTGATCGCCGTGAGTGCAAGCTCTGACGCTTTGCGGGTCGCAGCCGTCGTCGCCTTGCCTGCATGCTCGATCTTGAAGGCAAGCAGCGCCTCGAAGACGGCATCGGGCAGATCGCCGGCTACAGCCGCCTTGAAGGTCGTGCACTGAGGTGATGCCGCCAGCCTCTGCTCCCAGGCGACCCGCGCCGTGTTGCCGCGCTCCGCGACGCTCAACCAGGCGGCACGAACGTCAACAGGAATTTCGAAGGGCGCATGCGGCCAACCGATTGCCTCGCGCGTCGCTGCAATCTCGGCCTCACCCAAAGGCGCGCCGTGCGTCTTCTCGCTGCCTTGCAGATTAGGTGAGCCTTTTCCGATCACGGTACGGCAGGCAATCAGCGTCGGCCGATCGGAGCCCTGTGCTGCCGCGATTGCAACAGCGACCGCCTCGCGATCATGACCATCCACCTTGTGCACGTTCCAGCCGGCGGATTCGAAACGCCGGGACTGATCCATGGAGGTAGAGAGCCGCGTCGGTCCATCGATCGAGATCGAATTGTCGTCCCACAGGACAATCAACCGGGAGAGTTTTAGATGCCCCGCAAGATCGATTGCCTCATGACTGATGCCTTCCTGAAGACAGCCGTCGCCGGCGATCACATAGGTGCGATGATCGACCAGATCGGGACCAAACCGGGCCGCCATCATGCGCTCCGCAAGCGCCATACCGACGGCGGTAGCGATGCCCTGGCCAAGCGGGCCCGTCGTCGTTTCGATGCCGAGCGCGTGGCCGTATTCCGGATGACCGGCCGTACGGCTTCCGAGTTGACGGAAGCGCTTCAACTCGTCGATCGGCATGTCCTCGAAGCCGATCAGATGATGCAGCGCATATTGCAGCATCGAACCGTGGCCAGCCGACAGAACGAAGCGGTCGCGATCGGGCCAGTCAGGCCACACGGGATCGATCTTAATGAAACGCGAAAACAGTACGGTCGCGGCATCCGCCATCCCCATCGGCATGCCGGGATGCCCAGAATTTGCTTTCTGTACCGCATCCATCGCGAGCGCTCGGATAGCATTGGCCAGCACGGCTTCGTCGACTCGACGAGCCGCAATCGGAGCGACCGATCGATCATCCTCTCGCACGTGTTCACGACTGACAAGAACTGTCATTTCGTTCCCCTCTTGCGCTCGATCAATTGCATGATCAGCGGCGTCAGAATGAGCTGCATTGCAAGATCGAGCTTCGATCCGTTGGCCACGATCGAGTTGGCTCGGGACATGAAACTGTTCGGAAGCATCGACAGGAGATATGGAAAGTCGATGCCGTGAGGATTCTTGAAGCGGATGACGATCATCGATTCGTCCGGTGTGGGTATCCAACGGGCGACGAACGGATTCGACGTATCGACGATAGGGACACGCTGGAAATTGATGTCCGTCTCAGTGAACTGAGGACAAATGTAGTTCACATAGTCCGGCATCCTGCGCAGGATCGTGTCGGTCACGGCTTCGGTGGAATAGCCGCGCGCGCTCCGATCGCGATGGAGTTTCTGGATCCATTCGAGATTGATGACTGGCACGACGCCGATCTTGAGATCGGCATGCTTGGCGATGTTGACATTTTCCGTAACGACCGCACCATGCAGTCCCTCGTAGAATAGGAGATCGGAGTTCTCCGGCAACGAGGACCATGCCGTGAACGTGCCCGGCGTAGCGCCGTAACAGGCAGCTTCTTGTTCATCATGGACGTAGTGGCGTGTTACGGCGGTGCCGGTTTCGCCGTAATCTCGAAACGCCTTCTCGAGTTCTTCGAAAAGATTCGTCTCCGGACTGAAGTGACTGAAATGCTTGTTGCCACGCTCCGCCTCCGCTGCCATCTGAAGACGCATTTCGGCTCTATCAAATCGATGGAAAGCATCGCCCTCGATAAAGACAGCCTTCACGTGCTCCCGATGAAATATCTGTTCGAACGTGCGCTTGACTGACGTCGTCCCCGCGCCAGACGAACCGGTGATCGAGATGATGGGATGCTTCCTGGACATCGCTTTTCGCTTCTCTAGACGCGAAAGAAGCCGCGATGCGCAAACAATGGCGCATTCGTCCGGGCTGCCAGTTCAGGAGCGGCATAAAGTTGCTCGACACACCTCACCTCATCGATGGACCCCATGACCAGCGGAACACGCTGATGCAGGGTTTCCGATGCAAGATCGAGGATGCGCATGCGGCCGGTCGATGCCGCACCACCGGCCTGCTCAATGATGAAGGCGATTGGATGCGCTTCGTAGACCAGCCTCAGGCGACCGTCGGCATATCCAGGGCGGGCATCGCCCGGGTAAAGAAAGACTCCGCCTCTCATCAGAATGCGATAGGTCTCCGCAACCAGAGACCCGATCCAGCGCATATTGAAATCCTTGCCGAGCGGCCCATCGGTGCCGGAAAGACATTGATCGACGAAAATTCCGATCGCAGGATCCCAATGACGCCGGTTCGATCCATTGATTGCGAATTCCGCTGCAGCGGTGGGAATTCGAACTCCGCGACGGACCAGCTTGAACTCATCGTCGAAACGATCGAGCGCGAAGATATCGACGCCTTCGCCAAAAGTAAGAACGAGTGACGTTTGGGGTCCATAGACAACGAAGCCGGCCGCAATTTGCTCGGCTCCGTTTTGCCTGAATGCACCACGCGCATCGTCCGGTGTCGGGACAATCGAGAAGATCGTACCAACCGTCATGTTGACTTCGATATTCGACGAGCCATCCAGCGGGTCGACCGCGACGCTTATTTTCGCCGACGGGATTCCCACGATGGGCTCCGCAGCTTCTTCCGATGCAAGCACTGCAACATGGACGGTCTTCAGGGCGCATCGGATGATTTCGTCGGCACGAATGTCGAGATCCTTTTGAACATCGCCGCCTGCGTTCGTACCGCAAGCCGATCCGACGATGCCCGACAACGCACCATCCGCCGTGAGCCGGCTGATCTGAATGCACGCACTCGCGATCGCATCGATGACCGCCGCGACAGCGAGCGCGGAGACGCCTGTCTCCGAATATCTTTCGAGATATTCCTTCAGGGTTTGACGCTCATCCATGTCCGCTTCCCCGACCTGATTGGTCTTCCTGCGGCGCCCGGTTCGATCCGGCTCAGCCGTTCCGGGTTTGATATTGACCGGGGGATAAAAATAAGAGAAATTTTTATTTCTTATTACAAACGAAGATTTTTCTTATATGCCGATCAACCTGCGAAACGTAACAATCCGCCAGCTGCGCGCTCTCACGGCGGTTGCAGAGAACGGTGGCGTGACCGCCGCAGCCAACAAACTGGGACTTACCCAACCCGCAGTGACCCAGCAGCTCCGGCTTCTGCAGGACCAGGCGAAGCTGCCGCTCATTCAACGCACAGGCGATGGCATGATCCTCACCGCGGCTGGCCGAGAAGTTCTGGAGATGAACAAGCGGATCGAGGCGGCGATCAAGGCTTGTGAGGAATCGCTCGACATCATGACGGGGGTCACGGGTGGCTCCGTATCGATCGGCGCCGTCAGCACAGCCAAATACTTCGTACCCTATGCAATCGCCGCGTTCTCAAAACGTCATCCGAAAGTCAGCATCAAGCTGACGATCGGAAACCGCGAGGAGATCCGGCGCGAAATGCACGGCTACAATCTCGATTTTGCGATCATGGGCAGGCCACCCGAAGATGTCGACGTGGAAGCCCACATGATCGGCGATCATCCTCATGTGATCGTGGCTGCAAGCAACCATTGGCTGGCCAAGGATTCGGGCCTCGCCGCAGTCGATCTCTCACACGAGACGTTTCTGACGCGTGAGCCGGGCTCTGGAACGCGAATCTTGATGGAGGGACTGTTCGCGGCTACCGCGCTTGAACCTCACATCGGAATGGAGATGGATAGCAATGAAACGATCAAGCAGGCCGTCATTGCTGGCCTGGGAATCGCTTTTATCTCTGCCCATACCGTTGCGGCCGAACTCGAAGACGGCCGGATGGTGATACTTGATGTCGGCGGACTTCCCGTCATGCGACAATGGTTCTTGGTGCGGCGGCGCGACAAGGTTTTGCTGCCCCCAGCGCAGACGCTTCTGGATTTCTTGATTTCGGAAGGCGTGAAATTTCTTCCCGATTTGCCGGAAAATTCGAAATAGACCTGCAGCGACGCTTCCCAGCAGAAGATGCATTTCGAACGTGGACATACTCTGGCCAGAAACCAGCCTTCGCATGGATATTGCTGATTCGGGGAATACGGCTTTCAGTGCGCGCCGCCTCGACAAGCAGGCGAACATCTCAACAGTCTATACCGAAACATTGGAGGTCAACCTGATGGAACTCCTCATTCCGCCTCGTCACAGAAAGCAGTTCGCCGCGTTAAAAGACAACTATTCGACTGAGCGGACCAAAATCGGTCCGATAACCTGGCATGGATATCTTCGCGTCGAGACCAGCGACCAGGAACTGATCGATGCGCTGAAGCAGCAACTAGACGCTCAGCCGCAGTAACAAGATCAAGGCAGTCTTACCCGACGCGCGCAACTGCACGCCTGATTGGCCCAAACCAGAGCCTGGCTTTCGGAGGGAGAGCGCTTAGCCGCGGCGCAACTTCATTTCAGGCATTGGATGATCTCGGAAAGCACTGCGTGCATCGCATCTTCGTCGCGTGAATTCCATTCCACATCACCCGCTTGGCGTACGTGGCGATCAATCGCCGCGCCGGCCGACACGCTCGATCGGCCGATGAATCCGTCATTTACTCTAACCGCACAAGCCCGCGATAGGGATGAGATGTACCGCGCCAGATGCTGCGGTCGCCCTAAGCGAGGGGTGGCCTGCTGCACGACTTCTCGCCCCATACGGGTATCCACACGATCCAAAACCAATCGGTTGCAGAACTTCATCGTAAGTGCGGCCGTTGTCCTAACTCCACGTTGGAAATACGGCGTCATTAACCAGTCATTAACCAGCACGGCTCAATCTAAAATTAACCAAAAAAGAGAACAGAGAGTCGTCAGCCATGGATACACAGGTGGAGCCACAACGTCAGTTGGTGCGCCTCCGCGGCCGGTCTTACGTTGCGTTTGTATTCTCCCCTTCCATGCCAATCGCAGGCTGGCTTGAGGAAATCGACGCAACGCTCGCCCGTTCTCCCGGATTCTTTATCGGACGCCCAATTGTGCTCGACCTTTCCTCGGTCGATCTCAGCCCGCACGGCGTCGCACATCTCGTCTCGAGCCTCGAAACGCGGAGCATCCGCGTTCTCGGCATCGAAGGCATGGACGCAAACCTTCTGGACACGCGCCTCCCGCCTGTACTGACGGGCGGCCGTCATTGTGCCGTCGAACAGATCGAGCCGAAAACGGTGGAGGTCAAACCACCACCGCCGGCGGCGTCGCTCCTGCTCGAGAGCCCAGTACGATCCGGGCAACGCATCGTGTTCGTCGAAGGCGATGTGACCGTCCTCGGTTCGGTCGGGTCCGGTGCAGAGATCGTCGCTGGCGGCTCCATCCATGTTTACGGAACGCTCCGCGGCCGAGCAATGGCCGGCATCAATGGAAATTCGGCTGCACGAATCTATTGCCAGAAGATCGAAGCGGAACTTCTCGCCATCGACGGTTACTACCAGACTGCAGAAGACATCGGCGAAACCCTACGCAGAAGGCCCGCCCAAGCGTGGCTTGATGGCGATGTGATGAGAATCACGCCGCTTAGCTAACAGACAAAGGAGATAAGGATGGCCAAAGTCTTGGTCGTGACATCGGGAAAAGGCGGCGTTGGAAAAACCACATCAACGGCCGCGCTTGGTGCTGCGCTCGCGCAGCAGGGTGAAAAAGTCGTCGTTGTCGATTTCGACGTCGGCCTGCGCAATCTCGATCTCATCATGGGGGCGGAACGACGTGTTGTGTTCGACCTCATCAACGTGGTGCAGGGCGTCGCGAAACTCTCGCAAGCGCTGATCCGTGACAAACGTCTCGAAAATCTGTGGCTGCTCCCTGCATCCCAGACGAGAGACAAGGATGCGTTGACCGACGAAGGCGTTCGGCTTGTGATCGAGGATCTGCGAACCAAGTTCGACTGGGTGCTGTGTGACAGTCCCGCGGGCATCGAGCGAGGCGCGACCCTCGCGATGCGTTACGCGGATGAGGCGGTTATCGTCGCCAACCCCGAAGTCTCGTCCGTTCGGGACGCCGACCGCATTATCGGCATGCTCGATTCCAAAACTGCGAAGGCAGAAAAGGGCGAACAAGTGAAGAAGCACGTGTTGATCACCCGGTACGACACCGGGCGTGCAACGCGGGGCGAGATGCTCAACATCGACGATATCCTCGAAATTCTTGCGACACCGCTTCTCGGGATCATTCCCGAAAGCCAGGATGTCCTGCGGGCGTCTAACGTCGGCTCCCCCGTCACGTTGAACAATGCTGCAAGTACTCCCGCTCGGGCCTATGCCGACGCAGCGCGGCGCTTGAACGGCGAGTCAGTCGCCATGATCGTGCCGGCCGAACGCAAGAGCTTTATGGGACGCCTGCTTGGACGGAGGGCGGCATGAGCATGAATCTCCTGCGATTTATTCGTCGCCGTTCCGGCTCAGCGCCGGTCGCTCGAGAAAGGCTGCAGATTCTGCTGGCGCATGAACGTGGATTGCGGAGCCAACCGGATCTGCTGGGGATTTTGCGCGAAGAGATTCTCGCCGTGGTCTCGCGGCACGTCGTGCTCGATCCGGAAAAAGTCGTCGTCCGGATGGACAGGGGTAAAAGCGTATCGACCCTCGAAGTCGACATCGAGTTGCCGAACGGCTTCGAAAAGCAGTTGGCGGTTGCAAGCTGACTTTACTCCGCCTGAGGTGCGAAGGGGATCGCACCTCAAAACGGCCCCATGGGCTGGACTAGGTCGGGTCGCTGGTTGACCGCCCGCCGCGAGCAATGATCCTCGAACTCGCGAACGATACGTGAGTCGATCCAACTTCCTACATTCCCTACTCGCAACAGCCATTTCGCTGATGGGTCGATGTCCGGCACATGCATGACGATGTGATCGGTACATCGGCAAGGGCTATCGCGGACGCAAGCTTGCTCTGTACCCCTTGAAGTTCGGCAACCTCTCCGCGTTGCCGTAGACATTCCGCCAGTCCGTGGAGCGCCCAGACATTATCCGGGTGCTGGGCACAGCGCTGAATTCGTCCGGTCAGACCGAGATCGTCGCGACAGACTTCTTCCGCCTCGCTGTAATGGCCCTGCTCGGCCAGCAGCGCGGCAAGCGCATGTCTCGGTGGGTGCATCCAGGCCCACGGCTCAATATATTCAAGATTGTCGTCCCGATGGACGGCCTCCCGCAGATGAGCATAGCCCACTTCGTGATTGCCTTTATGGTACTCCAGTTCGCCATCCAGCATCTTCTCGCCTACGGTCAGAATACTACGAGCGGCATTATTGAAAACTTTGCGCTGCGATGGAATGCGATTCAGGCTGTCGTGAAACAGCGTGCGCTCTCGATCGGCGTCGGCGAACTGCTTGAGCGAAGCGTGCGCCACACCTTTTGCATAGTGGTGCATCGCGGTTGAAACCAGATAGAGTTCAGGGTCGTCCGGCAATGGAGTGGCGATGATCTCCCGCCATCGGCCGAAGCGCACCATCACATGCACACTCATCGAGTAATAGCCTTCAAGACTGGTGGAGAATTTCGGCCGCCCCTTTACGCTGAGAACTTCCTTCGTCAGCATAGCGCGCAGCTTGTTCGCCGCTCCATTCGAATCCTTGTATCGACCCATCAGCATGCAGGCATGCATCATCAAGAGCAGATCGTGCGCGCAGGCAGTCGTGTACGGCGTGAGCGGTCCTGCATAAGCAAGGTACGCATCATTTGCCGCGATCGCCCGTTCGCTGGCAACCTTCGCTTTCTGATACTCGCCACACAGGACATGAACATGCCCCGGCATGTGATTCATGTGCCCTGCATCCGGGCACATCGTTGCAAGAGCAGCAGCGGAAGCCTGCGCCCGCTCCGGTTCATTCGACATTTCAAGAATATGAATATGCAGATGGAATAACGCCGGATGCGCCTTCGACCTGTTTTGATCCACCGAAGCAATCGCGCGCTCGCAAACCTCAAGAGCTTCGACAACGTCTGAGTTCTTCGCGGGTAATCCGGTCTTGACGTCCCACAAGCGTCGGGGCGTCCGCATGATCAAAGCCTCGACGAACAGCGCCACCACATCGAGATCATCCTGATATTGATGATAGATTCTGCGCAGAGCTGCGGCGTAATCATCGTCCCAGCGATCGTAATCGTCCGGCTGAACCGCGTGCGGCTTCTGAACGCGGAAAGCAAGCGCCTCCACCAGCCTGTTCTCGATTCCTGTTGCGCAATGCGCCTGCGCGCGCGCCTTTTCGATGTGTTCGTACGCAATGCTGGTTGCCGTGTTGGCCTCTTCCTCGCTGTGATCCCGCCAGGTCATGTTGTAAAATGGCCCGCTGCCATAAGCGATGCCCCAATGCGCCATGACACAGTTCGGATCGAATTCAAGCGCTCTTCGAAAGCACTTGACGCCTTCGCCCTTGTTGAAGGCAAAGCACCAGTTCAGACCGATATTGAACCAGCGTTGCGCATCCGGCGAATGCGTCGAGACAATCCTGAAATGGCTGCCTAGGTCGAAACGATCCATTTCTAGCCTCTGTATTGCTGTTCCACTACCTTGCGTCACCACTCGAGGCATCGTCGATCCATCAGCTCTTGAGAAACCGGGGCTCGGGGGCGAAGGTCAGCTCCACTGTCCTGGAGATCACGAGATGAGTTTCAACGCCGGAATTACGCAGCAGTTGTAGCGCACGCAGGCGCTTAACACCGCCGGAGGCGTCGGTAATGCCGACGATCATCCAGCGTCGGACTGGAACTGATGCTGCTCTCACATTGATGCTCCGCAACAGTCCGCTCTAACCAAGAAGGAATTGTCCTATGCCTCGCAAATGGGCGCTCCCTTGCCTATCATTTCCTCTTAAGGCGATGCGCATCGTTTCATTATGTCTAGACAAATGATTTATGTCTAGACATACTCCCTGCGGGTGGACGCAACATGAATGACGCAGTGCTCTCGTTCAGCGATATCCGACAGGACTTTCCCGCGCCCGGAAGCGACGCCGGAATCCGGGTAATCGACGGCATCAATCTGGATGTTGGGATCGGGCGTTTCGTTGCGGTGATCGGACCCAGCGGCTGCGGCAAGAGCACATTGCTGCAGATGGCCGCCGGGCTTCTGATGCCGACACGCGGCACGGTGCATCATCGCGGCCGCGCGGTTAACGCCGTCAATCGCGAAGTCGGTTTCGTGCCGCAACAAGCACAGCTGTTTCCCTGGAAAACGCTTGCACAAAACGTTGAACTCCCGCTGCTGCTTCGCGGGGTGGCTACGGCCGAGCGCCGTGAGCGCGTCGCGGCAGCGCTCGATGCCGTCGGCCTGTCGGGTTTCGAGCGGTATTTTCCCAGTCAGTTGTCCGGTGGCATGCAGAAACGCGGGTCAATTGCCAGAACCCTGGTCTACCGCCCTGACGTAATCTTGATGGACGAACCGTTCGGCGCGCTCGATGCGCAGACCCGCATGGTGATGCAGAACGACTTGCAGATGCTGTCGCACAACGCAGGCGCGACGGTGTTGTTTGTTACGCATGACATCACGGAAGCCGTGTTGCTTGCCGACAATGTCGCGATCATGAGTCAGCGTCCGTCGAAGCTGTTAGCCAACATCGAAATCGATCTGCCTCGCCCGCGCAACGTCTTCGAACCGTTCAAGAATCCCGGCTTCGAGGACGCCTACGATGCGGTCTGGACCGTGTTCCGGTCGCAGATCGGCATCAGGAATCAACCCCATTGAAAGCAATCGTCGGCCCATGAATGACCTCGCCACCACAGCCGATCGGCCTCTTGCCAGCAGAAAGTCATCGGCATGGCGCTCGCTTGCGAGCAAGGCGGCGAGCGGCCTGCTGACGTTGTTGCCGGGGGTGGCACTTCTCGCATTCTGGCAATGGGCGTCGGGGCGCTGGATCAAGGAAATCTACGTCAGCAAGCCGACAGCAGTAGCGGCGCGGCTCTATGAACTCTTTGCGTCTGGCGAGATCTTCCCGCATCTGTGGACGACCGGCCAGGAATTGGTGCTGGGCTACGTCATCGGCGTCGCCGGCGGCATCATCGGTGGCTATGCGCTCGGCCGTTCGCCGCGCCTTGCCAAGATATTCGAGCCCTATGTCATGGCCTTCTACGGAATCCCAAAGATTGCGTTGGCACCATTGTTCATCATCTGGTTCGGAATTGGCATCGGGTCGAAGATCGCGCTCGCCGCAATCATGGTGTTTTTCCTGGTGTTCTATAACGTCTACACCGGGGTTCGCAGCGTCGACCGCGAATTGGCAAACCTGACCCTCGTGATGGGCGCCAACCAGCGCCAGCTCACCTATCACGTCTATTTTCCCGCGGCGGCCCCTTACGTTTTGCTCGGCATGCGCATGGCGGTGCCCTACAGCGTGATCGGCGTCATCGTCGGCGAGTTCACCTCGTCGATCCAGGGGCTCGGTCTGTTTATTCACGAAGCGTCTTCAACTTACGACCCGGCGGGCGTTTTCGCCGGAATTGTCATTCTGCTTGCCTTTGTGGCCGTCGCCAATTTCCTGGCCGGGCGGCTGGAACGGCGGTTGCTCCGCTGGAAAACCCTGACTGCAACAGCGCCGAACGACATCTAGATCGACGAGCCGAACAGGAGCACAGCATGCGTTCAACTTCCGGCCTGACTCGCGCGGCGTTTCTCGCCGCAACACTGCTTCTGATTCCGACGCTGGCAGCGGCTCAGCAACCGGTACACATTGCTCAGGGTTTTGCGTCGTTAAGCTTTCTTCCGGTATGGGGCGCTCGCGCACTGAATACCTTCTCGCCGGAGGGTCTGGCGGCCACAGTCGTCTTGCCCGGAGGCGATCCTGCGGCACTCGCGGCGCTCGATTCCGGCGATGTCGACCTCGCCGCCGTCGGTACCGAATCCGCGCTGCGCGCCATCGCCAAAGGCCAACCGTTCGAAATCGTCTATAACCTCATGTCGAAAGTAACGCTTGAGGTCGTGGTATCTACGTCGTTTCTGGAGAAGTCAGGGGTCAAACCCGGCGATCCCCTGCAGAAACGTATCGCTGCGCTAAAGGGCGCCACGATCGGGGTTGCGGCCATCGGCGGCACGCAGGAAACGGCGGCACGATGGCTCGCCACAAAGGGTGGCCTCGATCCGAAGACAGATTTCAAGATCGCCCAGATTGGCAGCCCGCCCGCATTGCGAGCTGCGCTGGAGAACAAGCGTATCGATGCGTTCGTGCTATCTCCGCCCGAGGGTTATCTCGCAACCAAATCCGGTGCGGGCAAAATTCTCATTTCGCTCGGCGATGAGTTTCCGCTGCTCGCCAAGCAACCCTATCTTGTCCTTGTCGCCAAGAAGCCAATCAACAGCAAGACATCGGACCTGATCGTCAAGGTCGTACGCGCCATGAGGGCGGCCAGCGCAGCAATCGTGAAAGATCCCGAATCGAACGCTACGGCAATCCAGAAGCAATTTTTCGCGAAAGCTACGCCGGATTCGATAGCTGCAGCCGTCAAGGCCCTTAGCAATGGCGTCGCCAATGGCGGCGCGCTCGACGTGGAGAGCATCCGGAATCAGCTGACGTTTTCCAAGGAGGTCGGCACGGACTTCGGCAAGACATTCGACGCCGCAGCGTCACAAAACGATCTGTGGACCAACAGCTTCGTCGAACAGGCCAGCAAGAAATAATTCGATCGAAAGGGAATCAAGCGGTCGGCGTGAACCGGGCGATCAGATCGTAGAGCTGGCCGGGATGGATGAGACGCACCGCGGTAATCGGCTCGCTATTGCGCCAAGTCCGTCGTTCAATCACGAGGCACGCAGCACCCGGTTCGATCCCGAGCTCTGCGGCAACGTCGTTGTCCGCATTGCAGGCGGTAATGCGGTGCTCGGCTTCAGTCCAAGGAACGTGACCGACAAGCCAGGTGTTCGGCGGCATGATCGAAAAGTCCTGCTTGAGCACATCCGGCACCGCTTGCACATTGATCAGCCGATCCTCGATCGCGAAAGGCTGCTCTTCCGCTTCATGCCGACAGCGTAGCGCCAGCACGGTTGCACGGCCACCGATGCCGAGGCGGACGCGATCCTGTGCCGAGGCCGTGCGTTTGCGCAGATCGAGCAACCGGTAGCCATAGCGTTCGCCACGCTTTTCAATCTCCGCCTTCAGGTCGGGAATCTGCAGAACGGCCGACTGCACGCGCGGCCGCGAGACGAAACTGCCTGCCCTGCGCCGGCGCACCACCAGCCCGGCGTCGGCAAGCGCCGACAACACCTTATTCACCGTCATCCGGGAACAGGAATATGTCTCCATCAATTCGTGCTCGAACGGCACACGGTGCCCGGGCGGCCATGCACCGGACACGATCTTGACCTCGAGGTCATTGCGAATCCGCTGATAGAGCGCTGCGCCCGGCGCTCCCCGTTTGGCTTCTAATCTCATGCGCTCAGCAGCCCCCGTAGTACCTGGCGAAAGCGTCGTGCGATCGCGTCGCCCGCATGGTGACGACCGCCGCGTACGACGTTACGGCCGCGCGCCCAGACGCAATCTACCGGTGAACGGCTTGTACCAAAAATCCAGCTATCGAGTATCGCGTCACCGGACCGGCCGGCAAGTGCAACATGCTCGGCTTCGAGACTGACGATATCCGCGAAGCCACCTTCAACCAATCCCGGCGATGCGACGCCCAGCGCCTGCGATCCGCCGGCTACCGCACCATCGAACAGCCTACGGCCGGTGGAAGCCGACGCGCCGGCCAGGACGTTGCGTGCCCGATGCGCCAGCCGTTGTGAATATTCGAGCTGGCGGAGTTCGTCGCTGACGCCAATCAGGACATTGGAATCCGAACCAACACCGAACACGCCACCGCGATCGCAAAATTCCGCGGCGCTGAACGTCCCGTCTCCCAGATTGGCCTCGGTGATCGGGCACAATCCAGCAACGGACCCGCTCCGCGCAAGACGGGTGATCTCATCGGGGGTCGCATGGGTGGCGTGGATGAGACACCATCGACGATCGACCGCTGCATGCTCGAACAGCCATTGTAACGGGCGCTGGCCGCTCCATTGGACGCAGGCATCCACCTCCTGGATTTGCTCAGCGATATGCATATGAACGGGACATGCGCCATCCAATTGCAAAATCGTTGCGAGTTCGTCAGGCGTCACCGCGCGCAACGAGTGCGGAGCAAACCCGAGGACCGCGCCCTGCTGGCCGGCAATGGCCCGTCTGCAGGCTGACATCAGCTCCGAAAATCCATCTATGGTGTTGATGAAACGCCGCTGGTTTTGCTCGGGTGCACGACCGCCGAAACCCGCATGAGCATAGAACACCGGCAGCAGCGTGAGTCCGATACCGGTGGCCTGCGCCGCCGATACAATGCGCTCCGCCAGTTCGCCGATGTTGGAATAATGTGCGCCCGACGCGTCGTGATGAATATAATGAAACTCGCCGACGCGGGTGAATCCGGCCTCCAGCATTTCAACGTAGGCCTGTGCCGCGACCGCCTGAATATCGTCGGCGGTCATGCGGCCAACAAAGCGGTACATCACTTCGCGCCAGGTCCAGAAACTGTCCGCTGCGCTGCCTCTGATTTCCGCAAGCCCTGCCATGCCACGCTGGAACGCATGACTATGCAGATTGGGCATGCCGGGAAGCCCGATCCGGTGATGCTCATCACCGGTATTCGGCGAGGCTTTCGCTTCGATGCTGGCGAATCGGCCATCCTCCACCGTCAACCTGACGTCACGTGCCCAGCCTTGCGGCAGCAGCGCTTCATCAAAGAACAGTCCGGCCACGCTATTCTCCCAACCCGGCGCGAAGCTCTGGACAGCTTCGGACGGCTATAATATGTATAGACAAATAAACGAACTTGCCAAGCGTTCCTGCAATAAATCGGCGCACGCCTCATGACTCTCGTCGACCATATCTGGCACAGGTGTCGTCTTGCTACGCTTTCGCCCTCGCGCCAAGGCCTTGGCCTGATCGATGACGGCCTGATTGCCGCGCAGGCTGGCCGTATCGTTTATGCAGGCCCTGCTGCCGATGCGCCTTCCGCGCTGGACGCTCGGCAGCGAACTGATTGCGATGGCCGCTGGATTACGCCGGGCTTGATCGATTGTCACACGCATCTGGTTTATGGCGGCAATCGCGCGCAGGAATTCGAGCAACGTTTGGCCGGCGCAAGTTACGAGGAAATCGCACGCGCGGGCGGCGGCATCGTTTCAACTGTAAGGGCGACGCGTCAGGCTGACATCAATGAGTTGGTGTCGACAGCACTGCCGAGGCTCGACGCGTTGATCGCCGAAGGCGTAACTACCGTCGAGATCAAATCCGGCTACGGCCTTGAACTCGAAACCGAGCGTCGTCAACTGCAGGCTGCGCGTCGCCTCGGCAGCGAGCGCGACATTTCCGTTCGCACAACCTTTCTCGGTGCCCATGCTCTCCCTCCGGAGATGGCGGGCGATAAATCCGGCTACATCGATGCGGTCTGCGACACGATGCTGCCCGCGATCGCAGCCGAAGAGCTTGCCGATGCCGTCGATGCGTTCTGTGAAGGAATCGCCTTTTCGGTGGAGCAGACCGCGCAGGTTTTCATGAAGGCCAAATCGCTCGGTCTTCCGGTGCGCCTGCATGCCGATCAATTGTCAAACCTGCACGGCGCAGCGTTGGCGGCCCGTTTCGGCGCGCTGTCGGCCGATCATCTCGAATATACCGATGAAGACAGCGTGGCGGCCATGGCCCGCGCCGGTACCGTCGCGGTCGTTCTGCCCGGCGCCTTCTATTTCATCCGCGAACACCAGATGCCGCCGATCGATGCGATGCGGCGCCATAACGTGCCGATTGCGCTTGCGACCGACAGCAATCCGGGCACATCGCCGCTGACCTCGCTGCTGCTCACGATGAACATGGGCGCGACTCTGTTTCGCCTCACCGTCGATGAATGCATCGCGGCGGTGACACGCGAAGCGGCGCGCGCGCTCGGCCTGTTTGACCAGACCGGAAGCCTGGACGTCGGCAAATCCTGCGACCTCGCCATCTGGAATATCGAGCGGCCTGCCGAACTCGTCTACCGAATTGGCTTCAATCCGCTTCATGCGCGGGTGTGGCGGGGCATATCCCGCTCTTCCGCGTCCCATAGTTGATAATTGCCGCCAAGGAACTATGACATGACTCGCATCGACAACGCTCGCGTGATCCGTGCGGCGCACGGCAACCAGCTGACCGCCAAATCCTGGCTCACCGAAGCACCGATGCGCATGCTCATGAACAATCTCGACCCCGAGGTTGCCGAAAAGCCGAGCGAACTCGTGGTCTATGGCGGCATCGGGCGGGCCGCGCGCGATTGGGAGAGCTTCGATCGTATTGTCGCGACGCTGAAGCGGCTGGAAGGCGACCAGACGTTGCTGGTGCAGTCGGGTAAGCCGGTTGGCGTGTTTCGCACCCACGCCGATGCACCGCGGGTGCTGATCGCCAACTCGAATCTGGTGCCGCATTGGGGCACCTGGGACCATTTCAATCTGCTCGATCGCAAGGGATTGATGATGTACGGCCAGATGACGGCCGGCTCATGGATTTATATCGGTAGCCAAGGCATCGTTCAGGGTACTTATGAAACGTTCGTCGAGATGGGTCGACAGCATTTTGGTGGCGATCTCACGGGCAAATGGATTTTAACCGCGGGGCTCGGAGGCATGGGCGGCGCGCAACCGCTCGCCGCGGTAATGGCCGGGGCGTCGTGCCTCGCTGTCGAATGCCAGCCGTCGCGGATCGAGATGCGGCTGCGCACGCGCTATCTTGATCGGCAGGCCAAAGACCTCGACGAAGCGCTGGCAATCATCGAGCAGGCGCGCCGTGACCGAAAGCCGGTTTCGGTCGGGCTGCTTGGAAACGCCGCGGAGATTTTTCCGGAACTGGTACGGCGCGGCGTACGCCCCGATGCCGTCACCGACCAGACATCGGCGCACGATCCCGTCAATGGATATCTGCCGAAGGGCTGGACGACCGGCGAATGGGAGGCACGGCGCGAAACCGACCAGAAGG
This sequence comes from Xanthobacteraceae bacterium, assembly GCA_024508855.1. Classification (GTDB taxonomy): domain Bacteria; phylum Pseudomonadota; class Alphaproteobacteria; order Rhizobiales; family Xanthobacteraceae; genus 62-47. The sequence continues at coordinate 351,093 of JANINJ010000107.1, forward strand.
GCGTCGCAGCAGCAGCGCGGAAGTCGATGGCGGAGCACGTCCGCGCCATGCTGGATTTTCATCGCATGGGTGTCCCCGTGGTCGACTACGGTAATAATATTCGTCAGATGGCGTTCGAAGAAGGCGTCAAGGACGCGTTCGATTTTCCGGGCTTCGTCCCGGCCTATATCAGACCACTGTTCTGCCGCGGCATCGGTCCGTTCCGCTGGGCAGCGCTGTCCGGGGATCCTGAAGACATTTATCGCACCGACGCCAAGGTCAAGGAACTGATGCCTGATAACGCCGCGCTGCACCACTGGCTCGACATGGCGCGTGAACGGATCGCATTCCAGGGCCTGCCGGCCCGCATCTGCTGGGTTGGCCTCGGCGATCGCCACCGGCTCGGCCTTGCCTTCAACGAGATGGTGGCGAAAGGCGAATTGAAGGCGCCCGTCGTCATCGGTCGCGATCATCTCGACTCCGGCTCGGTCGCCTCGCCCAACCGCGAGACGGAGTCGATGAAAGACGGCTCAGACGCCGTTTCAGACTGGCCGCTGCTCAATGCGCTGCTGAACTGTGCGAGCGGCGCCACCTGGGTCTCGCTGCATCATGGCGGCGGCGTCGGCATCGGCTTTTCGCAACACGCCGGCATGGTGATCGTCTGCGACGGCACGCCCGAAGCAGCGGCTCGCATCGGCCGCGTCTTGTGGAACGATCCTGCGAGCGGCGTCATGCGTCACGCCGACGCCGGCTACGATATTGCGGTCGACTGCGCACGGCAGAACAATCTTGACCTGCCGGGTCTGGCATAAGATTCGCCGTGCGGGTCATTCGCGCCAGGGATTGCAAGACGACGCGGTGGAAGAACGGCGGCGGTTCGACCACGGAAATCGCTATCGAACCAGCTAACGCCTCGCTGGAGGATTTCGACTGGCGCATCAGCATGGCTGTAGTCGCCTCCGATGGACCATTCTCCAATTTTCCCGGGATTGATCGCACCTTAGCCATCATCAAGGGGAGCGGTTTGATACTGACGGTCGGTGATGCCATGCCAGTGACGCTGGCAACCGGGACGGTCCCCATTAGTTTTCAAGGCGATACGCCGACGGCGGCACGGCTGACCGCCGACGAGATCACCGACCTCAATGTCATGACGCGGTCCAACCGCTTCCGCCACACGTTGCTCCGCGTCTCGACATCGATGTCATGCGAGTTCGGCCATAACGATACTGCCGTGGTTCTGTCGCTTGACGGCGCGACGAGGGTCGTCGCTGGACAGGACAGCGCAACGCTCGATCATGGCGATGCAGCTCTTATCGACCGCACAACGACAGCCGATTTTCATATCGAGCCGGCGGCAAACAACTGTTACCTGATCTGGCTCAAAGCTCAGCAATCACCCTGAGCAGCATCGCTGCGGCGACTCCGTCACAGATTCGCGATCAACCCGGACATGCATACGCGGCAGCGCGCGCCTCCGCGTCCCAGCGCAGCATCAAATCGTAATCCGCGACCGCAACCGGCGCAAAGCCCTTCAAGCACAGCCGTTCCCTGAGATCGTCGCAGACCGCAACCTCACCGAATTTCAATAGCGTTGCCCGCAACGACAGCACCACATCATCCGGACAGTCCCTGCTCGCAATGAGGAACGGGATCGGTGCGGCATCCGTCCTCGCAACAATCCGGATATGCGATGCGAGAGCGGGATCGTGACGCCGCATTAAATCCAGCGCATAGCTGTCGAGCGGGCCGATATCGATATCGCCAGCGAGGAGTGCTTCGATCACGCGTCGCGGCGTGGTGAGCGGACCGACGCTTTCGCGGTAAAGATTCTCGCCCTGTCGCTGCCAATACGGCAACAAATGGTGCCGCAACGCATTGTAGCCCGAATGCGAATCCTCGACGGTATAACCGAGTCGACCTCCGAACGTATCTTCCAGCGACTGAAATCGAGAATCTGCCTTTACAACCAATCGCGTCGTATAGACCGCTTTTCCGGAGCTTAACGGTAGCGGCGCAGCCACAGGTTTCGGCGGGTGGCTGGACAGCTTGTAGGGAAAGCCGCACATGAAAGCGCAGCCAAGATGGGGGCGCGACCACAGGTCCGCCAGGGGCGCCGGAAAAGCATGGTCGGTCACCCGCAGATCGACACCACTCGCATCTGCGAGCCACGCAAACAATTCCTTCCAGGCCGCCGCCGCGCCGGGATTGACCGAATACATCCGCGCATTTGCGAAGTAGGCCATGACTTCAATTCACGCGAAGCGGAGTCGCTGCCCGATGTCGAGCCGCTTCGACTTTTCCAACATGGCATGACCGAGCGCGATATCTGACAGAGATAGGCCGCGATGCCAGAACAGATTGGTCTCAGCATCGCTTTCTCTGCCCGGCTTCAGGCCTGCCACGATCTGCCCGAGTTCGGCGTGCAAGGTCTTCTCGGACAGTTTGCCCGTCTCGACATGCGCGCGCAGGCTTCCAAACTTCCCGCCCTTGCACTGACCCCAATCGTCGACGACCAGTTTCGTCATGATGTCGGTGAGCGACAGTTCGATCGCGCTCATGGTGCCATAGGGAACAACAAAGGCCCCCTTCTTGATCCAGGAGGTCTTCAGCATCGGCGTCGGCTTGTCGAGCCGCGATGCCTCGACCACGATATCGGCGCCCTCGATGCAACTCTGCCAATCGCTCGTTGCTACGACTTTCTTGCCGAGATCGCGGCTGAGCCGTTCTGCAAAATTATTGCGGCTTTCTTCACGCCGGGAATGAACGCGGATTTCGTCGAAGTCGAACAGATGATTGAGTAGCCGCACGTTCCAGTAGGCGGTCCCTCGCGCCCCGATATGGCCGAGGATTTTGGAGTTCTTGCGGGCCAGATGCTTGGCGCCGATGGCGGTCACTGCACCGGTACGCATGTCGGTGATGCCGCTCGCATCGAGGATCGCCTTAGGCGCTCCGGTTCGCGGATCGAACAGGGCGAGGATTGCCAGTTCGGACGGAAAGCCGAGCTTGTAGTTATCGACGAAGTCACCGACGATCTTCACGCCCGCGCTGTCAATCGGCTCCTTGATGGCGCCGCGCAGCACGTTGAAATGACCGTTGGCGACGCCCGGTTCGAGATGCATGCGCGGTTCAATCACCGTCTCGCCCCGGCCCTGGCTGGCAAGGCTCGCCTCAATCGCCGACAGGATTTCATCGTCGGTGATCTTAAGTTCTTCGATATCGAGACGATTCAGATAGGTGATGTAGATCGGCGGCAAGGGACCTCCTCGCCGGCGGCCGCGCTCGGTCGTCGGCACTGCAATTTAATATGTCTATACATTATTGCAGGCCATGAGGAAGTCAACAAGGCGTCGATGCTGGCTCAGCCGGGCAATCCCAGCGGGAGCGTCGCGGACAAGCCGGTGCGTTTGGCCTGATCGATCGCGATATCGTAACCGGCGTCTGCATGCCGCAACACGCCAATCCCCGGATCGCCATCCAGAACCCGCTTGAGCCGCTCGGCAGTCGCCGGATTGCCATCCGCGACGATGGTGACACCTGCACTGACGCCACGCCCGCCGAGACCATGAACCGCGACGAGATCCGCTCCCGACGAACAGTTGAGCAGCGCATTAAGGATCGGCCAATCGGCAATGGCGTCCGAACCGTCCTTCATATTCTCCGTTTCCCGATGAGGAAGTGCCGCGGAGCCCGAATCCAGATGATCGCGGGTAAATGCGATGGGTGCGGAAATCCTGCCGCTCGCCACCGCGTCGTTGACCATCAGAGCCAGACGGCTGCGCTCGCCATAGCCGAGCCATCCGATCCGTGCCGGCAGGCCCGTGAACTTGACGTGCTCGCGGGCCTTTTCGATCCATGAGGCAATCGGATGGTTGGATGAAAAGGTTTCGAGGATCATGTCATCGATGGTGTAGATATCTTTCGGGTCGCCGGACACAGCGATCCAGCGGAACGGACCTATGCCCTCGCAGAACAGCGGACGGATATAGAGATCGACGAAGGAGCGCATACGGAAAGCATCTTCGACACCAGCAGCCTTCGCTTCAGCACGCAGGCTGTTGCCGTATTCGAATACGATCGCGCCGCGATCCATGAAGCCGAGCATGGCGCGGACATGCGTCGCAACCGATCGCCGCGCCAATTCCATCAACTTCTTGGGATCGCTCGACCGCATCGCACATGCTTGTTCCAGCGATAATTCGGCCGGCACATATCCTTTCAATGGATCGGGAAAGGTCTGATCTGTGACGATATCAGGCAGAATTCCCCGTCTCGCCAGTTCGGGCAGCACCACAGCGGCATTCGCGCACAACGCGAGCGCCAACGGGCGTCGCTCGTCGCGCGCGGCTGTCCACTGCGCAATGGCCTCGTCGAGGTTGTCGGTGACAGCATCGCAATAGCCGGACGCGATGCGCCGATCGATGCGAGCCCGATCGACTTCGATCACCAACGTCGATGCGCCCGCAAGCTTTCCAGCGAGCGGCTGCGCACCGCTCATGCCGCCACAGCCGGACGTCAGCAGCAACCGTCCTGCGAGCGTTCCGCCAAAATGCTGGCGCGCGATCGCCATGAAGGTTTCGAATGTACCTTGCAGAATTCCCTGGCTGCCGATGTATTGCCAGGCCGCCGCCGTCATGCCGGGATAGACCGTGAGCCCCATATCGTCGAGCTTCCGGCGGCTGTCCTCGCCGCTCCATTCGCCCACGAGATTGCCGTTGGCCATGATGACAAGCGGCGTCGTGGACTGACCGGGAAAGACGCCGACCGGCTTGCCCGACTGCATGACGAAGGTCTGATCCTCGCGCATTGTCGCGAGCGTCGCGACGATACGATCGAAGCTCTTCCAGTCGCGCGCCGCCCGCGCGATCGACATGTAAATGACGAGATTTTCGGGATCCTCGCCATTCTCGAGATTGTTCTCCAGCAAGCGCAGAATCGCCTCCTGCCGCCACCCCTTGCAGCGCAGAACGTTGCCGCGCTCAGCCTTCACCTCTTTGCCGCGACGTACGGGAATTATCATTGTCAGGCCTCCTCAACCAGGGGAACCCAGCCGGGCCGGGCCTTGACCCGCGCAAGCCAGGCGCGGATCGCCGGGAATTTGTCCATGTCGTAGCCACCTTCCGGCGCCATCGCGACGTAGCCGAACACGCCGATGTCGGCGATCGTGTAACGATTGTCGACAAGCCAGTCGTGGGTAGCGAGCCATTGATCGAGCTTAGCAAGCGCCACGTAAGCACCTTCCTGGAAATCGGCGATCCGGCTTTTCATCTGGTCGGCAATTCCGCGCATGGTGTAAAACCGCGGCAACGCCAGCGCGCGCAACAGATCGGCCTGTTCGAAGGTCAGCCAACTCGTAACCTCGGCGCGCAAGTAACGATCGTCAGGCAACAACGGCGAGCCTTCTGCGAGGTAAAGCATGATCGCCGCAGACTCCACGATGGTTCGCCCATCCTCGAGTTCGAGCACCGGCACGCGCGCGAAACGGCTCTTGGCGCGGAACGCAGGATCATTCGTCGCGCCCTTTGCCAGATCGAGGGTGACGCGTTCGAAGGGAATGCCGAGTTGCGTCAGCAGAATGCGTACTTTCCAGGCGTTGCCAGACAACCGGCTGTCATAGAGACGCAACATGGCGGTTTACTTCCTCAGAGATAGGATCGCATATCGACGCCCATGGCCTTTTCGACCTCCGGGAATACAGCCGGATCGAGCGCGCCCTTGCCCACCGGAAATTTCGACCGATGCGCGATGATGACAGCCACACGGCTGCCTGGTTTCGATTCCGAAATCGACACGACTTCACCAGTCTGCGGATCGAGCGTTCCAATCATGTCGGGAAATGTCGCCACCCGCTTGCCCGCGAAGTCAGCGGTCATGAATTCGTTATAGACACCGAGAACTGCCTCACCGTCTTTGCCCCGCACGATCATCTGGCCGAGATCAAAGCCGCCGCCGTAGGTCACGTTGTTTGCCGTCACCTCGCCTTCGACCAGTAACTCGCCACCTAAAAACTCTACTGTCGCGCGGACGCGGTCCGGTCCGTTGGCGGTGAGCATCGCTCGCCCAAGATCGAGCTGAAAGGTGATGGCGCCCGCCGCGCCATTCTCCTTGATGAAGCCGGCGGTCAACGGACCACGCGCGGCATAGATCAATCCGCCATTGACCACGGCAGCCTGACGCATCACGTTGGAGGTACGAACGATGTCACCTTCGACCATGACAGCGAATTCATTCTGTTCGGCGCTGCTGCCGCTGCAACCGATCTGCGTGATGGAGATATCCAGCCGGGACGCCAGCCCCATGCCGCCCATTTTGACCGTCGGATGTCCGCGCCCATTGGACGCTGCGTCGATGTAGTCGAGTCCGAGCGCGGACGCGACCAGCCAGGCATTGAAACCTGGCACATGCCCGCAGATCACGCCGACCGGCGACTTCGGTAGCTTTTCGATGAGGCGTCGCGCTGCGTTGATGGAATCGCGCGGGCGGATCGCCCAGTTAGCAAACCCGGGGGCGCCGACGGCCGTCGCAGTAATAACCACGTCGTCGGAATTCAATTCATCGAGCGCAACCAGCCGCACACCACCGTATTCGAGCGCCATCTGACCGAGGCCGAGGTTCTTGGCGACCGCATTCCTGCCGCTGCCGCCAGCCGAGAGAAACAATCCTCCGACCAACCCTGCTTCCACATCGTCCGCCGTCAGCATTCGCGCCATCGCTCATCCCCTTCATCCGCAACACGGATTTTCGAATATGCCTAAACTGCTGCGTCGATGCCGAGGAATGTCGCGAACATCGAGCCGGCCGCTTTGGCCTCGGCGGCTGTCCCCCGATAAACCTGCACGCCCGACGACAACACACAGACCTGATCCGCCACATCGAGGGCGCGCGCGGTGTTTTGCTCGACCAGAACAATGGTCATGCCTTCGCGCTTCAGTTTCAGCAAAGCGTCAAGGCAGAGATCAACCATCTTGGGCATCAGCCCCAGTGACAGTTCATCAACCAGCAACAAGCGGGGTTCGGCCATCAGCGCGCGGCCGATCGCCAGCATCTGTTGTTCGCCGCCCGATAGCGACGCCGCCATCTGGCTTCGTCGTTCATACAGCCGCGGGAAAAGACCGAACACGCGGTCGCGCTTGGTGGCATCGCGACTGATCGGACGGGCGTAGCCGCCAGCCGTCAGATTCTCATCCACCGTTAGATCGGAAAATAGCTGCCGTCCCTCCGGAACCAGCGAAATCCCGAGGCCGACCCGATCAATAGCCCTGCGGCGCGTGATGTCCTCTCCCTCGATAACAATACGACCGCCATGGATATCGACATGCCCCATGATCGCCATAATGGTCGACGTCTTGCCCGCGCCATTCGGACCTAACAACGCGAAAACGGACGCGGCCGGAACCTCAAACGACACATCGTGCACCGCCTCGACCGAACCGTAGCCGCAATTGAGATTCTCAAGCTTCAGCATGGCTCGCCATCCCTCCACCGACATAAGCCTCGTGCACATCGGGATCGGCCATCACCTCGCGGGGCTCGCCGTCTCCGATCACCAGTCCGTTGTTCAGCACGATCAAGCGCCGGCAAATTCGCATGACCTCTTCGAGATTATGCTCGACCAGAACCACGGTAATGCCTTTTGCGTGAACCGCAGCGATGGCCTCAACCTGTTTCGATGCCTCGGCATGGTTCAGTCCCGCCAGCGGTTCGTCCAACAGGATCACGCACGGCTCGACCGCAAGTGCACGCGCCACTTCAAGGCGTTTCATCTGGCCAAGTGGCAGCGAACCAGCGAGCTTCTTTTCCGTTCCAGCCAGGCCGACCTGCGCAATGATCTCGGCGGCGCGTTCGTACTCCAAGCGTCTATCGAGGTGCATCAGGGCTCGGAAGGGAGACGACGTGCGGCGATAACCCGCCCCGAGCGCTACGTTGTCGAGCACGGTCATCTCTCGGAACGGCCGGACGATCTGATGAGTGAGTGCGAGCCCCCGCCGCACGCGCGCAGCAGTTCCGTCCGCCGTTACATCGACGCCGGAGAGTTGCACACTACCTTTGTCGGGCCGTAACAACCCTGCAATGATCTTGATTAGCGTCGTTTTGCCCGCGCCATTCGGTCCGATCAGCCCGACGAAATCTCCTTCTTTGATGGAGAAAGAAACACCGCCGACCGCCTGAACGCCGCCGAACCGGATAGCTACGTCGTCGAGTTTAAGTGCTGCGCTCATGACCGCCTCACCGCCAGGAAGGCTCTTTGAACCATGCCCGTCAGGCCGCCCGGAGCGAGGCGGATCACCAGTACCAGCAGCCCGCCAAACACCAGCAGGCGGTAATCGTTCACGAAGCGGATCGCCTCCGGCAACAGAGTCAGGCCGACTGCCGCCACGACAACGCCCCAGGTCGATCCGATGCCGCCGATCACGACCATCGCCATCAGCATCACCGAGAAGATGAAGTCGAAGGCGTCGACGGTGATGAACTGCGTGAAAAACGTGTAGAGACATCCGGCCAGCCCGGCGAGCGCCGTACCGATACCGAAAGCGGCCAGCTTGTAAGCACCGGAGTTGATACCGAGCGTCGCAGCCGCCCCTTCGTCTTCACCGACGGCACGAAAGGCAAAGCCCATCCATGACCGGCTGATGTAAAGACTGAGAGCGATAGTCGCCGCCGCGAACAGTAGGATCATCGTCATATTGCCGACAGGACCGAAACCGGTTGCCGGAATGCCGCTGATTCCCATCTCACCACCGAGCCACGCCTGCTTACGAACGAAGCCGACGAACAGGAAGTTTACACCGATCGTGGTGACCGCTAGAAAATCAGTGCGCACACGCAGCGAAGCAAACCCGACCGCAAGCCCGAGCAGGCTTCCAGTGAGAAGCGCCGCCATGATCGCCAACGGAACGCTTCCGCTTCCGACCATTGTCAGCGCCGCAGCGTAGGCGCCCGCGCCAAAGAAAGCGCCGTGACCGAGGCTTATCTGCCCGCAGAATCCACTAATCATATTGAGGCTCACCGCCAGGATGACGTTGATGCCAATAATTGAAATGATGCTGATTTCGTAAGCGCTCATGCCGCGCGGGCCCCGGTGAAGCCCTGCGGGCGAATCATAAGGAGGACGATAAGCGCGAGGAAAGCGATGGCGTCACGATCGAGCCAGGAACCGATAAAGATCGTGCCATAGGCCTCGACCAGACCCAGCACAAGGCTTGCGATCAGGGTGCCGCGCACGCTACCGAGACCGCCTAGAACGATGATGGCCAAAGCCTTGTAACTGACGACGAAGCCGATGCCGGGATCGACCAGATTGTTCATTTCTGCGACCAGGCCGCCCGCTATGGCGGCAAGCACCGATCCGACAGCAAAATTCAGATAGCGAACCTTGATCGGATCGATGCCGAAGCTTGCAGCGATCTGCGGCTTGGAGACCGTCGCACGCCAGCCGATTCCAATCCTCGTCCGTGTCGTGAACAGATGAAGCCCGGTAAATACGACCAGCGCTGTGACCACCATCGCTATCTGCAATGCACTGACGGTGACACCGGCAAAATTGAAAGTCTTAAACGCAAAGGCATTTCTCTGAAAAGTAATGCCCTGCTCGCCGAAAACGATCCGGAATGCATCCTGCATCAGGACCAGCAATCCGACAGAGGCGATCATTGGAACGTCCGGCCGATACTTCAGCAGTGGCTCGTAGAGCAACCGATAGATCGCCATCCCGAACAGTGGAGTGACGATAACGGCTGCGAGAAAGCCGAGTGCAATGCTGCCTGTGGCATTCGCCACGAGAACCGTGACGTAGGCGCCGAGCGCGAACACAGCGGCGTGCGCTACATGCAAGATACGCAGCAGGCCATAGACAAGAGTCAGGCCGACCGACATCATCGCGTACATGCAGCCGAAGCTGATGCCGGTCACGGCCAGATCGAAGTAGTACACCGCATCATCCTTTGCCGTGGACGGCGTACACTATTGCCGCCGCCCATTCCGTCCCTCTCAGGCTTATTTCTCGGGTGGTGCGAACGCGGAGAGATCTGTGAGTACCCCGGCAGGCTTGAACTTGCCGTCCTTGATAACGTTGACGCTGATCGGCATGATCATCTCGTGCAGGCTGTTGAAGCCGTTGAGCGTCCCTTCGAGTATCGGGAAATCCTTGGTTGCCGCCAGCGCATCGCGCACCTTAGCCGGATCGGTACTGTTGGCACGTTTGATTCCGTCCGCCATCAGCCGGACCGCGGAATATGTGATCGCCGCGACGCCTTCCGGAGCATAGCCGGCGCGTTTCTTGAATTCCGTGAAGAAATGCTGAAGGGTTTCATCCTTCCGGTCGCGGTCAAAGCTGTCCATGATATAGGTGCCTTCGGCGGCGGGTCCGGCGATCTCTATGAACTTCTCGGAATCGAAAGCCTGCGAACCAATAATCGGCACCGTGATCCCAGCGGCGCGCAACTGCGAAACCAGGGGACCGCCGGTGAAGAAATAACCGGTCGCGTACACCGCGTCAGGATTATCGCGCTTCACGCTCGCGACGATCGAGCCGAACTGACGATCCTTGAGCGAATAGCTGTACTTGTTGACAACGGTGATGCCGTATTTTCCGGAAGCCTCGATGAAGCCGTTCATCGTCGCCTGGCCGTAGTCGTTATCCATCGTGATGGTGGATATCTTCTTCAATCCGAGATTCTTCCCGATGTAGAGCGCGGTCGCCGCACCTTGCTGCGGGCCGAGATGGACCAGGCGGAACATGTAATCGCCGGCGCGCGTGATGTCCGGATGCACGCCGTAGGCCGAAATCATGACGACACCAGCCTTCTGAAACACCGGCGCGGCTGCGCGGCCAGATGCCGAGTAGCTGCCGTTGACGACCAGTTTGACGCCGTCTTCGCCGATCAGCTTGTTCGCAGTAAAAATTGCCTGATCGGATTTGGCCTGGTCATCATAAGTGACCAGCTCGATTTTCTGACCGAGCACACCACCCGCGGCGTTGACGTCTTCAGCTGCCATAATCCCGGCGATTTGAGCTGACTTGCCGTCGGTCGCTGCGGGGCCCGTCAGTGGCACCTGGAAGCCGATCTTAATGTCGGCCTGTGCCGGCATCAGCGTGGCTGCCCCGAGCATCAGAACGCTCGTCAGTCCAAGGGATAGTTTTCTACCGACCCTTGGCAGTTTGGCAATTTGTTTCAGCATAGCGCTCTCCATTGAAAGATCGATTGTCTCGTCACGGACCTATGCGAGTTGGTTCTCGCTTAATATTTCACGCGCACGCGCACGCGCTGCTTGTGGCGGTTGCGCCAATTCCCAATCCAAACGGTCTTCCGGCTTGCGCGTCGCATCGATACCGAGTTTTCCGATGGTGCCATTCCGATCGAGCGGTTCGGAGCGGTCCGCCCGCACGCCGGGAATGATGATGAAATCGCGCTCCGGTTTACACCGCGTCGCTCTCGCCCACTCCACTTGAACCGGATCCCAAGGGTTGATGTCGTCTTCGACGACTATCACCTGCTTGATCAGATTCACGGCCGCCCAAACGGCGAACATAGCCTTTTGCGCTTCTCCCGGGCGCAGGGCTCGCAATGCAATGACCGCATGAAGACGCCCGGCGCCCCCGACACCGACTGCCACGCTGGTAACCGATGGCACTGCGCCGCGTATTACGCGCACAAGTCCGGCAGCAATCGCGACGCCGCCGAGCAGACAATGCTCGGGATGATATCCCGGCAGGATGACCTGGAAGAGCGCATCGCGGCGCCGGGTCAACCGGGAAAACGTCGCGACGATGCCCGCACCGTAGTTTTCATACATACCGTGAAACTCGCTGACAGGTCCTTCCATAAAGGGTTCGCCTGCATCCAGCGTGCCTTCCAAAACGCATTCGCAATGCGCCGGCACCAGCAAACCGGAGTCCGCACAGCGGACCACCTCCAGCGGCTCACCCATCAGCGCACCGGCTACCGGTAATTCGTCCTCGCCGAGCCCAAGATAAAGGCAGGCTGCCACCAGAACCGCCGGATGATTTCCAATGCAAACCGCTATATCCAGCTTTTCGCCACGTGCATGAGCCGCACGCGCTAGGATCGCGAGATGATGATTGGGTGCGATACCGACAAAGGCGCGGTTTCCGCCGAGTGGCATCAACCGCGCGATCGAAAGGTTGGTGTGGCCGCTGACTTTGTCTCTCGCGATAATGCAGCCGGCGGTAATGTAGGGGCCGCCTTCTTTTTCAAAGAAGCGCGGAATCGGAAGTTCATCCGTCAAAGACGGATCGCTGACGATCTCTTCCTGACATGGTCCGGACGGCAAGACGCGATGCGGCAAGGGCTTTTCAATTGCGGCCAGCAGCGAGCCTTGTATCTGTTCGACTGTCGTGCCCAAACCCGCGGCAAATCGTGACAACGAATTGAGCAGATTGCCTACGATCGGCATCGGCGGCGTTTTCGGCGATCCCTCGATATTAGTGAAATGCAGCGCAGGGCCGCTGTCGATCTCTGCGAGGCAACTGGCAACTTCATAGTCCAACCGGATCGGCTGTGCGATCGATACCAGTTCGCCGGCTTCCCGTAGCGCAGACAGGAACGCACGCATCGACTGCCGGGACTGCGTGGCTTTGCTGGTGATGACGTCTTTAATGTCCACGTCTGCTCGATCCCGGAATTCGTTGTCAGCAACCGGATTCAGCTATCCGGGAACATAGATCATATCGGCCATTGTGCTGCGGTCCATGTCTGGTTACTACGAACCAGCCCATAGGAAAAAACGAAAGTAGATGACGCCGGGCTGCGCAAGCATTATGGTCCACGCGTAAACCTTGCGAGATCCATGATCGAGTTGCGCACCCTCGCTTACTTCGTGACCGCTTGCCGGTCCGGCAGCTTTGCGCAAGCTGCTGAGTATCTCGGCATTGCCGTCTCGACGCTCAGCACCACGATGAAGGCGCTAGAGCGCGACGTCGGTGTTTCCTTGTTTCGACGGATCAAGAACAACCTTTATCCGACTGAGGCCGCGCGCGCACTAATGCGCGGCGCGGATCCACTATTGATGGCTGAGCTATTCGCCCGACGGTGGGCCGTAGCGCCAGCGAGAGCTTCGCTGAAACTGCTAACCGTTGAGGTCGGCCTGAGTTTCACTATCGGCGGACTCAGCAAGGCGGTCAGGCAGGCCATCCACCAGATGGGCACCGAGCGCCCCGACGTTTTTGTCGACATAATATGGGCCGACGAAAAGGATGCTCCCCATGGCGGCAGCATTGTTGAAGACTGGCGCGATACCGAATCCAGCCGCGTGGAGATAACGCTCGACTATGGGAGTCGGCAGACATCGAAACGCGTCACAACGCTGTTGGCGGACCGATGGGTATTCGCGTGCCGTATGCCGTCCGGAACGCGCAGTTTTCCCAAGGCCGCCGATTTGGCGACGGGCCGCCTTGTCGTACCGCGGCTGTCGTCAACCCTGATCGAACAGGCGGAACGCTATTTCCGTCAGCATAAAATCAGCGGCGTGCGATTCCTCAATGATCATCCCGGTGACCTCCCGCGCATCATGGATGACTATTCGGAAGCAGCGCTGTTTGTACCGGGAAGCCTGGTCTCTCCGCGCCTCGGGCTAACTAACATCGCGGCAATTTTGCCGGACGAGCCGCTGACCACCCGGATCGTAGCCCGCACGACAAAGCCGGACACGCTGACATCCCTGTTCGTGCGAAAATTGCGGCATGCACTGGCCGACACGCAACCGGCTTTCGCGGACCGTCCGGTCATCAGCCTCCGGCAAATTCGCTATTTCAACCTGTTGCAACGACTTCGACGTGTCTCCGCTGCGGCCCGCGGAGCTAATATCAGCCAGCCAGCGTTAAGCGAACAGATCCACAAACTGGAAACCTCCCTCGGCGGCTCGCTGTTCGAACGGCGGGGCGACGGCATGATTCCGACGGTCAAAGGAGAGCGGTTCGACCGCATGTCCCGCCTGATCGAAACCAGTTTCCGACGGCTTTCCAGCGGCGACGATGGCGCAGTTCCGCCCCAGAGCCGGGGAATCGCTATCGGTATTTTACCCTCGGTCAACCAGCACGGTTTCCTCGTCAACCGGATCACCGAGGCAATACTGGACGTCCAAGAACGTCACCCGGCGCTCAAACTCTTGATCCGGGAAGCGCCGAACGGAATGCTGCAGGATTGGGTGATCCGCGGACTGGTGGGCGTCGCGATCGTCGAAACCATTCTTCCGCAAATGCCGCGGCTGCCGCTCGGCTCATCCGAACGGCTGGCGGCCATCACCCATACGCGTCACAAAATGCTTCCACCGGGTCCGGTGACGCTTGCCGACCTCGCACGCCTGCCGCTCGCACTGCCGACAAACCGCTTCGGATTGCGTCAGTTGCTGGACGCGTCGGCCGAACAGCACGATATCGCGTTGCGGCCTTACATGGAGATCGACGCGCTGCCGATGGCGGTTGCCATACTCGGCCGGCTGCCAGTCTGCGCCGTGCTACCTCCGTCAGCCGTAGAACGAGAAATTGCCGCCGGCGACCTTGTCGTACACCCGATCATCGAGCCGGCAATCTCGCGGCGATTGTTCGTGATTTATTCGGGCGAGCGCACGTTGAGCGAATCCGAGCGCGACCTCGTCAACTCGCTGCGCAGGAAGTTGTCCGAGCCGCGTCACGCGAACTAACGCCCTGAAGACTGCTTCGACGTTAAAACGTCGTCTAGCTCGCGTCCTGCGACAGCGATTGATCGAGCGCTCTGACCGCTTGAAAAATGACTGCGGCACCGGCGGCAATCGCGTCCCGGTCCGCCCACTCCTCGGGCGCGTGACTCTTGCCTTTGCGGCACGGCACGAACACCATCGCAGACCGGGAGATGCGGCTCATGAATGCTGCATCATGACCGGCACCACTGGGCAAATCTATCTCGCTCAGGCCGAGATCCTGTGCACCCTGACGCAAGGCCGCGCGCAAATCCGCATCGCAGGCGACGGGAGGACCATCCGACAGCGTTTCGAATGCGGTGCGGCTCACTTGCGCCGCGGCTGCAAATGCAGCGCTTTCTAGGTCCAAGGACTCTACAAAACGTTTCGTCAGTACCGGGTTCGTCGTCCGGGCGTCGACAAGCAGCCGACAACGGCCCGGCACAATGTTGGACGCCGAAGGTTCAACGGTCAGGATGCCGACGGTGGCGACGAAGTAATCCTCAGTCTCTCCAGCCAGTTGTTCGGCAAGCCGGCGGACGACGGCAACGGTGTTGGCCGCCGCCACAAGAGCGTCATGACGAAGATTGATCGGCGTCGTGCCGGCATGATCGGCCTCGCCCTGAAAGACGACTTCGATCCGGCGGATACCGACGATAGACGTGACAATGCCGACATCGAGCGATCGCGATTCCAGCACAATGCCCTGTTCGATATGCAACTCCAGAAACGCACGGATATCCTCACGCTTCGCCTCAGCGAGCCGATCGGGATCGCCACCAACGCGCCGCAAACCTTCCCGTAGCGTTTCGCCCGATGGCTCCGTCAGATCGAGCATCTTGCTGTCGAGCGAACCGGTCATGCCCCGGCTCCCGACGCACGAGAGGCCATACTCGCTGGGTTCCTCCGCAAGGAAATCGATGATCTCGATGGTATGATTGAGGCGCGTTCCCGACTGACGTAGCGCGCGAACGATCTCGAGCCCGGTCGCGACCCCCGCGATGCCGTCGAAGCGGCCTCCCGAGGGAACCGTATCGCTATGCGATCCCACTGCAATAACGCCGAGTGCGGGATTTGTACCTTCAAGCCGGCCGATCAAATTCCCCGCCGTATCGATCCGGGTCGTCAGCCCAGCTTCGGCGAAACGGCGGGCGAGCCATGCACGTCCTTCGAGAAACAAAGGCGTGAACGAACGCCGGGTGTAGGGACGTGCCGGGTCCGTGATATCGGCCAGCGCCATCACATCCGCCCAGAGGCGATTCGCATCAAGCGGAAGGTTTGTTTTCATCCGATCCCTGACCTAGCGAGCGCGAAGAGGACTGACGAAACGACCTTGCCCGGGTTCGGCAAGCACACGCCCGTCGGCGGCGACGCAATCGCCTCGAAGATAGGTCTCTACCACACGGAACGGCAGTTCGATTCCGTCATAGGGGCTCCAGGATACAAAATTATTTCCGCTGGTTGCCGCCTTGTAGCGATAGGGATCACGGCGAATCAGCGCGATATCCGCATCGCGGCCGACCTCCAGCGCACCCTTGGCATGTGTGATCCGAAACAGTGCAGCCGGGTTATGCGCAAGCAGACGCGCGGCATGGCTGAGAGAAAGCCCACGCTGATCCAAGCCCTTCAGAAGCAGTACATACAAAGCTTCGAGGCCCGGAATTCCCGATGAATTTTTCAGCATATTTGGATCGGTCTTGCGATCTTCCGACCAGCTTACATGATCGGTCGAAACGATCGTGACATTGCCAGCCGCCAGATGATGCCAAAGGGCTTCAACCTCGCGGCGGGGCCGTAACGGCGGATTGATCTTGGCCTTCCCGCCAAGACGCCGGACATCGTTATCTTCGTCGAGCGTCAGATAATGAACGCAGGCCTCGATCGTCGCACCATGGCCCTGGGCGCGATAAGCGGCTGCCAGTTCATACCCGCGACCGATCGAACTGTGGACAATGTGCACAGGGCACCCGGCGCCTGCGCCTAGTTCGAACACTTCGGCTGTCGCCAGCGCCTCGGAAATCGGCGGGCGCGACAGACCATGCGCGGTGTAGTCCGTGATGCCCTTTGCTTCGACATCGGCCATGAAGGCACGGACCATCTCGTCATTCTCGTTGTGAATACCCGCGATCAGTCCCCTCTTCCCGACAGCGCAAAAGCTCGCATACAGCACATGCGGCGGAATCCTGGGGAAACGTTTGGGATGGGTTCCGAAGGTCGAGAACTTAAAGGCTGCGGCGCCGGCGTCGACCAGTTCATCGATCCGCGCAGGACCTTCATCCGGATCGATAGTCGCATAAAGCGCAAAATCGACACGCGCCTGCGCTCCCGCTTCCCTCTCCTTTGTCCGGAATCGCTCCGCCGTGGCGATCAGACAATTGTCGTCATAGGGCATGTCGACGATCGTGGTGACACCGCCCGCCGCAGCGCTCCGTGTCGACCAGATGAAATCTTCCTGTCCAAGCTGGCTGCGGCTGTGAACCTGGGCATCGATCGCACCCGGAAACACAAGGAAACCGGGTCCACCGTGCTTTTCGCCCTCAGGCGCGCTGCCGGACCCGACCGACTGTATCAATCCGTTGCTTACCAGGACGTAGCCGTTCTCGATGATACGATCGGGCAGAATGACCGTGCCCTGGAAGACTTTGTCAGTCATTGTCATCTCTTTGGTTGCTAGCAGGTAGATCCACAGTAGCGACCCGGAGGCCATCGCGACTGCTGATCGAGCCGCGGCACCCAAACGTTAGTTGAAGCACGAAAAAGCTGCTAACCCCGTTTGGTCGAAGTCGCCGATAGGAAAAACAAAACGACACCGGCTCGCTACCTTGGAACGAGAGTTGCCGGGAGTGCGACGGATTTAAACCGAGGGCAGATTTAAGCCTGCGACAGATATCGTTCTCACAGGCGCTCTCACCGGGTCGATCCGGCCGCTCTTGCCCGCCTTGAAAGCTGTCCCACGCGCATCATTGCTGGTTGCGCGATAAGTCCGCCAAGCACTCTTGATACCACAAAGTAAGCATTAATTTTTCGATGTACGTTTTGTCTTGGATGACGCTGCGGTGGACGATATGGCGTCGAGCGGGTTGATTGAGGCGCCGCTTTGAAACTTCTGGATGCCATGGGTCTCAACCAACAAAGTAATCCGATCTGCTGCAAAGCGGGTCTGCGAATATTGTACTGGAGAATCGTCAGGAGCGACGTTTACCGCGCGGGTAACGAGAACGATGGCTCCGGGCGATAGACGCAAATCGGCTGTGTCGATCTCGTCGGCGTGGACGGCTTCGATCGCGGTGGAAGCCCGGCTGTAATCGTGCAAGCCCATGCCTCTCAGCGCCTTCGTGATCGATCCAGTCCGAATGAAATGGTCGGCGATGTCGGAAAAGCGCGCAGCGTCGAACCACGAAGTCGAGCGCGACACCGGCGCGCCGTCGGCGCTGCCGAGCAATTCGAGACGGACCACTTGTGCGCCCTCCGAGAGGCCGAGCGCTCCGGCGATCTCGGCAGAAGCTGCCTCGCAGCGGTGATCCAAAAGTTCGCTCTTGCGCTCGCGACTCTGGTTTTCGAGACCCGCCGAAAAACGCGTCTTCTCACTGATCGGATAAACGAGCCGCTTCTGCTTGCGGACATAGGTGCCGCGCCCCTGAGCGGCATGCAGCACTCCTTCGTGTGCTAGCGCCGAGATGGCCGCGCGTACGGTATGACGATTCACGCCGAACCGCTCGGCCAATTCTATCTCGGACGGAAGTCGCCCATTTTCGTCCGCGAGATCCCGCGAAATGTCGACACGTATACGGTCAGCGATCTGCCGCCATAGCGATACGCCCGCACCGCGTTGCAGCCGGCCAGATCTGGGCATCGTCACCCTTTCTTAAGAACGTCACGCACGCGTCATCGAGCAGCGGTAAAACCGATTATCTTATCTATTTGTCTAGATCAATAGACAAATACGAGGTGGTTATGATTGACGTCGAAATCGTTGCCGCGCGGAAAGCGCGCATGGCGGTGCTGGCGCGCAGCAGCGCCGCGCGGCTGAAGGAATTGTGGCCGGCGGTCGGGCTCGATCCGGCCTACGCGATGCTGCGGGGACCGGAGTTCGGGCTGGTAATGCTGCGCGGTCGCGTCGGCGGTACCGGACAAGCCTTCAACCTTGGAGAGGCCAGCGTGACGCGCGCAACGGTGAAGCTGGCGGATGGCGCTGTCGGTCACGCCATGATGCTGGGGCGCGATGCCGCAAAGGCAAAGCTGTCCGCCGTGATCGATGCATTGTGCTGCAATGGCGAGGTGGCGGCGCGCATCGATGTGACCTTGATTGAGCCGCTCAGGGCGGAACTGGATAACGCCGATGCGATCTCGCGTCGCGAAACCGCGGCGACCCGCGTCGACTTCTTCACCGTGGCGCGTGGAGAAGATTGATGGTCGCAGACGCCGGCATACTTGAAGGTGGGTTCTCCGATCCAGTGCTCGATTCACAAGGCGTATTTCGCGCCTTGATGGATGCGATGGCGCGCCCTGCCCGGGTGACGCGCATTCGGGCAGATATCGCGCCACCGCTCGCGCTGGGTGCCGCGGCAGGCGCAATCGCATGCACGCTCATCGATGCAGATACGTTGTATTGGCTTGATCCATCGCTCGACCATGAGACCTTGCATCGCTGGATCGCCTTTCACACCGGAGCGCGCCGCGCCGACGCACTGGCCGATGCCGCCTTTGCATTTGTCGGCATGCCAGCATCCGTGCCCGCATTCGAGTGTTTCGCGCAAGGGTCGCAGGAATACCCCGATCGCTCGGCGACGCTGATCCTGCAACTCGAAAGCCTCGAGGGCGGCAAACCTTTAACCTTTGAAGGCCCCGGCATCAACGGCCGCGCAACGGTTGCACCACGTGGGCTTCCCGTTGATTTCGCCGAGCAGTGGCGCGCCAATGGCAAACGCTTCCCACGTGGCATCGATCTCGTTCTCACCGCGGGCGACGCCTTGGCCTGCCTGCCGCGTTCGGCACATCTGATTTCGGCGAAGGACTAAGTCATGTATGTCGCGGTCAAAGGCGGCGAGATCGCCATCAACAACGCGCATCAGCTCCTGGCTGATCGCCGCCGTGGCGATCGCGAGGTACCGGCGCTAACGCTTGACCAGATCACCGAACAACTCGCGCTTGGCGTGGACCGTGTGATGAGCGAAGGCTCGCTCTACGACCGCCGACTGGCGGCGCTTGCCATCAAGCAGGCGCGCGGCGATCTGATCGAAGCCATTTTCCTTGTGCGCGCCTATCGCACCACGCTGCCACGCTTCGGTCATAGCGAGCCGCTGGAGACCGGGAAGATGCTGGTCCAGCGCCGCATTTCGGCCTGCTACAAGGACCTGCCCGGTGGTCAGTTGCTGGGTCCAACCTTCGACTACACGCATCGCCTGCTGGACGACGAACTCGACGGCGATCTGCAGGTCGAACGCGGGGCGCAACGGGCCGAAGTGCGGGAGCATGTCGGGCGCGTGACCGATATTCTAGATCAGGAAGGGCTGATCGAGGGCGATGCCGAGGCGGACAGAGCCGCCGAGCCCGGCGACATCAATCAGACGCCGATGTCTTTCCCGCTCGACCGCACGATGCGGCTACAGGCCTTGGCGCGCGGCGACGAAGGATTTCTTCTCGCGCTCGGCTATTCGACCCAGCGTGGCTATGCGCGCTCGCATCCTTTTGCAGGCGAAATCCGCATCGGTGAAGTCGACATCGAGGTATTCATGCCCGAGCTCGGCTTCGCCGTACCGATCGGTCGCGTTCAGATCACCGAATGTCAGATGGTCAACCAGTTCAAGGGATCGGCCAAGGCGCCGCCGCAGTTCACGCGCGGCTATGGACTTGTCTTCGGCCAGTCCGAGCGCAAGGCCATGGCGATGTCGCTGTGCGACCGCGCACTGCGCGCCGAGGAATTGGGCGAGGACATCGTCGCGCCGGCGCAGGATCAGGAGTTCGTCATCTCCCATAGCGACAACGTCCAGGCGACGGGTTTCGTCGAGCATTTGAAGTTACCGCACTACGTGGATTTCCAGGCCGAGCTGGAGCTGGTGCGCAGGATGCGAGCCGATTATGACGACCGCGCCGAGGCGGTCTCGGACGAGATGAGGGAGGCTGCAGAATGAACATGCAGAATCGGACATCAGGCTACAACTTCGCCTATCTCGACGAACAGACCAAGCGCATGATCCGCCGCGCCATCCTGAAGGCGATTGCCGTGCCAGGCTATCAGGTGCCGTTCGCAAGCCGCGAGATGCCGATGCCTTACGGTTGGGGCACCGGCGGCGTTCAGGTGACGGCTGCGATCCTCGGGCCGGATGACGTGCTCAAAGTCATCGATCAGGGGGCGGATGACACGACGAACGCAGTCTCGATCCGTAAATTCTTCGAGCGCGTCGCGGGTGTCCGGACCACTACCAAAACGTCCGAGGCGACCATTATTCAGACGCGCCATCGCATCCCCGAAACGCCGCTCATGGAAGGACAAGTGTTGGTCTATCAGGTTCCGATTCCGGAGCCGTTGCGCTTTCTCGAACCGCGCGAAACCGAGACGCGCAAGATGCACGCGCTCGAAGAATACGGCCTGATGCACGTCAAGCTTTATGAGGATATCGCCCGGAATGGCCATATCGCCACGACTTACGCTTATCCAGTGAAAGTCGAAGGCCGTTACGTGATGGACCCGTCGCCGACGCCGAAGTTCGACAATCCGAAGATGCATATGTCGGGAGCGCTTCAATTGTTCGGCGCGGGGCGCGAAAAGCGAATCTACGCCCTGCCTCCTTATACCCGTGTGGTCAGCCTGGACTTTGAGGACCATCCTTTCGAAGTGCAGCAGTTCGGCAAGCCTTGCGCGCTTTGCGGTGCCGCCGGCGTCTATCTCGACGAGGTCGTACTGGATGACCAAGGCAAGCGCATGTTCGTCTGCTCCGACAGCGACCATTGTGAAACACGCCGCGCCGACGGACATCGGGGTGAGCTCTCGGCGGAGCCTGTGTGATGAACGTCGCAACTTCCGTCGTATGTTTCGACGACGCGGACGAGCTTCCGCTGCTCTCGGTCAGGTCGATCACCAAGCGTTATGGCGCGCGCATCGGCTGCGATGACGTCAGCTTCGATGTCTGGCCCGGTGAGGTTCTTGCGATCGTGGGCGAATCCGGCTCCGGGAAGACCACACTGCTCAACTGCATCTCGACGCGGCTTGCGCCGAGCGCGGGTGCCGCCTCCTATCGCATGCGCGATGGGGAGATGCGCGAGCTTTATGGCCTAAGTGAAGCTGAGCGCCGCCTGCTGTTGCGCACCGACTGGGGATTCGTACATCAGAATCCGGCCGAAGGCTTGCGCATGACGGTTTCGGCCGGCGCCAATGTCGGTGAACGTCTGATGGCGATCGGCGAACGGCACTACGGTCATATTCGCGAGACGGCTACCGATTGGCTCGGCCGGGTCGAGATCGAAGCGGATCGGATCGACGATCAACCGCGCGCCTTCTCCGGCGGCATGCGACAGCGCTTGCAGATCGCGCGCAATCTCGTAACCGCACCGCGCCTCGTCTTCATGGACGAGCCGACCGGCGGGCTCGATGTGTCGGTGCAGGCGCGCCTGCTCGATCTCCTTCGCGGCCTCGTCAACGATCTTGGCCTCGCGGTGGTGATCGTGACGCACGATCTCGCGGTGGCGCGGCTGCTGTCGCATCGCATGCTGGTGATGAAGGATGGTCGCGTCATCGAACACGGCCTGACCGATCGCCTGCTCGACGATCCGCAGATGCCCTACACGCAGCTTCTCGTTTCTTCGATCCTGCAAGCTTGAGGTTGATCGATATGTCCGTCCTCACAGCTTCAAATCTCGGTAAGACCTTCACCATGCATCTGCGTGGCGGCATAGCGCTGCCGGTCATCAAGAACGCGTCCTTCACGCTTGCGGCGGGCGAATGTGCGGTGCTGCATGGGCCTTCGGGAGTCGGCAAGAGCTCCATTCTCAAGATGCTATACGGCAACTACGCCGCGACGTCGGGACAGATCCTGGTGCGGCACGGCGGCCAGACGGTCGACCTTGCCTCGGCTTCGCCGCGGACCATTCTCGATATCCGGCGCGACACCATTGGTTATGTCAGTCAATTCCTGCGCGTCGTGCCGCGCGTCAGCGCACGCGATATCGTTGCCGAACCGCTGGTGGAGCGAGGGATGGACCGGCGACAGGCGTTTGCCCGGGCCGGGGAGTTGCTGAGCAAACTTAATCTGCCCGAGCGATTGTGGGACTTGCCGCCGGCGACGTTCTCTGGCGGCGAACAACAACGTGTGAATATCGCGCGCGGTTTCATTACTTCGCATCCGATCGTGCTGCTGGATGAGCCGACCGCCTCGCTCGATGCCGCCAATCGCGCGGTCGTAACGCAGATGATCCGCGAGAAAAAGCAAGCAGGCGCTGCCCTATTGGGAATTTTCCATGATGCGGGGGTCCGCGACGAAATCGCCGATACGGTCATCGACGTTGGCGGTTTCGCCCCCGACAGAAAGGCCGCCTGATCATGGCACGTCTTTCAGAGCATCCGCTGATCGACCCGACCGCCTGCGTCGAAAATTGCGCGCTGGGCCGCTATACCGAGGTCGCCGAAGGTTGCCGTCTCGTCGACACCGAACTCGGCGATTATTCCTACATCATGCCGAACGGCCAGACCTGGTGTGTGACGATCGGAAAATTCGCGAACATTGCTGCGTCTGTGCGCCTCAATGCTACCAATCATCCGATGTCACGTGCGACCCAGCATCACATCACTTATCGCGCCGGCGACTATTTCGATGATGCGGAAAATGAGCCGGACTTCTTTGCCGCACGGCGGTCGCAGCGTGTCCGCGTTGGACACGACACCTGGATCGGTCACGGCGTTACGGTGCTGCCCGGTGTGACGATCGGCGACGGCGCTGTAGTCGGCTCAGGAGCGGTCGTCTCCAAGGACGTCGCACCCTATACGATTGTTGGCGGAGTACCTGCCAGGTTCATCCGGGAGCGTTTCCCGTGCACGATAGCCGAGCGACTTCGAGCATTGGCGTGGTGGGACTGGGATCACACGCAGCTGCGCGAAACTCTCGACGATTTTCGCAATCTCTCGGTTGAGGCGTTCCTCGAACGTTACGCAACGTGTGCGACAGCGAAGGTTGTGCATCGTCATGGATCTGACATCGACACTACAACGAGCCGTCATTCGGCAAATGTAACCGGGTAACGATCTAGCTGCCGGCAGGGCGTATCGCATGAGCCCCACACGGCTCGGCTTCTGTCCCTACCGAACAGTTACGTGACGTTCAACGCAGGAGCGATGACCATGAACGCCATTTCCGTTCGCAACCTCTCCAAGACCTTCGGCAAGAAGCAGGCGCTGGAAAATATCAGCCTCGACATCGCCAAGGGCGAGATGGTCGCCCTGATTGGTGCATCCGGCTCCGGCAAGAGCACGTTGATGCGTCACATCTGCGGGCTGGAAATTGCGCAGACCGAGCTGGGTCGGATCGATATCCTCGGCCAGCCGATTCAGAGTGGTGGCAGGCTGGCCCGTGATGCGCGTGGATTGCGTCGCAACATTGGCGTGGTTTTCCAGCAGTTCAATCTGGTTACTCGTCTCTCAGCATTGTCCAACGTGCTGCTGGGAAATCTCGGTCGCATTCCAACATGGCGTGGCACGCTCGGCCTGTTCAATGCCGAAGAAAAGCGCCTTGCGCGTGAAGCACTGGCCCGCGTCGGCATTCCCGAAGTCGTCTGGCAGCGCGCTTCGACACTTTCCGGCGGCCAGCAGCAACGCGCCGCCATCGCCAGAACGCTGGTTCAACGCTCTGAAATCCTGCTCGCAGACGAGCCGATAGCCTCGCTCGACCCGCTGTCAGCGCGTCGGGTGATGGAGGTGCTGGCGTCGGTCAATCGCGACGGCATCACCTGCGTGGTGTCTCTGCATCAAGTTGAATATGCGCGCCGTTATTGCCCGCGCACCATCGCGCTCCGTGACGGACGCATCGTGTTCGACGGCCCTTCCGTCGAACTGACGAACAATATGCTCGTTGAATTGTACGGCGCCAATTCGGAAGAGCTCATTCTGCCCGACGCGCCCACGCAGCCCGCAAGGCCGAACCGCGCCGCTACGCCTCGCCTGTCTCCCGCTTTCGTCTGAACACAAACTAAAAACAGGGATATTTGTCATGAACGTCTTCGTAAAAGCCGTGACGTCCGTCGCCATTTTCGCTGCCCTCACCGGTGCAGCCTGTGCCGAGGAAATCAATTTCGGCATCATCTCCACCGAGTCCCAGCAGAATCTGAAGCCGAAGTGGGAACCCTTCCTGGCTGATTTTGCCAAGATGACCGGCCTCGAGGTCAAGCCGTTTTTCGCCTCCGACTATTCGGGCGTAATCGAGGGCATGCGTTTCGGCAAAGTGCAGATCGCCTGGTATGGCAATAAATCGGCCATGGAAGCCGTCGACCGCGCCGGCGGCGAGATTTTTGCTCAATCGGTCAGTGCCGATGGAAACCCGGGTTACTGGTCCGTGATCCTTGCGCCGAAGAACAGCAAGCTGACGTCGGTTGACGACCTGTTAAAGTGCGATCGTTCGTTGAACTTCGGCATTGGCGATCCGAATTCCACCTCAGGCTTCCTGGTGCCGACGACGTTTATTTTCGCTGCGCACAACGTAGACCCGAAGACCTGCTTCAAGAACCTGACGAACTCCAACCATGAGACCAACGCAATGGCGGTTGCGAACGGTCAGTTGGACGCTGCCGCAAACAACACCGAAAACCTGGCGATCATGGAGAAGAACAATCCTGCAGCCTTCGCCAAAGTGAAGGTGATCTGGAAATCCCCGCTGATTCCCTCGGATCCGATCGTCTGGCGCAAGGACCTTCCGGACTCCACCAAACAAAAGATCAAGGACTTCTTTCTGACCTACGGCACCGACAAGTCGAAGGGCGACGCTGCCAAGGAAAAGAAGGTTCTCGCGGGCCTGGCTTGGGCGCCATTCAAGGCCTCCAGCAACGATCAGTTGCTGCCAATCCGCATCATGGAACTGACCAAGAAGATTGCCAAGATCAAGACTGATGGCCAGATCTCGGAGGCCGACAAGAAGGCACGGATCGAGAAGCTGGAAGTCGAGAAGGCAGATATCGAGAAGAAGATGAAGTCATCGCAGGGCTGACAAACTCGCGAGGGTTCTTCCGCTGGCCGTATTTGTGTGAATGCGGTCAGCACACCCTGCTCTTGAGACATGACCATGACCGGCGTAGTTCAATTCAGTAGTGCAAGCCAGGCGCGTCCTGAAGTGGAGCGGGATCGCACCCGCAGCTTCTGGACCAGCGTGACATGGATTGGACTTGCCGTGCTGCTGGCCTGGAGTTGGAGCCCGGCGGAGATGTACCGCTGGCCTCAGTTATTCAGTGACGCTGGCAATATGGCCACATATGCCGCGGGCTTCCTAAAGCCGGACTTCAAGGAGTGGCACTATTACCTGCAAGAGATGGCGACGACGATCCAGATAGCGCTCTGGGGCACATTTCTCGCTGCCGTCCTGGCTGTTCCATTCGGAATCTTGTCGGCGCGCAATGTTGCGCCGTGGTACGTCGTGCAACCGGTGCGACGGTTGATGGATGCCTGCCGCTCGATTCATGAGCTTGTGTTTGCCGTTCTGTTCGTTGTGGCCGTCGGACTCGGGCCATTCGCCGGCGCCATGGCCCTGTTCGTGCACACTACAGGCATTCTCGCCAAACTGTTTTCCGAGGCGGTGGAGGCAACGGACTTCCGTCCGGTTGAGGCAATCCGCGCGACCGGCGCATCGCGCGTTCAAGAGGTGGTTTTCGGCATTGTGCCTCAGGTCATGCCGCTTTGGATGTCGTATGCACTCTATCGCTTTGAATCCAATGTGCGTGCGGCAACTGTGCTCGGCGTCATCGGCGCTGGCGGTATCGGCCAGGTTCTATTCGAGGCTATTCGTGGCTTCTACTATCCGCAGGCTTCCGCGATGCTCATTATCATGCTGGTGACAGTCTCACTCCTCGATCTGCTGTCGCAGCAAGTCCGCAAGTTGTTCCTGTAATGCGATACGCATTGTACTTCACAACCCACCGGGAGCATCCGCTGACGAAAGCGGCCGCCAATTGGCTCGGTCGTGACGCGTTCTCGAATACGGACATTCCGATTGCCAATACCGGTGGTCTTGACGCCGCCGATCTGTCGCGATGGACGTCGGAGCCAAGACGCTATGGATTTCACGCGACGCTGGTTGCCCCATTCCGGTTGAAGCACGGCCTCAATGAGCAGGATGCCGTTCGTGCAATCGAGACATTCGCGGCGCAGTCCGTTCCGCTGTCCATACCACGCCTCAAGGTCGCCCGGTTAGGAAGCTTTCTCGCATTGGTGCCGGCATCATCCATCCCGGAGCTTGCGGCATTTGCCAGTGCCGGCGTCGATCATTTCCACGCTTTACGTGCGCCACTGACCGGGCACGAGATCGCGCGCCGGAATCCGGACCGGCTCACCGAACGACAGCGCGTCTATCTCGATCGATACGGATATCCGTACGTCAGGGAAGAGTTCCGATTCCACATGACGCTGACGGGTCCGGTCACGGCGGGAGACGCGGCACGTATCGAGCCCGTTCTGCGCCGCCTGCTTGCACCTGCGCTTGCTGCACCTATCGAAGTCGATGCCGTGGCGCTGTTCGTTGAACCAGAGCCCGGCACCCCCTTTTTCGTTCATAGCACCTACCGCCTCCGCGCGGACGAAACCAGAAAGGCCGCCTTTCATGCCTAACGAAATAACCCTCAGGAATGCGAGGATCGTGCTTGAGGATAAGATCGTCACGGGCTCCATTTCGATGCGCGACGGGCTTATCGCAGGCATCGATACCGGGTCATCTGATGTCGGCGACGACATGGAAGGCGACTATCTGATCCCCGGTCTCGTCGAGCTCCATACCGATCACCTCGAATCTCACTACGCGCCACGTCCCGGTGTACTCTGGGACAGCATCGCCGCTTTGCAGGCCCATGACGCGCAGGTCGCAGGTTCCGGGATTACGACGGTGTTCGATTGTCTTAGGCTTGGCTCGGACGAATTCGGGGGCTTCAAGAAGGGCGAAATGCGCGTTATCGCCGATGCACTTGAAACTGCGGCAACTGAAGACAGGCTGCGTGCCAGCCATTTGATTCATCTTCGTTGCGAGGTTTCTGCCAGCGATGTGCTCGAACATTTCGAGGACTTTCGCGCAGACCCACAGGTGAAGCTCGCGTCGTTGATGGATCATGCTCCGGGTCAACGGCAGTTCCAGACAATCGAGCAGTACACGCTCTACTATCGCAAAAAGCGAAATCTCAGTGACGCGGAGTTCGAGCGTTTCATCGCCTACCGATTAGAGGAGTCCAGTCTCTACGCCACACCGCACCGCAAGGCGATCGTGCAAGCTTGCGCCGAACGGAGTATCGCGCTCGCCAGCCATGACGATGCTACGATCGAACATGTCGAAGAGTCCAAGGGCTTTGGCGTTCGGTTGGCCGAATTCCCGACCAGCCTGGAGGCCGCCAAAGCGTCACACGATGCGGGCATGGCAGTCCTGATGGGAGCGCCCAATGTGGTGCGTGGCAAATCCCACTCTGGCAACATTTCTGCCCGGGCACTTGCCGATGAAGGTGTGCTGGACGTGCTTTCCTCGGACTATGTTCCGCTCAGCCTTATCCATGCTCCCTTTGTTTTGGCTGCCGACGAAAGCAGCATCACGCTTCCGCAGGCTATTCAAATGGTCAGCAGCACACCGGCACGCGCCGTTGGCCTTGGTGACCGTGGGCGCATCGCCAAAGGTCTGCGCGCAGACCTAGTCAGAGTACGCGTGCGAGACGACAGAAGCGTACCTATCGTGAAGTCAGTCTGGCGCGAGGGGCAGCGTGTTGCCTGATCTTGATCGGAATACGGCTTCGGTGCACGGCAAGCTGCTGATCGTAGTGGGGCCCAGTGGGGTCGGGAAAGACAGCCTTATTGGCCGAGCAAGGCAGGACCTGTCCGGCCATACCTCGGTCTTGTTCGTGCGCCGCGTAATTACGCGTGCGACGGCGATGGCCACAGAAGATCACGACTATCTTCCGCCGGATGACTTCGCGATTGCTCGTGCGTCAGGACAATTCGCAGTGCACTGGAACGCTCACGGGCTGAGCTATGGTATCCCTGCGACGGTTCACTCTCACTTGCACGGCGGCGGCGTCGCAGTAGTCAACGGATCGCGCGCGGCGTTGCCCGATTTTCACGCCGCTTTTGCAAGAATCAAGATCGTCCACGTGATCGCCCCGTTCGAGGTTCTTGCCGCACGCCTCGCCGGTCGCGGACGCGAATCCGAGATCGATATATCGCGTCGCTTGCAGCGCGCAAAGATCGATCTATCTCGTTACGAGGATTGGGTAGAGATCGACAATAGCGGGCCGCTTGAAACTGCTGCAGCGATTTTCGTGGAAACGATACGGCATACTTTAGGTGAAATACGCAGCGGCCCGGAGAGCATCGAGCACACGAACAGCTAAACTTTTGCGGCCCGAGGGACGTTGAGGTCTCACGGTGCGTTTCGCGGTCACATGAATCCCGGGTTGCGCGGTAGATACTGGACCCAGTTACCGAATTCACGCGACGACATCAGCAACATCGGAAACTTGATCCGCATTCCATGCTCCATCGCGGTATGGAGAACCGCCACGCTTGTGCCGGGCAGGAACGCCGATATCCGCGACGAACCGCTCTCAGCCGCCAGATGCAGCGCTGTCCTGAACGCAGGAGCGATGGCATGGGACTCCATGACCGCAAGCGGTCCGATGTGACCGCCGACATCCACGTAAGCGTAGCCCACCCAGTCGCTTCGGTCGTAGAGATTGAATCCTCTCGTCCCGCTATCGTTGATCAGATAGCGGTGATGTTTTTCGCGCGATAGGCCGAGAACCCGCTCGTCCGCTTGCGCGAGGCGACGCAGGGTCGAAGCTTCTTCCTCGAGCGGCGTGAAATCGAGTTGCAGGCCTTGCAAGCTGCCGGCCAATTGCTCTCTTGATGCACCGACGCTGTAGATCGAAAATCGGGGAAGTAGTCCGTGGCGGATATAGAGCCCTTGCGAGACCGTGTTGAAGCTGAACGTGATGAGCACCCTGTTGGATGCGCCCGATTTCCCGGCGTGCTCCAGAGTACGCTTGATCAGCTCGTTACCAATGCTGCGTCCCTGATGATGCGGAGACACGAACAGCTGAGCCAGAAACCACATGTCGCTACAGACCCAGCTCCAGGCGAAACCGAGGATCCTATCGTCCTCCTCCGCCACCCACAGACCGTCGGGATCGTCCCGCAAGGAAAACATCTGAAACCTGGGAGGGGAGGAAACGGCCATCGGGCCGAAACCATGTCGTTCCGTGAGATCGTTGATGCTGGACACCACGAGGGCATCGGCAAATTCCAGGTCCTGTGCGCGCGCTGGCCGGCAAACCACTGACATCGGACAACTCCGTTGCTGGTCGAGTAAGGTTCAAAACCTCGCCGCGCCGGGGTCGAGTCCAAGCGCAAGCCGACCGGCGATAATGTAATTGTTCGGACTCATCGCGATATGCTTCGCGGCAGCACGCGCATCACGGACCGCACGCTCTAATGCGCAAGTCTCGAAGATCGCGGCCGCGCCTGTGCTGGCGGCCAGCTCGTCAGTAATGGACATGGCAGTATCGGCCGCATGTGCGTTGGCGATCCGGACGTCCGCGCGTGCCTTCATCAGGCATTCACCGCCCGTCTCGGTCGCGGCCGTCAATTCCGTCATGGCATCGATCACAAAAGCGCGGGCAGCGCGAAGCGCTGCTTTCGCCCGTCCGACCGTGGCCTGCACGGTTTCACGATCGCGCAGCAAGGTTCGGATGCCGGGACGGCTTTTCCGGCACGCAAGCTCCGCGAATGAGGTAATGGCGCCGGAGGCGATGCCGAGCGGCACTCCGGAAATGCTCCACGCGAATACCGATGATGGCGGCATCCGATAAAGCGGTCCGGGCTGGGTCGGTTGCAGTCCAAGAAAAGGATGGGCGTGAACGTCTGGCACGAAAACATCGCGCGCCTCGAAATCGCAACTTCCCGTGCCTCGCAATCCGGACACATGCCAATTGTCGAGGACCGTTACATCGGCACGGCCGAGATAGCAGCAGAGAAGAGGCGAACTCGGATCCTCCGGTCTGACGCTCGCCAACACCATGAAGCGCGTCGCATGATGGGCACCGCTACCGAACGGCCAATGTCCGGAAACACGGTAGCCGCCCGCGACGGCGGTCGCGGTGCCGACTGCACCGGTCGAACTGGCGACGAAGGCGCACGGGTCGGCAAACCACTCGCGTGCAACCACTTCACCAAGGTAACCGCCGAGCCGGCTCATCCCGCCGCCGTTGCCGACCAGCCAACCCACGGAGCCGTCGAGCGCCGAGGCGGCCTCGACGACGCGCATGAACTCGAACGGAGATAGTTCAGGTCCGCCGAGCGCGCTCGGCAGCCACAGCCGAAATAGGCCAGCTGTGGCCAGTGCGCCGAAAACCGCTTCCGGCAAGCGCCGGCCTCCGTCGAACTCGCTGCGCTCCGCAGTGATTAGCGGGGTCAGCGCTTGGACGGCCTCAAGCATACGATGAAACCGCCCTCGGGCACCGGCAATCACGTTCGGGACGTGACCTGCCATCGGATCGTCTATTTCAGCAGCATCGCAGAGATCGTGCATCGGACAGCCCTCAAAGTTTTTCAGCGCAGCCAGAGCATGATCGTCCGTTTCCCATGGGTCCTGAATCTGTTCCGAAAAAGTTGCAAAAAATGTAGTCTCCACACCATGGCGACGATCCACGAGTTTGGCCCCTACCGCCTCGACGCGGCCACGGAGATGCTGTTTCGGCAATCCGAACCGGTCGTGCTCGGACGGCGCGCGGTGACGTTGCTTCGGGTGCTTGTCGAGCGGGCCGGCACGCCGGTTTCGAAAGACGCATTGATGGAGGCAGCGTGGCCGGGGCTTGCGATCGAAGAGAGTAATCTAACGGTGCAGATCGCCGCCCTGCGACGGATATTTGCCGACGTCGAGGGGGGCACGACCTGGATCGAGACGTTGCCGCGCCGCGGCTACCGTTATATCGGGCCGGCGGTTTCGACCGGGGCCGGAGCGGACCTATCCAGCTCACTGGCATCTGCGGTGTCCGACAAGCCGTCGCTCGCAGTGCTTCCATTGTCGAATGTGAGCGGAGATCCCGCGCAGGATTATTTTTCCGACGGGATCACGGGAGACATCATCGCCGAATTGTCGCGGTTCAGGTCTCTGTTCGTGGTCGGCCGCCACTCCAGCTTCGCCTACAGGGATAACTCAGCGGAGATCAAACGGGTCGGCCACGAACTCGGCGTCCGGTATGTCGCCGAAGGAAGTGTGTGCAAGATCGGCAGCCAGGTGCGAGTGACCATCCAGCTTCTCGATGCCGGGAGTGGCTATCATCTCTGGACCGAGCGCTACGACCGCGAACTCGAAAACATTTTTGCCCTGCAGGATGAGATCGTCCGGGCGATCGTCGCGGCCCTGCCGGGCAGGCTGGAGGATGCCGGACGCGAGATCGCCAGACGCAAGCCGACGTCGAGCATTACCGCTTACGATCTGGTTCTGCTGGGAAACGAGCGGTGGCGTCAGTTGACCGTGAAGGGCATGGCGGAAGCCAGGGAGTATTTCCGGAACGCCGTCGCGCTTGACCCGCAATATGCCCGCGCCCACGTCAATATCGCCTGGACCATCGTTTGCGATGTGTTTCTCGAAGCGTCGACCACCGCGACACTGGACGAGGCGCTTCGCGAGATTGAAACCGCGCTCGACATCGACGACGGTGACGCTTGGGCTCATGGTGTCTTCGCGCAGCTGCTGTTCCTGCGGAACGAGGACGACAAGGCCGAAATCCATTTCAGCCGGGCTCTCGCGCTCAATCCAAACGACGCCGATGTTGCCGCCGTTTTCGCAAATATTCTAGTATACTGGGGACGATGGCGCGAGGCGCTCATATGGATTGGAACAGCCAAACGGCTCAATCCCTTTCCGCCCAATCTCTACCATTGGTATCACGCGCTCGCACTTTATTCGGGACGCGAATACGAGCCGGCGGTCAAAGCATTGATGGAGGCGCGATCCCTCGATCGATGGTCGCACGGACTCCTTGCGGCCTGCTATGCGCAGATGGCCCGGCTCGGCGAGGCGCGTTCCGAAGCGGAGGCATTCGTGAGGGAGCGCTCTCGTGAACTGAACGAAAATGGTTACGTCGTGCCCGTTAACACTCTCGATCTCGTTCAGGCGCGAGCTGGAAGGTATAGAAATCTCGCCGACCGCGAACACTTCCTTGATGGATTACGCAAGGCGGGTCTCACCGGCTGACTCTGCTTGCTGCCGCCGAGATACCAGCGCAGCCTACTGTAAATCAGCGCTGAACTGTTCACTCTCGCAACGAGCGAGATAGAAGACGCGCGCGATAGCTGTCCCATGGGGTTCATCACCACGAGATACCTCATAGCGGCCAAAAACGACAGCCATCTGGGACGATTTGGCAAAGCGTTTTCAGGCAACATTAAAGGAAGTTCGCGTCACGAAGAGCGGCAGGATCAAACATCCGCGCCGTGGTACGCGGGACGACGTGCGACTTGCATTTGCAAGACCATCGATCGCAGCACTCGGGCCGATGAGACTCGCAGAGTTGAAACCTATCGACCTCATCCTGGCCAACCGCGCAATCAATAGCCACCGCATGCGCTGCAAAGCCTTGGCATACATGCAGAGTGCATTGATCGCCGCTTCAGCGTGACGGCGCTCAAGCGCGATCGACTAATGCAAGTTGACGAATTCGGTCGAGACGGCTGGGGGCGCACCACTTGGCCGGAGTGGATGATCGAAGGCGGGGCAGAGTTTTGGCTACCCTTGCCAAAAGAGGTGCTGGCCATCGCGAATGTCGCAGTCGAAGACTATTCGGTACTGGTTCGCAAATCGCACGGTCACGTGTGGCCCACGAAGTGGGTTTTCGCCAGCACCCGACGAGTGCCCCGAGCAGTAGCGGTTGATATATCTAAAGACCACTTGTGATTAAACCCGCGGAGCTGGTCGGCTGCACGCAGCGACCGACCCTATGCATGGCTGGACAAGCTTACCGCGGAAGCAGCTCGCTCCAGCGCCCCCGGTTAAGCCGAAGCGGAGCGAACGAGCGTTAATGCTATAACCTCTTAACGCGCAACGTCTTATGATTTGATGGGAAGCAGCACTTCTATAGACCCGCCATTAACCCTCGCCGGGAATGTCTCGAGGTCGATCTCGGCCGGACTCGTCATGGCCTTCCCGGTCCGTATATCGAAACATGCGTTATGAATGGGACACTCGATCAGATATCCCTCGAGGAAGCCATCCGACAAAAGCGCCTGGGCATGTGTGCAGATATTGGATGTCGCAAAATACTCGCCCTCGACCCGATAGATCGCGATTTCGACGCCGTCGATTCTGCAGGAAACCGGATCGTCGTCGGACACCTCGCTTTCCTTCAGCACCACGTGCCAACGTCCGGCCTGCTCTTCCATGAGATCGTCCCTAGATGCTGTAGAAATCAAGAATGCTTGGAATTCGATCGTTCATAATGATGATTTTCTTCCGCGCGATCCGCAACCGACCATCGGACGGTTTCAGGACATGCTCATAGGTCCCGAAGTGGAGATACTGTTTCTGGACACGCGGATCG
Organism: Xanthobacteraceae bacterium; assembly: GCA_024508855.1. Lineage (GTDB taxonomy): Bacteria > Pseudomonadota > Alphaproteobacteria > Rhizobiales > Xanthobacteraceae > 62-47. Next base: position 385,503 of record JANINJ010000107.1, read on the forward strand.
AATATATGTGTCGTCCAGTTGGATCGGGCGACGACCAAGCCGTCCTCTTCCTCCGATGTTGTGATGTTTGAAATCATGTGCAGCGTTCGCGGCAGCGGCAGCGCCGTAATCGACTTGCGCGACTGAATACGCGAGATTCGCTCCTGCAACTGCGATCGCGAATCGTGATAGATGAACGACACCTGCGTGTTGGGATCGTCGGCTGTGTCGTATTCATCGAGCCAGGACGGCGCCCAATACTCCGCGTCAGGCTCGTAAAGCTCGGCCCAGGAATCCCACTCCTTGTCGTCGAGATAACGCGCCTCCAGGAACAGGATTGTTACAGCGGCCTGTTTCCGCTGCGCCAAATCGGGCGACATCCGCTCAAGCATCGGCGCCTCCATCCACATGGCGCTGCAACAGTCGCCGCCATTCTCGGTAACCCGGATGGAAATTGGTTTCGCCACCGAAGGCAGGCTTACCAAACGCCGATTCCACCGGCGATATTCCAAGTTCCTGCGCATGACCACTAGAGGATATCGGACCGTTGGCGAGGCCACGTAGGTGTCCGAACGTATTACCAGCCCGCGCCTCGTAGCCGGTCTGGCAGAACTCGTACATGACATTGTCGTCCGATGTGGCAAGCCCGCTCGGGTTGAAGAAATCCTCGTAATTGCGGATCCGAACACGGCGTGCTTCCGCGCTCTCGCCGACCGGCGCGAGGCAATGGGAGGTCATTTCGGTCTTGTCCACGGCGAGCGGACGCCATGTGCGAAGCTGGGCCGAGCTGATATCGATGATCTGCAGATTGGGAAAAATCGTCAGATTGCGCTGGCGGAGCATCCATTTGATGCGGGTCTCTCCCACGCGCACTTTCAGTTCGGCGAGATAAGCGGGATCGGTGACCAGCGGTCGCCCATAGCGCGATTGCCGCTTGATGGACCAGTTCACCGCATGGCCATGGTCGAAACTGAAGCTTCCCTGACCTTCCGTCTCGTCCGGTGCTTCCTGCGGCAGCGGGCCCGACGTCCCGGACTTCGCCCGCTGATTCAGGATGTCCACATATGAGGCGTGCGTCGAATTGAAATGGTAGTAGTCAAGGCCATTCTCGAACTGCAGCTTCCAATTCGCATCGAACGTATAGGTGATCTCCCCGGGCACGAATTCCAGTTCGCCCACCGGGCTCTGATCTGCAACCAGATCGATGAAGGCCTTGGCATCTCCCAGATAGTCACTCAGCGGCGGCACATCTGCCGAAAGACTCGCGAACAGAAGGCCGCGATAGTTTTCGAACCGAGCGACGCGCAGCAGATTGCGGTCAGCGTCCTTGAATGACGGCGGGTACTGGCCATCGTCCATCTCCGTCACGATGGTATTTTTACCCGCGCTGTCATAGGCCCAGCCATGGTACCGACAAACATGAAACTTCTGGCGGCCGCGCTTGAACGGGCAGACGATCGTCGCGCGATGCCGGCAGGTGTTGAGAAAACAGCCAACATGTCCCTGTCCGTCACGCATCAGCAAAATCGGCTGCCGCCCGATGAACGTCGTGATGTAATCGTGCGGCTTCGGAATTTGTGTCGTCAGCCCAACAAACGACCACGCCGATTCGAAGATATGCGACAGTTCCAGATCGAGAATGAGCGGATCCGTGAACGCCCTGCGCGCGACGTGGAACGCCTGGTCGCCCGGGCGATCATCGACGAGGTCACTGATAGAGGCGTGAATGCTCATCGTATGTCTCCCAATATCTGACGCACCCAGGCAATCGGCCATCGGCTATTTCTCGGCTTTTTCGTTCATCGTTTTCATATCCGATCCATCGAAGACCTGAAGACGCTCGTCTTCGATCGGTTCGTAGTCGGTCGAGCTGGTGTTCATCAGGATTCCCGGAAGCAGCATCGTTACGCTGACGTCCTTGAGATTGGCCGCCTGATGCATGACGTTCTCGCGCGTCAGGTCATCGCCGCACTGCTTAAGCACTGCGGTGATCGTTTCCGCCGACGCATAACCCCAGACGGCGTTGCGGTTCTGCGGATCGAGGTTCGGAAGGTACTTGGCCAAGAACGCCAGATAATCCTTCACTCCGCTATCGTCCTTCATGGCCGGATTGCCGGGGTCTTTCAAATACGCTGCTGAAATGATCCCCTTGGAATAGTCTAGCCCCGCCACCTTGAAGACACGGTCGATCACCGCGCTTGGCGACGCCAGGAAATGCGTCGGTCGCCAGCCAATCTCACCCATTTTACGAATCGCCTGCGCCGCGAACTTCGGCGAGCTCGCATCCATTAGAACATTTGCCCCCGACGATTTCAGCAAGACGATTTGGGAATCGACCGTTGGATCGGTCGATTCATAGCTCTTCTCGGATACGATCATCTTCGCGGCGCTGGCGCCGAGAGCTCTCTTGAAGCCCGCGATGTAGTCCTTTCCGTAGTCGTCGTTCTGAAAGAAGACAGCGACTTTCGCATCGGGAATGTGGGCAAGCACATACTTTCCATAGATAAACCCTTCATTTGCGAAAGACGGCATCCATCCCATGGTCCACGGGAATTCCTTCGGATCCGACCACTTCGCCGCGCCCGACTGAGGGAATAACTGCGGAATTTTCTTGGCGTTGAGATATTTGTGAACTGCCGTATTCGATGCCGCGCCAAGCGAACCAAAAAGGAAAAGCACCTCATCGCTCTCGACCAAACGACGGGTCTGTTCGACCGTTTTTGGCGGGCTGTAGGAATCGTCGAGGGAAACAAAGTTGATCTTGCGCCCGTTCACGCCACCTTTCTCATTCAACATCTTGAAGTAGGCCGCCTGGACCTGCGCCGCGGCGCTCCATGCCGAGAAAGCACCGCTGTAAGCGGTCGTTTGCCCGATCTTGATCTCCTTGTCGGAGGCTCCCGGACCGTATTTCGGCGCGGCAATCGCGGCATCGAAACATGTTGCGGCAATGATAGTCGCCAGCACCGGCGCGCAAATCCTGTGGGCCATGGCCTCCTCCTGCGTCGTCAATTCTTGGTTGTTATTACAATGGTAGTTTTTACAACTATTAAAAATAAAACCACTCACCGGCCCCCTTGTCAATTCCCCGGCCGCGCCATATCCAGCACCGGCGTGATGTAACTTCTGGAAAACGCAAGAAAGCTCGTTGCGCGCCCCCCGGGATTGGATCAGCCTTCGGGCCCGGCGAAGACGAGCAGAAACAGAGCAGTGATGTCGAAAAGGACAGGACTTCAGCAGCGGCCGGCTCGATCGGCAGCGAAGCGAACGGCTTCCGCTGAGGTCATCGACTTCCAGCGCTACATTCCGACGGTCGTCTCCCGTCTCTCCATGAAGCTTCGCGCATCGGCAAAGGCATACTTTCAGGAACAATATGACATCACGCTGCTCGACTGGCGCATCCTGTCATTTCTCGCGTCGAATGGGCCCGCCAGCGCCTACGACATCTGGACCATGGGGAGTCTCGACAAGGCAGCTGTCAGCCGCGCCTTGAAAAGCCTCGACGGCAGAGGGCTGATCGGGATTCGCGACGTGCCCAACAGTTCGCGGCGGCGAATGCTGGTGACATTGAGCAGGGACGGCAGGCAGCTTCACAACCGCATGTTCGATGACATCTTGATCCGTCACGAACGGCTTGTCGGGGAGCTTTCCCGGCAACAGATCGAGACGTTCGTCAAGACTGCCGAATATCTCGAAACACGCATCGCGCAGATGGACAAGGATAGCGAACTACCGCCGTCAGGTTACACTCCCGCCAAATCAACCCTAGAATGACCTGCTCGGATCAGCTGCGTTAGTGACGCATTCAATGATCCCAGGCGAGCTTGCTTAACATCTTCGCTCAAATAGCTCGCTCCCGGTCTTTACAATGCTACCAGTTTCGATGACATATCCCTTGCCGGTGATGACACTATGACCACTGCGCTGCTCGACCGGTTGGCCGAAAGCTTCAAGCGCGAAGCTAGAAAAAGAATGCCTACTGCTGATCGACCTTATTCTTGGTTCGAGCTCACCCGAAATTGCGAAAGCATATGAACGACGAGTGTCCGAACTCGAGCGTCAGAAACTGCTGATCGATGAAAAACGAGAGAACCTGGGCAAGAAGCATGGGTCGTTCGATGACTTGTTCGAACTCGCTATCTCGTTCCTTTCAAAGCCTTACGATGTCAGACTTTCTGGTAATCCGCAGCTGCAGAAATTGGTACTCAGACTCACGTTTGCCGACTTCCTTGCTTACTCGCCGACGGAGAGGTTTTCGAGCGCGAAAACTACTATGTTTTTCAGGCTTTTAGATTCATTTCGGGAAGGAGAAATGACGGCGCATCGCTCCAGACGGAAATGATAAATGCGTCTACGCCTTAGCCCTCTAAAATAACGCCACGAAAAATAACGCCACAAAATCAGACATAACTCACTGAAATAACATCAGAAGCCTGAAGGAGTCTCGTCCTTTTGATGCGGGCCTTCAATACCCCGTTTGTGCTTCCGAGCCAGCTACCGGATTAAGATCGCCGTCGGTAAGAATCTATTTTGATTACCTGCCAACGAAGTAGACTCTCTGCTCCCACGCGGCGCTAGTCGCGACGATGATCATACGTTTTAATCCTGTTCAGTTACGGGCAATCGCGCTCGTACGCTTCCTCACCTGCCGCGTCATCTGGCAGCTGTCGATTCCCGCAAGATAAGACGTGGTGTTGTCAGGATCACCTCCGGCTCTGTGCGGGCGGCTTCGATTCCAGCAACCAGCGCCCGAGCAGCCAAGGCTCCCATTCTGGCAAACTCGGCGTCAATCGTGGTGAGCGGAGGAGCGACCATATCAAGTAGCGGCATGTCATTGTGTCCGATGACCGAGATATCGTCTGGGCAAGACAGTCCACGGTGCTTGATTTCCTGTATCGTACCGAGTGCGAGGAGATCATTGCCGGCGACAATCGCTGTCGCTTGCGGCCAACGGCCAAGAAGTTGCGTGGCCGCGATGCGTCCCGCGTCACGGCTGTACTCGGTCGCCGAGATGACGAAGCTGGGATCGAGATTGACCTGACGCATTGCATCTTCAAAACCCCGGCGACGCAGAACCCCGGTCGACATGTCGATCGGACCGGCGACGTGGGCGATCTCACAATGGCCGAGCGAGACCAGATGTTCGACCGCCAAGCACATGCCGCCAACATCGTTCGCCGCGATTGACGTTACCCGTAATGCGTCCTCGCGACGATTCACCAAGACGGTGGGGATCGCCGCACTGATGCAGGCCGTGAGCACCGGATCGTCGCGTGTCGCTGTCGCCAGAACCAAGCCGTCGACGCGGCGCGCCATCAGTTCCTCGACGATCGGAAGCGCTCCGCTGCTGCCGCCACCGTCGGCCACCAGCATCGAATAGCCGTCGATCGCCAATCGATCTTCGATCGCCGCCAGCATCGTCGCGAAGGCTGGATTGGCGAGATCGGGAATGACGACGCCGATCAGCCGGCTTTTGCCGGTGCGCAAGGACGCCGCGATTTGGTCCCTGCGATAACCCTGTCGTTGTGCTTCGGCCCGGACCCGCTCGACGACCTCGGCCGAAATACGATGGCTTTGGCCCGGATCGAGGGCGCGGGCGACCGTGGAGCGGTGCACACCGGTCGCTTCCGCGACCGACTGTAAAGTTGCGCTCCGATGGACGGTGGGTGCCTGCGAAGTCGTAGTCCTCATAAGAAAACAATCAGCCGATGAATCACCTGTTTCAACAAAGCATGGCGCAGGGTCCTTGACAACGTGCAATCGTTCGCATAGTTGTGCAATCGTTCGCATTGGAGAAGTGCTATGGATACGACAGCAGCGCCGACCCGTCCTCCGATCCACATCATTGACGACCAAGCGGCAGTGACCGACGTGGTCCTCGATGCCATGTCGCGGGCTCCGAATGCCCGCCTCCGGGAAGTCATGGAATCGCTCGTCAGGCATTTACATGCCTTCGCCCGGGAGGTGCGGCTGACCGAGGATGAGTTCGAGTTCGGCATCGACTTTCTCAATCGTATCGGACAAGCCACCAATGACTCGCATAATGAGGGCGTCCTGTTCTCCGACGCGGTCGGTTTTTCCACCCTGGTCTGTCTTTTGAACAACGGGCAGAACGGTACGACAGAGACCGCGGCAGCGTTGCTCGGACCCTTTTGGCGGATGAATTCGCCGCCAACTAAGAACGGTGCTTCGATTGTCCGCTCGCAAGTCCCGGGGCCCGCGCTCTTCGCCGAGTGCCGTCTTGTCGATCCGGATGGCAAGCCGATCGCCGACGTGGAGGTCGATGTCTGGCAAGCCTCACCGGCAGGTCTTTATGAGAATCAGGACCCCGAGCAGGTCGACATGAACCTGCGCGGCAAATTCCGGAGCGATGCAGACGGGCGCATCTCTTTCCGTTCGGTCAAGCCGGCAGGCTATCCGGTGCCGACGGACGGCCCCGTGGGCGAGTTGTTGCGCGCGCAACAGCGCCATCCCTATCGCCCCGCCCACCTGCACTTCCTCTGCTTCAAGCCGGGCTACAAAACGCTGATCACCCAGATATTCGTCGACGATGACGAGCACCTCGAAACCGATGTTGTGTTCGGCGTCACGCGCCACCTGATCGGCGACTTCGCGCAAGGGGCCGGCGACGCGCCCGCCGCCGACGTGAATGGCCCCTGGTATCGCCTGACCTACAAGTTCGTGCTTGAGCCGGGTGAAGCAAAGCTCCCTACCCCGCCGATCCGCTGATTTCCGACCTCGAAGGAGCTTCCCATGTCGAACCCGGCACTATCGAAACGTGGCTCCTATCCGCGCTCGCTCACGGGGAAAGTCGCCCTGGTGGTCGGTGGCGCCGGCGCGATCGGCGCCGCGACCAGCCGGATGCTGGCGGCGGCAGGCGCGACCATCGTCATCACACATATGGATACCGAGCGTGACACGCAGGCGGCGGATGCCCTGATCCGCGAACTCGGCGTGCCGCACGCGGCTCATGTCGCGAATGTCGTCGACACCGCTTCGCTCGTCGCGCTTCGCGGGACACTTGAGCAGAAGCATGGCCGCCTCGACATTCTGGTCAACGCTGCCGGCTTCACCAAGCCAATCCCGCATGCCGATCTCGATGCGCTCACTGACGAGTTGATCGACCGTATGCTGCAGGTCAATTGGCGCGGACAGTTCGCAACCATCCGCACCTTCGCTCCGCTCCTGAAAGCGTCCGGCGACGGGCTGGTCGTGTCGATCTCGTCGATCGCTTCCTTTACTGCCGTCGGTTCGTCCATTGCATATTGCGCGGCGAAGGCCGGTATCGACGTGATGACGAAGGCTCTGGCTCGGGTCCTTGCGCCAGAGGTGCGTGTGCTGGCCGTATCGCCGGGTGTGGTCGATACCGAATTCGTTCCCGGGCGCGGCGCGGACTTCAACGACAAGGTTTCGGCTTCGACGCCGCTCAAGCGGATCGGTGATGCCGAAGATATCGCTGCGGCGATCACGGCCTGCGCTACCATGCTCGGCTATTCGACAGGTCACATCATCCAAGTCGATGGCGGGCGTGCGCTCTAGCCACATCAGCGGAAGGGTCCAATGACACGCGCTCCGTTACCGAAAGTCTTCATCACCTGTGCCATTACCGGCAACATCACCAGGCCGGAGCAAACGCCGTATCTGCCGATCACGCCGCAGCAGATCGCGGATTCAGCGCTGGAAGCTGCCGAGGTGGGGGCGGCCATCGCCCACATCCACGTCCGCGATCCCAAGACGGGACAGCCGTCGATGAAACTTGATCTCTACCGCGAGGTCATTGATCGCATTCGATCGAAGAACGCCGAACTGATTATCAATCTGACGACAGGGCCGGGTGGTCGGTTTGTGCCGTCAGATCACGATCCGAGGATTGCGGCCGAGGGCACCACGCTGATGCTGCCGGAGCGTCGTGTCGATCACATCGTGGCATTGAAGCCCGATATCTGCACCCTCGACCTCAACACCATGAACTCAGGCGGCCAAGTCGTTATCAACACGCCGACGAATGTGCGGCGCATGGCGAAGGTGATAGCCGATACAGGCGTCAAACCGGAGATCGAGCTGTTCGATTCTGGCGATATCGCGCTTCTGCACGACCTCGTCGCCGACGGCACGCTGAAGGGTCCGCTTCTGACCTCCTTTGTCTTGGGGGTCAAATACGGCTTTCAGCCTTCGTCCGAAACCGTGCTCTACGCCCGCAACCTGCTGCCGCCGAACGCTGCCTTCACGGCGATCGGCATCGGTCGGTCGGCCTACCACATGGTCGCTCAATCCTATCTGGCTGGCGGGCACGTCCGGGTCGGCCTTGAGGACGCCGTATATCTCGACCGCGGCGTGCTAGCGCCCTCCAATGCGGCGCTCGTCACTAAGGCGCGACGCATTGCCGAAGATCTGGGTGCCCAGATCGCAACTCCCTCCGAAGCGCGAACCATTCTCGGCTTGCGTGAAGCCGCGTCACAGGACGCATGAGCGATGGATGACGAAGATCTGAAAATCGAAACGACGATCGCGGTGCGCGGTCTGCGCCTGCACGCCAAGGCGGCGAGCTATGACACGATCACTCTCTCGCCCGAGATGCAGGTTCTGCGGCCCCTGCGGCCGAACGAGGTGCTCGTCGAAATCCACGCTGCAGCGGTCAATCCGTCGGACGCCAAAGCCGCAACCGGATTGATGCCCTATGCCGTGTTTCCGCGAACGCCGGGACGCGATTTCGCCGGACGAATTATTGTCGGTCCGCAGCAGCTTGTCGGCAAGCTTGTGTTCGGGTCGTCCGGGGATCTCGGGATTCGTCAGGACGGTGCGCAGGCGAGTCACATGATCGTGGAAGCAGACGCGGTGGTCGAAGTGCCGGCCGGCCTCGACATCAAAGCCGCGGCCGGGATCGGTGTGCCGTTCGTCACGGCGTGGCACGGCTTGCAGCGGGCCGGATTACCCGAACCAGGCGAGACGGTCCTCATCCTTGGCCTCAACGGCAAGGTGGGACAGGCCGCGGCCCAGATCGCGACCTGGCGAGGGGCGCATGTCATCGGCGTTGTGCGCCGCGACGAGCCCTATACTGGACATACCAATGCGCCGATCGAGGTTCTTGCCGCCAACTCGATGAATGTCCCTGCGCGCGTCCGCGAGCTGACCGAAGGGAAAGGCGCCGACATAGTCTACAACACCGTCGGCGATCCGTTTTACGAGATCGGTCAAAAGTCCCTCGCCGTCAGGGGCAGGGCGATCTTCATCTCGGTTGTCGATCGTTTCGTCAATTTCGACATGCTCGCCTTCTACAAGGGGCAGCACACCTATGTTGGGATCGACACCATCGCGCTGAACTCGATTGAAACCGGCGCGATTCTCAAGCAACTCGTACCAGGTTTCGCCTCAGGCAAGCTCAAACCCTACCCCGTCGTCGACAGCGCAATCTACCCGCTCGAAAAAGCCTATGACGCCTATCAAGCCGTGATGGAGTCATCGCGCGATCGCATCATGCTCGTTCCGGGAGATTGACGCCATGCACGTTGTCAGATTTGCTGAAGCGCCGTCATATCACGCGCCAGGCCACGACAAGATGGCAATGGTGCGCCTGCAGGGCCGCGAGGCGGGGCCTTCCAATAGCGCCTGGCTCGGCGTATCCATCCTTGAGCCTGGTGGCGGCACGACGCTCGACAGTTCGTCTGTCGAGAAGCTCTACCTCGTTCTCGACGGCAAGGTCACGGTGTCAAACGGCGCCGACGAGGTTGTGCTCGCGCGCTGGGATTCCTGCCGCATCTCGCCGGGCGAAGGTCGAAAACTGTTCAACGCAACCAATCAAGAGGCAACCATCCTTTTGGTGATGCCACTGCCAACGCCGCCGCCGTAAGGCGGGGAGCGAGCCTAACCGCTCGCTCGAAGGTCAAATTCGTGAAGTTCCACAGCCACTCCTCGTGACGGGAAGCCTGTCGCGGCAATCTCGTTTGCTCGAAAGGGAGGATCTTCTATGACGCACGCTCCAGCTACTCAGAAGCCTCGCAAGCCTTGGTATCAGATTCTCTACGTCCAGGTGCTGATCGGCATCGCGCTTGCGATCGCGCTCGGCTATTTCGCTCCGGCGACGGCCATCAAGATGAAGCCATTCGGTGATACCTTCATCAAGCTCATCAAGATGGTCATCGCGCTGGTGATCTTCTGCACCGTGGTGTCGGGAATCGCCGGGATGAACGACTTGAAGAAAGTCGGTCGCGTGGGCGGGAAGGCGTTGCTCTATTTCGAGGTCGTCTCGACGCTTGCTCTCTTCATCGGCATCATCGTTGGTAATGTGCTCAAACCGGGGAGTGGTTTCAACGCCAACCCCGCCAGCCTCGATACAAGCGCCGTCAACGTCTACGCCGGCAAAGCCGCGCATCAATCCATCATCGAATTTCTGACGAACATCGTTCCGAACACCGTGGTCGACGCTTTTGCGCAAGGCGACATCCTGCCAGTCGTGCTAATTTCGGTGCTGTTCGGTTATGTCCTATCGCATCTCGGCGAGCGCGCGCGCCCCGTCCGTGACGTGATCGATGCCGGTTCGCATCTGGTATTCGGCACCATCAACGTGCTCATGCGTCTTGCACCGATCGGTGCATTCGGCGCGATGGCCTTCACGATCGGTAAGTATGGTGTCGCATCGCTTGGCCCGCTGGCGTTCCTGGTCGGCAGCTTCTACCTCACCAGCATTATCTTTGTGCTCGGCGTACTTGGCCTCGTCGCCTGGTGGACTGGCTTCAGCATCATCAAATTCCTGGCCTACATCAAGGAAGAGATACTCATCGTTCTCGGGACCTCCTCATCTGACTCGGCGCTTCCGAGTCTGATGGAGAAGTTGACGGATGCGGGCGTCGCTAAACCGGTGGTCGGTCTCGTCGTGCCCACGGGCTATGTGTTCAATACCGATGGCTCATCGATCTATATGACGCTGACAGCCCTGTTCGTCGCGCAGGCCACCAACACCGATCTCACTTTTGGCCAGCAGGCGGCGATTTTCGCGGTAGCAATGCTCACCTCCAAAGGCGCCTCGGGTGTGACGGGCGCCTCATTCATCGCTCTTGTTGGCACGCTCTCCGTTGTGCCGACGATCCCGGTCGCCGGCATGGCGCTCATCCTCGGCATTGATCGCTTCATGAGCGAGGGGCGCGCTCTCGTGAACATGATCGGCAACGGCGTTGCGGCGATCGTCATGGCGAAGTGGGAGGGAGAACTCGATGAGACCCGCCTCAGGGCAGTACTTTCGGGCAACGTACTCGCGGATACTGCGGCTGAGGATGAACTGGACATCGCGCCCTCACCCGAGTTCGTGCCGCGTATCTGAACGAAGCCGCGCCGTTCTCGAAAGCAGCCCAAGCTCGACTAGACTGGCTCCGATCTTGTCAACGCGCTCATACGCGCGACCAGCAAATCCGTCTGGCGAATAACGAACGGTCGTACGATTTTAGCCTTTCCAGACGACCGACTGTTCGTGACGTTTGATGAGCTCCGCTAACTTCCCAAAGCTTGTCGCGATGTGGTTCGAAAATGCGGTAACCGCTGGCGATTGAGGACTCCCGGCAAGTCGCAAGATACCAAGCGCTCGCTGCGGATGCGGGACGCGCAACGGAAGCGCTGTGATATCGCCGACCTTCCGATAAGCAAAGACAACGCCGTGCGGCAGAATTGTCAGCGCATCGGTGCGCGTCAGATAGTTGATTGCGCTGGCTAGTGAGCCGCCGATATAGGGGACGCTAACGCCGGTCGAGCCGAACGAGAGAAGAAGCGCACGCATGTCGGCTTGAAGCGGACTGTTCGGTGGCGGCGCGATCCAGGGATAGTCCAGAACCTCCGGCCCCTTCAGCTTGCGTTTCAACAAAAGCGGGTGCGTCACGCGGCAGGCCACGACGTTTCGGCCGGCCAAAATGCTCTGAAATTCCATGTCGTCGCCATCAAGGACATCCACCGGGCAGATCGCCAGATCGACCCTGTCCGCCCGAATGGCGTCCTGCAGATCGGGCATGTAGCCGTAGCTCTGGACGACGCGCACGTCTGGCCGCTCGTTGTGGAAATCCGCGATCAGACCGGAGATCAGCGCATCCATGAAGAACTGCGTGCCGGCCACCCTCACCGTGCCTGCGCGACCGTATCTGAAATTGTCGGCGAGTTCGGACGCCTTGCGTGACGACAGCAGCATCGCCTGGCCGTGATCGGCGAGCGCGCGGCCGAACGGCGTGGGACGCAATGGCCGCCGGCCCTTCACAAACAGAGGCTCGCCCAGCCGCTTCTCCAAGAGGGCCAATGTGCGGGAGACAGCCGGCTGCGTCATTCCCAGCAACTCAGCGCCCTCGGTGACGCCGCCGGCATTGATGACCGCCGCAAGTTGGATCAGGTGACGCTCGTCGAGCTTCATAGCAATTTGCTATATTATACACCAAAGAAATCATCAATACCCCCTCCCGGACCTGATACCGTTTTGAGACAGGGAAACGCCGTGGAGGGCCGATGCGGCAAGCACTGCCCATCGATCGTGGTGACGAGACCGCAAGCGGAGCTGTCGCCGAGCGCATCGCGCGGGCAGGCTCCGGACGCTTGGCGACCAGCATGATCGCGGTGGTCGAGCATATTCACCGGATCATTCTCGAACTGCGCCCGACCCGCGCCGAGTGGCGCGAGGCGATTGGGTATCTGACGGCGATTGGCGACGCCACGACCGACAACCGTCAGGAATGGGTCTTGCTGGCCGATCTGATCGGAGCGACCGCACTTGTTGAGGCCATCAACAGCCGCCGTCCCGAAGGCGCCACGCCGAATGCGCCCCGTGGGCCGTTCTACCGACCGGATGCGCCGCATTTGGCGAACGGAGCGAATATCTCGTTGGACGGACGCGGTGAGCCACTGTCCGTCAAAGGCAAAGTTGTAGATCTGGACGCGCGCCCGATTGCCGGCGCGGTGGTTGAAACCTGGCAAGCAAACGGGGAGGGTTTTTTCGAGAATCAGCAACCGGACGATCAGCCGGACTGCAACCTTCGCGGTGTCTTCACGACCGACGCTAAGGGTGAATTCGACTACCTTACCGTGAAGCCTGCAAGCTACTCGGTCCCTGCGGATGGTCCTGCGGGAAAGCTACTCGATGCTCTCGATTGCTCGTTGCGTCGGCCGGCGAATATCCACTTCATCGTCTCCGCCGATGGTTTTGAACCAATCACGACGCAGGTGTTCGACCGAGCCGATGCGGCGCTGATTGAGGATGCGCTCTATTCCGTGCGACCGAATCTTCTCGGCGATTTCAAGCGAACGCGCCGCAAGGCTGTGCCGTGGAGCCTCGCGTTCACCTTCGTGATGGCTCGCGCCCCAAAATTTTCGAAAGGCGTGTCATGATCGAATCTCGCTCCTTCGTCTTTCCGGGCATCCGCTCGCGGGTCGTGTTTGGATCCGGGACGCTCGCGCAGGTCGCGTCCGAAATGGAGCGTCTGGGGCGCCGGAACGCGCTCGTGCTGACCACGCCGCAGCAGCACGCGCAAGGTGAAGCGTTAACTGCTCGCATCGGCGGAGCCGCGAAGGCAACGGTCTTTCCGGGCGCGACCATGCACACGCCGGTGGACGTCACGCGTCGGGCAGTTGACGCTTTTAACGACAGCGGCGCCGATTGCGTGATTGCTCTCGGAGGCGGTTCATCCATCGGGTTGGGTAAGGCGATCGCGGTGCGAACCGGCGCCGATCAGATCGCAATTCCGACAACCTATGCCGGCTCCGAGATGACCGACATTCTCGGCGAGACCGAGAACGGCGAAAAAATCACGCGGCGCGACCCGGCTATCCTGCCCGAGACGGTGATCTATGACGTCGATCTGTCGATGACCCTGCCGAAGGGCATGACTATCTCGTCCGGCATGAATTCGATCGCTCACGCCGCGGAAGCTCTCTACGCGTCCGATCGCAATCCGATCCTGTCGATGATGGCGGCCGAGGCCATCAAGTCCTTTGCCGCCGCACTGCCTGCGATCGTCGCAAATCCAGCCGATCAGCAAGGTCGCGCCGCTGCGCTGTACGGCGCGTGGCTGAGCGGTGCGACGCTCGGCGGGACCTCGATGGCGCTGCATCACAAGCTCTGCCATACGCTCGGCGGCAGTTTCGATACACCGCATGCGGAGACCCACGCGATCCTGTTGCCGCATACGGTCGGCTTCAACGCGGAAGCGGTCGGCGATCTGCTGCAACCGATCTCGGATGCACTCGGCGGCGCGACGCCTGGAAAGGCGCTTCATCGCTTCGCAGTGCGATTCGATGCGCCGACGAAGCTCCAGGACATCGGCCTAAGCGAAGCCGACCTCGACCAGGCGGCAGCGATCGCCGTCAAGAGCCCGTATTTCAATCCACGTCCATTCGATCAAGCGGCGATCCGTGCGCTGTTGCAGGACGCATGGATGGGACGAGAACCGCCGGTCTAAACCGGCGCAGGTAGGGAGGGAAGCAAAATGATCACCAGACGAACATTACTGAAATCGACCGCCGCGGGCGGTCTGCTCGCCGCGACCGATGGACTCTTCAAACCCGCTTTGGCTGCGGGCAAGGTCGCGAAGATCGGCTACGTCAGTCCGCAAAGCGGGCCGCTCGCCGCCTTCGCGGATGCGGACAAATTCATCATCGACGGCTTCCTCAATGCCGCGAAAGCAGCGGGGCTGCAGGTGCAGGTCGTTGTGAAGGACAGTCAGTCCAATCCCAATCGCGCGGCCGAAGTGGCGAAGGAACTGATCGTCAGCGACAAGGTGAACCTGATGCTCGTTGCTTCGACGCCGGAAACGACCAATCCGGTATCGACGACCTGCGAGTCCGAAGGCCTGCCGTGCATCTCGACGGTCGCGCCGTGGCAACCCTGGTTCATCGGCCAGCAGAGCAATCCGGGCGATCCCGCGTCGTGGAAGCCGTTCGGTTATGCCTATCATTTCTTCTGGGGCCTCGAAGACGTCATTAGCGTCTACACCAACATGTGGGCCCAGTTGTCGACCAACAAGCAGGTCGGCGGTCTCTTCCCCAATGACGGCGATGGAAATGCATGGGGCGACGGCAAGGTCGGTTTCCCGCCGGTGTTGTCGGAGAAGGGCTATAAGCTCATCGATCCCGGCCGCT
Source organism: Xanthobacteraceae bacterium (assembly GCA_024508855.1). Lineage (GTDB taxonomy): Bacteria > Pseudomonadota > Alphaproteobacteria > Rhizobiales > Xanthobacteraceae > 62-47. The sequence continues at coordinate 400,578 of JANINJ010000107.1, forward strand.
ATCAGAACTTATCGGACGACTTTTCCGCACAGATCAATGCGTTCAAGTCTGGCAATGTCGAAGTCATCACCGGCGTGATGATCCCGCCTGATTTCACCACCTTCTGGAATCAGGCCAAGCAGAAGGGCTTCACGCCGAAGATCGCCTCCATCGGCAAGGCCCTGCTGTTTCCGCAAGCCGTGGAAGCGCTCGGCAAGCAGGGACATAACCTGTCTTCGGAAGTCTGGTGGACACCGAGCCATCCCTTCAAGTCTTCGCTGACTGGCGCGTCTTCCAAGGAACTCGCGGACGGCTTCACGGCGGCGACGAAACGACCGTGGACGCAGCCGATCGGCTTCGTGCACGCGTTGTTCGAGATCGCGGCGGATGTTCTTAAACGCGTCAACGATCCGACGGATGCGGACAAGGTAACGGCCGCGGTCGCGGCCACCAAACTCGACACCATCGTCGGCCCGATCGCCTGGAACGGCGCCAAGCTGCCGCCGTTTGCCGCGAAGAATATCTGCAAAACTCCGCTGGTCGGCGGTCAGTGGCGGCTGAAGGACAGCGGCGGCTACGATCTCGTCATCACCGATAACAAGACGGCGCCCAACATTCCGGCGGGAGGAAAGATGGAGCCGATCGTCTGATCACCTGACCGACAAACGATCCACGCTTCACCCATCCACGCCGATCAGGCGGAGCATTTCACGTGCCCATCCTTGAACTGGACCATGTCGTGAAAAGTTTCGGCTCGCTGAAGGTCACCGACGACGTGACCTTCAGCGTCGAGCCGGGCGAGGCGCTTGGCATTATCGGTCCGAACGGGGCCGGCAAATCCACGCTCTTCAATCTGATTACCGGAAATGTCCGCGTCGATGCCGGCCGCGTCTCTTTCGACGGAGCCGACGTGACGCGCATGCAGCCGATGAAACGCTGTTACGCCGGCGTCGGGCGGACGTTCCAGATTCCGCAGCCATTCGAGAAGCTCACCGTCTTCGAGAACCTCGTGGTGGCCGCATCCATGGGATCCCGGAAAGCGGAATCTGAAGTCACCGATCGCTGCGCGGAGATTCTCGTCAACACTGGTCTCATCGAACGCGCCAATGCGCTCGCCGGCGGCCTCGGTCTCTTGCAGCGGAAGCGGCTCGAACTGGCTCGCGCGCTCGCCACCGATCCGAAACTGCTGTTGCTCGACGAAATCGCCGGTGGGTTGACCGAGGCGGAATGCAAATCGCTGATCGAGACGATCCGCGCCATCCACGCTTCGGGCATCACGATCGTCTGGATCGAGCACGTGCTTCACGCGCTGAACGCGGTCGTGCAGCGGTTGCTCGTCCTCAACTTCGGCAAGATCGTCGATATCGGTACGCCCGAGGACATGATGGCCTCCAGCGCCGTGCGTGAAATCTATCTGGGGATCGAAGTCTGATGGCGCTCCTCGAAACACACGGGCTGACGGCCTTCTATCGCGACTTCCAGGCCTTGTTCGGCGTGGACGTGACGCTTGACGCCGGCGAGACGCTTGCGATCGTCGGCGCCAACGGCGCCGGCAAGTCGACGCTGATGCGCTCGATCTCCGGAGTCCTGATCAACAGCGCACGTCAGATCCTGTTCGAGGGTCGGCCGATCGGCGCCTTGGCTGCTCCGCAAGTGATGGCGCTCGGAATCGCCATGGTGCCGGAAGGCCGCAAGCTGTTTCCATCGCTGTCCGTCGAGGAGAATCTTTTGATCGGTCGCTACGGCCGAACGACGAGAGGGCCCTGGTCGCTCGAGACGGTCTACCGATTATTCCCGATCCTGAAAGAGCGGCGCAACAATCCCGGCACTGCACTCTCCGGCGGCCAGCAACAGATGGTTGCGATCGGGCGAGCTCTGATGTCGAACCCACGCGTTCTGCTGTGTGATGAACTCAGTCTCGGTCTGGCACCCGTCGTTATTCGCGACATCTACGCCGCCTTCCCGGCGATCCGCGAAAGCGGCGCCTCGATTGTCGTCGTCGAACAGGACATCGGACAGGCGATGAAGATCGCCGATCGGCTTTACTGCATGATGGAGGGCCGCGTCACCTTGAGCGGTCGGCCGAGCGAGTTGAACCGGGGCGCGATCCACGCCGCTTACTTCGGGGCAGACTCATGAATTGGGCGGATACCATTCTTCAGGGCATCCTGCTCGGTGGGCTGTATGCACTCTTCGCCGCAGGATTGTCGCTCGTCTTCGGCATCATGCGGCTCGTCAATCTGGCGCATGGCGACCTGATCGTGCTCGCGGCCTATCTGATCCTCGTGCTCGTCGATACGCTCCATCTGAATCCGTTCGTCGCACTGGTGATCGCGATGCCAATCATGTTCGGCATCGGATGGCTGCTGCAGACCTACGTCCTCAATCGCACCCTCGGGCCGGATATCCTGCCGCCGCTGCTCGTCACATTCGGCCTGTCGGTCGTTCTTCAGAACGGTCTGTTGCAGGCGTATTCGGCGGACAACCGCCGCATCCCTTCCGGATATCTCGATACAGCGTCGATCTCGATCGGCTCCTTGCACGTCGGCGTCATGCCGCTGCTCACCTTCGTGTCGGCGGTGGCGGTGATCCTGATCCTGAATCGTCTGCTGTACGCCACCGAACTCGGCCGCGCCTTCCGGGCGACATCGGACGACGCCGTCACCGCGGGCCTCATGGGCATCCAGCCGCATCGCACCTTTGCGATCGCGACCGGCATCGCCATGACGATCGTGGCCGTTTCCGCACTTTATCTCGGCACGCGGTCGAACTTTGACCCGACCATCGGACCAGCGCGTCTGATCTACGCGTTCGAGGCGGTGATCATGGGTGGCCTGGGATCTCTGTGGGGCACCTTGATCGGCGGCATCATTCTCGGCATGGCGCAGACCATCGGCGGCGCCATCAACCCTGAATGGCAGATCCTCGCCGGACACATCGCCTTCGTGCTGGTCCTGTTGTTTCGTCCGCGCGGCTTCTTCCCGCGCGCAGTGGATTAGAGGCGGACATGGACGGGCAAACCACGATCTGGCGCGTCGAAACGAAAACCAGGGCCTCGACCGCGTTCGCGATCCTCGCCATGCTGGCGATCATCGCCGGCCTCGGGGCGCCGATCTATCTTCCGCGCGCCACGCTGCAGGATCTGTTTTTCATTTTGACGATGCTGGCGCTCGCGCAAAGCTGGAATCTTCTGGCCGGATATGCGGGGCTGGTGTCGGTCGGCCAGCAGGCCTTCGTCGGTCTCGGCGCGTATGTCATGTTCGCCGGCGTCGTTTTGCTGAAGCTCGATCCGCTGGTTGCGATCCTGCTCGGCGGCATCGCGGCCGCATTGCTCGCTATTCCCGCCGGCATCTTCGCCTTCCGGCTTCAAGGCGCTTACTTCGCGATCGGCACCTGGGTGATCGCCGAAATCGTGCGGCTGCTCGTGGCGCAATGGAAGATGCTGGGCGGCGGCACCGGCACGTCGCTGCCCGCATCGGCCACGCGCCACATGCAGGGCGTCGATCTGGCGCATCGCCTGTTTGGCTTCCGCCCCGCGCAGGCGGTCGATGTGATCTGCTATTGGCTCGCGCTCCTGCTCGCGGTCGCCACCATTTTCATGGTCTACCGGCTGCTTCGGTCGCGTCACGGTCTCGCGCTCGCCTCGGTGCGTGACAATCAGGAGGCCGCGCGCGCGGTCGGCGTCGATGCGCGCCGCCTGAAAGCGCTGGTCTATTTGGCAAGCGCACTCGTGACCGGCCTCGTCGGCGCGCTAATCTATGTGCAGAAAGCGCGCATTTCGCCCGACGCTGCTTTCTCCGTCACCGACTGGACCGCCTACGTCATCTTCATCGTGGTGATCGGCGGCATCGGTACCATCGAAGGGCCGATCGTCGGCGTGCTGGTGTTCTTCGCCTTGCAGAAACTGTTGGCCGATTTCGGCTCGATCTACCTGATGGTGCTCGGCTTGATCGGCATCGTCATCATGCTGTTCGCACCGCAGGGATTATGGGGCCTGTTCGCAAGCCGCACCGGCATTCAACTTCTACCCGTCCGACGCCTTTTGCGCGGCGGTCCCATCAAGAACTGACATCTGAGAGGAGGGCCCGATGGCCGACATCACGACCGACGTTCTCGTTATCGGCACAGGCCCCGCGGGGGCTGCCGCCGCCGCGTTGTTGTCCACCTACGGCGTTGAGACCATGGTGGTCAATCGCTACCGATGGCTGGCCAACACGCCGCGCGCGCATATCACCAATCAGCGCACGATGGAGGTGTTGCGCGACCTTGGACGCGACGTGGAGGACGAAGCGTACATGTTCGCCTCGCATCAAGATCTGATGGGCGAGAATGTGTTCTGCACGTCGCTCGTCGGCGAGGAAATCGGCCGATTGAAGACCTGGGGGACTCATCCGTTGTCGCGCGCCGAGCATCTGCTGTCGTCCCCGACCAAGATGAACGATTTGCCGCAGACCTTCATGGAGCCGTTACTGTTCAAGACCGCATGCTCGCGTGGGGCTCAGGCGCGAATGTCGACGGAATACGAAAGCCACGTTCAGGATGAAGAGGGCGTCACCACGACGCTGCTTGATCGATTGACCGGCAAGAAGCTCACCGTGCGTTCGAAGTATCTGCTCGGCGCCGACGGTGGAAACTCCCTGGTCGCCCAGCACGCCGACCTGCCTTTCGAGGGCAAAATGGGCGTTGGCGGCTCGATGAACATCCTGTTCAGGGCCGACCTGTCGCGCCACGTCGCGCATCGCCCATCAGTACTCTATTGGGTCGTGCAGCCGGGGGCGGACGTCGGCGGAATCGGCATGGGTCTCGTCCGCATGGTTCGCCCGTGGAACGAGTGGCTCATCGTGTGGGGCTACGACATCGACCAACCGGCTCCCAAGGTCGACGAGGCTTTTGCCACCAAGGTGGCGCGCGATCTGGTCGGTGATCCGGAGCTCAAGATCGATCTGATGTCGGTTTCGACCTGGACGGTCAACAACATGTACGCGACCAAGGCGTCGAACGGGCGGGTCTTCTGCATGGGGGACGCCATTCACCGTCATCCGCCGTCCAACGGATTGGGATCGAACACGTCAATTCAGGATGCCTTCAATCTTGCCTGGAAGATCGCCTACGTCATCAAGGGACATGCCGGACCGAAGCTGTTGGACAGTTATACGCGTGAACGTGCGCCGATCGCCAAGCAGATTGTCACACGCGCCAACAAGTCCATCGATGAATTCGGTCCGATCTTCCAGGCCCTCGGACTGCTGGATTCTATCGATCCGGTGAAGATGCAGCAGAACATGGACGCGCGTTGCGAGAGGACCGAGGATGCCGAGCGGCAGCGGGCGAAGATCCGCGAGACGATTGCCAATAAGGTTTACGAGTTCGACGCGCATGGCGTTGAAATGAACCATCGCTACAAGTCCGAGGCGATCGTCACCGATGGGCAGAAAGAACCCGCCTTCGCGAGGGACCCCGAACTGCACTTCCAGCAGACGACATGGCCGGGCGCACGTCTGCCGCACGCATGGCTTTTCGCGAAGGACGGCGAGAAGATCTCGACGCTTGATCTCGCGGGGCACGGCAGGTTTACGGTGTTGACCGGAATCGGCGGCGAGGCCTGGGTCGCAGCGGCAAAAAAAGTCGGCAAGGAGTTGGGCATCGAGATCGATGCTCACGTCGTCGGACCGCGCCAGACCTGGCAGGACTTCACGGGGGACTGGGCGCGCGCACGAGACGTCAGGGATAGCGGCGTCGTGCTGACGCGTCCGGATCAGCACGTCTGCTGGCGCCGCGAGATCGTGGCCGACGACCCTGCGGCCGAACTCCGTCGGGTATTCAAGCAAGTCTTGGCGAACTGAAGCGACGACGGGAACGGATCATGGAAGACCACGAGAAGGGCTATTTCGCCGAGAAGGATTCGGCCGACGTTGTGATCGGGCGCAATAAGGATGCCAAGGATCAGCGTCTGAAGGAGGTGATGACCGTCATCATCCGCAAACTGCACGAAGCCGTGAAGGAAATCGAGCCCACGCAGAAGGAATGGTTGGACGCCATCATGTTCCTGACGCGAACCGGCCAGATGTGCACCGACTGGCGGCAGGAGTTCATCCTGCTATCGGATACGCTTGGTGTTTCGATGCTGGTGGATGCAATCAATCACCGGAAGCCGGACGCAGCCTCCGAGAGTACGGTGCTTGGTCCGTTCTATGTCGAGGATGCGCCCGAGTTACCGCTCGGCACCAACATCTGTCTCGACCGCAAGGGACAGGACATGGTGATCTCCGGTGTCGTGCGCGATACGTCCGGGCGCCCCATATCAAACGTGAAGCTCGACGTCTGGCAGACCAATGACGATGGATTTTACGACGTCCAGCAGAAGGGCTTGCAGCCGGATTTCAATCTGCGCGGCGTTTTCCGGACAGACAACACCGGAAACTATTGGTTCCGCGCTGTAAAACCTCGCTTCTATCCGATCCCCGATGACGGTCCCGTCGGCCAGCTTTTGACAAAACTCGGCCGGCACCCATACCGGCCGGCGCATTTGCATTTCATCATCTCGGCTGACGGCTTCGAAACGCTCACGACCCATATCTTCGATCCGGACGACCCATACATCGATTCAGACGCGGTGTTCGGCGTGAAGAAGAGCTTGCTCGCGAAGTTCGTCTGGATGGACGATCCAAAGCGAGCCGAGCAGTTGGACTTTGGCAACCCATTCTGGGAAACGAAATTCGACTTCGTCCTCGCGCCGACCCGAGACGGCGGCTCACACTGAGCGAGGCAAAGTGCCGTCCGGAAATTTCATCGAAGCGCGAAACATCTCCGTCGCGGCTTGTCTTCAGATCTCGCTGTTGCGATGGTTCGCCGAATACACACGCCTTCGAGCCATCACCGCGCAGACCAACAGGCCTGTGATCCATTCCAACGGATGGCTCGATAGAGCGCTGCAAGCGAGGATCAGCGTCGCGGCCACCAGAAGCAGCCAATGCTGGGATCCGCGCCAGGAAGCACGATCGCGGGCCAACCAAAGTGCTACAAGATAAAGCGCGATCGGAACGCCAATAGCGAGGGCGACACCCTGCGTTGAGGTCGATGAGCGTTCGCGAGCCACGGAGAGCGTGACGGAAAATCCCGCAGCGGTCGCCGCGCCGGCTGCAAACAACACATAGTGACCGTAGGCCCACGTTAGTACGGTGCTGAGCTTGCGATTGAGTAACTGCTCGTTGCGATCGAAATAGAGCCCCCACATCGAGAACGCGATGAGGAAACACAGTCCTGCCAGCTGGAAGTGGCGCGGATCCGGCACCCGCGAGTCGGCGATGATCATTGCAATCGCCGCGAAACATTCGCCCAGCACAATAATATTGAACATGTTGTAGCGGTCGATGATGTGACCGTGGTGCCAGTTGGCGGTGGTCTTCCGCTCCGCCAGCACCGGAATCGCCAACTCACCTGCCGCGCCGAGCGCAAACAACGGAAAGTAGAGTGCGGCCTGTGGAGGAAAATTCAGGATCAGTGCATACCAATAGAGTTGCATGGTGGCGATCGCGCCCGCATAGCGGAGCGCGGTGGCGCGCCCATCCTGATCACCGTGCGCCGCGCCCAACCACAGCGCGATCATGCCAAGGCGCATGATGGTAAAGCCGACAAGGCCAAGCCAGATCGGCTGAACGCCGTCGGCGTCCTGAATCCCTGCGGCAAGCGTCAGCGATCCGAAGATGATGACCATCGATAACGCACGAAACGGCCGCGACTTGTCATCGTAACCTGACGCGAACCACGTGTAGTTCATCCACGCCAGCCAGGCCATGAAGAAGTTGCAGGAAAATCTGATTGCTCCGAGTGTGAGATGCCCACCGCTGACATCCTGCGCCAATCCGTGCGCCGCCGCGCTCACCGCCACGACAGTCGCGAGGTCGAACATCAATTCGAGCGAGGTCGACCCGCGATTGGCTTCGTCGCGGGCACGCGGCATCAGTCGAAAATAGGCAATCCGAGCCAAGGCGATCCGAAGCTCCTCGTGAATTGCCGACATCGCTCGCGAGGCCGGCGTGATGCCGGAGCGCCTCCAGTTGGCTATGCCGACGTCGACGTCGTCTCAGGGGAATAGAAGACAGCGATCAGGAACAGAAGCGCGGCAGGCAAAAGCATACCGGCGACACCAACGGTTGTTTGCGCGAAGGCGCCGGCGCCACATCCCGCAACAAAGCCTACGACAAGGATGATCGCTGTCAGTGATTGCCCCCATTCCTTGGCGCTCTCCCTATAACCGATCACACGACGCGCCGCGGCAACGGCAAGGCCGGCAATATTGCCTGTCATCAGCGAGAATGGCGGACCGAGCCGAGGATCGAGGCGTTCGATCGCCGTCAGCATCCCCATTGCAACCACGGCGAACAGCGCGCAGGCGGTGTCCGGACCCGCCTTGCTAATTGTAAGACCGGCGGAGACCGTGAAAGCACAGGCGGCGAGAATGAGTGCCCAAAAGGTAGCGCGTTCGAGCGGCTTGATCCACGCGACCATGATCGCCGCGAGGCCGGCACCAAGCATGAAGAGTGGGAAGGTCATGATCTGGAGACCACGCAAGCCGCCCTTCGCGTGACCGACGAGGCCCAATCCAATGAGAATGACATTGCCGGTCACCAGACCGACAAACAATCCGCCAAGATGGATGAAGAACAACGCGTCCGCGAAGCCGGAAATGAACGCCAGCACCAACGAATTGCCCTTACCGCGAAACTGCTTCGGCATGCCGCGCCATCACCTTTCTTTTGAACCATGCGCCAACTCGGGGCACGATATCGATCAGCTTTCACTCTGGAAGCGGGGTGAATTCCTGATCGTCACCGGGCGGCAGATGGAAGCGACCGCGGACCCAATCGCCCTTCGCCCAGGCTTCTTTCGCAGCCTCAATCTTGTCCTGCGAAGAGGCGACGAAGTTCCACCAGACATAGCGCGGGCCGCTGAGCGTTTCGCCACCGAGCAGCATCAGTCGCGCACCGCGATCGCCAGAGCGCAGGGTAATCGCATCGCCGGGCCTGAAGACCATCATCCGGCCGCTTTCGAACCGTTCTCCGGCGACCTCGATCGATCCTTCGGTGATGTAGAGACCTCGATCCTCATGATTATCAGGAAGAGGCAAGCTCGCCTTCGGCGCGAGGACAACATCAGCGTAAAACATCTCAGTGAAAGTCTTCACCGGCGCCTTCTCGCCCCAGGCTGATCCCAGGATCAGGCGCACTTGCTTGCCTTCGCCCTCCAGTAGCGGAAGCGCGTCCTTGCCGTGATGCTCGAAACTCGCGCCGATTTCTTCGGCATCCTCCGGTAACGCCACCCAGGTCTGAATGCCGAACAAGCCGTTCCTGCCGGCGCGCGTGGTTGCGCTGGTGCGCTCCGAGTGAGTCACACCGCTGCCAGCGATCATCCAGTTCACTTCACCGGGATAGATCATCTGGTTTGTGCCCAACGAGTCGCGATGCTGGAATTCGCCGTTGTAGAGATAGGTCACCGTCGCCAGCCCGATATGCGGGTGGGGCCGCACATCGATGCCGCCGCCTGTCAGAAACTCGGCAGGCCCCATCTGATCGAAGAAGATGAACGGGCCGACCATCTGTCGCGACGGAGCGGGCAGTGCGCGACGGACTTCGAAACCGCCGAGATCGCGCGCGCGAGGAACGATCTGCGTTTCGATCGCGTCGAGTTCACCCGCTTCGGGGCAATGCGGCTCAAGACTTGGATTCCAGCTCATATCAATCATCCTTTCCGCTTGCGTCGATGTCACGCGATCTCGGGATCGGCATCGAAGTGGATCGCGATCACGGTCACAAGCGCCACCAATGGCGGGAGAAGAAAAGCCCGCAAACCAAATCCGATGAAAATGAGGGCTGCCACGCCACATCCGGCCGCGAAAGCAACGACGTTCGGCACCATTCTGCGGAGACGTCCTCGAATATCCGTGCGCTGCTGTAGCAAGGTTGCGCCTGACAGGAGATCGGCAAGATCGAGCATGACTTGCGTGGTTGTTCCGGTCATCAGCGTCGATGGCGGAGCCTTCGGCAGATGAATGCGATGCGCGCCATTCTGGATCGCCATCGCGCACACCAGCGTCATGCCGGTGAGCATAGCGCGCCAACTGTCGCCATCGGAAAACGGCCCCCAGACCAAAGCAAAAGCGGCAGCAACGCCAAGCAGCAGCACCTTCACCGCCAGCAGCGCCTTTAATGTTCGGGGGCCAGAAGCACCGAGGCGAACCGCGACGATACGGGCGAGGACAATCGTCACGCAGAACACCGGCAGCGCAAGCAGCTTGGCGAATGCGCCCGATGTGCCTTCCACCATCGCAGCGCCAAATGTCACGAAGTTACCTGTGACATGCGCCGTAAACAGCCCCTGCAGTGCCAGGAAGCCGGCGGTGTCGACATATCCGCCGTTAAAGCTCAGCAACAGAGGCGCGCTGATTTTCAATTGCCACTTCCTTGCCTGAATCCCTTACGCATTGTCCTATCGTCCTTTGCGATTAGAACGATATCGTTGCCCACGCGGCAGCGAACGATCCGGATTTTCCGCCGGCCTCGCGAATTCGTTGCCCCGGGGTGTAGTTCACGTAGGTCCCGCCGAAGGTTAGATGTTTGGTGGGCTTCCATTCGATGGTCGTTGAGACCTGCTGACCGAGGTACCGCCCCGTACCGCCAGCCGTGGCCGCAACCGGCGTAATGGCCGGCCCGTAGAACGCATCGGCTGCTGCTTCCTTCCAGAGTGGATTCCAACCAACCTTCACGCTGACGTCCTTCACCGGCGTGATGGTCAGGTTCGGCTGAATATCAATGAGGTTGGCAGGGGCAGTCAGGTTTGCCTCCGAGAAATAAGGCAACTTGGGAAACAGCGGATTGAAAGTCCCGAGCGTGCCGTCATGCAGATTGTGATCGCCGCTGATGACATCAGCATTGAGACCAATGCGCGGTGAAAACGGCACCTTTTGGAAAGTGTAACCAAGTTCTGCCGAGACGGTCCAAGCGCTGATGTCGGCATGGCCAAAGCTGCCAAACTGGTAGGCTCCCTCCATATCCCAATCGAAATTGTGGGCCTTCCCGAATAGACGCCCACCGACAGTATGCCGATGCTCGTTCGCAATGCCCTGGGCGAACTTCGCGTTGTCGCGATCAAGGCCGAGATAGTACAGGTCCATCTTGAGAGCGGAGAAGCCGGGAACGGGATTCGTGACATAGACGCCCCAGAAGGCCTGGCTGGGATCTGATCCGTCGTCGAACACGCCCGACTGGTTCAGAACCGGTCGTACCAGGAAGGCATCAATGCGAGCATCGGGCGCTGCAATCCAGGCAGCGCGAACGCCATCGAATGCGCGCCGGATGTTAGGGCTTTCGCGCACCGAAACAAGGCGCGATGATCCGAAGCTCATCTCCTGCCGGCCGGCGCGAATCATGACATCACCTCCATTAGCGGGAAGCATCAGTTCGCTATAGCCTTGCATGAGATCGAAGCGGTCGAGCTGCGTCGCCGACGGTGCCCCATTCCAGATCGGTGCCAGCCCACTACCCAGCTCGATGAAGGTTCTCACATACGGTCCAAGATGAAAATCGGCCGAGAGGAACGACCGAATGAGCAGACCGTCGTTGCGTTCCGGTGCGCCCAATCCGAAGACCGGGTTTCTTGAGAATTCGGGGCGGATACGCAATTGACCACCGAAATCGACGTAAACGTTTCCATCCGAAGACAGCGGGATGTTCTTGAGCGCATCAAACGCGTCCTTCTCAGTGGCGCTCTTCGAAGCGTTCTCCTGCGCCATCGCAGCTCCGCCGACTGTCAAACACCAGACAGCGAGAGCTGCGCCAATGTACTTACTGGCTTTACTCATATATTGTGTCTTTCGATCTGGTGAGATCGTCGATGGCGACAAGTACGAAACCACCGATGAGGCCGAGATGCTCGAAAAAGGCATTCATCGCCATCATCCGCCCCTGCCCCGCCGGCATCTCCCAAAAACGCAGCGCGACGAAAGTTGCCATCAACGTAAAGCCGGCCAGTGCGAGAGCTGCGAGCCAGCGCCAACCGCCGAACAGAATCATCGCGCTGGCGACGAGTTCGAAAGCGATCACCGCGACGGCGAAGGTTGAGGCTGGCGACAACCCGAAATGATTCATCTCGGCGATGGCGCCGTCGAAATCCATGATCTTGGACACAGGACCTTGGAGGTAGGCGGCGCACAGCCCGAGACAGGCGAACCACCGCGCGGCCGACGTCGCCAGAACCGGCCGCACGACCGCTGCCAGTTTGGCAGCGATCGATCCGGAAGCGTTCAAGGCGGACGTCACCTCACACCGCCCAGCAGGAACAGCCTAACGCGCCCCAGAAGCTTCTGAGATCGGAGATCGGCAGCTTCGACCCCCACGCGCTGGCGTGGTCATGGCCATGAACCCCACAGGAGGACTGACATCCGCACGACGAGATGGCCACGCGTTGCAGGGAATTTTTGCCGGCGCCATTCGGCTCGCCCCACGCGGCGTACCCCTTGAAGGTCCGTACCGGCGACCAGTCTGGCATTGCCGGCGGCACCGGATTCTCGTCGAGCTTGGCGAAGTCGCCGGCGCCGTAGACGATCTTGCCACCGACCATCGTCAGATCGGCGGTGAGGAAGGAGATCTCATCTTCCGAGCAGGAGAAAAAGTCTTTGTTTGGAACGATCAGATCCGCGAATTGCCCCTTCTCGATGCGGCCTCGCTTGCCTTCGTCATTGCAAAACCAGGTGACGTTCTCCGTCCACATGCGTAGCGCCGTTTCACGATCGAGACAGTTGCGGCGCGGGTAGATTTGCAGGCCGCCAACCGTCTTGCCGGTGATCATCCAGGAGAGCGACACCCATGGATTGTACGATGCCACGCGCGTTGCGTCCGTACCGGCCGAAACCTTGATGCCCTTGTCGAGCATCCGCGCGATCGGAGGCGTCGCTTCGGCAGCCCGCTCGCCATAGCGCTCGACGAAATATTCGCCCTGGTAGGCCATGCGATGCTGGACCGCGATGCCGCCGCCGAGCGCTGCGATCCGATCGATCGATTTGTCCGAGATCGTTTCGGCATGATCGAAGAACCAGTTCAAACCCTGAAGCGGAATGTCCTTGTTGACTTTCTCGAACACATCCAGCGCGCGCGAGATGGTCTCATCGTAGGTCGCGTGCAGGCGCCACGGCCAACGATTCTGGGCAAGAACCCGTACGACGCCTTCCAGTTCGCCTTCCATTTCCGGTGGCATGTCAGGCCGCGGTTGGCGGAAGTCCTCGAAGTCGGCGGCCGAAAACACAAGCATCTCGCCGGCGCCGTTGTGGCGGAAGTAATCGTCGCCCTGTTTATATTTCACGGACGACGTCCAGTTGAGAAAGTCCTCCTTTTCCTGTTTGGGCTTTTGCGTAAACAGATTGTAGGCTAGACGCACAGTCAGTTGGTTCTCGTCCGACAACTTTTGGATGACGGCATAGTCTTCCGGATAGTTCTGGAAGCCCCCTCCGGCGTCGATCACGCCAGTGACGCCCAGCCGATTCAGCTCACGCATGAAATGGCGCGTCGAGTTGACCTGATAGTCGAAGGGAAGCTTTGGTCCCTTGGCAAGCGTCGCATAGAGGATCGCGGCATTCGGCTTGGCAAGCAGAAGCCCGGTCGGATTGCCGTTGGCATCGCGTGTGATTTCACCACCGGGCGGCTCCGGCGTGTCCTTGGTGTAACCAACGGCACGCAAGGCCGCTGCATTCAGAAGCGCGCGATCGTAGAGATGCAGCAGAAAGACCGGCGTATCGGGCGAGACCGCATTAATCTCTTCGATCATGGGCAAGCGCTTTTCGGCGAACTGATGCTCCGTGAAGCCACCGACAACCCGGACCCATTGCGGAGCCGGGGTCGCGGCGACCTGGCGCTTCAGCATGTTCATCGCATCAGCCAGCGAACGAACGCCGTCCCATCGCAACTCCATATTGAAGTTCAACCCGCCGCGAACGACGTGCGTATGGTTATCGATCAAGCCGGGCAAGAGGCGCCGCCCCTTGAGGTCGACCACCTTCGTCTCGTCGCCCGCGAGAGCGAGCACTTCCTTGTCGCTGCCGACGGAAAGAAATTTGCTATCCTTGATGGCAACCGCGGCGGCCGTCGGATTGCTCCGATCGAGTGTGGTGATCTGTGCGTTATGGATGATGGTATCAGCATGCATTGCGCCGTCTCCCGGTGAGCGTTGATCTTCGGCTTGCGCCGATGAAATGAGTCCTGGCAGGACAAAGCCTGATACCCCGCCGAGAAAACTGCGACGGGTCGTCTTCATCAGCTCTTGTCCTTCCGCGGTTCGGACACCTGCGTTACATGGCGTCCCGGCAGTTGTCCGAAGACGTGGGTGATGGCGTGGCTCTTGTCGCAGGCTGAGACGAATGCTTTGCCCGATATCAGTTGCTTGCCGACTGGAATGAGCTGCTCTCCCACGAGCATGCCAAGGAGGCCAATCAGCGCCACTACCGGCGGTGCAGGCGACCGCACGTCCAGAAGGCTGTAGATCACGCCGACCAGCAGCCCGACGCCCAACGACACGAGATAGAGTTTCATGGGAGGTCTCCCTGATTGCCGATTCGGCAATCCAACCCGACTTGAAGTTGAAATATGAAAACTGTGGTCAGTGCAGCCAGCGCCTCCCTGGCTCCTCTCGACGAAGAGCCAGAGAGGCGATCGATCACGTTACTTGGCGGGGTTCGGTCCGATGCGCTCACCGTGCTTCACGCGCTCAGGCGCTTTGTGAACCATGGTGTAGGCGTAATCGACGCCCATGCCGTAAGCGCCAGAATGCTCCTTCACGATGTTCATGACGGCGTCATAGGTTTCCTTGCGCGCCCAGTCGCGCTGCCATTCCAGAAGCACCTGTTGCCAGGTCACCGGTACGACGCCAGCCTGCACCAAACGATCCATGGCATATTTCTGCGCGTCGGCGCTGGTGGCGCCCGAGGCGTCGGCAACCATGTAGATCTCGTAGTCAGTGTCATGCATGCACGACAGCGCGAAGGTCATGTTGCAGACTTCGGTCCACAGACCGGAACAGACGATCTTCTTGCGACCATCCTTGGCATTCTTCGCTAGGGCGTCGCGAACATTCTGGTCGTCCCAAGAGTTCATCGACGTGCGTTCGAGCAGCTTGTTGTCTGGAAAGACGGCGAGCAGTTCGGGATAGGTGTGACCCGAAAAGGATTCGGTCTCGACCGTCGTGATCGTGGTCGGAATGTTGAATGCCTTGGCGGCTTTGGCCAGTCCGACAACGTTGTTCTTCAGCACCTGACGGTCGATCGACTGAACGCCAAACGCCATCTGCGGCTGCTGATCGATGAAGATGACCTGGCTGTTCTGAGGCGTCAGAACCTGGTGAAGTTTGCTGCTCATTTTCACTTCTCCGTTAAGGACCCGAGGTTGTTGGTTGGCTGCACGTCGCGCGCACAGGACCGCGGGATCAGGACGCTGCGACGAGACGGGATAGGATGCGGCGGACGTGATCGACTTCGTCGTCGTTGATCTCGTGGCCCATGCGCGGATAGATTTTTTCGATGACATTGCCGCCGAGCGCCGAGAGCACGCGGCTGCTTTCACGAACTCTCTCCACGGGAATATGCGAATCGATATCGGAGCAGCCCAGAAAGACCGGCGTGTTCGCCAGCGATCCGGGATAGTCCCTCGGTGTCTCGTCTGGGCCGATGAGGCCTGCGCTCAAGCCGATCACGGCGCCGTAGCGCCGGGCGTTGCTTGCCGCGAATTCGAGTGCCAGGCATCCGCCTTGCGAAAAGCCAAGCAGAGCGATTTGCTGCGCGCCGAAACCAAAGCCTTCGAGCCAGCTAACGGCCGCTCCGACTGTGGCGAGCGAGTGCGACAGATGCGGTTCGTTGCGCTCGATCGCCGCCAGAAACGAATATGGATACCAGGAGCCCCCCGGCGCTTGCGGCGCGCAATAGGCGATGTTCGGCTGCTCAAAGATGTCGGCAAGGCCGAACATGCTTTCGGCGGCGGCACCGCGGCCGTGGAGAAGAACGACGGCCGCCTTAGCGCGTTCGAGCGGGGCACCCGTCGTCGCGAAGAAATGGCTTCCACTCATTCTTGTCCCCGTCATCAGGCAGGATCTTCGCAGCCGCGCTCACGGCCCAACTCGAAGGCCGGTCCGTGTGCAGCGAAATGAAAATGAAGATCAGAATCTTGCCTAAGCTCGAACCAAGCTGATCCTGTTCGGCCAAATACATGGGGAACCCAGTATTCGACCGTCGTGAGCGTGTCGAAATCCATGAGACGATCGCGAATACCGCAGTCATCTCATGCGTCGACGATAGTGTCTCTCCAAATCATTGACAATATGGATTCATATAACGTACTTGTCGACAAAATGAGGACAATCTCGCCCACACTGACGAGATGCTGACCTCCAATAAATAGCGAATGGCTGCGGAGGCGAGCTTGGACAAACTGACAAACATGAAAGCGTTCACCCGCGTGGTGAACCACGGCAGTTTCAGCGAGGCCGCAAGAGAGCTGCGTCTGTCGCGTTCTGCCGTAAGCAAATATGTGATCGATCTCGAAATCGAACTCGGCGTTCAATTACTCAATCGCACCACGCAGAGCGCGACGCCAACCGAAGTCGGCCATCGTTACTATGAGCGCTGCCTGGTCATTCTCGCCGAAATCGAAGACGCCGAAACGTCGGTCTCACAGTTTCAAGTGGAAGCCCGTGGCCTGTTGCGCGTCAACGCGCCAATGTCATTCGGGACAATGTTTCTCGGACGCCTGATGGGCCAGTTCATGGCTCACCATCCGGACCTTCAGATTGAACTGGTCCTCAGCGATCAACAGTTAGACACCGTTCAAGAAGGTTTCGATGTCACGATCCGCTTGGCCGAAACGCCACCGCCAAATCTCGTGACGCGCGAGATCGCGCCAGCGCCAAGAGTGATCTGCGCTTCGCCGGACTATCTGAAGCAAGCCGGCATTCCTCAACATCCGAGGGACCTACGAAACCATGCCTGCCTGAACTATGGTTACCTCGCCACCGGCTCTCAATGGAAGCTGACAGGCAAGGATGGCGACCACTGGGTGCCGGTGACCTGGTGCCTGTGCAGCAACAACGGCGAAGTATTGCGCGACGTCGCGCTCGAAGGACGCGGCATCGTGCTGCTTCCAACCTTTATCGTCGAGTCATGCTTGCGTGACGGTACATTGCAGGAAGTGCTGAACGACTATCGCGCTCCCGAAATGTCCATTCACGCGCTATTCCCGCCAGCCAGATACACGCCGTACAAGCTGCGCGTCTTCATTGACTTCCTTGTAGAAGCTCTCTCCGAATGCTTCGTGCCGCCTACTGCTCCTCAACCTCCGCAGCAGCGCGCCAACAAGAGTTCCTAGACCGACGGCCTGCGCCGGATTCGCGCGTCACGCGTTCCCCTAACGAAATCGAGCAAACGACGGAGCCGTCATGATCAAGACCATCAAAGGACTGCATCACATCACCTCACTGGCCAGCGACGCCGTCAGCAACAACGCGTTCTTCACCGACGTGCTCGGACTGCGTCGGGTCAAGAAGACCGTCAACTTCGACGAGCCGAGCGTCTATCACCTCTATTACGGCGACGAGTTGGGTCATCCCGGATCCGTCATGACCTATTTTCCGTTCCCCGGGATCAGGCAGGGCCATACAGGTTTCGGAGAGGTCGGCACCACCGCTTTCTCAGTGCCGGTTGGATCGCTGAATTTCTGGCGCGAACGTTTCTCGGGGAAAAAAGTCACTGGCTTGAAGGATGACGAAAGATTCGGCGAGAAGCGGCTCCACTTTTCCGGGCCCGACAACGATGCCTTTGTGCTGGTCGAGACGAAGGACGACGCACGCAAACCCTGGGCCGGGGAAGTCGATGCCAACCGTGCGATCCGCGGTTTCCATTCTGCGTCGCTACGATTGCGCGACGATGGCGCAACCAGCGAACTCTTGAAGTTCATGGGTTACCAGCAGGTCGATGCGAAGGACAACCTCAAGCGATTTGCTATCCCCGAGGGAAATGGCGCAAATCTGATCGATATTGAAACATTCCCGAGCGCCAGTCATGCAGACCAGGGGGCTGGCTCAGTCCATCATATCGCCTTTGCCGTTGAGAACCGGGCGAAGCAGTTGGAGGTTCGCCAGGCACTTGTCGACACTGGCTATGCGGTGACTCCGGTGATCGATCGTGACTACTTCTGGGCGATCTACTTTCGCACCCCAGGTGGCGTCCTGTTCGAAGTTGCAACCAACGAACCGGGCTTCAATCGCGATGAAGACACTGCTCATCTGGGTGAGGCACTCAAACTGCCAGCCCAACATGAGCGCCTACGAACATTCCTTGAAAAGCACTTGCAGCCTTTACCGAGTTAGAAGCATAAGTTTGGCTCCAGAGGATGCCGTTACGCGGCCAAGATCGCGCATGGCAGCAGTTTGGCGCTGACGCGGGAATTGCCGCTCGAGATCGAGAATGCCGATGCCTTTGCCGCGAACATTTTGACAGGCTGCGTTGCTTGCGCCGGCATTTACACTGGGAATGACGCCTACGAAGATTTACTGGCTGCCATTCCTTCGATCTTGCCGATCCTAATATCGTCGAGGCCTTAGCGGACGCCCGTAGGGGAGCCGACTATTTTCGCATGCTGGCCTTTCGTAAAGAGCTGGCCCTGATGCACAATCCCGCTTCCGGGAATCGCGACGCACGGATGCGTCGAGACGAATCGAGAAGTATTTGCGGCCATTCTGCGCGTCTTCTTCCAGGCAGCCCCAAACTCGACTCTTCTTTGGCCAATGATAGCTTGGCGATAGTGAGCTGGTACTTGTTCGAGCGCGCCTGCTTTGAGCGAGGCCCCGTAACGGCCGCTACGGTCGACCTGCCGAAGCGCTTCGCCACTCAGAAACTCCTAGGCGACCTGACGCTTAAATTCACCGCTGTGGGATCTGTATCTCGGTATGGGCCGTTCTCCAAAAGCCCGGCCCACAATCAATCCGAATCTGTTCATCTGTCCGGCATCAGGCGCCCACTCCAATCAGTTCGCGCCTCATGTCTGCTTGAGGAAGTCGATAACGGCGCCGACACGCCTATATCGATCAGAGTTCGGAGTTTTATTCTGAATGGTGGGTATTTTGGCGCGCCATTCAGAATAAAACTGCGAACTCTTATACTATTGAAATAAATATATAATTTCCGACTCTCTAGCCGAAAGAAATGCTTATACGATCATACTAGCCTCGTTGATCACGACACTGGTAGATTGTCAGCCGTCGGAGACATCAATTCTACTTGGCGACCAGCTTACACCTGGACGTGCTGAGAGGCTGAAACGCTTCATCTCCGGGAATGGTTTCCTTGACATTGAAGTAATCCCACTTGCCCTTCATCTCGGCGGGAGATTTGACCTGCACGAGGTAAATGTCCTTCACCATCCGCCCATCTTCACGAATGCGGCCGTTCTGAGCGAACATGTCGTTGATCGGCGTCGACTTCAGATGCTTCATCACCGCAGCTGGGTCATCGGAGCCAACGGCTTTCACCGCCTGTAGATAGTTCGTCACCGCCGAATAAGCACCGGCTTGAACAAAGTTGGGCATCTTTCCGAATTTGTCGAAGAAGCGCTGGCTCCACTTGCGTGTCGTATCATTCAGGTCCCAATAAAACGGCTCGATCAACAACATGCCTTGCGCAGTCGCCGCCCCCAGAGCGTTGACTTCAGTAATGGTGCCGACCAGTGGGACAATGGTTTGCGCCGGCGTAATGTTGAAATCCTTTGCCGTCTTGATCGAGTTCAGGAGATCGGCTCCGGCATTAGCGAGGCCGATCACTTTGGCCTTCGAGCTTTGAGCCTGAAGCAAGAACGACGAGAAATCCGCCGTACCGATCGGGTGATAGACGGTCCCGACAACTTTGCCGCCGGAGGCTTTGATCGCGTCGGTCGCCTCCGATACGAGCGATTTACCGAGCGCGTAATCAACAGCAACGAAATACCATGTATCCAAACCCATGCTCTTGACGATGCGGGCCTGGCCACGCGAATAGGAGTACGTATCCCAGCTATAACTGATCGTATTGGGCGAGCACTGCTCGTTCGTCAAACGGGTGGAGCCGGAGCCTGTGACAATCAACATCCGGTTCTTGGCCTCAGCAAGGCCGGAGACGGCCAGCGCCACGCCCGAATTGATCGCTTCGGTGATAAGGTCGACGCCTCCTGTGTCGTACCACTGCCGGGCGGTGCCGGTGGCAGTATCGGCCTTGTTCTGGTGATCTGCCGTTACAAGATCAACCTTGAACGTCGGCTTCGCATCGGCAACGAAATCGTCGATCGCCATCTGGGCGGCAGTCACGGCGCCGGGCCCCGCCAGATCCGAAAACACGCCGCTCATATCCGTGAGTACGCCGATACGAACAACGTTATCAGAAATCTTGTTTGCCTGCTCGGCCTTTGCGAACGATCCAAGAGTGAGACATGCCGCGGCTACGGCGCACGTCTGTGTCAACGTCTTCATGGTTTCCTCGCTGGATGGTTTGATTGTTCTAATGCAATAAAACCGCGGGCTATTCAGCCGCGACGTTCTGCTCGGATGCGTTCCGTTTGAAACATCGCTTCGACCAACTGGCGACCTCGTCCAACGTGCTTTGCGTTTCAGGCAGAAAGGGAAAGATCGGATAGACATGCACCGAATCGTCGACGATCTTCAGGGTGACATCGACACCCGCGCGCTCCGCTTTCTCCGCAAGCCGCGTCGTATCGTTGAGCAGCATCTCGCCCTGCGAGGCCGTGAGAAAGATCGGTGGAAGATCGGTGAGATCTCCGAACAACGGTGAAACAAGCGGATCGGTGGGCTCGTGTCCTTGGAAATACGATGCGCCCATATAGGCCAAAAGATCGCGGTTGGCGGCGGGGTCGTCGCCATTGAATGCCTTAATGCTGTCGCCCGACAACGTCAGGTCGGCGAACGGTGCGGCTGCGATGATCCCTGCTGGTCGCGGCATATTGGCGGTGCGGATGGCAATTGCCAGCGCGCTAGCAAGGCCCGCTCCCGACGATTCACCGGAGAGCAGGATGGAGTTGGCCGGAATGCCCTGATTAAGAAGAGCCCGATAGGCGACGATCGCATCGTCGATCGCTGCGGGATAAGGGTGCTCCGGAGCAAGCCGATAGTCGACGGTGTAACAGATGCCACCGACAGCTTTGGCCAACCGGGAAGCGTATTCGAGCGACCCCTTGGCCGATCCGATCATGTAACCGCCGCCATGGAAATGAAGGACGACGTTGTCGTTATGCGAACCACCGGCGCTGACGCGCCACGCTCTTACGTCACCGAGCTCCTGAGGGGTCGCCTCAGCTGAATCCGGCAGCGGAAAATTTGTCATCAAGAACCGGTCATATGCCTCCCGCAGCCCGTCATGCCCGCGCGCGACATCCTCGGGCCTGAATGCATGTTTCCAGAGATTGAACGCCTGCTGCGCTTCGGGCCGGCGCAGGCGTTTTCCCTCGCGCAGACCGATCACGTTCAAGACTTCGCCTGGAGGCCCCTCGACGGCTTTGACCACATTGTAGCTCCAGGCCAATCCCCAACTGGTCTCAGCCATCGGATCGATACGTTCCATTCCCTTCCAGCGGCCATTCCGTCCGTTGATGCGTTGATCCTCGGATTCGTGCATCAGTTTGACGGCGGCGCGCGCGCCGGCCTGAATGCGCGTCGTCCTGGGCAAGCGACGTTCCTGGTATTCGAGCAGCGCGTTCGGAACGTTATCCGGGTTCCGCGCCAGCACGCGCGCAAGGGTCCATGCATCCTCGATGCTCTGGCCCGCGCCCGCCGCGAGAAACGGCACCATCGGATGAGCCGCATCACCCAGCAGCGTGATCCGACCCGAGGTCCAATTATCGATCGGGTCGCGATAGTACATCCCGGTGATGAAAGCGGTCTTAGTCTTCTCCAGCATCGCGCGCGCGCGTGGCTCAGCATCCGCGAACGAACGGAGCATCTCGTCGATATCCCCGTCTTCACTCCAGGATTCACGATGCACTTCGCTTGCCGGCACCGATGCCAGAATACTGTAGAGCTTCTTCGGCCTGACCCAATAAGTAATCAATGTTCGGCCGGGGCCGAACCAGTAGTTGCCATTCTCTCCCAGTTCCAGCCCTTCGAGATCGTGAGCCGGGATAAGGGAGCGCCACATCAGGATGCGTGCATCGTGCTTGTCTTCGTCGCCGCGCAAATGCCGGCGCACCACGGAATGAATGCCGTCGCAACCAACAACAACGTCGCCGGTCAGCACTTCACCCGATTTCAATTGAACTGAAGCGCCTTCGGCGGTTTGCGAAACGCCGATGCATGGGACACCGAGCCGGACACATTCATGCGGGAGCACGTCGAAAAGGATGTTGATCAAGTCGGCGCGATGAATGTTGTACATCGGCGCGCCATAATGCTCGGCTGCGGTGTCACCGAGAATCGCCTGGAATACGCGCCGCCCGGTACGCAGATCGCGATAATCGTAGGTTTGCGGCTTGACCGCCACTGAAGCGATCTTGTCCTCAAGTCCGAGCTGCCGCAGGACGATCACAGCATTGCTAGCGATCTGAATGCCGGCTCCAATCTCGTTCATCTGAGCCGCTTGCTCTATGACAACTGCCTCGATACCTTGCTGACGAAGGGCAATGGCGGCCGTCATTCCGCCAATGCCGCCACCAACGATGAGCACGCGCATGGTCACCTCTCCGTTATTAAGCCATTTCACTTAACATGACAGAAGCGGCCAAGAAGTCAAGACGGGTGCGTTCGCCCCGGGCGCCTTCATTTCACACGAAGAATCAACTGAAGATGGCTGCGCGACAGCTGTTCGCGCACCAGGGAGTCGATGGCGTTACCGTGCAACAGATCGTGACGGCCGCTGGTGTCCGAAATAACGCAGCCTTGCACTATCACTTTGGGTCTAAAGAAGATTTAGTTCGAGAGTTGGTGATTGACGGCGCTGCAGTGTTGGATGCCAGACGGCAGCAAATGTTGCGCGACCTCAAAGCGCGGGGAGGACCGACGACGATCCGCGAAGTGCTTGAAGTCCTCGTCGTTCCGGTGATCGAACTTGAAGACAATGAGCAGTGGCGGGGCTACATCCGCTTCACGTCAAGTCTTCAAGCGTCTAACCGAGAGGTTCTGTTGGCGGCCCTCAATAACAAGTGGAACGCCGGGTACATCGCCTGTTTTGATTATTTGAAGCAGATGATCCGCATTCCACCGGCGCTGATCGAGCAGCGACTCTCGATATTCTCTATCTCGGCGAACGCTATTTTGTCCGCACGCGAGGCCGCCCTTGAATTACGGCAATCCAAGGGAAGCCGATTGTGGGACAGATCGTTTACCATTGAAAATATTCTGGATATTTTCGAAGCGATGCTGACCTGCGATCCATCGACTATAACACTGGGGACCATGCGCTAGTTTGCTCGGTTTGGTCACGCTCAACTTAATCATCGATCTTGCCGCCGCGGCCAGCACAAACAACGCTGCATCTGCGAAAGTTCATCGCTGTATGGACTTCCGAAATAGTACCGAAATCAGATTGGCAGCTTCCGGTCTCTGATTGTGCAAGCTGATATTCAGAGCGTGAAGTTCGTATTCATAACGATCTGCCGCTCGAGATCCGAAGACAGTTACTAACGTCTATGAATGGCCCCCGGCGTCCGGTTTTGGTCTCGCCGGACGCGATGAGATATTCTCCGTCCCGGCCTGCTATCCGAAGCCACCGCGCACAACGGAGGTTTCCCATATGCCGGTTGGCCAGAATCGCTGTGAAACAGAGTGTTGATAAGAGTGGCTAAATGCCAACTCGCACTGTGATTTGGCCGCTCATCGGTCGTGGGCGGGATCGTTTCCCTTTCGAGGGTTCTCATTTCTTCGAGGAAGTCATTCGAGCCGAGAAAAACATGCTGTCAAATCACTCGTAGTCACTCAGCGCTGCGAGCAATGCTTCGGCTTCCTGTCGAGCATGCACAAAGGGCAGCCCATGACGTACCCCCGGAACGACGCGCAGTCGTGACCTTTGCGCGATCCGATGTAATTCAGCACCATGTTCGACTGGGACAAACGGACTAGAATCCGGTAGTACTATCGAAATCGGCACGTCGAGCGCGGCAATCGCATCGGTCAGATCGGATGTCGCCAGAATGCCGGCGAGACCGATTGCCACATGAGGCCGCGTCTTGGCCTGTTCGCCGGCGAACCACGCTAGCGCAGCGGGATCGCCCATACCCGGCACGAAGCGGTTTTCCATCATACGCTCGCCCCAGACGCCTTGTGCGAATTGGTCCCGCCAGTATTGAATCTGGCCGATGCCGGCTCCCTTGTATGAAGCGTTCGAAATCGACACAGAGGCCACACGCTCTGGGCGCTGCGCGGCAGCCGCCAATACAATTGTCCCTCCAAACGATTCGCCGACGAGATGTATCCTCTCGGCACCTGCAGCATCGGCAACGCCCCATAAATCGCGGAGCATTTCGTCCATTGACCAAACATGATCCTCAGGAGGAACAGCAGATTGGCCGAAGCCACGCATGTCGAAACGCACCACCGGATGCCGAGCGGCGATTACCGGCACCCAGTCCGCCCAGATATCCAGATTGGTGCCAATCCCGTGGTTAAATACCACCGGCAAACCGTCGGTACACCACGGCGGCCGTAGATCATGAGTGATGTAGTGAATGCCGTCAGACGTCGAGGGCATGATCAAAATCCTTCAGATCGATTGTACCCACAGTGAGTGGTTGTCGGCGAAGCTTTCGGATTTACGAAGGCTTCGCTCATTAGTGCCAGGTCAACAAAAATCTGATTACTCAGACGCGGTGATCACTCGACCACTGCGGTCCGCCAGCAGACACGCAAACACCATCATGACCAGCACCGATCCCATGCCAGTCGAGATGCCGCCTTGCAGGCCGTACTTGGTGGACATCGCGCCGACTAGGTAAGGGCCGAAGCTAGCGACACCACGTCCTACCGAGTAGCAGAAGCCTGATGCGCCTGCGCGCACTGAGGTCGCAAACAGTTCGCCAAACCATGCGCCGAAAATCGCATAGTAACCCAAGCCGAGCGAGATCAGAAAATACGCCGCCACGATTAGGTCAACCGCTTGACCGGTCATGCTGAGGGAAGCGAACGCGATGAAGCCAAGCAACTGAACGGCTGCCGACAGCAGCAATGCGTTGCGCCGACCGATCAAGTCGCCGAGCCAGCCGACCAGAATGTACGAGAACATCGAAATCGCGGAACTGGCGTACAGGATTAGTTGGGCGCTGCCGGGGGAGATACCCAGCGTCGATTTCAAATACGTAGGCATCCATGATGAAAACACGTAATATGAATATTGCGCCCCGAACACGACGATTGTGCCTATCACGATCAGCTTCAGATTAGGGCCGCTGAACAGTTCACTGACACTTCCTCCAGAGCGCCGAAGTTTGCCCGACGTAGTGTCACGTCGCATGGCCAGCCATTGCTTGGATTCCGGGCACACACGCCGAATCCAGATCGCTGCCAGTACCGGCAGTGCGCCGATGGCGAACGCCCAACGCCAGTTAGGCACCGCACCGGTAACAAAAATGGCAAGCGCGAAAGTGGGCCATATAGCCGATTGCACGAGACCGCCAGCCAAGCCTCGGCGTTTGGGACTCCACGCCTCGTTGAGCAAGGCATAGCCAACCGCCCATTCGCCACCAATGCCGATGCCGGCAATACCGCGTAGCACCATGAACAACGTGAACGAATGCGTCAAAGCAGTGACGGCGGTGGCGAGGCCAAACACCCAAATGGTCCAACTCAACACGCGGCGGCGACCGTAGATGTCGGCTAGGCGCCCGAAGATCACGCCGCCGATCGCCGTGCAGATCAACTGCACGGTAAAGACCACGCCCAGTTCCGTCATGCTTACGCCGAAATCCGCACTGATTTCCTTAGCCATCAGCGCGACCAGCATCAGGTCGAAGAACTCAAGCCCCCAGCCCAGCGCTGCCGCGCTGATCACCAGATTTCGTTCCTTGGACGTGTAGGTGAACTCAGCCGTTTGGTCTATGTCCCGAAGTATCGCGTCGCTCATGTCTCCTCCATTTTCTTTATGCGATTTTGTTTTGTGTTTTCAGAACAGGATGCCAGACGAACTCGTTCAGGATGTTTGGAATGGATGCTCTCTGTCCTGACCTGATCAGCGTCGGCTATCGAACCGCTTCATGCCGAAGCTCGGTCGACTTGAAGCGCCGGATTTTCTGAGTTGGGGTCTTTGGAATCGCGTCGATAAAATCCAGGTGCTTGACCATCCATCGGATTGTCATCGTCATCGACGATCCCCCCGGCGCCTGCGGCATCGGCGACGCCCCATAATTCGTGGATCATCTCGCCATTGATCAGGAGTGTTTTTGCGAGGAACAGCGGATTGACCGAGGCCGTGCATGTGGAAATGCACCATCGGATGGCGCCCAGCGATCACCGGCACCCAGTCAGCCCAGATATCCAGATTGGTGCCAATGCCGTGGTTGAATACCACCGGAAAATCGTCAGTGCGCCACGGAGGTCGCAGATCATGAGCGGGATAATGAATGCCGTCAGACGCTGAGGGCATGGTCAAGATCTTTTAGATCGATTGTACCGGCAGTAGATTCCCGCAACTGACGCCGCTGAATCTTCTGCGTTTCGGTTTTGGGAATGGCCGACACGAACTGCACGTAACGCGGAAACATGTAGGCCGGCACCCGTCCCTTCAAAAAGACAAGAATTTCCTGAGGCTCGAAGGTGCGTTTGGCTACCACAACGACTTTGATTTCTTCGCCGAAGATTGCATCCGGTACGCCTACCACGGCAGCATCTGCGATATCGGGATGGAACAGCAACGCGGTTTCCAGTTCGAACGGCGAAATATTTTCGCCACCGCGCCGGATGATTTCCTTGAGTCGTCCCAGGAAATACAGGAAGCCATCTTCATCCTTGGTGCCAGCATCTCCGGTGTGAAACCAGAAATTGCGCGACGATGCCCAGGTTGCTTCCGCATTGGCCCAATAGCCCAGCAGCAACGTAAACGGCTCTC
Source organism: Xanthobacteraceae bacterium (assembly GCA_024508855.1). Lineage (GTDB taxonomy): Bacteria > Pseudomonadota > Alphaproteobacteria > Rhizobiales > Xanthobacteraceae > 62-47. The sequence goes on from JANINJ010000107.1 coordinate 427,654, forward strand.
GCGAACGCACCACGATCTCGCCGGTTATGCCGGCAGGTACTGGCCTGTCGTGCTCGTCAAAAATCTCGACCTCGACGTCGGGCCGTGTCTTGCCGCACGATCCGAGACGATAATCCTTCGTGCTGTTCCCGGTGACCCATCCGCCCACTTCGGTCATGCCATAAAGTTCGTGGGGAACGATGCCGAAGCGTTCCTGCATGGTGCGCCATACTTCGGGCGGGCAGCCGCCGCCGACGCAGCGAGTCAGTTTGTGATCGAAATCGGCTTCGTGTAACCGGCTCGCCAACATCGCCAGCACGGTGCCGACATAGGTGAACATTGTGCAACCAAAACGGCGAGCATCGTCGAAGAAATTGCTGACCGAAAATTTCGGCCGCAACACCAGCGTGCAGCCGACCTCAAGCGCCGAAGTAACAGCATAAATCTGCGGATTGATATGAAACAACGGCAGAAAGATCATGATACGATCTGCCGGCTTGATCGCGAGAAAATGCGACATCCAGCGGCCGCTGGCGAGATAAGCCTCGTGGCAGTTCAAGACCCCCTTTGGCGGCCCCGTCGTGCCGGAGGTATAGATGATTGTCAGCGGATCAGAACCCTCACCATCGTACGGCACATCGGGCGCCGCCGCGCGCGCACTGGCGAACAATTCCTCATCGCCATCGAATACCAGTAACGTCCGACCAGCGAGCACCGGTTCGATATCTGCGCGCATGGTATCGTAGATCGCACGCTCAATCAGGATAGCCTTGGCGTCAGATTGATTTATCGCATAGCGCAGGCCATCGCCGACCAGCGCCGTGTTCAGCGATACTGTGATCGCGCCGATATTCGCCAGTCCGAACCAAGCAACGAGAAATGCCGGACGGTTGCCGCACAACAAAGCGACGCGATCGCCTTTGGCAATTTGTTGTCCTCGCAACCACGTCGACGTTCGCAGGCTCAGGTCGCACAGTTCTGCCCAGTTCAAGGACAGTTCATCGGAGACCACGGCCACCGCGTCGCCTCTGATGTTTTTCTGGTGTATCAATTTGTCTGTTAGAGTCGTCATCGGCGAATGTTATTTTCCGGCTTTGAGCCCGGACACGGGCAGTAGAAATTTGACGATGGTGTTTTTCAGGATTTCGTTGGAGCCGCCGGCCACCTCGTAAGCCTTGGCGTCGCGCAAATAGCGGCCGAACGGCGCGTTCTCCATGATGCCGTAAGCGCCGCAGATCTGCGCGGCCTGTGCAGCAACCGCCGTCGCAACGGTACCGGCCTTTAGCTTGGCCTCACTGCCCCACCGCGCCATTTGCTCCTGATTATCGAGCGCCTCGGCGGCTCGATAGATCAGCAATCGCGCGGCATCGATATCGGTTAGCATCTCGGCGAAATACCACTGAATGCCTTGAAACTCGAGAACGCGCTTGTCGAAGGCAACGCGGTCACGCGCGAAACTTAGCGCGCCCTCAAATGCCGCTCGCGCAATTCCAAGGCTGATCGCCCCCGCCAGCGTGCGCGAATGATTGAGCACCACAACGGCTTGTCGCACACCTTTGCCTTCCTCGCCGATGAGATGATCGGCTGGGAGTCGGACGTTGTCGAACACGATATTCATATGCGGGCCGTTGCGTAGGCCGAACGTCGCTGAGTTGGTGCCCTCATAGGTGGACACACCCCTAGCGTTGCGTGGTACGGCAAAAACCGAAACACCCTTTTCGGTTTCGGCCAGGATAATGAAAAACTCAGCCGCCGAGCCTGAGGTGATGAAGTGCTTCTCGCCTTTCACCACCCATTGTCCATCCTCCAACCGTGCCTTGGTGTCGAGCGTACGGATATCGCTGCCGTGGTTTGCCTCGGTCAACGCATAGGAGCACAGCAGCCCTCCGGCAATCGCCGGCAGATAGCGTTGCTTCAGACTCTCCGCCCCGAACAGGCGAATCATGGTTTGCGCCTGAAAGATCGTGATCAGCGATACGCCAACCGCAGCACTCGCAACCGCAACTTCTTCGCAAACCGCGACTGCATGTCGATATGTCAGCCCGCGCCCGCCGAGGGCGGCATCGAGGGCGACCGCGCTGTAGCCCTGCTTCGCCAGATCTTTCATGATTGCGACAGGATAAACGTCGTCACGATCAATCTGATCAGCTTCCGGCGCAATCACCCGGCTGACATAAGCGCGCACCTCGCGGACGTAGGCTTCGTCGACATACGATGTCCAGAGCGCCGCACTGTCGCAAGAGAGACTGATTGTCTTCATCTGTTATAATCCATGGTTCGTGGCAGCCAGGTTGCGAGGCCCTGCCAATAGGCGATGGGGCACATCATCAAAGCCAGCAACATGGTGTAGGGAATGATCATGCTTTCGCACGGCGTCTTGCCGATTTGCGATACGGTGAAGAGGTTGATGTCGATCGGTGGCGTGATCTGCGATATCGCGACCAACGTTGCACTGATCGCTCCCATCCCGTAATTGCTTCAACATTCCCCCCGTTTTTTGTTTTTCGAACCGTCGTTGACGGATCACATCCGATCATCGCACTTCACCATGCGAGTTGCGGTGTAGATGAGAACGGCCTCACCGCGCTGGTTAGTGACTTCATTGACGGCGGCCACGATGCCGCGACCTGGCTTCGACGTCTGTCGCGCCTCGGTCACCACGCATCGAACGTGAATGGTATCGCCCGCGAAAGCTGGCTTTTGAACTTTGAGTTCGGCGCCCAAGAAAGCCAGCCCAGTGTGCTGCATCACCGACTGCATCAACAGTCCTTCAGCAAAGGAATAGACCAGCGCGCCGGGGGCAAGCCTGCCTTTGATTAGCGATTCTTTTTCAAGGTAGTCGACGTTCGTGAACAGCACCTCGAGCATGCCCGTCACGCAGACAAAGTTGGTGATGTCGGCTTCGGTAATTGTACGGCCAATGGTCTTGAAACGACGCCCGACGGTCCATTGCTCGAATGGCATCCCAAGACCAACGGTTGGGTAATCGATTGGATCGCGAGAATCGTTCACTGCCCCTCCCTGGCACTGTGGCCAGATCAAAGTTTCATTATTATGAAGATAAATTACACTATCATGAATAATTAGGTCAACTTCTCTCCCGGCATATCTGGGATGTGAGCCATTCATTTTCGGAGCACTTAACATCGGCCGATCAGGGGGCCGGCGCTATTGCGGGGCGGATAGCTGGCGCCGGATGCCGCCTGCCCACGATTGTTGCCGATGGGTGCTTGCGGCCAAGAAGCGCAACGATGCGACGGATTTGACGGATGGCTCGTCCGTTATCCGTCAACGATCTCCCGCTCGTTGAAAAGTTGCATCCGGCTCGGGCTTACCGCTAAGACTCGGAAAAATTCTCATCGAATCTCGTAAGGGTCGATCACCAGCATGCTTGTGAAGCAGATTTTGTACGCATTTCAGGTGCTGGAGCTATTCGCGGAACGTAAGCAGCCTGCGACATTGTCGGAAATTGCCGAGCATTTTGGCTGGCCTCTATCGAGCACATTCAACTTGATCGAAACCCTGAGCAAGAGTGGCCTGCTATTCGAACCGAAGTATCGTGCTGGCTATTACCCGACGCGTCGGTTGCTCGATCTGGCAAAGACGATCGTTGCTGACGGACCCATCCCGGATCGGCTCCGCGACATGGTCGCGCATGTGGCACAGGTGACTGGGGAGACCGCGGCGCTGGCTGCACTGTCAGGATTGAATGCCATTTTTCTGGAGGTCGTCGAGTCACGCTCGCCCATTCGATATTTTACCCACGTCGGCGAACGTGTCCCGCTTCACGCCACCTCCAGCGGACGTGCGATCCTGTCGATCATTCCGCCGAAAGAGCGCGCAACCCTCCTCCGAAAAGTAGACTACGTCCGGTTCGCCCCCGACAGCCTGATGTCGCCCGAAGAGGTCGAAGCCGACATTCAAAAATCGATCAAGCGCGGTTGGTTTCTTAACATCAACGGCTTCATACCGGACCTGCTCGGTGTCGCAATGCCTCTGCCACTGGCGGATCGTCAACTCTGCCTGCTGGTGGCGGGACCAGTCTTTCGTGTTGGGGATCGCTTGGAAGAGATGGTCGCCGCGCTCCGGTCGGAAATTGATCGCGGCATGGCGGATATTAGAGCTGCCAGTGGCGAAGGATTAAAATAGTTGCTGGCCTTGGTGCAACCGACGTCCGACATTCGCAAAGAGTCTCGGGACTGTTTGACTCAGACAAGTTATGTTCGAATAAATATAACCCGGCAAATATGATATCTCTGCTTTCGTTATGATCTGCCCTCCTCGCGAGGGCTTAAGTAGATCGCATTCAGCAAGAGACCGTCAGGCTGCACTGCCCTTCAAAAAGAGTGCCCGCATAAATTATCCTGAACTTGAGCTTTATATCGACGGTCGCTAGCCGGAATTGTCTAAATCAACGATCACCATCTTTTTGACCCGACTTCGCAATCCCTTATGGACGCGATCGGCACCAAGATGGTGGACGAGTGCATTGCGCGCGAAATCCCTTTTCGAAGGCTGAAAGTTGTGCCGAGGGACACCCTCTGCATTCACACCGTTGACGAGTGTGACGTGACTACCATGCTAGCAACTGACAACAAGTCTGAGCAGGAGATAGCCAATGACCAGCGACAACAGCGTTAGTCGCGACCCGGGTTCGTTGCTTTTTTCCTCGACCCCAAGCGCACAATCACCTAATCCAGCTGAAGCAGATGGATGGTGTCGTCGGCTGTCCTATGTGTGCATTTGTTCACCGGTGAGGCATATGCCTTCAAAGGAGAGCCCTCCGCGAAATGAGTGTTCGATGTGAAAGCGTTCGGAGGCGTTTAGGTTCCTGGTGGTCCTCCCGGTCTTCAAAACCGGTGAGACTGAGTATCTCGGTCTGGCAGGTTCGATTCCTGTCCGCCTCCGCCAATCGCCGCAACCCCGAGGCCGCCGACGGCCAGCGCGACCAATGACGACGTACGTTGTCGCGACGGCCGGTCACGTCGACCATGGCAAGAGCACCCTGGTCAGGGCGCTGACCGGAATGGAGCCGGACCGCTGGGAAGAAGAGCGGCGGCGTGGGCTCACCATCGACCTCGGGTTCGCCTGGACGACTTTACCTTCCGGCCGGGAGGTCTCGTTCGTGGACGTGCCTGGCCACGAACGATTCATCCGCAACGCGCTGGCCGGCTTGGCGACGGTGCCAGTGGTGTGCTTCGTGGTGGCTGCCGACGAGGGTTGGTCGGCGCAATCCACCGACCACCGCGATGCCATTGCGGCGCTCGGCATCCGGCACGGGTTGATCGTGGTGACAAAAGCCGACCGCGCGCCCGACCTCGTAGCGACGACCATCGAGCGTGCCCGCACCGAGTTCGCAAACACCGGTCTGCGCGACGCGCCGGCGGTCGCCGTATCGGCCGTGAAAGGTACCGGACTGGACCAGCTTGGGCAGGTTCTCGACGACGTCTTGGCCAACATGCCCGCGCCCGACGCCAGCAGTCGGCTCCGGCTGTGGATCGACCGCTCGTTCAGCGTCTCGGGAGCGGGAACGGTGGTAACGGGGACGCTCATCGCCGGAACGCTGACCAAGGATGACCGACTCGTCGTGGTCGGCGATAGGCGCGAACCGCGCGAGGTCGTCGTTCGCGCCCTGGAATCGCGAGCCTCGCCTGCCGAAGCTCTGCGCCCTATGAAACGGGCCGCAGTCAATCTGCGCGGTGTGTCTGCGGGGGACATCCGTCGCGGTCAAGCACTGATCGCACCGGGTGCCTGGCTCATGACTCCGGTCGTTGATGTGCGCCGGATCGGCGGTGCTGCACTCAACGATGTGTCCGAGCAACTTACCGTGCATGTCGGGACGGCGACTGTACCCGCTCGGCTGCGTTGCTTCGATGCCGAGCATGCCCGGATCACCTTCGACTGGCCGCTGCCCCTGATTGTTGGCGATCGGCTGTTGCTCCGCGATCCAGCACGTCATCTCGTGCTCGGCGGAGTTGGTGTGCTGGATCCCGATCCGCCGCAGCTGCGACGCCGCGGGGATGGTACTCGACGCGGTGTGGCGCTGGCCACCATGACATCCGAGGGCGACGTGCTTGCCAAGGTGGCCGGCCGGGGCGCCGTGGAAGTGAGCTACCTGCGCCGGATCAACATGGGAGGTCCCGATACCGCGCCGCCACCTGAGGTCCGTGAGCTAAGCGGTTGGTGGATTCACATTCCCACATATGATGAGTGGCAGCGACGGCTGCGAGCCTTGGTGGAGCACGACGCTCAGTTGGATCAGCTTACACCCGGCGTCTCCCAAGGGGCCGCGCGCGACGCTCTCGGTACATGCGCCGCGAACTTCGTCGATCAACTCGCGACGGATGCCGGCCTCGAACAACATAATGGTTATATTCGGCTACCGCGGACCCGCACGAACCTTGGACGCGCCGAGATCGGAGTGGCCAAGCTCGAGGCGCGGCTGCTCGCGAGTCCCTTTCTCGCACCATTGGCCGGCGATCTGGCAGCCCTGGGCTTGGGGGTCCGCGAGTTGGCCGCAGCCGAACGCGCCCAGCGGATATTACGCCTTGAAGGAAGCGTGGTCTTGCTGCCATCCGCGCCGGAACGCGCGATACGAGCGCTGGCGCAACTGCCGCAGCCGTTCACTACCAGTCAGGCACGGCAGGCCTTGAGTACCAGCCGCCGGGTGGCGATCCCGCTGCTGGAGTACTTGGACGGAATCGGTCGAACCCGACGGGTCGACGATGATCATCGCGAGGTTGTGCGGTAAGTCACGTCGAGGACAGAGGTATCGAAACAGGGACAACAGATTGCGGGCGCTAGCTTCCGCCGTCTTCTTTGCGGTTCTGGACATGCTGGAATCCGAACCGGCCCTTTATGCACAGATTACCATGGCCGACCGAATGATCGTGGGGCGAGGTCACCTTGACGATCTGGTTGTCCTGCACGTGCAGGTTCAGGTTGCAGCCTACACCGCAGTAGGTGCACACCGTGGTGGTCTCGGTCTGTTGTGACTCGTCCCAAGTCCCTGCGACGCGCATGTCGTGTTCAGACTTGAACGACAGCGCGCCCGTCGGACACACCTCAACGCAGTTACCGCAAAACACGCATGCTGATTCCGGCAGCTCCGCAGCGAACTCGGTAGATATCTGCGAATCGAACCCGCGCCCTGCAATTTGGATCGCGAAGCTATTCTGCCACTGGGTCCCGCACGCATCCACACACTTGTAGCAGAGGATGCACTTGCTGTAGTCGCGCACATAGAGGTCGTTGTCGATCTTGATCGGCTGACACATCGTGGCCGCAACGTCGCCATTTCCGGCGTGGTGCTCGCCCGGATCGTGAACGTCTCGCGTGAGGCTCTCGCTGGCTCTTTTGCCGTAACGGTCCGAATCGACGTTGTAGCGCTCCTTCCACTCGGGGATCCGCGGCGTGGTGGACAAATCGACCGAGGAATCGAGCAGCTCCAGCACAAGGCGACGACTGTGCCGCACCCGGTCAGTGTCGGTCATGACCACCATATCGGGCTGAACCTTGCGGGAGCAAGAAGGCACGAGAACGCGCGAGCCTTTGAGCTCGACCATACAAACACGGCAGGCATTCTTGGGGGTGAGAGTGTCGCCGTAGCAGAGCGTCGGTATATCCTTGCCCGCCGCGTTGCAGGCCGTCAGGATAGTGCTCCCCTCGGGGACGCTCACCTCTTCGCCATCGATGACGATCGTAATCTGCTTGACCGGCGTAACCGCAGGACCGCCCGGGTAGTGAATGTTCATCTGCTTTCCCTCAGTACGCCGAGGCGATCGATGGCCGACTCGACGGCGTTCCAGGCGGCCTGACCGAGACCGCAGATCGAAGAATCCTTCATCGCCAGACCCACATCGCGCAGGATGCCAACGTCGCGTCCTTTGGACGCAGCATCATGGCGGTTGTGCGCAATGCGCAGCAGCGCCTCCTCCTGGCGCACCGTGCCTACACGGCAGGGTACGCACTGTCCGCAAGACTCGTCGCGGAAGAAGCGCGCGATGCGCAGCAAAATGCCGGGCAGATCGACGGTATCGTCGAAGGCCAGCACCACGCCCGAGCCCAGAGTGGTATTGTTGGCGCGAGCGCCCTCGAAGGTCAGCGGAATATCGAGTTCGTCGGCACGCACGAATCCGCCTGCCGCGCCGCCGAGCAGCACCGCTTGCAGCTTTCGGCCTTCTGGAACTCCGCCCGCCAGCTTGAGAATATCACCCAAGGTCGCGCCGAACGGCACCTCGTAAACGCCGGGAAGCACGAGATTGCCCGAAACGCAAAACAGCTTGGGCCCCGTAGAGCCCTCGGTCCCGATCCTGGCGTATTCCGCTCCGCCCATCTGCATGATCAGCGGCACGTTGCACAAGGTTTCGACGTTGTTGACCACCGTCGGCTTGCCGAAGAGTCCGGCCTCGAACGGGAAAGGCGGCTTGGAGCGCGGTTCGCCGCGATAGCCTTCGATCGAATTGAAGATCGCGGTCTCCTCGCCGCAGATGTAGGCGCCGGCGCCGCGCCGGATCTCAAGCTCGAAACTCCATCCCTTGCCCAGGATGTCCGCTCCCAGAAAGCCGCGTTCGCGGGCCTTTTCGATGGCGTTGCGCAACATCCTGTAAGCACGGGGGTACTCGCCGCGCAGGTAGATGTAGCCCCGCTCGGCGCCGATGCCGTAACCCGCGATGGTCATCGACTCGATCAATGCGAACGGGTCGCCCTCGAGAATGGCTCGATCCTTGAAAGTGCCAGGTTCGCTTTCGTCGGCGTTGCAGACGAGGTAGCGAGGTGTCGCGGGTTGCTTGGCGGTACTTTCCCACTTGACGCCGGCCGGGAACGCCGCTCCGCCACGGCCCATCAATCGGGATTCCTTGACCTCGCTGATAACCTCCCCGGGACTCATATCGAACGCCCGCCTCAACCCGGCATAGCCATTGGTCGTGAGATAATCGTCGATGCTTTCCGGGTCGACTTGGCCGACGCGCTTGAGCAGCATCAGGCCCTCTTGGCCGGCCTGTGGCACTGCCATAACCGGCGGCGCTTCGGCTGCGAGGGCTGCGGGACCTTCATTCAGCGCGAGGACGATCTCATCGACGGTAGCGGGCCCAATCAGGTGCTCATGAGGCGGGTCGCCGGCTTCCACCGCCATTGCGGCGGGGGCGCGCTCACACACGCCGAGGCACGGACTGTGCTTCCAGCCGTTCGTGGCGCTGGCCGGACCCAACTGCTTCTCGAGTCCGGCACAGATCTCCTTCGATCCCCGCGCCATACATGCAATGTCGGTGCAGACATGCACGATGCGTTTCGGCCGTACATTGGTGGAGAACAGCGCATAGAACGTCGCGACGCTGTAGACATCGGCTGGCGCCACGCTGAGCCGTCGTCCGATGTAGTTCAGCGCACCGGGACTGATCCAGCCCACGCGATCGTTCACCGCGTGCAACGCTTCCATGACGAGATGGCGCTGCGACCGCGCTGCGTGGCCGCTGTGCGCCCGGCGGTGGTCTTCCTCGTCACGTTGGCCCCCGTGCCAGCCACCGTCTCCTGCCCCCAGCAACCGGTCGACCGCATCTCGTTCGTCTGCGAACGGCTCGGCATTGGAGAACTTCAGGTCCACAGTTGGTCCATCCTATTTTGCGGGCACGAGATCTTGTTTCTCGCGATCGAGCTTCGCGAAGAGGTTTCTCTCCCAGGTCGGAACTTCGTTTGTCTTCTCTATCTTGACCGCGGTCGCCTTGAACTCGGCAGTTCCGGAGATCGGGTCGTTCGCCTCGATAGTGAGCGCATTGACGTCGACTTCGTCGGGAAAGTTACAAGCCATAAAGAGCAATCCGGGACGCAGCCCCGGCTCCTTACGCACAGGCGCCAGCACTGAGCCACGACGCGAACTTATCCGCACCCATTCGCCCTCATTGACATCAAGCTGAGCCATATCCTCCGGAGAGAGATCGACGCAGGCACCAAATCGAATCGGCGAGTTGAAGCCGCCAGACTGCACGCCCGTGTTGTAGTCTGTCAGCCGCCGCCCTGTCGTCAGGCGCAGCGGGAATTCGTCGTCGAGCTTGTCCACTGGCAGGCTATGTTCGGGAGTGCCGAACGGCGCAAGCTGTCCGCGCTTCGCGGGATCCTTCTCCCAGAGCCGGCCGTGCAGGAACGGTGACTCAGGCCCGTTCTCGTCGGGGAACGGCCACTGCAAACCGCCGCGCTCCTTGAGCAGCTGATAGGTCATTCCATAGTGTTTCGGTGACACCGCACGCAGCTCGTCCCAGACTTGCTCGGCAGTCTGTTTTGGCCAGCCGCGCCCGAGACGCTCCGCGATAAGGCGCATGATCTCGATATCGTCCTTCGCACTCCCAGGCGGTTCCAATGCCTTTCGCACGAGCTGAATCCGACGTTCACTGTTGGTGAAGGTGCCGTCGCTCTCGCACCATGCCGCGGCGGACGGGAGCACAACGTCGGCGTAGGTGGCGGTCTTGGTAAGAAAGATGTCCTGCACAACAATATGGTCGAGATTTTCCAGCCGTTTGCCGACAGCGGCGGAGTCGGCGTCCGACTGCACCGGATTTTCACCGATGATGTAGAGGTTGGTGAGGTGCCCCTCGTCCATCGCGTGCATCATTTCCGAGAGCGTCATGCCGTACTTCGGCGGCATCGTGACATTCCACAGACGCTCGAATTTCGCGCGATGTTCAGCATTCCCGACGTCCTGGAATCCCGGCAGGTTCTTGGGGATCGCTCCCATGTCGCCGCCGCCCTGGACGTTATTCTGACCGCGCAACGGAACGAGGCCCGAACCCCAACGGCCGACATGGCCGGTGAGTAACGCGAGGTTGCACAGCGAGCGCACGTTATCGGTGCCGTTGTGATGCTCAGTGATTCCGAGCGTCCAGCAAATCTGCGCGCGTTCCGCCTTGGCGTAGTCATGCGCGAGTTGACGGATCAGTTCGGCGGGCACGCCCGTCTCACGCGAAGTGACTTCGAGAGTCCACGGCTCGCACTTCTTGATGTAATCGTCGAAGCCGCTGGTTGCGTTGGCGATGAATTCTTTATTGGTCAGGCCCGCGTGAATGATCTCGCGGCCGATGCCATAGGCCAGTGCCACGTCAGTGCCGACATCCAGACCGAGCCAGCTATCGGCCCACTCCGCCGTCTTCGACCGACGCGGATCGACAGCATAGACCTTCGCGCCCTTGTGGATCGCCTTCAGCGCGTGATGGAAGAAAATCGGATGCGCTTCGCGGGCGTTCGAGCCCCAAAAGACAAGCAAATCCGCGTCCTCGGCTTCACGATAGGACGAAGTACCACCGCCAGCTCCGAATACCGTCACCAGACCGGCGACGCTAGGAGCGTGTCAAGTTCTGTTACAGGAGTCGATGTTGTTGGTGCCGATCACCGCGCGGGCGAACTTCTGGGCGATGAAGTTCATCTCGTTGGTCGCGCGCGAGCAGGAGAACATGCCGAACGCATCGGGGCCGTGGAGCTCGAGGTTACGATTGAACCCCTCAGCCGCACGATCAAGCGCCTCATCCCAGGAGGCAGGTCGCAGGACGCCGTTGTCCCGGACGAGCGGTTCGGTCAGTCGCGTATAGTTCTGCTTACCCTGTCTGCCCATCGTTGCCTCCGGTATCTTGCTCAATTTGTTCGTGTATACCACGATCCATGTGGGTCGCGGTATATGAAGGTATCTTCATATGACAAGGTTCAGCCCATCCTGTTGTACGCGAAATGCCGCCATCCGGCGTGCCCAGCGATCAGACTATTCGCACGGCCATATATCGGGTGATCGCGTATACTAGGCGCCCCGAACCGCAAGCGCGTCGGACGCTTTCACCCGATCTGCTATTAACGCCCGAGCGGCGCGGGAGATCACTCAAATCGCCTTGATTTATGGGAAATAACGACGGGAAATAACCACGTCCGGTGATGTTGCATCATCTCGCGGTTTCTTCATTATAGATCAAATGAGCCCTGCCCCTCCGCGCAGCCCCAGACGTAATGCCCCAAACAGCGCCGCGCCCTCCCCGGGGATGGTTCGCTCGACCTCCAGCCGAATTCCATCCGTCGATGAGATTTTGAAGACACCGCCGGCGCAGCAGGCGGTTGAACGCTTCGGGCGGTCACGCGCGGTGCATGCGATCCGTCATGCGACCGCCATCGTGCGCCGTGAAATTGGCGCGGGCGCGGCGCTCGTACCCGGTGCCGAAGCCATCGCGGCCGATGCTCTGTTGTGGCTCGAAACAGATGCCCGACCGAATGCGCAACCGGTGTTCAACCTCACCGGGACGGTGCTGCATACCAATCTAGGCCGTGCGATTCTTGCGGAAGCAGCAATCGACGCCGCGATGATCGCAATGCGCGAAGCGATGGCGCTGGAATTCGATCTCGCGCAGGGCAAGCGCGGCGAGCGCGATAGTCTGGTTCGCAGCCTGCTGTGTGAACTGACCGGAGCTGAAGATGCGACGGTCGTCAACAACAACGCGGCCGCCGTGCTGCTCGCGCTCAATACGCTGGCCAAGAGCAAAGAAGCCATCGTTTCGCGCGGCGAATTGATCGAGATCGGCGGCGCCTTCCGCATGCCGGAGATCATGGCGCGCGCCGGCACCAGGCTGATCGAGGTGGGCACCACCAATCGCACGCATGAAAAGGATTATGCGGCGGCGATCAATTCGAAGACCGGCTTGATCCTCAAGGTTCATACGTCGAACTATCGCATTGAGGGCTTCACCAAATCGGTGTCCGGCAAAGCCGTCTCTACGCTGGCGCACGCGAAGAACGTTCCGCTCCTGAATGATCTCGGTTCTGGCACGTTGATCGATCTGGCGCGTTACGGATTGACGCACGAGCAGACCGTGGCCGAGGCGGTGGCAGAAGGCGCGGATCTCGTGACATTCTCTGGAGACAAACTGCTCGGCGGCCCACAGGCCGGGTTCATCGTCGGACGCCGGGACTTGATTGCACGGCTGAACCGCAATCCGATGAAGCGTGCACTGCGTATCGACAAGATCCGCCTGGCGGCGATCGAGGCAACGCTACGGCTCTATCGCGACCCGGACCGGCTGGCGGAGCGCCTGCCGACATTGCGCATGGTGGCGCGACCGCTTACGGAGATCGAAGCCACTGCGACGCGCCTCAAACCTGCCGTCGCAACCGCGGTGGGCCCAGGATTTGTCGCTGATGTGATCGCCTGCACAAGTCAGATCGGCTCGGGATCATTGCCGTCTGAGGTGCTTCCTAGTGCGGGCATTGCGTTGCGCGCGACGGACACGCGCGGCAAAGGCCGTGCGCTTAATGCACTGGCAACTGCGCTCCGCGCTTTGGATCAGCCAGTCATCGGCCGGATCGAGAATGATGCTCTCATACTCGATCTCCGTTGCCTCGAACATGAGGCTGCGTTTGTGCGCAATCTGGCAACCCTCAGTCCAGAAGAACGACGCTGATGCGACGTCACACTACGACGCGCACCTCAGCCGGGCCCGCTTCGGTGTAACCGACGACCCGCGCTGCATTGTAACCCGCACGGTGAATCGTCTCGAGCGTGGCCTGCGCGCGATCGGCGGCACAGGAAACCAGCAACCCGCCGGACGTCTGTGGATCGACCAGCAGATTGCGCTGCCAATCGGGCAGTCCTTCAGGCAAGCGGATCGCATCGCCATAGCTTGCCCAGTTTCGCGTGGATGCACCGGTGATGTAACCCTGTTGCGCGAGTCGTGCGGCTTGCGTGAACAACGGCACGTCTTGGGCCTTCAGCGTGACAGCGAGTTTTGAACCGCGTGCAAGCTCCAGCGCGTGACCAAGCAGGCCGAAACCGGTGACGTCGGTGACGGCGTGAACGGCTTGGTCTTCGGCAAGCTCACTGCCGATGCGGTTGAGTTGCGTGGTGGAGGCGACCATCTCGGCATAACCTTCGCCCGCCAGATCGCCCTTCTTGATGGCGGCGGAATAGATGCCGACGCCAATGGCTTTGGTCAGGATCAGCGCGTCGCCGGGTTTGGCATCCGCGTTACGGCGCACCTGATCGGGACGGCAGAGGCCTATGACGGCGAGACCGTAGATCGGTTCAGGCGCGTCAATCGAGTGACCGCCAGCGACCGGAATTCCAGCAACGGCGCAAACAGCGTTGCCGCCGGCAATGATTTTGCGCACGTCATCAACCGCGATCTTGTTGAGCGGCATACCGAGGATTGCGAGCGCCATAATGGGCTTCGCGCCCATAGCGTAAATGTCGGAGATCGCGTTGGTCGCGGCGATCCGTCCGAAGTCGAAGGGATCGTCCACCACCGGCATGAAGAAATCCGTGGTGGCCACTACGCAAGTGGAATCGTCGATCTTCCATACTGCGGCGTCGTCGCCGGTCTCGACCCCCACCAGCAGTTGACGGAATGGCGCGGCGGCGGGCTGGTTAGCGAGCAATTCCTGCAATACGGAGGGTGCGAGCTTGCAGCCACATCCGCCACCATGGGCAAGGCTCGTCAGGCGCACGATGGGAGCATTCATTGTCAGGTCTCCTATGCGCCGCACAGCGGCGGCCTCGTCAGCATTCCGCGCACTGGGCGGAGCGGTGAGTGTCGACGTGCAGAATATATCGACATCTTCATTCGAGGAATTGGCATCTCAGTTCATATTCATGAAACGCGGCCTTATCAGTAGATTGTACGATGCGGGAGCCACGAAACACTCGCTTTGCGATACGTTACAGCTTCGAGGCATTTGGTCGCAGCGCAGCGCGTTGACGATAGAGCCAACCAGTCAGAGAGCATAAAGTGTGGCGACACAAACCGCTCCCGCGGACCGGGCTTCCGAGTAGACAGCACCAACGCGGTTGGTTTTTCATGGGTCAGTCCGCCACAAGACTTATCGTTACGCTTTTCGGTGCCGCCTGTGTGTTGGCGTGTCCTCTTATGTCGGCAACCGCCGGCCCTTCCGAGGCGCCGCAGACGACCATTCCGTCTGCCCTAAAGATCTGGTCCGGGCGAGAGCAGTCTCCGTTTTTGCTAGACGATCTGCACGGCGACCGACGTGACCTGCAGGCATTCGCCGGAAAAGTTCTGTTGGTGCATTTCTTTGCAACATGGTGTGAGCCATGCGTGAGCGAAATGGCGTCGTTACAGCGACTGGCTACGACGACTCGCGGAAAGCCGCTCGCTATTCTCGCCGTCGATGTCGCCGAGGTAGATCTTCGCGTCCGGGCATTTTTCGAAAAGCAGCCAGTCGATTTCACCGTCCTGCTCGACCGCGATCGCGCAGTCAGCAAATCCTGGGATGTCACCGCGCTGCCAACCACGTTCGTGCTCGACGCCAATCTCGCGCCGAAACTCTTTATCGAAGGTGATCTCGACTGGTCGCGCCCTGATGTTTTGGCGGCAATTGAACCTCTCTACCCCGCTGCGGACCTGCCGCGAGAGAAAACAACCAGCCGCGAATGACCTGAACGTTTAGTAGGAGGAAAACATGCAACGGCGAGAATTTCTAAAAGGCACAGCATTCCTCTCATTGGCAGCCGCATTGCCCGGCTCCGCGTGGGCCGAAGTCGCATTTGCACCCAAGCCAGGCGCCTGGCGGGTAGTCGATCTCGTCACAAATATCACCATCGAAAAGCCTGACGGAAAGATGCAGGCATGGCTTCCATTGCCCTCCGTCGCTGAATCCGAATGGATCCGAAACGGCGAAACGACATGGACCGGCAACACCGTCTCCGCGACACGCGTGCGAGACCCGAAATACGACGCCGAAATGTTGCATGTGACATGGAAGGAGGGCGAGGCAGCACCGGTCCTTGAAGTCACGAGTCGCGTCGAGATCCGCGACCGGGCGATCGATCTGAGTAAGCCCGGCAAGGTCGCTCCGCTCAGCGATGCCGAACGCAAGCTCAATCTCGAGGGGACCGCTCTCATCCCCGTTGACGGCATCGTCAAGCAGACATCGGACAAGATCGTCACAGCGGCCAACGCCAAGTCGGATGTTGAGAAGGCCCGTGCCATCTATGATTGGGTCGTCGAGAACACGGTTCGCGTTGCCGCCACGCGCGGCTGCGGCATCGGCGATGTCGCGGCCATGCTCAAAACGGGGAATCTCGGCGGCAAATGCGCCGATCTCAACGCACTCTATGTTGGCCTCACCCGTGCTGCCGGTGTGCCGGCGCGCGACCTCTACGGCATTCGCGTCATTCCCTCGCAATTCGGTTACAAGAGCCTCGGCGCCGGATCGGCCAACATCACCAAGGCCCAGCATTGCCGCGCCGAGGTTTTCCTCGAGGGGTTTGGCTGGGTGCCGACGGACCCCGCCGATGTACGCAAGGTGATGCTGGAGGAACCTCCAACAAACCTCGCGATCAACGACCCGAAGGTTATCGCCGCGCGAAAGACGCTGTTCGGCGCATGGGAAGGCAACTGGATCGCCTACAACACCGCCCATGACGTCGCGCTGCCAGGCAGCACGCATCCCAAGCTCGGCTTCCTGATGTACCCGCAAGCGGAGCGCGCGTCGCTTCTGCTCGACTGCCACGACCCGGACAATTTCAAATACGCCCTCACCGCGAAGGAGGTGAAGGCGAGCTGATAGCACCCGACCACGCTCACAAGCTCTATCTCCATGGCGATGGCACGTCCGGTGCGCTCGGCGTCAAGGAAGTCGTCAAATGGCTCAACAGAAGCGGCTACCGAACTCGCAAGGGCAAGACGTTTGGCGTCGGCACCGTCTACAAGATACTTACCAATACGACGTACATGGGTGAGTGGAAATTCAATCGGATATCGTCGCGCACCGATAAATGGAAATCCAGCGACGAGATTGTCACCTCTGAAGTTCCCGCGATCATCGAGCCGCACGTGTTTGAACAGGTCCAACACCAACTTAAGGCACGAAGCCCGAAAGTGGCGGCACCACGAGTAACGACAGGTCCAATCCTGCTGACCGGCCTGGCAGTTTGCACAACGTGCAGCGGCGGAGTGACATTGCGAACCGGCACCTCGAAGACTGGCGCCGTCCATCGCTATTACGCTTGCTCGACCTGCGCTCGGAAGGGCAAGACGGTTTGCAAGGGCCGTTCGATACCCATGGCGAAGCTGGACACTCTGGTCACCACTCACATAACCGAGCGGTTGTTTCAGCCCGAGCGTCTCGCCTTGATTTTGTCCTCGCTCTCGTCGCGGCGTAAGGCAGAGGCGTTAAATACCCGCATCGCGGCTTTGCAGCGCGAGGTCACTGACGCCGACCAGAAACTCAAGCGCCTCTATCAGTTGATCAAGGACGGCATCACCGAAATGGACGATGTTCTGAAGGATCGCTTGAACTCACTGAAGACTGATCGCGATCACGCCAAAGCCGCGCTGGAACGGGCCAAATCCCATTCATCGCAAGCGATCCAAATCGACCTTGCACTGCTTTAGCAATTCAGCCGCAACATGCGAGAGAATTTTACGTCCGGATCGGTTCCCTTCCGGAAGGCTTGTCCGCAGTCACTTATCGACGTGATCGAGGTGGATGACGATCAAATCCGCATCAAAGGCAGCAAGGACGTACTCGAAAGGGGCCATACTAGCCACGCGAACCGGTGGGACCTCGAGTCCGCAGATGAGTACTGAGTGGCGCGCCCGAAAGGATTCGAACTACCTCTTCTATAGATTTTCGCCCCGGAAATAATAACAGCGATCGCACACCGAACTCTTCGGTATGTGGTCGTCGGAAGCTGTTATTATACTTAGTCGTCCTCAACACCTATGTTGGAGGACCAAATGAATTCCTTGAAATTGCTGACCTTCACCGCGCTACCGAGAACGGATTTCAATCCGACGATGGAGCGACGCCTCCGAACGACTGCACGATTGAGGCGCTTGCCTCGAATGCGCGAGAAATCGCGAAAACCTTACTGCTCGGCAGCTATTTGGCGATTCTGTTTCCTGAGCTCCTGTCTGGGGATCCGCGATTCCTTGGACGGATTATAGTGAGAAATGACTTCCAGTCCCAGCTACCAAGTGATTGGTACAAAATTGGTACACCTAGATCTCTCGCCGCGAACCGGCAAGGAAACATCGATCTAACTGCATGATTTTACGGAGATTTCGTGGTAGCGGGAGAGGGACTCGAACCCCCGACCCCAGGATTATGATTCCCGTGCT